>NZ_CP047211.1:1200000-2400000 GCF_030408795.1 Corynebacterium hansenii
ACCCGCATCAAGACCCTGGGCGAGGCGTGGGACCTGGTGAAGTTCCTGGTGGTCTCCGACGACGAGTTCGAGCTCGACGAGCGCTCGGCCCGCCGCAACCTCAAGGAGGATGCCGTGGCGGCGCTCGACGCCGCCATCGCGGCGGTCGAGGGGCTTGGCGACGGCGAGTTCACCACGCCCGCCATCGAGGCCGCCCTGCAGAAGGCGCTCATCGAGGATCTGGAGCTCAAGCCCCGCAAGGCCTTCGGCCCGATCCGCGTCGCCGTGACCGGCGCCCAGGTGTCGCCGCCGCTGTTCGAGTCCATGGAGCTGCTCGGCCGCGAGAAGTCGCTCGCCCGCCTCAAGGCCGCCCGCGAGGTCACCCCCTGGCAGGCCGACGCGACGCAATAATCGCCGTGACCTGGGGATTTGTGTGCTTCCGGGAACTCTGGCTATATTAGTCCTCGTTGCAACGGCAGCCGGTCGCAAGGCCGGGAGCCGGAAGCGCAATGGCCTATGGTGTAATTGGCAACACTACGGTTTCTGGTACCGTCATTCTAGGTTCGAGTCCTGGTAGGCCAGCTGAATTCCAGATCATCTGCAACGGTGGTCGCAGGAGTTCTGCGCCCCGTTCGTCTAGCGGCCTAGGACACCGCCCTCTCACGGCGGCGGCACGGGTTCAAATCCCGTACGGGGTACGACGAAGAAGACCTCCACCTTCACGGTGGGGGTCTTCTTTTTTCGTTGGGAGGATTGGGTGCAGCGGGTTTGGGCAGGGCTACGCGGACCTTCTCGGCGAGTTTGCGGTGCGCGCCGGCACTCGTCGCCGGGATAGTCCTCGGGATTGGCCGCAGTGGGCTGCAGTGGGGCCGAAAAGTGCCCTTCACCAGGCGATTAGGAGTGTGCGAAGGGTGTTGCTAATCTTCTTCAAGTCAGCGAAGAGCGCTTCCGGAAACGGATCGCCCCATCGCCGTCCATGAGCCCCGTTCGTCTAGCGGCCCAGGACACCGCCCTCTCACGGCGGCGGCACGGGTTCAAATCCCGTACGGGGTACAACGCAGAAGGCCTCCACCACTCGGTGGGGGCCTTCTTCTTTTTGGCGCATCCGTCAGCCCCGTCCAGTCGTCATTGTCCCGGTGAGTTGCGAACGCCGGCGACTGGGGTGGCGGCGCCCGGGGAGTCGTGGCGCCAGGCGCACGGCACCCTCGGTCTAAACCGTCGGTCCACCCGGTCGGTGCATCGCCCCTAAACGTAAACCCACCCCGAATGCGCAGGCCCACCCGCTGCAACGGGTGGGTCTGCCCATTCGGGGTGGGTTAGCAGGGGCTAGCCGGCGCGTTCCGGGAGGTTGCGCCGGCCGGGCCCGATTCGGGGTGGGTTAGCCGGCGCGTCCCGGCGGGTTGCGGTGGCGGGGCGGCTGAACCGCCGCAGAAGCCGATCGCAACGTCACGGGGCCCAACAATTCACCGTCACGGGACGCGGCGCCTAGAAGGCCCAGTCGCCGTCGTCGGTCTCCTCGGCCCGGCCGATCACGTACGACGATCCCGAGCCCGAGAAGAAATCATGCGTTTCCGCCGAATCCGGCGCGAGGGCGGCGAGAATCTCCGGTTCCACCTTCGAGGCCTCGCCCTCGTACTGCGGGCGGTACCCGAGATTCATCAGGGCCTTGTCGGCGTTGTAATGGACGAATGCCATGACTCCGTCGATCATCTCGAAGCCGTCGTAAAGCTCGGAAGAATAGGCCTTCTCCATGGCCAGCAGTTCTTCCACGAGGCCCAGGGTGAAATCCTCCATTTCCGCGCGCCGCTCCGGATGAGCCTCCAGGCCGCGCTGGTACTTGTAGCCGGAGTAGTAGCCGTGGACGGCCTTGTCGCGCAGGATCAGGCGGATCATGTCGGCGGTGTTCATCATCACGCCCCTCGAGGAGAAGCGCAGCGGCAGGTAGAAGCCGGCGTACAGCAGCAGCGACGACAGCAGCGTCGCCGCCGCCTTCCGCTTGAGCGGGTCGGGCCCGCGGTACTGGGCCATCACGGCCGTCGCGCGGACCTGGAGCAGGGGATTGGCGGTGGCCCATGCGTAAGCGTCGTCGATTTCGGCCGTCGAGCACATGGTGGAGAACACCGATGAGTAGCTCCGCGCGTGGACGGCCTGCATGAATGCGATGTTCGCGTAGACGGCCTGCTCGTGCTCCGTGCGGGCGTCGGGGATCTGGCTGACTTCGCCGACGGTCGCCTGCACCGTGTCCAGGAGGGTCAGCCCGGTGAAGACGCGGACGGTGAGGTCCCGCTCGCGCTGTTCCATCTGCCGCCATTTCGGCAGGTCGTTGGACAGCGGCACCTTTTCCGGCAGCCAGAAGTTGGCGGTCAGGCGCTGCCAGATCTCCAGGTCCTTGTCGTCCTGCAGCCGGTTCCAGTTGATCGGGCGCAGCGGGCGGGTGTCTCCCGGGCGCCATTCCGGCGGGGTGATGTCGTTCATGTGGTCGCGTGGTCCTTGGTGTGGTCGTTGGTCGGGTGGGTGCGGGCTGCGGTGGCCCAGAAGTCGGCGAGGCCCGCGCGGACGACGTCGACGTCGTGGTCGGTGCCCAGCAGCTCGAAGCGGAAGAGCTCCGGGACCCCGCATTTCGCGGAGATGATCGGGCCGGCGCAGCAGAACGCCTCGCCGAAGTTGGTGTTGCCGGAGGTGATGACGCCGCGGATCAGCGCGCGATTGTCCGGGTCGTTGAGGAACCGGATCACCTGTTTCGGCACCGCGTGCCGCAGTGCGCCGCCCCCGTAGGTCGGGGTGATCAGGACGTACGGGCGCGTGACGCGCAGTGGCGGGTCTTTGGGGCCGAGCGGTATGCGCACCGCGTCGAGCCCCACTTTCCCGACGAAGCGCCGCGTGTTCTCCGATGCGGATGAGAAGTAGACGATGAGTCCCATTCATCCCTTTCCGGTAGTCCGAATATTGAAGTACGTAGCACCGTAGTTTAGGGTGTGGTGCATCGATCAATCAATCCCGCCCGAGCGGGAGAAGGAGAACCCACATGGCGCTCATCGACGAGAGCATGCGAGAAATGCTGTCCGAGCAGCTGCCCATCCTGGCGACCGTCACCGACGGCGAGCGGCCCAACGTCGGGCCGAAGCGATCGCTGCGCGCGTACGGCGACGACGCCCTGATCTACAACGAGAACACCGGCGGGCAGCACCTGGAGAACATCAGGGCCGGTTCTCCCGTCGCGGTGGCGGTCATCGACCGGCCGAACCTCGACGGCTACCGCTTCCTCGGCCGCGCGGAACTGCATGACGACGGCCCGGCGTGGGACGATTGCCTGGCGTTCGCCGCGGCCAACGGCATGGGCGAACCGAAGCACGCGGTGGTCATCCACATCGAGGAAGTGCATTCCCTGCGTTCCGGGCCGAAGGCCGGGACCCGGGTGGCCGGAGGGCGATGAACCCGGAAACCAATCATTTCGGCGAGGGGCTGCGGACGTTCTTCCGCGGCTGCGCGGCCGGGGTGTGGGTGATCACCACGGTCGACCCCGATGGGCGGCCGGTGGGCTTCACCGCGTCGTCCGTCGCGTCGGTGTCCCTCGATCCGGCGGTGTTCACCATCTCCATGCAGGCGGGCTCGTCATCGTGGCCCGCCGTGGAGGCGACCGGGCGGCTCATCGTCCACGCGCTATCCGCCGGCCAGCAGGCCGTGGCCCGCCTCTTCTCGACCTCCGGCGTCGACCGCTTCCGCGGCGTGAATTGGAGGCCGGCGGCGGACGGCCTGCCGCTGATCGAGGGCTCCAACGGCTGGATGAGCGCGGAAATCCTCACGATCGTCCCGGTCGGGGAGTCGAGGCTGCTGCTGTGCAGGGCCACCGAGACCCATATCCCGGGCAACCGCCGCCCGCCGCTGGTCCATCACGACCGCGCGTACTGGGCGACCATGCCCGCCTGAGGGTCAGCCGCGCGGCGCGGCGATGCGGATGGATTCCGCCACGTCGACGGACACCGCGACGGCGCCGCCCTCCGGCGAGGCCGGTTCCAGGGCGATGACGCCCGACGACGCCCCGTCGTCGGAGACCGTGAACCCCGCCCCGGGCACCACGCCCCGCGCGCCCAGATGGCGCAGCAGGGCGGGGTCGGCGTCCCTGATCCGCGTGATCTCGATGGCCTCGCCGATCCTCGACGACGTCAGCGGGCGATCACCGCGATCGCCCAAGTCGCCGTCGGGCCCGGGGATGGGGTCCCCGTGGGGGTCGTGGGCGGGCGACCCCAGGTATTCGTCGAGGCGTTCCAGCATGCGGTCGGAGACGGCGTGCTCGAGCCGGTCGGCGTCCTCGTGGACCTCGTCCCAGGGGTAGCCGAGCACTTCGGCGAGGAACGTCTCCACGAGCCGGTGCCGGCGCACCATCTGCAGAGCCAACCGCCGGCCCTCCGGGGTGAGCGACACGGCGCCGTAGGGCGCGTGCTCCACGAGCGACTGCTCCCGCAGGCGCCGGATCTGGTCCGATACCGACGACGGGCGCAGCCCCAGGTGGGCCGCCACCTCGGACGGCGGCACCGGCGCACCCGACCATTCGGACAGCGTCCACAGGGTCTTCAGGTAATTCTGCGCGCTGTCGCTGAGGTCCGTGAGCTCCATGGCGTTCAGCCTAATCCGGGGGCGCGCGTCAGGGGTCGAGGGTCGCGTGGCGGCGTTCGTCGTCGCGGGGCCCGACGGCCAGCGCGATGGCCGGGAAGACCGCCGACAGGGCGAACAGCGCGGGGAACCCGGCGCCCGCCACCACGGCGCCGGCCAGCGGGGGAGTGGCGGCGTAGATAATGTTCTGGAAAGTGTTCTGGGTGCCCAGCGCGCGCCCGGACCACAGCGGCCCGGCGTATTCCGCCACGGCCGTGAACGCCAGGCCGTTCGGCGATACCGCCGCGACCGCGAGCGCCCCGATGACGATCGTCGCCGCGATGCCCAGCGGGGTGGCGGCGAAATCGGCCGCGTCGGATCCGCCGCCGAGGCCGTCGAGAAGCGCCATGAGCAGCAGCAGCCCGAGCGTCGTCATGGCCACGTGCCGGTAGGGGCGCAGGCGCGAACGGGCCCGGTCGGAGATGAACCCCATCGCCGCGCGGGATCCCGCGCCGGACAGCTGGGCGACCATGACGATCACGCCGGCGGAAACCTCCGAATGCCCCCGCGCGATGAGCCACACCAGGATGAACGAGCCCATCATCGACTGCGGCCACGACAGCATCGCCGATGCGACGTGGATGCGCACCAGGTGCCGCGAACCCCGGTAGGGGCTCACGGCGGCGGCCGCGTGATCCGCCGATCCGGACTCCGGGCGCGGCGGGTCGGCGATGCCCAGCAGGCAGGCGACGGCCAGCGCCGCGCACAGGGCGGCGGCGAAGAACAGTGCGGCGCGGATCCCGTGCGACGCCGCGAGCACCGGCAGCGTCACGGCGGACAGCGCCGCGCCCAGCGGCTGCGCCATCTGGCGGATGCCCATGGCCGTGCCGCGCTGCGACGGCGGGTACCATCCCGACACCACGCGCCCGGACGCCGAATTCACCGACGCCGCCGCGCAGCCGGCCAGGAACAGCGCGCCCGCCAGCATGGCGGGTCCGCGGTCGGCCGCCCATGCCGCGACCGCCGTCATCGCCGCCGTCGACCCCAGGCCGAGCGACAGTGCGGCGCGCTCGCCGAAGACGTCGACGAACCACCCCCACGCGATGAGCGTGAACACGATGCCCGCCGCCGGCATCGCGGCGATCAATCCCGCGGCGGGCAGCGACAGCCCCGACGCCGTCAGCGCCGGGATGAGGAAGGGCGTGCCCATGTGCACGACGGAGGAGCCGACGGCGGCGAGCGTCGACAGGCCCAGGACGAAATGACGGTATGCCGGGGAGGCCCCGCGCGGCACTACAACCTCTTTTCCATGTCGGCCGCGGCGGTGAGCACCTCGCGGCCCCATGCCTGGTACGGCGACGGCGACAGGCGCTCGACCGGCCCGGAAATGGACAGCACCGCCACGATCTCGCCGGCGCCGTCGCGCACCGGGGCGGAGACGCTGGCCAGCGCCGGGTCGCGCTCGCCCATGGACTCGGCCCAGCCCTGCTTCGCGACGTCGTCCAGCTCCGCGGCATCGAAGTCGGCGTCGGGCAAAATGCGCTCCGCCAAGCCGGCGGGCCCGTAGGCGAGCAGGATCTTCGCCGCGGAACCGGCCGACAGCGGCATGCGCGAGCCCACCGGGACGGTGTTGCGCAGGCCGGTGGGCGGTTCGAGGGAGGCGATGCACGTGCGCGTGTCGCCCGTGAGGCGGTACAGCTGCACCGATTCGCCGGTGGTCTCCATCAGGCGGGGGAGCACGTGCGCGGCGGCGTCGGCCAGCAGGTCAGAGGTGACCGGGGTCAGGTCGGTGAGACCGGGGCCCGTCGTCCAGCGCCCGTCGGGCGTGCGGGTGACCAGGCGGTGCACCTCCAGTGCGGTGGCCAGGCGGTGCGCGGTGGCGCGCGGCAGGCCGGTGCGGTCGCACAACTCGGCCAGCGTGCAGGGGCCGGCGGCGACCGTGGTGAGGATGAGGACCGAACGGTCGAGAACCTTGATCCCGCTCATCGGGGCGGCGTCGGCTGTGCTAGTCTGTCCCATGCCATGATATTAACATCTCACGATCTGGGATGTAATGGCCGGTTCGCCGGCCGACCCTCGGACCGGGGCCGCCACCCCGTGCCGGGCCCCGGATCCAAGGATGACACAGCAGCCCATCACGACCCGAGAGGTGACCATGAGCACCACGGACGCCAGCCCGAAGACGCTCGCCGAAAAGGTGTGGCGCGACCACGTCGTCAAGCGGGGCGAGAACGGTGAACCCGATCTCATCTACATCGACCTCCACCTCGTCCACGAGGTCACGTCGCCCCAGGCCTTCGACGGCCTGCGCCTCGCCGGCCGCAAGGTCCGCCGCCCCGACCTCACCATCGCCACCGAGGACCACAACGTGCCCACCGACGGCGCGGGCGGCGGCGCCATCGAGCTGATCAAAGAGCCGACGTCGCGCACGCAGATCGCCACGCTGCGCGCCAACGCCGAGGAATTCGGCATCCGCCTGCACCCCATGGGCGACCGCGAGCAGGGCATCGTCCACGTCGTCGGCCCCCAGCTGGGCCTGACCCAGCCGGGCACCACCGTCGTCTGCGGCGACTCGCACACCGCCACCCACGGCGCGTTCGGCGCGATGGCCTTCGGCATCGGCACCTCCGAGGTCGAGCACGTCCTGGCCACCCAGACGCTGCCGCTCAAGCCGTTCAAGACCATGGCGGTCAACGTCTCCGGCGAGCTGCGCCCCGGGGTCACCGCCAAGGACCTGATCCTGGCGATCATCGCCAAGATCGGCACCGGCGGCGGCCAGGGCCACGTCATCGAGTACCGCGGCGAGGCCATCTCCAAGCTGTCGATGGAAGCCCGCATGACCATCTGCAACATGTCCATCGAGGCCGGCGCCCGCGCGGGCATGATCGCCCCCGACGCCACCACGTACGAGTACCTCAAGGGCCGCCCGCACGCGCCGCGGGGCGAGGAGTGGGACTCCGCCGTCGAGTACTGGGAGTCGCTGGTCACCGACGACGACGCCGAATTCGACACCGTCGTCGAGATCGACGGCTCCGCGCTGACCCCCTTCGTCACCTGGGGCACCAACCCCGGCCAGGGCGTCCCGCTGGGCGAAACCGTGCCGGACCCCGAGCTGATCTCCGGCGACGACGAGCGCCTCGCCGCCGAGCGCGCCCTCGAATACATGGACCTCGAGCCCGGCACCCCGATGCGCGAGGTGCCCATCGACGTCGTCTTCGTCGGCTCCTGCACCAACGGCCGCATCGAGGACATGCGCGCAGTCGCCGACGTCCTGCGCGACCGCAAGGTCGCCGAGGGCGTGCAGATGCTCGTCGTCCCCGGCTCCGCCCGCGTCCGCGAGCTCGCCGAAGCCGAGGGCCTCGACGCCGTGTTCACCGCCGCCGGCGCGGAATGGCGCCAGCCGGGCTGCTCCATGTGCCTGGGCATGAACCCCGACCAGCTCGATCCGGGCCAGCGCTGCGCGTCGACCTCGAACCGCAACTTCGAGGGCCGCCAGGGCAAGGGCGGCCGCACCCACCTGGTCAGCCCGGCGGTCGCCGCCGCCTCCGCCGTCGCCGGCCGCCTGGCGTCGCCGGAAGACCTGTAGCGCCCGAACACCGACACGTACTCCGAAAGGACTCCGAAAATGGAGAAGTTCACCACCCACACCGGTGTCGGCGTGCCGCTGCGGCGCTCCAACGTCGACACCGACCAGATCATCCCGGCGGTCTACCTCAAGCGCGTCACCCGCTCCGGCTTCGAGGACGGCCTGTTCAAGAACTGGCGCGTCAACGAGCCCGACTTCGTGCTCAACCGCCCCGTCTACGCCGACGGCTCCGTGCTGGTCGCCGGCCCCGACTTCGGCACCGGCTCGTCGCGCGAGCACGCCGTCTGGGCGCTCATGGACTACGGCTTCCGCGTGGTCATCTCGTCGCGCTTCGCCGACATCTTCCGCGGCAACTCCGGCAAGGCCGGTCTGCTGGCCGCGCAGATGGAGCAGTCGGACGTCGAGCTGCTGTGGAAGAAGCTCGAGGAGGAGCCGGGCCTGGAGCTGACGGTCGATCTCGAGGGCCGCACCGTGGCCGCGGGCGACGTCGTCCTGCCGTTCGACGTGGACGACTACACCCGCTGGCGCCTGCGCGAGGGCCTCGACGACATTTCCCTGACCCTCCGAAATGAAGCCGACATTAAGGCATTTGAGGAATCCCGGCCGTCGCACAAGCCGCGTACCCTGCAGTAAACCCCGAGTTCGGCCCGGGGTGAGGGCGCCACGTTCGCGTGGCGCCCTTTCGCATGCGCGGTTAAGTTGAGGGAAGAAAGTCGGGCCATTGGTTCAATGGCGGCATTAGTCGAAAACGATGAATTGGCCCGCACGCCGCGCATCCGTCCACCGCTCGCCCCACCCCCGAATTCCCCGGAGGCCAACCGCGATGAACAAGGCCGACCTCGTCGCCCAGCTCGCAGAGAAGCTCGACATCAACCACGCCGACGCCGCCGCCGCGGTGGAGGGCACGCTCGACATCGTCGTCCGGTCGGTGGCCCAGGGTAAGTCGGTGACGATCATGGGCTTCGGCACCCTCGAATCCCGCGAACGCGCGCCGCGCACCGCCCGCAACCCGCACACCGGCGAGACCATCGAGGTCCCGGCGACGCGCAGCCCGGCGTTCCGGCCCGGCAACTACTTCCGGGCCGTGGTCAAGGAGGGCAGGGCGGACGACGAGGGAATCTCCGTGCGCCGTTCGTCGTCCCACACGGGCTTCGACGCTTGACTGCTTCACGACGAAAGCCGGCTCCGACATCGAACGTCGGAGCCGGCTTTCCGTCGTAAAGCGGGAAGGCCGCGGTCCTACTTCACGGGCAGGGCGCTGGCGTAGTAGTCGGCGGTGGTGAGCACGCCGTCGTTGAAGCCGAGCACCCACGCGGAGCCCTTCTTGCAGGGGATGTCCGCGATGGGCAGCGTGCCCTGGGCGGACAGCCACGCGATGGTGTCGGGGATGACCGTGCCCTGGGCGCAGATGACGGACACGCCGCCCTCGGCGACGACCTCCATGAAGCGGCGCTGGGAATCGACCAGGCGGGAGATGCAGGCCTCGTCGCCGAAGAGCTCGTCGACGACCACGTCGACGCCGAGCTCGGAGGCCAGGGGCTCCACGGTGTGGCGGCAGCGCACCGGCTCGGCCGAGTACACGCGCTCCGGGCGGAAGGGCAGCAGCTCCGGGACGAGCAGCTCCGACTGGCGGCGGCCCTTCTTGTCCAGCGGGCGCAGGTTGTCGTCGCCGGCCCAGTTCTTGCGCGAGTGCGCGCGGGCGTGGCGGACGTAGATGACGCGCGTGTCCGGCTCGTTGCCCAGGCGCTTGCGGGCCTTGTTCAGCACGTCGCGGTCGAGGTCGTAGGTCAGCAGCTCGGCGGCCTCGTCGAAGCCGACCCAGCGCAGCTCGTCGACCTCGGAATTGGGCGTGAACTCGCCCTCGAGGACCTCGCCCGTCCAGTACCAGACCAGCTTCGTGCGCCCGGCGACCGGATAGCTGACGTTGCCCAGCAGCTTGCCCAGGCGCACCGTGTAGCCGGTCTCCTCGCGTAGCTCGCGCTCGGCGGTCATGGGCAGGTTCTCGCCGGGATCCAGCTTGCCCTTCGGCAGCGACCAGTCGTCGTACCCGGGGCGGTGGATGACGCCGATCTCCGGGTCCGCCACATCTCCGCGCCACAGGACCGCGCCCGCCGCGTACGTCGGCTTGGCCACGCCCTCGCCCGGCTCGGAGCCGATCTCGCGCAACCGACCCGTCAGGCTCTGGTCGTTGACCTGGTCCTTGTCGTTTTCGTGCATGGTCATGTGGCTGCGACTCCTGTGCGCCGGGGCCGGCGCGGCATTCGGCTGTGGGCGGGGTTCATGCTTCGACCAAGCATAACCCCGGCCGAATCGGCTCACCTGCCGAACGCGGCCGGGCCGGGCACGGCTAGGCTTGACGGCGAAAACGGTTTCCGGCGGCGCGTTCGCGCCCTTTCCGGCGGACACGGGAACCGACGGGACGCAACGGATCGACGGGAAGGAACCGACGATGGTGGACGTGGCCGTGATGGGCGCGGGATCGTGGGGCACGACGCTGGCCAAGGTCTTCGCGGACGCGGGCAACCCGGTGCGGCTGTGGGCCCGCCGCGGCGAGCAGGCGGAGCGCATCCAGGCCACGCGCGAAAACTCCGACTACCTGCCCGGCCTGGTCCTGCCCGAGAACATCACCGCCTCCGACGACGCCGCCGGGACGCTCGACGGCGCCGACATCGTGGTGCTGGCCGTGCCGTCGCAGACGTTGCGCGCGAACCTCGCCGACTGGCGTGACCTGATCGGCCCGCAGGCGACGCTGCTGAGCCTGGCCAAGGGCATCGAGCGCGAATCGCACAAGCGCATGAGCGAGGTCATCACCGAGGTCGCCGAGGTCCCCGAGGAGCGCGTGGCCGTGCTGTCCGGGCCGAACCTGGCCCGCGAGATCGCCGACGGCCAGCCCGCGGCGACCGTCATCGCGTGCACCGACGTCACGCGCGCCCAACTGGTGCAGGCGGCCGTGGCCACCGGGTATTTCCGCCCCTACACCAACCCCGACGTCGTCGGCTGCGAGATCGGCGGCGCGTGCAAGAACGTCATCGCCCTGGCGTGCGGCATGGCCACGGGGCAGGGGCTGGGGGAGAACACGCTGGCGACGATCATCACCCGCGGCCTGGCGGAGATCACCCGACTCGGCGTCGCCGCCGGCGCGCAGGAGAAGACGTTTTCGGGCCTGGCCGGACTCGGCGACCTCGTGGCCACGTGTTCGTCGCCGCTGTCGCGCAACCGCACCTTCGGCGAGCGCATGGGCCGCGGCGACACCGTCGAGGAGGCCCAGAAGGCCACCCGCGGCCAGGTCGCCGAGGGCGTCATCTCGTCCATCTCCGTGCGCGACCTCGCCCGCGGCCACGGCGTGGAAATGCCCATCACCGAGGCGGTCCACGCGGTGTGCCACGAGGGCGAATCCGTCGAGGAGATGATCCGCGCGCTGATGGGCCGCTCCCGCAAGGCGGAGTGAGCAAATGCGGTGCACGGCCGCGGGTAGGATGCGAAACCATGACTTCGCCCGCACAGCGCACCGCCGGCCCCGAAGGCCGCACCGATGACCGCATTTCCGTCGCCGTCCTCTACGGCGGCGCGAGCCCCGAGCACAACGTGTCCTGCGTGTCCGCCGGCGCGATCATGGCGCACCTGGACGCCGCGACGTACCGCGTGGTGCCCGTCGGCATCACCCGCGACGGCACGTGGACCCCGGGCACCTCGGCCCCGGAGGCGCTGAGCAAGCACGGCCGCGAGCTGCCGCACGTGCCGGATGTCGCCGAGGGCGGCGCCGAACTGCAGTTGTCGGCGGATCCGCGGCGCAAGGGAGAGCTCCGCTTCGTCGCGGGGCCGGATGCGGGCGAGCTTTTCGACGTCGTGGACGTCGTCTTCCCGGTGCTCCACGGCCCCAACGGCGAGGACGGCACGATCCAGGGACTTCTCGAGCTGTCGCGCATCCCGTTCGTCGGGCCGGGCGTGCTCGCGTCGGCTGCGGGCATGGACAAGGAGCGCACCAAGAACCTGGCCGTCGCCGGCGGCATCCCCGTGGGGGAGCAGGCGGTGCTGCTGGAGGGCGAGGAGCTGTCGGGGGCCGACCGCGAGCGGCTGGGCCTTCCGGTGTTCGTCAAGCCGGCCCGGGGCGGCTCGTCGATCGGCATCTCCAAGGTCGATTCCTGGGACGAGTTCGACGCCGCCCTGGAGCTGGCGCGCTCGCACGACGCGAAGGTGATCGTGGAGAAGGGCATCGTCGGAGCGGAGGTCGAGTGCGGCGTGCTGCAGCGCCCCGACGGCGAGCTCATCGCGTCGGCGCCCGCGCAGCTGGCGGGCACCGAGGATTCCGACGAGGGGTTCTACGGCTTCGACACCAAGTACCTCGACGACGTGGTCACCGCCCAGATCCCCGCCCCGCTGCCGGCCGAGACCATCGCCGAGGTGCAGGAGCTGTCCAAGCTGGCGTTCCGCTCGCTGGGCTGCGACGGCCTGACCCGCGTCGACTTCTTCGTCACCGACCGGGGGCCGGTGCTCAACGAGGTCAACACGATGCCCGGCTTCACCCCGATCTCCATGTACCCGCAGATGTTCGCGGCCTCCGGCGTGCCCTACCCGGAGCTGCTGGGCACGCTGGTGCAGCGCGCCCTGGTCGCGCGGAGATAGCGCGGGGCGCCGCCGCTACTTCTCGCTCGGCGAGATGTTCTTCAGGTTCGCCGAGATGATGTTGGACAGGCTCGGCAGGATCCCGGAGGCCTCGCCGACGGGCAGGTGGACGGCGACGAACCGCTCGCGGCCCATCGCGTACCACGTGCCCACCTCGCCGGAGGTCAGGGAGGGCTCCATGAACCACACGATGTCGTTGATCTGCGTCAGCTGCTCCGTCGTGTCCTCGTAACCCGCCGGCTCGGCGACGCCGCAGCGCAGGGAAATCAGGCTGCCCCGGTCATCGGCCCACACCATCGACCCGGCGGGCAGCTTCTTGCCCTCGATGCGCTTGCGCTCGCCGATTTCCGAGGGCAGCGCGGCCATCAGGGCGGAGCAGCGGTCATCGGCCTCGTCGGCCGGGAGATCGGTCAGCGGGATCGGGTTGGCCGCGGGGGCGCCGCCGACCTCCGAATCGGGGCCCATCACCTTCGACAGTTCCTTCACGGCGCCCGGGCGCGAGAAGTCGGCCGTCACCGCGACGACGGGGGAGCGGCCCACGGAGAACCACGTGGACAGGTTGACCCCGTCGGTGGGGTCGTCGATGCGGATCCACTTGACGCCGTCGTGTTCCTCGGTGACGGACTGCTCCGTGTACTGCATCGGCACCGGGGCGCCGCACCGCAGCGTCACGCGGTCGTCGGAGGTGTTGCGCCACACGGCCGCGCCCTTCGGCGCCGGGTCGGCGAGTTCGGCGCGGACCAGGCCGTCCAGGCGGTCGGGGAGGCGTTCGACGAGCTCGGCGCACTTGAGGGAATCGTCTTCCGGCATCTCCAGCGTCGACAGCAGCACCGGCTGGCGGGCCTGTTTGTCCTGGAAAAACTTCGCCCCGACGATGACGCCGAAAGCGAGCAGTACCGCGAGGGCCAGTGCGATGCCCGCACGGCGACGGCTACCCTGTGCCTGAACGTTTTCTCCCATGTGGGAAAAGTCTACTTCGCCACCGCCCCGGGCGACGCGCCACCCCGCGGCGTCCCGGGCGGGCCACGGCGCCGCGGAAGGAACGGTGACCCCAAAACCATGACGACAGTCGGAGAAGTCGGCGAGCACGCGGTGATCGCGGCCATCCGGGAGGCCGCCCCCTCGGCCCGAAACGGCGACGACGCAGCCGTTTTGTCGATGACGACCCCCAACGCGCGCTACATCGCCTCCACCGACATGCTCGTCGAGGGCCGCCACTTCTCCCTCGAGTGGTCCACCCCCGAGCAGGTGGGGGCGAAGGCCGCCGTGCAGAATTTCGCCGACGTCGAGGCGATGGGCGCCCGCCCCACGGCGATCCTCATGAGCCTGTCCGTCCCCGAGCACACGAAGCTCGACGTGGTGCGGGGCATCGCCAGGGGGCTGCGCGAGCAGGGCCGCAAGTGCGCCGCCGAACTGGTCGGCGGCGACGTCGTCGGGGGCGATTCGCTGGTCATCTCCATCACCGCGATGGGCGAGCTCGGCGGTCCCGGCCGCCCGCTGGTCCGCTCCGCCGCCCGGCCGGGCGACGCGGTCATCGCCGCCGGCCGCATCGGCCACTCCGGCGCCGGCCTGGATCTGCTCCGCCGGTACGGTTCTCCCTCCGCGGTCCCCGACAAGTTCCGGGCGCTCGTCGAAGCGCACCTCGTCCCCGATTTCGCCTACGGCCGCGGCCCCGTCGCCCGTGCGGCCGGCGTCAACGCGCTGACCGACAACTCCGACGGCCTCGTGGTCGACCTTTCCGAGATCGCGCGAGCCTCCAACGTCACCATCGACGTCGACGAGGACACGATCGCCCCGCCGGAGCTGCTCATGGCCGCCGCCGACGCGCTCGACACCGACCCATGGCGGTGGGTGCTCGCCGGCGGGGAGGACCACACCCTCCTGGGCACGACGTCGGGCGAGCCGCCCACGGGCTTCCGGCGCATCGGCACCGTCCACCGGGACCGCGGCCTGCCCGTGTCCGTCGCCGGGCGCCAGCCGTGGCTGCGCGGGGGATGGGTGAGCTTCTGATGGCCGACCGGACCACCGATGGAGGTAACCGCCCGCTGCCCGTCGAGGCCGGCTGGGCCCGCGCGCTGGAGCCCGTAGCCGACCGCATCCACGCCATGGGCGATTTCCTCCGGGCCGAAAACGCCGCCGGGCGCGGGTACCTGCCCGCCGGCGACGACGTCCTGCGTGCCTTCACCAAGCCCTTCGACGACGTCCGCGTGCTCATCGTCGGCCAGGACCCGTACCCCACGCCGGGGCACCCGATGGGCCTGAGCTTCTCGGTGCACCGCGACGTCCGGCCGTTGCCGCGGTCGCTGGCCAACATCTACCGCGAGTACGAGTCCGATCTGGGCCTGACCCCTCCGGAGCACGGGGATCTGTCGCGCTGGACGGACAACGGGGTCGCGCTGTTCAACAGGGTGCTCACCGTCCAGCCGGGCAAGCCCGCCTCGCACCGCGGCAAGGGGTGGGAGGAGGTCACCGCCGAGGCGATCCGCGCGCTCGCCGGCCGCGGCACCCCTCTGGTGGCCATCCTGTGGGGCCGCGACGCGCAGACGGCGCAGAAGCTCCTCGGCGCCGACGTGCCGTGCATCTGTTCGCCGCACCCGTCGCCGCTGAGCGCTTCCCGGGGTTTCTTCGGTTCCCGCCCGTTTTCCCGCGCCAACGAGGCGTTGCGCTCGCTCGGCGCCGAGCCCGTGGACTGGACGCTGTAATATGCCCGCCATGCCGTCGCCCGCCCAGCCCACCCGCATCGATGGGCCGTCGCTGCTCAGCTGGGCCCGCCGCTGCGTGTCCGTGCTGGAGCGCCGCCGCGAGGAGATCAACGAGCTCAACGTGTTCCCGGTGCCCGACGCCGACACGGGGTCGAACATGGCGGCGACCATGGCCGCCGCCCTCGCCGCGGCCGAGCATGCCGCGGCCGGCCCGTCGCAAAGCGGCGCGGCCCCCGGGGCGCACGACATCGCCATCGCCCTGGCCGCCGGCGCGGTGCGCGGCGCGCGGGGCAACTCCGGGACGGTGCTGTCGCAGGTCCTGCGCGCGTTGGCGGAGGCCGCGGCGCCCGGCGGCTTCGGCGGCGAGCACGTGCAGAAGGCGCTGGACACCGCGGTGAAGCACGTCGACCGGGCCATCGCCGATCCGGTGGAGGGCACGATCCTCACCGTCCTGCGGCAGGCGGCCGTCGCCGCCGGGCGGCGGGACCCGGCGAACCTCGTCGACGTCATCGCGGCGGCCTCCGAGGCCGCGCGGCAGGCTCTGGACCGCACCCCGTCGCAGTTGCCGGCGCTGCGCGAGGCGGGCGTCGTCGACGCCGGCGGCGCGGGGCTGGTGCTGCTTCTCGACGCGCTCCTCGACGAAGTGTCCGGCGAAGCCCCCGACGAACCCGACCTGCACGTCACGGCATCCGCCCCGGAGGGCCCCGAGCTGGAGGTGATGTTCCTCATCGACGTCGCCGCCGACCGGATGGACGAGTACCGCGCCACCATGCACGCGCTGGGCAACTCGCTGGTCATCGCCGGCGAGGGCGGGGAACGCCACATGACGCACATCCATTCCGCCGAGGCGGGGGCCGTCATCGAGGCGGCGCTGGACTACGGGCGGCCGGAGAACATCCGCATCGAGGTCATCGACGAGGTCCCCGCGGGCGGGCGGAAGGCACCGGCCCGGTCGCTGCTGGCCGTCGCGCCGACGGGGCCGATCTCCGACCTGTTCGCGTCCGCGGGCGCGACGCCGGTGGGGCCGGACGGCGACGTCGTCGGATCGATCCTCGGGGCCATCGCCGGCATCCCCGGCGACGGCGAGGTGCTGCTGCTGCCCAACGGCCTGGTGGGCAACCGCGAGCTGATCCAAGTCGAGCTGGCCGCGCAGGCCGGGGGCCATTCCATCACCATCCTGCCGACGGCGACGCTGGCCAACGGGCTGGCCGCCGTCGCGGTGCACGATCCGACGATCCCCCTGGCCGTCGACGCCTACGCCATGAGCGAGGCGTCCGCCGGCATGCGCACCGCCACCCTGGGCGCGGCGCCGGGCGCGGGCCTCACCGCCGCCGGGCCCTGCGCCAAGGGGGACGTGCTGGCGACGGTCGGCGGGGACATCCTCGTCGTCGCCGACACCGTCGCCGAGGCGCTGACCCGGACGGTGGAGCTGATGCTGCGCTCCGGCGGAGAGCTGGTCACGGTGCTGCTGGGCACGGGCGTCGACCCCGAGTCGACCACGGCCCTGCGCCGGCGGCTGCGGGACATCGCGCCGGGCGTCGACGTCACCGCGTACGCCGCCGACGGCATCGCCGAGCTCGCCCAGATCGGCGTCGAGTAGCGGGCGACGGCGATGCTGGGCTGGTTGGCGACGGCGACGGCCATGACGCCGCTGCGCGAGGTCCTGGGGCCCAAGGCCGCGAAGAAGGTCGGGGATTCGATCGGCGCGACGTCGGTCGGCGAATTGCTCTCGCGCCTGCCCCAGCGCTACGCCGCACAGGGGCACAGCCTCAACGTCGATTACGCCCAGGTGGGGGAGTCGATCACGGCGGTCGTGGAGGTGGTGAGCGTCGTCGAATCGGCTCCGGGGGCGACCCGCCGCCCGCTCCGCGTCACGGTCACCGATGGCCGGCGGATCATGCCGATGCCCCTGTTCGGGCAGGGGTGGCTGGTGCACGTGCTGCACCCGGGCACGCGGCTGCTGGTGCTGGGCACGCTCGACGAATACCGCGGGAATCCCCAGATCAAGGGCGCGGACCTGCTGGTCATCGGCGCCGACGGCCAGCCGGGCGCGGCGACGGGCAAGCTGAAGAAGCTCATCGACGGCGCCGACGGCATGGCGGAGCTCCGCGGCCTGCTGGCGCGGCCGTATCTGCCCATCCACCGCGGCCGGAAGGGGCTGTCGGGGATTCTCCTGGCGCTGTACATCCGGCGGGTGCTGCGGTGGCTGCCGCGCCAGGACGAGCCGCTGCCCGAATGGCCGTCGCACCTGCCGACGTTTGACGTGGCGCTGCGCGAGGCGCACTTCCCGGGCGCCGCCGGCCCGCAGGCGGCCATCGACCGCCTCAAATACGACGAGGCCCTGGAGCTGCAGCTCGCCCTCGCCCTGCGCCGCGCGGGCAACGCCGACCGGGTGGCGCCTGAGTGCCCGCCGTCCGCCGACGGCCGCGCGGCCCGGCTCGCCGGGAATCTCCCCTTCGAGCTGACCGGCGGGCAGCGGTCGGTGCTCGCCGACATCTCCGCCGACCTTTCCCGCCCGACGCCGATGAACCGTCTGCTGCAGGGCGAGGTCGGCTCCGGTAAGACCGTCGTCGCGCTGCTGGGCATGCTGCAGGTCCTCGACGAGGGCCGCCAGAGCGTGCTGCTGGCCCCGACGGAGGTCCTGGCCGCGCAGCACGCGCGGACCATCGCGGGGCTTCTCGACGACGCCGGCGTGGACGCGAAGGTGACCTCGCTGACCGGTTCGATGCCCGTGGGGGAGAAGCGGGCGGCGCTGCTGGACATCGTCTCGGGCGAGTCGGGGATCATCGTGGGCACGCACGCGCTGCTGAGCGAGGGCGTGGACTTCTTTGACCTGGGGATGGTGGTCATCGACGAGCAGCACCGCTTCGGCGTCCGCCAGCGCGACCGGCTGCGCGAGCGCGGGCGCGACGGGATGACGCCCCACGTGCTGGTCATGACCGCCACGCCCATCCCGCGCACCCTGGCGATGACGGTGTTCGGCGACCTCGACGTCTCGGAGCTCGCCGAACTGCCCGGGCGGCGCCGGAACGTGCGGACGATCGTCGTTCCGACCGTGGAAAAGCCGAAGTGGGAGGCACGTGCCTGGGAGGTGATCCGCGAGGAGGCCGAAGCGGGGCACCGGGCGTTCGTGGTGTCGCCGCGGATCCTGGGCGAGGGAGAATCCGTGGAGGACAACTTCGACCTGGCCCGGCGCAACCTGCCGGGCGTCGCGGTCGGGTTCCTGCACGGCCGCATGTCGGCGGAGGAGAAGTCCTCGGCGATGGCCGATTTCGCGGCGGGCCGGACGTCGGTGCTGGTGGCGACGACGGTCGTCGAGGTCGGCGTCGACGTGCCCGAGGCGACCGTGATGATGATCCGCCGCGCCGAGAGCTACGGCGTCTCGCAGCTGCACCAGCTGCGCGGGCGCATCGGCCGCGGCGAGCTGCCCGGGCGGTGCTTCCTGTGCACCGAGACGATGCCGGACACGCCGGAGCGGGCGCGGCTCGACGCCATCGCGGCGACGAACGACGGCTTCCGGCTCGCCGAGATCGACGTGCGCACCCGCAAGCACGGCGACGTCCTGGGCGAGAGCCAGTCCGGCCTGACCGCCGGGCTCGGCCTGCTCGACCTCGGCGGCGACGCGCGGATCATCGAGCGCGCGCGGGAGGACGCCGCAAAGCTCGCCGCCGCGGACCCCAAGCACGCGAGGACGCTGACCTACGACATCACCGACGAGGAAGCCGGGTTCCTGGACCGCAGCTGAGCCCCACCGCGCCGCGCCCGTAGACTCGGTGCCATGAGCGAATCGAACGGTGACGACGGCGCCGTGGTCGTGTGCGCCCCCTTCGCGGGAGTGGTGCGGCTGCAGGTCGCCGCGGGCGATGACGTGACCACCGGGCTGCCCGTCGCGGTGGTCGAGGCCGTGAAGCTGGAGGCCCCCGTGCAGGCGCCGTGCCCCGCGACGGTGGCCGAGGTGCTGGTGGAGGACTTCTCCGACGTCTCCGGCGGTGACCCGCTGCTGACCCTGGCGCCGAAGGGCGAGGGGGCCCGATGAGCCGCATCATCGCGGGCGTCGCCCGCGGCCGGAAGCTGGTGACCCCGAAGGGCGACGCGACCCGGCCGACGACGGATCGGGCGCGCGAGGCGATCTTCTCCTCCTGGTCCTCGCGCTTCGGCATCGAGGGCACCACGGTGCTGGACCTGTTCGCGGGGTCGGGCGCGCTGGGCCTGGAGGCGGCGTCGCGCGGTGCCGCGGAGGTCGTGCTGGTCGAGTCGAGCCCGGCGGCGTGCCGCGCGATCCGCGCGAACATCGGCACGGTGGGCCACCCCCGGGTCACCGTCGCCGAAATGAAGGCGTCGACGTACCTGGCCGGTGCGCCGGCGGACCATTTCGACCGCGTCATCGCGGATCCGCCCTATGAGCTGGCGGGGGAGGCGGTCACCGAGATGCTCGAGGCGCTGCGCCCGGCGCTGCGCGACGGCGCCGTGGTCACCGTCGAGCGGCATTCCGCGGACGACGAAACCGTCTGGCCCGACGGATACGGCATCCTGGAGCAGAAGCTCAAGCGCCGCATCCACGGCCTGGCCCGCTTCGACACCGCGATCTACCGACGAGGGGAAGACCAATGACCCATGCCTGCTGCCCCGGTTCGTACGACCCGCTCACCAGCGGCCATCTCGACGTCATCCAGCGCGCCTCGGTGCTTTTCGACGAAGTGACCGTCCTGGTCACCCACAACCCCAACAAGACGGGGATGTTCACCCCGGATGAGCGGATGCGCCTGATCGAGGAGTGCACCGGCCACCTGGACAACGTCCGCGTCGATTCCTGGTCCGAGCTGCTGGTGGACTACACCACCGAGCACGGCATCGCGACGCTGGTCAAGGGCCTGCGCTCGGCGCTGGACTACGAATACGAAGTTCCCATGGCCCAGATGAACCGCCGCATGTCCGGCGTGGACACCATGTTCATCGAGGCGGACCCCAAGTACGGGCACGTCTCGTCGACCCTGATGAAGGAAGTCGTGCGCTACGGCGGCTCCGTCGAGGGGCTCGTGCCGGAACCGGTGCAGGAGGCCCTGCGCGCGCGGCTGACGTAGCCGCATCGCCGACCGCAAAACGCCGTGGCCTGCAATCACGGCATCCCCGCAGGTCGTCGCGTAATCTCGGGGCCATGTACCGCGTCTTTGAATCCCTCGATGAACTTGTCCAGACCGTCGAGGAAGCCTATGGCGTCCCGATGACGGCGAATTGCATGGTGCCGCGCCGCGACGTGCTGGTGCTTCTCGACGAATTGCGCAACGCGTTCCCCGCGGAGCTCGACGACGCCCAGGACGTGCTCGACCAGCGCGACGCGATCATCGGCGAGGCCGAGGCGACCGCGGCCGAGTCGATCGCGGCCGCGGAGGAGGAGGCCCGCCGCATCATGGACGAGGCCGAGGAGCGCTCCCGCCGCATGGTGGAGGACGCGGAGAACCGCGCCCACGCCACCGTCGCCGAGGCCCAGGAAGAGGCCGCCCGCCGGCGCGAGGACGCCGACCGCGAGTACCGCCAGGTCACCGAGCGCGCGGCGACCGAGGCCGAGCGCCTCGTCGCGTCCGGCAACGCCGCCTACGACCGTTCCGTCAAGGACGGCCTGGCGGAGCAGGAGCGGCTGGTCTCCGAGTCGACGGTCGTCCACGAGGCCAACGAGGAGGCGCGCCGGGTCGTCGAATCCGCCTACGCCGACTCGAAGCGGCTTCGCGGGGAGTGCGACGTGTACGTCGACGACAAGCTCGCCGAATTCGAGGCGTCGCTGTCCGAGACGCTGCGCTCGGTCGGCCGCGACCGCGCGGCGCTGCGCAAGGGCGCCGGCGCCTCCGGGCCGGGCGCCGCAGCCGACCGCGAGGAGCTCGGGTCGGACCGCCCGTACGAGCGCGGCGGGGACTACCGCCGCTGAGGCCCCGCGCCGGAGAGGGAATCCGGCGGGGGAGGTAGGATGGCGGCATTATGACTGCCGCTTCCCCTTTCGTGTTTGACGTGGGCCGGGTGCTGCGCGAAGGCGCGCCCGAGCCCTTTTCCCGTGTCGGCGATGCGCCCGAGCGCATCGGCGCCGAAATGATCGCGGTGGAGAAGGGGACGGAGGTGCGCCTCGACGGCGTGGTCACCCCCCTCGGCGGCGGCGTGCTCATCGACGCCGACGTCCGCGCCCCGCTGTCCGGCCAGTGCGTGCGCTGCCTGGGCAACCTGGCCGACGAGCTGGACATCCACGTGTCCACCGTGTTCTCGGCCGGCGAGGGCTTCGTCACCGCCGATCCGGAGGACGGCGACGTGGACGACGACGTCCCGGCCCTCGACGGCGACCTGGCCGACATCACCCAGGCGGTGATCGACGAGGCCGTGCTGGCGCTGCCCTTCAACCCGACGTGCGAGAGCTTCGAGGATCACCCCTGCCACGGGGAGGAGACCGGCGTGCCCGAGCCCGACGGCGTGTCCGGCCAGGAGGGTGACCTCCCGGATCCGCGCTGGGCCGGTTTGGCCGAGAAGTTCGGCGACCTGGGCTCCGGCGACGGGGACGCCAAGTGAGCCGGAAGCGGCGCCTGAGCGGTGAGGCGGCGCGCCAGGCGGCGTTCACCGCGGTCGATCACGCACCGCTGCTCGAGCGGCTGGGCGTCGGGCTCGACGACGACCGGCTGTGCCTGGCGCTGACGCACCGCAGCTTCGCCAACGAAAACGGCAACCTGACCAACAACGAGCGCCTGGAGTTCCTGGGCGACGCCGTGCTGGGCATGTGCGTCGCCGAGGAGCTGTACCGGCGTTTCCCCGATCGCGCGGAGCAGGACATCTCCAAGATGCGCGCGGGCGTGGTCAACATGTACGCCCTCGCCGACCTGGCTCGCCGCATCGAGTTGGGCCCGCACATCCTGCTGGGCCGCGGCGAGAAGTCGACGGGCGGCGCCGACAAGCATTCGATCCTGGCGGACACCGTGGAGGCGCTGCTCGGTGCGATCTACCTCCAGCACGGCTTCGCCACGTCGCGGGACACCATCCTGCGGCTGTTCGACGCGATGATCGACGAGGCCCCGACCCAGTCGCGCGGCCGCGACTGGAAGACGCTGCTGCAGGAGCGCCTGGCGGCGAAGAAGCTCCCGGCCGCCGAATACGTCGTCAGCTCCGAGGGCCCGGACCACGCCCGCACGTACTCCGTCGAACTGCTCGTCGACGGCGTCGTCCGCGGCACCGGCACCGGCGCGACGAAGAAGGAAGCCGAGATGCTCGCGGCCCACCGGGCCCACACGGCGCTGGGGTAGGGGCGGATGCCTGAACTGCCCGAAGTCGAGACGATCCGCATCGGGCTCGATCCCCACGTCCGCGGGCGCCGCATCACCGGCGCGCGCGTGCTCCGCGACCGTGCGGTGCGCCGTCAGCCGGGCGGTGCCGCGGAGTTCGGCGAACGCCTGGTCGGCCGCACCATCACGGGCACCGGCCGGAGGGGCAAGTTCCTGTGGCTGACGCTCGACGACGCCTCCGCGCTGCTCATCCACCTGGGCATGAGCGGCCAGCTGATCGTGCCCGGCCCGGACACGCCGCCCTCGCCGCACGTGCGCGCCACGCTCGAACTCGACGGCCTGACGCTGCAGTTCCGCGACCAGCGGACGTTCGGGTGGGTGTGGGCCTGCGACGCCGGCGCCGACGGCGTGCCGGAGCCGGCCGCGCACATCGCCCGCGACCTGATGGATCCGCGGGTGGACCCCGTCGCGCTCGCCCACGTGATCCGCCGCCGCACCAGCGGCATCAAGCGCGTGTTGCTCAACCAGGAGGTCGTTTCGGGCATCGGCAACATCTACGCCGACGAGATGCTGTGGGCCGCCCGCGTCCACGGCGAGACCCCCGCCGACGAGCTGTCGGTGCGCACGCTGGCGAAGCTCCTGCGGGCGGGCCGCGAGGTCATGGGCCGGGCGGTCAAGGTCGGCGGCACCAGCTTCGACTCGCTGTACGTCAACGTCAACGGCGAATCGGGCTACTTCTCCCGCGACCTGGAGGCGTACGGCCGCGAAGGCGAGCCCTGCTCCCGCTGCGGCCGGCCGATCGTCCGGTCGACGTTCATGAACCGTTCCAGCTACCACTGCCCGCGGTGCCAGCGGCTGCCGCGGGAGGCCGCATGATGCCCGTTCTGCGCCGGCCCGGGGTCCGCGCGCTCATTTCCGTCGTCTTCGCCGCGCTCGCGGCGTCGAAGCTCGTCCACTTCTCCGGCGCACCGCGCTACTTCCTCGACGCCGACGTGTACGCGGTCGGCGGCCTCCGCTTCCTCGAGGGGCTCCCGCTTTACGACGGCTCCTTCCCGACGTCCAGCGGCGTCTGGCTGCCGTTCACGTATCCGCCGGTGGCCGCGGTGCTCTTCGCGCCGCTGGCGATGATGCCGCTGCAGCTGGTCTTCGTCCTCGTCGCGGCCGCGACGATGGGGTCGCTGTGGTGGGTGCTGCGGGAGGTCGTCGCAAAGCTCGGGGGCCTGCGCGCCGCCGACGCGGGATGGCTCGCGCTGGCGCTGACCGCCGCCCTGCTGTGGTTCGGCCCCGTGCACACGACCATCGGTTTCGGGCAGGTCAACGTCATTTTGATGATGCTCGTGGCCATCGACGTCCTCGTCGTGCCGCCGCGCTGGCGGGGCCTGCTCACCGGGGCCGCCATCGCCGTCAAACTCACGCCGGCGGTGTTCGGCCTGTGGTTCCTGCTGCGCCGCGACTGGGGCGGCATCGCGCGCATCGCGGCGTCGGCCGGCGGGCTGACGCTGCTCGGGCACCTCGCGGCGCCGGCCGATTCGGCCCGGTACTGGACGGACACGCTGGCCAACACCGGGCGCATCGGCGGCCCCATGTACGCCTCCAACCAATCCATCGACGCCGAACTGTGGCGCCTGGGCCTGCACACCGAGGACTCCGGCGGCGGGCTGTGGCTGGCGCTGGTGCTGGCGGCGCTGGCCGTCACCGTCGCCGTGATGCTGCGGCTGCTCCGCGACGGGCACCCCTTCCTCGCCGTGTGCGCCAACGCCCTGTTCGGGCTGCTGGCGTCGCCCATATCGTGGTCGCACCACTGGGTCTGGGTGCCCGTCATGGTCATCGCGGTGACCGTTCTCGCCCTGCGGGCACCACGCCGGAGGGGCGATCCGGGTGGGGCGCTGCCGTGGATTTTCATCGCCTCCGGAGTGGTGTGCTTCGCATTCGAGCCCCAGGCGCTCGCACCGGCGGAACAAGGCCGTGAACTGGACTGGAGCGCCTTCTGGCACGTGTTCGGCAACGCCTACCTGTGGTGGGCGGTGGCCGCGTTGATCATGATGTGGTTCCTGTCAAGGCATTTACCGTCCGCTGAGTCGCGTCTAATGTCGCATTCATGGAATGGATGGAAAGCGCCACAAGCGCGGTAACGGCCTGGAACGACAAGTACTGGCTGTTCATGATCGGCCTGCTCATTCTGGCGGGCCTGTACTTCTGCATCCGGACGATCGTCGTCCAGATCCGCTATGTGCCGGACATGTTCCGCGCCATCGCCGAGAAGCCGTCGGACATTTCCGAGGGCGTCAAGGGCATCTCCAGCTTCAAGGCGTTCACCATTTCGGCGGCGTCGCGCGTGGGCACCGGCAACGTCGCCGGCGTGGCGGTGGCCATTTCCACGGGCGGCCCGGGCGCGGTGTTCTGGATGTGGCTGCTGGCCATCGTCGGCGGCGCGACCAGTTTCGTCGAGTCCACCCTCGCCCAGCTGTACAAGGTGAAGGACAGGGAGTCCTACCGCGGCGGCCCGGCCTACTACATCACCCGCGGCCTGGGCGAGAAGTTCCGGTGGCTGGCCATCCTGTTCGCGCTGGCCATCACCATCACCTACGGCTTCGTGTTCAACGCGGTGCAGTCGAACTCCATCACGGCCGCCGTGGCCGAATCCACCGGAAACGACTCGCCGAACCTGAAGGTCATCATCGGCCTGGTGCTCGCCGCGGCCACCGGCGCGATCATCTTCGGCGGCGTGCAGCGCATCTCGAAGGTCACCCAGGTCATCGTGCCCGTCATGGCCATGGCGTACATCATCCTGGGCATCATCGTCCTGGTGCTCAACTGGAGCGAGGTCCCGTCGATGCTGGCGCTGATCGTCGAGCACGCCCTGGGCATCCGCGAAATCGCCGGCGCGGCCGTGGGCACCGCCATCATGCAGGGCATGCGCCGCGGCCTGTTCTCCAACGAAGCCGGCATGGGCTCCACGCCGAACGCCGCCGCGACGTCGTCGGTGTCCCACCCGTGCAAGCAGGGTCTGATCCAGACGCTCGGCGTCTACTTCGACACGATCATCGTGTGCACGGTCACGGCCGTCATCATCCTGCTGTCGAACCCGGTGTACGGCGCGGAGGCGGAGGGCACGTCGCTGACCCAGGCCGCGCTGGCCGCCCAAGTCGGTTCTTGGGCCACCCACGCGGTGACGGTGATCATCTTCTTCCTGGCGTTCTCGTCGATCATCGGCAACTACTACTACGCCGAGGCCAACGTGCCCTTCCTCGACGAGCGCAGGAGCGTCCTCAACGGCGTGCGCGCGCTGATCATGCTGTGCGTCCTCGGCGGCGCGATCGGTTCGGTGCCGCTGGTCTGGGCGTTGGCCGACGTCTTCTCGGCGCTGATGGCCACCATCAACATCGCCGCGATCCTGCCGCTGGGCGGGGTGGCGGTGGCGCTGTTGGCCAACTACTCGGCGCAGAGGGCCAGGGGACTCAACCCCGTGTTCCACCGCGATGATATTCCGGGCCTGCGCGGCCGCGAGAACATCGAGTGCTGGGACGGCTCCGACCCGATGACGGTCCGCGCCGACGACGGCGGCGCGGCCGAGGTGGCGCGATGAGCGACGGCGGATCGCGCCTGACCGCCTGGGTCCACGGGCACGTGCAGGGCGTCGGCTTCCGCTGGGCCACCCGCGTGCGGGCCCTGGAGCTGGGGTTGACCGGATACGCGAAGAATTACACGGATGGCCGGGTGCTGGTCATCGCGGAAGGGCCCGCCGCGGCCTGCGAGGAGCTGCTCGCCTGGCTGGAGGGCCCCGACGCCCCGGGCTCGGTGTCGACGGTCGTCAGCGAGGTCGGCGACGCCCGCGGCGGTTACGAGGGTTTCCTCAGGAAGTAGCGCCCCCGCGCTCCCTCGCCGCCGCGGCCGCGAGGAATTCGCGGATTTCCGCGAGTGCGGCGAGATGCTCTTCCCGATGTTCCCCGGGATCGAGCATGCCGAGCACGCGGGCGCCCTGCTCGCCGACGCGGAGGAGCCGGTCCTCGGCGGCGCCGGTGATCTTGACCTGCCCGATGGCGGCGGCGATGCGGGCCTGGGCTTCGGCGGCGAGCGCGTTCACCTCGCCCGGGTTCTCGGCGACCCAGGCCCGCACTTCGTCGTCGCCGGCGCCGAACAACTCCGGGTCGATGCCGAAGTCCCAGTCGGACAGGATTTCACGGAGCGCGTCGAGGGCGTCGACGCCGTCACCGTCGGATTCGGCCAGTTCCTCGAGGACGTCCAGGACGTCCGCGCCGGAGTCGTTGCCGAACGGGGCGAATTCGTCGACTTCGGAGTAGAAGCGCTCGGGTGCGAATTCGACGAATCGGGGATGGCTGGTGCGCGGGGACAGACCCTCATCCGGATCGGTCACGTGGATGCTCATGTGGGCACGATACCCCGGCCGCGGGTGGCCGGCCTCCCGTCGCGGCGGGCGCGTGCGGTGCTATTCACGTACCCGACATGGCACAATGATCAGCCGTGCACCTCAAATCGCTGACCCTCAAGGGATTCAAGTCCTTCGCGTCGGCGACCACGCTGAAGTTCGAGCCGGGCATCTGCGCGGTCGTCGGCCCGAACGGCTCCGGCAAGTCCAACGTCGTCGACGCCCTGGCGTGGGTGATGGGCGAGCAGGGCGCGAAGACCCTGCGCGGCGGGAAGATGGAGGACGTCATCTTCGCCGGCACGTCCGGCCGCAAGCCGCTGGGCCGCGCCGAGGTGACGCTGACCATCGACAACTCCGATGGCGTCCTCCCCATCGGCTATTCCGAGGTTTCGGTCACGCGCCGCATGTTCCGCGACGGCGCCAGCGAGTACGAGATCAACGGTTCGCGCTGCCGCCTGATGGACGTCCAGGAGCTGCTCAGCGATTCGGGCATCGGCCGCGAGATGCACGTCATCGTCGGCCAGGGCCGGCTCGCCCAGATCCTGGAGTCGCGGCCGGAGGAGCGCCGCGCGTTCATCGAGGAAGCCGCCGGCGTGCTCAAGCACCGGCGTCGCAAGGAAAAGGCCCAGCGCAAGCTGCAGTCGATGCAGGGCAACCTCGACCGTCTGGAGGACCTGGTCGGGGAGCTGCGCCGGCAGCTGAAGCCGCTGGCCCGGCAGGCGGAGGCCGCCCAACGCGCGCAGACCGTGCAGGCCGATCTGCGCCAGGCCAGGCTCGCGCTCGCGGCGGCCGACCTGGTCGCGCTGCGCGAGGCGCTTTCCGACGCCGCCGAGCGCGCGAAAATGGTCGCGGACAAGGTTGCGGCGGAGGAGGCGGTGGCCGAAGCGGTCGCCGAACGCCGCGATGATCTGGAAGCGGAGCTGGAGGACGTCACCCCGCGCGCCGACGCCGCCCGCGACCTGTGGTTCCGGCTGTCCGCGCTGGCGGAGCGCGTGGGCGCGACCCGGCGCATCGCCGCCGACCGCGCCGCCGATTCCGCCCCGGCCCCGTGGACCGGCCAGGACCCGGAGGAGCTCGAGTCCCGCGCCGAACGCGCCGCCGCCGAGGAAGAGGAGCTGGCCGAGGCCGAATCGGAGGCGCGCGAGCGCCTGGAATCGGTCCGCGACGTCCTCGCGGAGGCCGAGGATGCGTTCCGCGCCGCCGAATCGGAGCACATGGCGCAGGTCCGCGCTCTGGCCGACCGCCGCGAAGGCGTGGTCCGGCTGGTCGCCGCGGAGGAATCCCTGCGCGCGCGCATCGAGTCGGCCGAAGCCGAGTCCGCCCGCCTGGCCGAGCACGTGGCCGAAGCGGGGCAGCGCCGCGACGATGCCGCCGACGCCCTCGACGACGCCGCCGAGGCACTGGCGGAAGCCGAGACGGCCGGTCCCGAGCTCGCCCGCGCCCATGAGCGCGCCGACGCCGAGGCCACCGCCGCCACCGCCCGCGTGAAGGAGCTCCGCGACCGCGAGCGCGCGCTGGAGAAGACGGTGTCGGGCCTGTCCGCGCGCATCGAGGCCCTCGACGCCGCCCGCCGCGCCGCCGCCACCGACGGGGCGGGATGGTTGCGCGACACCCACGGGCTGCCCGCGCTGTCGGGGGCGCTGCACGTCACCGGCGGCTGGGACTCGGCGATCGCCGCGGCACTCGGCCCCGCCGCCGAGGCGCTGGTCGCCGGCGACGAGGACGCACCGGACCATTCGGCCGACGACCTGATCGCCTCGCTGTCCGACGCCGGCGCCGGCACCGCGACCGTCGTGGAACCGGGGTCCGGCGCGGGCTGGCGCCTCGACGCGGGCATCCCGCCCGGCTGCACGTGGGCCCTGGACGTGGTGGAGCACCCGAACGAATTGGCGGCGGCGCTGTCGGCGCTGCTCGTCGATGTGGTGCTGTGCCCCGACGCCGCGACCGCGCGCCGCGTCGTCGACGAGGACAACCGCCTGCGCGCCGCCACCGCCGACGGGCGCCTGCACGGCCCCGGGTGGGCGTCGGGCGGCGCGGGCGGCGCGCAGTCCAGCGTGGAGATCGGCGCGGGCATCGCCGCGGCGGAGGAGGAGCTCGCCGCCGCCCGCGAGGAGCTCGCCGACCTCGGCGGAGTCCTGGCCGGCGCCGCCGCCGAAGAAGAAGACCGCCGCACCGACGCCGCCGCGGCCCGCGCCGCCCTGCGCGAGCACGAACGTGGCCTGAAGACCCTGAAGGACGCCCGCACCCGCGCGCAGTCGCAGCTCGCCGGAGTCGACCACGACGCCGAACGCGCCGCCGCCCGCCGCGGGGAGGCCGAGGCCCGGCTGGTGCAGCTGCGCGAGGAACTCGACGAGGTCTCCGACCGCCTGTCCCGCGTCGACGAGGATCCGGCCGAGGGCGAACCCTCCACCGAGGAACGCGATCACGCCGCCGCGGCGCTGGCCCAGGCCCGAGCCATGGAAACCGAGGCGCGGCTGGCGCTGCGCACCGCCGAGGAACGCTCGGGCGGGGTGCGCGGGAAGGCCGAACGGCTGCGTCGCCAAGCAACCGCGGAACGCCAGGCCCGCGCCCGCCACGAGGCCGCCCAGGTGCGCCGGGAACGCTCCCGCGAGCTGGCGGCCACCGTCGCCGAGCTGTCCGGCGACGTCGCCGAGCAGGTGTCGGTGTCTCTTGAGCGTGCCGCCGCCGACCGCGACGAGCTGGAGGCCACCCGCAAGGCCATCGGCGCCGAACTGAACAAGGCGCGCGCCGACGCATCGGCCGCCGCCAAGCGCGTCGCCGAGCTCACCGACGGCGCGCACCGGGGCGACATCGCCCGGGCCGAGGCCCAGCTTCGCGTCGATCAGATGGAGGAGTCCATCGTCGACCGGCTCGGCGTGCCCGTCGCCGACCTGCTCGAATCGCATGCGCCGGGGGAGGACTTCGACCGCGCGGAGGCCGAGGCCCGCCTCAAGCGCGCGGAAAAGGACCTCCGCGTGCTCGGCCGCGTCAACCCGCTGGCCCTGGAGGAGTTCAAGGCCATGGAGGAGCGCCACGACTTCCTGGCCACGCAGCTCGACGACGTCCGCCGCGCCCGCAAGGACCTGCTCGACGTCGTGGAGGAGGTCGACGAGACCATCCTGCGGCTGTTCACCGAGGCCTGGCTGGACGTGGAGCGGGAGTTCCCCAAGGTCTTCGACACCCTCTTCCCGGGCGGCGACGGCCGGTTGGTGCTCACCGAGCCGGAGGACATGCTGGCCACCGGCATCGAGGTGGAGGCCCGCCCGCCGGGCAAGAAGGTCAAGCGGCTGTCGCTGCTGTCGGGCGGCGAGAAGTCGCTGACGGCGCTGGCGATGCTGGTGGCCATCTTCCGCGCCCGCCCCAGCCCGTTCTACGTCCTCGACGAGGTCGAGGCGGCGCTCGACGACGTCAACCTGCGCCGGCTCATCGCCCTGCTGGAGGAGCTGCGCGAGTCGTCCCAGCTGATCGTGATCACGCACCAGAAGCCGACCATGGACGTGGCGAACGTCCTGTACGGCGTGACCATGCGCGGCGACGGCGTCACACGGGTGATCTCGCAGCGCATGTCGCCGGAGACGGCGAAGTAGCGGCCGCATCCTATACGTTGGACGCATGAGCATAAAGGCCCGGGACGTGCGCAGGACCTTCGGCGAACACGTCGCCATAGACCATGCGGACGTCGACGTCGCACCGGGCCGGATCACCGGCCTGATCGGCCCGAACGGCTGCGGCAAGACCACCCTGCTGCTGGTGCTGGCAGGGTTGCTGGCGCCGGATTCGGGCACGGTGGAAGTCGCCGGTTCCGACCCCGCGGCCGACGGCCCCCGGGCCCGCGCGCGGATCGGGTGGATGCCCGATCACGTGGGCACGTGGGAGACGCTGACGTCGTGGGAGATCGTCGCCGCCTTCGGCCGCGTCTACGGCCTGCCGCGCGACGTCGCGGGCGAGCGCGCCACGGAGCTGCTCGCGGAGGTCGGCCTTTCCGACTTCGCCGGCAGCCGCGTGCGCGTGCTGTCGCGCGGCCAGAAGCAGCGCCTGTCGCTGGCGCGGGCGCTGGTGCATGACCCGGCGGTCCTGCTTCTCGACGAGCCGGCGTCCGGGCTCGACCCCGATTCCAGGGTGGCGCTGCGCGGCATCCTGCGGCGCCGGGCGGATGCCGGGGCGGCGATCATCGTGAGTTCCCACATCCTGCCGGAGCTGGAGGAGATGGTCGACGACGTCATCATGATGCGCGACGGCCGTACCCTGGCCCCGTCGTCCGGCGACGGGACGCCCATGTGGCGGCTGGAGGTCGCGGGCGGCGGGGACGCCGACCTGCGGCGCTGGGCCGAGGCCGAGGACCCCGCTCTCGGCATCGCCGTCGGCGCCGCGTCCCCGGACGACGGGCCCCGGCTGGCGTGGGCGGAATTCGCCGCCGGCCCGGAGGCCGCATCGGCCGCGCTGGCCCGGGCGCTGGCGGCCGGAGTGGTGGTGGCGTCCTTCGGCCGGAGGACGCTGGAATCCCGATACCTGGAATGGGGTGCGAACGAATGAACGCGATGCGCGAGGTCCTGGCCCTCGAACTGACGCAGCGGGCGCGATCGACGCGGTGGCGCGCGCTGCTGATCGGATGGTTCGTCGTGCTTTCGGGCACGGTGCTGCTGCAGACCCTGTTCTTCCGCAACGTCGGGCCGGGCCTGTCCGGCGACGAGGACGCCTGGGCGGCGGCGTCGGCCGAGGCCACCGCGTCCGGCACGCTGCTGTTCGTCCTGCTCGTCGGGCTGCTGGTGGCGCCCGCCCAAACCGCGACGTCCATCAACGGCGACCGGCGCGACGGGGTGCTGGCCCTGATCCAGGCGGCGCCCATCCCCACGTGGGCGGTGGCCGTCGGCAAGCTCATGGCCGCATGGCTGTCCTCCCTGGCCTTCCTGCTGGTCTCGCTGCCCGTGCTGGTGTGGACCGTCATCCGCGGCGGCATGCCGTGGTGGGCCCTGCTGCTGGGGACGGTCGTCGTGGCACTGCTGCTGCTCGCCGTGTCCGGCATGGGGCTCGGCGTATCGGCGCTGACGCCGCGGACGGCGTCGTCGACGATGCTGTCGTATCTGATCGTCGCCGTGCTGGTCATCGGGCTGCCCATGGTGTTCCTGCTGTCGATGCCCCTGACCGAGCACCGCGAAACGCGCCAGGTCGCGTACATGGTGCGTTACGAGGAGAACCTCGACCTCGGCGACACCACCACCTGGTGCCGCGAGGAAATGACCGAGATCCGGACCATGGACACCCGCCGCATCGCGTGGCTGCTGCCGCCCAACCCGGTGGTGGTGCTTTCCGACGCCCTGCCGTACAAGGCCGAGCTGGCCGGGGTGACGCCCATCGTGCGCGACGTCGCCGACCGCGCCTTCCGCGAACCGGAGCGCCAGCCGGAGACCTGCGCCCAGCTCGCCGAGTCCATGCGGGAGCCCGAGACGGGCGCGATCACGGAGCCGACGCCGCCGCGCTCGGAGAGCCGCCCGGGCTGGAAGTGGGCGCCCGGCCTGGCCGTCAACCTGTTGCTCGGCGCGCTGGGCGTCGCGTTCGCCCACCGCAGGCTCAGGGTGCCCGCCGGCGAACTGCCGAAGGGCGTGCGCATCGCCTGAGCCCGGGTGGGTCTAGGCCAGGGCCTTGCCCGGGTTGAGCAGTCCCTTGGGGTCGAGGGCGCGCTTCACGGCGCGCTGGACCTCCACGCCGACGTCGCCGAGTTCCTCGGCCAGGAAACGGCGCTTCAGCGTGCCGACGCCGTGTTCGCCGGTGAGCGTGCCGCCGACGCGCAGCGCCTCGCGGAAGACGTCGCCCGCGGCCTCCCAGATTTCGTCGGGGACGTCGGTGGGCGTGGCGCCGTCGTAGATGAACACCGGGTGCAGGTTGCCGTCGCCGGCGTGGGCGACGGTGCAGATGGCCAAGCCGCGCTCCGCGGCGAGGTCGTCGATGAAGCGCATCATGTGCGCCAGCTGCGACCGGGGGACGCAGACGTCCTCGGTGAGCAAATGGCCAAGGCGCTCCTTGGCGGGGTAGGCCATGCGGCGGATGGCGATGAGCTGCTCGCCTTCGGCGGCGTTGTCGGACACCGCGACGTCGTCTGCACCGCCCGCGTGGAACGCCTGCGCGATCTTCTCCGCGCGGCCCGCCGCGTCCGGGCCCATGACCTGCGCCAGCACCATCCCGCCGGCGGAGGCGAAGTCGGTGCCCTTCCAATCGTCGATCGCCTGCAGCGTGCGGCGGTCCATGAACTCCATCAGCTCGGGGTCGGCGCCCAGCCGCATCGCCGCCGATACCGCGCCGAGCGCCGCGTCGGCGGTGGGGAAGGGGGCCAGCAGGGTGACGGGATCGCCTCCGGGGCGCGGCACGAGCGCGACGGTGGCCTCGGTGATCACGCCGAGCGTGCCCTCCGAGCCGCAGAAGAGCCCGACCATGTCCAAGCCGGAAACGCCCTTGACCGTGTCATGCCCGGTGCGCAGCACGCGGCCGTCGGCGAGCACCACCGTCAGGGACCGCACCGAATTGCGGGTGACGCCGTACTTCACGCAGCGCAGGCCGCCGGCGTTGGTGGCGATGTTGCCGCCGACGGACGAGATGTCCATGCTCGACGGGTCCGGCGCGTACATCAGCCCGTGCGCCGCCGCGGCGCGATCGAGGTCGCCGTTGATCACGCCCGCCTCGACCCTGGCCACGAAATCGTCCGGTTCGATGGCCAGGATCCGGTTCATCTTCGCCAGCGACAGGATCAGGCAGCCCGGCGTCGCGGTCGCGCCACCGGACAGACCCGAGCCGGCGCCCCGCGTGACGACGGGCACGTCGTTCGCATGGGCCCACGCGAGCGCGGCGGCCACGTCGTCCGTGGAGCGGGCGGTGACGGCGGCGAGGGGAGCCCCCGCGGCGAGTACGTCGGTGCGGTCGCGGGCGTATGAGTCGAGGACGTCGGCGTCGACGATGACGGCGCCGGGCGGCAGCGAATCGATGAGTTCCTGGAGTGCGGTGGTGGCCATGCCGCCACTGTATTACCGGGGCGGCCGGAACCCGCGCGAGCACCCGGGGCGAGACGGGCGCGCCGGAACCTGCAAGACTGTGGGGCATGACGGTTACGCAATGGATCATTCTCGCCGCGGTTGTCGTGGTGCTGCTGCTGGTGATTCTGCTTCTCGTGGGCCTGGCCCGCCGGAAGAAGAACACCATCTCGTTCGAGGAGAAGAAGGCCCCCGAGGAGCTGACCCAGGCGGAAAAGTCCGGGAATTACCAGGCCACCGGCGGATTCAACTTCGCCCCGGCCGCTCCGGCGACCAAGAAGCCGGAGAAGCAGCCCGACCTCCTGCCCGGCCAGGAGTTGGGCACCCCGCCGAGCCCGCCGCTGCCGCCGCGCCCCGAAGGGTCGGACCTGGGCAAGCGCGTCGAGCCTGCTCCGGAGCCGGAGCCTGAGCGGGTTGAGGCTGCGCCGGAGCCGGAGCCCGTGGAGACCGAGAAGGTCGAGCCCGAGCCTGAGCCTGAGTCTGCCGAGGCCGCGCCGGAAGCCCTTGAATCTGAGGCTGCGCTCGTCGAACCCGAGCCCCGGCCCGTCGAGGAGATGGAGGCGCCGGAGGTTCCGGAGGAGCTCGCCGCCGAGCCGGCCCTGCCGGAGGTCGAGGATCTCGGGCAGCCCGCGCCGGACGTCGTGCCGCCGGCCGATCTCGCGCCCGAGCCCGTCGAGGAGATCCTGGAGGAGCCCGCCGCCGCCGAGCCCGTTGCCCCCGCCGCGCCGGAGCAGCCGCTCGACGACATCGCCCCGACCGAGGGCCGCATCTCGCGCCTGCGCGGTCGCCTGTCGCGGTCGCAGAACGCCATCGGCCAGTCGGTGCTCGGCATCCTCGGCGCCGGCGATCTGGACGAGGACGCGTGGGAGGAGATCGAGGACACGCTGATCATGGCGGACCTCGGCACCGCGGCGACGATGAACGTCGTCGAAAAGCTCCGCGAGCGCATCGCCTCCCGCGGCGTGTCCTCGGAAGCGGAGGCCCGAGCCCTGCTGCGCGAGGTCCTCATCGAGGAGTGCGGCCCGGACCTGGACCGTTCGATCCGCGCGCTGCCGCACGAGGGCAAGCCCGCCGTCGTCCTCGTCGTGGGCGTCAACGGCACCGGCAAGACCACCACCACCGGCAAGCTCGCCCGCGTCCTCGTGGCGCAGGGCCATGAGGTGCTGCTCGGCGCGGCCGACACGTTCCGCGCCGCCGCCGCCGACCAGCTGGAAACCTGGGGCCGCCGGGTCGGTGCCGCCACCGTCCGCGGGCCGGAGGGCGCCGACCCCGCCTCCATCGCCTTCGACGCCGTGGCCAAGGGCATCGACGATTCCGCCGACGTGGTGCTCATCGACACCGCCGGCCGGCTGCACACCAAGACCGGCCTGATGGATCAGCTGGGCAAGGTCAAGCGCGTGGTGGAGAAGAAGGCCGAGGTCGACGAGGTGCTGCTGGTCCTCGACGCCACGGTCGGGCAGAACGGCCTGCTGCAGGCCCGCACCTTCCGCGACGTCGTCGACATCACCGGCGTCGTCCTGACCAAGCTCGACGGCACCGCCAAGGGCGGCATCGTCTTCCAGGTCCAGCGCGAGCTCGGCGTGCCCGTCAAGCTCGTCGGCCTGGGCGAGGGCGCCGACGACCTGGCGCCCTTCGAGCCGGAGGGCTTCGTCGACGCCCTGCTGGGGTAACCCACCCGAAACGAGCGCAACAACCGCGAAACACGAACCCGCCGACCGGTGACGGAAACGTAACCGGGCGGCGGGTTCCGCCGTAACGGCGTCGTCCGATGATCATTTCGTCCCACCCGAAACGAAGATGAAAACAGGAGACGCGATGACCCCCGAAGAGGTTGTGCTGAACTCCGGCAATGCGGCGTGGATGCTCGTTTCCGCCTCGCTGGTGCTGCTGATGACCCCCGCCCTCGCGCTGTTCTACGGCGGAATGACCGGCCGAAGGTCGGTCCTGAACATGATGATGATGTCCTTCGGCGCACTCGGCGTCGTGAGCGTCGTCTACGTCCTGTGGGGCTGGTCGATGTCCTACGGCACGAAGTCCATCGCGGGCATCGTGGCCGACCCCTTCGAGCAGTTCGGCTTGGCGGGGCAGATCACGGACGGGGCCGGCAATTACGTGGCCGGGGCCGGCGGGTACGCCAACGTCATCGACGTCGGTTTCCAGCTGACCTTCGCCGTCATCTCCACGGCGCTGATCTCCGGCGCCCTGGCCGGCCGCGTGAAGTTCGGCACGTGGCTCGCCTTCACCGGGCTGTGGGCCACTTTCGCCTACTTCCCGATGGCCCACATGGTGTGGGGCGGCGGCCTGCTCAGCGACTCGGCGAGCTCGCTGTCCGCGAAGCTGTTCGGCACGGTCACCGAAAACGGCGAGACCGTCGCCGCCGTGGCCCCCATCGACTTCGCCGGCGGCACCGTCGTCCACATCAACGCCGGCATGGCGGCCCTCGTGCTCGCGGTGATCATCGGACGCGGCCACGGCTTCATGCGCGAGGCGCACCGCCCGCACAACCTTCCGCTCGTCATGCTCGGCGCCGCCCTGCTGTGGTTCGGCTGGTTCGGGTTCAACGCCGGCTCCTCCTTCGCCGCCGACGGGCTGGCGGGCCTGGCGTGGGTGAACACCACCGCCGCCACCGCCGCCGCGATGCTCGGCTGGCTCGCGGTCGAGCGCATCCGCTACGGCCACTCGACGTCGCTGGGCGCCGCATCGGGCATCGTCGCCGGCCTCGTCGCCATCACCCCGGCGGCCGGCGCGCTGAGCCCCGTGACCTCGCTGCTCCTCGGCGCCGTCGGCGGCGCGCTGGCCTGCCTGGGCGTCTCGCTGAAGTACCGCTTCGGGTTCGACGATTCCCTCGACGTCGTCGGCGTCCACCTCGTCGCGGGCCTGTGGGGCACCGTCGGCGCGGGCCTGCTGGCCACCGGCGACGGCCTGCTCACCGGCGGCGGCGTCCACGGCCTCAAGCTCTTCGCCATCCAGGTCATCATCGCCGCGGTCGCCCTGGCCTTCTCCGGCATCGTCACCTTCGTCCTGGCGATGGCCCTGAAGTCGACGATGGGTTGGCGCATCGGCGAGGACGACGAACGCGGCGGCGTCGACAACGCCGAGCACCGCGAAACCGCCTACGACGCCTCGGGCGGGATCCCCGTCTCGCTGACCCGCTGACGCGGCCCGGCAACCAACGCGAAGAACAGCGAAGAACAACGGAAGGAACCCGCCATGAAGCTGATCACGGCGATCATCAAGCCCACCACCCTGGAAAACGTCCGCGCCGCACTCGAGGAACTCGGGGTCTCCGGGCTCACCGTCGCCGAAGTCCGCGGTTTCGGCAGGCAACAGGGGCACGTCGAGGTGTACCGCGGAACGGAATATGCGGTCGCCTTCGTCGAAAAGCTCCGCCTGGACGTCGCGGTGCCCGACGACCTCGCCGCGGAGACCCTCGCGGTCATCGCCGACGCCGCCCGCACCGGGTCCATCGGCGACGGCAAGGCCTGGGCCACCGACGTGACCGACGCCGTGCGCGTCCGCACCGGGGAAATGGGCGAGGCGGCCCTGCGCTGAACGCCCCGGCGGTTGCCGTGGCCGGTGGCGGCGGCGGGTATGGTGGGAAAGCCATATCCATGACACCGACCCCCAGGGAGATCGACCACCCGTGTTTGAATCACTCTCCGAACGGCTCACCGGGGCACTGAAGGATCTCCGCGGCAAGGGGCGCCTGTCCGAAGCGGACATCAACGCCACCGCCCGCGAGATCCGCCTCGCCCTTCTGGAGGCCGACGTCTCCCTGCCCGTGGTGCGCGCCTTCATCAAGCGCATCAAGGAGCGCGCCGCCGGCGCGGAGGTGTCCCAGGCGCTCAACCCGGCGCAGCAGGTCATCAAGATCGTCAACGAGGAACTGGTCCAGATCCTCGGCGGCGACACCCAGCGCCTGCGGCTGGCGAAGAACCCGCCGACGGTGATCATGCTCGCCGGCCTCCAGGGCGCCGGCAAGACGACCCTGGCCGGCAAGCTGGCCAAGCACCTGGCCGGTCAGGGCCACACCCCGATGCTCGTGGCCTGCGACCTGCAGCGCCCCGGCGCCGTCCAGCAGCTGCAGATCGTCGGCGAGCGCGCCGGCGTGCCCACCTTCGCGCCGGATCCCGGCACGTCGATGGATTCCCACGACCATGAGATGGGCACGTCCCACGGCGATCCCGTCGCCGTCGCCCAGGCCGGCATCGAGGAAGCCAAGCGGGCGCAGCACGACGTGGTCATCGTGGACACCGCCGGCCGACTCGGCATCGACGAGACCCTGATGACCCAGGCGCGGAACATCCGCGACGCGGTCAACCCCGACGAGGTCCTCTTCGTCATCGACGCCATGATCGGCCAGGACGCGGTCACCACCGCCGAGGCCTTCCGCGACGGCGTCGACTTCACCGGCGTGGTGCTGACCAAGCTCGACGGCGACGCCCGCGGCGGCGCCGCCCTGTCCATCCGCGAGGTCACCGGCAAGCCGATCATGTTCGCCTCCACCGGCGAAAAGCTCGAGGACTTCGACGTCTTCCACCCCGAGCGCATGGCCAGCCGCATCCTGGGCATGGGCGACATGCTCAGCCTCATCGAGCAGGCGGAGCAGGTCTTCGACCAGAAGGAAGCGGAGAAGACCGCCGCCAAGATGGGCACCGGCGAGCTGACACTGGAGGACTTCCTCGAGCAGATGCTCATGGTCCGCAAGATGGGGCCGATCGGGAACATCCTGAAGATGCTGCCCGGCGGCGCCCAGATGTCCGAGATGGCGGACATGGTCGACGAAAAGCACCTCGACCGCATGCAGGCGATCATCCGCGGCATGACCCCGGCCGAGCGCAACGACCCGAAGATCCTCAACGCCTCGCGCCGCAAGCGCATCGCCGCGGGCTCGGGCGTCTCGGTCAGCGAGGTCAATCAGCTGGTCGACCGCTTCTTCGAGGCCCGCAAGATGATGGCCCAGATGGCCGGCAAGTTCGGCATGCCCGGCGGCCGCCCGTCGAACCGCAAGAACAAGAAGGGCCGCAAGGGCAAGAAGGGCAGGGGCCGCGGGCCGACGCCGCCGAAGTCGATGCGCGGGGGCGGCATGCCGGGAATGCCCGGTATGCCGGGCATGCCCGGAATGCCGGGCATGGGCGGCGGCGGAATGCCCGACCTCGCCGACCTGCAGAAGCAGATGAAGGGCCAGATGCCCCCGGGCATGGAGGGCATCGACCTGGACAACCTGGACTTCGGGCAGGGCGGCAAGGGCCGGAAGTAGGCGAAGTAGGCCCGGCCCCCGGGCCCTCAGCCCTCCAGCTCGGCGAAGATCGGCGCGAGTTCGCGCATCAGCGCCGGCTGGAGGGAATCCGCGTACGCCACGCTCAGGTGGTTGGAATCGCGGTAGACGAGGATGTTGCCGATGATCGCGGGGCACCGGTTGCCCCGGCAGAACGCGTCGGACAGGTCGATGGCCCAGGCCCGGTCGAAGCCGGCGAACAGGCGCGCCGCGGGATCGCGCGGCGCCAACGCCTTGTCCCGGGCGATGCCGCAGTCCTCGGCGGCTTCCGCGGCCTCGTCCTCGTCGCGCCAGTCCACGGACCGTTTGGCCAGGCACGCGGGCGCGTTGAGGCGGTCGCCGTCGGAGTCGACCAGCCAGGGGTTGCTGCGCAGCCCCACGAGCGGGATGCCCTTTTCGTCGAGGAAGCGGAAGGCGGCGGCCATGCCCGGCGCCAGCTCGTCGGGGCCCTCGCCCCAGTCGCCGCGCGCGCGGGTCGACGTCGTGATCACCAGGTCCGGCCGTTCGGCGGCGATCCGGTCCAGCACGCGCTGGGACCATTCGATGCAGGCGTCGTCGGAGCTGGGCAGGGGGGTGCCCAGAGTGATGACGCACCCCTGCCTGGTGACGGGGATCATCCGCCAGCCGCGGTCGCGGGCGATCCGGTCGAGGACGGTGCTCCACTGCTCGGAGTGCGAGCTGCCGATGAGGAACATCGTCTTGTCGCCGTCCGGGTCGCCGTAGACGCACGGTTCGCCGGCGCGGGACCCGAACCGCTTGCCGTCGGCCATGTGGCCGGCGTCCTCGCGGGCGTAGGTCATGCAGCCGTCCTCGGCGGCGAGCGGGTAGGCGTCGGCGACGTATTCGGGGTCGGGTTTCGGGTCCAGGCCGCGGGGGACGGGGTAGCCGTCGGTCAGCGCGCGGGCACCGGGGTAGGTGAGGGCGTCGAGGCTCTGCCCGGCGGACTCGGTGGCCCTGCGCGTGTACTCCTGGCCGAGGCCGAGCATCGATCCGAACATCGCCAGCAGCACCACGCCGGCCACGGCGCGCGCGGCGCCGGGCGGGGTCTTCAGGGAGCGCACCGCGGCGCGGGCCCGCCTTTCCCCGACGAGCGGCCGGGGCGCCTTCTGCATCAGGGGCTTTTCGACGAAACGGTGCGTCAGCCACGCCAACCCGAGAGACACGGCGATGCCCGCCGATCCGATGCCGGCGTCGACGTCGTCGATGCGCAGCGCCGACATGGCGATGATCAGCAGCGGCCAGTGCCACAGGTACAGGGCGTAGGCGACGTCGCCGAGCATGCGCATGAGGCCGGATTCGAGGATCCGCGACATGAAGCCGGCGCCGCCGCCGAGGATCACCAGCGCAGCGCCGCCCAGGGGCCACAGCGTCCAGGGGCCGGGGAACTCGGCGGCGCCGTCGAACATGAAGCCCGTGGCCACGATCATGGCCACGCCCGCGACGGGGAGCACGGGGGCGAGGAACCGGGGCGTCGTGAAGCGCGTGACCGCCAGGGCGAGCAGCCCGCCGGCCGCGAGCTCCCACATCCGCGTCCATGTCGAGTAGTAGTTCTGCCCCTGGTCCTGGCCGTGGAGGACGGTGGCGTACCAGAACGAGGCGACCGTCGCCGCGACGAGCAGCGGCGCCATCACTGCGGACACCCGCGCGGGCGCGTGCGTTGAGCGCAGGACGAAGGCGATGGCGGAGACGATGAGGATGCCGAACAGGTAGAACTGCCCCTGCACCGCCATCGACCACAGGTGCTGCAGCGGCGAGACCTGCGCCGACGCCGCCGCGTAATCGGCGCCCTGGGCGGCCAGGACGTTGTTCTGCACGTAGAGCAACGACGCCGGCAGCTGGGCGGCGATTTCGCCGTTGACCAGGGCGGGGGCGAAGGCCAGGACGCCGGCGGCGGTGGCCGTGACCACCAGGATCAGCGACGGCAGCAGCCGGCGGATGGTCCGCCACAGCGAGTGCCACACGTTGACGGAGCGGTCGGGGCGGTCCGCGTTGCGCATCTGCGACCCGAGGAAGAAGAAGCCCGACAGCAGCAGGAACACGTCGACGCCGCCGGAAACCCGGCCGCCGAAGACGTGGAAGAGCACGACCAGCGCGATGGCCAGGCCACGCAACCCGTCGAGATCGTGGCGGTAGCCGCCGGTCATTCGAAATCCTCCAGTGCTTCCAGATCATCGAGGAAAGGGATCAACCGCCGCTTCATTTCCGCCGACAGCGACCGCGCGAATTGATCGGACAGGTGGTTGTCGTCGCGGTAGACGTAGATGTTGCCGATCACGGCCGGGCAGCGCTCGGGACCGCAGATGACGTCGGAGAAGTCGAGGCCCAGGCCGCCGGGCATGCCCGCCAGGATCCCCGCCGCCGGGTCGCCGGGGGAGAGCACCCGGTCCCGCGGCGGACCGCATTCGACGGGGTCCCCGCCGGCGGCGACGCAGTCGGTCGCGTTGAACGGGTCGCCGGCTCCGTCGCGCAGCCACGGGGTGTCGCGGATGCCGACGACGGGGATGCCCATGCCGGTCACCGCATGCCAGAAGTCCACGTAGCCGTCGGGGGTGTAGTCGGTGTTCTCGAAGCCGGGGCGGCTGGAGGTGGTGACCACGACGTCGGGCCGCTCTTCGGAGAGATGCTCCACGACGGCCTCCGACCATTCCACGCACATGTCGTCCATGTCCCAGACGGGGGAGAGGAAGGTCGCGCAACCGGGCCGGAGGACGACCTCCAGGCGGTACCCGGCCTCCAGCGCGACTTCCTCCAGCGGCGAGAACCACTGCTCGGAGTGGGAGCCGCCGACGAGCATGATGGTGCGGTCGGAGTCGACGTCGCCGTAGACGCACGGCGATTGGTCGGTGTAGCGCTTGACCGTCACGATTTCGTCGGGGTCGTCGGCGCGCACGGCCAGGCAGCCCTCCTGCGCGGGCAGGGGCCACATGTTGTTGATCAGGTCCTGGGCCGGACGGTAGGGGACGTCCGCGGGCACGGGGGCGCCGTCGGTGACCGCCCGCGCGCCGGGGTAGGCGACGGGGTCGAGCGTCTCCGCCCGGGCGACGCCGATGCGGTGGTTCTGCAGCGGCGAGGCCGACAGCATCAGCAGCGCCGCCATCCCGAGCGCCGCCCCGGCCAGGGCGCGTCGGCGGGCGGCGGGATCGGTCCGCAGGGCCCGGCCGGCCTCCCGGACGGGGCGTTCGCCGATCGCGGGCCGCTTGCGTTTCTGCATCAGGGGCTTTTCGACGAACCGGTGCGTCAGCCACGCCAACACCAGCGACGCGGCGATGACGAGGGTGCCGAGCCGCCGGCCGGGGGCGTTGGCGCCGGTGGCGAGCAATCCGAGGATCAGCAGCGGCCAGTGCCACAGGTAGAGGGCGTAGGCGACGTCGCCGAGCCACCGTATCGGGCGCGAGGCCAGCAGCGCGGACGTGGCGCCGGCGCCGCCGCCCATGATCACCAGGGCGGCGCCGAGCAGCGGCCACAGCGCCCACGGCCCGGGGAACTGGCGGGCGCCGTCGAGGAAGAAGCCGGTGGACACGATCATGGCCACGCCCGCGGCGGGCAGCCATGGCCGGATCTTCGGAGGAATGGGCAGTCCCGCGGCGACGTAGATGAGCACGCCGCCGGCGGAGATCTCCCAGATCCGCGACCAGAGGGAGTAGTAGTTCAGGCCCTGCGATGCCCCGTGGAGCCACGTGGCGTAGACGAAGGAGGCGACGGTGGCGGCCAGGAGGATCGGCAGCATCGCCGAACGCACGGTGCGGCCGGATCCCGAGCGCCGCAGCACGAAGGCGAGGCCGGAGACGAAGAGGATCGCGCCGACGTAGAACTGCCCCTGCACCGACATCGACCACAGATGCTGCAAGGGGGAGACCGTGGAGCCCGCGACCGCGTAGTCCTCGGCCTGGGCGGCCAACTCCGAGTTCTGCCGGTAAAGGATGGAGGCCGTCAGCTGGTTCGCCATCGACGGCGACTGCAGCTGCGGGAACTTGGCCAGCGCGATCGCGGTGGTCGACGCCAGCACGAGGATCAGCGCCGGCAACAGCCGGCGGGCGGTGCGCCAGATCGAATGCAGCGGGTTGATCGACTGACCGGTGCGGTCCGCGTTGCGGATCTGCGAGCCGAGGAAGAAGAATCCCGAAAGAAGGAGGAACACGTCGACGCCGCCGGAGACGGTGCCCACGAAGACGTGGAACAGAACGACCAGTGCGATCGACAGACCGCGCAGACCGTCGAGATCATGACGGTAGGCGCTGGGTCGCTCGGCGGTGTTCAGTTGGCACCTCTGGGGGATCGGTCGGCCGGTTGCTTGCGTTCACCAAGGGGACGTGACGATGGCAGGATAACAATCGGGTGAACGGTTGGCCGAACCAGCGCCCGCGCGGGGCCCGGCGGTTTGGGTTGGGGGCACCGGCGCTGGTATCGTCTCCGGGGTTGTCCGCGCGCCGCGTGGGCGACGCTGCGGTACGTCGGACCCGACCACGGTCGCCCGATGGTCACCCGCAGACCAAACCAAGGGCAAAACCGGCCCCCGCCGAACGATGCGGGGGTGTCACAAGAATTGCCCCGTGACCGAGAGGAAGACGCCACATGGCCGTCAAGATCAAGCTCCAGCGCATCGGCAAGATCCGCACCCCGCACTACCGCGTCGTCGTCGCCGACGCCCGCACCCGTCGCTCGGGCCGCGTCATCGAGAACATCGGCACCTACGAGCCGAAGTCCGAGCCGTCCGTCATCAAGATCGACTCCGAGCGCGCGCAGCACTGGCTGTCCGTCGGCGCCCAGCCGACCGAGCCGGTCCTGGCCCTGCTGAAGGTCACCGGCGACTGGCAGAAGTTCAAGGGCCTGCCGGGCGCCGAGGGCACCCTGAAGGTGGCCGAGGAGAAGGTTTCGAAGCTGGACCTGTTCAACCAGGCCCTCGCCGAGGCCAACGAGGGCCCGTCCGCCGAGGCCATCACCGAGAAGCGCCGCGCCGCCAAGGAGGCCGCCGAGGCCAAGGCCGCGAAGGAGGCCGAGGAGGCCAAGGCCGAGGAGTCCTCCGAGGAGGCCCCGGCCGAGGAGTCCGCCGAGTAATCCCGGCTCCCGCGCCAGACGACGCCGCCACCCCTCGGGTGGCGGCGTTTTCGCATGTCCGGGGTAGCATCGGTGCCCATGGCAACCATCGAGTTCCGCGGCGTCGGCGCCGCCCACGGCCCCCGCACGCTGTTCGCGGATCTCGATCTGGTGCTGGCGCCGGGCGACGTCGCGGGGCTGACGGGGCCCAACGGCGCGGGCAAGTCCACGCTTCTCGCCGCCGCGGCCGGCGCCCCGACCGCGGAGATGACCGGCTCGATCTCCACGTCTCCGCCGGATGCGACGGTGGGCCTGCTGGAGCAGGAGGTGGAGCGCGGGGACGAGACCGTCGCCGGGTTCGTCGCGCGCCGCACGGGCGTCGCGGCGGCGGCCGCGCGGATGGACGCCCTGGCGGAGGCGATGGCCGACGATCCCGCCGCGGCCGACGCCTACTCCGCCGCACTGGACCTGTGGCTGGCGCTGGGCGGCGCCGACCTCGACGAGCGCCTGCCCCGGGTCGCCGCTGAGCTGGGCCTCGACGAGGCGGTGCTCGCCCTGCCCATGACCGCCCTGTCCGGCGGCCAGGCCGCGCGCGCCAATCTCGCGGTGATCCTGCTGGCCGGCCACGACATCCTGCTCCTCGACGAGCCGACCAACGACCTCGACCTCGACGGCATCGCCCGGCTGGAGGCCTTCATCTCCGGCGAGCGCCGCCCGATGCTCATCGTCAGCCACGACCGCGAGTTCCTGGCCCGCACCGTGACCCGAATGGTGGAACTCGACGCCGCGCAGCGCCAGATCACCGTGTTCGACGGCGGCTACGAGGCTTTCCTGGCCGAGCGGGAACTGCGCCGCCGCCGGGCGCGGGAGGCCTACGAGGAGTACGCCGGTGACGTCGACAAGCTCAAGTCCCGCCTGCAGACCCAGAAGACCTGGCTGGACAAGGGCACCCGCAACGCCATGCGCGCCCACGGCGGGAAGAACCCGGAGAAGGACAAGCACATCCGCCACCGGGCGGGGCAGCGGTCGGAGAAGCAGGCGGGGAAGATCGCGCAGACCGAGCGCGCCCTGGAGCGCATGGAGGTCGTGGAGGAGCCGCGCAAGGAGTGGGAGCTGCGCATGTCCATCGCCGCCGCGCCGCGCTCGGGCACGGTGGTGGCCACGCTGCACGATGCCGAGGCCCGATTCCCGGGCTTCACCCTGGGCCCCGTGACGCTGCAGATCAACCAGGGCGACCGGGTGCTCGTCGAGGGCCCCAACGGGTCCGGCAAGTCGACGCTCCTGTCGTTGCTCATCGGCGAGCGACGGCCGGACGCGGGCTCGGCGGCGGTGGGCGCGGGCGTCGTCTTCGGGCGGGTCGACCAGGCCAGGGAGCTTTTCGACGGCCCGGATCCGCTGTTCGACCGCTTCGCCGGGCAGATGCCCGAATGGCCGGATGCGGAGGTGCGCACCCTTCTGGCGAAGTACGGGCTGACCGGCGATCACGTGCCGCGGCCGTGCGACTCGCTGTCGCCGGGGGAGCGCACCCGCGCCGCCCTCGCGCTGCTGCAGGCCCGGGGCACGAACACCCTCGTCCTCGATGAGCCGACGAACCACCTGGACCTGCCCGCGATCGAGCAGCTGGAGCAAGCGGTCGAGTCTTTCCCGGGCACCGTGTTGCTGGTGACCCACGACCGCCGCATGCGCGACGCCTTCCGGGCGACGCGCACCATCTCCGTCGACGGCGGCCGCGTGACGGATCTTTGACGCCGGCGCGATAGTCTGGGCGCGTGAGCCAGAAGAATTCGGGAACCGGCGGTGCGGATCTGGTGCAGATCGGCCGCGTCATCAAGCCCCACGGGGTGCGCGGCGAAGTCGTCGTCGACGCCACCACCGACGACCCCGCGGGCCGCTTCGCCGTCGGGGAGGTGCTCGTCGGCAAGCAGTCGGGCCGCGAGCGCGAGCTGACCGTGAAGTCGATGCGCCCCCACCAGGGCCGCCTGCTGGTGTTCTTCGAGGAGGTCCCCGACCGCAACGACGCCGAAACCCTGCGCGGCATGCGGTTCTTCGCCGCGCCCGTCTTCGACGACGCCGACGACGCCTACTACGACCACGAGCTCATCGGGCTGCGCGTGCTCGACGTCGGCGACGTCGACGAGGAGACCGCCAACGCCCGGGCCTACGAGGGCGCGCAGCCGGAGCCCGAGGACATCGGCGAGATCACCGGCGTAATCCGCAATCCCGCCCAGCGGCTGCTGCAGGTGCGGCTGGATGACTCGGGCCGCGACGTCCTCGTGCCCTTCGTCCACGCCATGGTGCCGATCGTCGACGTGGACAACGGGGCCGTCGTGATCACCCCTCCGGAAGGGCTGTTGGACCTGTGACTTCCATGCGCCTGGACGTGGTGACCATCTTCCCCGGCTACCTCGATCCGCTGCGCCACGCGCTGCTGGGGAAGGCCATCGAAAAGGGCATCCTCGAAGTCGGCGTGCACGACCTGCGTCAGTGGGCGACCGGCGTCCACCAGGCGGTCGACGATTCGCCGTACGGCGGCGGCCCGGGGATGGTCATGAAGCCGGACGTGTGGGGTCCTGCGCTCGACGACGTCGCCGAGGGCACCGGCCCAGCCGCACGCGCAGAGGCGCTGGATTCCGCCATGCCGCACAAGGGCCAGGCCCGCCACGACGAATTGGCGGGACTGCCGCCGACGTCGTCCTACGGCGACGCCGCCCCCGCCGATAAACCGCTGCTCATCGTGCCCACCCCGGCCGGCGTCCCCTTCACCCAGGAGATGGCGCGGCGCTGGTCGCACGAGAAGCACATCGTGTTCGCCTGCGGGCGCTACGAGGGCATCGACCAGCGCGTCGTCGACGACGCCCGCGACCGCTACCGGGTCGAGGAAGTGTCCATCGGCGATTACGTGCTCATCGGCGGGGAAGTGGCGGTTCTGGTGATGGCGGAGGCCATCGTCCGCCTGGTGCCCGGCGTGCTGGGCAACCGCCGCAGCCACGAGGAGGACAGCTTCTCCGACGGCCTGCTCGAGGGGCCCGGCTACACCAAACCGCGCGTGTGGCGAGGCCTGGAGGTGCCGCCGGTGCTGCTGTCGGGCAACCACGCGAAGGTCGACCGGTGGCGCCGCGACCAGGCCCTGCTTCGCACCGCCGCACGCCGGCCGGAGCTCCTGGACGACGTGGAGCTGTCCGCGCGCGACCGCGAGGCTCTCGACGCCGGCCGCAGCCCGGAGGAGTAGCGGGCGCCGCTACGACGACAGCAGCAGGAGCAGCACCGCGTCGCGGTCGCCGGCGTGCACGGAGTGGACGACGCCCTCCGGCACGTGGAGGACCCGCCCCGGCTCGAGTAGGTGGTCCCGGTCCTCGACGGTGAACGTCAGGCTCCCCTCGATCACCTGCGCGGTCAGGGGATGCGGGGCATGGTGATCGTCGAGGCGCTGGCCTTTCGCGAACCTGAACGCCACGATCGTGGCGCCGTCCGCGGTGAGCAGGCGCGTCGCGGCGGGGAAGTCCCCGTCCTTGGCCGCCGGGGCCGCGCCGGGGACGTCGATGAGGGTTTCGGGCGTGGCGGTGTCGGTCATGGCTGCTCCTCGGGTGGGGCGATCCAAATTGGAATGTCAGGTACCACGATAGGCGCGATCCGGCGGACGTGCTAGACAGTTGCCATGACCCGATACCGGACCATCACGCGCGCGTTGTTCGACCCCGAGGACCTCCCGTCCATCGGCGAGCGCATCGTCGCCGAACTCGCGGCGCTGAATCTGACCATCGTGAAAAACCGCGTGGCCATGCCGCTGGCGGGGGAGGACGCCGCGGTCGACGCCCAGGCGGAATCGCTCATGGACCGGTGGCTGTCCATGAATTCGCAGCCGCCGACGATCGAGAAGCTGCATGCGCTGCTCTTCGTGACCGAGGGGCCGGCGGGCCTCGGGGACGAGATCACCGCCGCCATCGGCCGCGGTCTCGGCGATTCGACGCCGTGGACCGGGGAAACGATCGTCCTCGGCGACGGCGAGGACGAATGAGGCGCACCGCCGTGGCCCGCCCCGCCCACGTCATCGGGTGGGTCGCCGCCCTGGTCGCGCTGGCCTGGTTCGCCACGACGACGACCGGCTCGGAAGTGGACCTGCGTTTCGCCGGCTGGGTGCGCGACCTGCGGGCCGGCGCCCTGAGCGGCGATCTCGACGGCGCGTTCCTGGGCATCACCGAGGTGTTCCGGCCGATCTTCATCGCTCCGGCTTCGCTGGTCGCCGCCTTCTTCCTGTGGCGGCGGCTGCGCGCGATGGCGCTGCTCGTGCCGCTGGCGTTCGGCGCGTCCATCGCGATGACCTACGCCATGAAGTGGCTGCTCGACCGCGACCGCCCCGACGGGCCGCTGCGGCTTTCGGAGCTGCCCGCGCTGCACGACGGCGCCTTCCCCTCCGCCCACGTCGCCGGTGTCACGGGCACCGGCATGGCGCTGATCCAGCTCCTCGCGCCGATGGTGCGGCGCGGGATGGCCACGGCGCTGAAATGGGCGGTCGTGGCTTTGGTGGGCGTCGTGGCGCTGAGCCGCGTGTGGGTCGGGGCCCATTGGCTTTCCGACGTCGCCGGTGGACTCGCGGCGGGCGTGGTCGGGTTGATCATTGCCCTGCTGGTCCTGCGTTCGGCGCCCGCGCGGCGCATGATGGGCGGCGGTAGGTTCTAGCCGCGCCGCAGATAACCGCGCGCGAGCTCCGCGCCGCGGGCGGCGTCGTCGACGCTGATGTACAGGTCCGCGCCCTTCCTCCGGGACAGGCGCAGGCCCTCGCCGCCGCGCAGCAAAATGGCCTTTCCCTTCGGGCCGAGGCGGTAGCCCCAGCCGCCCCAATCGCCTGCCTTCAGCTCCACGGCGGAGACGTCGTCGAGGTCACCGTATTCGACGGTGCGCTCCGGCAGCCCGGGCACCAGGCGCCAGTGCACGCCGGTGGAATCCACGCGCACCCGCACCGATGCGAATGCGGCGGTGAGCAGGGCGAGGGCCACGGCACCGATGAACAGCAGCACCGCGATGAGAGTCTCGCCCCCGCGGTGGGCGATGACGGCGGGCACCGCACACGCCGGCACGCCCGCCGCCATCGCGACGAACAGGATCCACGAGGCCCTGGCCCTGCCGAACCACACGGCCCGCGACGCCTCCGTCACCGCGATGGGGTCGGCGGGCGGAACAGTGTCCTCCGGCTCCTCGATCGGGTCGATCAGCAGCGCGACGGCCGCGCCGCCGGCGATGGCGATGAGGAATGGCACGGCCAGGTACCCGAAGGGCAGCGTGAATCCGCGGGCGTCGTCGAGCCCCTGCTGCGGCAGCAGCAGCGCCACCTGCAGTGCGGCGAGCAGGAACACCGAACCCGAGCCGAATCCGGCGAGGACGCGGGACATCGCGCCGGAGCTCATGCCGGCGAGCGCCATGACCGCGAACATGACCAGCATCGCCGCGGCGATCCCGGACAGCCCCGCGATCGACCCGGCCGCGGAACCGAAACCGTCGGCCGTGCCCGTGAAGTCGAAGTGCGTGGCCACCGGGTCCGGAAGGTCGGGGACGAGCAGCGCCGACCAGATGATCGACGCGGCCAGGGCGATGGCCGAGGGGACGACGAGCATCGCCGTGAAGCGGTTGCGGGCCGGGGTGAAACGGGACATGTCAGCGGACTCCTCTGATGGTCAGGCCGGCGATGACGTCCGACAGTGGGGTGGCGGTGCGTCGGGCGGCCGAGGCGAGGGCGTCGAGCGCGGATTCCAGCCCGGGGTCGGACCCGGGGGCGGCGGGGGCGCGCGTCACCGTCGCGCCACGGCCGCGGCGCAGTTCGACGAGGCCGTCGTCGCGCAGCTGCCGGTAGGCCCGCAGCACGGTGTTCTTGTTCAGGTCGAGCGAGTCGGCCAGGTCTCCGGCCGCCGGCAGCTTCTCGCCGACGGCGACTTCCCCGTTGGAGATCGATCGCCGCAGCGTGGCCACCAGCTGGGCGTACAGCGGGGTCGATGACGTCGTGTCCAAGTGGATCAGCATCGCGCCCTACAACTCCCGCCGCCGGAAAGCGGCGATCCCGATGGCGATGGCCGCCGCGGCGATGGCGGCCGTGACCGCGAACGCCCCGGTCCCCGCCTTGCCCGCGGTCGCCATGAGCAGCCCCGACGGCCCCCACTCGACCAGCGCGGGCGACAATCCCGCCGCCGCCGTCAGCGCGAAATAGCCGATGCCGGCGGCGGTCGCGCCCAGGGCGGTGGCCCCGGCGCCGGACGCAGCCATGGTCACGGCGACGAGGGAGGCGGCGAAGAACAGCCACGCCGCCGAACCGCCGATCGGGGCGCGGAGATCGGCCGCTGCGAGATCGTCGAAAAGCAGGGCGGTGACGCCGATCATGACGGCCGTGGAGATGACGGCGACGGCGGCGACGACCGCGCACACCGCCGCGAAGGCGGTGCCCCACAGCCCGGCCCGCGTCACGGGGCGGGCGAGCAGGGGCACCGCGGTGCCGCGGGAGACGTCGGCGGATATCGCGGAGGCGGCGACGATGGCCACGATCACGACGATGACCTGCGACAGATTCGACGCCCACTGCGCCCAGGCGTCGGCGACGGACGGATCCGGCAGGGCGCCGACGTCGATGGGGACCTCCCCGCCGGAACCGCCGAGCACTCCACCGAGGATCTCCCGCAGGTAGCGCGCGGTGACCGGTGCCACGAGGGCGAAGAACACCGCCGCGGCGGCGAGCGCCCACGTCGCCCACGAGGCGCGCAGGGCCCGGAATTGCCGGCCGAGCAGGACGAAGATGGTCGAGGGGGTCATCGGGCGCCTCCCATCGCGTTTGCGAAGGCGTCGTCGAGTGCGCCTCCGGTGGACGTGGCCACGTCGGTGCAGCCCGCCGCCTCGAGTGCGCGCGCGGCGGCGCCGGCGTCGGGGGCGCGGAATGTCGCGGTCACCCGGCCGGGGTCGCCGTACTCCTCGACGAGCTCCGGCAGCGTCCCGGCGGCGAGGATCCGCCCCCGCCCCAGGAACGCCGCGCGGTCGCAGACGGCCTCGACGTCGGCCATCGAGTGCGTGGAAAAGAACACCGTCGCCCGCCCGCGCAGCGAGGCGATGACGTCGAGGACCTCGCGGCGCGAGATCGGGTCGAGGGCGGACGTCGGTTCATCGAGGACGACGATGCCGGGCGTGGCGATCAGCGCCTGCGCGATGCCGAGCCGCTGCCGCATGCCGCGCGACAGCCCGGACACGGGACGGTCCACGGCGGCCAGCCCCGACAGCGCCAGCGCTTCGCCGACGCGCGAGTCGAGCTCGCCGCCGCGGTAACCCTCCAGGCGCGCCGACAGGCGCAGGTACTCCGCGGGGGTCGCCCACGGGTCGAAGGCGGGGACGTCGGGCAGGTACCCGACCTTCCCGTCGAGCGTGACGACGCCCGCGTCCGCGCGAGAGAGGCCCATGAGGATCCTCAGGGCCGTCGTTTTGCCCGATCCGTTCGGACCGAGGAATCCGAAGACGGAACCGTGCGGGACCTCCAGCGTCACGCCGTCGAGGACCACGTGGTCGCCGTAGGTTTTGCGCACGCCGTCGAAGGAGATGGCGGTCCCAGGCCCGACTGCCGCGCCGTACTTCTCCAGCAGGTCGCCCGTCGCAGGGGCCGTGGTCGCGGGCGCCGACCGGCCGGCCCGTTCCCGCCCGACGGCGAAGAAGACGATCGGCCCGATGCCGTTGGCGAGGAGGATGACCGGGACCCAGACGGGCTTCGAAAGGAGTTTGATCCGGTCGGCGGGCGTGCGGGCGAGCACGATCAGCGCGGCCGCGATCAAGAGGATCTGCAGGGCGACCAGCGCCCCCAGCGCGACGTGTACCCCGGTGAAGTTCATAGTGCCATTAACGCTAGCACAACTCGCACTTGTGCCGACGACGCGTCCGGTACCCTTGCTCCATGGACGACGGCCGGATCGGCGAGGTCCTCGATGGTGTCGGGGAACGGCTTCGCTCCGCGCGGCGCGCGCGGCAATTGACGCTCGGCGACGTTTCGGAGATGACGGGGATATCGGGGTCGACGCTGTCGCGCCTCGAATCCGGCGGCCGCAGGCCCACGCTGGAGCTTCTGCTGGCCCTGTCCGGCGTCTACGGGCTTCCTCTCGACGACCTCGTCGGCGCCCCGCCGGTGGGGGACCCGCGCGTGCATGCCCGCCCCGTCCGCCGCAACGGCATCACCGTGGTGCCGTTGACCCACGTCCCCGGCCCGCATCAGGCGCTGAAGATGATCCTGCCCGCCTCCCGGTCCACCCCGCGCCCGTGCCGCCACGAAGGGCGGGAGTGGCTCTACGTGCTCTCCGGAACGCTGCGCCTGATCGTCGGCGAGCACGACGTCGAACTGGAGCCGGGCCAGGCGGCGGAGTTCGACACCAGGGCCGCGCACTGGTTCGGCTCCACCGGCGACGGCCCGGTCGAGGTGCTGAGTCTGCTAGGACTTCAGGGGCAGCGCGTCCACCTGACCGATCCGGAGAAGCTTGGCTGACAGCCACAATCCGGCGCCGTAGGTGGCGTGCGCGCGCAGGCTGCCCATCCGCGCCTTCGCCGGGTCGGGCGTCTTGGCGGCGGCCACGCCCATGCCGAACGCCGGCTGCATCAGCAGCCACGGCGCGGCGACGGTGCCCACGCCCATCGCCAGCGCCGGCGCGAGCGTCGGCCGGTCGACCCAATCCGGCTTCAGCGCCACCAGGGCGGCGGCGAACCCGATTCCGATTCCGTAGTGGGCGGCCCAGCCGAGCGGTCGTTCGCCGGGCACGGGCTCGGCGGCCATGATCGGCCGGTGGGCGAACGTACCCGACGGCATGTGGCCGATCCACCGTCCGACCAGGCCGTAGTCGAGGGAACGGGTGCCTCGGGTCCGGCGGAGGATTTCGGCGGTGACGTCCATGAGCGCCGTGGCGCCGGCGCCGATGGCGACGGCGCGCAGCAGCTGCGAGCGGGTGGGGGACATGGGGCTCCTTTCGGGGGAAGTGGTCTGGAGCACAACTATGAACGCGGCATTGAAATCGCCGCAACAGAACTTGCCGAAATGGCAAATACGCCGCTTCCCGCGCCGCGGCGGGCCGTCGTCAAGCCAACCCACCCGGGCCACTACACTCGCCGGAATGATCGAGACCACCATCGCCCGCGAACTCGGGGTGGATCAGGCGCACGTCGCCACCGCCGTGAAGCTCCTCGACGAGGGCAACACCGTGCCCTTCATCGCCCGCTACCGCAAGGAGGCCACAGGCGGCCTCGACGACGGCCAGCTGCGCACCATCGAGGAACGGCTGACCTACCTGCGTGAACTCGAGGACCGCAAGACCGCGGTGCTCAAGGCCATCGAGGAGCAGGGGAAGCTCACCGACGACCTGCGCGCCCTGATCCTGGCCTGCGACACCAAGGCGCGGCTGGAGGACCTCTACCTGCCGTTCAAGAAGAAGCGCCGCACCAAGGCCGACATCGCGCGCGAGGCCGGGCTGGACGGGCTTCTCGACGAGCTGCTGTCCTCGCCGTCCGCCGACCCGTCGCAGATCGCCGCCGGGTACGTCACCGAGGGCTTCGCCGAGCCGAAGGACGCGCTGAACGGCGCCCGGGCGATCCTCGTCGAGTCGTTCTCCACCGACGCCGACCTGGTGGGCGAGGTCCGCGAGCGCGTGTGGTCCACGGGATCGGCGGTGGCGAGCGTCGTCGAGGGCAAGGAGCAGGCCGGCGCGAAGTACCGCGACTACTTCGAGCACACCGAACCTCTGGAGACCATGCCGGGCCACCGCGTCCTGGCGGTGCTGCGCGGCGAATCCGAGGGCATCCTGCAGCTGGGCATCGACGCCGGCGACGACGCCGTCTACGAGGGCATGGTCCGCCGCGCGTTCGACCTGCCCGAATCCGAGTGGATCGACCAGGCCATCCGCTTCGGCTGGCGCACCAAGCTGGAGGTCTCCGCGGCGCTGGACGCCCGCATGCGCCTGAAGGAGCGCGCCGAGGCCGAGGCCGTGGAGGTCTTCGCCCGGAACCTGCGCGATCTGCTGCTCGCCGCCCCGGCCGGGCAGCGCGCGACACTGGGTCTCGACCCGGGCTTCCGCAACGGCGTCAAGTGCGCCGTCGTCGACGGCACGGGCAAGGTGCTGGACACCGCGATCGTCTACCCGCACCAGCCGCAGAACAAGTGGGACGCCGCCCGCGACGCCCTGGCCACCCTGTGCGCCACCCACCGCGTCGAACTCATGGCCGTGGGCAACGGCACGGCATCGCGCGAAACGGACCAGCTGGCTCGCGAGGTCGTCGACCTCCTGGTCAAGGCCGGGGGAGCGCGGCCCGAGCCCGTCACCGTGTCCGAGTCCGGCGCGTCGGTGTACTCGGCGTCCGCTCTGGCCGCGGCGGAGTTCCCCGACATGGACGTGTCGCTGCGCGGCGCGGTCTCCATCGCCCGCCGCCTGCAGGACCCGCTGGCCGAGCTGGTGAAGATCGACCCCAAGTCGATCGGCGTCGGCCAGTACCAGCACGACGTCTCGCAGACGAAGCTGGCACACTCGCTCGACGCGGTCGTGGAGGACGCGGTGAACGCCGTGGGCGTGGAGGTCAACACCGCGTCGGCCCCGCTGCTGGGCCGCGTCGCCGGCGTGAGCTCGACGGTGGCGGAGAACATCGTCGCCTACCGCGACGACAACGGCGCCTTCGCGTCTCGCCGCGAGCTGCTGAAGGTGCCGCGCCTGGGCCCGAAGGCCTTCGAGCAGTGCGCGGGCTTCCTCCGCGTCCGCGGGGCGGCCAACCCGCTCGATGCGTCGGCGGTGCACCCCGAGTCCTATGGCGTCGTCGACCGCATCGCCGAGGCGACGGGCCTGGGCGTGGCGGAGCTGATCGGCAACTCCCGCGTCCTGTCGTCGCTGGACCCGCGCGACTTCGTCGACGAGGCGGCGGGCGTCGGCGTGCCGACCGTCACCGACATCATCGCCGAGCTGGACAAGCCCGGCCGCGACCCGCGCCCCGAGTTCCGGACGGCCAGCTTCAAGGAGGGCGTGGAAAAGGTCTCCGACTTGACCCCGGGCATGATCCTCGAGGGCACGGTCACCAACGTCGCGGCGTTCGGCGCGTTCGTCGACGTCGGCGTGCACCAGGATGGCCTGGTCCATGTCTCCGCCATGAGCAAGGGCTACGTGTCCGACCCGCACGAGGTGGTCAAGTCCGGCGAGGTGGTCAAGGTGAAGGTCATGGACGTCGACGTCGACCGCCAGCGCATCGGCCTGTCGCTGCGCCTCGACGACGAGCCGGGCGCCAAGCCGGAGCGGGGCGGCCGGAACCGGGGAGCGTCGGGAAAGCGCGGCAATCGCGGCAACCGGGGCGCGCAGCGCAAGGGCGGCAACTCCGGCGGCGGCTCCATGGCGGATGCCCTGAAGAGGGCCGGCTTCGGGGCGTAGCCTCGCCCCATGGGAACCTTCACCACTCACTTGACTGCGCTGGCCGATCCCGCGGCGTGGCCGGCCGTCGAAAAGCGGATGCGGTCCGCGCTGGCCGACCTGGGCCTGCGCGCCGACGAGGTCGGGGTGCGGGTCCAGCGCAATTATTGCGAGGAGGACAACATGCTCCTCGACCAGCACATGGCCGCGCATGAGTCGCCGCCGACGGTCGAGGAGATCCACCTCATCCGCGTGCGGTCGTCCGGCGGCAGGTCCGGAGTGGAGGCCGAGCGGGCGATCACGAAGGCCCTGGCCGGTGCGCTGCCCGAGGGCGCCGGTTGGTACGGGACGACCGTCGGGGGCGCGTGAGCCCGGTCAGCTGACGTCGAAGGGGATCTCGAAATCGCCGTCGGGCGTGCCCTTCAGCATCAGCGTCCACGTGCCGGCCTTGCTGCCGAGGCTTTCGTCCATCGACTCGGTGAACTCGCCGGTGCAGCCGGCGTTCGGGTTGAACTGGAGCATCAGGCCGTCGGGGGTCCTCAGCACCACGATGGTCCCGCAGTCCGAGTGGCCCTCCGAGTTCCACGTGACCTTCAGCGGCTCGTTGAGCTTGGGGTTCTTGCTCGGGCCGATGGTCACGGTCGTCGAGCCCTTGGTTTCGACGATGCCTTCGCCGGTGGGGGCGGCAGGGGTTTCGCTTGCGCTCTTAGGGGCCGTGTTCTTCGGGGCGTCGGCCGCCGAGGTTTCGGTAGTCGCGGTTTCCGTCGTCGCGGCGTCGTCGGCCTGCTTGTCGGTGCCGACGTTTCCGCAGGCTGCGAGCCCGAGGGTCAGCGTCGCCGCCGCCGTCATCGCGAGGGCCTTCGTCCGGGTGCTTTTGGTGTGCAATGCGTTTCTCATGGCAATACAATATATGTGGCGAGGGTCACTCGCCATCGGAAGTGGTTGGACGGGGTTGCGCCTGCATGCGGTCGGAGTTGTGCCTCGCGTCCCGCTTGACGACGGCCCGCCGCGCCCATTGAGCGGCCCGTTGCGTGGTGATTTCCCATTTTTCCCCTCGGCCGGGCGATCGTCCCGCGGTCCCGTCGGTTGCCCGGTCATTGAATTCCTGGTGAAACGCCACATGGCCCTATGTGCCGTCCGGTCATTCATGCGGGCACCCGCGCCGCCCTCCGTGCGGGCGACACACACCCACACCCCCCAGCAACCGCCAGTCAGCCATTAGTCGGCTATACGTGCGAGCCTCTTGCGCGCCACCCTGCCTGGTGTGAAAGTGTCCGATGGTGCGAAAAGAAGCGAAAACGTGACGCAATGTTCGAGCGATATCGGTCGAACACGTGTATCATCTGTGGTGAAGCGGGATGGGGATAATGGGCCGGCTTCCGCAGGGGGATCTTGAGGGTTTCCCGTTGACGTTGCAGTTCCAGTTTCTTTTCGCCACCGTGGGGGAATCGACATGGCTTTCGACCATGTTCCATCCGATGCAAGCGACGATGAGCACAACTGTCCGGACCACCACCGCAACCACCACACCCACCCACCCGACAACGGTGGGCGGGACGCACCCGGCCACGTAGACCACCCCGATCAGGTCGATCGGGATAGCGGGGACTGCGGCCAGCAAGAGCCATCGCCGCATAAGCCTGCCGAACCGGAGCCCCGGCCGCATCGGTCAGACGAGCAGGAGGCCCCGCCGCGGAAGAGGTGGGTCACCGAACGCGCAGACGACGCGTTGGCCTGCCTCGCGCGCGGCCGCAACATCGCCGAGGTGGACATGGCGATTGCCTGCACACCCGACGGTGGCACGGACGTCGATTCCCACGCCGCGGCCATCGCCACCCGCATCGGGGCGGGCAAGGTGCGGGCGATGCAGTACTGCGACGTCGGGGTGATGCTCCACCGCATGCCCCGCATCCGCGACTTCTGTACTGGCGGTGTGGTGCCGATGGGGCACCTGGTGAAAATCGCCGCCGCCATCATCGCCGTCACCGACGACCACCTCCCGGAAGTAGAAACCCGGTTCCTGGAGTACCTCACGCCCCGGCGGGACTTCCAGGCGCTTCCCGGCATCAGGGTCTTCGCCCGGCACCTGGCCCGCATCGTCGAGGACATCGAACCGATCTCCACCCCACCCGACGACGAAGAAGAACAACCGGCCTCGGAGGGGTACGTCGCCGACCACGACGCACCCGGTGATCACGGGTGCGTGGAGGTGGTGTTGCGCAAGGACCGGCTGGCCGAGTTCGACGCCACCGTCCGCGCCATCCGCGACACCAAACTCAACGCCGGCGAGACCTGCACCCTCGCCGATGCGCTCATGCACCTGTGCCGGGGAGACCATGGTGGCGCGAACGTCACCCTCAACGTCTACGCCGATGGTGCGGTCACCGATGAGGGGGAGCTTCGGTTGTGGTTGGACGGTGCCGGGTGGTTGCCGAGGTACGTCACGAAGCAGTGGTTGGAACGCGCGAGCTCAGTACGCCTCTCATCCGATTCGGTCACTGGTGGGTATGTGCCCACCGAGGCGCAGAAGGCCAGGGTGCGGGGCCGGGATGGTGGGTGCAGGTTTCCGGGGTGTTCGGTGCCGGCGGATAAGTGCCAGATCGATCATGTCGTCAACTACGACCCCAACCTCGACCACGCCGCGATGGTGGATAACCCGCTGTTCAACACCGCAGGCCACGGTCACGGCGACCATGGCGGCTGCAGCCACGACCATGAGCGTGCCGATGGGTTCGTCGCCGGCAACGCGGCCAATGGCCTGGGTGCGACGGCGACGTGGAACCTGCAGTGCCTGTGCCAGCACCACCACAACCTCAAGACCTCCCGCCACTGGCATGCGGTGATGCACGACGACGCGTCGGTGACGTGGAGCGACCACACCGGCGAAACCCAGGCGACGACGGTGCCGCATGGCCCGATCGCCCACATCAAACGACAGACCTTCGATCAGCGGGCCACCAGGCTGGCGAAGACCATCCGCGCCAACAACGACAAGCGCATGCGGGCCGAAACCCAAGCGCGGGAGGCGATGGACCAAGCCGAGGTTGATGCGGCCTTGCGGGAACACGCCCGACAAACCGCGAAGTATGAGCGTGACATGGCGGAGTTCGTTGCCGGGCCGTTGAATTCACCGGACCCGGTGATCGCGGCGGATGCGCAGGCGGTGGTCGATGCGACCGATGATGGGTGGCCGGGCCTGGGCGACGATGACCTGGACTCGGCGCCTCAGGCGCCGCGGCCGTTGGGGCCGGACCCGACGGTGCCGTTTTGATGAGGCGCTTGACGGTGCCGTGCTGGTGGAGCCACTTGAAGGGGCCGTTCGAATGGCTCCCTTGTGGCGGTGGCGCTTTGATGGTGCCGTTTTGAAGGAGACGCTTAACCTGGCCGTCCCAGGGCGACAAGAAGGCGGACTACCCGTGCAGTCGGTCCAGGCGAGCGTTGATATCGCCGGCCAGGGCCTCGGCGGTTCCGTCGGGGACGACGAACGTCCAACTGGTGCCGGTGGTGTCGATGTCGAGCGCCTCGCCCGACCGCGACGCTACGGCGACTCGCTTGCCACGCGTGCCGGGGAACGACACCGTCCGAATGCCGACGCCTCCCGAATCGCCCCAGTCGTACGTGGCGGGGCGCGCGGCGGTGATCGTGTCCAGGGGAATGGTCTCGCCGAGCAACGCGCGGAACCGCACCGCATCATCATCCACCCGCAGGCGCACGGCATACGTCTGCGCGAGATAAAAGGTGCTGAGCAAGAGAATCAGGAACAACGCCGTGGACAACAGCAACGACGCCACCGCGCCGACCAGCCACATGACCACGAAGATCTTCATCCCCGTCGACGTCACCGTCCGCACCGGTTCGCTGCGGGGACCGCGGAGGAGCGACGGATCGGGGGCCGAATCGGCGGTGGAGGCCGGCGCCGGCGGAATCAACCGGGCGGTCACCGCGCCGACGACCAGTCCGGCGAACGTGCCGATGATCATCCACGCGGAACCGATCACCGTGCCTTCCGCCGACGCGAGCCCCAACTGCGGCGCCAACGTGTCCGGAACGATTCCCGCCATGAAACCGGCGAACACCGGCGCCCCGGGGCCGAGGCTGCGGCGCATGATCCGCGGATGCCGCCGCCACGACCCGAACAAACCGAAGAACAGCACCATCGGCAGCGTCACCACGACCAGGACGGCAAGTATCCCCGCCAACCCGCCGAAACCATCGGCCTCGCCGCCGGCGCCGAAATGCACTGCGATCCGATCCGGCAGCTCACCCCGCACGGACAGCGCCCATCCGACGGCGGCGGCCACGGCGAGCACGGGCGCGGCCACGAAACCCGCCAACCCGATCGGTTCCCATCGGCCGGCCGGGGCACCACGTCGGGGCGTCGTAAAGCGATCCATGTCCCACACGATGCCCGAACCTCCGCCAACCGGGCGGGATTTGGCCCCGACCTGCGGTTCGTGGCATACTGTGCCGGTTGATCGCGGGTTCACCGCCCCCGCCACGGGGAAACGGCGTCCGTCGCGACGGCTGATCATGTTTCGGGCACGAACCGGCCGAGCGCCCCGAGGGGAAGAGCCGCCAGGGTCCTCTGTCCAGCACAGTAGATAGGAAACCAATTCCATGAACATTCTCGACAAGGTTGATGCCGCGTCGCTCCGCGACGACATTCCCGACTTCCGCGCCGGTGACACGGTCGAGGTCAACGTGAAGATCGTCGAGGGCAAGACCGAGCGCATCCAGATGTTCAAGGGCGTCGTGATCCGCCGCCAGGGCGGCGGCATCCGCGAGACCTTCACCGTCCGCAAGATCTCGTTCGGCATCGGCGTCGAGCGCACCTTCCCGGTCCACTCCCCGAACATCGACTCCATCAACGTCGTGTTCCGCGGTGACGTCCGTCGCGCCAAGCTGTACTACCTGCGCAACCTGCGCGGCAAGGCCGCCCGCATCAAGGAGAAGCGCTAAGCGCCCGGAGCCTTTTCGCTCCTGCTCCGTTTCGCTTTGCGACGGCGCCGGTCCCACCCCGACGGTGGGCCCGGCGCCGTCGGCGTTTCGCGCGCGGCAACGCGGCCCCCTCCGGTGCGGCGCGTATAGTTCGTGGGCATGAGCGAGGACGAAGCCACCACCGGGCGGACCTGGAGGCCTTCGGGGCGCCGCGAGGACGAGCCCCGGCCCCGCGAACGCGAACCCGAGGCCGTGACCGAGGCCGACGAAGGGGAAGAGAAGCGGCAGACGCCGTGGTTCATCGAGATCCCGATCATCATCGTCATCGCGCTGCTGATTTCCGTGGGCGTGCAGACGTTCGTGGGCCGCGTGTACCTGATCCCCTCGGAGTCGATGGAGCCGACGCTGCACGGCTGCCAGGGCTGCACTGGCGACCGGATCTGGGTGGACAAGCTGAGCTACCGGTTCTCCGACCCGGAGCCGGGCGACGTCCTGGTGTTCAACGGCCCGCCGTCGTGGGACGACTCGTTCGTCAACCACCGCTCCCCGAACCCGGTGGTCAATTCGCTGCAGACGCTGGGCAGCTGGATCGGCGTCGTCGCGCCGAATGAAAACGCACTGGTCAAGCGCGTCATCGCGACCGGCGGCCAGACGGTGCAGTGTCGTGAGGGCGACCCCGGGATCATGGTCGACGGCAAGCTCGTCGACGAATCCTTCACCCTGGCCCCGCCGCAGAACCCGATCGACCCGACCACGGGCTCGGAGGCGTGCGGCGGCCCCTTCTTCGGCCCCGTCACCATCCCGGCCGATCACCTGTGGATGATGGGCGACAACCGCACCAACTCCCTCGACTCCCGCTACCACCTCGGCGACGAGTTCCAGGGCTCCGTGCCGGTGGCCAACGTGGTGGGCAAGGTCCAGGCGATCATCCTGCCGTTCAGCCGCATCGGCGGCGTCGATGACCCGGACATCCAGGGCAAGTAGCGCCGACCGTCCCGCGCTGCTCGACGACCTGCCGCGACCGGCGCTGCGCAGGCTCGCGCAGGACCGGATGTTCGAGGTCGCGCTGGACTCCCGCGGGTTCGGGCCGGTCGCCGGCGTCGACGAGGCGGGCCGGGGCGCGTGCGCGGGGCCGATCGTCATCGCGGCGTGCATCCTGCCGCGCCGCACGATCCCGGAGCTCGCCGCCCTGACCGATTCGAAGGCGCTGTCGCCGGCGGCCCGCGAGCGCCTGTTCCCGCTGATCCATCGCTTTGCGACGGCCGTGTCCACCGTCGTCATCCCCGCAGCGGAGATCGACGCGCTGGGCATCCAGCACGCGAACGTTTCGGGGATGCGGAGGGCCGTCGAAAAGCTCGATGCCCCGGCCGGGTACGTGCTCACCGACGCGATGAAGGTGCCCGGCCTGCCGGCGCCCCACCTGCCGATGATCGGGGGCGACGCGGCGGCCCGATGCATCGCCGCCGCGAGTGTCGTCGCCAAAGTGACCAGGGACCGCATTATGTTTGACCTCGACGAGCAATTGCCGGGCTACGGCCTGGCGGCCCACAAGGGCTACGGCACCGCCGCGCACATGGCCGCGGTGGAGCTGCTCGGCGCGAGCCGGGAACACCGGAGAAGCTACGCCAACGTGGCGGCGGCGCACCGTCGCCACCGCAGGACAGACGCAATGGAAGACCGAACCGCAACCGAGGGGAGACGCTGACGTGAGCGCCGAAGATCTGGACAACTACGAGGCCGAAGTCGAGCTGTCCCTCTACAAGGAATACCGCGACGTGGTCAGCCAGTTCGCCTACGTCGTGGAGACGGAGCGCCGCTTCTACCTGGCCAACGCCGTGGAGCTGATCCCGCACAACTCCGGCGGCGAGGTGTACTTCGAGCTGCGGATGTCCGACGCATGGGTGTGGGACATGTACCGTCCCGCGCGGTTCGTGAGGTACGTCCGCGTGATCACCTTCAAGGACGTCAACATCGAGGAGCTGGACAAACCCGACCTGCGGCTTCCCGAGTAGGAACCGTTCATCCACAGGCCCCGATCCATCCACGGATCCCGCCCGCCGGCGCACCCGCCGGCGGGCTTTTCCGTGCCCGCCGCCGCATGGTCGGGGCGTGAACGAAAAGACGAATCGGGACCTCGGCCACGAAGGCGAGGTCGCAGCGATGGCATATCTGGCCGGGCGGGGGATGGAGCTCATCGGGGCGAACATCCGGGTGGGCAGGGATGAACTCGACGCCGTTTTCGCCGACGGCGACGCGGTGGTCGTGGTGGAGGTCAAGACCCGCTCGACGCCGATGATGGGCGGGGGACTGGAGGCGGTGACGCCGGCGAAGATGCGCTCGCTGCGCAGGGGCGTCGCCCGGTGGTTGCGCGAGACCGGCAGAACCTGCGACCACGTGCGTTTCGACGTCGTCGACGTCGTCCCGGTTCCCGGGGACCTGGCGATCCAGTGGTTCCGGGATGTGGCGTAGATGAGCGTCGGGCGTGCGCTGTCGGTGGCGCTGCAGGGACTGGACGGGGTCGTCGTGGAGGTGGAGGCCGACGTCGGGCGGGGACTGCCGGGCATGCACATCGGCGGGCTGGGCGATGCGGCGGTGGCCGAGGCCAGGGACCGGGTGCGCACCGCGGCCGTGAACTCGGGGCTGACGTGGCCGCGGACGAAGGTGGTGGTCTCTATGTCTCCGGCGAGCCTGCGCAAGCACGGGTCCGCGTTCGACCTGGCCATCGTGTGCGCGGTGCTGTCGGCCGGGCTCGACGCGGAAGACGAGGCGCGCGGCAGGCTCGAGCGGACCGCGCTGCTCGGCGAGGTCGGTCTCGACGGTGCGGTGCGGCCGGTCCAGGGGATCCTGCCGGCGGTCATGGCCGCGCGGGATGCGGGGCTGCGGTGGGTGGTGGTGCCGACGGGCAACCTCGGGGAAGCCGCACTGGTCGGGGGAATCGCCGTGGGCGGGGTGTCCACTCTGGCTCAGCTGTGGCGATGGGCGCTGACGGGGGAAGGCGTGGATGCGGCGGACGGGGAGCCGCGGGGCGTCGTCAAGCGGGACCAGCCGGACATGCGGGACATCCACGGCCAGGAGGATGCGCGGCGGGCGCTCGAGGTCGTCGCCGCCGGCGGGCACCATCTGTTCCTGTCGGGCCCGCCGGGGACGGGCAAGTCGATGCTCGCCGCGCGGCTGCCGGGGATACTCCCGCCGCTGGCGGAGTCCGAGGCGCTGGAGGTCACGGCGGTGCATTCGGTGTCGGGGCGGATGGGCGCGCACGACGGCGGCCTGATCGCGCACCCGCCGTTCGTGGCGCCGCACCACACGGTGAGCGCGGCGTCGCTGCTGGGAGGGGGATCCGGCATGCCGCGCCCGGGGGCGATGAGCATGGCCCACGGAGGGGTGCTGTTCCTCGACGAGGTCACGCTCATGCCGGCGCGGGTGCTCGACGCGCTGCGCACGCCGCTGGAACGCGGCGAGGTGACGCTGCTGAGGTCGCGGCACCAGGTGCGCTACCCGTGCCGCGTGCAGCTGGTGATGGCCGCCAACCCCTGCCCGTGCGGCGCCGCCGAACCCGAGGAGTGCATCTGCGCGCCGGGCGTGCGGCGCAGGCACATGGCGGCGGTGTCGGGTCCTTTGCGCGACCGCATCGACGTGCAGCTGTCCATCCACCCGCGGCACTCGGTGGTGCGGCCCGAGCCGGGGGAGGAATCGGCGGCGATCCGCGAACGCGTCATCGCCGCCAGGCAGCGGGGGCGGGCCCGCTGGGAGGCGATGGGCGTCGAGGGGGCCGTGGCCAACTCGGCGGTGCCTGGGCCAGTGCTGCGCAGGCGCGCGCCGGCCGACGACGCGGGCATGGCGTACCTGGAATGCCGGCTGGCGGAGCGCACCGTCACCCAACGCGGCGTCGACAGGGCGCTGCGGGTCGCGTGGACGCTGGCGGACCTGGGGGAACGCGACCGGCCGACCCTGGAGGACGTGGCCACCGCCTGCGACCTGCATGCGCCCGTGGACGGGGAGGCGGCGGCATGACGCGCCGGGCGTGGGCGTATCTGGCGCGGACGGTGGAGGGGCCGCACCCGGCGTTGAATGAGCTGCTGGGGCAAGTCGGCCCAGAGGAGGCCGCCGAGCGGATCAAACGGCGCGCGGGCCTGCCGCGGGAACTGGCGGGGGCGACGGAATCCCGCCATCACGTGGATCGGTCCGCCGAGGACCTGGACATCGCCGCCCGCCACGGGTTCCGGTTGGTCGCCCCGGATGACGACGAATGGCCCGTCGACGCCATCCAGCATTTCCTGGGGTCCACCGCCCCCGGGCCCGAAGCCGCGCCGCCGCATGCGCTGTGGGTGCGCGGGAGCGGGCTGGCCGGGCTGGTCGACGACTCGGTCGCGATGGTCGGCACAAGGGCCGCGACCTCCTACGGCGTGCGCATGACCGAGCGCCTGGCCGCCGGCGTGGCGCGGGCGGGGGCGACGGTGGTCAGCGGCGGGGCGCTGGGCATCGACGCGGTGGCGCACCGGACGGCGCTGGAAGTCGGCGGGCGGACCGTCGTCGTGGCGGCCTGCGGGCCCGGCGTGGACTACCCGGCGGCGCACGTCGATCTGTTCCGGAGGGTCGGGGACGGGGGAGGGGCCATCGTCACGGAGTACCCGCCGGGCGTCAGGCCGGCGCGCCACCGGTTCCTGACCCGCAACCGGCTCGTGGCGGGGCTGACGGGGGCGACGGTGCTCGTGGAGGCGGGGTGGCGGTCGGGGGCCCGCAACACGGCGGCGTGGGCACGGCACATGAACCGGCCCGTGGGGGCAGTGCCGGGGCCGGCGACGTCGGCGTCGTCGACGGGCTGCCACGACGCCATCCGGGAAGGCGACGCGGTGCTGGTCACCGGGCCCGACCACGTGCTCGCGCTGTATCGCGGGGTGGGGTCCGTCGACGAAGACGCGCAGCTGGAGCTGGACTGGGCGGCGAATCCGGTGCAGTCGCTCGGGCGCAACGAGCTGCGGGTCTACGACGCCACGCCGACGCCGGGCGCCGGAGGCTCGGACACCGCCGCCATCGCGGGTGAGGCGGGGCTGACGCTGCCGTTGACCATGCACCTGTTGCTCGCCCTCGAGGGAAAGGGTTTGGTGGTGCGCGAAGGCAGCGCGTGGCGGCGCGCGGGCCGCTAAAACGGCAGGGGATAGGCCATTGGAAAATGGGGGGTTGCTTTTTCCGTTCCCCTACGTAAGATAGGTCAGGCAAGCCTAAGGGATTGGCCGATACGGGCTGGTAACGGCCAATCTTCCCGCCAACGGCGGGCCGGAAACTGGCGCCGTGTCTTCAGGGGTCGCGGCGACCATCCGGCTCACCGGGGTATGGTTTTGCATCATGGGTGAGGCACCGACGACGGCTTCCGGAGGGCCCGCGGATAACGCGGACTGCCGGGGGTCGTCGTCGCCTCTTTCGCCCAACCTCGACGCCGCGCTGGGCGACTTCCTCGACCACCTCGAGCACGTCCGCGGCCTCGCGCCGCGCACCATCCGCGCCTACCGCGCCGACCTCGCGCCGCTGCTTGCGGGCATCGGCGACATCTCCGAACTCGACGTGCGCGTCATCCGCGCCCACCTCGGCGCCCGGCACCGGGCGGGGGCGGCGCGCACCTCGCTGGCCAGGGCGGTCACCTCCATCCGCCGCTTCGGCGCGTGGGCGGTGTCCGCGGGGCTCCTCGACGCCGACCCCGCCGCCCGCGTCACCGGCCCCCGGCCGCACCGGCACCTTCCGGAGATCCTCACCGTCGAGCAGGCCGACGCGATGCTTGAGGGTTTCGACGGCGACGGGGGAGAGCCCGCGCCGGCGGAGATCCGCGACCGCGCCATGATCGAACTCCTCTACGCCGCGGGCATCCGCGTCGGCGAACTGTGCGCCCTGGACGTCGGCGACGTCGATCTCGGCCGCGCCACGCTCACCGTCACGGGCAAGGGCGACAAGCAGCGCACCGTGCCCTTCGGCGAACCCGCCGCCCGCGCGCTGGAGGAATGGATCGGCGCCCGCGCGCAACTGCTCGCCGAGGGGAAGGCGAACCCGGCCCTGTTCCTCGGCGTCCGGGGCGGCCGGCTGGACCCCCGCCAGGCCCGCCGCATCGTGCACGCGCGGACCAAGGCCGCCGGCGTGGACATGTCGCCGCACGGGCTGCGCCACTCCGCCGCCACGCACATGGTCGAGGGAGGCGCCGATCTGCGCGTGGTCCAGGAGATGCTCGGCCACAGTTCGCTGGGCACCACGCAGATCTACACGCACGTCTCCACGGATCGGCTCCGCGAGGCGCACCGCAAGGCGCACCCGCGGGCCTAAACCACCGGCGGTTTCAGCACGATCGGCCGCCGCGCCAGCAGGTCCAGGGGGTTGAGGTAGTCCCGCCCCCGCAGCGCGCCCCAATGCAGGCCGGGGTCGGGGCCTGCCTCCAGCGTCCCGATCACGGTGCCGCGCGACACCCGGTCGCCGCGCCGGACCGACCAGCGCACGGGCTGGTACGTCGTGCGGATCCCGTCGGCGTGCATCACGGACACCGTCGGCGTCGACGCGACCATGCCGGCGAAATGCACCACCCCATCGCCCGAGGCCCGCACCGGAGCCCCGACCGGCGCCGCCAGGTCGACGCCCCGGTGGCCCGGCAGCCAGCGCTCCGCGGGCGGGTCATAAGGCACGACGACGCCGCCGTCGACGGGTTTCGCGTGCGCCACCGGGGAAATGCCGGAGGCCTCCGCCGCCCATGGCACGGCGAGCAGGATCGCGCACAGGGCGGCGAGCAGCACGCCGAGTTCGCGGTGGGGTGCGGTCATGGGGCCAGATGACCCGGGCGGCGGGCCGTCGTCAAGCAAAAGGGCCCGTGCCGGACGGCCGATTGTGGATCGATCCGGCCCCGTGGAAAAGCGGCCCGAAACGCCCCGCGCCGGCATTGGCGCGACCAGCGGCGTTGCGCTAAGCTACTTCCCGCAGTGTGCCCGGACGACCCGGGCCGCTGACTACGCGCGCCGCACATCGCAGCCGACGTCGCCAGGTGCCCGGTGGAAACCGGGAGGTGGCCGAGGTTCCCGCGGCGCCAGGGTGCGGGGAAAACCCGCACGCGACTTCAACCGAACATCAATCAGAAAGCGAGGAAGGGAAGCAGCCGCGGTCCCAGTCAGACCGGACGAGAGGCCTTCCCTGAATTCACATGGCTGTCGTTTCCATGCGCGAACTCCTCGACGCCGGCGTCCACTTCGGACACCAGACGCGTCGCTGGAACCCCAAGATGAAGCGTTTCATCTTCACCGACCGCAACGGCATCTACATCATCGACCTGCAGCAGACGCTGACCTACATCGATGAGGCGTACGAGTTCGTCAAGGAGACCGTCGCCCACGGCGGCAACATCCTTTTCGTCGGCACCAAGAAGCAGGCCCAGGAGGCCGTGCAGAACGAGGCCGAGCGCGTCGACATGCCCTACGTCAACCACCGTTGGCTCGGCGGCATGCTGACCAACTTCCAGACCGTCGCGAAGCGCCTGTCCCGCCTGAAGGAGCTTCAGGCCATGGACGCCGCCGAGAACGGCTACGAGGGTCGCACCAAGAAGGAAATCCTCATGCTGACCCGCGAGCGCACCAAGCTGGAGCGCACCCTGGGCGGCATCCGCGACATGGCCAAGGTCCCCTCGGCCCTGTGGATCGTGGACACCAACAAGGAGCACATCGCGGTCTCCGAGGCGAAGAAGCTGGGCATCCCGGTCGTCGCCATCCTGGACACCAACTGCGACCCGGACGACGTCGACTTCCCGATCCCGGGCAACGACGACGCCATCCGCTCCGCCACCGTCCTGACCCGCATCATCTCCTCCGCCGTGGAGGAGGGCCGCCGCGTCCGCGCCGAGCGCGAGGTCGCCGCCTCCCGCGAGGCCGCCGGCGACGCCCCGGCCGAGGCGCCGGCCGCCGAGCAGGCCGAGGCGCCCGCCGCCGAGCAGGCCGAGGCCCCGGCCGCCGAGTAATTTCGCGGAGACGGGAAACCGTCGATGTGGGAGACTGGCCGCACGGACAGTCTCACGGGCCGCACCAGACGGCCCATCCGACAAACGACACCAAGGAGGATCGCCGCACATGGCGAATTTCACCGCCGCCGACGTCAAGAAGCTCCGCGAGCTCACCGGCTCCGGCATGAAGGCCTGCAAGGACGCCCTGGTCGAGACCGAGGGCGACTTCGACAAGGCCGTCGAGATCCTGCGCGTCAAGGGCGCCAAGGACGTGGGCAAGCGCGCCGAGCGCACCGCCGCCGAGGGCCTGGTCGCCGTCTCCGGCAACACCATGGTCGAGGTCAACTCCGAGACCGACTTCGTGGCCAAGAACTCCGAGTTCATCGAGTTCGCCAACAAGGTCGCGGAGGCCGCCGCCAAGGTCAAGGCCAACTCCCCGGAGGAGCTCGCCGCCGCCGACCTCGACGGCCAGTCCGCCGCCGACGCCACCCACGAGCTGTCCGCCAAGATCGGCGAGAAGCTCGAGCTGCGCCGCGCCGTGACGCTGGAGGGCGACAACGTCGCCGTCTACCTGCACCGCCGTGCCGCCGACCTGCCCGCCGGCGTCGGCGTGCTGGTCGCCTACGAGGGCTCCGGCGAGGAGGCCGAGCAGGCCGCCCACGTCGCCGCCATGCAGGTCGCCGCCCTCAAGGCGCAGTACCTGTCCCGCGATGATGTCCCGGCGGACCGCGTCGAGTCCGAGCGCGCCGTCCTGGAGAACATCACCCGCGAGGAGGGCAAGCCCGAGGCCGCCCTCCCGAAGATCGTCGAGGGCCGCCTCAACGGCTTCTTCAAGGACATCGTCCTCCTGGAGCAGGCGTCCGTCGCCGACTCCAAGAAGACCGTCAAGCAGCTCATGGACGAGGCCGGCGTCACGCTGACCGGTTTCGCCCGCTTCGAGGTCGGCCAGCACTAGGGCCGACGCGCGAGCGCGAGGGGCGGGCACCGGACCTTCAACGGTTCGGGGCCCGCCCCTTCGCGCGTGTACCATTTCCGATAGCCGATCCACCCCGCACAGAAAGAAGGGCCATGACCGACACCACCTCCGACAAGGACACCCGAACCGGTTTCCGGCGAGTGATGCTGAAGTTGGGCGGTGAGATGTTCGGCGGCGGTTCGGTGGGCGTGGATCCCAACGTCGTCGAGAACGTCGCCCGCCAGATCGCGGAGGTCGCCCGGGCGGGGACCGAGGTGTGCGTGGTCATCGGCGGCGGCAACTTCTTCCGCGGCGCGCAGCTGCAGCAGCGCGGCATGGACCGCGCCCGCTCGGACTACATGGGCATGCTCGGCACCGTCATGAACTGCCTGGCGCTGCAGGACTTCCTCGAGCAGCAGGGCGTCGAGACGCGCGTGCAGACGGCCATCCAGATGACCCAGGTCGCCGAGCCGTACCTGCCGCTGCGCGCCAAGCGCCACCTGGAGAAGGGCCGCGTGGTCATCTTCGGCGCCGGCATGGGCATGCCGTACTTCTCCACCGACACCACCGCCGCCCAGCGCGCGCTGGAGATCGGCTGCGAGGTGCTGCTCATGGCCAAGGGCGTCGACGGGGTCTACTCGGACGATCCGCGCGAGAACCCCGACGCCGAGCTGTTCGACCACATCAGCCACCGCGAGGTCATCGAGCGGGAGCTGCGCGTCGCCGACGCCACGGCGTTCTCGCTGTGCATGGACAACGACATGCCGATCCTCGTGTTCAATCTGCTCACGGACGGCAACATCGCCCGCGCCGTGGCGGGCGAGCACATCGGCACGCTGGTCCGCAGCTGATAGATTAAAGACCCGTAACATCCGCGAGGGACGAGTCCGACAGGTCCCAGACAGAAGAGGCGACGATGATCGACGAGACGCTGCTCGATGCAGAAGAGAAGATGGCCAACTCCGTGGAGCACTGCCGCGAGGAGCTGACCCACATCCGCACGGGACGCGCGAACCCCGCGATGTTCAACGGCGTCATGGCCGAGTACTACGGCGCGCCGACCCCGATCACCCAGATGGCCACCATCTCGGTGCCGGAGCCGCGGATGCTCATCATCAAGCCGTACGAGGCGTCGGTCATGCAGGACATCGAAAACGCCATCCGCAACTCGGATCTGGGCGTCAACCCGACCAACGACGGCCACGTCCTGCGCGTCACCGTGCCGCAGCTGACCGAGGAGCGCCGCCGCGAGATGGCCAAGATGGCCAAGGGCAAGGGCGAGGACGCCAAGATCGCCATCCGCAACGTGCGCCGCAAGGGCATGGAGTCGCTGAAGAAGATCCAGAAGGACGGTGACGCGGGCGAGGACGAGGTCCAGACCGCGGAGAAGGAGCTCGACTCCGTCACCAAGAAGTACGTCGAGCAGGTCGACTCGCTCGTCGAGCGCAAGGAAAGCGAGCTGATGGAGGTCTAGGACCCCGTTGGCCCCGCCGTCCCAGACCCTGCCACCGACCGGAGCTGACGTGCCCTCGCCGAATCCAGAGCGCCTCATGGAGGAGCTCCGCCTTCCCAAGCCCCGCAATTCCGCGGGGCGCAACGTGCCCGTGGCCATCGCCATGGGCGTGTTTTTGGGCTCGTTGGTCATCGGTTCGCTGTTCCTGGGCCCGTGGGCCTGGTACGTGCTCGTCGCCGGCGCCGCGGCGCTGGGGACGTGGGAGGTCGCCCAGCGCCTGCGGGAGTCGGATTGGATGCTGCCGCGCCCGGTGCTGATCCTCGGCGGCCAGTCGATGATCTGGCTGTCCTGGCCGATGGGCGTCCGGGGCATCGCGGTGGGACTGGTGGCGACCCTCATATCCCTGCTGGTCAGCAGGTTGTTCCTCTACGGGGCGAACGAGGCCCCGCGCAATTGGCTCCGCGACGTCGGCGTCGGGTGCTTCGTCATCCTCTGGATCCCGCTGTGCCTCGCGTTCGCCGCGAGCCTCGCGCGGATGCCCACGCCGGGCGACGTGAACCCCGTGTGGGTGATCGTCGCCTTCATGCTGTGCGTGGTGGCCAACGACGTCGGCGGCTACATCGCCGGCGTGTTCTTCGGCAAGCACCCGATGGCGCCGGCGGTGAGCCCGAAGAAGTCCTGGGAGGGCTTCGCCGGCTCGGTCGCCTTCGGTGCCGCGGTGGGCGTCGCCTGCGCGGTGCTGCTTCTCGACGCCCCGTGGTGGTTCGGTTTGGCCCTGGGCATTCTGCTCGTGGTCTCCGCGACGCTCGGAGACCTGGTGGAATCCCAGTTCAAACGGGACCTGGGCATCAAGGACATGTCCACGATGATCCCGGGCCACGGCGGCCTGATGGACCGCCTCGACGGCATGCTCCCCGCCGCCGCCATGACGTGGATGCTGCTGTCCGTCATCGGCCTCTGACGGTCAGCGGTTCTTCAGCTGGCGCCTCATCTCGAACATCTTCCAGATGCCGGCGCAGGCCATGATCAGGCCGCCGATGATCGACGCCAGCAGCAGGCCGACGCCCAGCGGGAAGTTCCACGTCCACGCGAACAGGTGGAGCTCGACGGACTGCTGGTTCTGCAGGATGAAGACCAGCAGCAGGATCAGCAGCAGCGCGCCGATGATGAGCGCGACCCACGTGCTCGAGGCGGCGCCGCCGCGCTTGGCGGGTTTCGTCTCGCGCGGGGGAGCGGTTTCGGGAGCCGTTTCGGTCACGGGCGCGGGCTCTACCGCCGTGTCGTCGTAACGCTCCATCGGCGTCTGCTCGGGGGGAAGGGGGCGCCCGTCGCGGGGGCGTCCGGAAGCGGCGGGGTAATCGTGTTCATTCATGTACACCATTCAACCGTGCCGCGCGGTTCGCCGCCATGGGGAGCCGCGTGCGATGATGGGGCCATCATGACCAAGCAACTCCCGCTCGTCTTCAAAGCGCCCCGGCGCGGCATGCCCGGCACCCATCTCGCGGACCTCGACGGTCCGGCCCTCAAGGAGGCCGTGAAGGAACTCGGCCTGCCCGCGTTCCGCGCCAACCAGATCGCCCGGCACTACTACGGCCGCCTCGAGGCGGACCCGGAGACCATGACGGACCTGCCCGCCGCCGCCCGCGGCAAGGTCCGGGACGCGCTGTTCCCGCCGCTTCTGGAACCGGTGCGCCACATTTCCTGCGACGACGGCGAAACCCGGAAGACCCTGTGGAAGGCCGGCGACGGCACGCTTCTGGAATCGGTGCTGATGAAGTACCCGGACCGGGCGACGCTGTGCATCTCGTCGCAGGCCGGTTGCGGCATGGCCTGCCCGTTCTGCGCCACCGGCCAGGGCGGCCTGCAGCGCAACCTGTCGACGGCCGAGATCATCGACCAGGTGCGCGAAGCCGCCGCCACGATGCGCGACGAGGGCGGCCGCCTGACCAACATCGTGTTCATGGGCATGGGCGAGCCGCTGGCCAACTACAAGCGGGTCATCGCCGCGGTGCGCCGCATCACGGACCCCGTGCCGGACGGATTCGGCATCTCGCAGCGCAACGTCACGGTGTCGACCGTCGGCCTGGCGCCGGCGATCCGCAAGCTCGCCGACGAGGACATGTCGGTCACGCTCGCGGTGAGCCTGCACACGCCGGACGACGAGCTCCGCGACGAGCTCGTGCCCATCAACAACCGCTTCAGCGTCGCCGAGGTCCTCGACGCCGCGCGCTACTACGCCGACAAGTCGGGCCGCCGCGTCTCCATCGAGTACGCGCTCATCCGCGACATCAACGACCAGGGCTGGCGCGCGGACTTGCTGGGCAAGAAGCTGCACAAGGCGCTCGGCTCGCGCGTGCACGTCAACCTCATCCCGCTCAACCCGACGCCGGGGTCCAAGTGGGACGCCTCCCCGAAGGACCGGCAGGACGAGTTCGTCCGCCGCGTCCGGGAGCAGGGCGTTCCGTGCACGGTCCGCGACACCCGCGGCAACGAGATCGCCGCCGCCTGCGGGCAGCTCGCCGCCGAGGGAGCGTAGAAACGAGAGAACGCCCGCACCGTGGGAACACGGTGCGGGCGTCGTCGTCCCGGGGCCTGCGGCGGGATCAGGACCGGAGGGACTTGCCCTTGTCCTCGTCGATGGACGGCATGCCGCCGGTCACCGGGGTCTGGGCCCGGTTCGGGCCGTAGGTGTCGGGGGTGTGGTTCCAGGCGCGCATCTGGGACTCGCTCAGCTCGGCGTAGGCGCCGGTGCCGTTGACCTGGTCGTGGGACCACAGCGGCTCGACGTGGCCGGCCGGCTTGTTGTGCGCGGTGACGGTGCGGACCTGCTTGCCCTTCGGCGAGAACATGCGCCACAGGAGTCCGATGGCGAAAATGACTGCGATGCCGATCAGCCAGAGGTTCTCGACCTTGCCGGGGTGGTTGCCCCAGAGCATCGCGATCAGGAAGGCCACGGAAACCCAGCCGGCGATCTGGAGGGAGCGCTCGCTGAGGGCGCTCCAACCCCACTTCGCGGCGGGGACGTCGAGGTTGCTGACGCCGTTGTAGATCTCTTCCTTCTTGTGTCCTTGGGCCACGGTAATCCTCCTGTTTGCGCCTACGTTCGCCGCCGCGGTGCCTGATCGTGCACCGTGGTCTCACGGTGTTTCCGGGCTCGTGTCCGGGGCGTTCCCGTCGGCGATCCCGTTTACGTGCATTTTGGCACACTCTCAGCGAATGTTGAGTATCGGGTGTAACAATACCCCAGTGAAGACCAGGATTCTCGTTCTCGGAAGCACCGGTTCCATAGGCACCCAGGCCCTGGAGGTGATCGCCGACAATCCGGAACGGTTTGCCGTGGTCGGGCTGGCCGCCGGCGGGGGGAACCCGGAATTGCTGGCGGCGCAGGCGAAGTCGCATGGCGTGTCGTTCGATCGGGTCGCGTGCGCCGATCCGCGGGCGGCGGCGTCGATCGACCCGGCCGTGATCCACGGCCCCGATGCCGCGGAGCGCCTGGTCCGCGAGACCGGGGCGGACGTGGTGCTCAACGCGCTGGTGGGCTCGATGGGCCTCGGCGCGACGCTGGCGGCCCTGGAGTCGGGTGCGCGACTGGCGCTGGCCAACAAGGAGTCGCTCGTGGCCGGCGGTTCGCTGGTGCTGCGGGCGGCGGAGCCGGGGCAGCTGGTCCCCGTCGATTCCGAGCATTCCGCGATGGCGCAGTGCCTGCGGTCGGGGACGATGGACGAGGTCGATCGCCTGGTGCTCACGGCGTCCGGCGGCCCCTTCCGAGGGTGGACCCGCGAGCGGCTGATGTCGGCGACCCCCGAGCAGGCGGGCGCCCACCCGACGTGGTCGATGGGCCCGATGAACACCCTGAACTCGGCGTCGATGGTCAACAAGGGACTGGAGCTCATCGAGGCGTCCCTGCTGTTCGGCATCCCCGCCGACCGCATCGACGTCACGGTCCACCCGCAGTCGATCATCCACTCCATGGTCACGTTCGCCGATGGCGCGACCATCGCGCAGGCGTCGCCGCCGTCGATGAAGCTGCCCATCGCCCTGGCGCTGGGCTGGCCGGACCGCGTCGCCGGCGCGCAGCCGGCGCTCGACTTCCGCGATGCGATGGACTGGCGCTTCGAACCGCTTGACGACGACGTGTTCCCCGCCGTCCGGCTCGCCCGCGAGTCCGTGACCGCCGGGGGCTGCACCCCGGCGGTGTACAACGCCGCCAACGAGGAGGCGGCGGAGGCGTTCCTGGCCGGGCGCATCGCCTTCCCGCACATCGTCGACGTCGTGGGGGAGACCCTGGCCGCGGTCGACGCGGCCGCCGAGCCGCGCGACGTCGCCGACGTCCTCGACGTCGAGGGGCGGGCGAGGGCGCTGTCCACCGAGTTGGCGGATAAGCTGGCGCGGTGACTTTTCTACTGGGCGTCCTTCTCTTCGCGCTCGGCATCGCGGTGACCATCGCGCTGCACGAGTGGGGCCACATGCGGGCCGCCCGCATGTGCGGCATGCGGGTGCGCCGCTACTTCATCGGTTTCGGCCCGACCGTGTGGTCGACGAGCCGGAAGCACGAGGGGGCCGGCGGCCACATGACCGAGTACGGCCTCAAGGCCGTGCCGCTGGGCGGGTTCTGCGACATCGCGGGCATGACCGCCCAGGATCCCGTGGAGCCGGATGAAGAGGAGCACGCCATGTGGCGCCGCCCGTGGTGGCAGCGCATCGCGGTGCTCTCCGGCGGCGTGGTCATGAACCTCATCGTCGGCGTGCTGCTCATCTACATCGTGGCCGTGGCGTGGGGCCTGCCGAACATGAACGCCGACTTCTCGCCGCGCGTCAAGGCGACGCAGTGCGTCCCGGCCACGCAGAACGCCGACGGCACACTGCCCGAGTGCTCCGGCACCGGGCCGGCCGGCGACGCCGGACTGCGGGTCGGCGACGTGATCACGTCGGTCAACGGGACGGCCGTGAAGACCTACCCGGAGGTCATCGAGGCGGTCGGCTCGTCGTCAAGCGAGACCATCGAGTTCACGGTCGAGCGGGCGGGGAAGGCCGAAACGATCTCCGTGGTGCCGGAAGTCGTCGAACGCCGGTCCTCCGATGGCACCGTCAGAAAGGTGCCCGCCGTCGGCGTGCTGTTCGAGCGGCCGCAGAACACCCTCAACGAATTCACGCCGCTGACCGCCGTGCCCGGTGCGCTCGCCTTCACCGGCGACATGTTCGGCGCCGTGTGGGACGGCCTGCTGTCCATCCCGTCGAAGGTGCCGGGCGTCGTCGCGTCGATCTTCGGCGCCGAACGCGACCAGGAAAGCCCCATGAGCGTCGTCGGCGCCAGCCGCGTCGGCGGCGAAATGGTGGAGAACGACATGTGGAGCGGGTTCCTGATGATGCTCGCGAACCTCAACTTCTTCCTGGCGCTGTTCAACCTCGTGCCGCTGCCTCCGCTGGACGGCGGGCACATCGCCGTGGTCGTCTACGAGAAGCTCCGCGACCTCGTACGCCGCCTCGCCGGCAAGCCCGCGCTCGGCCCGGCCGATTACACGAAGCTCATGCCGATCACCGTCGCATTCACCGCGGTGCTGCTGACCTTCGGCGTGATAGTCATCGCAGCCGACGTGGTAAACCCCATCCGGCTTTTCGGCTAACGTCCTTCAATAGACCCCAACATCCAGGTACACCCAGGAATGAGGAAGCACTCCCCGTGAACGTCTCGCTCGGAATCCCCGAAACCCCCGCCGTCCTCGCGCCGCGTCGCAAGACCCGCCAGCTGATGGTCGGCGGCGTGGGGGTCGGGTCGGACCACCCGATCTCCGTGCAGTCGATGACCAACACCAAGACGCACGACATCAACGCGACGCTGCAGCAGATCGCGCAGCTCACCGCGTCGGGCTGCGACATCGTCCGCGTGGCCTGCCCGAAGACGATCGACGCCGAGGCGCTGCCGATCATCGCGAAGAAGTCCCCGATCCCGGTCATCGCGGACATCCACTTCCAGCCCAAGTACATCTTCGCCGCCATCGACGCCGGCTGCGCCGCCGTGCGCGTCAACCCGGGCAACATCAAGGAATTCGACGGCCGCGTCAAGGAGGTCGCCAAGGCCGCCGGCGATGCGGGCATCCCCATCCGCATCGGCGTCAACGCCGGTTCGCTGGACAAGCGGATCATGGAGAAGTACGGCAAGGCGACGCCGGAGGCTCTCGTCGAGTCCGCGCTGTGGGAGGCGAGCCTGTTCGAGGAGCACGGCTTCGGCGACATCAAGATCTCGGTCAAGCACAACGACCCCGTCGTCATGGTGGAGGCCTACCGCCAGCTGGCCGCGCAGTGCGACTACCCGCTGCACCTCGGCGTGACCGAGGCCGGCCCCGCGTTCCAGGGCACCATCAAGTCCGCCGTGGCCTTCGGCGCGCTGCTGTCGGAGGGCATCGGCGACACCATCCGCGTGTCGCTGTCGGCCCCGCCGGAGGAGGAGATCAAGGTCGGCGACCAGATCCTGCAGTCGCTGAACCTGCGCCCCCGCAAGCTCGACATCGTGTCCTGCCCCTCCTGCGGCCGCGCCCAGGTCGACGTCTACGAGCTCGCGGAGAAGGTGACCGCCGGGCTGGAGGGCATGGAGGTGCCGCTGCGCGTCGCCGTCATGGGCTGCGTGGTCAACGGCCCGGGCGAGGCGCGCGACGCCGACCTCGGCGTGGCGTCCGGCAACGGCAAGGGCCAGATCTTCGTCAAGGGCGAGGTCATCAAGACCGTGCCGGAGGATCAGATCGTCGAGACCCTCATCGAGGAGGCCATGCGCATCGCCTCGGAGATGGGAGAGGACGAGGCCACCGTCACCGGCGCCCCGGAGGTCAAGGTGACCGGGGCCTGATCCGGGCCCCTCGGCGTGCCACCCGCCGGGCGCCCGCGGCCGGTGATACCGTCCGCGGCATGAAGCCCAGCTCCCCGCGCCGGCGCATCGCCGCATTGTTCACGGCCGCAGCGATGACCGCGTCCGCCGTGGCGTGCACGCCGCGCCCGGACACGGGGGAAGACGTGCTCGAGAGCTTCTTCGAGGCGCTCGAGGGCGGCGACATCGTCGGGGCGGCGGAGCTGACCGATCACGCGGCCACCGCCCGCGAGGATCTCGGCGCCGCATGGAAGGGACTGTCCGCGGAGGCCCTGCAGGCGGAAATCGGCGACGTCCGCGGCGACGGGGGACGCACGACCGCGCAGGTCACCATGGACTGGGACCTGGCGGGGGACCGGGAGTGGAGCTACGACACCACGTTCCACCTGACCAAGTCCGACAGCCGGTGGGCCGTGCGCTGGAGCCCGTCGGCGCTGCATCCGCGCCTGGGCAGCAACCAGCACCCGGAGCTGCGCAAGATTCCGGCGCCCCGGGCGTCGGTGGTCGGCTCCGACGGCGCGTCGCTGCTGGAGCCGGGCACGGTGCACCGCGTGATCCTCGACCGGTCGGCCGTGCAGGACGTGCAGGGCGCGGTGAACCGGATCGCCACGGTGGTCAACAACGGCATGCCCAAGGACGACGAGGGGCGCCAGGCCGCGTCCGTCGACGCCCGGGCCGTGGGACCGCAGGCCGCCGGCGGCTCGGGGCCGTATTCGGTCGTCGTCCTGCCGGCGGATGCGCCGCCGGAGGTGCGGGACGAACTGGCGCGCCTGCCCGGCGTGACGGTCAACGACGAGGCGGCCATGGTTCGCCCCGACCCGGCGTTCGCGCCCGAATTGATGAGCCGCGTGCAGCGCATCGTCTCCGATGACGTCTCCGGCGGCGACGGGTGGAACATCGTCGCGGCGAACCGGGACGGCGGCGTCCTCGCGTCGCTGCACTCCGTCGACCCGGAGGTCCGCCCGGCCATCCGCGCCTCGGTGAGCAAGACGGTGCAGGACGCGGCGCAGCGCGCGGTGGACATGCGGCCCGAGGCCGAGGTCATGCTCGTCGCCATCCGGCCGTCGTCGGGCGAGGTGCTGGCCGTCGCGCAGACCCGCAAGGCCGACGAGAAGGGCGACCTGGCCCTCATGGGCCAATTCCCGCCCGGGTCGACGTTCAAGATCGTCACCGCCGCGGCGGGCATGGACAATCTGGGCCTCGACCCGGGGTCCACGGTGCCGTGCCCGGGCACCATGACCCTCGGCCCGCGCGTGGTGACCAACTACAACGGATCGGGCGTGGGCGACACGTCGCTGAACGAGGCCTTCGCGAGGTCGTGCAACACCACCTTCGCGGACATCTCGCACCGCATGGATCCCGGGCAGCTGCAGGCGGAGGCCAAGCGCTTCGGCATCGGCGTCGACTACCGGATCGCCGGCCTGGACACGATCACCGGATCGGTGTCCGACGGCACCGACGAGGCCGAGCGGATCGACGCCGGCTACGGCCAGGGCTTCGACCTCGCCAGCCCCTTCGGCATGGCGCTGGTCTCGGCGACGGTGGCGGCCGGCCACGTGCCCACCCCGACCCTGGTGCCGCAGGCCGGCACCTGGGCGTCGGCGAGCCCGGAGCCGCTGAACCCCGAAACCCTCGGCCACCTGCGGTCGGTCATGCGGTCGGTGGTCACGTCCGGCACCGCGACGGCGATCGCCGGCCGCGGCGAGGTGTACGGCAAGACCGGCGAGGCCGAGGTCACGGGCGGTTCGCACGCGTGGTTCACCGGGTGGCGCGACGACATCGCCTTCGCCACCCTCATCGTCCACGGCGGCGGGTCGGAGCACGCGGTGAAGGTCACCGACGCGTTCCTGGCGAATCTCGACGGCCAGGGCGACCCCGCGCCCGGCGGCTGACGGCCCCCGGCCCGGGGGTATCGTGTTCGCCATGACCGATCGCGCACCGTTGACCATGCAGGAGCCCACCCCCATCCGCACCGTGCCCGCCCACATCGAGCGGCCCGAATACGCGTGGAAGGACGAGGTCGCCGAGGGAGTCGGCGAGCCGCTGGTCCAGACGCCGGAGGACATCGAGGCCATGCGCGAGGTCTCCCGCATCGCCGCGAACGCCCTGGTCGAGGCCGGCAAGGCCTGCGTGCCGGGCAACACCACCGATGACGTCGACCGCGTGGTGCACGAGTACCTGATGGACCACGACACCTACCCGTCGCCGCTGGGCTACCGCGGTTTCACCAAGAGCTGCTGCACGTCGCTCAACGAGATCGTGTGCCATGGCATCCCGAGCAAGCAGGTCATCGAGGACGGCGACATCGTCAACGTCGACGTCACCGGCTACAAGAACGGCGTTCACGGCGACACCAACTCGACCTTCTTCGCGGGTGACGTCTCCGAGGAGCACCGTCTGCTGGTGGAGCGCACCTACAACGCGACGATGCGCGGGATCAAGGCCATCAAGCCGGGCCGCGAGATCAACGTCATCGGCCGCGTCATCGAGTCCTACGCCCGCCGCTTCGGCTACAACACGGTCCGCGATTTCACGGGCCACGGCGTCGGCACGACGTTCCACAACGGCCTGGTGGTGCTGCATTACGACGAGCCGTCGCAGACCACCGTCCTGGAGCCCGGCATGACGCTGACCGTCGAGCCGATGATCAACCTCGGCGGCCTCGACTACGAGATCTGGGACGACGGCTGGACGGTCCAGAACACCGACCGGAAGTGGACCGCCCAGTTCGAGCACACGGTGCTGGTCACCGAGTCGGGCCACGAGATCCTGACCAAGCCCGACGAGGTCGTCGAGGGGCAGTTCCTCACCGGTTGGACGCCGGGCGCCTGATCCCATGGCGCGGGGCAGGTCGTTCCTCGTCGCGGGGTGCACCTCGGACGCCGGCAAGTCGGTGCTCGTCGCCGGTCTGTGCCGCCTCCTGGTGCGCCGGGGCGTCTCGGTCGCGCCGTTCAAGGCGCAGAACATGTCCAACAACTGCGCCGTGACCCCCGACGGCGGCGAGATCGGCCGCGCCCAGGCCCTGCAGGCGCTGGCGTGCGGGCTGGAACCCAGCGTGGACTTCAACCCGGTGCTGCTCAAGCCCGGTTCCGACCAGACGAGCCAGGTGGTCGTGCGGGGCCGGGCGGAGGGCACGGTGTCGGCGCTGACGTACCGGGAGCGTCGCAAAGCACTGCGGTCGGTGACCGCCGACTGCCTGGCCGACCTGCGCTCGCGGTACGACGTCGTGGTGTGCGAGGGCGCGGGATCGCCCGCGGAGGTGAACCTGCGCGAGTCGGACATCGCGAACATGGGGCTGGCGGAGGCCGCGGACCTGCCGGTGATCGTCGCCGGCGACATCGACCGGGGCGGCGTGCTGGCGCATTTCGTGGGCACGCACGCGATCCTCGGGGAGGAGGATCGGAGCCGGATCACGGGATTCGTGGTCAACAAGTTCCGCGGGGCGGCCGAGCTGCTGGAGCCGGGGCTCGACGTCGTGGAACGGCGCACGGGCGTGCCGGTGCTCGGCGTCGTCCCCTTCATCCCGGGGCTGTGGATCGACGCCGAGGATTCGCTCGGCACGGTCGCCGCGACCGCCGTCGGCCCCGCGACGCGGCCGCTGGGGGAGGACGCGCTCACCGTCGCGGCGATCCGCCTGCCGCGCGTGTCCAACGCCACCGACGTCGAGGCGCTGGCCGCCGAGCCGGGAGTGCGCGTCGAATGGACCGTCGACCCCAGCACCGTCGCGCGCGCCGACCTGGTGGTGCTGCCCGGCACGAAGGCCACCGTCCATGACCTGGGCTGGCTGCGGGAGCACGGGCTCGCCGACGCGCTGATCCGCCGCGCCGCGGCGGGGGCGCCGACGCTGGGCATCTGCGGCGGATTCCAGATGATGTGCGCCTCCATCGTCGATAGCGTCGAAAGCGGCGCCGGCGCCGTCGAGGGACTGGGGATCTTCGACGCCGACATCGAATTCGCCGAACCGAAGGTGCTGGCCCGCCACGCCGACGGCTCCTACGAGGTGCACAACGGGCGGGTCGTGCGAAGCACCGGGGAACGATGGCCCCACGGCGAGGGGGCGGTGCGCGGCGCCGTCGCCGGAACGCACCGGCACGGGCTGCTGGAAAACGACGCGTTGCGCCGCGGGTACCTGCGGTCGGTGGCGGAGGCCGCGGGCCTGCGCGGTTTCGAGGTCGCGCCGGACACCGATTTCCGCGCCGAGCGGCTGCGTCAGCTCGACCTCATCGCCGACGCCATCGAGGAGCACCTGGCCGGACCGGCCCTCGCCGAAGCGACGGGGGTGGCCCAACTCGGGTGACCCCGGCGCCCCCGACGTCGCGGGACCGCTACATTCGGGACGAGACGGTGATGCGGGAGCAGGATGGTGCGGGAGCAGGGGAGCGTCGGATGATGTCGAAATCGGCCGCGGCGATTGCCGCAGCATTGGTGGCCGGGGTGCTCGGGACGGGTGCGGCCGTGGCCGGGGCGGCGGAACCCGTCGGCGGCTCCGTCCCCGGATCGTCGGCGGCGCACGAGCCCTTTCCGCGGCTGGACTGGGCAAACGATCCCGAGTGCGTGCCCGCCCCCGAACACCCGCAGCCCGTCCTGATCATCCACGGAACGTGGGGCGAGGTGGCGGACCTCGAACCGCTCGGCCGGACCCTGGCCGGGGAGGGGTACTGCGTCCACGCGCTGGAATACGGGTGGCACCGCGAATCCGTGGCGGGGAACATCCCCGGCACCAACGGCATCGCGGACGTCGGCGCGGGGGCGGAAGCCGTCGACCGGGCCATCCGGCACGTCGCGGGGGAGACCACCGCGGGGCGGGCGGCCGGTGCCGTCGACGTCGTCGGCCATTCCCAGGCCGCCGCGCTCATTCGACTGGCCATGAACGACCACGGCGCGGCGGAGTTCGTCGACGACGCCATCTATCTGGCGGGCACCCACCGGGGCACGTCCATGCGCGGCCTCGACTCCCTGAACATCCACTCCAGCCCGGAGGCGGTCGCCGTCGGCGACGCACTGCTCGGGCCCGCGGCGCTGCAGCAGCTGCGCGGTTCGGACGTGGTGGCGCACCTGGATTCGCTGCCCGACACCCAGCCGGGCGTGGACTACACCGTGCTGGTCTCGAGCGACGACACGACGGCCACCACCGCGCCGGACGCGTTCCTCGAGGCCGGCCCCGGCGCGACGGTCACCAACGTCCTGGTGCAGGACGTGTGCCCCGATGCGCCGGAGCCGCTGACCCACGACGGAATGCGGGACGATCCGCTCGTGCACGGCCTCGTGGTCGCCGCGCTGGACGGCCGCCCCGTCGTCTGCGGGTAGGCGGGCGAGTCGAAACTAGTCGAACTCGAGGCCCAGCAGCGCGTTCTCGATGAGCTCGGGCAGCGCCGGGTGGATCCAGTGCTGCGCGTCGGCGACCTCGCGGGCGTCGAGCCCGAAGGTCATCATCTGGATGCACTGCTGCACCAGCGTGGCGGCCTGCTCGCCGATGAAGTGCGCGCCGACCAGCCGACCGGTCTTCTTGTCGGCGATGAGCTTGGCGAACCCGTCGCGGTCCTCCAGCGCCCAGCCGTAGGCGACGTCGCCGTAGTCCTGCACCTTCACCGTGATCTCGGTGCCGTTGGCGGCGGCCCACTCGCGGGCCTCCTCCTCGGTCATGCCGACCTGGCCGATCTGCGGGTGGGAGAAGATCGCCGACGGGATGTACCGGTGGTCGAAGGACCTCAGGTCATCCGGGTTGAGCACGTTGTGGAAGACGACCTTGGCCTCGTGGTTGGCGATGTGCTTGAGCTGGTGCGGGCTGGAGACGTCGCCCAGCGCCCACACGCCCTCGGCGGAGGTGCGGCCGTGCTCGTCGACGGCGATGCGGCCGTCGTCGCGCATGTCCACGCCGCCGGCGGCCAGTTCCATGAGGTCGCCGTTGGGGGCGCGGCCGGTGGCGACGAGGAACTCGCCGCCCCGGACCTCCGTGCCGTCGGACAGCGCGGCGACGACGACGGTCGAACCGTCGGCGGCCTTCTCTTCGCGAAGCGACTCGATGGTGGTGTTCAGGCGCACGTCCCAATCGCGTGACGCGACCTCGGTGAAGCGCCGGGACACGTCGGCGTCGGACTGGCGGTTCAGGGCGCCGGACCGGACGATGACGTGCACCTTCACGCCCAGCGACGAGAAGACGTGCGCGAACTCCGTGGCGATGAAGCCGCCGCCGAGGATGATCATCTCCTCCGGCAGCCGGTCGATGCGCATGATGTCCTTGTTCGTGCGGTAGGCGACGCCCGAATCGGCGACGAAGCCCGGCACCTTCGTGCGGGAGCCCGCCGCGATGATGATCTGGTCGGCGGTGATCTCCATCTCCTCGTCGCCCTGCCCGGTGCGGATGCGGCGGGGGCCGACGAAGACCGCGTGGCGGTCGTACACGTCGATGTTCGGGGTCTCCCCGCCGCGGCGGTACGACTCGCCGCCGGCCGCGATCGGGTCGATGCGGTCGCCGAAGACGCGCTGCTTGATCGAATCCCAGTCGATCGAGTCGACGTGGGCGTGCACGCCCAGCCGGGCGGCCTCGGAGACGTTGCGGGCGGCGTCCGCGGCGAGCACGAACATCTTGGTGGGGATGCACCCGACGTTGAGGCAGGTGCCGCCGAAGCGGCCTTCCTCGACCAGCGCGATGCGCACGTCATCGAACGCGGGGGACGGGATCGAGTTGCCCGATCCGGTGCCGATGATGATCAGGTCGTAGTGCCGGGCGGTGTCGCTGGACAATGCATCTCCTCGGATTTGGGGACGTTGGCGTTCGCGTGGGGTCAGCGGCCGTTGACCGAGTCCAGGAACAGCACCGTCTCCGACAGGGCATGCGCGCGAGCGTGGTCCTTGGACAGGAAGACGTCGTGCCGGGCACCCGGGATGGCCCTGTGCCGGGCCCCACGACCCAGACAACGCGTCCGGCGCGCGATCTGTTCCACGTCGAGGACGGCGTCGGCGGTGTCCAGCGCCGGCGACCAATTTTCGTTGACGGCGGAGCGGTCCGAATGCAGCACCAGGCAGGGCACGCCGACTTCGATGCCGCGGTGCAGGCGCCGCTGCGCGACCAGCACGGCGTTGAGCCACGACCAGGACTTCACGTGGCCGGACACGGGCTTGAGGGTGACGTCGAAATCCCAGTCGCCCTTCTCGCCCCGGTAGATCGACTGGCCGTACCCGCCGAGCCCCTTGTCCGGGGTGAGCCGGTCGGGCGCGCGGCGCGCCATGACCTTCGTCGCCAGCTTGACGACGGCCCGCTGCATCCGCGGATACTGCAGATCCAGCCATGGGCTGTTGAGCACGGCTCCGCGGATGCTGGCGTGCATCCCGGGATCGCGGTCCCGGAGGCCATCGAGCCACAGCGCGGCGACGAGACCGCCCGTCGAGTGCGCGAGGGGGCTGAGCCCGGGGTGGCCCTCGCCGAGGATCAGCGCCGCCGCGGCGTCCAGGTCGGCGTCGTAAAGCGACAGGTCGGTGATGTGATGCCACCGCTGGCCCTCGCGGCGCGACCGGCCGCACTTGCGCAGGTCGACCGCGTAGAACGCGTACCCGGCGTCGTGGATGGCGCGGGCCACGTGCTCCTGGAAGAAATAATCGCTCATTCCGTGGATCCACAGCACCGCGGGCCGCCGCGTGAAGTCGGACGAGTCGGAGCCGGGGGGCGAATACCTGATGACGGTGGCGACGACGTCGCCCTCTCCATCGGGGTCTTCGCCCAGGTCGATGACTGTTTCGGGAAACTCTTCGCCCAGCAGCCCCGGCTGCCAACCGGGGGTGGGGATCGTCGGGTCATTGAAGGTCACGGACCACAGCCTAGCGGGACATTATGGGGGTGTCGCAGGGGTTGTGACACAATGGATCGGAACAGTGTGTCAGTCCGGGGGACGTGCGTGCGCCGCCCGATTATCAAGTCACGAAGGATGTTGACCGCAGTGTCTGAAAAGAATCTTCCCGCCACCGTCGGTGACGAAGTCGACGTTGCCCTGATCGGTGCGGGCGTCATGAGCGCCACCCTCGGCGTGCTCCTCACGGAGCTCGAGCCCGGCTGGTCCCAGGTCATCTTCGAACGCCTGGACCAGCCCGCCGAGGAGTCCTCCTCGCCGTGGAACAACGCGGGCACCGGTCACGCGGCGCTGTGCGAGCTCAACTACACGCCCGAGAAGAACGGCGTGGTCAACGTCGACAAGGCGCTGAAGATCAACGAGCAGTTCCAGGTGTCCCGCCAGCTGTGGACCAGCCTGGTCGAAGACGGCGTCATCACCGACCCGCGCGCGTTCATCAACCCGGTCGACCACACGACCTTCGCCCAGGGCCCGGAGCAGATGGCGTTCATGCGCCGCCGCTTCGAGGCGCTCAACGACGAGCCCCTGTTCCACGACCAGGAGCTCATCGAGGACCACGACCGCTTCGCGGAATACCTGCCGCTGATGGCCGAGGGCCGCGACTTCTCCACACCGGTGTCCGCCATCCGCAACCCCAACGGCACCGACGTCAACTTCGGCGCCCTGACCAAGCAGTACCTGGCGGCGCTGTCGGACCGCGGCACCGAGATCCGCTACGGCCACGAGGTCAAGAACATCACCCGCGAGGGCGCCAAGTGGGTGATCACGGTGAAGAACATCCACACCGGCGACACCCGCACCGTCCGCGCCAACTTCGTGTTCGTCGGCGCCGGCGGCAACGCCCTGCCGCTGCTGCAGAAGTCCGGCATCCCGGAGATCAAGGGCTACGGCGGCTTCCCCGTGTCCGGCCAGTGGCTGCGCTGCACCAACGAGGAGCTCATCGAGAAGCACGGCGCGAAGGTCTACGGCAAGGCGTCCGTCGGCACCCCGCCGATGTCCGTGCCGCACCTGGACACCCGCGTCATCGACGGCAAGAAGGGCCTGCTGTTCGGCCCCTACGCCGGCTGGACCCCGAAGTTCATGAAGCAGGGCAAGCTGACCGACCTGCCGAAGTCGCTGCGCCTTCACAACCTGACCACCCTGGTCGGCGTCGGCCTGCACGAGCTGGGCCTGACCAAGTACCTGATCACCGAAGTGATCAAGAACCACGCCGCCCGCGTGGAGGCCCTGCGCGAGTACGTGCCCAACGCCCGCGACGAGGACTGGGAGACGGTCACCGCCGGCCAGCGCGTGCAGGTGATCAAGCCCGCCAAGGCGCCGCAGTTCGGCACCCTGGAGTTCGGCACCGCCGTCATCAACTCCGCCGACGGCTCCATCGCCGGCCTGATGGGCGCCTCCCCGGGCGCCTCCATCGCCCCGGCCGTGATGATCGAGCTGCTGGAGCGCTGCTTCGGCGACAAGATGAGCGCCTGGACCCCGAAGCTCAAGGAGCTCGTGCCCTCCTACGGCACGGTCCTGGCCGAGGACCGCGAGCTGTACAAGAAGGTCTGGGACGCCTCTCAGAAGACCCTCAAGCTGGAGCGCTGACCCCGGCCGCCGCCGATTTTTCGGTCCGGGGTATAAGTGACTGCATGTCTGCCTTCCCCGGATTCCCGTTCTCCGCGATCGTCGGCCAGGACCGGCTGCGCCTGGCGCTGCTGCTGACGGCGGTCTCGCCGGGCATCGGCGGCGTGGTGGTCCGCGGCGAGAAGGGCACGGCGAAGACCACCGCCGTGCGCGCCCTGGGCCCGCTGCTGCCGAAGGGCGCGGTCGTCGATCTGCCGCTCGGCGCGACGGAAGATCGCGTGGTCGGTTCCATCGACGTCGAGTCGGTGCTGACCACCGGCCGCGCGGAGTTCCGGCCCGGCCTGCTGACGCAGGCCGACGGCGGCGTTCTCTACGTCGACGAGGTCAACCTGCTGGCCGACCATCTCGTCGACGTCCTCCTCGACGCCGCCGCCACGGGCCGCGTCACCGTCGAGCGCGACGGCGTCTCGCACGTGGAGGAAACCTCCTTCGTGCTGGTCGGCACCATGAACCCGGAGGAGGGGGAGCTGCGACCGCAGCTCCTCGACCGCTTCGGGCTGGCGGTCGACGTCACCGCCTCCCGGGACCCCGAGGTGCGCGTGGAGATCATGCGCCGCCGCCTCGCCTACGAATCCGACCCCGGCGCATTCGCCGCGCGGTGGGCGGAGGCCGACGGCGATCTGCGCGACCGCCTGGCCCGCGCCCGCGCCCTGGTCGGTCAGATCCCCCTCGACGACGTCCATCTGGCTCGCATCGCGTCGCTGTGCGCCGACTTCGACGTCGACGGCATGCGCGCGGACCTGGTCATCGCCCGCACCGCCCGCGCCCACGCGGCCTGGCGGGGCGCGGCGGAAATCGACTCGGAGGACATCCGCGTCGCCGCCGAACTCGCGCTGCCGCACCGTCGCCGACGCGATCCCTTCGATGAGCCGGGCGTCGATCAGCGCGACCTCGACGACGCCCTCGACCGCGCCGAGGACCGCTACCCGGACACGGACGACCACGCCGAGGAACCCCCGCAGCCCGATGAACCCGAAACGCCGGACGAGGGGGACGCCGAGGCGTCGTCAAGCGAGGAACTGGACCAGGAGAGGCCGGAGGGCCCCGCGCCGACGGGAGGTACTGCCCGACTGGGCGATCCCTTTCGCGGCTAGGACGCTGCTTCTCGACGGCGTCGGCACCGGATCCGACGGCCGCCGCGGACGCGCCAAGGGGCCCCGCGGGCGGGACATCCGGGCGACGCGGGGCGGTAGGGGCCTTCACGTGCCCGGGACCGTTTTGGCCGCCGCCGAGCGGGGCGCCCGCGTCGACGACGGCATGGTGCCCCTGATCGCCCCCGACCTGCGCGGGGCGGAACGGGAGGGCCGCGAGTCCAACCTGATCGTGTTCCTCGTCGACGCCTCCGGTTCCATGGCCGCCCGCGACCGTCTGGAGGCGGTGACGGGAGCGGTGCAATCTCTGCTGCGCGACGCCTACCAGCGCCGCGACCGCGTGGCGGTGGTGACCTTCCGCGGCGACGGGGCGACGGTGGAGCTGCCGCCGACGCGGTCGACGGTGGCCGCCAGCAGGCGTCTCGACGACGTGCGGACCGGCGGCAGGACCCCGTTGGCGGCGGGCCTGGAGACGGCTCGCGCCCTGATCGAGCGGGAGCACCGCCGCGATCCGTCGCGCCGCGCGATGCTCGTGGTCCTGTCCGACGGCCGGGCGACGTCCGCCGGCGGGCGCGACACCGCGGGCCTGGCGGCCGACGCGATCCGGCGCCGCGGCGTGGCCGGATCCATCGTCGTCGACTGCGAATCCGGACGCGTGCGGTTGGGGCTGGCCAAGGAACTGGCCGACCGGCTCGGCGCCCCCTGCCTGCGCATCGAGGACCTCGACGCCGACGCCGTCGCGGGCGTGGTCAAGGCCGCGGTCACGGCCTGAGCCCGGTACCGTCGCGACCATGAACCCAACCGATGCGGCGGAGACCATCGACGTCAACGTCATCGAAATCAGCATCTTCGCCGAACGCTGGCGCGCCGACCTGCTGCTGGGCAGGCTCGCGCTGGCCATCGGGGCCCGGCTCGGGGCGGTCGACGCGGGATTCGACGTCGCCGCCGTCGAACCGGGCGGAGACGAAGACGAGTGGGACCTCGCCGACCAGTGGCGCCAGCTCAACGCCGATGCGGCGCCGCCCGCGGACAAGTCGCCGTTCAAGGTCACCGCGTGGTTCACGGGCGAATTGAAGGGCGCCGACGACGACGGCGCCGACACCGCCGACGAGGACGAGTCGCTGGCGATCATCCTCGACGCCCTCGACGGGCTGGCCCTGGCCGGCGTCGGCGAAGCGGACCTCGATTACGACGGCCCCAACCCCGACCACGTCCCGTTCGGCGATGCCCGGTACGCCATCGAATTGCCACGTGAGACGGTGCGGAAGGGCGCCGACGTCGGACCGGAGGTCGCGGCCGCCGTGGCGCGGCTGCGGGGGCTCGTCGCCGCAGGCCGCGGACCGGCGCCCCAGGTGACCAGCGTGCAGGTCCGCACGCGCGAGGCGTTCGAGGAGGCCCTGGCGGGCGAACGCCGTCCCTGACCCCGGCTATTGTGTAACCCATGGCACAGGGACAGGTTGATCCGAAGAACATCCCCGACGACGGGCTCACGACGCGCCAGCGCCGCCAGCTGCCCATCACCGCGGTCCACACGGGCCACGGCAAGGGCAAGTCGACCGCGGCGTTCGGCATGGCGCTGCGCGCGTGGAACCAGGGGCTGGACATCGGCGTGTTCCAGTTCGTGAAGTCCGCCAAGTGGCGGGTCGGCGAAGAGTCCGTGTTCAAGCGCCTCGGCGAGCTCCACGACGAAACGGGCGAGGGCGGCGCGGTGCAGTGGCACAAGATGGGGGAGGGCTGGTCCTGGTCCCGCAAGAAGGGCACCGAAGAGGACCACGCCCGCGACGCCGCCGAGGGCTGGGAGGAGATCAAGCGCCGCCTGGCCGAGAAGGAGCACGACTTCTACGTGCTCGACGAGTTCACCTACCCGATCAAGTGGGGCTGGGTCGACGTCGACGACGTCGCCGAGACCCTCGCCAACCGGCCGGGCCGCCAGCACGTGGTCATCACCGGCCGCGACGCCGATCCGAAGCTCATCGAGGTCGCCGATCTGGTCACCGAGATGGTCAAGCACAAGCACCCGATGGACGCGGGCCGGAAGGGACAGAAGGGCATCGAGTGGTAGCTCCGGCCGCCCCGGGCGTCGTCATCGCGGCGCCGGCGTCGGGCACCGGCAAGACCACCATCGCCACCGGCCTCATCGCCGCGCTGGCGCGCCGGATGTCCGTCGCGCCGTTCAAGGTCGGCCCCGACTACATCGATCCCGGCTACCACGCCATCGCGGCGGGCAGGCCGGGCCGCAACCTGGATTCCGTCATGTGCGGGCCGGACCTCATCGGCCCGCTGTACGCGCACGGGTCGGCCGGACTGGACGTCGGCATCGTCGAGGGCGTCATGGGGCTTTTCGACGGCCGGATCGGCGGCGATCCCCTCGACGCGAGCGCGTCGACCGCCGAGATCGCCCGCCTGCTGGGCATGCCGGTGATCCTCGTCGTCGACGCCCGGCACATGAGCCAGTCGGCGTCGGCCCTCGTCCACGGTTTCGCGACGATGGACGATCGCGTCCGCGTGGCGGGGGCGATCATCAACCGGGTCGGCTCCGACCGCCACGAGTCCGTCGTCCGCGAGGCCATCGAGGCGGTGGGGGTGCCGGTGCTCGGCGCCATCCCGCGCGTCGACGGCATCGAGGTGCCGTCGCGCCACCTGGGGTTGGTCACCGCCGCCGAAGGGGGAGAGGAGGCCCACGCCGCCGTGGCGATGATGGCCGACCTCGTCGAGGAGCACGTCGACCTCGGCGCGGTCGTCGGCCTGGCCGCGGTGCGCCCCGGTTTCGAACCGTGGGATCCGGCGAAGGCGATCGGCGCCGGGCCGTCGGAAAGCAAGCCCCGCATCGCGCTGGCGGGCGGGCCCGCGTTCACCTTCGCCTACGCCGAACACGCGGAGCTGCTGGCCGCCGCGGGGGCCCGGGTCGAGGTCTTCGACCCGCTGGTCGACGAGCTTCCCGACGCCGACGGCCTGGTCGTGCCCGGCGGGTTCCCGGAGGAACATGCCGCGGATCTGGCGGCGCGCGACGACCTCGCCGCTTCCGTGCGGGCGATGGTCGCCGACGGCGCCGCGGTCCACGCCGAATGCGCGGGCCTGCTGTGGCTGCTCGAGTCTTTGGGCGGGCACCGCATGTGCGGAGTCATCCCGGGATCGGCGTCGATGGGGCGCCTGAGCCTGGGGTACCGCACGGCCACGATGCTGTCGGAGTCGGTGCTCGGCCCCGTCGGCGGCCGCCTGACCGGGCACGAGTTCCACAGGACCCGCCTCGACGAGGGGACCGCGGCCGCCGCGCACGCCGCCGGCTGGACCCCCGCGTGGGGCTGGAGGGGCTGGGGTGGGGACGCCGTCACCGAGGGGTTCGTGTCCCCCGGCGGGCGGGTGCACGCTTCCTACCTGCACGTTCACCCCGCCGGGGCGCCCGCGGTGCTGCGCGGTTTCGTGGAATCCTGCGGCTGAGGGCCGGTGCGCGCGGATTCGTCGCCAAGCGATAAGATCCCCTCATGACTTTGATGTTGAAGGGGAGCCGCGTTCTGGTCGTCGGCGCGTCCACCACGGCCGAGCGGGTCATTCCCGGGCTGGTCGACGCGGGCGCCGAAGTCATCGTCTGCGAGGGCGGCGAGATTTCGCCCGGCATCGAGGGCTGGGCCGAACGCGGCCGCATCCAGCTGTGGCGGACCCCCTTCACCCCGGCGATGCTGTGGGGCAAGCGGATGGTCGTGGTCACCGATCCCGACCTGCTGCGCGAGGTCATGGTGCAGTCCAACCTGCACGGCGTCCTCGTCGACGACGCGACGGACGGCGCCGCGCAGCACGCCCAGGAATTCAAGGGCCGCCGCGCCTCCCGCGCCGGCCACCTGGCGGGCACCGTCGCCCTCGTCGGCGGCGGCCCGGGCAACCCGGACCTGATCACCGTCGAGGGGCGCCGCCTGCTGCGGCTCGCCGACGTCGTGCTCGCCGACCACCTCGGGCCGCTGTCGTTGCTCGGCGAGCTGGACCCGGACGTGGAGATCATCGACGCCGCGAAGCTGCCCTACGGCCGCGCGATGGCCCAGGAGCGCATCAACGAGCTGCTGGTGGACCGCGCGCGGCAGGGACTGTTCGTCGTCCGGCTCAAGGGCGGCGACCCGTACCTGTTCGGCCGCGGCTTCGAGGAGCTCGTCGCCCTGCGCGAAGCCGGCGTCACCGTCACCGAGGTGCCCGGCATCTCCTCCGCGATTTCCGTGCCCGCCGCCGCCGGCATCCCGGTCACGCAGCGCGGCGTGAACCACGACTTCACCATCGTCTCCGGCCACGTGCCGCCGGGGCACCCGACGTCGCTGGTCAACTGGGACGCGCTGGGGCAGATGACCGGCACCATCGTCGTCATCATGGGCGTGAAGAACGGCCCCGCCATCGCGGAGAAGCTCATCTCCGCCGGGCGCGACGCGTCGACCCCGGCCGCGGTGATCCAGGAGGGCACGACCGAGAACCAGCGCGTGTTCCGCTGCACCCTGGGCACCCTCGGCGACACCATCCGCGGCGAAGGCGTGCGGCCGCCAGCGGTGTTCGTCATCGGCGAGGTCGCCGACGAATCACTCTGACGGCGACTGCCGTCACGGTGCGACCGTGATGACGATGCCCCCGTCGCGGGCCACGGCGTCCAATCCCGCCGCGCGGGCGGCGTCGACGGCGGCGTCGAGGGAATCGACGTCGGCGCCGGCCTCCGCGAGCGCCCGCGCGAGCAGGCCCTTGTGGTGCTTGTTGAAGTGCGAGACGACCTTGCCCTCGGCGGTCAGCACCGTCGCGGTGACCGAGCCCGGCACCTTGCCCAGGTTCATGTAGGTGCCCGACCGCAGGTCGATGACGAGGCCGTGGTCGCCGCCGGTGAGCGCCTCGGTGATCGCCTTGCCCCACCGCGCCCGCATCGTCGGGGCGGCGCCGCCTCCCGCGTTCGCCCGCGGCAGCTTCGACCCGCCCGACAGCCGGTACTTGGGGATCATGTCCTCGCCTCCCACGACGCCGAACAGCGCCGAACCCACGGCCAGGCGGCTCCGCGCGGCGGGGGAGAGGGCGCCCGCGTCGAGGGCGTCGAAAAGCACGCCCGTGTAGCGGTCCAGGGCGGGCATCGTCGGGGACGCGAACAGCTCCGCGTTGGCGTCGACCTCGGCGGCGAGTTTCGGCCCGAGCTTCAGCGCCGCCATCGCGGCATCGCGGTCGGCGGACAGCGCCACGAGGTCATCGGCGATCCCGCGACGCACGTCGTTGAGCTCCGGCCACGACAGCCCCGGCAGGTCCAGGGGAGCCCCCGAACCCCCGGTCGACTTGGTCTCGGACGGCGGCAGAAGAATCAGCATGGGCACCGACTTTATCGGCCCGGAATACCCGCCCCACGACGGCCGACGCTTAAGCCGCCCGGTGACCGCCAAGGGCCCCGACGGGCGGTAGAGTGGCCGCCATGATCACGCGTATGTCCCGTCTGTTCCTGCGCACCCTGCGGGACGACCCGGCCGATGCCGAACTGCCCAGCCACAAGCTCCTCGTCCGCGCCGGTTACATCCGGCGCCACGCCCCCGGCATCTACTCCTGGCTGCCGCTGGGCCTGAAGGTGCTGCACAACGTGGAGAACATCGTGCGCGAGGAGATGGACGGCATCGGCGCCCAGGAGATCGCCTTCCCGGCGCTGCTGCCGCGCGAGCCGTACGAGAAGTCCAATCGCTGGACCGAGTACGGCGACGACCTCTTCCGGCTCAAGGACCGCAAGGAGGGCGACTACCTGCTCGGCCCGACGCACGAGGAAATGTTCGCGCTGGCCGTCAAGGACCTGTACAACTCCTACAAGGACTTCCCGGTCACCCTGTACCAGGTGCAGACCAAGTACCGCGACGAGGCCCGCCCCCGCGCCGGCATCCTGCGCGGCCGCGAGTTCGTGATGAAGGACTCGTACTCCTTCGACATGGACGACGAGGGCCTCGACGAGTCCTACCGGCGCCACCGCGACGCCTACCGCCGCATCTTCGATCGCCTGGGCGTGGAGTACGTCATCTGCGCCGCGACGTCCGGCGCGATGGGCGGCTCGGCGTCGGAGGAGTTCCTGGCCGTGTCGCCGTCGGGCGAGGACACCTTCGTCCGCTCCACGGCCTCCGACTACGCCGCCAACGTCGAGGCCGTCACCACCCCGGCCCCGCCGGCGCAGCCGATCGAGGGGAAGCCCGGGGCCGCTGTGCACCGCACGCCCGGCGCCACCACCATCGACGCGCTCGTCGAATGGGCCAACTCGCCCGAGTCCGGCCTGGGCCGCGAGATCACGGCCGCCGACACCCTCAAGTGCGTCATGATCGCCATCCGCCGGCCCGGCGAGGAATGGGAGCCGGCGGGCATCGCCGTGCCCGGCGACCGGGAGGTGGACATGAAGCGCGTCGAGGCGGGCCTGGCGCCCGCCGAGGTGCGCCTGTTCGAGGACAAGGACTTCGCCGCCCACCCGTTCCTGGTCAAGGGCTATCTCGGCCCGCGCGCGCTGGCGGACAACGACGTCCCGTTGTACGTCGACCCCCGCGTCGTCGAGGGCACGGCGTGGATCGCCGGAGCCGACGAGGCCGACCACCACGTGGCCGATCTCGTCTGCGGCCGCGATTTCCACCCGGCCGGCACCATCGAGGCCGCCGAGGTCCGCGAGGGCGACGCCGCCCCCGACGGCGAGGGCACGCTGACGCTGCGGCGCGGCATCGAGATCGGCCACATCTTCCAGCTGGGCCGCAAGTACACCGACGCTTTCGAGGTGGACATCCTCGACGTCAACGGCAAGCGCTCCCGACCGACCATGGGGTCCTACGGCATCGGCGTGTCCCGCCTGGTGGCGGTGCTGGCGGAGCAGCTTCACGACGACCGCGGCCTCCGCTGGCCGGCGTCGGTCGCCCCGTTCCAGGCCCACGTGGTCATCGCGAACAAGGACGCCGCCGCGGCCGAGGCCGCGGAGAAGCTCGCCGAGGAGCTCGACGCCGCCGGCGTCACCGTGCTCTTCGACGACCGCCCGAAGGTCAGCCCCGGCGTGAAGTTCAAGGACTCCGAGCTGCTGGGCATGCCCGTCGTCATCGTCGTCGGCCGCGGTTTCGCCGACGGCAAGGTGGAGCTGCGCGACCGCCTGGCCGACGAGACCACCGAGCTGGACTACGGCGACGCCGTCGACGCGGTCCTGGGCCTGACCAAGTAGCCCGGCCGGTCAGGCCGGCAGCCCCGGCAGCGCGGCGGCGCCGTCGCCGCGGAAAACCGAGCCCCCGGCGTGGCACAGACCCGCCGCCTGCAGCGCGAACGCGCGGGCGGCGGGTTTTTTCGCGGCCGTCAGCGCCGTGCGCCACGCCTCGGCGCAGGAGTCCTCGAGCGCTGCGGCGAACCCGGCGGCATCGTTTTCCGGGTCTGGGGCTCCGTCGACCACGGAATAGCCCGGTTCGGCGACGGGCACGGGCACGCCCGCGCCCTCCAGGATGCCGATGACGCGGTCGCGCAGGGTGCGGTGCCGGTCGGCGCTCGTGGCCGTCGACCGGCGGTACTCGGCGGCGATGCGCGGGGCCGCCACGCCCATGCCGTAGATCAGCGCGTACTCGGCGATGAGGGCGTCGGCGAACGGCGCGGCATCGTCATCGTCGAGGGGCTCGCCCCCGCCGAGCTCCGGGACGAGTTCGCCCCAGTCGACGCGCATGCCGCGCAGCGCCAGCACCAGGCCGCCGTCCACCGCGGCGAGCAGCGCCGCCTCGTACGGGTCCTGCAGCGAACGGTTCTGGCCGAGGGCGTCGTGAAGCGCCGACGCCGCACGGGAATCCCGCAGCACCGTTTCCGCATCCGCCGGGGACGGCGCGGCCGGCAGGGGGGAGGGGGCGGCCACGCATTCCTCCGGCGACGTGCCGTCCTCGCGGACGCCGCACGCCCGGACGACCTCGGTGGCCAGCGATTCCGCCTGGGTGCGGCGGACGGCGGCGACCTCCGCCGAAGAAGGGGCCAGGACATCGGCGTCGCGCAGGGCCAGCGCCCACGCGGCCTCCACCACGGGGTCCGCGGACGGGCCGGTGATGGGGGTGCACCCCGCGGCGGCCAGCGTCGCTGCGCCGCCCAGGCCGGCGGCGCCGATGAGGAACGCGCGGCGGGGCAGGGGAGAAGTCGGCTGAATCACGCGTCCATCGTGCCACGACACGCGGCGGCTAGACTGCACCGCATGGCCTTTCCCCCCGCTGAATCCATCGCCGGCGTCATCCGCCCCGCAGCCGCCGCCCGCGGCCTCGACATCGAAGACGTGAAGGTCGCCGGGGCCGGGCGCAAGACCCAGGTCACCGTCCTCGTCGACGGAGATGAGGCACCCGATCTCGACGCCATCGAGGCCGTCACCCGCGACATTTCCGCGGCGCTCGACGAAGCCGAGGCCGCCGGCGAGATCCGGTTCGGCGAACTGGAGTACACCCTCGAGGTGAGCACGCCCGGCGTCGCCGCGCCGCTCGTCGCCCCGCGCCACTGGCGCCGCAACCGCAACCGGCTCGTCCGCATCCGTCTCGACGACGGCGGGCAGCTGGTCGGCCGCATCGGCGCATACGACGAAGACGGGGACCGGGTGATCATCGTCGCGTCCACGGGGCCGAAGGGCCGCCCGAAGGCGACCGGCGCCGTGCTCGAGTTGGCTTCGGTGGAGCACGCGGTGGTAGAAATTGAGTTCTCTAAGGCCCCGGCGGTCGAACTCGACCTGGCCGGACTGGATTTCGACGATGCCGTGACCCGGCTGGAGGAACTGGACAAGTGAAGATCGAACTCGCCGCCCTGCGCACCCTGGAAAAGGAGCGGGGCATCCCCTTCGGCGAAATGATCGGCCTGCTCGGCCGTGCGCTGCGGGAAGCCTACCGGGGCACCGACTCGCCGGCGCAGTACGCCCGGGTCGACATCGACTACGACACCGGCGAGGTCACGGTATTCGCCCAGGAGCGCGACGAAGAGGGCAACCTCGTCGCCGAATGGGACGACACCCCCGAGGATTTCGGACGCATCGCCGCCTACCCCGTGCGGCAGACCATCCTGCAGCGCCTGCGCGACGCCGAAAGCGACAAGGTCTTCGGCGAATACGCGGACCTGGAGAACCAGGTCATCTCCGGCGTCGTCCAGCGCGACGTCCGGGCCAACGACAAGGGCATCATCGTCGTCCACATCGGCTCGGAGGCCAACGGCCGCGACGGCATCCTGCTGCCGGCCGAGCAGCTGCCGGGCGAGACCCTGGAGCACGGCGACCGCACCAAGTGCTACGTCGTCGGCGTGAACAAGACCCCGCGCGGCGTCGCCATCAATCTGTCGCGCACCCACCCCGAGCTCGTGCGCAAGCTCTTCGAGCTCGAGGTCCCCGAAGTCGCCGACGGCGCCGTCGAACTGGTCTCCATCGCCCGCGAAGCCGGCCACCGCTCCAAGGTCGCCGTCCGGCCGACCGTCAAGGGGCTCAACGCCAAGGGCGCCTGCATCGGCCCGCGCGGCCAGCGCGTCAGCGCGATCATGAACGAGCTCGGCGGCGAGAAGATCGACATCATCGACTACGACGAGGACCCAGCGAAGTTCGTCGGCAACGCCCTCGCGCCCGCGAAGGTGGTCAAGGTCGAGGTGCTCGACGAAGAGGAACGGCAGGCCCGCGTCGTCGTGCCCGACTACCAGCTGTCGCTCGCCATCGGCCGCGAGGGCCAGAACGCCCGCCTCGCCGCGCGACTGACCGGCTGGCGCATCGACATCCACTCCGACGCCGAATAAAAGCGGCGCCGGACCGTCGCCAAGCCCGCGCCCCCGCCCCGCCGAAACCACGGGGTTGGGATTCGGGGACCCGTTCGGGTTAGGCTGTAAGACGGCCAACGAGGAAACGACGGTGGAAGGACAGGTGCGTCCGCGAATGACGATGACCCGGGACGAGCAAGCCCCGCACTTCGTCGAACGCGAACGAACCTGCATCGCCACCCGCGCGAAGCTGCCCGAAGGGCGGCTGCTGCGGATGGTGGCGCGCCGTGACGGCGACGCCACCCGCGTCGTCCCCGACCCCCGGCGCAGAATGCCGGGACGAGGCGCATGGATCACCCCCACGCTCGAAGCATGGGCGGTGGCCGACAAGCGCCGCGCGTTCGGCCGCGCATTGAAGGTGTCCGCCAACGCGGACGCGAACCCGGTCCGCGAGTACCTCGAAACGCTCGGGGCACATGCCGATGCCGCACCCCGCGGCCCCGGCGGCCGGGAACCGACCAACGGAAAGACCTGAACACTGATGAGCGCACGATGAAGCATCAGCGATGAACGGCAACCGATAACGGGAGTCGACAGTAGACCAATGCGCGGGAAACGAACCCGCCCGGCACTGTTCGACTCCGCAAGTGAGGAGAAAAGTGTCCGGAAAGCTCCGTGTCCATGAGCTCGCAAAGCAGCTCGGGGTCACCAGCAAGGAACTTCTCGCCCAGCTCAAGGAGCAGGGCGAATTCGTCAAGACCGCGTCGTCGACGGTGGAACCCCCCGTCGTCAAGCGGATGAAGCAGCTGTACGCGTCGAAGGAGGGCCAGCAGGCCCCGTCCGGCGACGCCAAGCCGGGCCCGAAGCCGGGCGCCGGCGCCAAGCCGGGCCCCAAGGCCCCGGCCGCCAAGCCGGGCCGCCCCGCGCCGAAGACCCCGGCCCAGCCGGGTCCCGCGGCGGCCAAGCCGGGCCAGCCGGCCCCGAAGGCCCCGGCCGCCAAGCCGGGCCAGCCGACGCCGAAGACCGCGGCCGCCAAGCCCGGCGCCGCTAAGCCGGGCGCCAAGCCCACCCCGTCGCCGCGACCGGGCCCGCAGGCCGGCGATCAGCCGCGCCCGCAGGCCCGCGGCGGCAAGCCGGGCCCGAAGCCCGGCGCCCGCGCCCCGCGCGTGGCCAACAACCCGTTCTCCACGGGTGAGCGCCCCGCGCCGCGCCCGTCCGCCATGCCCCGCCCGCAGGGCGGCGGCCGACCCGGCCCGAAGCCGGGCGGACGTCCCGGCGGCCAGGGCGGCCCGCGCCCCCAGGGCGCCGGCAAGGGCGGCCCCCGTCCCCAGGGCGGCGGCCGCGGCGGCCAGGGCGGCGGAAACCGCCCGACCCCGTCGATGATGCCGTCGCACCCGAACCCGGGCCAGATGCCCGCCAAGGCCGCCTCCGGCGGTCGCGGCGGACGCGGTGGCCCGGGTGGCGGCCCCGGCGGCGGAGGCCCGCGCGGCGGTCGCGGCGGTCGCCGCGGCGGAACCGCCGGCGCCTTCGGACGCCCGGGCGGCGCCCCGCGCCGTGGCCGCAAGTCGAAGCGGCAGAAGAGGCACGAGTACGAGTCGATGCAGGCTCCCTCGGTCGTCGGCGGCGTCAAGCTGCCGAACGGCAAGGGCCAGACCATCCGTCTCGCCCGCGGCGCCTCCCTGTCCGACTTCGCCGAGAAGATCGGCGCCGACGCCGCCGCGCTGGTGCAGGCCCTGTTCAACCTCGGCGAGATGGTCACCGCGACCGCCTCGGTGAGCGACGAGACCCTGCAGCTGCTGGGCGACGAGATGGACTACAAGGTCCAGGTCGTCTCCCCGGAGGACGAGGACCGCGAGCTCCTCGAGTCCTTCGACCTGCAGTTCGGCGAGGACGAGGGCGACGAGGAGGACCTCATGGTCCGCCCGCCGGTGGTCACCGTCATGGGCCACGTCGACCACGGCAAGACCCGCCTGCTGGACACCATCCGCAAGGCGAACGTGGGCGGCGACGAGGCCGGCGGCATCACGCAGCACATCGGCGCCTACCAGGTCAACGTCGACTTCGAGGACGACGAGCGCAAGGTCACCTTCCTGGATACCCCGGGCCACGAGGCGTTCACCGCCATGCGCGCCCGCGGCGCCCAGGCGACCGACGTCGCCATCCTGGTGGTCGCCGCCGACGACGGCGTCATGCCGCAGACGGTGGAGGCCATCAACCACGCGAAGGCGGCCGAGGTGCCGATCGTCGTGGCGGTCAACAAGATCGACAAGGAGGGCGCGGACCCGCAGAAGATCCGCGGCCAGCTGACCGAGTACGGCCTGACCGACGAGGAGTGGGGCGGCGACACCATGTTCGTCGACATCTCCGCGAAGCAGGGCGAGAACATCGACAAGCTGCTGGAGGCCGTGCTGCTGACGGCCGACGCGGCGCTCGATCTGCGCGCCAACCCGGACATGGACGCCCAGGGCATCGCCATCGAGGCGCACCTGGACCGCGGCCGCGGCCCCGTGGCCACGGTCATCGTCCAGCGCGGCACGCTGCGCGTCGGCGACTCGATCGTCGTGGGCGACGCCTACGGCCGCGTGCGCCGCATGGTCGACGAGTACGGCAACGACGTCGAGGAGGCGGGTCCGTCCCGCCCGGTGCAGGTCCAGGGCCTGACCTCGGTGTGCGGCGCCGGCGACAACCTGCTCGTGGTCGACGAGGACCGCACGGCCCGCCAGATCGCGGACCGTCGCGACGCCCGCCGCCGCAACGCGCTGCAGGCCCGCAACCGCCGCCGCGTCTCCCTCGAGAACCTCGACGAGTTCATGAAGGAGACCAACACGCTCAACCTGATCCTGAAGGGCGACAACGCCGGTACCGTCGAGGCACTGGAAGAGGCGCTGCTCAAGATCGAGGTCGACGACGAGGTCCAGCTGAACATCATCGACCGCGGCGTCGGTGCGGTGACGCAGACCAACGTCACGCTGGCCGAGGCGTCGGATGCCGTGATCATCGGCTTCAACGTCCGTTCCGAGGGCAAGGCCACCGAGGCCGCCAACGCCGCCGGCGTGGACGTGCGCTACTACACGGTCATCTACAAGGCGATCGAGGAAGTGGAGCAGGCGCTCAAGGGCATGCTCAAGCCGATCTACGAGGAGCGCGAGATCGGCCGCGCCGAGATCCGCGCGATCTTCAAGGCGTCCGCCGTCGGCCTCATCGCGGGCTGCATAGTGGAGTCCGGCAAGATGCGCCGCAACGCGAAGGTGCGCCTCATCCGCGACGGCAACGTCGTGGCGGAGCAGGCGACCATCAACTCGCTGCGCCGCGAGAAGGACGACGTCACCGAGGTGTCGGCCGGCTACGAGTGCGGCATGGTGCTGTCCTACCCGGACATCCAGGTGGACGACATCATCGAGGCCTACGAGATGGTCGAGGTCCCGCGCGACTAGTCCGCGGCGACCGCTTGACGACGGCCGGCCCCACGCCATTCGGCGCGGGGCCGGCCTTCGGCGTTTCCGGGGAGGCGGGGGGGGGAACGGCGGGTTCGGCGGGGCCCCTCCCAAACGGGAGGGCCGGGAACAAACCCCGGCTGCGAACGGTTATCCTGGGTGGCCGGAGTTCGGGGCGCGATCGCCCCGTGACCCGGCGATTTTCAACGAAGACACGTCCCCGACCAGAGGAGAAGATCGACATGGCCGATCCCGCACGCGCACGCCGCATGGCCAAGCGAATCCAGGAGATCGTCGCCGCAGCGATCGAACGCGAGGTCAAGGACCGTCGCCTCGAGCTGGTGACCGTCACGGACTGCCGGGTGACCGGCGATCTGCACGATGCGACGGTGTTCTACACCGTCCGCGGCCGCACCATCGACGAGGACCCGGATTGGGACGCCGCGGCGGAGGCGCTGAACCGCGCCCGCGGCCAGCTGCGCTCGCTCGTGGGCCGCGCCCTGGGCGTGCGCTACACCCCGACCCTGGCGTTCGAGGTCGACACGGTGCCCGAGGCCAGCGCCCACATGGAGGAGCTGCTGGCCAAGACCCGGCAGCGCGACGCCGAGCTGGCGAAGCTGCGCGAGGGGGCGGCCCCCGCCGGCGACTCCGACCCGTACCGCCGCGACGACGAGCCGGAGGCCTGACGTGGGGCCGGGGGAGCAGGCGGCGCACCAGCTGTCGCAGTCGATCAGCAGGCGCATGTCCGGTCCGATCCAGGACGCGATGGACATGCTCGCCGACGCCGAGTTCGTGGCCGTCGTGTGCCACATCCACCCTGACGCCGACGCCATCGGCGCAGCGTCGGCGATGGTCATGGCGCTGCGGCAGCGCGGCATCCGCGCCGTCGCGGCCTACGGAAACGACGAGCTGCCGGCGAAGTCGCTGCTGACCATCCCGGGCTGGGAGTTCTTCGTGTCGCCGGACGACATCCCGGAATCCGTGGACACCTGGGTCTCCGTCGACTGCGCGAGCCCCGAGCGGCTCGGGCGCCTGCGCGAGCGGATGATGACGTCGCAGCGGCTGATCGTCGTCGACCACCACGATTCCAACTCGCGCTACGGCTCGGTGAACATGGTGGACGAGGAGGCCGAGTCCTCCACGATGGTGCTGCTGGACTTCTTCGAGGTCTGGGGCATCCGGCTGACCCGCGACATGGCGCATGCGCTGTACGCGGGCCTGCTGACGGACACCGTGTCCTTCCAGTTCGGGCGTTCGCGCATGCACACCGCCGCGGCGCGGCTGCTGAACAAGGGCCTGGACCCGCGCACCATCGGCGCGCAGCTGCTGGAAGGCCACCCCTTCGAGTACCTGCCGTTCCTGGGGCGCGTCATGGCCACCGCCGGCCGCGTGCCCGACTGGGCCGGCGGCGCCGGCCTGGTGCACGTGACCATCTCCCACGGGGACATGGCCGACGTCGGGCACGACGAGGTCGAGGCGGTCGTCGACGTCGTGCGCACCACCGACGCCGCCGACGTCGCGGCCGTGTTCAAGGAGTATTCGCCGGGCTTCTGGTCCATGTCGCTGCGCTCCAGGGAGCTCGTCGACGTCTCCGAAGTGGCCAAGTTCCTCGGCGGCGGCGGGCACCTCCGCGCGGCCGGCTACAACTTCAGCGGCGACCGCGATGCCGTGGTCGGCGCGCTGATCGGCGCCTCGGATGTCGCGGCGGCGACGATCGAGCACGCCGACGGCAACTGACGTGGCCACCGAGTCGGACCGGCCCATCACCGCGGGGCGGATCCTCGGCCTGGCGCTGCCCGCCCTCGGGGTGCTGGCGGCGCCGCCGCTGTATCTGCTGCTGGACACCGCCGTCGTCGGGCGCCTCGGCGCCGTGGAACTGGCGGCGCTGGCAGCCGGGGCGACCGTGTTCTCCATGCTCACGGCGCAGCTGACGTTCCTGGCCTACGGCACCACCGCCCGCGCCTCGCGGGCCTTCGGGCGCGGCGACGTCCGCGGCGCCGTGGGAGAGGGCGTCCAGGCGACGTGGGTGGCGGTGTTCGTCGGCGTGCTGCTGGTGGCGCTGGTGGAGGGATTCGCCGGCACGATCACCGGGCTGCTCGCCCCCGACCCCGCCGTCGCCGACGCGGCGGCCGGCTGGCTGCGCATCGCCGCCGCCGGCATTCCGCTGACGCTCATCGCCCAAGCCGGCAACGGGTGGATGCGCGGCATACAGGACACCCGCAGGCCCTTCCTCTTCGTGGTCGGCGGCCTCGGTCCGGCGGCGCTCGCCATCGTGCCACTCGTCGGATGGCTGGGGCTGAACGGCTCGGCGTGGGCGATGGTCATGGGAGAGACGCTCACGGCGGCGTTGTTCATCCGGCAGCTCGTGGCGTCGGCCTCCGCACGGGACGTCGCAAAGCGGCCCAGGTGGAGCCTGATCAAGCGCCAGCTCGTGCTCGGCCGGGACCTGATCCTGCGTTCCCTGGCGTTCCAGGTGGCGTTCCTCTCGGCGGCCGGCGTGGCGGGGCGGCTCGGCGCGTTCTCGCTCGGCGGGCACCAGATTCTGCTGCAGCTGTGGAACCTGCTGTCGTTGGTGCTGGATTCGCTGGCCATCGCCGCGCAGACGCTGGTCGGGGCGGCGCTGGGCGTCGGGTCCGTCGCCGCGGCGCGGTACACGGCCAGGCGGGTCATCGCGTGGTCGACCGTGTTCGCGGGCGTCCTCGCCGTGGCATTCGCGGTGCTCCACGGAGTGCTGCCGCGGGTGTTCACCGACGCGCGCGGGGTCCTCGACGCCATCGCAGCGGGCCCGTGGTGGATCCTCGTGGCCATGATCCCCATCGGCGGCGTGGTGTTCGCCATCGACGGCGTGCTGCTCGGCGCCGGCGACGCGGCGTTCCTGCGCAACGCGACCATCACCGCCGTCGTCCTCGGATTCCTGCCGCCCGTGTGGCTGACGCTGTCGATGGGATGGGGGCTCACCGGCGTGTGGTGGGGCCTGCTGGCCTTCATGATGCTGCGGCTGATCTTCGTCGCCGTGCGCTACCGCGGCCCCAAATGGGAGACGGCGGCGGGGGAGTAGCGCCCGACCTGGCGTTCCGCGGTCATTTCTCACACCAAAACTGTTGACCATGGGGCAAGTGTGACTAAAGTTGCGTAAGAGTCTGGTTTTCGCGGATCGCTACCGCGAATCGCCGGCAATCCGTTACAATTCCGTGATCCGGCGCGATATACCGGCCAGACCCGACCGATGGATCACAGTCACACCCAGGAGGCGCCCATGGCGGACGACGAACACCCGTCGACCACCCTGTGGGCGATTTCCGACCTCCACGTCGCGGTCAAGGCGAACAAGGCCGTCGTGGAAACCCTCCGGCCGCGCAACCCCGCGGACTGGCTCATCGTCGCCGGCGACGTCGCCGAGCGGCCCGAACTGGTGCTGAAGACGCTCGGCGAGCTCGCCCGCCGCTGGGCGCAGGTGATCTGGGTCCCCGGCAACCACGAACTGTTCTGCCGCGGCGCCGACGCACACGTCGGCGAGGCCCGCTACGACCAGCTCGTCGACGGTTGCCGCCGCCTCGGCGTGCTCACGCCCGAGGATCCCTACCCCGAGTTCGGCGGCGTCACCATCTGCCCGCTGTTCACGCTGTACGACTACTCCTGGCGCCCCGCGGGCACGACCATTTCCGAGGCGCTCGAAATCGCGAACCAAAGCCAGGTCATCATGACCGACGAGTTCGCCATCCGCCCCTTCGTCGACCCGGTGCTGTGGTGCCGGCGCCGCCTGGCGTACACCGTGCGCAGGCTCGCCCGCGTCGACGGGCCGACGATCCTGATCAACCACTGGCCGCTGGCCCGGGAACCGCTCTCGGCGGTGTACTACCCGGAGCTGTCCATGTGGGCCGGCACCCGGCACACGCAGGACTGGGGCACGCGGTACCAGGCCCGCCACGTCATCTACGGGCATCTGCACATCCCCGGCACCACCGTCGTCGACGGCGTGCCGCACACGGAGGTCTCCCTGGGCTATCCCCGGGAATGGCAGCCGCGGGAGGGCGACCGGACGTGGCCCTATCCTGTCATGGAGGTTCGATGACGGTGCTCACCAAGGCCATGCTCCCGGCCCATGCCTCGTTCCACCAGATGTGGACCAACGGCGACAGCCTGGAGCACTACCATTCGCTCGACCCGGCGGAACGCAATCTCGTCGCCGGCGCGGTCGATGCGCGCAAGGCGGAGTTCGGCGACGCCCGGTGGTGCGCCCACCGCGCGATCGAGGAGCTCACCGGCCGCCCGTCGGCGCGGCCGATCCTGCGCGGCGAGCGCGGCATGCCCATCTGGCCGAACCAGATCACGGGTTCCATGACGCACACCCGCGGTTTCCGCGCGGCGGTCGTCGCCCCGCGCCTGCTGGTCCGGTCCATCGGCGTCGACGCCGAGGTCGCCGAACCGCTGCCGGAGGGGGTGCTGGGTTCGATCGCCAGCGCCCGCGAACTGGCCACCATCGGGTCCGCAGGACTGGACTGCGCCGACCGGCTGCTGTTCTGCGCGAAGGAGGCCACGTACAAGGCGTGGTACCCGCTGACCGGACGGTGGCTCGGTTTCGAGGACGCCGACATCGACCTGCGCGCCGACGGCACGTTCGTGTCCTACATCCTGGTGCGCCCGACCCCGGTGCACTTCATCGAGGGGCACTGGACCGTGGAGAACGGCTACGTCATCGCCACGGCGATCGTGCGGTAGGAACCCCGGCGCGCGCCCTACATCGTCGACGGCCGGGCGACGAACACCGTCTTCGCGCGCTTGCCGGATTCGGTGATCAGCGCGACCACGCGCCCGTCCGGCGTCCGCGCGGCCGCCACGCCGCCCATCCCGATCGGCTCGAGCCACTTGCCCTGCGACAGCGCCAGGCCCTCCTCGGCGGTGACGTCGCGCACGGGGAAGCACGCCAGGCACGCCTCGTCGAGGGTCATGGTCGGCACGGGATCGGCCGCCAATTCCTCCAGGGTCTTCGCCGCCCCGATGCGGAACGGCCCGGCCGCGGTGCGGCGCAGCGCGGTGACGTGGCCGCCCACGCCCAGGCCGGCCCCCAGATCCCGCGCCAGGGACCGGATGAACGTCCCGGCCGAGCAATCCACGCTCACGTCGACGTCGATGTACCGCGCGTGACGACGGATCGCGTGGACGTCGAAAAGCGAGACCGTGACGGGGCGCTCGGGGAGCACGACGTCCTCTCCGCGGCGCATGCGCTCGTGGGCGCGGACGCCGTCGATCCTCACCGCCGACACCGACGCGGGGCGCTGCATGATGTCGCCGGTCAGCTCCGCGACGCCGGCCATGATCCGCTCGTCGGTCACCGCCGCGATCCGCTCCGGCGGCGCCGACTCCAGCACCTCGCCCTCGGCGTCGTCGGTGACGGTCGACGCGCCCAGGCGGATGGTCGCGTCGTAGGACTTCGCGTCGGCGTGCACGTGCGGCAGGAAGCGCGTGCCCCGGTTGACCCCCAGCACCAGCACGCCGGTGGCCATCGGGTCCAGCGTCCCGGAATGCCCCACGCGGCGGGTCCCGAAAATGCGCCGGAGCTTGCCGACGACGTCGTGGCTGGTCATTCCGGCGGGCTTGTCCACCACGACGAGCCCCGAATCCGCCAGGGGGTCGGCCGTATCCGCAGATGCGCTCATGTGGGGCATCCTATTCGGCGCGGGCGCGGGGCGGTGTCGTAGGGTTGGCGCGTGGACATATGGCACGGGATTGAACAGGTACCCGCCGATCTCGGCGACACCGTCGCGACCGTCGGCGTCTTCGACGGCATCCATCTCGGCCACCGCCGGCTCATCGGCCGCGCGGTGGAGCGGGCCCGCGAACTGGGCGTGCCCGCGGTGCTGGTGACCTTCGACCCGCACCCCATCGCCGTCTTCGCCCCCGACAAGGCCCCGGCGACCCTGGCCACGTGGCCGCGGCGCGCGGAACTGGCCGAGGAAATCGGCGTCGACGCGATGCTCGTGCTGTGCTTCGACCGCGAGCTCGCCGCCACCGCGCCCGAGGACTTCGTCGGCGACATCCTCGCCGGCACCCTGCACGCGAAGGCGGTGCTGGTCGGCGAGAACTTCACCTACGGGCACAAGGCCGCCGGCAACACGCGGACCCTGCCCGCGCAGGCCGCGGAACACGGCATGGACGTCGAGATCGTCGAGCTGCTGTCCGACGGCGGCGACCGCGTGTCCTCCACCCGCGTGCGCGGCCACCTGGCCGACGGCGACGTCGCCGCGGCCGCCGCTTGTCTGGGCCGCCCGCACCGCGTGACCGGCGAGGTCATCCACGGGCAGGGCCGCGGCGGCGCGCAGCTGGGTTTCCCGACCGCCAACATCGACGTCGCCCCCGGCCTCGCCGTGCCCGCCGACGGCGTGTACGCCGCGTGGTTCACCGCCACCGAGGGGCCCGAGCGCCGTGCGGTCGACCCCGACGGCGACGTCGAGCTGGGCCGCGCCTACCCGGCCGCGGTGTCCGTGGGCACGAACGTCACCTTCGGAGACACCGCCCGCACCGTCGAGGCGTTCATCCTCGACCGCTCCGCCGACCTGTACGGGCTCACCGGGTCCATCGACTTCGTCGGCCGCATCCGCGGCATGGAGCGCTTCGACGGCATCGAGCCGCTGATCGAGCGCATGAACCTCGACGTCGCGGAAACGCGGGAGATCCTCGGGGAACGGTAGGGCGAGGGGAGGGGCGCGGGCGGGGCGCGATTAGGTTCCGGCGCCCGCCGCTGGTACTCTCGCCCGTTGGCCGTGACTGTGGTCCACGAACAGTCGCCGTGCCGCCGGTCGCACCGGGGCCGCCAGTGGACTGAAACAACCAACGAGACGAAGGAGACGCCCCATGGCGCTTTCGACCCAGGAGAAGGCCGAGGTCCTCAAGGAGTTCGGCCTGCACGAGACCGACACCGGTTCGCCGGAGGCCCAGGTCGCGCTGCTGACCACCCGCATCCGCCAGCTCACCGAGCACCTGAAGCACCACAAGCACGACCACCACTCGCGCCGCGGCCTGCTGCTGCTCGTCGGCCGTCGCAAGGGCCTGCTGAAGTACCTGGCCGACAACGACGTCCAGCGCTACCGCAACCTCATCGAGCGTCTCGGCCTCCGCCGCTAAGAGCTTCGGCCGCCCCGCCGGCGGCCCCGAAAAGCCCGCCGCGACCAGGATCACCCTGGTTGCGGCGGGCTTTCTCGCGTTTACCGTGGTAGAGTCTCCGCGATGCCCCGAGACGAAACGAATAGGGCGGCACCGACGATCGCCCTGGGGGCACGCCAAACGAAAGACGTGGTTTTTCCCCGCATGACCGATACCCAGTACGACTACGACGACAACGGCTACGACGACATCGTGGAGGCCGTCGCTGTCATCGACAACGGTGACTTCGGCACCCGCGAAATCCGATTCGAAACCGGCCAGCTGGCCCGCCAGGCCGACGGTGCCGTCACCGCGTACCTCGACGACGAGACGATGATGCTCGCGACGACGTGCGCGTCCAACAACCCCCGCGAGGGCTTCGACTTCTTCCCGCTGACGGTGGACGTCGAGGAGCGCATGTACGCCGCGGGCCGCATCCCCGGCTCGTTCTTCCGCCGCGAGGGCCGCCCGGGCCAGGACGCCATCCTGGCCTGCCGCCTGATCGACCGCCCGCTGCGCCCGACCTTCGTCAAGGGCCTGCGCAACGAGGTCCAGATCATCATCACCGTCATGTCCCTCGATCCGAAGGACATGTACGACGTGGTGGCCATCAACGCCGCCTCCGCCGCCACCCAGCTTTCCGGCCTGCCGGTTTCCGGCCCCGTCGGTGCGGTGCGCATGGCGCTGGTCGCCGACGACGCCCACCCGAAGGGCCAGTGGATCGCGTTCCCGACCGTCGACCAGCACGAGCAGGCGCTGTTCGAGATCGTCGTCGCCGGCCGCCTGGCCGACGACAACGCCGCCAAGGGCCGCGGCAAGTCCCGCAAGGCCAAGGCCGCCGCCGACAACGTGGCCATCATGATGGTCGAGGCCGGCGCCACCGAGCACGTCGCCGACCTGGTCGCCCAGGGCCGTCCGGCGCCGACGGAGTCCGTCGTCGCGCAGGGCCTGGAGGCCGCCAAGCCGTTCATCGCCGAACTGTGCCGCGCGCAGCAGTCCCTGGCCGGCGAGGCCGCCCAGGACGTGCGCGAGTTCCCGCTGTTCCCGGCCTACAACGACGACGTCTACGCCGCCGTCGAGTCCGAGGCCGCGAAGAAGCTGCCGGAGCTGCTGAAGACCCCGTCGAAACAGGACCGCGACGACGCCACCAACGCCTTCATGGACGAGGTCATCGAGACCCTCGAGCCGCAGTTCCCGGAGCGCGGCAAGGAGATCGCCGCCGCGTACAACGGCCTGATGAAGTCGATCGTGCGCGACATGATCCTCACCGACGGCTTCCGCATCGACGGCCGCGCCACCGACGCGATCCGCGACCTGGGCGTCGAGATCGAGCTGATCCCGCGCGCCCACGGCTCCGCGCTGTTCGAGCGCGGCGAGACGCAGATCCTGGGCGTCACCACCCTGGACATGCTCAAGATGGAGCAGCAGATCGACTCCCTGGGCCCGGTGGACTCCAAGCGCTACTTCCACCACTACAACTTCCCGCCGTACTCCACCGGCGAGACCGGCCGCGTCGGTTCGCCGAAGCGCCGCGAGATCGGCCACGGCGCGCTCGCCGAGCGCGCCATCGTGCCGGTGCTGCCGTCGCGCGAGAAGTTCCCGTACACCATCCGCCAGGTCTCCGAGGCCCTCGGCTCCAACGGCTCGACGTCGATGGGCTCCGTCTGCGCCTCGACCCTGTCGCTGTACAACGCCGGCGTGCCGCTGCGCGCCCCGGTGGCGGGCATCGCCATGGGCCTGGTGTCCGGCGAGGTCGACGGCGACACCCGCTACGTCGCCCTGACCGACATCCTCGGAGCCGAGGACGCCTTCGGCGACATGGACTTCAAGGTCGCCGGCACCTCCGAGTTCATCACCGCGCTGCAGTTGGACACCAAGCTCGACGGCATCCCGTCGAAGGTGCTGGCCGACGCGCTGGAGCAGGCCCGCGACGCGCGCCTGACCATCCTGGAGGTCATGGCCGAGGCCATCGACGAGCCGGACGAGATGAGCCCGTTCGCCCCGAAGATCACCACGATCTCCGTGCCGCAGTCGAAGATCGGCGAGGTCATCGGCCCCAAGGGCAAGATCATCAACGGCATCACCGAGGAGACCGGCGCGAACATCTCCATCGAGGACGACGGCACGATCTTCGTGTCCGCCACCTCCGGCGAGTCGGCGGACGCGGCGATCGAGAAGATCAACGCCATCGCCAACCCGCAGCTGCCGAAGGTCGGCGAGCGCTACCTGGGCACCGTGGTGAAGACCACCGCCTTCGGCGCGTTCGTCTCCCTCGTGCCGGGCCGCGATGGTCTGGTGCACATCTCGAAGCTCGGCGACGGCAAGCGCATCGAGAAGGTCGAGGACGTGGTCAACGTCGGCGACAAGCTGCAGGTCGAGATCGCGGACATCGACAACCGCGGCAAGATTTCCCTCGTCCCGGTTCAGGAGTGACCGGACCGGCGTCCTGACCGGCCATGACCGGTCATGGGGCCCCGCATCGCGTGACGCGCGATGCGGGGCCCCTTTTTCGTTGCGGTGACCTGGCCGGATGCGGTGGGACGGGCGTAAACTGTGCGCAAGGCGAAATTGTTCCCCCGTGTGGCCGAAACGACAGACTGGATATGACCAGTTGTGACAATCCGGTGCTATGCTTCATGTCAAAGGGATCACACCCGAAGCTTTCGCGTCAGGAGCGTCACAATGGACACGACCGGAGTGGGAGAAGCGCCGGAGCGCCCCCGCCACGAGCATCCGTTCATCGAGATCTCGGCGGGTGATTATCGCGCCGACATCTCCGCGTTCGGCGGCGGACCCCGTTCCCTCGAGTACGCCGGCCGCCCGCTGCTGGTCGATTACCCGCGCGGCGAGTTCCCGCCGCTGAGCGCCGCCACGCTGCTGGCGCCGTGGCCCAACCGAGTCGCGGACGGGGTCTTCATCCACGACGGCGTCGTCCACCGGATGCAGATCACCGAGCCGGGCCGCTCCAACGCGATCCACGGTTTCGTGGCCAACTGCGCCTGGGACTTCGTCGAGGCGGGGGAGGACCACGTCACCCTGTCCATCGAGCCGGGGCCGCAGCCGGGCTGGAATTGGCCGATGCGCTTCACGGTGCGCTGGAGCGTCGACGCCGACGCCGGGCTGCGTGCCGACGTGACCGGCGAGAACCTGGGCGCCTCCGCGTGCCCGTTCGGGTTCGGGTTTCACCCGTACCTCAGCGCCGCGGGCGCCGACCTGGCCGATTGCGTCCTGTCCGTCGACGTCGACCGCAACCTCCCGCTGGAACCCGTGCGCAACCTGCCCGCCGGCCCGGACGTCCCCGCGGACGCCGTGGTCCCGGGCCTCGCCGACGGGGTCCTGACCTCGGGCCTGTGGCTCGACCACTGCTTCGCGTCGCCCTCGCGTGACGACGCCGCCGACGCGGACGCCTCCGCCGCGCCACCCGCGCGGGCCCGCCTCGTGGGCCCCGACGGCGAGGGCGTCGAAATGTGGGCCGACGACGCGTTCGGGTGGTTCCAGATCTTCACCGCCGACCCCGCCCGCCGCGAGGGATTCCCCCGCGTCGGCAGGGCGTTGGCGGTCGAACCCATGACCTGCCCGCCCGACGCCCTGAGGTCCGGCCGCGATCTCATCCGGATCGGCGCGGGGGACCGGGTCGAATTGTCCCTGGGCATCCGCTCGACGGGCGGGCCGTCGTCGTAAAGCAACGGCCCCGAGAACTTTCCACCATCCACACGATCACCAAAGAACCAGGAGAATGCCGTGATTCAGGCTGAGGCCGCACTCCGGCTGGACGCGAGCTGGGTTGATTACTCGCTCGTCGCCCTCTACTTCGCATTCGTTCTGGGCATCGGCTGGGCCGCACGGTCCAAGGTGTCCTCCTCCATCGACTTCTTCCTCTCCGGCCGCTCGCTGCCGGCGTGGGTGACGGGTCTGGCGTTCATCTCCGCCAACCTCGGCGCCGTCGAAATCGTCGGCATGTCCGCCAACGGCGTGCAGTACGGCTTCCAGACCATGCACTACTTCTGGATCGGCGCGATCCCCGCCATGGTCTTCCTCGGCATCGTGATGATGCCCTTCTACTACGGCTCGAAGGTCCGCTCCGTGCCGGAGTTCATGCTGCGGCGCTTCGGCCCCGGCGCGCACCTGGTCAACGCGATCTCCTTCGCCGTCGCCCAGCTGCTCATCGCCGGCATCAACCTGCTGCTGCTGGCCAAGGTCGTCAACTCGCTGCTCGGCTGGCCGCTGTGGGTGACCCTCGTGGTCGCCGCCCTCATCGTGCTGTCCTACATCACCCTGGGCGGCCTGTCCGCGGCCATCTACAACGAGGTGCTGCAGTTCTTCGTCATCATCGCGGCCCTGCTGCCGCTGACCCTGATCGGCTTGCACAACGTCGGCGGCTGGAGCGGCCTGAAGGCCTCCATCGCCGCCGAGTCGCACTTCCACACCTGGCCCGGCACCGATATCTCCGGCTTCGACAACCCGGTCGTGTCGGTCATCGGCCTGACCTTCGGCCTCGGCTTCGTGCTGTCCTTCGGCTACTGGACCACCAACTTCGTCGAGGTCCAGCGCTCCATGGCCGCCGACTCGCTGTCCGCGGCCCGCAAGACGCCGATCATCGGCGCGTTCCCGAAGATGTTCGTGCCCTTCATCGTCGTCGTGCCCGGCATGATCGCCGCCGCGACCGTCACGCCGATCATGAACAAGACCGCCGAGCCCAACGACGCGATCCTGTACCTGATGCGCGACCTGCTGCCCAACGGCCTGCTCGGCGTCGCCATCGCCGGCCTGCTCGCCGCCTTCATGGCCGGCATGGCCGCCAACATCTCGGCGTTCAACACGGTCATCAGCTACGACATCTGCCAGGCGTACATCATCAAGGACAAGGACGACGACTTCTACCTGCGGTTCGGCCGCTGGGCGACCGTCGCCGCCGCCGTCATCGCCGTGTTCACCGCCCTGATCGCGAACAACTTCGGCAACGTCATGGACTACCTCCAGACGCTGTTCGGCTTCTTCAACGCCCCGCTGTTCGCCACCTTCATCCTCGGCATGTTCTGGAAGCGCATGACCCCGACCGCCGGTTGGGTGGGCCTGGTCCTGGGCACGCTGTCCGCCATCGCCTACTGGTCCATCTCCACCTTCTCGGGCGCCGAGGCCGCCGTGTTCAACCTCCCGGGCCAGGGCACCGCGTTCGTCGCCGCGTCCATCGCCTTCGTGGTGGACATCGTGTTCTCCATCGTCGTCTCCATGGTGACCAAGCCGAAGCCCGACCGCGAGCTCGTCGGCTTCGTCAAGTCCGTGACGCCGAAGGAGACCCTCACCGACGCCAACGAAGCCACGCTGCCGTGGTACCAGCGCACCGTGCCCCTGGGCATCCTGTGCATGGCCATGGTCATCGTTCTCAACATCGTGTTCGCCTAGGAGTGACTGACATGACCAACGCAACCCCCAAGAAGAAGGCCGCAGGCGCCTTCGACGTCCGGAACATCATCGGCGCGCTGCTGGGCCTGTACGGCATCGTCCTGCTCATCTCGGCGTTCCTCCTCGATCCGGGCATGAACCCCGACACGGGCCTGCCCAAGGAGTCCGCCTACAACACCTGGGCCGGGTTGGCCCTGGTGCTGGCGGCGGCGGTGTTCCTGATCTGGGCGAAGGTCCGCCCGATCATCGTCCCGGTCGACCCCGAGCCGGCGGATGACCTGCCGCACCACAACCCGCATCACCCCGATGCCGTGAAGGAGGCGTAGCCCGCCATGGCCGCCCATCCCTTCTCCACCACGCGGATGACCCTGGCCGACGGCCGCGAGCTCATCTACTTCGACGATTCCCCCGAATACGTCGAGGGCCGCGCCACCCGCAAGACCGTCGACGACCGTCAGCTGCCGGAGGCGGTGACGGAGTCCGAGCTGCGCCGCGATCCCCTCACCGGGGAATGGAACGTCTACGCCGCGCACCGCATGAACCGCACCTTCATGCCGCCGGCGAACGAGAATCCGCTCGCGCCGACGAAGCCGGGCGAGCTGCCGACGGAGATCCCCGCCGACGACTACGACGTCGTGGTCTTCGAGAACCGGTTCCCGTCGCTGTCCATGCACATGGACGTCCCGGAGGATTTCGCGGCGGAGGTCGACGGCGAGGGCCTGTTCCCGCGCCGCCCGGCGCTGGCCCGGTGCGAGGTCGTCTGCTTCACCCCGGACGTGTCCGCGTCCTTCCGCGATCTGCCGTACCACCGCGCCCGCACGGTGGTGGAGGCGTGGGCGCACCGCACGCGCGAGCTGTCGGAGATCGACGGCGTGCGCCTGGTGTTCCCGTTCGAGAACCGCGGCAAGGAGATCGGCGTCACGCTGCAGCACCCGCACGGCCAGATCTACTCGTACCCGTACCTGCCGGCGCGGGCGGCGGCGATCGCGGAGCAGAGCAGGAAGCACCTGGCGGACACGGGGCGTTCGCTTTTCGACGACGTCCTGTCCGCCGAGAAGCGTTCGGGCCGCCGGATCGTGGCGGAGGGCGAGCATTTCACCGCCTTCGTCCCGGCGGCGGCGAAGTGGCCGGTGGAGGTCATGCTCATGGCCAATCGCGACGTGCCGGACTTCGCGGCGCTGACCGATGAGGAGAAGGACGAGCTGACCCGCATGTACCTCGATCTGCTGGGCCGCATGGACCGGTTCTTCGAGGGCGTCGAGCGCACCCCGTACATCGCGTCGTGGAACCAGGCGCCGGTGGGGGAGGACCGCGAGCACGGCCGCCTGCATCTGCAGCTGTACTCGATGATGCGCTCGCCGGGCCGCATGAAGTTCCTGGCCGGCTCGGAGTCGGGCCAGGGCGCGTGGATCTCGGACACGACGCCGGAGCGCATCGCCGACCGGTTCCGCGAGATCGGCGGCGCGAAGTGGTCGCCGACGCGCGACGACGCCGCGGGCGCCGCCGATGCGGCCGATCTGTTCCGCAGGGCCTTCGGCACCGAGCCCGCGGGAGTGTGGGCGGCCCCCGGCCGCGTGAACCTCATCGGCGAGCACGTCGACTACGCCGGCGGCATCTGCCTGCCCTTCGCGCTGTCGCAGCGCACCTGGGTCGCGGTGTCGCCCCGCGAGGACGGGAAGTACCGCCTCGTGTCCTCGATGGGCGGGGATGACCCGCAGATCGCGGAAATCGGCGTCGACGAGGTCGGCCCCGGCAAACCGAAGAACTGGACCGGCTACGTGGTCGGCTCCATCTGGGCGCAGCAGCGGGCAGGTCTGCTGCCGGAGGACCTCGGCGGCTTCGACGTCGCCGTGACCTCGGACGTCCCGATCGGCGGTGGCCTCTCCAGCTCGGCCGCGCTGGAGTGCTCGGCGGCGCTGGCCGCATACGAGCTCACCGTCGGCCCCGTCGGCGGTCCCGCCGACGACAAGGGCACCGACGTGCGGTCCGGCCTCGTCGCCGCGTGCATCAGCGCGGAAAACGACGTCGTCGGCGCGTCGACAGGCGGCCTCGACCAGCGGATCTCGCTGTTCGGGCAGGAGGGCAATGCCCTGGCCATCGACTACGCCGACGATTCCGCGGTGCAGGTGCCGTGCGACCTGCCGTCGCATGGGCTGGCCATCCTGGTCATCGACACCAAGGCCCCGCACACCCTCGCCGACGGGCAGTACGCCTCCCGCCGCGGCGTCATCGACGCCGTTACCGAGGGGCTCGGCGTGGGCTCCCTGCGCGAGGTCGACGACGCCACCGCCGCCGCGGCCGAGTGGGCCTCGGCGAACGTCCCGAATGGCGCGGACGCCGAAGAATGGCGCAACGTCGTCGTCAAGCGCGTGCGCCACGTCGTGTCCGAGATCGACCGCACGGCGAACGCGATCGAGCAGCTGAAGGCCGGCGACATGGCCGCCTTCGGCGAATCGATGTGCGCCAGCCACGCGTCGCTGCGCGACGACTACGAGGTCACGTGCCCCGAACTGGATCTGGCGGTGGACACCGCCATGGCCAACGGGGCCGTGGGCGCGCGGATGACCGGCGGCGGATTCGGCGGCAGCGCCATCGCGCTGGTCGGGGAGGGCCACGTGCGGGCGGTGGCCGACGCCATCGCCGGCGCGTATGCGGAGGCCGGGTTCCGGCCGCCGGAGTTCCTCGTCGCGGTGCCGTCCGACGGTGCGGAAAAGGTCTCGTGACCGCATGATCTGATGAGCGGCGGCGCGGCGAAAGGCGCGTGACAAAGGGCCCGGGAGAATCCATGTGAGGCTTCCGGGCCCTTCGCCGTGCGAAGATCCGTTCGATCGGGTAGCGTCGGCGGCGAATCGAAAACGAGTGCGACGTCCCGGCGGGCGGGGCGCGCGTGATGGCACGGGCGAAGGCCCGCGCCGAAGGGGGAGGGTTCACGTGGTTTCGATGCGGGGAGACATCCGCGAGAAGGTCCGCAAGCTGCTCAATCAGGCGGAGGATCGCGCGGGCACGCCGGAGGGCGACGTGTTCCGCGACAAGGCGTTCGCGCTGATCGCGCAGTACGGCCTCGACCCGGCGAAGCTGGGCGATCCGGGCGATGCCGGCGCGGAGATGAAGGTGGTGGAGCTCGACATGTCGGGCGCCTACCAGCGCCAGCAGATCGCGCTGCTCAACGTGCTGGGGAAGGCGCTGCATTGCGAGGTCGTGTATTGGTCCGGCGGTGGGCGGGGTCCCGGCCGCGGCGCCGACCGGGGCACGCTGATCGGTGCCGCCAGGCACGTGGAGCGCGTGCGGCTGCTGTTTTCCGTGCTGTGCCCCCAGATGCTTGCGGGCGCGGCGCGGTTGCGGGCCGGCGAGGCCGCGGTGACCGCGCGGTGGCGCAGGTCCTACATGGTGGGGTTCGCCAATGTGGTGGGCGAGAGGTTGTCGGTGCAGGAGCGCAGGGCCGCGGAACGGTCGGATGATCGGGCCGGCGCGCGGGGCGGTCGCGCGACGGACACCGCCCTGGTGCTCAAGGACGACGCGCAGCGGGCGCGCGACGAAATGCGCCGCAGGTACCCGTTCCTGCGGCACACGACGTCGAAGGCCCGGCTGGACGGCGACGCCTACATGCACGGGTGCGCCGCCGGGCACGGCACCGATCTCGGGCAGACCAGGCTCGGCGGCACCCGGGCGCTGCGGGCGTGAGGGGGTATTGCGCGGCTCAGCCGGCGGCGATCATTCCAGCTCGATGCGCTTGCGGGTGCGCCTGACCCGGGTGGACAGGGCGATGGCGACGGCGCCGAATCCGACGCCGACCCACATGGACATCTTGTATCCGGCGATGGTCTCGTCGACGGCCGGAGTGGGCGAGGCCGCGATGGCCGCCGTCGTCGCCGCGGAGATGGCCACGAAGGTGGCCGTGCCCACGGCGCCGAAGACCTGCTGCAAAGTGTTGACCACCGCGGAGCCGTCCGGGTAGAGCTTCTGCGGCAAATCGCCGAGGCCCCACGTGAACAGCGGGGTGAACAGCAGGCCCAGGCCGATCTCCAGGCCGATGTGCGCGGCCACGATCCACCACAGCGGGGTGTTCAGTCCGATGAACGACAGGCCGAAAATGCCGAGGGTGACCATCGTGGCCCCCGGCGGCACCAGCGGGCGCGGGCCGAACTTGTCGTACAGGCGGCCGACGAACGGTCCCATCAGTCCCATGACCAGCGGGCCGGGCATGAGCATGAGGCCGATGGTCAGCACCTCGACGCCGCGCAGGGCGAGGTAGAGGGGGAGGATGATGATGACGCCGAACATCGCCAGCATGCCGATCGACAGCAGCGCGGTGGAGATCGCGAAGCTCTTCGTGCGGAACATCCGCAGATCCAGCAGCGCCGAATCCGTGCGCGCCAGGCGCACCTGGCGGAAGCCGAAGAGGACCAGCGACACCAGGCCGACGCCGAGGGAAAGCCACAGCTTCGCGCCGGCCTCGGCGCCGACGAGCGACAGGCCGTAGACCGTCATGCCGAAACCGACGGCGGACAAGGCGACCGAGAGCACGTCGATGCGCTTGTCGGAGCGCTCGCCGAACGACGGCAGCAGCACCGTGCCCACGACCAGCGCGAGGGCGCCGATGGGCAGCATCGTCCAGAACAGCATGTGCCAGTTGTTCGAGGCCAGCTTGAGGATCAACCCGGATACCGTGGGGCCGATGGCCGGTGCGACGGCGATGACGATGGACAGGTTGCCCATCATCGTGCCGCGGCTCTTCTCCGGGACCAGCCGCAGGACGGTGGTCATGAGCAGGGGGAGCAGCACGGCGGTGCCGGCCGCCTGGATGACGCGACCGACGATGACCACCGTGAAATTCGGGGACAGCGCCCCGATGAGCGTGCCGACGACGAACAAGCCCTGCGAGAGCAGGAAAAGCCGGCGCAGCGTCAGCTTCGAGATGAGGAAACCGGTGATCGGGATGACCACCGCCATGGTCAGCAGGAACGCGGTGGTCACCCACTGCGCCAGGGCGGCGGTGATGTCGAGATCGGCCTTGATCACCGGGATGGCGACGCTCATGACCGTTTCGTTGAGGATCGCGATGAACGCGGCCGCCAGCAGGACGTAGATGGCCGTGTACGGGGCGCGCTTCTTCGGCGCCCCCCGGTTGGCCGCGTCCGCGGTCGGGCGGGCTTCGCCGGCCGGACGGGGTTCGCCGGACTGGGCGGATTCGGCGCGGGACATGCGCCACTCCTTTCCCCGGTGTACCGGGACGCTTCAAGGATGGGTCGGGCACCGCGACGATGGTGTCCGCCCGGTGCCCGAATGAGGAAACTGCGTCCGCCCGCGAAAAGCGTGCGGCGCATCGAATCGGCTAAACATACGCCTACGCGGCCCACAATGCCAGTCCGATCCCGCCGAAACCGGAAAACGGCGGGTCGGCGCGAAGTCCCGGGCACGCGGCCTAGAGTGGTTGCACGGAACAAGACAGCAAGAGCGGCGGCCGCGCACGCGCCCGCCACGAGGGGAGAGCCAGGAGAACATGGGCAACATCAAGGTCGGCGTGCTCGGCGCCAAGGGCAAGGTCGGATCCACCATCTGCGAGGCCGTCGAGGCCGCCGACGACCTCGACCTCGTCGCCCGGCTCGACGCCGGCGACGATCTGGCGACGTTGACCGACGCCGGCGCCGAGGTCATCGTCGACTTCACCCAGCCCGACGCCGTCATGGGCAACCTCGAATACTGCCTGGCCAACGGCATCCACGCGGTCGTCGGCACCACCGGCTTCACGCCGGAGCGCCTCGACCGGGTCCGGGAGTGGATCGACGCCGGCGCCGAAGGACGGAAGCCCAACGTGCTCATCGCCCCGAACTTCGCCATCTCCGCGGTGCTGACCATGCGCTTCTCCGAGATCGCGGCCCCCTACTTCGAGTCGGCCGAGGTCATCGAGATGCATCATCCCCACAAGAAGGACGCCCCGTCCGGAACCGCGATCCACACCGCCGAAGGAATCGCGCGGGCCCGTCGTGAAGCGGGGCTGGGCGACCAGCCCGACGCCACCGAGCAGTCCCTGGACGGCTCCCGCGGCGCGGACGTCGAAGGCGTTCCCGTGCACGCGGTGCGCATGACCGGCGCCGTGGCCCACGAGACCGTCATTTTCGGCACCGAGGGCCAGTCCCTGACCATCAAGCAGGACTCCTACTCCCGCACCTCCTTCGTGCCGGGCGTCCTGCTCGGCGTGCGCAAGATCGCCGAGCACCGGGGGCTGACCGTCGGCCTCGAGTCCTACCTCGGCCTGTAAGGAAAGGGACATGCCCGAAATCGTGGGATTGAGCGCGCAGCTCATCGCCTCGACGCAGTTCGCGCCGCCGGCCGACATCGACTGGGAGACCGACGCCGACGGCGGCGAGGCCCTCATCGAATTCGCCGGCCGCGCCTGCTACGAAACGTGGGACAAGCCCAACCCCCGCACCGCCACCAACGGGGGATACCTGCGGCACGTGCTCGAAGTCGGGCACACCAGCCTGTTCGAGCACGCCTCCGCGTCGATCTACGTGCGCGGACTGTCCCGGTCCTGCGCGCACGAACTGACGCGCCACCGGCACTTCTCCTTTTCGCAGCTGTCCCAGCGGTTCGTCCCCGACACCGCCAACCGCGTCGTCGCCCCGGCGGTCATCGCCGAGGACCCGGAGCTGCTGGCGCTGTTCGAGGGAGTCGTCGACCAGTCCCGGTTCGCCTACCAGGAACTGCTCGACGCGCTCGAGGAGAAATGGGCGGGGGAGCCCAACGCCCTCCTGCGCCGCAAACAGGCGCGCCAGGCCGCGCGGGCGGTGCTGCCCAACGCGACGGAAACACGTATCGTGGTGACCGGTAACTACCGTTCGTGGAGGCATTTCATCGGAATGCGCGCCACGGAACACGCGGATTCGGAGATCCGGGCGCTGGCGGTTGCGTGCCTGGAGGAACTGCAGGCGGCCGCGCCGACGGCGTTCGGCGATTTCGAGGTCAACCGCCTCCGCGACGGCTCCGTCGTCGCGTCGAGCCCGTACGCATTTGAAGGATAAGCCGGGGCAATGCCCGGCACAGCGACACAGAACAGGTAGCCTCTCAACAATGACCACTGGATTCGCTTCGAACCGAGGCGTCGATGCCTACGGCACCGTCGCCGTCGCCATGGTGACCCCGTTTGACGCGGATGGCGCCCTGGACGTCGACGCAGGCGTGCGGTTGGCCGGCCATCTGACGGACAACGGCTGCGACTCGCTCATCCTCGCCGGCACCACCGGCGAGTCCCCGACGACGACCACCGAGGAGAAGCTGGAGCTGCTGCGCGCCGTGCGCGCCGAACTCGGCGACTCCGTCAAGCTGGTCGCCGGGGCGGGCACCAACGACACCGCGTCGTCCATCGAACTCGCGAAGGCCTCGGCCGACGCGGGCGCGGACTCGCTCCTGGTGGTTACGCCGTATTACTCGAAGCCGAGCCAGGAAGGGATCTACCGGCACTTCACCGCCGTCGCCGACGCGACGGACCTGGAGGTCTGCCTGTACGACATTCCGCCGCGCTCGGTCATCCCGATTGAAACGGACACTCTTTTCCGTCTCGCGGAGCATCCCCGCATCACCGCGGTGAAGGACGCCAAGGGCGACCTCGGTGCAGCGGCGCACATCATCGCCAACACGGATTTGGCCTGGTACTCCGGCGACGACGTGGTGAACCTGCCGTGGCTGTCCATCGGCGCCACCGGCTTCATCTCCGTCATCGGCCACGCCGCGCCCCGCAAGCTCGCCGACCTGCGCGCCCAGTTCGACGCAGGCCGGCTCGACGCCGCCCGCGAGACCCACGCTTCCATGACCCCGCTCTTCCGCGCCCAGGCCCGCCTGGGCGGGGTGAGCTTCGCCAAGGCAGCTTTGACGCTGCAGGGCATTCAGACAGGAGAACCCCGTTTGCCGCAGATTTCCCCGACACCCGAGCAGCGTGAACTGCTCGCCTCCGACATGCGAGAGGCCGGTGTCCTCTAAGTGACCGAGAATCGCAGCCGCCCCCGCAAGGTCGTCCGCAAGGCCGGACCCCCGCAGGAGGCGGAGATCGCACGCGCCGAGTCGCAGGCGCCCAAGAACGACGGCGGCAACGCCGACCGCGACTCCGGCCAGGGCTCGCAGCCCAAGCAGGACAAGGGCCAGGACAAGGCCCAAGATAAGGGACAGGACCGCTCCGGCGGTTCGTCCCGCGGCGGGCGCGGAGCCCGCGGCGGCCGCGGAGCGCGCGGCGGCCAGGAACGGTCCGGGCAGTCCGGCCAGGGCGGCTCCGGCCGCGGCGGTCGCGGTGGCCAGGGCCAGTCCGGCGGCAACAAGGGCGGTGGCCGCGGCGGCAACCGCAACCGCCGCAACGTCGTCCAGTCCATGCAGGGCGCGGACCTGACGCAGCGTCTGCCGGAGCCCCCGAAGGCGCCGAAGGACGGCCTGCGCATCGTGGCGCTCGGCGGCATTTCGGAGATCGGCCGCAACATGACGGTCTTCGAGTACCGGGACCGCCTGCTCATCGTCGACTGCGGTGTGCTGTTCCCGAGCTCGGATGAGCCGGGCGTCGACCTGATCCTCCCGGACTTCTCCTACATGGAGGGCAAGTGGGATCGCGTCGAGGCGCTCGTGGTCACCCACGGCCACGAGGACCACATCGGCGCCATCCCGTGGATGCTCAAGCAGCGCGGCGACATCCCGATCATCGCGTCCCGCTTCACCCTGGCCCTGATCCAGGCGAAGCTGCAGGAGCACCGCATCCGCCCGAAGACCATCGAGGTCACCGAGGAAGACCGCCTGCAGCGCGGCCCGTTCGACGTGCGTTTCTTCGCGGTCAACCACTCCATCCCGGAGTGCCTGGGCGTCGCCATCAAGACCGGCGCCGGCCTGGTCGTCCACACGGGCGACATCAAGCTGGACCAGACCCCGCCGGACAAGCGCCCGACCGACCTGCCGGCGCTGAGCCGCCTGGGCGACGAGGGCGTCGACCTGTTCCTGTGCGACTCCACCAATGCGACGACGCCGGGCGTGTCCGCCTCGGAGTCCGAGATCATCCCGACGCTGCGCCGTCTGGTGATGGAGGCCAAGCAGCGCGTCATCTTCGCCGCCTTCGCGTCGAACGTGTACCGCGTCCAGGCCGTCATCGACGCCGCCGTCGCCGCGAACCGCAAGGTCGCGTTCAACGGCCGGTCGATGATCCGCAACATGCGCATCGCCGAGGAGCTCGGTCTGCTGACCGCCCCGCGCGGCACGATCGTCGAGATGAACGAGGCGGCCCGCATGGCGCCGCACAAGGTCGTGCTGGTCACCACGGGCACGCAGGGTGAGCCGATGGCGGCGCTGAGCCGGATGGCCCGTCGCGAGCACCGCCAGATCACCGTCCGCGACGGCGATCTGATCATCATGTCGTCGTCGCTGGTCCCGGGCAACGAGGAAGCCGTCTTCGGCGTCCTCAACATGCTCGCCCAGATCGGCGCGAAGGTCGTCACCGGCAAGGACGCCAAGGTCCACACCTCGGGCCACGGCTTCTCCGGCGAGCTGCTGTTCCTGTACAACGCGGTGCGCCCGTCCAACGCGATGCCGGTGCACGGCGAGTGGCGCCACCTGCGCGCCAACAAGGAGCTGGCCATTTCGACGGGCGTGCCCGCCGAGAACGTGGTGCTGGCGCAGAACGGCGTCGTCGTCGACCTGGTCGACGGCCGAGCCCGCGTCGTGGGCCAGGTCCCGGTCGGCCAGCTCTACGTCGACGGCACGTCGATGGGCGACGTCGACGCCGACGTCCTGGCGGACCGCGCGGAGATGCGCGAGGGCGGCCTGATCACGGTCACCTCGGTCATCGACAACCGCACGGGCCGTCCGCTGGAGAAGCCCCGCGCCCAGGCGCGCGGTTTCGCCGACGACGTCAAGGAGGTCCTCGCGGAGGTCGAGAAGCTGGTCGACGAGACCATGTACGACCTCGCCGGTTCCGGGGAGAACAACCCGTACCGCATGGCGCAGGAGGTCCGCCGCCGCGCGGAGAAGATGATCAACCAGAAGTACCGCCGCAGCCCGATGATCGTCCCGACCATCGTGCCCATGTCCTCGGAGTCCGGCGACGTGGTCTCCGACGCGGACGTGGACGGCACCCGCGAGAGCCTGTAGGTTCCGCGCCGTCCCGGGTTCCGGCCCGGTTGTGCTTTGCGACGCCCCTTTTCGGCCTTGTGCCGCAAAAGGGGCGTTTTCGCGCCCGGCCGCGCTCCCGCCATGCCCGTACACTGGTTGCCATGACATTTGCGCAGGAAGAACGACGGCAGTTGGCGGAATTGTTCCGCGAGGTCGGCCCGGACGCCCCGACGTTGTGCGAGGGGTGGACGACCCGGGATCTGGCGGTTCACCTGGTGGTGCGGGAGAACCGGCCGGATGCGGCGGGCGGCATGTTCGTGCCGGCGCTCCGGGAGCGCCTGGAGAAGGTGACGGCGGAGTACGAGGCCAAGCCCTTCGAGGAGCTGGTGGACACCTGGGCCAACGGTGCGCCGGTGTGGAATCCCATGCGGTGGGCGGACCAGCTGGTCAATGCCGCGGAGAATTTCGTGCACCACGAGGACGTGCGCCGGGCCCGCGACGGGTGGGAGCCGCGGGAGCTGTCGCCGGCCGGGCGCCGGGATCTGTGGCGCATCGCGTCGACGATGTCGCGGCGGATGCTCCGCGATTCGACGTGCACCGTGGTGCTCGTGCGCGATGACGGCGCGGCGACGACGCCGGTCGACCGTTCGGGCGCCGGTGCGGGGATCGTGACGGTCAAGGGCGATCCCGGCGAGCTCGTGCTGTGGCTGTTCGGTCGCGATGAAGCCCGTGTCGAGGTCGACGGCGACCAGTCGGGCGTCGTGCGCCTGTCGATTTGATGCTTCCGTCCATCTGACGCTGCGCGCAAACTGACACGCGTGTGACTGATGTGAAAATAGGGGCGAAAACCGACTAGCATGGGGCCCATGTCAGCCACCAGCCGTACCCGCAGCCCCCGGACGCGCCCCACCTCGCGTGGTCCGGCGCGCCGGCCCGCGGATTCCCGTTCCGCCCGCGACGCGACCCGACGCATGGACGACGGATACGGCATCGAGTTCGAGCGCACCGGCGGCGCCTACCGCGCGGTCGGGGAGGGGTTGTCCGGCGCGTGGTCGCAGACCGCCCGCGGCGTGGCGGGCCTGGCCCGCAAGCTCGGCGGCCGCGGCGGCGATGGGCGAGATGAGATGGAGGTCCGGGGCGCGGATGATGCGCACGTGAAGGGAAAGCGGCGCGGCAAGTCGTCCGCGAACGTCAACGGCGATGCCGGTCAAGGCGCTCCCGTTGATTCCCGGCCGAAGCGCCGGAAGAAGGCCGACGGCTACGACGACCTCGAGCCTCCGGCCGGAGCGTCCCGCGGTCGGGGTTCGGCCGCGCAGGGCGCCCCCGCGGGCGCGGCGGGGCCGGGCGGGGAGCATGACCTCCCGCCGGAGGAACCGGGGATCGGCGGTTCGCGCGACGGAGCCGCCCTGCTCGTCCTCGCCCTGGCCATCATCCTCGCCGGGGCGACCTGGTTTTCGCTGGCGGGCCCCGTCGGCGATCTGGTGGAGACCTTCTTCCGCACGCTCATCGGCGTCGGCGCCTACCTGCTGCCGGTGGTGCTGGGAATCGTCGCGGTCATGATGATGCTCGGCACCATGCCGCCGCGCGAGCGCTTCTCCGCGGCGGGCATCGGCGCGGCCCTCATCGCCGGCGGCATGCTGGCGATCGTCCACATCGGTTCGGGCCGCCCCGCCGATTGGGAGGGCCGGCGCGCCGCGGGCGGAGCGATCGGCGGCTACATCGGCACCCCGCTGGCCGCCGGCTTCACGCCGTGGGTGGCGGTCATCCTCCTTTTCGGCGTCATCTTCTACGGTGCGCTGCTGCTCAGCGGCACCACGGTGCGCCGCCTGGTCGACGTCGTCGGCGAGTACCTCAACCTCGGCGCCTGGTCGGGCCGCGTCGGCCGCGGCCGCGCGGTCGACGACGACCCGTTCGACCCGGACGACCGATACGCGGCCGTCGACGGCATGCTCGACGAGCGCGCCGACGCCTACGACGGTCCCGACGGCCCCGAACCCACGGCGGTCGCGGAACCCCGCGAAGCGCGTCCCGCGCGCCGATCCGCGGCGCCGAAGCGCACCCGCGGTGGACGCGCCGCGCAGGCCCCCGTCGACGACAATCTCTATGACCTGCTCGACGACGACGCCCCGACGAGGGCATCGCGCCGCCCCGCATTCGCCGGCGATGATTCGGCGGACGGCTACGGCGATGACTCGGAGACCCGCCAGCTGACCATCGACGACGAGGCCGCGGCCACCGTGGCGCTTCCGGCGCCGTCCGACGATCACGACGACGCGGACACCGCCGTCATGCCCGCGGTGGACGACGCCGAGACGAGCGTCGTCAAGCGGGAGGCGCCGAAGCCCCGCGAGCGCAAGGCCGGCGGCGACGCCGTGTCCGAGGCGACCCGCCGGCAGATGGACGCGATTGCCGCGCGGTCGGGCATCGACGCCTCCGCGATCCCCGCGGCGACCCCGAAGTCCGAGATGGAGCCGAAGTCGGCCGTCGCGCCCGCGCGCCCGACCGTCGCCGACGGCTACCGCCTGCCGTCGACCGATCTGCTCATCCAGGGCGAGCCGCCGAAGACCCGCACGGCGACCAACGACCGCATGATCGAGGCCATCACCGACGTCTTCGCGGAGTTCAACATCGACGCGCAGGTCACCGGATTCTCGCGCGGCCCGACGGTCACGCGCTACGAGATCGCGCTGGGCCCCGGCGTGAAGGTCTCCAAGATCACCAACCTGCAGTCCAACATCGCCTACGCGGTGGCCACCGACAACGTCCGGCTGCTCACGCCCATCCCCGGCAAGTCGGCGGTCGGCATCGAGGTGCCCAACAACGACCGCGAAATGGTCCGGCTCGCCGACGTCCTCGAGGCGCCGAAGACCGTGGCCAACGACGACGCGATGCTCATCGGCCTGGGCAAGGACATCGAGGGCGAGTTCATCAGCCACTCGATCCAGAAGATGCCGCACCTGCTCGTCGCCGGCTCGACCGGCTCCGGCAAGTCGGCGTTCGTCAACTCGATGCTCGTGTCGCTGCTGACCCGCGCGACCCCGGAGGAGGTGCGCCTGATCCTCGTCGACCCGAAGATGGTCGAGCTCACGCCGTACGAGGGCATCCCGCACCTGATCACGCCGATCATCACCCAACCGAAGAAGGCCGCCGCGGCGCTGCAGTGGCTGGTGGAGGAAATGGAGCAGCGGTACATGGACATGAAGTCCACCCGCGTGCGCCACATCAAGGACTTCAACCGCAAGGTGAAGTCCGGCGAGATCACCGCGCCGCTCGGCTCGGAGCGCGAGTACCGCCCGTACCCGTACATCGTCTGCGTCGTCGACGAGCTCGCCGACCTGATGATGACCGCCCCGCGCGACATCGAGGACGCCATCGTCCGAATCACGCAGAAGGCCCGCGCCGCCGGCATCCACCTGGTGCTGGCCACGCAGCGCCCGTCCGTGGACGTGGTCACCGGCCTGATCAAGACCAACGTGCCGTCGCGGCTGGCGTTCGCCACGTCCTCGCTGACCGACTCCCGCGTCATCCTGGACCAGGGCGGCGCCGAGAAGCTCATCGGCATGGGCGACGCGCTGTTCATCCCGCAGGGCGCCGGCAAGCCCCGCCGCCTGCAGGGCGCGTTCGTCACCGACGACGAAATCCAGGCCGTCGTCGAGGCGTGCAAGGACCAGGCCGAGCCCGACTACACCGAGGGCGTCACCGAGGACAAGAACGCCGAAGCCGTCAAGAACATCGACCCCGACATCGGCGACGACCTCGAGGATCTGGTCCAGGCCGTCGAGCTGGTGGTCACGTCGCAGTTCGGCTCGACGTCGATGCTGCAGCGCAAGCTCCGCATCGGCTTCGCCAAGGCCGGCCGCCTGATGGACCTCATGGAGACCCGCGGCGTCGTCGGCCCGTCGGAGGGCTCGAAGGCCCGCGAAGTGCTGGTCAAGCCGGAGGAACTGGAGACCATCATCTGGATGATCCGCGGCGCGGACCCGGCCGAGGCGCCCACCGACGACACCGAGGTCGTCGACGCCGAGCCGACGGAGGGCATGGCCTGACCCCGCGCCCGGCACGGCGCACCGGACCCCGCACGAGACTGCGTGCGGGGTTCGTTGACGTGTACAGTGGGTCGGCGTGGAGGGGAGTATCCCCGGATTTCACCGCGATGGCCGTCGTCAACACGGGAATCGGGTGCGCGCCGCAGGGCGGGTGCCGCGCTTTCCCCGGCGCCATCGGCCGGCGCGAGCCGCCAGGTGGGAGAGACCTCCGGTTATTCGTTGACCGACCGGAGGAGCACAGCACCCGTGCACGTACCCATTTTCGTATGGGCGATCACCATCGTGATCGTCATCGGCTTCATCACGTTCGACTTCTACGCCCACGTCAAGACGCCCCATGAGCCGACGCTCAAGGAGGCCGGCGGCTGGACCGCCTTCTACGTCGTCCTCGCCCTTCTGTTCGGCGGGTTCGTGTGGTTGTTCTGGGACCACCAGCGCGGCGTCGAGTTCCTGTCGGGCTACGTGACCGAAAAGGCGCTGAGCGTGGACAATCTTTTCGTGTTCGCGCTGATCATCGGCGCGTTCAAGATCCCGCGCAAGTACCAGCAGAAGGTGCTGCTGTTCGGCATCGCCATGGCCCTGGCGTTCCGCACCGTGTTCATCGTCCTCGGTGCGGCGGTCATCCACGCGTGGTCCGACGTCTTCTACCTGTTCGCGCTGTTCCTGCTGTACACGGCCATCAAGACGGTCTGGGACGAGGCCGCGGACAAGCCCGAGGTCGACCCCAACGACATGGCCATCATCAAGTGGCTGCGCAAGTTCGTGCCGATCTCCCGCGGCTACAACAAGGACAAGATGTTCGCCCGGGTGGACGGCAAGCGCTTCTTCACCCCGCTGGCGGTGGCGCTGGTGGCCATCGGCTTCGTGGACATCATGTTCGCGTTCGATTCGATCCCGGCCATCTTCGGCCTGACCAACGAGCCATACATCGTCTTCACGGCCAACGCGCTCGCCCTGATGGGCCTGCGCCAGATGTACTTCCTGCTCGACGGCCTGCTGGACCGCCTGGTGTACCTTGCCTACGGCCTCGGCGTCATCCTCGGCTTCATCGCGATCAAGCTGCTGCTGCACGCGCTGCACGAGAACAACCTGCCGTTCATCAATGGCGGCGAGGACGTGCCCGTGCCGGAGATCGGCACGTGGACGTCGCTGGCGTTCATCGTCTTCGTCCTCGTGGTGACCGTCGTGGCGTCCTGGCTGAAGAACAAGCGCGACGAGAACATGGGCGGCATCGCCCCGCCGCGCTGGACCGGCCACGACGAGGAGCACGAGGAGATCGTGCCGGACGCGCGTTCGCGTGACGACGCCCGGCCGCGCCGCCGGGACGCCGCGGAGCCCGGGAGGGACGTCCGCGGGAGCGGTCGGGAGTAGGCCGCCGGCCCTTCGGGGACAGGACGCCTAGTCGTCCCAGATGTTGATGACCGGGTTCCACTCCCGGATCGTCCGGCCGGCGAGCACGCCCCGGACGTGGAAGGGATCCGCGTCCATCACGGAGGCGGGGTCCTCGCCGTCGCCCACGCGGATGACGATGAGCGCCCCGCCTTCGGCGTCGGGGTGGGGCCCCGAGCCGATGATCGCGCCCTTTTCCTTCAGGCCGGCGATGAACGCGCGGTGGTCGGGGCGCACCTCGGCGATGCGGGGATCTTCGGGGTCGTAGCTGTAGGAGACGGCGTAGATGGTCATGCCCGGAGTCTACGGCCGGGGACGCCGATTAGAACGTTTCGGATTCGGCGGTAGTGTTGTGCCCGTGACCGATCAGACCCGCCCCGCGGCGGATGCCGCGCCCTCCAACTGGAACCTGCCGAACGCGCTGACCGTTTTGCGCATTCTCGGCGTCCCCGTCTTCCTGTGGCTGCTGCTCCAGGACGGCGGGAACGACGCCGGGTGGCGGTGGTGGGCCTTCGGCGTCTTCGCGGCGCTGATGATCACCGACAAGATCGACGGCGACATCGCGCGCAGCCGGAACCTGGTGACGGACTTCGGCAAGATCGCCGACCCGATCGCCGACAAGGCGCTGATGATCGGCGCCCTGGTGGGCCTGAACATCATCGGCCTTCTGCCCTGGTGGATCACCGCGATCATCGTGGTCCGAGAGCTGGGCATCACCTTCTGGCGCATGTTCCAGCTGCGCGCCGGCCACGTCGTGCCCGCCTCCAAGGGCGGCAAGCTGAAGACCGTCACCCAGTCGCTGGCGGTCGCGCTGTTCCTCATGCCGCTGGCGTGGCTGCACTGGCCCGCGTGGATCGTGATGATCGTCGCCGTGATCATCACCGTGGTCACCGGCATCCAGTACATCGTCGATTCCCGCAGGGCCGCGCAGTGACCGCGCGGGCCGGCGACGCCGCCGACCCCTTGGCCGGCCCGACCGCCGCGGCGGGCGTCGTCGCCGAGCTGACGTCCCGGGGCCAAACCCTGGCCGCCGCCGAATCGCTGACCGCCGGCCTGTTCTGCGCGACCGTCGCCGGGGTGCCCGGGGCCTCAGCCGTCCTGCGCGGGGGATTGATCACCTACGCCACCGAACTCAAGGAGACGCTGGCGGGTGTTCCCGGCGAGGTCCTCGACCGCGTGGGGCCCGTGGCGGCCGAGACCGCGCGGGCCATGGCCGCTGGCGCCAAGCGGCGCTGCGGCGCGGACTGGGGGATCGCGCTGACCGGCGTGGCGGGCCCGGACCCCCAGGACGGCCATCCCGTCGGCGAAGTGTGGTGCGGGCTGGCGCGTCCCGGCGGACGGGACGCGGCGGGCGAAGCCGGGGACGGCGTCGTCGTCAAGCGGCTCGAGATCGATCCGGATGCCGGGCGCTGGGGGATCCGCGCCGGATCCGTCGCCGCCGCCCTCGAACTCCTCGAAGCGGAATTGGGGCGGTGACCGGGCGCCGGGAACAATCCGGCGCCGTCGCGCGTTGATGGGGGTGATGATCAACGACACGATGACCATTTCCGCCCCCGCGCCGGAGTCCGCTCCGGCGCGCACGCCGCTGCCGGCCGCGGAACCGGCGCGTGAACCGCTGCTGCGGGAGGCGCTCGGGGAAGCGCTGCGCGACATCCGCACCCGCAACGGCATGACCCTGCGCGAGCTGTCCGACCTCGCCGCCATCAGCCCCGGTTACCTGTCCGAGCTGGAGCGCGGCCGCAAGGAAGTCTCATCGGAGCTGCTGGCGTCCGTGTGCCACGGTTTGTCGGTGTCCGTCTCCGACGTGATCATCGACGCCGCGGGCACCATGGCGCTGCACGCCGCCCGGCCCGAGATGGCCGCGATGTAGAACGCTTTCGCGCGCGGTGTTGCTGCGCCGCGCCACGCCGCCGGGTATCCTGGGACGCCGGACGCCCGGGTCTCCCGACCACATCCGTCGACCCCCTGAGGAAGGTACAGAGCAACAATGGCTAACCCCTTCGCCAAGCTGTGGAATTACTTGATGGCCCTGTTCGACTCGAAAATCGAGGAGAACGCGGATCCCAAGGTTCAGATCCAGCAGGCCATCGAAGACGCCCAGCGGCAGCACCAGGAGCTTTCCCAGCAGGCGGCGGCCGTCATCGGCAACCAGCGCCAGCTGGAGATGCGCCTGAACCGCCAGCTCGCGGAGATCGAGAAGCTCCAGGGCAACACCCGCCAGGCGCTGCAGCTGGCCGACAAGGCCCGCGGGGAGGGGGACGAGGCCAAGGCCGTCGAGTACGAGAACGCCGCGGAGGCGTTCGCCGCCCAGCTGGTCACCGCCGAGCAGTCGGTGGAGGACCTCAAGGGACTGCACGACCAGTCGCTGCAGCAGGCCGCGCAGGCGAAGAAGGCCGTGGAGCGCAACTCCATGGCCCTGCAGCAGAAGGTCGCCGAGCGCACCAAGCTGCTGTCGCAGCTGGAGCAGGCGAAGATGCAGGAAAAGGTCTCCGAGTCCCTGCAGTCCATGAACGAGCTGTCCTCCGGTTCGACGCCGAATCTGGATCAGGTGCGCGACAAGATCGAGCGCCGCTACGCCAACGCCCTCGGCCAGGCCGAGCTGGCGCAGAACTCGGTCCAGGGCCGCATGGCCGAGGTCGAGCAGGCCGGCATCCAGCTGGCGGGCCACTCGCGCCTGGAGCAGATCCGCTCCGAGATGCGCGGCGGCAACCAGCTGTCCGCCGGCGGCGCCCAGGGCGCCATCGAGCAGGGCCAGGGCGGCCAGTCCGGGTCCGCCGACCCGGCCGTCGAAGCCAAGCTGCGCGAGCTGCGCGGCGGCAACTGAGTTTCGCGGCACTGATTTTCGCGCGGGATTCCGCGCCACGAAGCCGGCGGCCGACCACGATGACGTGGTCGGCCGCCGGTTTTTTCGCGTCGCCGCTCAGTCCCCGACGCCGCGGGCCAGGAGCGCATCCGACATGGCGCGGGACCGGCGGATGGTGCGGATGAGCACGGGTACGCCGAAGGCGGTGGCCGGCGCGGCGGCGCCGCGGGCCTTCCGCGCGTCCAGGACGTCGCGCACCGCCTGCACCTGCAGCGGGATCAGGCGCAGCGTCAGCGACATGGCCAGCGAAATCGTGGCCACCGGCAGGCCCAGCTTGCCCAGCGGCGCCAGCAGGCGGTCGAACGTGTCCATGAGGTCCGAGACGCGGGTGGTCAGGGTCAGCAGCGTCGCGGCGATCACGCAGGCGAGGATCTGCAGGAACAGCATAATGCCCAGCTCCCAGTCGCCGGTGAGTCCCTGGATGACGGCGATGAACGCCAGGAGGGGCACCGCGCCGAACAGCTGGGACAGCGCGACCTTGACCGGGATGCGCGCGAGGGCGTAGCCGCCCAGGGCGATGGCCAGGGCCCCTGCCGCGGTGGGGATGGTGCGGGCGAAGATCGTCGCCAGGACGATGAAGCCGATGACGAGCGCCAGCTTCGGCCCGGCGGGCATCCGGTGGATGGGGGAGTCGCGTTTGACGTACACCGATAGGGGCACGATCGACGCGCCGCGGCCGGCCATCAGGCGCCCATCCGCGCGACGTACCCGTCGATGACGGGGCCGGGCTCGCCGTCGTCGACGATGAGGCCGTCTTCGATGCAGAGCACCCGGTCGAAGCCGGACACGAAATCCAGGTCGTGAGTGACCACGATCAACTGCTGCTCCAACCCCGCGAACGTGGAGGCCAGGAGCCTGCGGTTGCGCAGGTCCAGGAGCGTGGTCGGCTCGTCGGCGATGACCAGCTCCGGCTCGAGGACGAGAACCGAGGTCAGCGCCAGCAGCTGCTTCTGCCCGCCGGAGAGCAGGTGCGGCGAATGGTCCGCGTGGTCGGCGAGCCCGAAGCGTCGCAAAGCCGACTCGGTGAGCGACTCCCGGTCCTTCGGCGCGATGCCGCGTTGGCGCAGCGAAAAGGAGACGTCCTCGGCGACGGTGGGCATGACGATCTGATTGTCGGCGTCGGAGAAGACGAAACCGACGTTGCGGCGGACCTCGCGGCCCTTGCGGGAGGGGTCGAGGCCGCCGACGGAGACGCGGCCCGACGAGGCGTCCGCGAGGCCATTTGTCAGGCGGACGAACGTCGACTTGCCGCCGCCGTTGGGGCCGATGATGCCGATGCGGCGTTCGGTCAGTTCGACGGTCACCGGGCCGAGGGCGCGGCGGCCTTCGTAATCGCAGGTGACGGAGTCGAAGCGGATGACGGTCATCGGGCGGTCGGGCGCAGATCCGGGAAGGCGCGCAGCACGGGCGCGGCGATGAGGGCGGCGACGACGACCTTGATGAGGTCGCCCGGGATGAACGGGATGTTGACCAGCAGGGCCTCGACGAAGCCCATCTCGGCGCGGGCCATCAGGCCGAAGGTGCCGAAGAGGTACTGGATGAGCACGCCCACCAGGCCCGCGGCGATGAACAGGCCGATCATCGGGGCCGGCTTGCGCGGGCGGCGCACGGTGAGCAGGCCGATGACCAGCGCCGCGACGACGTAGCCGACGATGTAGCCGACCGTCGTGCCGGGCAGGGCCGACAACGTGGTGCGGAATCCGGCGAGGTTGGGGACGCCGATGAGCCCCACGCCCAGGAACAGCAGCACCGCGAGGGTGCCGCGGCGCCAGCCGAGCAGCAGCCCGGCGAGGACGATGCCCATGTTCTGCAGGACGATGGGCACGCCCGCGCCGCCGACGGGGATGGAAACCGCGCCGAGGACGATGATCAGGGCGGCGAAGGCCGCGACGTAGACGAGGGATTGGACCGCTGATTTCTGCACGGGAAATGACTCTAGTCGCCTGGTTGATCGGCGTTCAGGGCGGGCTGCGGGCGGTGTTACCGTGTGGGCATGCGTTTGGCCGATTTTCACCGCTTCGTCGAGGCCGAGTTCGGCGATTCCCACGGCCCCTGGCTGCTGGAGTCGCATGTGCTGGCCGAGTACGGCGCCACGCCCGCCGAGTTGATCGAACGCGGCGTTGAACCCCGTGACGTGTGGTGGGCGCTGTGCCGGGACCACGACGTCCCGGAGGAGCGCTGGCTGGGGCCCGACGACTGAGCTGGGTGGGCGCGGGCCTTTGCTTTGCGACGGCTGCCCGAGACGGCGTGTCGGCGTGTTTCGGCGCGCATTCGAACGGGCATTCGTCTATAGTCGAACGCGTGCGGCCCGTTGATCCGCCCGGCCCGGTACAACGACGGGTGTGGGCGGCGAGGGTGCCGCGGAAAACGAAGATGGAACCGATTCGCTCCGGGGCGCGTCCAATAGGGCGTGACGCAAACATTGGCGCCGGGCGCGCATCAGGTACGGGACGAAACGGATCTAGGCGCGTCGGAGACGGCGCGCGAACAGGAGACCAACATGGCGAGGAAGAAGACGACGGCGGCTTCGGGCGGCGGCGACCGGCTCAAGGCGCTCGACGTGGCGTTGGCCAACATCGAGAAGGACTTCGGCAAGGGAGCCGTGATGCGGCTGGGCGACGAGGAGCGCCCGCCGATCCGCGCGATTTCCTCCGGCAACATCGCCATCGACGTGGCGCTGGGCATCGGCGGTTTCCCGCGCGGCCGCATCGTGGAGATCTACGGCCCGGAGTCCTCCGGCAAGACGACGGTGGCGCTGCACGCGATCGCCGAGGCGCAGCGGGCCGGCGGCATCGCGGCGTTCATCGACGCCGAGCACGCGCTGGACCCGGAGTACGCGCGCAAGCTGGGCGTGGACACGGACAACCTGCTGGTCTCGCAGCCGGACACCGGCGAGCAGGCCCTGGAGATCGCCGACATGCTGGTGCGTTCGGGCGCCATCGACATCATCGTCGTGGACTCCGTGGCGGCGCTGACGCCGAAGGCGGAGATCGACGGCGAGATGGGCGACTCCCACGTCGGCCTGCAGGCCCGCCTGATGAGCCAGGCGCTGCGCAAGATGACGGGCGCGCTGTCCAACTCGGGCACGACGGCGGTGTTCATCAACCAGCTGCGCGAGAAGATCGGCGTGATGTTCGGTTCCCCCGAGACCACGACCGGCGGCAAGGCCCTGAAGTTCTACGCGTCGGTGCGTTGCGACGTGCGGCGCATCCAGACGCTGAAGGACGGCCAGGACGCGGTGGGCAACCGCACCAAGCTGAAGGTGGTCAAGAACAAGGTGTCGCCGCCGTTCAAGATCGCCGAGTTCGACATCATCTACGGCCAGGGCATTTCCCGCGAGGGCTCGATCCTGGACATGGGCGTGGACAACGGGATCATCAAGAAGTCCGGTTCCTGGTTCACCTACGAGGGCGATCAGCTGGGCCAGGGCAAGGAGAAGGCCCGCGAGTACCTGCGTTCGAACCCCGACCTGGCCGCGGACCTGGAGGACAAGATCAAGCGCAAGCTCGGCGTGGGCGAGTACGCCAACGCCACCGACGAGCCCGATGCCGATGCCCCGGTCGACGTGGTGCCCGACATCGACTTCGACGACAAGGACGAGGAGTAGCGGGCGGATCGCGCCCGGCCGCCGGTCGGCCGGGCAAATGACGGGTTCGGATGTCGGACCCGAACGATGGGCCGGAATCGCCGGCCCGATGACGGGAGCAATGGAAGGGGGGCGCGTCCGTGGCGGACGGCGCAGCGATGGAGGCGAAGCTGGAGAAGCTCCGCACCGCGATGGAGAAGGTCGCCGAAGAAGGCGGCGAACCAATCATCGACGCCGACGCCGAAGCGGTGAAGGCCCCCATCCGCTCCCGCGCGCTGCGGCTGCTGGACCAGCGGGCGCGGTCGCGCGAGGAGTTGCGTGGCCGGCTCGCCGAGAGCGACGAATGGCCGGCGGCGGCGATCGACGAGGTGCTCGACGACCTGACGCGGTCGAAGCTGCTCGACGACGCCCACTTCGCCCGCGAATGGGTGCGTCAACGCCACGCGGCCAGGGGGAAATCCCGCATGGTCCTCGACCGCGAACTCGCGGGCAAGGGCATCGCGCCGCACCTGCGAGAGGAGGCCCTGGAGCAGGTCACCGACGCCGATGAATCCGAGGTGGCCCGCGCGTTGGCGGCGAAGAAGGCCGGGACCGTCAAGGCGCCGCCCGCCGATCGGGCCGGGCGGGACAAGGATCTGCGCCGGGTCGTCGGCGTGCTCGCGAGGCGCGGTTTCGGCGAGGGCATGTCCCTCGCCATCGCGCGGGAAGCGCTCGACGCCCGCTACGAAGAGCTGAGCTCGGGGTAGCGGGCGTCGGGTGCGCGTGGGCGTCGTCAAGCGCCCATCCCGGGAATCATTCGCCGGGGTTCTTGATTTCCGTGTAGCCCGGGTCGTGCCAGTCGACGTTGACCTCGTCCTTGGTCTCCAGGCCCTGATCGGGCTGGTGGGGGACCGCCGCGATGATGTTGCGCCGCGCGCGGCCGGCCCGCAGCTGATGCTCGATGCGCTGCGCCACCCGGGTCAGGCCGAAGTTGATCAGGAACATGATCGCCGCGACCACCAGCAGCGCCGCGAAGTAGTTCCGGTAGTACGACGCCGACTGGATGCCCGAGCGGACCACCTCGACGTAGCCGATGGTGTAGCCCAGCGCCGAATCCTTCAGCGCGATGACCATCTGGGCGATCAGAGCCGGAAGCATGGCGGCCACCGCCTGCGGCAGCAGGATCTTCACCATCGTCTGCCCGCGGGTCAGGCCCAGCGCCAGGGCCGCCTCGGTCTGGCCCTTCGGCAGCGACATGATGCCCGACCGGAGGATCTCCGCCATGACCGTGCCGTTGTACACCGTCAGGCCGAACACGACCGCCGCGAAGGACAGGAACGCCGACGGGAACACCGCGTACTGCGCGAACAGCTGGTAGGCGAAGATGATCAGGATCAGCACCGGCACCGCGCGGAAGAACTCCACGAGCGCGCCGCAGATCCACCGGATCCACGCGGCCTCGGCAAGACGCCCCAGGCCCAGCGCCGTGCCGATGGCCAGCGCCAGCACGATCGACAGTGCGGCGGCCATCAACGTGCCGAACAGGCCCGGCAGCAGGTACGTCGTCCACGTCGTGGATTTGAAGAACGGGGTCCATTTCTCGGCCTCGAACTGGCCGTTGGCGGCCAGCTTGGAGCCGATCCACCACGCCGCGAGCAGCGCGACGACGATGGTGGCGGTCGTGAGAATCAGATTCGTCCTGCGCCCCCGGGGGCCCGGGGTGTCGTACAGGACCGTTGCCCGAGTGCTCATCACTGCCTCACCGCCAAGTTGAGTCCGGCCCGGCCGAAGAGCAGGCCCATCGGCAACGTCAGGGCGACGAAGCCGAGGGCGAAGATGCCGAAGGTCGGGAACAGCAGGTTGGCGTTGTTCTCCAGCGTCTCCTTCATCAGCAGCGAGGCCTCGCCGACGCCGATGATCGACGCGATGGTCGTGTTTTTGGTCAACGCGATGGCGGTGTTGCCCAGCGGGATGATCGCCGCCCGCAGCGCCTGCGGGAAGATGATCTTGGAGAACACCTGGCCGAAGGTCAGGCCGAGCGATCGCGCGGCCTCCGCCTGGCCGAAGGGCACCGTGTTGATGCCGGAACGCAGCGACTCCGCCACGAACGCCGCCGTGTAGAGCGTGAAGCCCAGCACCGCGAGCCAGAAGTTGTTGTTGACGATGAAGTCGTCGTTTTCCGGGGCCAGCGCGAGGCCCAGGTTCTGGTACAGGCCGATCGAGCAGAACAGCACGATCAGCGTCAGCGGGGTGTTCCGCAGCAGCTCGATGTAGCCGGCCGCGAGCGAACGCAGGATGCCGACGGGGCAGACGCGCATCGCCGTGAGGATGGTGCCCAGGATCAGGGCCCCCAGCGCGGAGAAGAGCGTCAACTTGATGGTGACCCAGAATGCCGCCAGCAGCGACGGGCCGATTTCCGCGAACAGTTCGGTCATGTTCGCACCCCCTACTTCTTTTCCGTGAAGGTCAGGTCGCCGATGGCGTCCTCGGTCGCGGTGCCGGCGTTCGCGCCGAGGTTGCGCTCGAGGATGCGCCGGAACTCGCCGGACGAGTACATCTCGCGCAGCGCGTCGTTGATGGCCTTCGTCGACTCCGGGTCGCCCTTGGCGTGCCCGATGCCGTAGTGCTCGTTGGTGAACGGGGCGCCGTCGGGCTTGGTCATGGGCACGACGCGCAGCTCATCGTCGTACTGCGTCGCGTAGCCCGCCAGGATCGTCGCATCGGTGGTCAAGGCGTCGACCTTGCCGCGGTACAGCGCCTCCACGCAGGAGGAGTAGGAGTCGAACTCCTGCAGCTGCACGCCGGGCAGGGCGTCCTTGATCTTCTGGGCCGGCGTGGAGCCGGTCACCGAGCACAGCTTGCGGCCGTTGGCCAGGTCCCCGAGGGACTCCAGCGTGCGGTCGTCGTCGCGCACCAGGAGCGCCTGGTGGGTGAGCAGGTACGGCCCGCCGAAGTCGACGGCCTTGGCGCGGCCGGCGTTGATCGAGTACGTGGCGGCGATCATGGTGACCTCGCCGTTGTTGATCAGCGTCTCGCGCTGCGCCGACGGGGTTTCGCGCCACTTGATCTCCGGGTGCGCCCACCCGTTGGCGTCGGCGATGTGGTTGACCACGTAGGTGGCCACGTCGACGTCGATGCCGGACATCGTCTTGTCCGGGTGTCGCAGGCCGAGCCCCGGCTGGTCGTACTTGGTGCCCAGGATCACCTGCCCCGATTCGATGTCGCCGAGGACGCTGCGCGGCTCGGATGATCCGCAGGCGACCATCGCGGCCGCCGCGCCCAGGGCGGCCACCGCGGCGGCGGCCCGCCGGAGCAGTCGTGTATTGCGTTTCACGGCCGCCCCCTAATGCCCGAGGATCTTGCCCAGGAAATCCCGGGCCCTATTGGTGGAGGGGGAGTCGAAGAAGGTGTCCGGGTCGGTGTCCTCGATGATCTCGCCGTCGGCCATGAACAGGATGCGGTCCGCGGCCTTGCGGGCGAAGCCCATCTCGTGCGTCACGCACACCATGGTCATGCCCTCCTTCGCCAGCGACGCCATGACGTCCAGCACCTCGTTGACCATTTCGGGGTCCAGCGCGGACGTCGGCTCGTCGAAAAGCATGACCTTGGGGTTCATGGCCAGAGCCCTGGCGATGGCCACGCGCTGCTGCTGGCCGCCCGACAGCTGCGCCGGGTACTTGTCGGCCTGCGCGGCGATGCCGACCCGGTCGAGCAGGCGCATGGCCAGCTTCTCGGCGTCGGCCTTGGGCATCTTGCGCACCTTCATCGGCGCGAGCGTGACGTTGTCCTTGATGGTCAGGTGCGAGAACAGGTTGAACGACTGGAAGACCATGCCGACGTCGGCGCGGAGCCGGGCCAGCTCCTTGCCTTCCTCGGGCAACTTGGCGCCGTCGATGTGGATGGAGCCTTCGTCGATGGTCTCCAGCCGGTTGATGGTCCGGCACAGCGTGGATTTGCCGGAGCCCGAGGGCCCCAGGACCACGACGACCTGTCCGCGGGGAATCGCGAGGTTGATGTTCTTCAGCGCGTGGAAGTCGTCGAAGTACTTTTCGACGCCCTCCATCCTGATCATGGCGGTGCCGCCGCCGGCGTGGGTATCGGTCATGATCGAGAAAGTTACTCCGATCACCTTCGCCGTGAAAAGAGGCAAAGGTCACGCCGCGTCCACCGTTCGCCGCCCGCCGCCGACGGGGCGGATCCGGCGATTGGGGAACGCGGACCCCGCGCGATACCCTTTCCCGCGTGACGAAAGCCAGCCCCACCACCCACGACGCACTCGCACCCCATGCCCCGGACACGCCCCGCACCTACGAGGTGCGCACGTTCGGCTGCCAGATGAACGTCCACGACTCCGAGCGCCTCTCCGGCCTGCTCGAGGACAACGGCTACGTCGCCGCCGCCGAGGGCGAGCGGCCGGACCTGGTCGTGTTCAACACCTGCGCCGTGCGCGAGAACGCCGACAACCGCCTGTACGGCACGCTGGGCCGGCTCAAGCCCGTCAAGGACGAGCACCCGGGCATGCAGATCGCCGTCGGCGGCTGCCTGGCGCAGAAGGACAAGGCCACGGTGGTGGAGAAGGCGCCGTGGGTCGACGTCGTCTTCGGCACGCACAACCTCGGGTCGCTGCCGGCGCTGCTGGAACGCGCCTCGCACAACCACGAGGCGCAGGTGGAGATCAAGGACGCGCTGGAGGACTTCCCGTCGGTGCTGCCCGCCAAGCGCGAGTCGCCGTACGCGGGGTGGGTGTCGGTGTCGGTGGGCTGCAACAACACCTGCACCTTCTGCATCGTGCCGTCGCTGCGCGGCAAGGAGCGCGACCGCCGGCCGGGCGACATCCTCGCCGAGGTGAAGGCGCTGGTCGAGCAGGGCGTGACCGAGGTGACGCTGCTGGGGCAGAACGTCAACGCCTACGGCGTGCATTTCGACGACCCCGCACTCGAGCGCGACCGCAGCGCGTTCTCCAAGCTGCTGCGCGCGTGCGGCGAGATCGAGGGCCTGGAGCGCGTCCGCTTCACCTCCCCGCACCCGGCCGAGTTCACCGACGACGTCATCGACGCGATGGCCGAGACCCCCAACGTCGCGCCGCAGCTGCACATGCCGCTGCAGTCCGGCTCCGACAAGGTGCTCAAGGAGATGCGCCGGTCCTACCGGTCGAAGAAGTTCCTGGGCATCCTGGACAAGGTGCGCGAGCGGATGCCGCACGCGGCGATCACCACGGACATCATCGTCGGTTTCCCGGGCGAGACCGAGGAGGATTTCCAGGCGACCCTCGACGTCGTCGAGCGAGCCCGCTTCACGTCCGCCTACACCTTCCAGTACTCGCCGCGTCCGGGCACCCCGGCCGCCGACATGCCGGACCAGGTGCCGCCGGAGGTGGTCAAGGAGCGCTACGGCCGGCTCATCGAGCTGCAGGAGCGCATCAGCGCGGAGGAGAACGCCAAGCAGGTCGGCCGCACCCTCGAGCTGCTGGTCACCGCCGACGACGGCAAGAAGAACGCCGAGACCCGCCGCATGTCGGGTCGCGCGGTCGACGGCAGGCTGGTCCACTTCGCGCCGGTGCCCGCGGGCGGGGACGCGGGGGAGGGGTCGCTTGACGACGCCGCCGCCCCCCACATCGACGGGAAGATCCGTCCCGGCGACTTCGTGACCGTCACGGTCACCGATTCGGCGCCGCACTTCCTCATCGCCGACTCGGGTGTGACCGGTCACCGCCGCACCCGCGCGGGCGACATGTGGGAGGCGGGCAACACCCCGACGACCGCGCCGATCGGAGTGGGACTAGGCTTGCCCGCGGTGGGTCGGCCGTCGACGCCGGCCATGGGCCAGACGATGAACCAGGACAGGGGTTGCGGTTGTGACTGACCGAAACGCGGCGCCGGCCGAAGGCGCCTCGAGCGACAAGCTGGCCGAGTTCCGCGGCGATCTGCGGGCGGCCGAGCGCAGGGCGGCCGGCGAAATCCAGTTGGGCAAGCAGGTCGTCCCGATGGGCATCCTGCTCGTGGGGCTGATCTTCACTTTCTTCGCGCCGCATTCCGGCAACGTGCTGGGCTTCGACGTCCTGCTCGACACCGACATGGCGCGGCGGTACTTCACCATGCTGCCGGAGCGGATTTACACGATCATCCTGCTCGTCGGCGTGCTGCTGGTCGTGGCGACGATCCTGTCGCGGTCGGCCGTCGTCGCCTTCGTGACATGGATGGTCGCGTGCATCCAGGCGGTGTACTCGATGTTCGCCGGGTGGATGCGCCAGTCGCGTCCGCCGTCGGAGGCGTCGGAGGGCATCGGCTGGGGCCTGGCCCTGGGCATCGCCTTCTCCATCTTGCTGGCCATCACGATGTGCTTCGTGGTCTTCCGCAAGTCGACGTTCCAGGCGGCGCTGGCCGCCGCGCGGCGGGAGGAGGTCCACGAGGACCCGGTGCTGCGCGCCCAGCAGCAGTACCTGCGCGCGGGGCTCATCGACAACACCGGCACGGAGGTCGACGCCATGGTCGACGATCGCCGCGACCGCTCCCGGCGCCGCCGCGAGAAGCGCGAGCAGGAGCAGGCCGAGGCCCGGGCGGGGGAATCGGCGCAGCCGGAACGGTCCGAGCAGCGGGAACATCCGGAGCATTCCGACCAGCGGGAGAAGTAGGGGGCGCACGCCGCCCCCGACCCCGATCCCGTCCCGACGCTCCGTCGAAGGAGCCCGGACCCCGCCTATCAGCCGCGCGCCGTCGTCTCCCGGATGACGTCGCGCAGCGATTCGGCGGGGTCCTTCGGCTCCCAGCCCAGATCCGCGCGCGCCCGGTCGGTGCGGAACACCCCGGGCGAGCGCAGCGTGTGCAGCGCGTAGGACGTGAACAGCGGGGGTTTGCGCAGCAGCCGGTACCAGCCCTCGGCCAGCGGCGCTACGGAGCGCGCGAACCACATCGGCAGCACGGATTTCAGGGTCCGCTTGCCGACGGCCGTGCGGCACACCCGGACGATCTCATCCATGTTCATCCGCCGCGACGTGAGTATGTAGGCGGCGCCGGGGCGGCCCTTTTCGGCGGCCGCGATGCAGCCGTCGGCGACGTCGCGCACGTCGACGAAGTCGTAGCCGCCATCGACGTACGAGGTCAGCGATCCCGACGCGATGTCGCGGACCAGGGCGGTGAGGTACCCGCCGCCGCGGTCGCCGGGGCCGACGATGCCCGAGGGCATGACTGCTACCGTGGCCAGCTCGCCGTCGTTGGCGTCGAGGACCAGCTGCGTGGCCTCCGCCTTCGTCTTCGCGTACCCGCCGATGACGGCGTCGGGGTCGAAGGCGTCCGGTTCCGTGATCGCGTCGGAGGCGTCGGCGGGTTCGGGGATGGCGTGCACGGATGAGACGTAGACCAGCCTCCGCGCACCATGTCGGCGGCATGCGTCGATAACCTGCCGGGTGCCCTCGACGTTGACGTCGCGGACCGCCGGGTCCACGCGCGTCTCGATGGTGATGCGGCTGGCCAGGTGATAGACCGTGATGTCGGCGTCCGCGCCCGCGTCGGCGTCTGTGCCGGAGGAGATCCCGGCGAAGACCCGATCCAGGTCCGCGGCCGAACGGATGTCGCCGTGGACGGCCATCAGGCGCAGGCCGTCGAGGCCCGTGAGGTCGTCGGACGGGTGGACCAGCACCCTCAGTTCATCGCCGCGCGCGGCCAGCCTGCGGCACAGGTGCGCGCCGAGGAACCCGGCGGCTCCCGTGACCACGGCGATGCGGCGCCCGGCGGTCGTGCCCTGGGGCATCTCCGATTACATCTCCTCGATGGCGCGCTCGGCGGCGTCGGCCCACTCGCGCCACTGCGCGGCCTGCGCGCGGGCCTCCTCGGCCTTCTTGGCCTTGCCGGCGGCGTCGTACTCGGCGGCCTTCGCCTCGAACTCGGTGGCGCGGTCGGCGAACTGCTGCACGCGGGCCAGGGCCTCCGGGTCGGTGCGGCGCCACTGCGAATCGGCGGCCTCGGACACGCGGCGCTCGAGCCGGCCGATCTTCTCCTCGAACTCGCGGACTCGGCCGCGCGGCACGAAGCCGATCTCTTCCCAGCGCTCCTGCAGCTTGCGCAGCTCGGAGCGGGCGTGGTCGAGGTCCTTGTCCGGGCGGATGCGATCGTCGTACTCGGCCAGCAGCGCCTCCTTGGCCTCCGCGTTGGCCTCGAATTCCTTGTCGCGCTCGGCGTTGACGGCGTTGCGGGCGTCGAAGAAGGTGTCCTGGGCGGTCTTGAACCGCTTCCACAGTTTGTCGTCGACGTCGCGGGGCGCGCGGCCGGCTTCCTTCCACCGGGACATCAGGTCGCGGTAGGCGGCGGCGGTCGGGCCCCAGTCGGTGGAGTGCTGCAGCGCCTCGGCTTCCTCGATGAGCGCTTCCTTCGCCCGGCGCGCCGACGCGCGGTTGCGGTCGAGCTCGGCGAAGTGGCTGCCGCGGCGGCGGTTGAAGGCGTCGCGGGCGCGGGAGTAGCGCTTCCACAGCTGGTCGTCGGTCTTGCGGTCGATGCCGCGGATCTGCTTCCACTCGCCGAGGATCTCGCGGAGGCGGTCGCCGGCGGCCTTCCATTCCTCCGAGTTTTCGGCGATGTCCTCGGCCTCGGCGGCGAGCTTCTCCTTCTTCGCGATGGCGGCGGCGCGGCGCTCGGCCTTGTCCGCCTTCGCCTTCTCGCCGGCCTCGTCCGCGTGGGACAGGACCACGTCGAGCCGCTTGTCCAGCGCCTCGAGGTCGCCGACGACGGCGGCGTCGGGAAGCTGGGTCTTCAGCTCCGCCGCCGAGGAGCGCACGGTCGCGGCCTCCTCGGGGTGGGTCCGGATGCGCGACTCGAGCAGCTCGATCTCCATGGCCAGGTCGTCGTAGCGGGCGCCGTAGTGGGCCAGCCCCTCCTCGGGGGTGCCGGCCTGCCACGATCCCACCTGGCGCTCGCCGTCTGCGGTGCGGACCCACACGGTGCCGTCGTCGTCCACGCGGCCCCACTTGGCGGGGTCGGTCTTGCGCGGGACGATGGGCGCGGCGGGCGCGCCGGCCGCGGCCGCGGGGCGGCGGGGCTTGCCTCCCGGTCGGGGGCCGGGGCGGGGGCCGGGCTTCGGGGCGGGGGTGTTGTCGGTCATGGGTTCTATCCAATCGGTGCTTTAGCCGCGCGGCACGGCTGCCGGATCACATTCCTCACACCGAGTATCGCAAAGGACGCGCGACCGCGCCGCAACGGTTGCCGGGCGGTGCGCGCGAGCCGGGTAGATTCGAGGCCGTGACACGACGACTCCTGCTCATCCCCGGTGCGCCCCTGATGGTCCCGGAGCTTTCCGGCGCCGATTCCGGTGCGGCGGAGGTCCGCGCGGAGGTGCTGGCGGCCGCCCGGCGCGTCCTGCGCCCGGCAGCGGGGGATGGCTCCGGCGGGTCGCGGCCGCTCATCGTGCGGCGCCCGGACGACCGCTTTGCGACGTCCCACGCCGGCTCCTTCCGAGCCTGGGGCGCGGGCGTCGAGGTCGGCGGGGGCACGCATCTGCCGGAATTGGTGGCCCGCTGGGTGATCCGCGAGACGGGGCTGGATCCGGAGCACGTCGACGTCGCCGCGCAATTGCCGGACCCATTCGAGCCCGGGGGCGGGGACGGGGCGGATGTCGCCGCGCCGATCGTCGTCGTGGCGGAGGGGCCGGCCGCATTGACCGCGCGCGCCCCGCTGACGCTGCTGCCGGAGGCCGAGCCCATCGACGACGCGTGCGCCGCCATCGCGGCGGGGGAGTTCGGGGGCGAGCCCGGCGACGACCCCTTCGGCGCGTTCGGTCCGGCCGCCTGCGACCGCGTCGGCCTGCACACGATGGGGGTGTGGCAGGCCCTCGCCTCATTCGGCGCGGAGCTGAAGTCGGGCGCACGGTCCTTCGCCGCCCGGGCCACGTATCGCGGGGCGCCCCACGGGGTCGGCTACCACGTCGCCGAATGGGAGTGGGAGTCATGAGCGAAGGCGTGGACGGCGCGCGGACTCCCATCGCCGTGATCGGGCCCACGGCGTCGGGCAAGTCCGATCTCGGCCTGGCGCTGGCGGAGGAGTTCGGCGGCGAGATCGTCAACGTCGATTCCATGCAGCTCTACCGGGGCATGGACATCGGCACCGCGAAGCTCACCGTGGAGGAGCGCCGCGGCATCCCGCACCACCAGCTCGATGTCCTGGACGTCACCGAGCCGGCGTCCGTGGCCAAGTACCAGGAGGAGGCCGTCGCCGACGTCGAGGCGATCATGGCGCGCGGCCACGTGCCCATCCTCGTCGGCGGCTCCATGCTCTACGTGCAGGCGCTCGTCGACGATTGGCGGTTCCCGCCGACCGATGCGAACGTCCGGGCCAAGTGGGAGGCCGTGCAGGAGGAGGTGGGCGTCGAAAAGCTCCATGACCACCTTGCGGAGGTCGACCCCGCCGCCGCGGCGATCATCGAGCGGCGCGATCCCCGCCGCATCGTGCGCGCCCTGGAAGTCATCGAGCTGACCGGCGAACCCTTCGGGGCGTCGAAGCCTCCGATCGACGCGCCCCCGCGGTGGGGCACGCGGATCCTGGGGCTGGGCACGGAGCCGGAGTGGCTCAACGACCGGATCGAGCGGCGGACCCGCCTCATGTTCGAGCGGGGCCTGCTGGATGAAGTCGAGGGGCTGTTGGGCGAGGGGCTGCGCGAGGGCGTCACCGCCAGCCGGGCGATCGGGTACGCGCAGGTGCTGGCGCATTTCGACGGCGAGTACGACCTCGCCGAGGCCATCGAGCGGACCATCACGGGCACCCGGCGGTACGTGCGCCGCCAGAAATCCTGGTTCACCCGCGACCCCCGCGTGACGTGGCTCGACGCCGCCGGGACCGGGGGCGATGCAGTGCGGGAGCAGGCGCTGGCCGCGTTAACGTGAGCGCAACATCCGCCGCGTAGCATTCGGGCAATGAGCCCGAACACGCCCGCATCGGAGACCCCCGCCGCCGGAAACACCGCCGCGGAAAACGCCGCCGCCGAAAACTCTGCAACCGGACCCCTCGCAATGGGAACCCTCGCCTTCGCCAAGGGACACGGCACGGAAAACGACTTCGTGATCATCCCCGACGCGGACGCGCAGCTGGAACTGCCGGACAACCTGGTCGCGGCGCTGTGCGATCGCCGCGCGGGCATCGGCGGTGATGGCCTGCTCCGCGTGGCGCGCGCCGGGGCGCTGGTCGGGGCGGGAGTGCTCGACGCGCTGCCGCGGGCCGGCGAGCCCGACGAGGTCCGGGCCGACGACTGGTTCATGGACTACCGCAACGCCGACGGTTCCATCGCGGAGATGTGCGGCAACGGCGTCCGCGTCTTCGCCCATCACCTCGTGGCCGCCGGCCTGACCGATGAGACGGCGGCCCTGCGCGTGGGCACCCGCGCGGGCGTGAAGGTCGTGTCGCTTGACGACGTCACCGCCACACGTGCCACGGTCTCCGTCGACATGGGGGCGCCCGTGGTGCTCGGTGCGGCGACGGCGTTCCTGGGGGCGGGGCGTTACGCCGGCGTCGGCGTGGACATGGGCAACCCGCACCTGGCGTGCGTGCTGCCGGGGCTCGACGCCGAGGGGCTTCGCCGGCTGGACCTCGACGGCGTGCCCGAGGTGGACGCCGGGATGTTCCCCGCGGGCGTCAACCTGGAAGTGGCCACGCCAATGGAAGGGGCGGGGGAGCCGGGGGACACGGGGGCGATCCACATGCGCGTCGTCGAACGCGGCGTGGGGGAGACCCGCTCCTGCGGCACCGGCACCGTCGCGGCCGCCGTGTCGGCGCTGGCGGATGCGGGACGCGGCACGGGCATCGTCGACGTCCACGTGCCCGGCGGCACGGTGACGGTGGAGATCACCGAAGCGACGTCGATTCTCACCGGCCCCTCCGTGCTCGTGGCGCGAGGAGAGATCGACGTGACGGCCTTGGGGGCCTGAGCCGGGCTGAACCGTCTGCGCCGGTGTGTGTTCGTCGGCGCCGTGCCGGGGCCGTCAGTGGCCGCCGCAGCCCCCGGAACCGCAGCCGCAGCCGCCGTCGCCGCAGGAATCGCCGCAGCCCTGGGGTGCGATGACCTCGCCGACGAGGAGGAAGGTGCCGGACACGACGGTGCCGATCTCCGGGGCGGGGGTGAGGTCCGCGGGCACGAGGACGTCGAGGGGCATGGGCACGTCGAGGTGCAGCACCCGGAACTTCTGGCCGGTCAGGGAGTTGACGCGCTCGTCGGAAGCGTTGACCACGCCCGACAGCGTCGCCGAGGCGTCCGGGGACTTCGCGCCGGCCGCCGCGCCGGTGACCGCTTCGGCGCCCGTGAATCGGACGTCGCCGGGCCGCTGCCCGGTGCGGCCCTCGTGGGCGGCTGCGTCGACGTCGACCGCGACGTCGACGCCGAGCGCCGCGAGATTGACGTGCTCGAAGGTCTGCGTGCCCTCGTCGACCAGCAGCGGCGACTGCGCCAGATGACACGTGGCGGTGGCCACGACCTTGTCGAATTCCGGGTGCGACGGGTCGTCGGCGACGATCTCGATGAGCGCCAGGACGTCGTCGAGCGCGGAAACGTGGGCGGTGACCTGCGTCATCCCGGCGAAGCCGGCGAACGTGGAAAACGGCTCGACGCCCAGGACGTGCAGGCGCGCGCCCGACGGGTCCTCGAAGCGAACGAGCTGGCCGCCGCGAACCTCGCCGATGACGGACAGGTGGTCCGTGGCGATGGCCGCTTCGATGGCGTCCTGCCAGCGCGGGTAGTCGAGGCCGATGCTCTTCAGGTCGGAAGTCATGATCCCGGATCTTAGTCCCGCTGCGGCGGGCATCCGATTCGGCCCAGTCCCGCTGCGGCGGGCATCCGATTCGGCCCAGTCCCGCCGTAGCGGTGTGACGGAATGATCATCGGAAGTTGCGTAGATGCGCTGGCATTGGACCGATCGACGGCAGTAGGCTGTCCTCAGTTGTTTGAGCCAGCGTGCGCTTTCGGAATGGAGACTTGCGTGGCTGGCGTCGTTGACCTGGAAGGATCACGGTCATGGCCATCCGCCTGTCGGGATTGAAGGCGCGCGGCGCGCGCGCACGGGTTTCGGAAACGGAACCGATCGTCACCGAACCGCCCACCCCCGATCGCCTGTGCGACGTCGCCGTCGGCGATACCGTCGTGCTCTCCGCCCCGCGCACCGAGCCGCGCCTGTGCCGCCGCCTCGCCCAGCTGGGCCTGCGCCCGGGCATGAGCGTCACCGTCGGTCCGAAGACCGCCGGCGGCGGCCGCGTGATCAAGTCCGGCACGTCCCGCTACGCCATCGACAGGGCCACGCTCGAGTTGATGGACGTCCTGCGATGAACGCGTCGCCGAAGGCCACCGCCAAGCCCATCGCCACCGCGCCGAGCTGCCACGCCTGCGCCGGCGGTTCGCCCGCGCCGTCGGGTTCGCCCGTCATCGGATTGGTCGGCGCACCGAACTCGGGCAAGTCGACGCTGTTCAACGCCCTGACCGGCGCCAAGGCGCAGATGGGCAACTGGCCCGGCACGACGGTAGAGGTCAGCCGCGGCGCCTGGCGGGCCGGCGACGTCACCTACGACGTCATCGATTTCCCCGGCGCCTACTCCCTCGACGCGATGAGCCCCGACGAGGAGCTCACCCGCGAGATGCTGATCAACCGGGAACCCGCGGAACGCCCGGACCTGGTGATCGTCGCCGTTGACGCGACGGCCCCGGCCCGCGGCCTGTACCTCTTCTCGGAGATCGCCGAGCACCCGTACCGCATCGTCGTCGCGCTGACGAAGACCGACGTGGCCGCGGCACAGGGCGTCGACGTCGACGCCGCCGCGATGCAGGACGCCCTCGGCGTGCCCGTCGTCGCCGTCGATCCGCGCCGCCGTGCGCGCGTCGACGACGTCCGCACCGCCGTGGCCGGCGCCATGACCGGGTGCCCGCGAGTCATCCGCGCGGTGGCGGAAACGGACGCCGACGGCGACCCCGATGCCCCCGACGCCGCCGACGAGGCGCGGTTCGCGTACATCGACCGCGTCGTCGCCGCATCGACGACCGACCGGGGCGAAAAGGCCACCTGGTCGGACCGCATCGACCGCGTCGCGCTCAACCCCCTGGTCGGGCCGCTGCTGTTCCTCGGCGTGATGTGGGTGGTCTTCCAGATCACCACCGTCGTCGCCGCGCCGCTCCAGGACGGCCTCGAATCGCTGGTCACCGGTCCGATCTCGGATTGGGCGCGCTCGGGAATGGGGGCCATCGGCCTCGGCGGCCCCGTCCCGACGGGACTTGTCGTCGACGGCCTCATCGGCGGCGTGGGCATGGTGCTCACCTTCGCGCCGCTGATGGCCCTGATGTTCCTGTGCCTGGCCGTGCTCGAGGACTCCGGGTACATGGCGCGCGCCGCCGTGGTCACCGACCGCGTCATGCGCGCCATCGGGCTGCCCGGCAAGGCGTTCATCCCGCTCATCGTCGGCTTCGGCTGCAACGTCCCGGCGATCTCGGCCACCCGCGTGCTGGGCAATCCGCGGCACCGGGTGCTCACCGCGCTGCTCATCCCGTTCACGTCCTGCAGCGCCCGCCTGACGGTCTACGTCATGCTCGCCGCCGTGTTCTTCCCGGGTTCGGCGGGCACGGTCGTGTTCCTCATGTACCTGATCTCCATCGGCCTGGTCGTGCTCACCGGCCTGATCCTGCGCCACACGCTGTGGCGGGCGATGCCCTCCGAGCCGCTGGTCATCGACCTGCCGGGGTATCAGCTCCCGATGCCGCGGCTGGCCCTGTCGGTCGCCTGGACCCGGCTGAAGGGCTTCCTGCGCACGGCCGGCGGCATCATCGTGGTCACCGTCGTGGCGGTGTGGGCGCTCATGTCCGTGCCCGTCGCCCCCGGATACGGCCTGGCCGACGAAAATCTGCCGCCCCGCGACTCCGCCTACGGCGCCGTCTCCGAAACCGTGGCACCCGTGTTCGCCCCCGCCGGCTTCGGATCCTGGTCCCTGACCGGCACGCTGTTGACCGGGTTCGTGGCCAAGGAGGCCGTCATCTCCACGTGGGCGCAGACCTACGCGGTGGAGGACGTCACCGACTCCGACCCCGACGAGCAGCGCACGAGCCCGCTGGCCGAGAACATCAGGGCCGACTTCGACGAAACCTCCGGCGGCCACGGCCTGGCCGCGGTGTGGGCGTTCATGATCTTCCTGCTCGCCTACACCCCGTGCGTGGCCACGCTGGCCGCCCAGAAACGCGAGATCGGCCTGAAGTGGACGTTGTTCGGCCTGGTCGCCCAGCTGCTCGGCGCATGGCTGCTCGCCGTCGCCGTCTTCCAGGTGCTGAGGTTGTTCCTGTGAGCATCTTCCCGGCCAACCTCTTTTCCCGCAGGCGACCGGTGCCCGCACCCGCGCCCGGTCCCGCGCGCACCCCCTTGTCCGCCGTCCGCGAGGCGATCGCCTCCGGCGAGGCGTCCCGCGCGGAGATCGCCGAGCGCACCGGGCTGTCCCGCGCCACCGTCGACGCGGCCATCGAGCACCTCGAGCGCACCGGATCGCTGCGCCGCGAGCGGATGGCGTCGTCGTGCCCGTCCGGCGGCTGCGCCCATGCGACGGCCGACGGGGGAGCGTGCTCGTCGTCCGGCAACGGCGCGGGCGAGCGGGGTCCCGTCGCCCTCGTGCTCACCCGCAGGCCCTGACCGCCGGGGAAACGGGGTAGGCGCGGACGGCGGGGCGCGCGGCGATATGGGCTTTCGCGGTGGTCGTGAGACAATGGCCGGAACATGACTGAAACCCCCATGAATGACATTTACCCCGACGAGTCGCCCGGCGAGGACCTCGCCGGGGACGCGACCGTCGGCAAGCCCGACGGGGGCGCGCCCGACAACCCGGCCGCGCAGCCGACCGTCGGCGATCTCGACCTGGAGGCCCGTTCCTCCCTGCGCCGCCTGACCCGCGCGGCCACGCACACCACCGACGCCGAGGACATCACCGAGGTCGAGTACCGCCAGCTGCGCCTCGAACGCGTGATCCTGCTCGGCGTGTGGACCCAGGGCACCCTCGCCGAAGCCGAAGCGGCGATGGACGAGCTCGCCGCGCTGGCCGAAACCGCCGGCTCCGAGGTCCTCGAATCGGTCCTCCAGCGGCGCGACAAGCCCGACCCCGGCACCTACATCGGATCGGGCAAGGTCGCCGAACTGCGGGACATCGTCAAGGCCACCGGCGCCGACACCGTCATCGCCGACGGCGAGCTCTCGCCCGGCCAGCTCGTCGCGCTGGAGGACAAGCTCGACGCCAAGGTCATCGACCGCACCATGCTCATCCTGGACATCTTCGCCCAGCACGCGAAGTCCAAGGAGGGCAAGGCGCAGGTGTCGCTCGCCCAGATGCAGTACCTGATCACCCGGCTGCGCGGCTGGGGTCACTCGCTGTCCCGCCAGGCCGGCGGCCGCGCCGGCTCCAACGGCGGCGTCGGCCTGCGCGGTCCCGGCGAAACGAAGATCGAGACCGACCGCCGGCGCCTGCGCCAGGACATGGCCCGCATCCGCCGCGAACTCGAGGGAATGAAGACCTCCCGCCAGGTCAAGCGCGCCCGCCGCAAGGCCGGCCACCTGCCGCGGATCGCCATCGCCGGCTACACCAACGCCGGCAAGTCCTCGCTGCTCAACGCGCTGACCGGCGCGGGCGTCCTCGTGGAGGACGCGCTCTTCGCCACCCTGGACCCGACGACCCGCCGCGCGGAGCTCCGCGACGGCCGCACGGTCATCGTCACCGACACCGTCGGCTTCGTCCGCCACCTGCCCACGCAGCTGGTCGAGGCGTTCCGCTCGACGCTGGAGGAGATCCTGGAGGCGGACCTGATCCTCCACGTCGTCGACGGCTCCGACCCGTTCCCGCTGGAGCAGATCCGCACCGTCAACACGGTCATCGAGGACATCGCCGCAGAGCAGAAGGCCGACGTGCCGCCGGAGCTGCTGGTGGTCAACAAAATCGACCTGGCCGAGCCCGCGACGCTCGCCGAACTGCGCCACGCGCTCGACGACGTCGTGTTCACCTCCGCCGCCACCGGCGAGGGCATCGCCGAGCTGGAGACGCGCATCGAGCTGGCGCTCAACGCCATGGACGCCCACGTCTCGGTCCTCGTGCCCTTCGACCGCGGCGACGTCGTGTCGCGCCTGCACGAGCAGGCCACCGTCCTCGACGAGCAGTACGGCGCCGACGGCACGGTCCTGGACGTCCGGCTGCCGCAGTCGATGGCACGGGAACTCGGGGAGTTCATCGTCGATCCCGACTTGCCGGAGCCGGGCGCGTAACATCACGCGCGTGACCAACGAGCATCACCCCACGGACCCCGGCCCGGACATCAATTCCACAGAGCCGGACGCCGCCACCGGGCGAACCGACGCCGCCACCGACCCGAACCACCCCGACCACCCGGCCGCCCGCGGGCGGCTGTTCGGCTGGGACGTGCACGGCGACGGCCGCACCATCGCGCCCGGCGCCGTCGTCGCACCGGAGGAGCGCCTGGACTGGCCGCGCACCATCGGCATCGGCATGCAGCACGTCATCGCCATGTTCGGCGCGACGCTGCTCGTGCCGCTGCTGACCGGCTTCCCGGTCAACACCACGCTGCTGTTCTCGGGCGTGGGCACGATCCTGTTCCTCCTCATCACCCGCAACCGGCTGCCCAGCTACCTCGGCTCGTCCTTCGCGTTCATCGCGCCGCTGACCGCCACGCAGGCGCAGGGCATCGGGGCGCAGGCGGGCGTCGTCGTCACCGCCGGCGCGGTGCTCATGGTCGTCGGCTTCATCGTGAAGAAGGCCGGCCGCCGCGCCCTCGACGCCGTCATGCCGCCCGCCGTCACCGGCGCGATCGTCGCGCTCATCGGCTTCAACCTGGCGCCCGTCGCCGCGAAGAACTTCGCCACGCAGCCGCTGGTCGCCGCGGTGACCACGGCGACGATCCTCGTGGCCACCGTCGCCGGCCGCGGCATGGTCGCCCGGCTGGGCGTGCTCATCGGCGTCGTCGTCGGCTGGGCATTCGCCACCGCCACCGGCAACCTGTCGCCGGAGGCCACCGCGTCGGTGGGCGAGGCCGCCTGGTTCGGGCTCCCGGACTTCCACGCGCCGGAGTTCCACCTCAACGCCATGCTCATCGGCCTGCCCGTGATCGTGGTGCTCATCGCCGAAAACGTCGGCCACGTCAAGGCCGTGTCCGCCATGACGCGCCGCGACCTCGACGACCTCGCCGGCGATGCGCTCATCGCCGACGGCCTGGCCACGACGCTGGCCGGTTCCGCCGGCGGCTCCGGCACCACCACGTACGCCGAGAACATCGGCGTCATGGCCGCCACCCGCGTGTACTCGACCGCCGCCTACTGGGTCGCCGCGGCCACGGCCATCGCCCTGGCGTTCATCCCGAAGTTCGGCGCGCTGATCCTCACCATCCCCGAGGGCGTCCTCGGCGGTGCGACGCTGGTGCTCTACGGCCTCATCGGCATGCTGGGCATCCGCATCTGGATGGACAACGGCGTCGACTTCAACAACCCCGTCAACCTCGTCGCCGCGGCCACCGCGATGATCGCGGGCATCGGCAACCTCACCCTGTCCATCGGCTCCCTTCAGCTGGAGGGCATCGCCTGGGGTTCCGTCGGCATCATCGCCGGCTACCCGGTGCTCCGGTGGCTCTACCGCCGCGTCGGCGAAGGACAGTTCACCGACGTCAGGGAGTAGCGCGGCTCAAGAGCGTCGCCGCGAACGAATGGCGCGCCCCCGCGCCCCGGCACGAACGCGAAGGCCCCGCCCGGACACTCTTCCGGGCGGGGCCGCGTCATTCGGGTGGACGCCCTCACGCGGGCGTCGCAAAGCAGAAGCGGGGGACTACTCGTCGTCCAGGTTCTGCTCGATGAGGCCGGCGATCTTCTCGACCGCTTCGGCATCGTCGGAGGTGACGGTGACCTGGTCGCCGTGCTCGGCGCCCAGGGCCATGATCATGAGGGAGCTGGCGGCGTCGGCGGGCTCGTCGTCCTCGTCGGCGTCCACGAGCTCGATGAGGATCTCCTCGTCGTACTCGGCGGCGGCATCGGCGATCAGCGTCGCGGGGCGGGCATGCAGGCCGACGGTCGAACCGACGGTCACGGTCTTGGAGGCCATGGTGGTGGTGATCCTTTCGGTGGTTGTCCTTGGTTACCGACTTTACGCGGTCGCGGCGACTGCGGCCGGGGCATCGCCCGAAACCGCGGGGGCCGTGTCGACCTTCCGGGGCCACAGCTGCTTCAGCGCGCTGACCAGCACCGCGCCGACGATCGCACCGGCGATGATCGCCGCGAACCAGCCGAGGACGTTGTCGATGGCGAAGAACACGAACACGCCGCCGTGCGGGGCGCGCGACGCCGCGCCGAAGGCCATGGACATCGCGCCGGTGACCGCGCCGCCGGCCATGATCGCCGGGATGACGCGCAGCGGATCGGCCGCGGCGAAGGGGATCGCGCCCTCGGAGATGAACGAGGCGCCGAGCAGCCAACCGGCCTTGCCGTTCTCGCGCTCCGCCTGGGTGTACAGCTTCGGGCGCAGGGCGGAGGACAGGGCCATCGCCAGCGGCGGCACCATGCCGGCGCCCATGACCGCAGCCATGATCTGCATGGAGGCCTCGTCACCCGTGGACAGGCCGGCGGTGGCGAAGAGGTACGCGGCCTTGTTGATCGGCCCGCCCATGTCGGCGCACATCATCAGGCCGACGATGATGCCCAGCAGGATCGCGGAGCTGCCGGACATGCCGCCCAGCCATGCGGCCAGGGAGTTCATCAGCGACGTCAGCGGGCGGCCGAGGAACAGGAACATCAGCAGGCCGACGCCGACGGAGGCGACCAGAGGCACGATGACCACCGGCATCAGCGACGCCAGCCAGCGCGGCACGGACAGCGACGTCAGCCACAGGGCGATGAGGCCGGCGATGATGCCGGTGACCAGGCCGCCGAGGAAGCCCGCGCCGATGGCGACGGAGATCGCGCCGCCGATGAAGCCCGGCGCGATGCCGGGGCGGCCGGCGAGGCCGTAGGCGATGAACGCGGACAGGATGGCCACGATCACGCCCATGCCGAAGTTGCCCGTCGCGAACAGGACCGCACCGAGGTAGAGCAGGAAACCGGAGCGTTCGACGGTGGTGACGGTGCCGTCGGCCATCGTGATGTCGTTGCCCGGCAGGTTCCACAGCGTGTAGTCCTGCGACACGCGCTCGGCGACGCCGGCGACCTCGTAGCCGCCGAACAGGAAGCCCAGGGCGAGCAGCAGACCGCCCGCGGCGACGAACGGCACCATGTAGCTGACGCCCGTCATGACCGCCTGCTGGATGCGCTTGCCCCAGCCCAGGCCGGAACCGCCTTCGCTTGACGACGACGCGGCGTCCTCGGAGACCGCCGTGCCCGCGACGCGCTTGGCGTTGGGGTCGGAGGCGGCCGCGACGGCCTCGTCGATCATGGCGGCGGGCTCGTTGATGGCGCGCTTGACGCCGGACTCGATGACGGGCTTGCCCGCGAAGCGGCCGCGTTCCTTCACCCCGACGTCGGTGGCGAAGATGACCGCGTCGGCGGCGGCGATCGTTTCGGCCGGCAGGGCCTTCACCGCCGAGGAGCCCTGGGTCTCCACGACGACCTCGACGTCGTCGCGTTCGTCGGCCACCTGCGTCAGCGAGTCGGCGGCCATGTAAGTGTGGGCGATGCCGGTCGGGCAGGCGGTGACGGCGACGATGCGGGTGACCGGCGTCGACGGGGTGGCGGGTACCGGGGCGGAGCGTTCCGACGCCGCGGTGGTCTCGGTCGCGGACTTGCGGGCGGTTCCGGCGAGGTGCGCGTCGACGACGTCGACGATCTCCTCCGGGGTCGCGGCGCCGCGCAGGGCGGCGCGGAAATCCTTCTTGACCAGGCCGCGCGCGAGCTTGGAGAGGATCTTCAGGTGCGCCTTGCCGCCGCCGGCGGGGGCGGCGATGAGGAACACCAGATCGGCGGGGCCGTCGGGGCCCGAGAAATCGACCGGGTTGGTCAAGCGGGCGAAGGCCAGGGTCGGCTCGGTGACGGACTCCGAGCGGCAGTGGGGGATGGCCACGCCGCCGGGCACGCCGGTGCCGGACTTGGCTTCGCGGGCCAGGGCGTCGGCGGCGAGCTCATCGGCGTCCGCGGCGCGGCCGGAGGTGCTGACCAGCGACGCCAGATGCCGGATGACGGACTCCGGGGTACCGCCCGGGGCGATGTCGAGTTCGACGAGCTCCGGGAGGATGACCTGGGATGACATTGGGGACTCCTCGTCGGGTAAGAGGGGGGTTGAGTGAGATGGGGTGGGAGAAAGAGGGGGCAGATTGAAAGAAGACGGGGGAAGCGGACAGGTTGAAGTGGGCCGGAGAGACGGCGGTGAGCGGGGAAGCGGCGCGGTAGGTGGGGAGCGGTAGGGGGGGGCGAAGGAGGCGGAGGGGAAGCGGCGCCTAGATTTCCCGGACGACGACGGCGTCCGGGTTCGTCTGGTCCGGCCGCGGGATCGTGGTGCCGGGCAGCGACGTGGCGGCCGAGCCGTAGGCGACCGCGCGGGCCAGGGCGCCGGCGGGGTCGAGCCCGTCTTCGCGGGCGAGCAGGTATCCCGCCAGGGAGCTGTCCCCGGCGCCGACCGTGGACAGCGGCACGATGGGCGGAGGGGAGGCCGCGAGCGCGGGGCCGTCGTCGAGCACGAGGGCCGCGCCGGCGGCGCCGAGCGTCACCAGCACCTCGCCGACGCCGGCCGCGTTGAGCCGGCGGGCGGCGGCGACGACCGGCGCAAGGTCGCCCGCGGCGGCGCGCTCTTCCAGCTCATGGCCGTCCAGGCCGGCGAGCTGGCCGAGTTCGAGGCCGTTGGGCTTCATGACCTCCGGCGCGGTGGAGGGGAAGGACTCGCCGAGCGACAGCAGCGGCGCGTCCGAGGTGTCCACGGCGATGCCGGCATCCGGGTTGGCCTCGCGGACGCGGCGGACGCACGTGCCCCAGAAGTCGACGGGCACGCCCGGCGGCAGGGAACCGGCGAGGACGACCCAGGAGGCCTGCGGCGCGTGGTGGACGAGTCGGCCGAGGACGCGTTCGATGTCCTCTTCCTCCAGGTGCGCCCCCGGGGTGTTGAGCTTCGTGGTCGTGCCGTCGTCTTCGACGATGGTGAGATTGACGCGGGCTTCGTCGGGCAGGTCGATCGCCTCGTGCGGGATCGTCGTCTGCGCGAGCAGCCGGGAAAAGCGGCCGTTCTTCGCCGCCGGGTAGAGGGCCAGCGTCTCGTGGCCGGCATTGGCGACGGCCGCCGAGACGTTGACGCCCTTTCCTCCGGGGACGTCGGATTGCATGGCCAGACGGTAGACGCCGCCCCGCTCGAGGGGGCCCTTGATGGTCGTGGTTCGGTCGATGGACGGGTTTGCGGTGAGAGTGAGAATCATCGGGCGACGATCACCTTGATGTCGTGGTCCTGCAGTTCGTCGATGAACGCCTGCGGGGCCGATGGGTCCGTGATGACGACGTCGATGTCGTCGAGGGCTGCGAAGCTGACCAGGAAATCGCGGCCGAGCTTCGTGGAATCGCACATGACCACCACCTTGCGGGCGTTGGTGATCATGGCTCGTTTGACGGCGGCCTCCTGCGGGTCCGCGGTGGAGAGGCCGTGGTCGATGGTCAGGGCGTTGGAGCCGATGAACGCGACGTCCGCGCGCATCAGCGCCAGCGACCGCAGGGCGGCGTCGCCGACGACGGCCTGCGTGATGGCCCGGACCTGGCCCCCGAGCAGCTGGAGCTCGATGTACGGGGCACCCGCCAGCGTCAGGGCGCTGGGGAGGGAGTTGGTGACCACGGACCAGTGCCGCTCCTCGGGGAACGCCGCCATGAGTTCGGCCAGCGCCTCGGTCGTGGTGCCGGCGTCGAGGAACACGCCGCCGCCGGAGGACGGCAGGAAATCAACCGCCGCGCGGGCGATGGAACGCTTGGCGTCCTTCTGGGCCTTCTTGCGCGCGTCGACGCTGACCTCCACCGTCTGGAACGACTTGGCGGCGACCGCGCCACCGTGGACGCGGTGCACCGCCCCTTCGGCGTCCAGCTGCGCGAGGTCGCGGCGGATCGTCTCGGCCGTGACGTCGAAATGGTGGGCGAGGTCGGACACCGTCACCCTTCCCTCGACGGCCGTCAGCGAAGCTATCTTTCGTCGGCGTTCTTCTGCGTACACGTCGTCTCCTGTGTCCTCCCGGCGCGAACCTGAATGATGTCCGTTCGGGGGTCGTTTGCCCGTTTCCGGGCCAGTTTGTGGGCTGGGGTTTATGGGCTCTGGGCTTGGGATTGCCGGTCCAGAGGGGTGCCGATAGGCTGTGTTCAACTACTCCTGATTATGCCCGAATGTGTGGGAAAGTCAAGCAAAATTTGGGTTTCCGTGTGGGAAATGTGGAGTAGTATCGGAGGAAAGCGATTTCCCCCGGACCGTGTCCACCCCAGGTGAATCGATCCACGACGTTTTCAGGAGAGCACATGTCCCCGTCCGCATCCTTGAAGGCCACCGCAGTAGTTCCGGGGGTGGGTTACGCGCCCGCCGTGTGGGTGTGCCCGCGCCCCGAACTGCCCCACGAGGGGGAACCGATCGCCGGCGGGGACGTCGACGCCGAGGTCGAAAGGTTCCGGGCCGCCGCGACCGCCGTCTCGGAGCGCCTCGCCGCCCGGGCCGGACGAGCCGAGGGCAATGCCGCGGAAGTTCTGCTGGCCACCTCGAAGCTCACCCTGGACCGCGGGTGGCACCGGGCGGCGGTGAAGAACATCAAGTCCGGCATCAGCGCGGAGTCGGCGACGGTGGCGGCGATCGAGAAGTTCGTCGAGATGTTCAAGGCCGCCGGCGGCGTCATGGCCGAGCGCACCACGGACCTGGAGGACATCCGCGACCGAGTCATCGCGGAGCTTCGCGGCGAGAACGAGCCCGGGCTGCCCGCGGTGACCGTTCCCTCCGTGCTGCTCGCCGATGACCTGTCGCCCGCCGACACGGCCACCCTGGATCCGGCGCTGTTCGTCGCGATGGTGACGGAGTTGGGCGGCCCGACCTCCCATACCGCGATCATCGCCCGCCAGCTCGGCGTGCCGTGCGCCGTCGCGGCGGGAGCGGGACTGCGCGCCATCGAGGAAGGCTCCATGACGCTCGTGGACGGCGCGAAGGGACTGATCACCGTCGATCCGGACCCGGAGGTCGCGGACGCCGCGGTGGCCGAGGCCGCGCGGATGGCGGAGAAGATCGCGGCATGGTCCGGTCCCGGGCGCACCGCAGACGGCGTGAGCGTGCAGCTGCTGGCCAACGTCGGAGACGGAAACGCCGCACGCATCGCGGCCGAGGGCGATGCGGAGGGCATCGGCCTGTTCCGCACGGAACTGTGCTTCCTGTCCGCCGCGACGGAGCCGACGGTGGAGAACCAGGCCGACATCTACGCCTCGGTGCTCAAGGCGTTCCCGGATTCGAAGATCGTGCTCCGAACGCTGGACGCCGGCTCGGACAAGCCGTTGGCGTTCGCGAACCTCGATCACGAGGACAACCCTGCTCTGGGCGTGCGCGGTCTGCGCATCTCGCGCTCGAGCTCCGGCCTGATGGAGCGCCAGCTCGACGCCATCGCGTTGGCGGGGGAGAAGGCCGGCCGCGGCGAGGGGGCGCCGACGTGGGTGATGGCGCCGATGGTGGCGACGCTGGAGGAGGCCGAGTGGTTCGCGGGCCTGTGCCGCGAGCGCGGCCTCACCCCGGGCGCGATGATCGAGATCCCGGCCGCCGCGCTGATGAGCCACGACCTGATGAAGGTGCTGGACTTCGTGTCCATCGGCACCAACGACCTGACGCAGTACGCGATGGCCGCCGACCGTCTTTCGCCGCACCTGGCATACCTGACGGATCCGTGGCAGCCGGCTGTGCTGCGGCTGATCGACATGACGTGCAAGTCGGGCCGGGACACGGGCACTCCCGTGGGCGTTTGCGGCGAGGCGGCCGCGGATCCGTTGCTGGCCTGCGTGCTCGTGGGCCTCGGCGTGAACTCGCTGTCCGCCGCGGCCACGGCCCTGCCGGGCGTGGGCGCGCAGTTGGCTGAGGTCACCGCCCAACAGTGCGCCGATGCCGCCCGCGTCGCGCTGGATGCGTCGGACGCCGACGGTGCCCGCGCCGCCGTGCGCGAGCTTTTCGGCTTGGAGTAGTGGCGGGCCGCCGGCAATTGTGTCCCGTGACGTTGCGATTGGCTTCTGCGGCGGTTGAGCCGTCCCGCCACCGCAACCCGCTGGGATGCACCGGCTAACCCACCCCGAATGCGCAACCCCACCCGCTGTAACGGGTGGGGTTGCGCATTCGGGGTGGGTTTACGTCAAAGTGCCGTGCATCGACCGGATGGAGGGAGGGCGGGTGCCCGGTGCGGCGATTCTCCGGCTGCCGCCTCCATCGGTGGGCGTCCGCCAGCCCATCAGCCTGCGTTCGTCGCGGGCACCCACCGGCACTGGACCATCCCAGGTCCCGCGATGCCCCAATAGCCGGCGTCCGCAGCCTCACGCGATATGACGGTTAAAGCCGTCGCAGGACGCTGACGACGCGGCCGAGGATGGTCACGCCCGCGTCGACCGGAATTGGCTCGAAGGCCTCGTTGTGGGGGAGCAGCCACTTGCCCGAGCGGTCTTCGTGCCATTCCTTGACGGTGGCCTCGCTGTCGGCCCCGCCGTCGATCATCGCGGCGACGTAATCGCCGTTCTCGGCGGTGTGCTGCGACTTCACCACGACCCAGTCGCCGTCGAAGATGCCCGCGTCGACCATCGATTCGCCGACGACGCGGAGCATGTACAGCTCGCCGGACTCGACGAGCTCGGCGGGCAGCGCCATGTGCTCGTCGATGCTCTGCTCCGCGAGGATCGGGTTGCCGGCCGCGATCTGGCCGACGATGGGGACGTAGGTGGGGGCGGCGGCGCCTTCCGGAACGTCGGGGACGGTGGCCGTCTTCGGCTTCGGACCGGGCTTGCCCGCGTGGGTGTCGAGCTTCTGCTTCAGATCGCGCACGTCCACGGCGCGGGGCTTGTGGGGGTCACGGCGCAGCGCGCCCTTCTTCTCCAGTTCCTTGAGCTGGTACGCCACGGAAGATGTCGAGTTGAGCCCGACGGCGTCGCCGATCTCCCGGATGCTCGGCGGGTACCCGCGCAACGACACCGCGTCCTGGATGACCTCGAGGATCCGCCGCTGGCGATCGGTCAACGCTTGCTTGCTCGGCTGCTTCTTGTCGGCCATGTTTCCACTCCCACTGGGTTAGGTCGTGCTCGATTGCGTCGTGCTCTGGTCGATCGGCCATCGGGACGATCGGGTCTGCGAACCCGTGCCTGCCGTTCGAACACGACACTACACCAAACGACGACGGGGTGGCACAACTGTTCGAAGTTTTCGCCCCCGTGTCTGGACGGGATCCGAACGCGGTGCTATAAATCGAACACAGGAACGCAGTCGAACATCCGTGCAGTGAATTCGGGCGGCATTTTCGAATCCGTTTCGTATCCTGACCGCGGATGACCGGATGGAAGGAACCAACCGATGACCGCCTTTATCGAAGACTACCGCACGTCCACCGTGAACTGGTACAACGACGACTTGGGACTCTACGTCCCGTCGTGGGTCGGGGAGCAGTCGCGCCCCGCGTCGCCGCCGGAGCGCGACCGTGGTAAGGCCTCCGGTGTTCGAACCGGTGCGCCCGCGGATCGAACGCGGGTCCGCACTTCACGTCGGCCCTCCAGTCGTCGCCCGGGCGGTGTTTCCGGGCCCTCGCGGCGTCCGAACACACGGGGAATGAAACTCAATTCGGCGCCCACCCACGGTGTTTCGAACATCGCGCACGTGCGCGACGGGCGTTCGATCGTGCGGGGCCCCGTCCAGGGGGTGCGGCGCAATGCCGTCTCCCTCGCCATCGTCGCCGGCGTGGGCGCCGTGTTCGGGCTCATGCTCCACTTCTCCGGGTTGGGGGCGCCGACCCCCGATGCCCCTCCGGCCCCGACCTACGTCGGCGTCTCCTCCACCGGCGCGAATGGTGCGTCGGACACGGCGGACGCCGCGCTCAAGTAGGGCAGCCGGCGCACCGTCGAGTGGCCTAACGGGCGATTAAGAGGTGGCCGCCCGGCCCCGTATGCTCGTATGCGTGCATTGCCAGTTTTGCCACCATGACCAGACGAAGGTCATCGATTCGCGTCTCATCGACGACGGTATGACCATCCGCCGCCGGCGGGAGTGCCTGGCGTGCGGGAAACGTTTCAGCACCCTCGAACGGTCGCAGCTCATCGTCGTCAAGCGGGACGGCGTCGTGGAGGATTTCAGCCGCGACAAGGTGATCCGCGGCGTGCGACGCGCGTGCCAGGGCCGAGATCTGCCCGAGGCGTCGCTGAAGCTGCTGGCGCAGCAGGTGGAGGAGACCCTTCGTTCCAAGGGCACTCCGCGCGTCAACTCCAACGACATCGGGCTGGCGATCCTCGAACCGCTGCGCGACCTCGACGAAGTCGGCTACCTGCGCTTCGCGTCGGTGTACAAGTCCTTCACCTCCGCGCAGGACTTCGAAAACGAGATCCTGGCGCTGCGCAACCGCGAAAAGTAAGCCGCGGCGATTGGGGCACGGCAAGTAGACAGCGCCGGTCATAACGCGGCACGAATCCGGCACCGGGCAAGCGAGGCCAGCCGCCCCGCCCGGGAAGCACGGGCGCGATGGCCCGGCCCCGCCCGGTTCTACCGCAGCTTGTCGATCGCCTTCTTCACGCGCTGCGGCGACACCGTCCGAGCCGTGCCCAGGCGCTGCGCGAACAAACTCACCCGCAGCTCCTGGATCATCCAGCCGATGTCGCGCACGGCGGCGGACTTGCGCCGGCCCTCGGGAAGACGGGCCAGGCGCTTCTCCAGATGCTCCGCGACCTCCGCGACCTCGTCCTCCAGCTCCGCATCGCGGTCGGGATCCGTTGCCATGTCGGCCAGCCTGATCTCCATCGCCTCCAGGTAACGGGGCAGGTGACGCAGATGTGCCCACCCGTGTCGCGCGACGGCGCCCTTGGGCAGCATGAACTCCAACTGCCCGCGCATGTCGTCGATCGCCGGGCCGTCCCACTCGTTCAACTGCGACACCACCCGGTGATACGCGGGCAGGGCCTTGGCCATGCCGACGACGAGCTGCCGGACCTGGCCCGGCACCTGCGGCTTCACCGAATCGCGCAGCTTCGCGTACTCGGCGGGGTCGCGCACCGGGCCGCCGGCGTCCATCATGCGGTCGCGGACGACGGTGACGCGGCAATCCTCGACCAGGCCTTCGGCGCCTCCGTGCGGCCAGGCGTCGACGGCCACGCGCTGTTGCAGCGGAAGCCCCTTGACCATGGACTTCGCCTGCACCGGGCAATCGCGCAGCAGCATGGTCAGGGTCGCGGTCACCAGCGACGCCTTGGCCTGCGCCTCCGTGGGCACGACCTTCACGGCGACGCCGTCCTTCGTGGCCACCAGCGTCGGATACGCGGTGACCTTCTGGCCATCGACCGTGTTCTCCACGGTTTCCGGCACCGCGCCGATGTTGTCGGCCGTCCACTGCTTCACCGCGGCGTGCTCGGACGCGCCCGCGGCCTTGGACACGGCGGTGGTCACCTGTCCGGCGCGCCGCTTCTGCAGGGCCTTCAGGTCCCGGTCCTGGTCGGTGACCTTGCCGCGGCGGTCGACGGTGGCGAAGTTGAACCGCAGGTGCGGCGGCAGCTTAGTCACGTCGAAGTCGTCGGCGTTGATGCCGGAGCCGCCCAACTGCCGCAGGGCATCGGCCAGCGACTCCCGCAGCGGCCGGGCGTAGGGCGTCATGGACGCCAGCGCACGGGCGGCGAAATCGGGGGCGGGGACGACGGAACGTCGCGAAGCCTTCGGCAGCGTGCGGATCAGCGATTCCGCCAGCTCCTGCCGCAGGCCGGGGACCAGCCAATCGAAGCCCTCGTCGCGCAGGCCGGCGAGCAGGGGCACGGGGACGTGGAGGGTGACGCCGTCGTCGTCGGCGCCGGGCTCGAAACGGTAGGACAGCCGGAAATCCAGCGTGCCCTGCTGCCACAGATCCGGGAACGCCACCGCGGACACGTCGTGGGAATCCGGATTAACCAGCGCATTGGGGTCGAAGTCGAGCAGGTGCGGGTCCGACTGCGAGGTCTTCTTCCACCACCGGTCGAAGTTCGCGGCCGTCGTCGCGGACTGCGGGATCTTGGCGTCGTAGAAGGCGTAGAGGGTGTCGTCGTCGACGACGATGCCGCGGCGGCGGGCCTTGTCCTCGATGCGCGCGGCCTCTTCGAGCTTCGCGCGGTTGTCGGCGAAGAACCTGTGGTGGGTGGTCCATTCCCCGTCGACGAGCGCGTGGCGGATGAACATCTCGCGCGCCGCCGCCGGGTCGACGCGGTGGTAGGGCACCGCGCGGTCGACGATGACGGGGACGCCGTAGAGCGTCGACTTCTGGTACGCCATCGCCGCGCCCCGCTTGGTGGACCAGTGCGGCTCGGAGTACTGGTGCTTGAGCAGGTGCGAGGCCAGCTTCTCCACCCACGCGGGCTCGATGCGGGCGGCGTCGCGGGCGAAGGTGCGGGAGGTCTCCACGATCTCCGCGGCCATCACCCAGCGCGGCGGCTTCTTCGACAGCGCCGACGCCGGATGCACCAGGAACTTGGTGTTGCGGGTGCCGGTGAACTCCTTGCCCTCGCCTTCGCGCACGCCGATCTGCGACAGCAGGCCGGCCAGCAGCGACTGGTGGATGGCGTCGGGGGAGGGTTCGTTGCCCTCGACCGACCAGTTCCAGCCGAGATCGGCGACGACCTGGTTGAGCTGGCGGATCAGATCCTGCCATTCGCGCACGCGCATGTAGTGCAGGAACTCGCGCTGGCACATCTTGCGGAACTGGTTGCCGGATAGTTCGCGGCGCTTTGCCTGCAGGTGGTCCCACAGCTTCAGGTAGGAGAGGAAGTCGCTGGTCGTGTCCTTGAACCGGGCGTGCGCCTGGTCGGCCTGCGCCTGCTTCTCCAGCGGTCGTTCGCGGACGTCCTGCAGGCTCAGCGCCGCGACGACCACGGTGACCGGCTTCAGCGCGCCGTTGACGTGCGCCTCCACGAGCATTCGCGCGAGCCGCGGGTCGACCGGGATGCGCGCCAGTTCGCGGCCGGTGGGCGTCAACGCCAGCTCCGGTTCCTGCCCCCGCTTTTCGCTTGACGACGTCCCGGCGCCCGCCTCGGGCTTGGCCAGCGCGCCAAGTTCGTCGAGGAGCTGGACGCCGTCGCGGATGGCCTTGTGGTCGGGTGCGTCGACGAACGGGAAGGCCGCGACGTCGCCAAGCCCCAAATTGGCCATCTGGAGGATGACCGAAGCCAGATTGGTGCGCTGGATCTCCGGGTCGGTGAACTCCGGCCGCGACAGGAAGTCCTCTTCGGAATACAGGCGGATGGCGATGCCGTCGGCGACGCGGCCGCACCGGCCCGAGCGCTGGTTGGCGCTGGCCTGGCTGACCGGCTCGACGGGCAGGCGCTGGACCTTCGTGCGCGTGGAATAGCGGGAAATGCGGGCGGTGCCCGTGTCCACGACGTAGTGGATGCCCGGCACGGTCAGCGACGTTTCGGCGATGTTGGTGGCCAGCACGATGCGGCGCGAAGAATGCGGGCCGAAGACCCGGTGCTGCTCGGCGTTCGACAGGCGGCCGAAGAGGGGGAGGACCTCGACGCCGCGCCACTTCTGGCCGTCGATGGCCTCGGCGGCCTCGCGGATCTCGCGCTCGCCGGAGAAGAACACCAGGATGTCCCCGTCGCCCTCGCGCATCAGCTCGCGGCAGGCGTCGACCACGCCGTCGACCGGGTCGATGTCCGTGACGCGCGTTTCCACCTGCCCGTTCTTGCGCGTGACGGTCTCCTCGACGACCAGCGGCCGGTAGCGGACCTCGACGGGGTACGTGCGGCCGGACACCTCGATGATCGGCGCGGGATTGCCGTCGGCGTCGGCGAAATGCTCCGCGAAGCGCTCCGGGTCGATCGTCGCCGAGGTGATGATGACCTTCAGGTCCGGGCGCTTGGGCAGGAGGCGCTTGAGGTAGCCGAGCAGGAAGTCGATGTTGAGGCTGCGTTCGTGGGCCTCGTCGATGATGATCGTGTCGTAGTCGAGCAGCAGCCGGTCGCGCTGGATTTCGGCGAGCAGGATGCCGTCGGTCATGAGCTTGACGCACGTGTCGCGGCCGACCCGGTCGTCGAAGCGGATGGCGTAGCCGACGTGGCCGCCGATCTTCTCGCCCAGCTCCTCGGCGATGCGCTCGGCGACGGTGCGGGCGGCCAGGCGGCGCGGCTGCGTGTGTCCGATTTTTCCCCGCACGCCGCGGCCGAGGTCGAGCAGGATCTTGGGGATCTGCGTGGTCTTGCCCGAGCCGGTCTCGCCCGCGATGACCGTGACCTGGTTGTTCTCGATGGCCTCGGCGATGTCGTCGCGGCGGGCCGACACCGGCAGCGACGCCGGGTAGGTGATTTTCGGGATCGACGCGCGCCGCTCCTCGACCCGCAGCCGCGCCAGCTCGATGTCCTCCGAGATCGCGTGGATCGCCGCGGGGGCCGACGCCCGCTTGAGGCGGCGGCGGAAGCTGCGCGCCTCGGCGAAGGTGACGCCGTCCAGGCGGGCGTAGACGGGCCGCTTGTCGACGTGCGGGCGGTCGCCGCGGGAGGCGCCGGCGTCGCGGCGCGCGCGTCGCTGACCGCCGCGATCGGGGCGGCCGGAATGGGATTTCTGCTCAGACATGGTTGACGACCAGGGTAGCCGCCGGCGGTGTCGGGGATATCACTGGCACGCTGCGCCGTTCGATGCGGCAATGGCGTGGGCGTTCACTAAGGTTTTTCTCATGAATTCCGTCTTGATCGCCGTTCTGGTGATGCTCGTCCTCGCGGTATCGCGGGTCCATGTCGTCCTCGCGCTGTTCATCGGCGCACTCGTCGGCGGTCTGCTCGGCGGTCTCGGCTTCGACGGGACGCTCGTGGCGTTCCAGGAAGGGCTCTCCGGCGGCGCGCGCATCGCGCTGAGCTACGCGCTGCTCGGCGCCTTCGCCATGGCCGTCGCCCAGTCGGGGCTGCCGCAGTTGCTGGCCAACAAGATCATCGGCGCGGTCACGGGCAAGGATCCCTCGGAAAACAGCCGGGCGGTGGGCGTGGTCAAGTGGTCGCTGCTCGCGGGCTTCACGCTGATGGCGGTGCTGTCGCAGAACCTCATCCCGGTGCACATCGCGTTCATCCCGCTGATCGTGCCGCCGCTGCTGTACGTGATGAACAAGCTGCGCATCGACCGCCGCGCCGCCGCGTGCGCGCTGACGTTCGGCCTGGTGACCACCTACATGTTCATCCCGCTGGGCTTCGGCTCGATCTTCCTCAACGACATCCTGCTGGCGAACATCGGCAACGCGGGCCTGGACACCCGCGGCATCAACATCCTGCAGGCGATGGGCATCCCGGCGGCCGGCATGTTCGCGGGCCTGCTGGTGGCGGTGTTCGTCACCTACCGCAAGCCGCGCGAGTACGCGGACGTCGAGATGGCCGAGGCGACCGGGACGGGGGCGCCGCGCAAGTCGGGCGCGGGCGACCCGGATGCGGCGGGCGATTCCGCGGCGGTCGGCAGCATCGCGGCGGTGGCGTCGGGGAGCATCGAGAAGCGCAAGATCTACATCGCCCTGGCGGCCATCTTCGTCACGTTCGCCATCCAGGTGTGGATGCAGTCCACCGACTTCGAGGCGGAGTCCCTGCTGATGGGCGCGGTGGCCGGCCTGGCGGTGTTCATGGTCACCGGCGGCGTGAAGTGGCGCCAGGCCGACGACGTCTTCACCGCGGGCATGAAGATGATGGCGCTGATCGGCTTCATCATGATCTCCGCGCAGGGCTTCGCCGCCGTGATGACCAAGACCGGCGACGTGCAGCCGCTGGTCGAGGCGTCGGCCGACATGTTCGCGGGATCGAAGGCCGCGGCGGCGATCGCGATGCTCATCGTCGGGCTCATCGTCACCATGGGCATCGGCTCGTCGTTCTCCACGCTGCCGATCATCACCGCCATCTACGTGCCGCTGTGCACGGCGATGGGCTTCTCGCCGCTGGCGACGGTGGCCATCATCGGCACGGCCGGCGCGCTGGGCGACGCCGGTTCGCCGGCGTCGGACTCCACGCTGGGTCCGACGTCGGGCCTCAACGCCGACGGCCAGCACGATCACATCCGCGATTCCGTGATCCCGACGTTCCTGCACTTCAACCTGCCGCTGCTCGCGGCAGGCTGGATCGCCGCGATGGTTCTGTAGGTTCCGTTCCCGGCGTCACCGCCTGCTTTGCGACGGCGCTTGGGCCCGGGCTCCGTCCGGATCGGGGCAACTGGCGGCGCAGGTCGACGAGTTCGATGGGTTGACCGAGGTCGATGCCGGCGAATTCGACTTGCGGCCGCGTTCGGACATCCACGCCTTTGATTTCCGAACCGGCGGCAACGTCGTCGGCCTCTGCCTGGCGGAGGACGGCAAGGTTTCGTGCTTGGGCAAGCCCGATGCGTCGGCTCCGGATGCGACGAAGTCCCTGCCGGGGCGACCGAATGGCATCGAGTTGACCGGGGGTGCGGTCGAATTCGTCAACTACGACTTCACCGGCGGCATCCCGCCGGAAAAGGAACTGGTCGCCGGCCAGAAGGTCTCGTTCGGATCCGTCACTTGCGGCATGGTCGATGACTCGACCTTGAAGTGCCGGGACGAGGGTGCGTGGTTCAGCGTCACCGGCGCGGACCGCTCGATCGAGACCGGAGATGCCGGGAAGACCGGTGGTCTCGAGAAGAAGCCGGCGGCCTCGACCGCCGAAAAGGCGGCCGATGGTCGGGCGAAAGAAGTGCGCCCCGACCAGTACAAGTACGGCGATGGCGGGTATGCGTTCTTGCTCGAGGATGGCAAAACGGCGTGCGTGATCGCTCCCGAAAGCTCCCCGCTGAGCGGCGTCGGATGCTACGTCGAGCTTTCCTCGCCTCCCCGTGACCCGCAAAACCACGTGCCGGTCTCGCTGTTCGAAATGACTCTCGCGGGCGATGCCGGGCTCACGACGGACCTGCATCCGATTGATCGGAGGGGAATGAAGACGCTGAAGTTCGGTCGGCGCATCAACGCGCATGGCTTCAGTCGCACGGCACTGGGCGGGGCCGATTTCGCGTGTGAGGCGGGCGGAACGAAGGTCGTGTTCAAGGACGGGAAGACTCCGAACAGCCCGGTGGTCCCCGGCGGCGCCGGTTCCGTTGGCGAGGCCTCGTCCGCGAGCACCGGCGCGTTGGAGAGCAAGGTGAAGGGCCCCGGCGGGATGTGAGGTCAGGTGACACTCTTGGGAAGTGACCCTTCGACAAATTCCAACATGCGCACCATCGGAGACTGGACGTGTGTCATCCAAAACCCCATCGCGTACCAGCGGTATGGGTTTGAAATCACCTGTGGTGCCGGTGTGGATCGAGCGGTTGATGTTCGGGGTTAGCGCCTCTTTTCGGATCGCGCAGTTCGAAAACCCTTACGTGTGGTGCGGTCGTCGTTTTCGCTTTCCACTCAGGTAGGGGGCAGCTGAGACTCCCGGCGCGGGTCTGATCACTGAGGTTAGGGCTAAAGTTGACCTGGGAGCCTGCGCCGGTCAGGTCGCTAACCGCGACGAGCTCTCTCGAACCCCACCGAGCTGGCCTTCTGTCGCGTGGGCTCGGCTCAGGGTGGTTTCCATGATTCGGAAATGGCGGGTGGGTGGTGGGGGCCGTAAACGAGATTCTCAACGAGAGTGTCGAGGACACCCCCGATTGCCGATGACACAATCGGTTACGGGGGCAAACCTAGTTTCAGGACGAGGCCTCAGCCTTGACTTCGGCCTTTGACACGGTGGGCTTGTCGCGCTTCGCCGGGACGTGGACTCCCCACACGATCGCATCGTGGCCTTGGGCGGAGATTGGAGCGTGCGGCGAATTCAACGAGATCTGCACGCCAACTTCACCCTTTCTGAAATCCGGAGGAGACCAACGGATCCTGCCGTGCTTGCGATACATTTCGGCAACGTCATCCTCTTCCCGGTCGTCGAAAAACGTCAACAGGATCGCTCCGCGGGTGTGCCTGGCAGCGCTGTCGAGTTCGAACGGCTCGGCAGTGGGATCAACCCGGAATGACGTCGGGTGCGTGTCAAACTCTCGGCGCTTCTTGTCTGACAGATGACCCCAATCTTCGTTCCGTGGGTAGGTGGCTGGTAATCCAGCGGCGACGCTTTCCAGGGCGTAGCTATGCTTGCGATCTGAACCGATGATGTCATTGCGTCCCGTGCCCGTGCGGCGGGCACGACGGAGGATTGGAACCCTGAACTTTACACCGGGCAGATCAATGCCTGGAGTTGACTTCGACTTGGGATTGGCAACGATTACCGCTGTTTCCGTGAATCGAGAATCCGGACCGTCACCGTCGGGGTCGAGGCCCATCAGATCCTTCAGATACTGAAGTCGCGGGGCCACTACGTTGTTGTAGTAGTTTCCTCGTTCGTCATCTTCATCGTCGTACCAATACGCCTGTTCCAGGCGATCGACGAGCTCTCGGGAGCTAACGACTGCGGTATATGAAGGGGTATAGCCCGCTGTAACCTTTATTCCGTCGCCGGCCCGGGAGTTTTCATAGCGGACAAAAGCAAGATCATGGGTTTCGTTCTTCATCCCGGAAATCAACGGAATTGCGAAGTTCTCGATGTTCGCCCGTTTGTGGTCGATCGCATCCTTTGCCGGAACCTGGTTGAAATCAGTGATGTTCGGGGCGGACGCGGTTGACTTGATGTAGGCATTGAACATCTTGTTCGCACTGGTTGGGCTGAGGTCCGGCAGAGATTGGCGAACCAGGATCGGCAGGTCGCGCGGGGTGACCTCGGCTCGGCCATCCTTGTCCAGCTGCGCGTACGCCTTCAGCATGGTGCGGAAGTGGTTCTCATCGGCCATTGAGGCCTCGAACATATCAACCAGCGTCGGCGGCGCGTAGAGGCGAACCAGATCTTGGTAGCCCTTGCGGAAACCGAACCAGCGTCCGGTTTGCATGAGCGTGTCTGCACTGCCCGCACGGCGACGGAAATAGCTAACCGTCAGGCCTTCCACCGTGTAGCCGCGGGAAAGCTTGGTGCCGCCGACGAGCACCTTCCACACCGATGATCGCTCGAAGTCGACTTCATCGCCCCCGACAGAATTGACCTGGAGAATTGGCGGCTCGGACGAGTAACCCATCATCATCTGTACCGCTTCGGTGATGTGGTTGGTGAATACGTCGGGCTTCAGGTCCTCGAAAGTCGCCGGCACCGGAGCACCGTCAGCGTATTTTTTGACGTCCATCACCGGCTTAAGATTCTTGTCGAAAAGTTCGCGAAGTTCTTTGTCGCGGCCGCCTTCGGCGTAATTGGACTGTTCCCACAAGGTTTTCAAAAGCGCCCATGCTTCTTCGTGGGTCGCAGTGTCGACGGCCTCGTGAATCAACATCGTGTGGTGGGCGAAACGCAGGGACGAGTTCTTCTCGCGGTATTTCTTCACGGCACCCGTGAGCACGAACATGTCCAGGGCTTCCTGGATTTCTTCGCGTCTCACTTCTTCGAAGACCGGATCTGGCTCGTCGTTGCTTGAGGTCGGAGACTCCGCGATATCCCGGATGAATGCCATGCTGCGGGAATTTTCGACGGTCGGTTCAGGATCATCTTCGAAACGTTCGTGGCGGTCATGGAACCAAGCCGCCCCTCGGTATGCGGGCGGCTCAGACAGCATCAGTGCAAAGTCACGTGGATACAGGTCTTCGGGATCATCCGGATTAACGAAGACATTCGCAAAGGGAGTGGCCGTGTAGCCCACATATTGGGACCGGGGAAAGAACTTGAGCAGGTCGATGATCTGCCGGTTGACTGCCGTGCGTTCGACCTCCTCCTTGGAGGACTTCTTCGGTTTGATGGTGTTAATCGATGCCTGGTCGGATTCATCGTCGATGATCAACACCGACAGATCCTGAACGATGGTCGGATCCAATCGCTTCAGGTCTGAATTCAACTTACCCAGTACCTTGGAGTTCTTCTTGACCACTGCCACATAGGTGCGGCTATGCAGCAAATTGTCCGGGTTGTTGAAGGGAAGTGCGCGGTTGTGCAGCACTACATCTAGGTTGGAGGCGCCGGTGCTGCCGACGTAGTCTTGGTGCGATGTCGTCAAACGGCGAATCTTCGGGTAACCAGCAGAGCCCAACGCTCCGCCGTGCTTGACGAATCCCCTGCGCTCGGTGTCCCAATCAAGGTCCCAATCGCTGTCATCGTCAAAGTATGACTCGGCTTTTAAGTCGAAGGCAGTAAGGTCTTCTTCGTTGCGGCCGTCGAGGATCGCTTCTTTGCCGAACAGCTCCATGTCCAGACGGCGCTGAGTTTGGGTACGCAGGATATCCAGAGTGCCGGCCAGGACGACGACAAAGCGATAGCCGGCGTCAATTGCCTTTGCGATCACCGCAGTGAAGTTCGCGGTTTTGCCGCTCTGAACGTAGCCGACGACGAGTCCACGTTTTCCACCACGTGGCGGCCCGAGGGGATCGTCGAGGCGCCGAATCACCTCCGTTGCCTGGTTTCCCACGGTAGTGATGGAATCGGCTCCCCAACCCTTGCCCTTGAGCACCTCCTCGTAGATGGTCCAGTAGTTTGCGTTGGCGGTGCGCCGCTCGCCCTTGTACCAATCGACGAAGTCCTTGTCGATGACCGTGGTCCGCTCCTTGACGGGCAGACGGGTTGCAAGGTCTTCCGTGAGGTCTGTGAGCCCAAGCCGTTTGATAATCCATTCACGGCGGTCGTGCGTTCCAGGTTCAGTGTCGGTTTTCGGCTTAATCGCGGCGCCATCGGCAGCCTCAGCGGCCATGATGAAGCTGATCAATGGCGCGATATCTGCATCAGTTCCGCATTTCACGTAATTCTGCAAGTCTTTGAAGCTGTAATCCTCGTCAAGCTGAAGATTAATATTGTCGAAGAGGGTAATGGTCAGCACAATGCGCCGCGTTTGCAATACGGTATCGATTGCTTCTCGCAGGTCGGTAAAAGTTGACGTGGTCAATCCTTGGTTTGTCATGTGTCAGCTACATTTCCTCTGCGTCGGTAATGAGATTGGTGCCAATAATCAGCGCACGGAGTTCGTCGTCGGTTAGGGTCGGGTACCCATCGGTTCGAATGACGTATTGCACGGAGTCGATGCGGTCATGCATCGGCGCGAAGTCGTCGGTGCTCAGACGGGGGAACTTCCCGTCGACTTTGTAGAACTCGATTGGATTCCGGGGCGTCCAACGGGTGGTGTACGTGTGTTCGTTTTCAGGCACGACACCGGCGAGCTGGAGTCGGCTTTGCAGTGTCCTGAGTGCCTCATCGCTGCCAAGGGAGGCTCGCAGTTCGTTGATGATTTCCTTGAGTGTTTCGCCGGCCTCACTGGTGCGGGTGAGCTGCACGGAGGCTAATGCCAGTGCCTTGCCTTCGGTTGCCACGAGTTGGGTGATGGAAGAGATGAGGTGGCGGCGGCTTTCCTTTGCGGTGGTCTTCACTTCGATGTCGCCGGCACCGAAAGCAAAATCGTGTTCCTCCTTGTGTGGGCCCAGCCACGCCTCGACGGCTTGATCAAACGTCGCGATGCCCCGGTCGACGAGTGCTCGCAGGAGCAGGATTTCGCCGACCAGGCCCAACTCGTTACCGGTTGATCCCATGGAGCTGCCGAGCAGCAGCGACTTGAAGGCTCGTATCGACTGGTAGATTGCCGCGGACGGTTCTACGGACTGCTCTTGAATCTGTTCCGCCACGCTGCGCAGGAAGAAGTAGCCGGCCTCGACGGTGGACACGTCCACGTTCACCGTTATTACGGTGGCCGAATCGTCGGCGGTTAGGCCGGTCAGGCGACGGGAGACGTTGACATGCCGCAGGCCTGTGTCAATTGCTCCGTCAAGTTGGTGCTGCCGCAGCACCAGATTCATTTGCTTGACGGTGGGGAAGAGCTCGAGGACGAAATTGTGAGATCCCTGGAGAGAAAATGTGACGTTATCGCCCCTTTTCCAGGTGTCGACGATTACTGAAGCGGGAAAGTAGTTCGTCCCATGGGGGTGTGTTTTCATCTCGGTGATGCCTGCCTCTTCTGCGCTTGGCGGAGTGTTCGGGTTTTTCGGTCGCTGTTGGGTTTGTGCGCATAGCCGAATCGTGTTCGGCCGCCGCCTCTTGTTCAGCGGCGTCGGCCTCCGTTTCCCTGGCTCGGAGGGCTTCGAGTTCGAGCTGTGCCGCGGTGGTCAATGTGGCCTGCCACAATTCAAGGTTATCCGCCGTCCTGGACCCCACTCGTTCGCTATCGAACGCACTATTGAAAAGGTGGTACAAAAGGGCTTTGACCAGTGGTGCGTCGTTCAGCCTTCCCCGGTCGGGACTGAACAAGATCCGGTACTGATTGTTCAGTGTGAGGCAGCTGTCGGGCAGATCGAAGTCGAAGAAGTTATCGTCGTCGATATGCCCCCAGCGGATGTCCATGGCCGGTCGGTTCTTGAAAGTGACTTCTTCGCGAATTACTTTTCGCAGGTCACGTTCGAAGCCTTTGCCCGGTTCCACCAACGGATGCCGCTTATTGGTGCGCCGGTTGGCCGCCTTTTGCGCGTCGATGCCATCGGCGATGCATGTTTCGAGGGTGACGGAAGGATCGTCGGGGTCACGGAGGGTATCCAGGTATTTGTGGAAGGGTTCCTTCGGAAGGACGGATCCCTTTTGAGCGCTGATCGTGAGGTAGTTCTCGATCATCCGTGGATCATCGAGTTCGATGCGGATAAGTTTCTGGGAACGACTGTTGGTCCTGGTACGGATCCACCCTCCGATGGTGATCAGGCGATCGCGGTCGTAGACGAAGAAGCCCTGATGTCCGAAGTCGTCGGATTGTCCGAGTTCGAAGTCCTTGGATTTTGACGGAGGCCAGATGTGGACGCGCAGCATTGGTCCATTCGGGTCATCTGCCGGCACCAAGGTTCGGGGATATCCGGGGACGCCGGGCCGCTTGTATCCGAAGGGATTGAAGGGCTCGGGCGACAACGTCAGGTTCGGGGCTGCGGCCCCGCGGGCGTGAGTGAATGTAGCGATGCGCAACTTCTTTGATTCGAGGAACCGGTGGTACCGAATGCCGAGGTGCACACGCGTCTTGGCCGTCAACCGGCTCAAGAAGCCCGCGGCCTTCTCATGGTCTTCGCCCGTGTAGACGTGCAACAGCTTGTCCCAGAGAATGCTTGTACCAGTGGGGGCGTCGAGCAGTTCCTCGCGTACAGTCGCCACCTCCTCGGCTGCTTCGTCGCTGAGGATGCCGACGTTGAAGCTGTTGCGCATCATTACGCGCCCGGACGTCGCGCCGTTCTCGTCGGTGCTGACGACCGTGGCCGAATAGGCGTTGGAGAGGGAAGCTTCCTTGAAGCCGACACCGTAGCGGCCGATTGTTTCGCCGCTCCGGGGGACGTGGGCGCCGATGCGCATCATTTCGTTGATGTGTTCGGGGGAGATGCCGACGCCGTTGTCGTGGACGGTGATGCCGACGACACGTCTGTTGTCGGTGTGGAACACGATGGCGATGCGGTCGGCGCCGGCGTCGATGCTGTTGTCGATGAGTTCGTCGAGGCCGGTGTAGATGTCGTGGTTGCTGGACAGCGCCGAGTGGATGTTCTCGGAGGGTGGGACGTTGATGTAGTCAACGATGCCCTCGGTGGGCTCAGGCAGGGTCACTTCTGACGGAGTCCTTCCACGATTCGAACGGTGTCGACGGCCACGCGAGTGACCTTCCCGATGAGGTCAACGATGTACTGCGGGTTGCCGACTTCGTCGCACCAGTCGTTGGGGTCGTTGACGATGCCCGACGCCTTATCCTTTTTCACCTGGTAGCGGTCGATGATCCATGCCAGCGCGGAGCGTGCGCCGAGCATGTATTCGTCGGCCCTCGCCGGGATACCGCTGATGGTGACCTTGGAGTTGTAGATGATTTCGGTCCGGTCATCTTCAAGCCTTTTCGTGTCGGGGTTGCGCGTGCGCTTCCACCTGAGCTTGGTTACGCGCCAGGTCTCCCGGTCGTCGGGGTCAGCATTTTGCTTGACGACGACCTGAAGTGGATACGGTTCGACCTTTTCATAGTTGATATGCAGCTCGATTAGCTCTCGTCCGGCGGCGGAAAACTGATCGAAGCGAGCACGTGATTGCGGCGTTTCGATGTGCGGCAGCATCTTCTTCAAGTCGGGAGCGTACTGCTCGCAGTAGTCGGGGGCGTGGAGCTGGCCGTAGACGAAGTAGAAGATGTCGTCCTTCGTCACATCCTCGCCAAGAGCATCCCGGTAGATGTGGTGGATGTCATCAGTGATGTTGTCCACCCTGCGGTAACCGTCGATGACCTCGCCGGCCGTACCCGGCGTCCCGTCCCACGCGTCGCTCGACGACCCCAGATTCAGCTCACCTTCGGGAGCTTCGACCGGTTCCCATATCCAGCGGGGGAAGAACTGGCCGCCTGAGCCGGCTCCCGTCACATGGAGGTTGGGAAGCATATTGGTTGCGATCACAGAGAAGGGGACGGCAGAACCACTGCCGACTTGATAGAAGCCGACGTTGTCATGCTTCGGCGTGGGGAACATCGACGGCAGCTGATAAACCATGTCATTGAGCTGGCGGTCAAAGTAAACTGCCAAGCCGGTGAATGGACGGTAAAGCGACCGCACCATTCGGCCACCGTCGAAGTCAATGGCATGGTTCCGTGCAAGCGACGTTTTCAGGCTGCGGTTCCACGAGATCTTCGTCGTGTCGGCGAACTTGGGATATGTCCGCAGGAATTCGTTGACGTCGGATTCCTTCAGTGTTGAGTCGCCAGGAGACTCCGCCCATTCCTGAAATGCAACCTGGGCCTGGGTGTACGTTTCGATTAGGCGCGTCATATTGTCGACAATCTGCGAGCTCGTCGGCGCGTAACACCATGCGTCTCTGGCGGTTGAAAGCCCACGAGAGTAGTTGGTGAAGAAGGAGACCGCCTGGGCTTCCTTCTTTTCGCCCAGTCGTGGCCAGGTCTCGAACTCCTCGCTGCGCTGATTCACCCAGTCACCGTGGGTGTTCGGGGTGATCGACTGCCACTCGACGTTGCCAATGGTCGAGGCGTTGACGATGCGTAGCTTGTCCTTGGTGGTCAGGTAGTCGCCGATGTCACGGTAGTGGATCGTGCAGGGGGAGCTGTCGCCTTCAGGCCGTTTGACTCCGATGGTGATGGCCACGGTGGCCCTGCTGCCGCTGCCGAAGACCTTGCCGCCCTCCTGGCGGGACTGTTCTCCGGCTGTGCGTTGATTGCCGCGCAGGTTGTAGACGTACAGGTGCGAGAAGTCCTCGGCGAAGCTCAGCCGGACGCCATCGCCGCTGTTACCGTCGATCCAGCCGCCGTTGGACACGAACGCGACGATGCCGTCGTCGATCACTTGGTCAGTGGCCCAACGGAAGGCTCGGAAATACGAGTCGTACAGGCTGTTCTTGTTCGTGGCGGTCGACTTCGCGGCGTAGGTTTCCTCGATCCGGCGATCCAGGGTCGGGTACTTCACATTGGCATTGAGGTCGTTCGCACTGGTCTGGCCCACCGAATACGGTGGGTTACCGATGATGACGTGAATCGGAGCCTTCTTTTGTTTTTCGATTCGTTCATTGTTGTTGGTGAAGATCTCCAGGTCGAGCTCGTCGTCGTCCTCGTACACCTGGAAGGTATCCGCCAGGGCGATGCCGACGAACGGCTGATACTCCGGTGCTTCGCGTTCCTCGCGAGTCGCGCGCTCGGATTCCAGCGCGTGGAATGTCGTCTCGATATTGACTGCGGCGACGTAATAGGCAAGCAGCATGATCTCCGTCGCGTGGAGTTCGCCGGCGTACTTGCGCGCCAAGTCCTCCGGCTTAATTAGGCCGGACTGCAGGAGACGCACCATGAACGTGCCGGTTCCGGTGAATGGGTCGAGGATATGCACGCCCTCGTCCGTCAGACCTCGGCCGAAGTGCGCCTTCGATACGTCGTCGGCGGCCCGGAGGATGAAGTCGACGATTTCCACCGGCGTGTACACGATGCCAAGGGCCTCCGACTGTTTGCGGAAGGCCTTGCGGAAGAACCGCTCGTACAGCTCTTTAATCACGTCTTGCTTGCCCGCCGCGCTGGTGACCGCCGCGGCGCGCACGCGTACGGAGCGGTAGAACTTCTCCAGCTTGTGGGTTTCGGCATCCAGCTCGCTGTCATCGAGCGCATTGACCATGCGCTGCATCACCCGGGACACCGGGTTGTGCAAGGCGAAGTCATGCTCTGCGAACAGGGCATCAAACACCGGTGCCGTAATCAGGTGCTGCGACAGCATGCTGATCGCATCATCCGGTGAAATGGAGTCGTTCAGGTTTCGCCGAAGCCCGTCGACGAAACGATCGAACTCGGCTCGCACGTGCTCATCAGCAGCGTCCAACAGCACCCTGATTCGCGCGATCTGCGCCGCGGCAATGTCGGCGACATCATCGGCCCAGTCTTCCCAATACGTGCGGTCGCCGACCTTTTCCACGATCCGGGTGTAAATGGCCTCCTGCCATTCCTCCAGGGAAAACAGGGCCGCCTGGAAGCCGCGCTCGGCGCGTTCCCGCTGCGACTCGGTCTCCGATCCGTCGCCGGTGCCGACGAAGTCGACTTCGAGCTTCTTCTTCAGCTCCGCGTTCGAGTCGAACGGCTGCGTGCCCAAAACCCCGGCTGCCGTGCCGTCCGCGGCTTTTCCGGGGGGCTGCTTCGCATTGAGCGCCGCGGAATTGACCATCGCATTAAACCGGTCGTCGTGAGCGCGCAAAGCATTTAGCACCTGCCAGACCACCTTGAAGCGGCGATTGTCAGACAGCGCGTGGGACGGCTTGACTCCGGCGGGAACGCCCACTGGCAAAATGATGTAGCCGTACTGCTTATCCGCCGACTTCCTCATCACCCGGCCAACCGACTGCACCACGTCGACGACGCTGTTGCGCGGATTGAGGAACAACACGGCATCAAGAGCCGGTACATCGACGCCCTCCGACAGACAACGTGCGTTGGTCAGTATGCGGCACTCGTTTTCCGGAACCGGCGCCTTCAACCACGCCAGCTTTTCGCCGCGGGTCAGCGCATTCATGCCGCCGTCGACATGCTGGGCGGACACGCGCAGATCCAGGTTACGGGTGCTCAGGTCCTCGTTTTGTGAAGCCTTCTCCCGCAGGGATTCGGCGAAGTTCTCGGTGACGAAGGGGAAAGCCTCGGTGAAATGCTCCGAGCTCTTGATGTCCCGGGCAAACGCCACCGCCCGTTTCATCGGTACCTCGGTGGACTCGAAACTTTCCGTGCCGTCCTGATCCCGTCCCGACCGCTTGGCCAGCCCATTCCAACAGCCGATGATCTTGGAGGTGTTATCCAAGGTCAACATGCCGTCGGAATCCCGGAGGCTTCGTTGGGTGGTCTCCGCCGCGACGTCCTCGTCGACGGCCAGAACCAAAACTTTGTAGTCGGTCAGCAGGCCCTTCTCCACGGCCTCGCCGAACCCCAAGCGATGAAACTCCGGGCCAAATATGGCTTCATCGTCCATCGAGGAGACCTCCGCGGAAAACTCCGCCGCCTTGTCCTTTACTTTGTCGTCGAAAAGCCGGGGGGTGGCGGTCATGTACAGGCGCTTGGCGGCTTGGATATATGTTTCGTCATGCACACGGGTGAAGTGGCTGGGGTCCTCGCCGGCCATCGTGATGCCCGTCGTGCGGTGCGCTTCGTCGCAGATGACCAAGTCGAATGCAGGCGCACCACATTTCTGCGCCGCATGGACAGTCGGCAGCGACTGGTAGGTGCTGAAGACGACCTGCAGGCCAGCTGCGCGTTTGCCGCCCTCGCTCATCTTGTCGGCGAGCTTCTTGCCATCGGTCGTCACCGGGATCTCCAGGTCGTAGGCCGAAATGTCCTCGGCTGCACGCGACACCTTCGTATCGGAGCACACCGCAAACGGCCACAGATCGAGCACGGCATTGGCCGTCCACTCACGCAGGGTCTGGCTCAGCAAAGAAATCGATGGCACGCAAAAAAGCACGCGCACGCGGCCGGGCGTGCCGATCGGGGTGACGTTTGCTTCGGCGAACTGCTCGGCGAGTTTCAGCGCGGTAAAGGTCTTGCCGGTGCCGCACGCCATGATCAGCTTGCCGCGGTCATGGGCGACGAAGCCCTCGATGGTGCGGTCGATCGCCTCTTGCTGGTGCGGTTGCGGCGTGAATATCTTCCGCTTCGCCAACTCAAAACGCGGTTCGATATCCGAACCTGGGTAGACGATGTCCCAGTCGAGAGGGGCATCCGCGATGTCGGCGAGCCCAAATCGCTGCACCGGAATCGCCTGCTCCGCAAGAGACGCTTCGGCGTTTTTGCCCCAGCGGTCTGTCGTCGACACGATGATCCGGTTGGTGAAGTGCTCGATGCCTTAGGGAGTTCGGAAACCGCGGCCCGATTCCGTGAAAAAGCTGTCCAAGTCCCGCTTGGACAAATAATGCGTCGGCTCGTAAAACTTGCACTGGATTGCCGTCCATGTCCGGGTGTCTCGATTTCGTGCGACCAGGTCGATGCCGGCATCAGAGCGGTTGTCGCGGTAGTCCCAGTCCGCCCACCGGCACACGGTGTCGTACTCCTGGCTGAGAATCGGGTGCACCTGGAAATACCGCACCATCAACTTCTCGAATGCCGTCCCGCGCTCCGAATTCGTCGGAAACTGGCGGAGGGCAGACAACACATCATTGACCGTCGACATGACATCTATCATGCCCAAACACGCTTGCCGTCAACGTCATGGGGTGTCCGTGCGTGCGGCGGGCCCAATACAGCTTCGGCGACCGTTGACGCGCCGGGCGGGCGGGGCAATGCTGGTGGGGAAGGTCCGAACGCCCCGAAGGAGCCGCCATGTCCGCCAGCAACGCGCCCGACCGCCGACCCCGAACGATCATCCTCGACTGCGATCCCGGCCACGACGACGCCGTGGCCATCCTCCTGGCCGCCGGCGACCCGGCGATCGACCTGAAGGGGATCACGACCATCGGCGGCAACCAGACGCTCGAAAAGGTCACCCGCAACGCCCGCACCGTCCTGACCATCGCCGGAATCGCCGACGTTCCCGTCTACGCCGGCTGCACGCGCCCCCTCGTCCGCGAGGGCGTCGTCGCCGCGGAGGTCCACGGGGACTCCGGCATGGACGTGCACGGTTACGCCCTGCCCGAGCCGACGGTGCCGCTTGACGACGTCCATGCGGTCGACTTCATCATCGACACGATCATGTCCGAGCCGCCCGGGACGGTGACGCTGGTGCCCACGGGGCCGCTGACGAACATCGCCATGGCCGCGCGCAAGGAACCCGCCATCGTTGACCGCGTCGCCGAAGTGGTGCTCATGGGCGGCGGCTACCACGAGGGCAACAAGACCGCCGTCGCCGAATTCAACATCTGCGTCGACCCCGAAGCCGCGCACATCGTCTTCAATGAGCGTTGGCCGCTGACCATGGTCGGCCTGGACCTCACGCACCAGGCGCTGGCGACGCCCGAGGTGGAGGAGCGGATCAAGGCCATCGGCTCCGACACCGCTGACTTCGTGGTCGGCCTGATCGGGTTCTTCCGCGAGGCGTACCGCGAGAACCAGGGGTTCGACGACCCGCCGGTGCATGATCCGTGCGCCGTGGCGTACCTCATCGACCCCGCGGTGGTGTCCACGCAAAAGGTGCCGCTGGACGTCGAGCTCTGCGGCGCACTGACCACGGGCATGACCGTGGCCGACTTCCGGCCGCCGATCCCGGAGGATTGCACAACCCAGGTGGCGGTGAAGCTCGACCACGGGAAGTTCTGGGACATGGTCGAGGCCGCGATCCGGGCGGTGCCCGGCCGCTGACGACTCCCGGGAGCCAGGGCAGTGCGCTTTGGCTCGGCTGTCCGGCCCCGTCGCGAAGCCTCGGCTCCGTTCGACTAGCGCCTCGGCCGGTCGGCCACCCCATCGGCGGGGTTCGACGGAGTTTCGCCCGCGCCGTCCGCCCCCGCCTCGTCTCCGCCCGTGCCGCCGACCTCATCGGCGGACACGTTCGACGGCGACGACGCGGAGCCGGACCCCGAACCCGAGCTGCCCGCCGAGCCGGTCGTCGAGGTCACCCCGAAGCGCTCCATGATCCAGTCCTTGGCGGTTTCGAAGCCCTCGAACATCGGGATGGCGTGGCCGAGGACGCTGCCCGGAAGCGCCGGCGGCAGCGGAATGGAGCGGAACTCGACGTCCGCGCCGAGGTCCGACCAATGCCGGGCGAGCTCCTCGGCCTGGTCGTGGGGAATGACGTCGTCGGTGACGTTGTTGGCCACGAACACCGGCGCGTTCGGCGCCATCGTGCCGATGTACTGGTCGTCGACCATCGCGCGCAGGCGCGGGTTCGTCTCGATGACCTGCGTGAGGCTCGATCCGTCGGTGGTCAGCAGGGACGTGGCGTTCGGGACGGTCGGGCCGATGGGGCCCAACGAGATGGCGCTGTCGGCCAGGCACTGCCGCGCCGTGGTCGTCAGCACCGCGTCGCCGATCGGGTTCATCAGCTCATCGACTTCCCCGCGGTGCTCCGGGTACCGCTCGAGCAGGCCGTTGATGGTGTAACCCAGCACGCCGACGATGAGGGTGTTCTCCACGGCGCCGGCGACCTTCGCCAGATTCGCCGGCGGCGCACCGGCGAACGTGCCGCGGACGTCGACGTCGGGTGCGTACGTGCCGGCCAACTCGGCGGCGGAGGCCGCGGCACCTCCGCCCTGGGAGTAGCCCCAGAACGCCACGGGCGCCTTCGCCTCGCCGGTGAGCTCCGGGATGGCGCGGGCGGCGTCGAGAAGCGCATGCCCCTGATCCAGGCGATTCATGTACGTGTGCATGCCCGGGGTGCCCAAACCGATGTAGTCGGACATGACCACGCGGACGCCGTCGGCCAACAGGGTGTTGGCGAACAACAGCTCGTAGTTCAGGCCGATCGACGGTTGCGCCGGATCCAGGCCGAGCATGGTGGGGGCGAGGCGCGACGGGGCGCACTGGTCGCCCTGGCCGATGGTGCCCGAACCCATGACCACCGTCGGGCGGGGCCCTTCGCCCTTCCACTCGGCGATGGGTTCGAACTCCATGCCGGTCACGGCCACGGGATCGCCGTGCTGCGTGGTCGACGTGTACATGAACCGCTTCGCCTTGCCGGGCCACGGGGCGCCGGTGTTGGGAAGCGTGATGGCCAGCTGCATGGGCTCGGATCGGATCACCGACCCCGGCGTCGACGGGATCTGCTCCGGCGGCATGTAAAACGCGTTCGCGCCGGAGAAATCGGCGGCGCTCTCCGAAAGCGACAGGCTCTGGGGGACGGCCATCGGCTGAGCATGGGCCGCGGGCGCCGCCGTGAGCGAAGCGCCGGCGATGGCGGCGGCCAGTGCCGCCGCAACGGCGGCGCGGCGGGTGCGGTGGGAGGAAGAAGACACGATTGCTCCTGGTCGAGAAGGGCGGATGTGCGGGCTGCGCGTGGTCGGGGACGTCGGGACCGCATGGCGCCGTGAGACGCTTCCGGACGCTCGAACGTCGTTGACCCGGCTAAAATATTTCATATTTGCAATAGTCTCTACCCCGATATGGTCCATTCGCTGAATTTTCGGCGAAATTACACACAAGTGAGGGGTGTCACATTAAGGTTCACCTGAGAATTTGCGGCCGAACGAACTTCAAGGGGACACCACGCATGAACGACGCCATCCGCCGAATCCCGACCATGCCGCGCCGGGCATTTCTCGGAGCCTCCGCCGCCGCGACCGCGATGGGCGCGGCGCTGGCCGCGAACCTGGGCGGGCCCGCGACCGCCAATGCCCGTCCGGCCGCCGACGGGGGATCGGGTGCGACGTCGAGCGTGCCCATGACCGTCGGCCGCGGCATGGCGGACATGACCGGCGAGCCGCTCGGCGCCGGCATGAACGGCTACGCGGTGCCCTCCCAGCAGGCGGCGGGCCTGCGGCAGCGGCAGTTCGCGCGCGCCTTCGTCTTCGACGACGGAAAGGGCGGCCGCGTCGCGCACGTCACCGCCGACATGGGACTGATGTTCCAGTCGATCCAGCTGGAGGTGCTGCGCAGGCTGCGGGCCCGCTTCGGCGACGTCTACCACGAGGGCAACGTGCTCATCGGCGCCTCGCACACCCACGTCGCACCGGGCGGCACCTCCGGCCACCTCATGGTCGACCTGACCACTGTCGGCTTCCGGCCCATCACGTTCGAGGCGACCGTCGCCGGCATCGTCCTGGCCATCGAGCGCGCCGACGCCGACATGGCGCCCTCCCGCATCGCCCTGACCCGCGGGACCGTCGCCGACGCCGGCGTCAACCGCTCCAAGGCCGCGTTCGACCGGAACCCCGACTCCGACAAGTCGGTGTTCCCCGACGGGGTGGACCGCGAGTCCGTGACCCTGCACGTGCTTCGCGACGGCGGGGCGGTCGGCCTGATCAACTGGTACGGCATCCACCCGACGACGTTCGGGCCCGAGCACAAGATCGTCTCGGGCGACAACAAGGGCTACGCCGCCTGGCTCGCCGAGCACAAGGCCGGCGTCGACCATTCCAACCCGGCCGACGCGCCGTACGTCGCGGCTTTCGCCATGTCGACGCCCGGCGACGTCAGCCCCAACCACGGCCTGGAGCCCAACACCGGCCCGGCCGCAGGCAACGAATACGAATCGGCGCGGATCCTCGGCCGGCGGCAGCTGGACGGCGTCGCGGGCCGCGCGATCGCGTTGGCCGGCGGCGGCATCGACTCCCGCCACCGGTGGGTGGACATGCGCGACGTCAAGATCGAGGGGCGGTTCACCCCGGACGGCCAGCCGGGGACGACGGGCCCGGCGATCCTGGGCGCCGCCTTCGCGGCATCCTCGCAGGAGGACGGCGGTGGCGAACCCGCGCTCGGCTTCAACGAGGGCTCCCGCGGCGGCACGCCCTGGGTGCAGCAGGTCAATAAGGTCGCCGTGCCCGCGTCCGCATCGGCGATCCACGGCGCCAAGGAGAACCTGCTGCCCGTCGGCTACATCCCCGGCATGGTGCAGCAGACCCACCTGTTCCACCTGCACCGCATCGGCGGCATCGTCATCGCATCGCTGGCGTTCGAGCCGACCGTCGTCGCCGGGCTGCGCATGCGCCGCGCCATCGCCGAAGCGCTCGACGTTCCCATGGAGGTCGTCATCGTCCAGGGTTACGTGTCCGGCTACGGCCACTACATGACCACCCCGGAAGAGTACGACCAGCAGGACTACGAGGGCGGGGCCACGATCTTCGGGCGCCTGACGCTGCCCGCCGCCACCCAGATCCTCGATGGCCTGGCCACGGCGATGGCCTCCGGGGTGCCCGTCGACGCGGGCGCCGCCGAAGGTGACCTGACCGGGAAGATCCCGCCGTCGCCCGTGGGCAGCCCGCTGGTCGACGTCGCCCCCGCCGGCAAGCGGTTCGGCGAGGTCCTGACCGCCCCCGACGGCCCGGTCGCCGCGGGAACGGCGGTGGCCGTCGCGTTCGCCGGCGCCAACCCGAATTCGGATCTTCGGCATGAATCGGGGTTCCTGTCCGTCGAAAAGCAGGACGGGACCCGGATCGCCGACGATTCGCACGAGGCGACCGTGATCGAATTCGCCGTCGATGGAGCGTCGACCACCACGACCATCACCTGGGACACAGCCGGGGCCGAGCCGGGCGACTACGTCATCCGGTACCGGGGGTCGGCCCGGGGCATCGGCGGCGACCTGAGCCCCTTCGAGGGCGAAGCCCCGGTCACCGTGGAATGACCGGCGGACGACTCGCCGGAAGGTCCGCCCTGCGGGCGATACCCCGAAGATTTACACTGGGATACCTGTTTGACCTACGAATGGAGTCCACATGACCGATGACAAGGGCCGCCCCGACGGCGGCAACGCAAACGGCGGCGAAGGCGCCGCCGACGGCAATGGGCGGGATCCGTACGGTCAAAGCCACGGATACGGCCAGAACGGGAATCAGGGGCAGGATCCCTACGGATCCCAGGGGCACGGCCAGACCGGTTACGGGCAGCAGGGCTACGGCCAGGATGCGTATGGCCAGCAGGGATACGACCAGAACGCATACGGTCAGCAGGGCCAGCAGGGGTACGGCCAGCAAGGATACGACCAGAACGCATACGGTCAGCAGGGCCAGCAGGGCTACGCCCAGCAGGGATATGGCCAGGATGCCTACGGCCAGCAGGGCTACGGCCACGCCGGGTACCAGGGCCACGACCAGTCCGGCTACCAGGCCTACGGCGCTTACCAGGGCGAGGGGCAGTGGGGCCAGCAGTCCTTCGGCGATCCCGGCCCCGGTGTGGCGCAGCCCGGCGGTGAATTGCCGCCGACGTCGCCGGTGATGTCCGGCCCGTCCCAATTCAACGTCACCCAGCCGATCTCGACCGCCTTCAGGCGCGTCAACGCGAACATCGGCCCGTGGCTCGGGTTCTCGGCGGCTGCGGGCGCCGTGTTCCTCGCCGCCTACACGGTGTTCGCTTTTTTCTTCATCGGAACCGCCATGACGACCGTCAACATCATCGATGGCGCCTCGTCCGATCCCTCTTCCATAGTCTCCCGTTGGGGCACCGGTGTCGGCGTGCTGATGGTCGGATTTCTCGTGGGTTACGCGTTGCTCGGGGCCCTCGGTTTCGTGATCTCGATGTTCGCGAACCGAGGCGCATTCGAGGAAATCGACGGACGCATGCCCGGCTTCGCCACCTTCTTCCGGGTCAACCGATGGGGTTCGCTGGTGGGCGCGGCGGCCCTCACCGTCGTCATCGCGTTGGTCGCGCAGCTTCCCGGTTACTTGCTGAGTTTCCTCGTCGGCTCCACGGCCGACGGCACCGGCGGCGGCTCGGCCCTGTTCACCTTCTTCGCGTACCTTCTCAGCCTCGTCTTCGGTCTGGCGATCCTCCCGATCGTGAGCCTGGTTCCGTTGCTGGTGATGGACGGACGGTCGAAGGTGCTCGAGGCGCCCGGCGTGGCCTGGAACCTGGTCAAGGACCGGTACTGGCCCGTGCTCGGTTCGTTGATCCTCGCCGCCCTGGTCGGATTCGTCGGCATCTTCGCCTGCTTCATCGGCCTCATATACACCATCCCGATCCAGACCGTCGCCTACGTGGAGATCTACCGCCAGCTGATCGGCGGGCGCCGCCCGGTGCCCATCGTGTCGTAGTCTCCCCGACGTTCCGCGCCCCTCCACGGGGCCGTGGGCGTCGCAAAGCGAAAAGCCGCCGCACCCTCCCGGAAAACCGGGGGAGTGCGGCGGCCTTTTGCGGTGCCGCGAAACGACGGTGCGTTTAGCGCGCGCCCTCGATCTGGACGGCCTGCGCGACGGCCTGCACGACCGACGCGACCTTCACGGCCTCCCACACCTGCTCCTTGGTCAGACCCTCCTCGCGGACGGTCTTGTCGTGCGCCACGGCGCAGAACTCGCAGCCGTTGATGGTGGACACGGCCAGGGCCCACAGTTCGAAGTCGGCCTTCTCGACGCCCGGCTTGGAGATGATGTTCATCCGCAGACCCATCTTGACGTTCGCGAAGTCGTCGCCCAGCCAGTGCTTGGCGCGGTAGGCCACGTTGTTCATGGCCATCACCGTGGCGGCGCCGGCGGCGGCGTCGAACGCCTCGTCCGACAGGTGCTCGCGGGCCTCCTCGGCAATCTCGGAGAACACGGTGTCGTTGCGGGTGGCGGCGGCGCACGCCAGGAGGGTGCCCCACAGCTGCTGCTCGTTGAGCTCCGTCGAGCGGGTCAGCGAGCCCAGGTTCAGCTTCTGATCCTTGGCGTATTCCGGCAGACCGGAGCGCAGATTATCGATGCTCATGTATTACTTCAGCTCCTGCTTGAGGACGTCCATCTTGTCGATGTTCTTGGTCGGGTCGTTCTTCTGCCAGTTGCAGGCGCAGACCTCCTCCGACTGCAGGGCGTCCAGAACGCGGAGGACCTCGTCGACGTTGCGGCCGACGGCGTCCGGGGTGACGGACACGAACTGGATGACGCCATCCGGGTCGATGATGAAGGTGGCGCGGTCGGCGACGCCATCGGCGTTCTCGACGCCCAGGGCGCGCATCAGGTCGTGGCGCACGTCGGCGAACATCGGGAACGGCACGTCGAGGAGCTCCTCGTGGGTGGCGCGCCAGTTGAAGTGGGAGAACTCGTTGTCGCCGGAACCGCCGAGGACGATGGTGTCGCGGTCCTCGAACTCCTCGTTCAGCTTGCCGAACGCGGCGATCTCGGTCGGGCAGACGAAGGTGAAGTCCTTCGGGTAGAAGAAGACGATCTTCCACTTGCCCTCGTACGAGTTGTTGGTGACCTGCTCGAAGTAGTCGTCGGGCGAGGCGGCGTTGGCCTCGCGGAGGTTGCCGCCCTTCAGGGCGGTGAGATCGAACTCGGGGAACTGGTCGCCAACGGTGAGCAGAGCCATGTGAATCCTCCTAGGGGATCGGCTTCGGTGTCGAATGTGATTCGTACGTTGCAGACGGCGTGCAAGGCGATCGGTCCCAAATGCGTACCCGATGGGGGTAGATGACGTGTCCCCCTGGGACGGGTGCCACCTGGCCAAACAATCGCTCCAACCGGTGCGAAAGCCATTATGCCTATGAAACCCCGGTACGTCAAGAGGAAATCCGAAACAGTGTCGTGTACGCTTATAGGCATGCGTAATCGCGAATACCGCCCCACCCTGCCGCAGCTCCGCGCATTCGTCGCGATCGCCGACACCGGCCATTTCGGCCAGGCCGCCCAGCGGCTCGGCATCTCCCAGCCCTCCCTTTCACAGGCCCTGTCCACCCTCGAAGGGGGCCTCGGCGTCCAGCTCGTCGAGCGCTCGACCCGGCGGGTGCTGGTGACCCCGCTCGGCCGGGGCATCCTGCCGTACGCCCGCCAGGTGTCGGAGATCGTCGACGACATCGTCGCCCGCGCCTCCGGCCGCACCGATGAGCTGGCCGGCCCGCTGGCCATCGGCTTCATTCCCACGATCGCGCCGTACATCCTCCCGAATTTCCTGGTGAACGTCCGCGAGGAACTGCCGGAGCTCGAGCCCCGAATAGTCGAGGAGCCGACCGCGCACCTCATCGAGGCCCTGCGCTCCGGCGCCATCGACGCCGCCGTGCTGGCGCTGCCGTCGGGCGTGTCGTCCTTCGCCGAAACCCCGCTGTACGAGGAAGAGTTCCATCTGGTCCTGCCCGAGGGGCATAAGCTCGCCGGGCGCGACGACGTTCCCCTGGACGTCCTCGGCGACTTGGACCTGCTTCTGCTTGACGACGGCCACTGCCTCCGCGATCAGGTCCTGGACCTGTGCCGCCGCGTGGACGCGCAGCGGGACGACACCCTCGGCCTGGAGACGCGCGCGGCGTCCCTGTCGACCGTCGTGCAGTGCGTCGCCGGAGGCCTCGGCGAGACTCTGGTCCCGGCCTCCGCCCTGAAGGTCGAGGCGCAGCGGCCCGGCCTGGCCACCGCCCGCTTCGAGGGGCCGTCGCGCCCCGGCCGCACCATCGGCCTGGTCCACCGCGCCTCCTCCGTGCGCGGCGACGAGTTCTCCCGCATCGGCGATCTGGTCAAGCAGTCCTACGAGAAGGCCATCGCGGACCTCTGATCCGCGGGCCCACGGGGGAGCGGGCGCGCGCCCGGGGGAGAGCGGCGCCCGCGGGGAGGGGGGACCGTACCCCGCCAGCAGGAGAAGGCGCGGTCCGTCAGCCGGCCTTGACCTCCAGCGACCGCAGGCGGACCTCGCCGGCCGCATCCGACTCGGCCAGATCGACGTCGGCGACCAGCCGCCATCCGCGGTCGCCCTCGGGGTCGAGGATCGTCTGCTCGACGCGCCAGAAGCCCCCGTCCGGAGCCTCGCCCACCGCGTGTGAGTCGTCGACGCGAAACAGTTCGGGGCCGCGCGCGGCCGGGCCGAGATCGACGTCGTCGTACTCGTCGAAGTAGTCGTCCATCAGGGCCGGCCAATCCGGGGCGTCGTCGAGATGCGAATCGAGCTCGGCGAGCTCGCGCTCCTTCTCCATGGCGAACAGCTGGACGTGGCGGAACATGAGGTTGCGGACCATGCGCGTGAAAGCCCGCGTGTTCCCGGTGAGCGGACGGGACTCGTCGCCGCCGAACGCCGCCTCGCGCAGCGTCTCCTCGTCCACCGGCTTGTCCGGGTCCGCCATGCGCGCCCATTCGTCGACCAGCGAGGAATCCACCTGCTGGATCAACTCGCCCAGCCACTCGACGATGTCGGCGAGCTCGTCGTTCGACGCCTCTCGCGGCAACGTGTGCCGGAGCGTGCGCCACGCGTCGGTGAGGTAGCGCAGCAACACGCCCTCGGCGCGGGCGATGCCGTACTCGGAGACGACGTCGGAGAACGTCATGGCCTTCTCCACCATCTCGCGGACCACCGATTTCGGCGACAGCTCGAACTCGCGCACCCACGGATGGCCCTGCGCGTACGTCCGGTACGCCTGCTCCAGCTCCTCCTCGAGGGGCTTCGGCCAGGTGATGTCCTCCACGATGTTCATGCGCTCGGTGTAGTCGACGCCCTCTGCCTTCAGCGCCGCGATTTCCGCGCCGCGCGCCGCCTTCTGCTGGGCGGCGAGCAGCGGGCGCGGGTCATCGAGGATGGACTCGAACACCGAGATGACGTCGAGCGCGTAATCCTCGGCCTCCGGATCCAACAGCTCCAGCGCGGCCAGGGCGAACGGCGCCAGGGGCTGGTTGAGCGCGAAGTCCCGCTGCAGCTCGACCGTGAGCCGGGGCCGGACGTCGTCCTCGCCGCCGGGGCCGGGGAGCTCTTCCACGATGCCGGCGGCGACCAGGCCTCGGTAGAGTTCGATGGAGGTCAGGATCGCCTGGTTCTGCTGGTGGCGCGTGTCATGGTTGCCGCGCAGCAGATCGCGCATGTTGGCGTAGGTGTCGCCGCCGCGGGCGATGACGTTGAGCAGCATGCCGTTGCTCACGCGGAAACGGCTGGTCAGCGCCTCCGGCGGCTGGTCGACGAGCTTGTCGTACGCGTTCTGCGACCACGTCACCTCGCCCTTCGGCGCGGCCTTGAGGCGCAGCTTCTTCAGCTTCGCCTCGTCCTTCCCGGCCCGGCGGCGCAGCTTGGAATTCTCGATTTCGTGGTCGGGGGCCTGCACGACGACGGTCCCCTCGGTGTCGTATCCGGCGCGGCCCGCGCGGCCGGCGATCTGGTGGAACTCGCGGGACTTGAGGATGCGCTGGCGCGTTCCGTCGTACTTCACCAGCCCGGTCATCAGCACCGTGCGGATGGGCACGTTGATGCCCACGCCGAGGGTGTCGGTGCCGCAGATGACCTTCAACAGGCCCGTCTGCGACAAACGCTCCACCAGCCGCCGGTATTTGGGCAGCATCCCCGCGTGGTGGACGCCGATGCCCTGGCGGACGAGCTTGGACAGCACGCGGCCGAAGGACGTCGTGAAGCGGAAATCCCCGATCTCGGCGCGGATGCGCTCCTTTTCTTCGGCGTCGAGCAGCTTCAGGCCGGTCAGCGCCTGCGCCCGCTCGGCGGCCTCGCGCTGCGAGAAATGGACCACGTAGATGGGCGCCTTGCCGTCGTCGAGCAGCTCCGCGAGCGTGTCGTGGACGGGCGTGTGCACGTAGTGGAAGTCCAGCGGCACCGGGCGCGTCGTGCCGGCGACGAGCTCGACGTCGCGGCCCGTGCGCTCCTTCAGGTCCCGCCGGAACATGGACACGTCGCCGAGCGTGGCGGACATGAGCAGGAACTGCGCGCGATTGAGCAGCAGCAGCGGCACCTGCCACGCCCAGCCGCGGTCGGGCTCGGCGTAGAAGTGGAACTCGTCCATGACCACCTGGTCGATGCGGGCGTCCGGGCCCTCGCGCAGCGCGATGTTGGCCACGATCTCCGCGGTGGCGCAGATGATGGGCGCGCCGCCGTTGACGGTGGCGTCGCCCGTCATCATGCCCACGTTCTCCGCGCCGAATACATCGCACAGGGCGAAGAACTTTTCGCTGACCAGCGCCTTGATCGGGGCGGTGTAGAAGCTGCGCTGCCCCCGCGCCAGCGCGGCGAAATGCGCGGCGATGGCCACCATCGACTTACCGGAGCCCGTCGGCGTGGCCAGGATGACGTGATCGCCGCCGGCCAGCGCCAGCGTCGCCTCCTCCTGCGCCGGGTACAGCGTGATGCCGGTGTCCCTGGTCCAGGCGACGAAGGAGTCGACGATCGCGTCGTCGATCAGCGATTCGGGGACGTCGGCGAGGTCGGGGAGCATGGCGGAGAGAGACACGCCGTCCAGACTATCCAATCGCCCGAAATCGGAGGCTGCACATGATTGGATGATTCGGTGCGTGAAACGAAAATGCTGAAGCGCGCGGCCGCGGTGATCGTGGCCGGGCTCATGATCAATGCCGCGGGAGCCGCCGTCCCCGCCACCGCGTCGCCGTTGGACCGCTTCGGGACGGGTTCCGCGGAAAGTGCCTCCGAGCGGGGAGAAAGCGCCTCCGAGGCGCTGACTGACGAGGGCGGCGTCCCCGTCGAAGAACTCCCCGTCGTCGATGCGGCGCCCGGAACCGTGCTGGCCTCCGAGCCCGCGCCGGAGACGTCGGACGGAGGTTCCGGCGGCGGGTCGTCGCGCGGATCCTCGGGCAGCGGTTCATCGGGGCGGGAGCCCGTGGACTTCACGTCGCGGATCATGCGCTTCGCCACCGCCGACGGCGCCGGCCGGGGCCGCGAAGTCGGCGGGGTGGTCGTCGTCCCGGACGTCCCGTGGCAGCACGAAGGCCCGCGGCCGACGGTCGTCGTCGCACCGGGCACGGTCGGCCAGGCCGACAAGTGCGCGCCGTCGGCCACGTTCGGCGAACCCGGCGGCGGGCAGATCGGACAGGTCGAACCGCTGCTGGAGCAGGGTTTCCGCGTCGTGGTCAGCGATTACATCGGGCTGGGGGCGCCGGGCGTGCACACGTACGCCAACCGACTCGACCAGGGGCAGACGCTTCTCGACGCCGCCCGGGCGGGTTTGGCCATCGACGGGCTTCCGGCGGACTCGCCCATCGCCTTCTGGGGATACTCGCAGGGCGGGGGAGCGACGGCATCGGCGGCGGAACTGGCGTCGACCTACGCGCCGGAGCTCAACGTGGTGGTCACCTTCGCCGGCGCGCCGCCCGCGGATCTGTCGCAGGTGCTGACCCGCATCGACGGCAGCTCGATCATGGGCGCCATCGGGTACGCCGTCAACGGGTTCCTGGAGTCGAACCCGGACTTGCGCCCGCTCATGGACGAGATCGCCTCGCCGTACGGCAAGCGGGTCATTTCGGAGCTGTCCGGCGATTGCATCGGCGACTCCATGGAACGCGTCGGCCTGCACCGCACGAACTCGTGGACCGTCGACGGTCGTTCCCTGTCGGACCACTTCGCGGAGCACCCCGAGATCATGCGGGTCCTGGACCACCACCGCATCGGACGGCTCAAGCCGAATGCCCCGGTGCTGGTGTTGAACGGCCGCCACGATGACGTCATCCCCTTCGGCCAGGCGGAGCAGCTGGCCCGCGACTGGTGCGCGCAGGGCGCCGACGTCACGTTCGTGGCCGCCGAAATCCCGCGCTTCGCGCCCGGGCTGGGCATCGGTCACGCGGCGCCGATGATGTCGGGGTCGGAACTGGCCACGCACTACCTGGCGGCGGCATTCGGCGTCGCCCTCAAGGAAGCCTGGACCAGCACCCCGGGAGGCATCGAACTGCCGGCGACCTGCCAGTTCTGACGCCGAGGCCCCCGGAGCCCTTCGACTCCGGGGGCCAACTGTTCGGGCGGGCGCCGCTAGAAGCGGAACCAGGGGCGGCGGGGGCGGCGGCCGCCGCGCCCATCGCCGCCGTCGTCTTCGCCGGGCTCATCATGGCCGGCATCGTCGTCGTCGCCGGACTCACGGTTGCCGTCTCCGGTCTCGCGATCGTCGGCGTCAGGGCCGGCGGCCTCGGCGTCGTCGCCCGCATCACCGCGGGCGTTGCCCGGTTCCTCGTCGGGCTCGGAGCCCGCGGCCCCGTCGTCGTCTCCGGGGTCCCGCGCCGGCTCGTCGTCACGCGAAGACGCGTCGATCTGCGTGGCCAGGAAACGCTCGAACTCCGCGCCCAACTCGTCCGCCGACGGCATCGTGCCGTCCGCCCGGACCAGCGGGTTCGACTCGAGGGTGGAACGGCGGCGCTCCTCTTCATCGTGCTGATGCTCGAGCATGCGGACGATGCCGGCGACCTCCTCCGAGTCCGTCGCCTGCTCGGAGAGGATCTCGGCGACCTTCTCCGCCTCGCGCTCCAGGGCGCCGAGCGGGAAGTCGAGGTCGCCCGCATCGGCGACGGCCTCCAGCAGCCGCAGCGCCGCGAGCGGGTAGTCCGACGCCGCCACGTAATGCGGCACCTGGGCGGTGAAGCCGCAGGTCTTGCGGCCGCGGCGGTTGAGCTCCAGCTCGATGCGCAGGCTCGCGGCGCCGGGCACCGTCACCCGCTGTCCCCACGTGCGGTGGCCCGACAGCAGATCGCGATCGTTGCCGTGGGCGATGATGCCCAGCGGTCGGGTATGCGGAACCGTCATCGGCGCGGAGTACAGCGACACGGTGCGCTGGACGCCGAAACGCTCGGCGAGATCGGCGACCGCCTCGGAGAACGCATCCCAGCGCAGGTCCGGTTCCGGCCCCGACAGCAGCAGGAACGGCTTTCCGGAGTTGTCCCGGACGACCTGCAGCGACAGATCCAACTGGGCGCTTTCCGCGACCGCGTCGCCGACCATCGTGACGGCGGGGCGGCGCGACCGGTAGTCGACCAGCTCGTCGTTGTTGAAATTGACCAGCGGCCGGTGATCCAGCGCATCGATGAGATGGCCGGCCGAACCGGCCACCGCCAGGCCCGCGTCAGCGTAACCCTGCAGCGCGACGACCATGGTCAGACCGCCGTTCTTGGGCCCCACATCCGGGGCGGGGAACTGCATCTCGTACATCTCGTGGTCCTCGTCCATGGTTTGCGCCTCCTCACTCACCGTATCGGGTGAAACTTCCTTGCCGTCTTCGGCAACTGATCCGTGCAACCCGCGCCGCCCGGCGAATATTCCACAGGGCGCGTTTGCTCCACATTAGGCGGTCGCCGGAGCGCATCATCGCGGGCCCCTTCCCGGCGCGTCCCGCATGCTGCGGCCATGACACGTGGAAGCCATGACGCCGACGCCCCCGACCCCCGAAGCCCCCGCCCGCTGCCCGGCATCCGATTGGAGGAGGAACCCATGGACGTCGGCGATCCCGTCGACTTCCTGACCAACCTCCCCGGTCTGCTCGGCTACTACCCGGACGAAAGCCTGGTGCTGGTGTTCGGCGACCGCGAATTCGGCGAACCGGGGCCCCTGCTGGTCAGGGAACTCGACGGAAACGAGGAAGACGCGGTGGCCGTGGCCGCCGAGGAGATGGCCCTCGAAGGCCACGGTTGGGCGGACGCGTACGTCATTTCCGAACGGTGGCCCGCCGAGCTCCGGGACGGCGGCACGCGGTTCGCGGGCATCGCACCGGAACTGGCCCGCGCGGGCATCGACGTCGGAGTGTTCGCGGGCGTCGCCAGGCTGCGCGCCGGCGCCGAGGTCGTCGATTCGGATGGCCGGTCGCTGGGGCCGCTGGGCGAACCCTCGGCATCGTGGGCGTCGCGCAAGCTCCACGGCACGGGGGAGGCCATCGCCGCGAACGCCGACGCCATGCGAGAGAGGTTCCGCCCCGAGCCCGCCGGCTGCCGCATCGGCGCGGGCGAGGCTCTGCGCGCGGCGCACGAGGACGTGCGCGGGGTGCGCCGCGCCGGCGGGCTGCCCGGGGCGAAGGCGATGACGCGGGTCCGGCAGTTCCATCTGGAATGGCTGGAACTGATCGACGCCGTCGACCGCGGCGACATCTGCGTGGAGGAGGCGCTGACCGACCCCGGTCATCTGCGGACCCTCGCGCGCCCGCTGGCCAGCCTCCTGTTGCGGGATCTGACCATGTGCGAGATCCTCGGGCCCGCCGGGGAAACCGCGCGCGCCATGTGGCTCGGCTGCGCCCGGTTGTTCCGTGGCACGGCGCGCGCCAACGCCCTCGCGTGCTACGCCATCGACAGGCAGGTCCACGGGAATCCGGGCATCGCCCGGGCCGCGCTCGACGCGGCGCTGGAGACCGATCCCGAGCACTCTCTGTCCCAGCTGCTCTTCGCCGCCATGGCCTCCGGCCGCGGCGAAGAAGCACTGCGGTCGATGCTCCGCGCCACGTCCGCGATCCTCGACGAGGTGCACCCGGCGGACCCCGGCGACGGCGACGGCCCCGTCTCCCGGCGGATGCGGGGGACGGGGCCGTCGTGAAGCTGAGGGGCGATCAGCGATGAGCGGAGTGGGCGCGGTCGCCGAGGGCCGCGGTGAATTCCCAGGCGTCGGAGACGATGGTCTTCAGGTCCGTCAGCTTCGGCTCCCAACCGAGATCCGAGATCGCGCGGGCGGAGGAGGCGATGAGGGTGGCCGGGTCGCCGCCGCGGCGCGGGGCGTCCTCCGCGGGGATCGGGTGGCCGGTGACCTCGCGGCAGGCCTCGATGACCTGGCGGACGGAGTAGCCGTCGCCGGAACCGAGGTTGAAGATGCGGTGCGTGCCCGGCTCGTTGGACTTCAGGGCGAGCAGGTGGGCGTCGGCCAGGTCCTTGACGTGGATGTAGTCGCGGACCGCGGTGCCGTCCGCCGTCGGCCAATCGTCGCCGAAGACCATGATCTTGTCGCGGTGGCCCAGCGCCACCTGCAGCACCAGCGGGATCAGGTGCGTTTCCACGACCCGGTTCTCGCCGTACCCGTTCCAGGCGCCGGCGACGTTGAAGTAGCGCAGGCTCGTCGCTCCCAGGCCGTAGGCGCGGGCGTAGGAGGTGATCGCGTAGTCGATGGACAGCTTCGTCGCGCCGTACGCGTTGGTCGGGGCGGTGGGCATGTCCTCGGTGATCGGGACCTGCTCCGGCTCGCCGTAGGTCGCGGCGGTCGACGAGAAGACCAGGTTGTCCGTGCCGGTGTCCCGCATGGCGTCGAGCAGCGTCAGCGTGGTGCCGACGTTGCCGTGCCAGTACTCCGAGGGGACTTCGACGGATTCGCCGACCAGCGAGCGCGCCGCGAAATGCAGCACCCCGTCGAACTTCCCGTCCGTCAGGACGTCGCCGATGACGTCGGCGACGTTCGCCTCGATGAATTCGGCGCCCTCGGGCACCCCGTCACGGTTGCCCGTCGACAGATCGTCGAGCACCGTGACGTCGTGGCCCTCGGAGAGCAGTACTGCGGCGGTCACTCCGCCGACGTAGCCGGCACCGCCGGTCACCAGAAGTTTCACTTGTTTCGCACCACCATGACCGCGTGGGACAGCGTGTCCGGGATGTCCAGCGAATGATCGCCACGCGCCAAGGTCACCCGCCCCGGATTGAGCTCGACCTCGGCCTCCGCGCCCGGCATGATGCCGGCCGTGTGGAGCCGCTTCATGTAGGTCGGCTCGACCTGAAGAATCTCGTTGATCTGCAGCACCGTCACTTCGTACGGCCCGCCGGGCGGAAGGTCGGACAGGCGGACCGCATCCGCCGGCATTTCGGCGGTGGCGGTCGAATCCAGCTCCGACAGGCCCGGAATCGGGTTGCCGAACGGCGACAGCGTGTGCTCGTCGAGCACATGCAGGAGTTTACGCTCCACCTCGTCGCTCATCACGTGCTCCCAGCGGCACGCTTCGTCGTGGACCTTGTCCCACTCCAGACCGATGATGTCGGTGAGCAGACGCTCGGCGAGGCGGTGCTTGCGCATGACGGAGGTCGCGCGGGCGCGGCCCTCCTCGGAAAGCTTGAGGCTCCGGTCCGGGGCGACGGTGAGCAGGCCGTCGCGCTCCATGCGGGCGACGGTCTGGCTCACGGTCGGGCCGGACTGCTCCAAACGCTCCGCGATGCGGGCGCGCAGGGGGATGATGCCCTCTTCCTCGAGCTCGAAGACGGTGCGCAAATACATCTCCGTGGTGTCTACCAGATCCCTCACTGCTGTCCTCCGGGTGCTCGAAACGTCCGGCCGCGCGGAAACGCGGCGATGCGCCGCCTCACCGATAAGCGGACGGGTGGCGCGAATACTTCAACAATAACCGCATTCGGGGTCGGATTGTTCCCGAAGACGCGGCGCTCCCCGTCACCGCGCATATGCGGTGACGGGGCGGCGGGTGGGAACGGGCCCTTACTTGGCGTAGGCGCGCAGGCGGTCGGCGCGCTCGCCCTCGCGGAGCTTGGCCATGACCTCGCGCTCGATCTGGCGGACGCGCTCGCGGGACAGGCCGAAGTGCCGGCCGATCTGGTCCAGGGTGCGCGGCAGGCCGTCGTCCAGGCCGTAGCGCAGCTTGATGACCTCCTGCTCGCGGACCTCGAGCGTCGACAGGACGCGGCGCACGTCGTGGTGGCGCAGCGACGCGACGACGGCCTCCTCGGCGTCGGTGGCCTCCGAGTCCTCGATGAAGTCGCCCAGCGGCGCCTCCTCGTCGGTGCCCACCGGCATGTCCAGGCTCACCGGGTCGCGGGACTGGCGGAGCAGCATCTCGATCTTCGCCTCGGCGATCCCGGACTCCTCCGCCAGCTCCTCGTTCGTGGCCTCGCGGCCGAGCTGCTGGTAGAGCTCGCGCTTGATGCGCGAGATCTTGTTGACCTGCTCCACCAGGTGGACGGGCAGGCGGATGGTGCGGGACTGGTCGGCCATGCCGCGGGTGATGGCCTGGCGGATCCACCAGGTCGCGTACGTGGAGAACTTGAAGCCCTTGGTGTAGTCGAACTTCTCCATCGCGCGGATCAGCCCGAGGTTGCCCTCCTGGATGAGGTCCAGCAGCGGCATGCCGCGCCCGGTGTAGCGCTTGGCCAGCGACACCACGAGGCGCAGGTTCGCCTCCAGCAGGTGGGCGCGGGCCGCCTTGCCCTCCTTGGCGATGATCTTCACGTCGCGCTTCATCGCGCGGGTCATCTTCGCGCCGGTCTTGAGCAGGTGCTCGGCGTACACGCCGGCTTCGATGCGCTTGGAGAGTTCGACCTCTTCCTCGGCGCTGAGCAAGGCCGTCTTGCCGATTCCGTTCAGATACACGCGAACGAGGTCCGCTGAAGGATTGTTGTTGTTCCCGCTGCGGCGCCCGCGATCTCGCTCCCGGGCGTTCTGCTCGTCAGTTCGGACATCGGCACTAGTCATGTGATCCGGCCTTTCATTGCGAAGTCGACGATCTCACAGGGTTCAACGGACGTCCGGCGCGGAATGTTCCCGGGGCCGAGTTCCCCGGCGAACGGTGGTCGCGCCCATTCCGAATACATTTATCGATTTTATCGAGAAAAGTGCTGGTGGGCTGCGTCACAGAGAAAAGATGCCTTTACCGGGAAGCGTTCCGGCCCGTGAAAATATGCCCCATTTCGGGGGAGGTGAGCCGCTTTGCGACGGACCCGCGTGGAACGCCCTCCGCGGCACCCTTTTGTGGCGGCGTCAGCATTCCACGAGCACCGTAAAGGGGCCAGAGTTGACCGACTCGACGTCCATCATCGCGCCGAAGCGTCCCTCGGCGACTTCCAGCCCGCGTTCCCGGAGGCGGTCGACGATCTTCGCGATGACGGGTCCGGCGACGTCCCCGGGCGCGGCGTCGGTCCACGAAGGGCGGCGGCCCTTCCTGGTTGCGCCCATGAGAGTGAATTGGCTGACCACGAGAATTGGCGCGCCGACATCCGACGCGGACTTTTCCCCGTCGAGAATGCGGAGTTCGGCGATTTTGCGCGCCATGGTCTCCCACGCGTCCCCGTCGTCTTCGCGCCCGACGCCGACGAGCGCGAGAATCCCGCCCGTGTCGCCGCCGTCGATTTCCCCGACGACCTCGCCGTCGACCCGCACCGCGGCGCGGGTCACCCGCGTCAGAACCGCCTTCATCGCTTCCGCTCCTCCTTCTTCTTTTTCTTCTTCTCCGAGATCTTCCGCTCGTCCTTACCCGTCGTTCCCATGCCCGTCGTTCCGATCGGAACCGTCGTCCGGTCCGTCGTCCGCACCGTCGCCGATCAACTCCGCCGGCAGCACCAGCCCATGCCGGACGAGGTCCACGATCACCGGGACGAGGGCGTCCTTGACGTCGTCCAGGCCGTCCTCCGGCAGGGCACCGAGCATGGCCATGATGTCGAGGACCGCCGACAACGGCGCGTCCGGCGTCATGGCGGACAGGATCCGCACGATGGCGTCGTCGGTGTCGTGGCTCCACCGGGGGCCGTCGGTGCGCGTCAGGCGCAGGGCGGCGGGGGCGAAGCCCTGTTCCGGATCCTCGCCGGCACCGGCGAGCTCGACGCGTTCGACGGCGACCCCCGGGCGGACCCGGTACCGGGCGCCGAGGATGCCATCGGCGTCGCGGCCCCGCAGCCATGCGGTGCGCAGCAGCCATTCGGCGGCCTCGTCGCGGAAGGGCCCGCCGAGGGGCTGCGGCATGTCCTCGCACGTGATCGACGACGGCCCGTCGATGCGTTGCAGGGTCACGTACCCGAAACCGACGCCGACGACGTCGTTGGCGGCGAAGTGGTCCAGCCACCGCCGCGTCTTCTCGCGGCCCTCGCGGCCCCGCGGATCGATGGACTCGTCGCGCAGCCACGTGCCCACGTAGGCGGCGGGATCCACCACGTCCCGCTGGATGATCCACGCCTCCACGCCCTCCCTGGGAAGCCAGGAGGCCACGCGCGACGCCCAGTCGACGCCGTCGAGGTGGGCCCAGGCGCCGAGCAGGTGGGCGGTGCCGCCGGGTACCAGGTGATCCGGGGCCTCGCGCAGCATCAGTTCGGTCGCGCCGTCGAGATCCAGTCCCGAGTCGCGGTAGACGTGCCCGACTTCGGGGACGCCGACGACGAACGGGGGATTGGCCACGATCCGGTCGAAACGGCGCCCCGCCACCGGGTGGAACCAGGAGCCGTCCAGGACCTCGGCCCGGGCGCCCAATCCCGCGGCGGCGAGCGTCGCCCGGGCATAGAGGCATGCGCGCGGGTGGACGTCGGTGGCCGTGATCGAGTCCGCGCCGTGCTGGCCGAGCGCCTGAACTCCGCAACCGGCGCCGAGGTCGAGGACGGAGCCCACCGGATCCATCGGCGTGATGTCCAGCAGCGACCGCGAAGCGCGGCCGACGCCCAGCACGTGATCCGGCCCGGGCACGTGGTCGGTCATCGAGGCATCGCGGTCGGAGAAGACCAGCCGCTCCACGCCCGCGACCTCGACGGGGCGCACGTCGATCGCCGCGACGTGGTGCCCGTCGATTACGCGCAGCACCCCGCATTCGACGCACCGCGCGACCAGGTCGCCGCCCAGCCAGGGGGAGAGGTCCACGGGATCGCCGACGACGAACGCCGCGACGGCGGCGGCGAGGCCCGGCTGGTCGAGGGCGAGATGCAGCCTGCGGGCGACGGCCTCCGGCTCTCCGCGATCGAGGGCGGCGAGGCCGTCGTCGCCGAGCAGGCGGCGCAGGCCGCCGACCCCGTAACCGAGGTCGCGGAGTGCATCGGCCAAGTGCGGGGCAAGCGCCGGCAGCCCGGTCAGCTCCTCGTCGGTGGGCGGGGCGGTGATCGGGTCCGTGCTCACGTTCTGGGGTTCTCCCGTCGGTCGGTGCCGGGATCGGTGGCCCCGGCTGAGTCTGGTGCGGCGTCGTCGGCATCGCCGGCGGCGGTTTCCTCGGCCGCGGCTTCATCGGCCTCGGATTTGTCGGCCCCGTCGTCGTCCATGTCGATGACCATCGACGGGTCGAAACCGGCCCAGGGGCCGGGCGCGTCGGCGTCGCCGGGGACGGCGGGGAGGTTGGCGGCGGGTCCGCCCTCCGCCGGCCCCTCCAGTGCAGCCGACGGGCCGTCGGCAAGCCGGGCCAGCCGTTCGCGCTGCGCCTCCTCCCACCGGCGGTTCTGCTCGCGGATGACCCCCGGCTTGTAGACGCGCGGGGACCGCTTGTCGGCGGGCTCGCCGACGCCGTTCGCGATGACCACCGCGATCCACGGCATGGGCACCGACACGACGGTGACGATCGCCGCCAGCCACGGCAGGTCCCACCACATGAACGCCGCCGCCGCGAGCAGCAGAAGCGGGATGCGGGACCACTGCAGGACCGCGTAGGTGTGGCGGCGGTAGTTGTAATTGCGGATGCGCGACTGCCGCGCGTCCGTGATCAGCACCGCATCGGAACCGCGCCTGCCCCGATGGTTCGTCCGCCGACTCGCCATGGGCACAACGGTACTCCCCGGGCAAAGTCCCGCATTACGGGGCCGCACACGTGCCGATCCGGCCGATGGTGCACAATCGGGATCGTGAGCACGCCCCTGAAGACAACGAAGACCATCGAACGGACCGACACCCGCGTCGACGAGACGACGCGCGACGACACGCCGAAGTTCTTCCACTACGTCAAGAAGGACCGGATCGTCGACTCCGCCGTGTCGGGCAGCTACGTCGTCGCGCTGTGCGGCGAGACCTTCCCGGTGACCAAGTCCGCCAAGCCGGGCTCGCCGGTGTGCCCGGACTGCGAGCGGATCTACAAGACCCTCCGCCGCAAGTGAGCGGGCTCCGCAAATGGCAGCAGGAGGCGCTGGACAAGTACCTGGCCACGAATCCGCGTGATTTCCTCGCGGTGGCGACGCCGGGCGCGGGCAAGACGACGTTCGCGCTGCGCATCGCCGCCGAGCTGCTGACCCGCCGCATCGTCGAGCGGGTGGTCGTCGTCGTGCCGACCGAGCACCTGAAGGTGCAGTGGTCCGAATCGGCGGCGAGGTCCGGGATCGCTCTTGACCCGGCGTTCACCAACGCCAAGGGCGTGGTCAACCCCGCCTACCACGGCATCGTGGTGACCTACGCCCAGGTGGCCGTGCACCCGTTCAAGCACCGCGCGGTGGCCGACGCGCGCCCGACGCTGGTGATCCTCGACGAGGTCCACCACGGCGGCGACGCGAAGAGCTGGGGCGACGGCATCGCGGAGGCCTACGGCGGCGCGGCGAGGCGCCTGTGCCTGACCGGCACGCCCTTCCGCTCCGACGACGCGGCCATCCCGTTCGTCCGCTACGCCGACGACGGCGAGGGGCACCAGAAATCGGTCGCGGACCACGTCTACGGCTACGCGGACGCGCTGCGCGACGGGGTGGTCCGCCCCGTGGTCTTCCTGGCGTATTCGGGCGAGGCCCGCTGGCGCGATTCGGCTGGCGAGGAGTTCGCCGCGCGCCTGGGCACGATCATGAGCCCGGAGGAGACCACCCGCGCGTGGCGCACCGCGCTGGACCCGGGCGGGGACTGGATCCCGTCGGTCCTGCGCGCCGCGCACACGCGGCTGGTGCAGATGCGCAAGCACATCCCGGACGCCGGCGGCCTGGTCATCGCCACGGACGCGACGACCGCGCGGGCGTACAAGCGCATCCTGGAGCAGCTCAGCTCGACCCCGGTCGCGCTCGTGCTTTCCGACGAGCCGGGGTCGTCGGAGCGCATCAAGACCTTCTCGGATTCGACCGACGAGTGGATGGTCGCGGTGCGGATGGTGTCGGAGGGCGTCGACGTGCCCCGCCTGGCGGTCGGCGTCTACGCGACGAGCTCGTCGACGCCGCTGTTCTTCGCCCAAGCCATCGGCCGATTCGTGCGTTCGCGGCGGCCCGGCGAGACCGCGTCGGTGTTCCTGCCTTCGGTGCCGGTGCTGCTGGACCTGGCCTCGCAGATGGAGGTGCAGCGCAACCACATCCTGGGCAAGCCGCACCGCCCCAGCGAAGGCTGGGACGACGACCTCGTCGCGGAGGCAAACCGCACCAAGGACGAGCCCGACGACCTGCCCGCCTACGAGTCCCTCGGCGCCGACGCGGAGCTGGACTACCTCATCTACGACGGTTCCTCCTACGGCACCGCGACGGTGGCGGGGTCCGAGGAGGAGGCCGACTACCTGGGCCTGCCCGGGCTTCTCGACGCCGAGCAGATGCGCACCTTGCTGCAGAAGCGCCAGGAGGAGCAGCTGAAGGCGTCCGAGGCGAAGGCCGAGCACATGCGCAAGATGGGGGAGCTCGACCTCGGCGAGGCGATGGGCCGCGACGCGGGAGCGGCCGGGGGCCCCGGTGGCGCCCCCGCGGTGCCGTCGCCCCGGCCCGGCGGCGTGGCCAGCGAGGCCATCCCGAAATTGCGCAAGGAACTGAACACGCTCGTCGCCATGACGGCGGCGCGCACCGGCCGCAAGCACGGCGAAATCCACAACGAGGTCCGCCGCAACTGCGGCGGCCCGCCGACCGCGCTGTGCACCGAGCAGCAGTTGCGGGACCGCATCGGGTACCTGCGCAACTGGTGACGCAGTGGTCGGGCGCGGGTGCGCGCTCCCGGGCCGTCGGGGTCGTCGGGGCGGTTGGTTGCGCCCCCGTGTGGTAGCGTTGGCGCGGCATGCAGCAGGACCCGCCGGAAGGACCATCGATGTCGCGCCCCGACCACGCCGGATACGACCCGTTCGACGACCCGGCCCCGGCCGCTGGCCCCGCGCACCCGGGTCCGGCCGCCGGCTCGGGCACCCCGGGTTTCGGGGGCGGGCCGGGATACGAGGGGTACTACTCCGACCCGTCCCGCAACCCGCATCAGGTTCGGGCCGGCGGCGCTCCGGCGGTGCCGACGGGGACGGGCCCGGCCATCGCGGCCCTCATCCTCGGCGTGCTGTCGGTTCCCTTCGCGTTCGCCGTGTTCGGGGGCCTGCTGGCGATTCTGGCGATCATCCTCGCCGCGGTGGCCCTGCGGACCGCCGCCAAGGCGCGCCGGCTCGGGGCGACGCAGACCGGGGGGACCACCGCGATGTCCGTCATCGGCATTCTGGCGGCGATCCTCGGGCTCGTCATTTCCGCGCTCGTCCTGTGGGCGATCGCCATGGGCGCCGGCGTCGCCGCGGAGTGCAACCACCTGATCGGCGACCAGGCGGCCTTCGACGCATGCATCCAGGACTCGGTCATGCATCGCTTCGGCTTGAACTGACCCGTTCGCGCGACACCTTCCCTCCCACCCCTCCCACGACACCCGCCGCCACTGCCGGCGCATGAAAACCAGGAGCAGCACCACCATGAGCAACCCCGCCACCGACGGTTACGGCCCCGACGGCATCGACGGCTCCGCCGTCGGCCGCAAGATCGGGCTCGTCTCCCTCGTCATCGGAATCGGCGCACTCATCACGTCGGCCTTCGTCATCGGAGCGGCGCTGGGCATGGTCGCCGTCGTCCTGGGCCTCATCGCGATCGTGCAGTCGATCGGCGCGCACAAGCGCATCGAGCAGGCCGGCCGCGAGCCCCGCACCGGCGGTGCGTTCGGCATGGGGCTGATCGGCGTCATCACCGGCGGCTTGGCGATCGCCATTTCGCTGGCGCTGATCGTCGCCGCGTTCAACTTTTTCGAGGACGCCGAGGAGAAGTGCGGACACCTGGACAGGACGTCCCCCGAATACGCGGAATGCCTGCGCAAGCTCAGCGAGCAGTGACGCCGCGAACGCCGAGCCGACGGACGCCGGAGGAACCCATGGGCCAGCGCAACCCGCAAGAGCTTCACGACGCTCCCGGCAATCCGCCCCCGCCGTTTCCGCCCCCTCCGGGCCACGCGGCTCCGCAGTGGCCCGTCGCCAAGCCGAAGCCGACCTTCCGCCGGACGGCCGTCAAGGAACGCATCCTCGCCCCCGACGTGGCCCGCGGCTTCATGCTGCTGGGCATCGCGGTGGCCAATGCGGTGACCGCGTGGATGGTCTTCGGTTCGGCCCCGCTCGGGCAGCGGCGCAGCCTGCCCACCGACGGCATCGTGACCGTGGCCAACGACGTCCTGTTCCACGTCCGCGGCCTGCCGATGTTCGCCATGCTCTTCGGGTACGGCATCGGCATGCTGGTCATGCGGGAATACGGCAGGGGAGTGCCGTGGGCCTACGCCCGCGGACTGCTGCTCAAACGCTACGGCTGGCTCGCGGCGTTCGGCGTCCTGCACGGGATCTTCCTGTTCTTCGGCGACATCCTGCTGACGTACGCCCTGATGGGGTTGATGGTCACGTTCCTCGTGCCGCTGCGGAACAAAACGCTCCTGTGGATCGCCGCCGTGCTGGGCGTGCTGTCGATCGGAGTCGCGTTCCTCATGCAGGGCCCGATGTCCGGCATGGGCGCGGCCAACGCCCAACCGGGGGACTTCGGGGGGATCCCCTTCGGCGGCGATGGCTACCTGGGACGCCAGCTCATCCTCGGCGTTTTCACCGTGGTCTCCGTGCCCGTCGTCCTCGTGCTGGCCGGGCCGCAGCTGATCGCCCTCATGCTCGTCGGCGTCGTCGCCGCCCGCATGCGCATCCTGGAGGATTCGGAGACGCACGGGAAACTGCTGGCCATCGTCGCAGCGATCGGGGCGACCGCCGCGGTGTCCACGGGCGTCCTGTCGGGCCTGTCAAAGCTCGGCATCATCGGCGGCACGTGGGCGCAGGCGGTGAGCCAGTCGGCCGGCATCCTCGCCGGTCCGGGCCTCATCGCCGTCATCGCCCTGCTGTGCAGGCCGGTGCAGCGGCGGATCCGCGAGGCCGCGGCCCAGGGGACGACCCTCGCCCCGCCGGCGCCCCTGGCGATGATGCAGGCGCTGGGGCAGCGGTCGATGTCCGGCTACGTCGCCCAGTCGGTGCTGTTCCTGCCGCTCGCGGGCGGCTGGCTGCTCGACCGGTTCTCCGGTGAATCGGTGACCGTCGTCAGCCTGTGGGGCGCCGCCGTGTGGCTGGTCACGCTCATCGGCGCATGGCTGCTGGCCAAGGCCGGAAAAGCAGGCCCGCTCGAGGCCATGCACCGGCGCCTGACCTACGGCCCGAGGGGCTGAGGCGCCGCCGGCCGCAGCGGGCGATGGAACGGCGGGGTCGGAATAGGACATTGTTGTCGGTGCGATATCGTGGGCGGCGAATCACATTCGACCCGCGCCGTGATCCGCCGCACCAGGGCAACTCCGGCGCCCGCCACAAGGGAGCGACGCCACGATGTCGACCACGGACGCCACCCGACGGACGGCGACCACCGCCGCGGAATTGTCCCCGGGGCAGAAAGATCGGGGCGACGGCCCCCGCGAGCTTTTCCGAAAGCGATTCGGCCTGATCACGGGCCTCGTCCTTTCGGTCGCGGTGTACTTCTTCATGCCCTCCGACCTCGACCACATGCTGCGCGGCACCGCCGCCATCGCCGTTCTGATGGCCGCGTGGTGGATGTCCGAGGCGATCCCCATCACCGTCACCGCCCTGCTCCCGCTGGTGCTCTTCCCCGCGCTGGGCATCGCGAAGATCGGGGACTTCTCGGGCGAGTACACCGCGCCCACGATCTTCCTGTTCATGGGCGGCTTCCTGCTCGCCCTGGCCATGCAGCGGTGGAACCTGCACAAGCGCATCGCGCTGTGGGTGCTCGTGGCCATGGGGTCGTCGCCGAAGTTGCTGATCCTCGGCTTCATGGTCGCCACCGGCTTCCTGTCCATGTGGGTGTCCAACACCGCCACCGCCGTGATGATGCTCCCCATCGGCGTGTCCGTGCTCTCGCTCATCGTGAAGATCGTCCGCGACGAGGCGAAGGCGGAGAAGGCGGCGCCGGCGCGCGGCGAAGGCGACGAAGGACTCTCCGAAGGAGCCTCCGAGCTCCTCGACGCCGACGCCGACGTCGCCGATGGGGAAGAGAAGGCGGAGCACTCGACCGACCCCGAACCGAAGTCGAACTTCGGCATCGCGCTGATGCTCGGCATCGCCTACGCCGCATCGATCGGTTCGCTGGGCACCATCATCGGCACGCCGCCGAATGCGTTGCTCGCGGGGTACATGGCCAAACAGGGCGTCCACATCGGCTTCGGGCAGTGGATGCTGGTCGGCGTGCCCGTCGCCATCGTGCTCATGGCCGCCGCGTGGTTCTTGCTCACCGGGGTGATCTTCAAGCCGGAGATCGACCACATCCCGGGTGGCCGCGCCCTGATGAAGGAGGAGCTGGCCAAGCTCGGCGGGATGTCCAGGGGCGAGCTGCGTGTGCTGCTGGTGTTCGTCGCCGCCGCCCTGGCGTGGGTGTTCGTGCCCGTCATCTGGCCCGACACGATCATCGTCGACGCCGTGATCGCCATGGCCGTGGGCATCGCCCTGTTCATCATTCCCGGCGGCCCCGACGGCGTGAAGCTCCTGCGCTGGGAGGACGCCCTCGAGCTGCCATGGGGCGTGCTGCTGCTCTTCGGCGGCGGCCTGGCCCTGTCGAAGCAGTTCACCGACTCCGGCCTGTCGGACTGGATCGGCGAGCAGATGTCCGGGCTCGGCTTCCTGCCCATCGCCCTGCTGGTCGTCGCCGTCGCGCTGGTGGTGCTGGTGCTCACCGAGTTCACCTCGAACACCGCCACCGCCGCCACGTTCCTGCCCCTCGTCGGCGCGATGGCGATCGGACTCGGCGTCGACCAGATGCTGCTGGCCGTGCCGGTCGCCCTGGCCGCGACCTCGGCCTTCATGATGCCCGTGGCCACCCCGCCGAACGCCATCGCCTACGGCTCCGGCTACGTCTCGATGGGCAACATGGTCCGCGCCGGCATCTGGCTGAACATCATCGCGCTGGTCGTCGTCTCCGCCGCCGCCATGACGCTGCTCGGCTGGGTCTTCGGCGTCGTCTACTAGCCCCGGGACGACGGGGCGCCCCGTCGATGGGGTTTACCGGAGCGGCCCCGCGACACCGGGCACCCACGCCCCGAAAAGCGAACCGCCCGCCTCCACCTTCGCGGTGGGGCGGGCGTTTCGCGTCGGATCATCCCGCGCGGGCCGTCGCAAAGCGACGGCGGGCGGGGGAGAAGCGGCCTACTCCAGGTAGTCGCGCAGCACCTGCGACCGCGAGGGGTGGCGCAGCTTCGACATCGTCTTCGACTCGATCTGGCGGATGCGCTCGCGCGTCACGCCGTAGACCTGGCCGATCTCGTCCAAGGTGCGCGGCATGCCGTCGGTCAGGCCGAAACGCAGGCGCACGACGCCCGCCTCGCGCTCGGACAGGGTCTCCAGCACATCGCCCAGCTGATCCTGCAGCAGCGTGAAGCTCACCGCGTCGACCGCGATGACGGCCTCGGAGTCCTCGATGAAATCGCCGAGCTGGCTGTCGCCCTCGTCGCCGATGGTCTGGTCCAGCGAAATCGGCTCGCGGGCGTACTGCTGGATCTCCAGCACCTTCTCCTCGGTGATGTCCATCTCGCGGGCCAGCTCCTCCGGAGTCGGCTCGCGGCCGAGATCCTGGAGCAGCTCGCGCTGGATGCGGCCCAGCTTGTTGATGACCTCCACCATGTGCACCGGGATGCGGATCGTGCGCGCCTGGTCCGCCATCGCGCGGGTGATCGCCTGGCGGATCCACCACGTCGCGTACGTGGAGAACTTGTAGCCCTTGGAGTAGTCGAACTTCTCCACCGCGCGGATCAGGCCGAGGTTGCCCTCCTGGATGAGGTCCAGGAACGCCATGCCGCGGCCCGTGTAGCGCTTGGCCAGCGAAACGACGAGACGAAGGTTGGCCTCGAGCAGGTGATTCTTGGCGCGCTGGCCGTCGCGCGCGATCTCCCGCAGATCTCGGCGCTGGGCGTGGGCGAGCCGCTCGCCGGCTTCCTTGGCCTGGTCGATCTTGTACTGGGCGTACAGGCCGGCCTCGATGCGCTTGGCCAGCGAGACCTCTTCCTCGGCGGTCAGCAGGGCGACCTTGCCGATCTGTTTCAGGTACGCGCGAACGGAGTCCGCCGACGCCGTGAGCTCGGCGTCCTTGCGAGCCTGGCGCAGCGCCGCGGATTCGTCCTCGTTCCAGACCTCGTCGACGGTGTCCGTCTCGTCCTCGGCATCGTCGTCGGCGGTCTCCGCGCCCTCGTCGAGCTCCGGATCGAAGTCGCCGTCGATGGCCAGGTCCGAATCGTCGTCCTCGAGCTCGTCTTCGTCGGCGCCCTCGGCGGCCTGCGCATCCTTCGCCTTGGCGCTCGTGGCCTTGGCGGCGGTCTTCCTGGCCGCCGTCTTCTTCGCGGTGGCCTTCTTCGCCGTCTTCTTGGCGGCGGTCTTCTTCGCGGCCTTCTTGGCCGTCTTCTTCGCCGCCGTCTTCTTGGCGGGCGCCTTCTTCACGGCCTTCTTCGCGGGGGCCTTCGCCTCGGCGGCCGGCTCCTGCTCGGCTGCGGCGGACTCGGTCGCCGCCGGCGCGGCCTTCTTGGCGGCGGTCTTCTTGGCCGCCGTCTTCTTCACGGCCTTCTTGATCGCCTTCTTCACGGCCTTCTTGGCCGGGGCCGGCGACTCGGCGGCGCCGCCCGCAGTTTCCCGGCCGTTCGGCTGCTCGGATTCTTTGGCTGTCACGAAAGCCCTTTCACGATGATGTCGATTGCCGCCGGCGTGCCGGGAAGAACCGGTGCGCGGCCCCGCCGACCGTAATCGGGTCGACGGGGGACGGGACGCCGCGTGTGCGCCACCGCCGGCCGAATGCCTGCAATGTCGATGATTCGTGCCACGGATCTCGGCTGCCGTATTGGGGGGTTCGGTCGCGCCGCCCCGCCTTCGTCATGTTCAACCGTCCGTGAATCAACTCCCCAGTGTAACCCAATGGGGATGATCGCCCCGGTGCGCCCCCGTGCGGGGGTTTGCGCCGGGAGCGCCGCGGTCAGGGCAGGAGCCCCTCGGATGCCGCCAGGGCGGCGCCGGCGATGCCCGCGTTGTTGTGCAGCTTCGCGGGGACCACCGGGGTTCGGCACTCGAGCAGCGGCACCCACTTCTCGTGCTTGCGGCTGATGCCGCCGCCGACCACGAACAGCGTCGGCCAGAACAGCGCCTCGTACGTCCGCAGGACCTTCGACACGCGCTTGGCCCACTTCTTGTAGCTGAGGTCCTCGCGCTCCTTCGCCGCAGCCGACGCGATGTGCTCGGCTTCGTCGTCCCCGATGTGCAGGTGGCCGAGCTCGGAGTTCGGGTACAGCAGGCCGTCGTGAAGCAGGGCCGAACCGATGCCGGTGCCGAAGGTCAGCAGGACCACCGACCCCTGGCGCGCGTGGGCGTCGCCGAAGCGCGCCTCCGCCAGCCCCGCCGCGTCGGCGTCGTTGAGCACGTGGGTGCGGTGGTCGGGCAGGTGGCGCGAGAACAGCTCACGGCAGTCCATGTCCACCCACGACTCATCGATGTTCGCCGCGAGCAGGGCGGTCTGGTCGCGGATGACGGACGGCAGCGTGACGCCCACCGGCCCCTCCCACCCGGCGATGCGCACGATTTCCGCGATGGTCTCCGCCACCGCGTCCGGGGTCGCGGGCTGCGGCGTGAGGATCTTGATCCGCTCGCCCACCAGCTCCCCGGTGTCGAGGTCCACGACACCCCCCTTGATGCCGGAACCGCCCACGTCCACGCCAAAACCGATGTTCTCTGCCATGTGGCCGATTGTACGAAAACGGGGACAATGGCCCCATGACCTTCGCAGAAGCCGAACCCGCGCACACCCCCGCCCGCTCCGACTCGCCCGCCGATTTGCGGCGGATGGCCGTGTTTTTGGCGTCCGCGGCGGCCGAGCACATCCGGGTGCGGCGCCGCGAAGTCGGCGTCGGCGGCGGCCGGGCCGAGGGCACGGACGTCAAATCCAGCCGCGTAGACCCCGTCACGGTCGTCGACCGCGAGTCGGAGGAGCTGATCCGCGGGCTCGTCGCGTCGCTGCGGCCCGGCGACGCAGTCTTCGGCGAGGAGGAGGGCGGCGCGGGCGCCCGGGCGGAGGGCATCCGCTGGGTCGTCGACCCCATCGACGGGACGGTCAACTTCCTCTACGGCATCCCGGCCTTCGGCGTCAGCGTCGCGTGCGAGAAGGACGGCCGCATCGTCGCCGGCGCCGTCGCGGACGTGGCGGGCGGGCGCATCTTCCACGCGGCGGTCGGGGGAGGGGCGGCGCTGCGCGACTCGTCCGGGCGTGAGGTGGAGCTCCGGTGCTCCGCACCCGAGGATCTGGGGGTGTCGCTGGTCGCCACGGGTTTCTCGTACTCCGCGAAGCGCCGGGCGGTGCAGGGCGCGCTGGTGGCGGATTTGCTTGCCGACGTCCGCGACATCCGCCGCATCGGCTCGGCTGCGCTGGACCTTTGCCTGCTGGCCGCCGGCGGCGTGGACTGCTACTTCGAGCACGGCCTGAATCTGTGGGATTGGGCGGCCGGCGCCCTCATCGCGCAGGAGGCCGGCGCCGTGGTGAAGCTGCCGGATCCGGGCGCGGGGACCGCCGAGGGGGAGCTGGTCGCCGCAGCAGCGCCGACGGTGGCCGACGAGTTCTTCGGCGCGCTGGAGTCCCGGGGTGCGCTGGGGCCGATCAGCAGGAACGGCGGCTGAGCGACTGCAGCGTGGCGGCGTCGACGTCGCGGCCCGCCTGGAGCGTCTCCATCGCCGCCCGGACCGGCCCCGAATCATCGAGGCCGCGGAAACCCTTGCCCAGGGCCACGTCCACCGAACCGTCTTCGCGGGCGTCGTGGATGAGTTCGAGGCAGGGGAAGACCGCGTGGAGGGTCGCCCCGTGGGTGGCGAACCCCGCGCCGAAGCGCAGTTGGCCGTAGCAGCCCAGATCGAGGTCCGGGGTCAGGGGATCGTTGCCCACCGCACCCTCCGGGACCGTGGCGAAGCCGAGCCCGACCAGCCCCTCGGACACCTCGGTGGCCTGCCCGGATTCGCCGTTGGCGTTGAAGACCCGCACCGGGATGTCGCCGGGCGCGGCGGGGGCCTCGCCGAGCAGGTCCGTCGCGGACACGACCGTGCCGGCGTCGGGATGCTCGCAGGCGACGCTCGTTTCCTCGGCGGTCCGGGCGAACGCGAAGGACCAGGCGGCCACGGCGAAGACGGCGAAAACGCCGACGATGATGCCGTAGGGCCGGTAATTGCGGGGCGGCGAATCGCCCGGCTGGCGGTGCGTCATGCGCACAATGTTAGCCGGGTGCGGGTGCGCACCATTCACATGACGTGCAAAAGTGGCCCAAAAAGCGCCGTTGACCTGGGGACATGACAGATTCTTAGAATTGCCCTAGTATCCGCGAAGAATACGGCGCTACATACGAAGTGCCGCGACCCCACTGGAGGAGGGCCGAACAAATGGCTGTCGATTACGATTCGCCGCGCACCCGCGAGGACGAGGACATCGCCACCGATTCGCTCGAGGGCCTGCAGGCCGCTGGCGAAGACAACCGCATCGCCGACGATGACGACGGCGAGATCGTGGAGCCGTACGAGCTCCCCGGCGCCGACCTTTCCGGTGAGGAGCTGGAGATTTCCGTCGTTCCCCGCCAGGACGACGAATTCACGTGCGGGTCGTGCTTCCTCGTGCAGCACCGCTCGATGATGGCGTACGACCCCGGCGACGGTTTCCCGATCTGCCGCGATTGCGCGTGACGGCGGCGGCCCCCTGAACCGGGGCCGTGCACGGAGAACGCCCCGGGCGATGCCCGATCCCATGGATCGGCCGTCGCCCGGGGCGTTTTCGCGCCGCAGCGCCGTCAGACCCTGGGGCGGTCGGCGCCCAGGAAGGCGTCGAGAAGCTCTTCGGGCTTGCGCGTCGACACCAGCCAGTACGGGGTCGGATCATCCGGGTCGTCGAGGACCAGCAGCACCATGGTGCGGACCCAACTGTGGGTGACCAGGAACGCCGCGGGGTCCAGCTGGCGGCCCAGCGCATTGCGGTGCGCGGACGCGGGGACGACGAGGGACTTCGACACCACCGACGCCGGCAGCACCGCGGTGCCCGCGTGGAGCCACTTCTCGCCGGTGGGGTCGAGTTCGACCTGGACCTTCGTCTTCGACAGGGTGACCAGGATCCACAGCCCGATGAGGGTGATGATCGTGCCGCCGATGATGAGCCAGAGGATGCTGCGGTTGAACGCGACCTGCGCGGTGCACACGACGACCGCGGGAACCGCCAGCGCCCAGTACCACCAGGGCACCCACAAACGCTCCCGGTAGATGATGTCGCCGTCGGCGGCCGTCACGGTGCTGTCGTCAGTAGTGCTCACGGGCACTCATCCTACCCATGCGATCTCCGGGGTCGACCGCGGTGCGTATCGTCGGATGGCGTGAACGACGACATCCGAAACGATTCCCACGGCACCGCGCCCGGCGCAGAGTCCGGCGCAGCGTCGGTCTCGGCGCCCGCGGCCCCCGTCCGGGTGCGGCTGCTCCATCCCGACGCCGTCGCGCCCGTGCGCGCGCACCACGACGACGCCGGCGTGGACCTGTCCTCGGCCGAGGACCTCGTGCTCGAGCCCGGCGAGCGCGCCCTGGTCGGCACCGGCATCGCCATCGCGCTGCCCCCGGGCACCGTAGGCCTGGTCCACCCGCGGTCGGGGCTGGCCGCCCGCGCGGGCCTGTCCATCGTCAACGCCCCCGGCACCGTCGACGCGGGGTACCGCGGCGAACTCAAGATCAGCCTGATCAACCTCGACCCGCGCGAGCCCATCACCATCGCCAAGGGCGACCGCATCGCACAGCTTTTGGTGCAGAAAGTCGAGCTCAGCCCGTTCGTCGTCGTCGACGAACTCGACGCCACCGATCGCGGGGAACGGGGCCACGGCTCCACCGGCGTCGCCGGCGCCCCGCCCGCCCGCGGCTGAGCAGGGGGCGGGCCCGACGGCCCCGCGCCGCGGTAGCCGTTACGCTGAACATCAAACGCGCAAACACATTTAGGGAGACGATGGCCATGTGGCCCTTTGGCAACAAGAAGAAAGACGACCGCGCCAAGGATGACGGCGCCGCGACCGCCGGGGCACCCGAGGCCGCCGTCGACCGCGACGACGCCGCCCCGGACGCCGGGCCCGCCGCCGCCGAGCCGCGCCGCGAAGAGCCGCGCCAGGCGGATGCGCACCCGGCGGAGGCCGGCCCGTTCGACGTCGCCGACGCCAAGCCGGAGGATTTCGACTTCTCGGACTTCGCCAAGGCCAGCGTGAACCTCGGCTCCGTGCTTCTGGCCGTGCCGCACGTCGGCGACATCCAGGTCGAGATGGGCCCGCAGGGCCCGACGATGCTGCACGTGGTCACCACCGCCGGGCGCATCACCCCGGTCGCCTTCGCCGCGCCGACGTCGGGCGGGCTGTGGGAGACCTCCGGCCGCGAGATCGCCGAGGGGCTGTCGAAGGACGGTCTGGCGGTCCACCTGGAGGATGGCCCGTGGGGCGACGAGGTCGTGGGCTCGCGCGACGACATGCAGATGCGCATCATCGGCGCCGATGGCCCGCGCTGGATGATGCGCCTGACGCTGTCCGGCCCGGCGTCCTCCGCCGACGAGCTCGCCGAGATCGGCCGCGGGATGATGGCCCGCTGCTTCGTCAACCGCGGCGACAACCCGATGCCGGCCGGCCAGCCGCTGCCGGTCACCCTGCCCGTCGCCATGGCGGAGCAGATCCGCCAGGCCTATGCGGCGCAGCAGCAGGCCGCGCAGCAGGGCGGCCAGGATCAGCAGCAGGGCAACCAGGGCCAGTAGGCCCCGGCTTCCGGCCGCGTCCGGCCGGAAACCCATCCACCCCCGCAGTTCCCGCAGATCCAGGAGGATCGCCATGAGCACCCCGGCCAACGGCCCCACGATCATCGAGGCGGTCGTCGACCGGCCCGCCCACGGCGGCGAGTCCATCGCCCTCCTCGACGGCCGGGTGATCCTCGTCCGCGGCGCCATCCCCGGGGAGCGCGTCCGCATCGCCCTGGACGACGCCGAGGCGAAGCTCTGGCGCGGCGAGGCGGTGGAGATCCTCGATCCCTCGCCGCACCGCATCGAGCCCGTCTGCGACGCCGCGGAGGCCGGCGCCGGATGCTGCGACCTCGGGTTCGTCGATCCCGCCCACGCCGCCGTGCTGAAGAAGGACGTCCTGCTCGACGCGCTGCGCCGCATCGGCCGCTTCGATGCCGGATCGCTGCCCGAGCCCGCCGTCACCGCCCTCGGCCCGGCCACCGGGTGGCGCACGCGCGTGCGCCTCGGCGTCGACGGGGAGGGCCGGGCGGGGCTGCGCAAGCGCAAGTCCCGCGAGTTGGTCACGGGCGCGGGTTGCGCGCAGAACGTCGCGGGCCTGACGACGGGCCTGGGAGAGGCCGGCGCCGTGCCCGCCGGAGGCGAGCTCCACGTCGTGCGCGACGCCGATGGGGCGCGCCACGTGCTGCACGTGATCGGCAAGGGGCGCAAACGCCGGGTCACGCAGGTGGAGGGGGAACCGACCGCAGTCGAGCGCGCCGCCGGGCGCGAATTCGCCGTGCCGGTCGACGGTTTCTGGCAGGCGCATTCGGCGGCCGCGGACCATTACGTCTCCCGCATCGGCGAGCTGCTCCCCGCCGTCCCGGGCGGTCGCGCGTGGGACCTCTACGGCGGCGTCGGCGTCTTCGCCGCCGCCCTGGCCGAGCTCGTCGGCGACGACGGAAAGGTCTCGTCGGTCGAGTCCTTCGCCATGGCCGCGAAGGTCGGCCGCGCCGCGCTATCCGATCTGCCGGTCGAATTCCGCACCTCCCGGGTGGAAACGGCCGTCGGCAAGCTCGGGCATTCGGTGGACCTGGTGGTGCTCGACCCGCCGCGGACCGGCGCCGGCGCCCAGACCGTCCGGGCCATCGCCGCGGCGCACCCGAAGCGGGTCCTGCACATCGGCTGCGACCCCGCGACCTTCGCCCGCGACGCCCTGACCTGGTCGGACAACGGCTATCGCATCGAATCACTCGAAGTCGTCGACGCCTTCCCGGGCACGCACCACCTGGAGACGCTGGCGGTGCTCGCACCGGCGCGCTGACCGCCGCGGGACGACGCGCCAACAGTGCGATTGTGACCCGGCCTACCCGCGGGCCGTATCATTGAAAGACCAACCCGGTCATTCCGCCGGGCCGCCGAGACGTGAAAGGAACGGGTACCGGTTCATGGCTCTCCTCGAATCGATCAACTCACCCGCCGACGTGCGCGCGCAGCGCCCGGAGCAGCTCGATGACCTGGCCGGGGAGATCCGCGACTTCCTCGTGGAGAAGGTGTCCGCGACCGGCGGGCACCTGGGCCCCAACCTCGGCGTCGTGGAACTGACCATGGCGCTGCACCGCGTCTTCGATTCGCCGACGGACCCCATCATCTTCGACACCGGACACCAGGCCTACGTGCACAAGATGCTCACCGGCCGCACCGGCGACTTCGACACGCTGCGCCAGAAGGACGGTCTGTCCGGGTACCCGTGCCGGGCCGAGAGCCCGCACGACTGGACCGAGTCGTCGCACGCCTCCGCCGCGCTGTCCACGGCCGACGGCCTGGCCAAGGGGTTCTCCATCCGCGGCGAGCACCACCGCCACGTCGTCGCCGTCGTCGGCGATGGCGCGCTGACCGGCGGCATGTGCTGGGAGGCGCTGAACAACATCGCGGCCGGCAAGGACCGGTCCGTGGTCATCGTGGTCAACGACAACGGCCGCAGCTACTCGCCGACCATCGGCGGCCTCGCCGAGAACCTCGCGGCGCTCGCGCTGCAGCCCGCGTACGACATGGTCATGCGCCAGGGCAAGTCCGGCCTGCAGCGGATGGGCCCGGCCGGGGATTTCGTCGCCCGCATCGTCTACGGGGCGAAGGAGGGCCTGAAGTCGACGGTCATGCCGCACGAGATGTTCTCCGACCTCGGCATCAAGTACATGGGCCCCGTCGACGGCCACAACATCCGCTCGCTGGAGAACGCCCTGCGCCATGCCCGCGAATTCGGCGGCCCCGTCATCGTCCACGCCAAGACGAACAAGGGCCGCGGTTTCGCGCCCGCCGAGGAGAACGAGGCCGACCAGATGCACGCCACCGGCGTCATCGACCCGATCACCGGCGAGCCCAAGTCGAGCCCGGTGCGCGACTGGACCTCGGTTTTCGCGGACGAGTTGGTCACCATCGGCGGCGAGCGCGAGGACGTCGCCGCCATCACCGCCGCGATGGCCGGCCCGACCGGGCTGGTGAAGTTCGGCAAGGCGCACCCCGACCGCTTCTTCGACGTCGGCATCGCCGAGCAGCACGCCGTGGCGTCGGCTTCGGGCCTGGCGCTGGCGGGCATGCACCCCGTCGTGGCCGTCTACTCGACGTTCCTCAACCGCGCCTTCGACCAGCTGCTCATGGACGTCGCGCTGCTCAAGCTGCCGGTCACGCTCGTGCTCGACCGCGCCGGCATCACGGGCTCCGACGGCGCCAGCCACAACGGCGTGTGGGACATGGCGCTGACGTCGATCGTCCCGGGCATCCGCGTCGCCGCCCCGCGCGACGGCGCCCGCCTGGTGGAGGAACTGCGGGAGGCCCTGGACGTCAAGGACGGCCCGACCGTCGTCCGCTTCCCCAAGGGCAAGGTCGTCGACGACGTCGAGGCGGTCGAGCGCACCGCCGACGGCGTCGACGTGCTGCACCGCACCCGCGAGGATAGCGGAGACGTCCTCATCGTGGCCGTCGGCGCCTTCGCCGGCGCGGGCCTCGGCGCCGCCCGCGCGCTGGAGGACGAGGGCATCGGCGTCACCGTGGTGGATCCCCGCTGGGTCGCGCCGATTCCGGGCGACGTCGTGGCCATGGTCGAGCGCCACGATCTGGTCGTCGTCGTCGAGGACGGCGTCGTCCACGGCGGCGTCGGTTCGCTGCTCGGCGACGTGCTCCGCGCCTCCGCCATCGACGTGCCCATGCGCCAGTGCGCGGTGCCCCAGAAGTTCCTGGACCACGCCTCGCGCGGCCAGATCCTGGAGGAGCTCGGTCTGACCGCCGACGCCATCGCCGGCGACGTGTCGGAGTGGTGGGCGGACATCAACCGCGACTAGCTCCCGCGGCCCCGGCCGGGCCCCGTTCCGGCGGGATCTCAGCCGAGCGGCTGCCTGCGGGGCAGGAGCACCGCCTCGGAGACCAGGCCCGCCATCAGATCGACCTGCCACGGCCGCGCGCCCATCCCGGCGAGCATGCCGCGGACCTCGCCGTCGGTGGCGGGTACGTCGCCGCCGCCCGCGCCGGACATGGTCCACGCGACGTCGCGGAGGTCCGAAGGGCGGAAGAGGGTTTCCGGCGCGATGGCCAGGTCCTCCGCCAGCAGTTCGTGACCGTCCTTGAGCCGCTCGAGCACGGCCGCGGCCTCGGGGGCGCGGTCTTCCCAGGTGCGGTGGTGGGGACGGGAGGAGCCCGAATTGCGTTCGCGCGCGGGCCACGAGTCGCGGGGCAGTTCCAGCGCGGAGCGGAGCTCGCGCATCCACAGTTTCGACGCGCCCCGGCGCCTGCGGGGGAACCCCTTGAGCGCCGCCAGGTCGGCTTCGGTGCGCGGCAGCTTCTCGGCGATGGACGCCAGCACGTCATGCGGCAGCACGGTGACGGGGGAGACGTCGCGCTCCCGCGCCATCCGGTCCCGGGCCATCCAAAGTTCGCGGCCGGCCACGAGCTGTTCGGGCCGCTTCAGCTTGCCGACGCCTTTCATCGAGCGCCACTTCTCCCCGTCGGGCACGGCGTTCATTCCGGGGGCGTGCGCGGCACGGACGGCCTCCGACTCCTGGCGCAGCCATTCGATTCGGTCGAGTTCGGCGAGGGCGGCGGACAATGCGTCGGAAAGCTCCACGAGCAGTTCCACGTCCAATGCCGCGTAGTCGAGCCATTCCGCGGGCAGGGGGCGCAGCGACCAGTCCTCGCGGCCGTGGCCCTTGGCCAGCGTGACGCCGAGCAGCTCCTCGGTCATGGCGGCGAGGTTGACTTTCGGCAGGCCCAGCAGACGGCCGGCTATTTCCGTGTCCACGAGGGTGTGCGGGTGCAGCCCGAGATCCGACAGGCAGGGCAGGTCGGAGACGGCGGCGTGGACGACCCAATCCAGCGGGTTGAGGAACTCCGCCAACCTGGACTCGGCGATGGAACCGGGGACGGTCTCGGGGTCGATGAGGATGGTGCCGGAGCCTTCGCGGCGCAGCTGGATCAGGAAGGCTCGGTCGTCGTACCGGTAGGCCGACGCACGTTCGGTGTCCACGGCGAGCGGACCGGTGCCGGAGGCCAGAAGCCGTCCCGCATCCGCGATTTCATCGGCCGTCACGAGAACGTCCGGCGTTCCGTCGCGGGGGGATAGCAAAGCTGCGCACATGGGATCGAGCTTAACCCCGTGGTCGCGGGGCCGGAGCTTTTGCGGGCGGAAGGACGCCGGCGCTGGTCGCAGTCGAACGGTGATACCCGTTTATGTGGGCCAAACCTAACGTGTGTTAGCGTGGCCTAAGGCCCGGAGGGAAGCAATGCATCCCTCGGGGCCACTGCAATGCATGTCCCAGATGAGATGGGGCGCGTGCGGCCGGTGCCGCATCCGCCCGAGACGACGAGGAGAAACCCTCTTGATCACCACGCTCCGCCGCCGCACTGTGGCCGTGGCCGCCGCCGCGGCCCTGACCCTCGGCCTCGTCGCCTGCTCCGGCGACTCCGACAAGACCGATGCCGCCGGCGACAACGGCGCGACCGCAACCGTGAAAATCGAGGACAATTTCGGCACCCAGACCGTGAAGGTCCCCGCCGAAAAGGTCGTCGCCACGGACAACCGCGTTTTCCGCACCCTGGAGGACTGGGGCATCGAGCTGGCGGCCGCGCCGGTCAACCTGATGCCGAAGACCCTCGGGTACAAGACCGACGACTCCATCGTGAACTTGGGTTCCCACCGCGAGCCGGACCTCGAGGCGGTCGTCGCGGCCCAGCCGGACCTCATCATCAACGGCCAGCGCTTCGCCAAGTACGGCGAGGACTTCAAGAAGCTGGCCCCGGAGGCCGCCATCGTCGACCTCACCCCGCGCGAGGACAAGCCCTTCGACGAAGAGCTGCGCCGCCAGACCACCGCCCTCGGCGAGATGTTCGGCAAGCAGGACGAGGCCGAGAAGCTCATCGGCGAGTTCGACAAGTCCATCGAGCGGGCGAAGGCCGCCTACGACAAGAAGGACAAGGTGATGGGCGTCATCACCTCCGGCGGCAACATCAACTACGCCGCCCCCGGCTCCGGCCGTTCCGTTGGCCCGGCCTTCGGCATCCTGGGCCTGACCCCGGCGCTGAAGGTCGACAACGCCTCCACCGACCACGAGGGCGACGACATCTCCGTCGAGGCCATCGCCGACTCCAACCCGGATCTGATGTTGGTCATGGACCGCGACGCGTCGGTGTCCGCGAACAAGGGCGAGTCGTACACCCCGGCCAACGAGCTGATCGCAGGTTCCGCCGCGCTGAAGAACGTCAACGCCGTCAAGAACGACCGCATCGTCTACATGCCCCAGTTCACCTACCTGGACGAGGGCATCCAGACCTACACCGAGTTCTTCAACTCCCTGGCCGACGCCCTGGAGAAGAAGTAGCGCCGCGGCACGCGGAGCACCCGAAGCACGCGGATCATCCGCAACACCTGGATCACCCGCAGCACCCGCAGCACCCGCAACACGAGAGACCGTGAGCGCATGACAGCCCCCAGCACACGCACCGACGCCGCCCCGGCGGCCGACCCCGCGGCGGAAGACCGGGCCGACCCCGTGGCGGCACCCGCCGCCGCGAAGGGCCGCCTGTTCACGTGGCCGCTCCTCATCGGCGCGGCCATCACGGCGGCGCTCGTCGCGTCGTCGCTGTTCATCGGCGTCTACGACATCTTCGGCGCCGACGACGGCGCCGAGATGTTCGGCATCACCCGCGTCCCGCGCACCATCGCGCTGGTCCTCGCCGGGGCGGCGATGTCGATGTGCGGGCTGGTCATGCAGCTGCTCACGCAGAACCGCTTCGTGGAGCCGACCACCACCGGCACCACGGAGTGGGCGGGGCTGGGCCTGCTGCTGGTCATGATCGTCGCCCCCGAGTCGTCGATCCTGGTGAAGATGACCGCCGCCGTCGTCGCCGCCTTCCTGGGCACGATGGTCTTCTTCGCCTTCCTGCGCCGGGTGACCCTGCGCTCGTCGGTCATCGTGCCCATCGTCGGCATGATGCTCGCCGCGGTCGTCGGCGCGGTGTCAAGCTACATCGCGCTGTCCACGAACATGCTGCAGAGCCTGGGCATCTGGTTCGCGGGCTCGTTCACGTCGGTGCTCAAGGGCCAGTACGAGCCCCTGTGGTTCGTCGCGGTGGTCGTCGTCCTGGTCTTCCTCGTCGCCGACCGCTTCACGGTAGCCGGCCTCGGCGAGGAGATCGCCACCAACGTGGGGCTGAATTACCGCCGCATCGTCTTCATCGGCACGGGGCTGATCGCCATCGCCACGGGCATCGTCACCGTGGTCGTCGGCAACCTTCCCTTCCTGGGGTTGATCGTGCCCAACATCGTCTCCATGGTCCGCGGCGACGACCTCCGGTCGAATCTGCCGTGGGTGTGCCTGGTCGGCATTTCCGTGGTGACGGTCTGCGACATCATCAGCCGCATCATCATCCGCCCGTTCGAGATCCCGGTGTCGACCATCCTCGCGGTCGTCGGCGCCGTCGTCTTCATCACCCTGCTGCTGCGCGGGCGCCGGCGCGCCTGAGTCGCCGGCGACGAGAGGAGCGAACCATGAGCACCGCCATCGACCGAACCACCCCCCGACTTCCGGACGGGGCACTGGCCGAGCTGTCCGGGGCGACGGGCGTCGGCCGCTCCGGGGACCCGACGGGGCAGCGTCCGGTCACCGCGCCGTTGCCGACCGCACGCGCCCGCAGGCGGTACCGGGTCATCTTCGCCGTGCTGCTCGTCCTCGCGGCGGGCTTTGCGACGGCCACCCTGGCGTGGGACAACCCCATGCCCTTCGGCTCCCGGGGCTTCCTGCTCATCGCCGAGATGCGCGCGAGCAATCTGGCGGTGATGGCCGTGGTCGCGTTCTGCCAGGCCACGGCCACGATCGCGTTCCAAACGGTGACGCATAACCGGATCCTGACCCCGTCGATCATGGGCTTCGAGTCCCTCTACACGGTCATCCAGACCGCGGCGGTGTTCTTCCTGGGCGCCGCCGGAGTCGTCGCGGTCACCGGCACCCCGCAGTTCCTGGGGCAGGTCGCGATCATGGTGACGTTCTCGGCGATCCTCTACGGCTGGCTGTTCGGCGGGCGATTCGGCAATCTGCAGATCATGCTGCTGGTCGGCATCATCCTCGGCGGCGGCCTGGGAGCGCTGTCCACGGTGATGCAGCGCATGATGACGCCCAGCGACTTCGACGTGCTCACCGCGCGGCTGATCGGGTCGATCGCCAACGCCGACACCGACTACCTGCTGGTGAGCCTGCCGATCGTCGCCTTCGCCGGGGGAGTGCTGTGGCTGCGCTCGACGAAGCTCAACGTCCTCGGGCTCGGCCGCGAGACCGCCGTGAACCTGGGCCTCGACCACAAGAAGGACACCATCGTCGTCCTGGTCATGGTCTCGATGCTCATGGCCGTGTCCACCGCGATGGTCGGCCCGATGACGTTCCTCGGCTTCCTGGTGGCCATGATCGCCTACCAGCTCGCCGACACGTACGACCACCGGCACGTGTTCCCGATCGCCTGGCTGACCGGTTTCACGGTGCTGTGCGGCTCGTATTTCGTGCTCAAGAACTTCTTCTACGCGGAAGGGTCGGTCGGCATCATCATCGAGATCGTCGGCGGCACGTTCTTCCTCATCCACATTCTGCGAAAGGGGCGCCTGTGATCACGCTGACCAACGTCGCCAAGCATTACGACGACGAGGTTTCCATCGGCCCGGTGGATCTGACGATCCCCGCCGGGGGAGTCACGGCCCTCGTCGGACCCAACGGCGCCGGCAAGTCGACGCTGCTGACCATGATCGGCCGCCTCGTGGGCATGGACGAGGGCAGCATCGAGGTCGCCGGCTATGACGTCACGTCGACGAAGTCGGCGGACCTGGCGAAGATCGTGTCCATCCTGCGGCAGGAGAACCACTTCGTCACGCGGCTGACCGTCCGGCAGCTCGTGGGGTTCGGCCGCTTCCCTTACTCGAAGGGGCGGATCACGCGGGAGGACGAGGAGATCATCACCCGGTCCATCGACTTCCTGGGCCTCACCGAACTAGAGGGCCGCTACCTGGACGAACTGTCCGGCGGGCAGCGCCAACGCGCCTACGTGGCGATGGTGCTCGCCCAGGACACCGACTACATCCTCCTCGACGAGCCGCTGAACAACCTGGACATGCGTCACTCGGTGCAGATGATGCAGCACCTGCGCCGGGCCGCGACGGAACTCGGCCGCACGGTGGTCATCGTGCTCCACGACATCAACTTCGCCGGCCACTACGCCGACCGGATCTGCGCGGCGAAGGACGGCGGCATCGTCCACTTCGGCACGCCGGAGGAGATCATGCGAGACGACATCCTCACCGAGGTCTTCGACACCCCGGTCGAGGTCGTCGACGGCCCGCGCGGGCGCCTGGCCGTCTACTACTGAGCCGGGACGGCGCCGCTCGCGGTCGCGGCCATCGCGCGCCCCGCCGCCGGAGATGAAGCTACTGGCGGGAAAGCTCGGACACGCCCTCCGGCGGGAGGCCGGCGACGTTGGCCAGCACGCGTGAGAACGCCTCGACGTGCGGCGACAGATCGAGGTCGGAGGCGGTCCACGAGGCGCGCATCTCCAGCTGGAAAGCCTCGGGCGGGCCGCCGATTTCGCCGTACCGAACAGAATTCGTGGTGGTGACGGTGCCGCCCAGGTTGCTGAAGCCGGCGCCGCAGTCCTCGAATCCCTCCGTCAGCCACTGCCACGCCACCTGGGGCAGCAGCGGGTCGGAGGCGACGTCGGCGTCCATGTCGGCCTGGATGTAGGCGACCAATCGCATCGACCCGGACCACGATTCTTCCGCGCGGGGGTCGTGGAGGAGGATCAGGCGGCCGAAGGCGTCGCCCTCCGACGTCTCGGGGACGAGCTCGGTTTCCGGGTGGAGCACCTCCAGGCCGACCGCGTGGCTGAACGGCGCCAGCTTCTTCGGGGGCCTGATGTCGCCCAGCGAAATCTCGGCGCGCACGTGCGCCGCATGCATCGACTCGACGGCGTCGCGGAAAGGCTGCGGTGCGGATTCGGTGGCGGTCACGGTGCTTGAATCTAATGCGGTCCAACGCGCGCGCAGTGGAGGCGCGCCGCGAAGGGGGCGGCGGTGTCGCCGATGCCGGATGGGGCATGATGGTGGCATGTCTAATCGCCGTATGTTGTCCGACGCCCCGTTGCTGGAGGCCGCCGCCGGGCGCACCCCGTCCCGTCGGCCGGTGTGGTTCATGCGCCAGGCCGGACGTTCCCTGCCCGAGTACCGCGAGATCCGCAAGGACGTCGGGATGCTGGAGTCCTGCTTCAATCCGGAGCTGCTGGCGGAGATCACCATGCAACCGGTGCGCCGCCACGACGTCGACGCGGCGATCCTGTTCTCCGACATCGTCGTTCCCGTGAAGGCCGCGGGCGTGGACCTGGACATCGTCGCCGGGCGCGGCCCGGTCGTCGCCGAGCCGATCCGCACCGCCTCGGACATCGATCGCCTGCCGGAGCTGGACCCCGACACGCTGCGGCCGGTGACGGAGGGCATCGGGCTCATCCTCGACGAGCTCACCGACCGCCAGGCGCTCATCGGCTTCGCCGGCGCACCGTTCACGCTCGCGTCCTACCTCGTGGAGGGCGGCCCGTCGCGCAACCACGAGCGCACCAAGGCGCTCATGCATTCCGAGCCGGAGCTGTGGGACAAGCTGATGCGCCGCATCACGCCGATCGTCACCGGTTTCCTGCGTGCCCAGATCGACGCCGGCATCGACGCGCTGCAGCTGTTCGACTCGTGGGCCGGGTTCCTCACCGAGCGCGATTACCGCCGCCACGTGCTGCCGCACTCGCGGGCGATCTTCGACGAGGTCGCCGACGCCGGCATCCCGCGCATCCACTTCGGCGTGGGCACCGGCGAGCTGCTGGGCGCCATGGCCGAGGCCGGGTCCGAGGTCGTGGGCGTCGATTGGCGCGTCCCGCTCGACGCGGCCGCGCAGCGCATCTCCGGCGCCCTCGCCGACGCCGATCCCGCGGGCGACCGCGCGAACCACGCCCGCGTGCTGCAGGGCAACCTGGACCCGGCGATGTTCTTCGCCGGCGACGAGGCCATCGAGGCGGAGGTGCGGCGCATCTGCGGCGAGGCCGACCGCGCCATCGAGCGCGGCACCGCCCGCGGGCACATCTTCAACCTGGGCCACGGCGTGCCGCCGAACACCGACGCCGACGCCATCACGCGCACCGTGAAGATGGTGCACGAGCTGTGATCGCGCAACCGCCGACCGTCGTCGTCGCGGGTGCCGGCCTCACCGGCCTCGTCGCCGCCCACCAGCTGCGCCGGGGCCTCGGCCCGGCCGCCCGCATCATCGTCGCCGATCCGGATGACCGTGTGGGCGGCAAGCTGCGCACCGTCGACACCGACGAGGGCCCGATCGAGGTGGGCGCCGAGGCGTACCTGGGCTTCCGCGCCGACGCCACCGAGTTCTTCGAGGCGCTCGGCCTGGGCGACGAGCTCGTCGAGCCGTCGGGCATGCCGTCGACCATCTTCGCCGCCGGCGAATTGCGCGCCATGCCGCGCACCACGGTCATGGGCGTGCCGGCGTCGTCGCGGGGCCTGGAGGGCCTGCTTTCCGACGACACCTGCGCCCGCATCGACGCGGAAGGCGATCCCGCGGCCACCGCGCCGCTGCACTGGGTCCACGGCGATGACGTGAACCTGGGGCAGCTCGTGGAATCCCGACTGGGCCGCGAGGTCGTCGACCATCTGGTGTCGCCGCTGCTCGGCGGCGTGTACTCGTGCCTCGCCGACGACCTCGGCCTGCGCGCCACCGTGCCCCAGCTGGCGGGCGCGCTCGACGCGATGACGGCGGTGGGCGAGCCGGTGAGCCTGACGGCGGCGGCGCAGCGCGTGCTCGACCAGCGCGCGGAGGCCAACGAGGCGCGGCTGGCCTCGGGCGCCGTGTCCGCGCCGATCTTCCGCACGTTCCGCAACGGGTACCGGAAGGTCTACGACGCGCTCGTGGAGCAGGCGGCGCCGGAGCTGGTGCTGGGCGCGGGCGTCGAAAAGCTCTCCGACGCCGACGGCGGCAAGGAGGTGACCCTGTCCGACGGCCGCGTGCTGCACGCGGACGCCGTCGTGCTGGCGGCCCCGGCGCCGGTCACCGGTGCGCTGCTCTCGGAGGTCGCCCCGGACGCCGCCGACATCATCGGCGGGATCGACCTGGCGTCGTCGGCGGTCGTGGCCATGCGCTTCGCCACCGATGAGGGGCTGCCGGAGTACTCGGGCATCCTCGTCGCAGCGGACGCGGGCATGGACGCCAAGGCGTTCACGTTCTCGTCGCGCAAGTGGCCGCACCTCGGCGAGCGCGGCGGCGCGATCGTCCGCGGGTCCTTCGGCCGATTCGGCGACGACTCGCTGGTGAAGCTGTCCGACGGGGAGCTCACGGCCAAGGCGCTGGCCGACCTGGAGACCCTGACGGGCTTCGCCGCCGAACCGGCGGAGGTCATCGTGCAGCGCTGGTGGGGCGGCATCCCGCGCTACGGCGTCGGCCACGGGGACCTCATGCGGTTCGCGGATGCGGCCCTCGACGACGTGCCGCGCGTCGCCGCCGCCGGAGCGTGGCACCGCGGCCCCGGCATCCCGGCGTGCCTGACCGACGCGAAGGCCGCGGCGGCGAAGATCATCCGCGATCTGGCCTGAGCCGGAAAACGCCCGGTCCGCGTGCGCGGGTAGCCTGTATCGCGGTGCCGCCGCAGCCCCGGAGGAACCGGCCCGGGCCGGTTCCGCCCCGATCCACCGAAGTTTCACCCGGTTCGGACCGGTCCCACCCGGTTCGGGCCAAACACATTCAGTTCCAACCAGATCCACCCAGATCCAACCCAGTTGGACCGATTCAAGGAGACGGCCGTTCCATGGCGAAGCTCGACTACAAGAAGCTCAACGACACCATCCGCTACACCATGTGGTCCACGTTCAAGGTGACCCCGGGGGCGCTGGGCGACGACCGCGACGCGGCGGTCGCCGAGACCCGCGAGTTCCTCTCCCGCTACGAAGCCGATGACGTCGACCTGATCGTCCGCGGCTTCTACGACGTCTCGGGCATGCGCGCCGAGGCCGACTTCATGTTCTGGGTCCACGCCGAGAAGATGGAGGACATCCAGGCGTTCTACAACGCCTTCCTGCGCGAGACCCCGCTGGGCCGCGCGTCGACGCCGCACTGGTCGAACGCCGCGCTGCACCGCCCGGCGGAGTTCAACAAGTCGCACCTGCCGTCGTTCATCATGGGCGAGGAGCCGGGCCGCTGGATCGCCGTCTACCCGTTCGTGCGCTCCTACGACTGGTACTTGCTCGAGCCGGCCGACCGCCGCCGCATCCTGTCCGAGCATGGCCAGGCCGGCCGCGATTACCCGGACGTGCGCGCCAACACCGTGCCGGCGTTCGCGCTGGGCGACTACGAGTGGATCCTCGCCTTCGAGGGCCCCGAGCTCGACCGCATCGTCGATCTGATGTGGAAGATGCGCTACACCGAGGCCCGCCTGCACGTGCGCGAGGAGATCCCGTTCCACACGGGCCGCCGCGTCGACGACGTCGCGGAGATCATCAACGCGCTGCCGTAGCGGCTGCTTCACGACGCCGACGCCCCCGCACCCGGTCATCGGGTGGCGGGGGCGTTGCCGTCGCAAAGCCGATGGCCCTACGGGGAGACGGGCTTTTCCTCCAGGGTCAGGCAGATCGAGTTGATGCAGTAGCGCCGGTCGGTCGGCGTGGGGTAGCCCTCGCCGGTGAAGACGTGGCCCAGGTGCGACGTGCACCGGGCGCAGAGGACCTCCGTGCGGCGCATGCCCAGGCTGTCGTCGACGCGCTCGATGACGGCGTCGCCGGCCAGGGGCGAGAAGAACGACGGCCAGCCGCAGTGCGAATGGAACTTCTCGGTCGAGCGGAACAGTTCGGCGCCGCAGGCGCGGCAGGAGTACACGCCCTCGGTTTCGGTGTCGGTGTACTCGCCGACGAACGGGGCCTCGGTGCCCGCCCGCCGCAGCACCCGGAATTCCTCGGGGTTCAGGCGGGCGCGCCACTCGTCGTCGGTGAGGTTCCAGTCGGAGGAATCCGCCGAGCCGGCGTGGGCGGAGGAAGAGCCGTCGTGCGTCATGCGTGCGTCCTTTCCGTCGGTCGTCCACCCCGTGCAACTCCGCCGGCCGCCGCGGATGTTCCCTCCGCCGCGCCCGACGCCCGGCCCCCGCCGGGGAAACCCTGGAAGAACGAGGACGCGTTCTTGCGGCCCAGCCAGTCGTAGCCCTCGGCGTGCTCCTCGATGGTCCACTTGATCAGCACCCCGAACATGGTCAGGCACAGCAGCATCCAGCCGATCCAGGCCATGACCTGGATCCACAGCTGGGACCCGACGGCGTAGTCGTCCATGTACCAGTTCAGGCTGAAGTAGAACATGGTCACCGCCAGGCCCGCCGGGACGTTGAGCACCACCGAGCGAGGGGCGTCGCCCTGCGCGTCCGGGGCGCCGAAGATGCCGTGGAAGACGCCGATGACCGTCGGCAGGATCAGCAGCGCGTAGTACTGCTGGCCAAGGGAACCGAGCAGCAGGACGCCGGTCATGAGCACGCCCGAGGTGGACAGCGCCCAGAAGATCTCGTCGCGCCACTGCCACCGCAGCAGCAGGATGAGCGCGAAGATCACCGGTGCGGCGAAGGCGATGAGCCACAGCTTGACCAGCAGATCCGGGGCGCCGAAGTAGAGCAGCTCGGCGGCGATGGACGCGTTGGCGTGGAGGCGGACCTCGCTCATGTACGGCAGGGTGCGGTTGAAGTAGGCCATGGGGTCCGCGGCCATGGGCCACGCGATGACGTTGAAGATCACCGGCATGGCGAACGCGATGACGATGGTCGACCAGTCCTTGCGCACGAACGCGAGGAACAGCAGCGGGGCGACGATCGGTTTGACCGTGATGGCCAGGCCGATGACCAGGCCCGCGAGGATCCTGCGGTCCCTCAGCAGCAGGATCATGAACAGCGTCTGCGCCAGCAGCAGCGTGCCGTTGACGTTGGCGAAGCGCAGCGTGCTGGTCACCGATTCGGTGAGGAACGCCAGCGAAATGGTCAGCGGCACGATCCAGCTGGTCAGCGGAACGCGGCACCACCGCAGCAGCAGCACGATGGCCAGGATGATCCCCGCCGCCTGGGTGAAGATGAACAGGGCCCGGGCGAGGTCGTAATCGCCCAGCCACGTCACCGGCTGCAGCGCCAGCGTGCCGCCGGGGGAGTACAGGTAATGCGGGTCCACGTGGGCGTAGTTCGCGGTGTAGACGAGGTTGCCGTCGCTGAACCGGACCAGGGCACGCCAGACGGTGGTGAAGTCGTCGGTGCCGCCGCTTTGGTGGGGCAGCGCCCAGGCGCGGTGGATGATCAGGAGGATCGCCAGCGGCCACAGCATCGGGGCCACCATCCGCCGCGCGCGGGCGCCGTAGATCGTCGTCGGGGAACTATTCACGGGTATGAAGCTACCCGGCGGCGCCCCGGGAATAGCGAACAAACAGGTGCGAGTCGGAGAACGCGGCCGCTTCGGCGCGGAAGGTGGCCGGCAGAGACGACGTTTGGCCGCGGTGCGCGGCATCCGCGCCCGCTTCTTGCCCGGCTTCTTCCCGCGACCCGAACGTGGCGGGCCCGTCGCCGACGAACATCGGCGACAGCGTCAGGAACACCCGGTCGACGGCGTCCGCCCGCAGGAAATCCCGGTAGACGCCGGGCCCGCCTTCCAGGGCGATGCGGCGGAACCCGAGCCGTCGCAAAGCCGCGAGCACCCGGTCGGGTTCGGTTCCGGGCAGGTCGATGAGTTCCGCGCCGGCCCGGGCGAGGGCTTCGCGCCGGCCCGGCTCGGCGTCCGCGCCTCCGATGATGATCGGCGGGTTCTCGGGGTCGTCGAACAACGCGGATTCGGGGTCGATGTTCAGCGTGCGGGAGAGCACCGCCAGGCGGGTCGGGGGAGCGGCGGGCCCGTAGCCCTCGGCGCGCACGGTGCCCGCGCCGACGAGCACGACGTCGGAGGCCGCGCGCAGCGACCGCAGGATCTCGGCGTCGGCCGGGTTGCCCAGGCCGCCGGACGCCCCGTCGATCGCCGCGCGCCCGTCCAGCGAGGTCACGGCGATCAGCGTCACCCCGTCGCGCGGGGCCACGAACTCGGGGTGGTCGTCGATGTCTCCCAGCCAGTCCATGGACGCCGAGCCTATGCACGGCGCGGCGACGCCGCCAACCTCCCGAGGCAAGGCCAGCCTTCTCAGTTAAGCCGAATAATCCTTGTTTGATTTATCCGCCTGCGCCTATCCTTGCGGCATGCGACTCAACGACAAGCTTGAAGCGGCCTTCAACGACCAGGTGACCCTGGAGATGCAGGCCTCCAACGTGTACCGCCAGCTGGCCATCGAGCTGGACCGCCTGGATCTCGGGGGCATGGCGCAGTGGATGCGCGCCCAGTCCGAGGAGGAGATCGTCCATGCGGAGAAGTTCATCGATCACCTCGCGGCCCGCGACAATCACGCCCGCATCGGCGCCATCGCCGCGCCGGAGGTGAAGGTGGAGAAGGCGATCGACGCCTTCCGCATCGCCCTCGAGCACGAGGAGCGCGTCTCGGCCTCCATCCGCGACCTGTGGAACCTCGCCGCCGACGAGCGCGACGTCGACTCCCGCCCGCTGCTCGACTTCTTCGTCAACGAGCAGATCGAGGAGGAGGACACCGTCCGCAACATCATCGGCCGCATCGAGCTGATCGGCGCCGACGGCCACGGCCTGCTGCGCATCGACGAGGAGCTCGGCGCGCGCCAGGAGGAGCTCAACGGCCAGGCCTAGGGGCCCGGGCCGGCGTTCCGGCGAACGTTTGCTTCTCGACGCCCGCCACCGCGTGTTCGATGCGGTGGCGGGCGTTTCGCGGTGCGTGGAAGTGCCGATCGATGAGCTGTTGTTCGATGGGGCGCCGTTCGACACGGTGCCGTTTGATGGGGTGCCGTTCGTTGTCGCGGCGGGTTTTCCGCGCAACGCAAAACCCCGCCGGATCCGAAGATCCGGCGGGGAAGTGGAGCGGATGACGGGACTCGAACCCGCGACCCTCACCTTGGCAAGGTGATGCGCTACCAGCTGCGCTACATCCGCGTGAGGCACCAAGTGCCTTGGTGCGCGATACTGGGATCGAACCAGTGACCTCTTCCGTGTCAGGGAAGCGCTCTCCCGCTGAGCTAAACGCGCTTGTGCAAGAACTGCTTATGCAATTTGATGCGAGGTGGAAACGGGAATCGAACCCGTGTGCACGGCTTTGCAGGCCGTTGCCTCACCACTCGGCCATTCCACCGTGGCGTCGCCGCCTCTCGTGATTCACTCCGAAGTTATACCAGATGGCGTCTCTCCGGAGAAAATCCGAGCGGATGACGGGACTCGAACCCGCGACCCTCACCTTGGCAAGGTGATGCGCTACCAGCTGCGCTACATCCGCACTGCGTTCCGTTGCGCTTGCCCGGTTTCCCGTGCCCCGCTTGCGGTGCGAGAAGAACATTAGCGGGATTCGCGGAAAATCCACAAATCCCCTGGACGTGAGCCGTTTCGGGTCGTCCCGGCGAGTGAGGCGTCCGGCCATGCCCGGTCATGTCCGGCCGTGGGTGCCGTCCAAGGGGGCCGGCGAGTGGGGAGCGCGTGCCGGCCGTGAAGCGGGCCCGCCTCTCGCGGGGTGCGGGTGGACGTCGGGTGGGCCGGGCCGTCGTCACGCGAATGCCTTGCAAACGCCCGGTGAACTTGCGATTAGGCCACCGTTGGAAGGCGTGCTAACTTAATCACCCGTAAGCGGGACCGAGTCCCGACTACGTGCAGTCCCATAGCTCAGCGGAAGAGCGTTCCGTTCACACCGGAAAGGTCGCTGGTTCGAACCCAGTTGGGACTACCGCAACCGCCGGAGGCCATGCCTCCGGCGGTTTTCGCATGCCCGGGGCCGTCCCGGAAGTAGCCGGGATCACCCTCGGGGTTATCGAAGTAAACGCATGGTCCGGGTACACTCGGGGGTATTCGTCGGGTTGTCAACGATCATTGCGGGAACCAATCGACCCACTGGTCCGACTACTCGTGTGGGCCGCATGAAAATCCGTGCGGTCCGCTGGGTTCCCGAGACAGATACGGCCGAGACCGGCCATGGAGGACAATGCAGGTGAGCATGCGCAAGGGTTTCATCGGGCGGGCGGCCGTCGCCGCCGTGCTCGCAACGGGGCTGGCCTTCGCGCCCGCCCTGCAGGGGACCGAGCACGCTCCGGTCGCCCACGCGCATGACTCCGTCATTGCCTCCACACCGGCCGACGGCCAGAACCTGGACGAGTTTCCCCGTCGCATCGAGATGACGTTTTCCGGCATCCCACGCGAGTCCTTCAACACGGTCGCAATCAGCAACGCGGACACGAAGGAAGTTCTGCTCACCGAGCAGCCGGAGCTCCGAGACCAGGTCATCTCCTTCGACATCCCAGAAACGTTGGATCCGGGGCCCGGCGCGTACATCGTCGGGTTCCAGATCACCTCGTCCGACGGGCACTCCACCCGCGGCAAACTGTCCTTCTCCGTCGGCGACCACCAGGTCGACGCAGGGGGAGGGTCGGACCTCGAAGAGGAAGAGGGCGTGCCCACCTGGGCGTGGGCCGCCGGCGGCGGTCTGCTCGCCATCATCCTCGCCGTAGTCGCCGGAGTGGCCGTCATTAACCGAAAGGCAGATTGATCACCATGAAGCTCCATCGCACCACCAAGGCCCTCGTCGCCGGCTCCGCCGCGATCGCCCTCGTCCTCGCGGGCTGCTCGACCGACGGTTCCAAGGACGCGGCCACCACCGACGCCAGCGCGACCACCACCGCCTCCGAGGGCACCAAGTCCGAGGCCGCGGCCCCCATCACCTTCGAGGACGCCTACATCAAGGAGAAGCCAGCCGACAAGGGCATGACCGGCGTCTTCGGCGTGCTCAAGAACAGCACCGACAAGGAGATCGAGGTCGTCGACTTCCGCGTCGAAGGTCTCAAGGAAGGCACCGTCTTCGAGCAGCACGCCACGAAGGACGGCAAGATGTTCAAGATCGAGGGCGGCCACAAGATCCCGGCCAAGGGCGAGCACGTCCTTGCCCCGGGCGATGACCACTTCATGATCATGAAGAACGATGAGGCCCTGGAGTCCGGCCAGCAGTTCACCGTCGTGCTGGAGCTGTCCGACGGCTCCACCCTGAAGCAGGACGTCGAGGTCCGCGTTCAGCCCGCGGGCGAAGAGGACTACGCCGGCGACGGCTCCCTGTCCAACCCGGGCATGAGCGACGACGGCGCCATGAAGAACATGAACAAGGAAGACGACAAGGAGCACGCCGGCCACTAAACCGGCTTGCGGGGCGGGCGTCCGGCCCCTTGGCCGGGCGGCCGCCCCTTTTCCTTTGCCCGGCGTCCGCCGCCTACCGCTTTCTTCCTTTCCCGCCGGCTTCGCCGTTTCGCGACGGTTTCCCGGCTTCGCACCGACTTCCCGGCCGCCGATCGTCGGCCGCCGAATTCTTCATTCTTCCCGGGGCTTTCCCGTCCCCCCGAAAAGCCCCTTCCGCGCATCTCCGCCAGATCCAGAACCAGGAGTACCACCCGAATGAGCAGCAACCTGTCCCGCCGTCGATTCCTCACCGGACTCGGAGCGGGCGCCGGAGCCGGCGCGCTGGGCGTCGCAGCCGCCGGCAACGCCGGCGCGATCGGTCTCGAGCGCAAGTCCGACGAGCCGGAGCGTCCGCCGCTGCAGACGCAGACCGTCGAGTTCGACGGCGAGCACCAGGCGGGCATCGCCACTCCGGCGCAGGCGAATCTGTGGCTGATCGCCTTCGACGTCAAGAAGGACGTCAAGCGCGATCGGCTCCGCGGCCTCATGCGGGTCTGGACACAGGACGCCCGGCGCATGGCGCAGGGCAAGGCCCCGCGCTCCGATCTGGAGCCGGAGATGTACTCGGCGCCCGCGAATCTGACCATCACCTTCGGCATGGGCCCCGGGTTCTTCAAGGCCATCGACAAGGAGAGCGAGCGCCCCGATTGGCTCGCCCCGCTACCGAAGTACCCGACCGACCAGCTCCGCGACGAATGGAACGACGGCGACCTGTGCCTGCAGGTCTGCTGCGATGACCCGCTGATGCTGTCGCACGCGGCGCGGTTCATGATCAAGAACGGCGCGCCCTACCTCGACGTGAAGTGGGTGCAGGTGGGCTTCCTCAACGCCAAGGGGGCGAAGAAGCCCACCGCCACGCCGCGCAACCGCTTCGGCCAGCTCGACGGCACGGTCAATCCCCGGGAGGAGCAGGACTTCGACCGCCAGGTGTGGATCGACTCCGGCCCGGACTGGCTGCGCGGGGGCTCGGCGATGGTCGTGCGCCGCATCGACATGGACATCGACGGCTGGGACATCCTCGACCGCCCCAGCCGCGAGGAAGTCGTCGGCCGCAAGCTCGACACCGGCGCCCCGCTGGGCAAGGAAAACGAGTTCGACCCCGTCGACCTCGACGCGACCGACGAGTACGGGCTGCCCATGATCGACCGCAACAGCCACGTCGCGCGCTCCATGCCGCCCAAGGAGTTCCCGAACCAGAAGCTCCTGCGCCGGGTCTACAACTTCGACCTCCCGCCGGAGCCCGACGGCCGCTTCACCTCGAACACCGGGCTGGTCTTCATCTGCTTCCAGAAGAACCCGCTGGAGCAGTTCGATCCGATCCAGAAGCGGCTCGCCGAGGCGGACCGCCTCAACGAGTGGATTTTCCACGTCGGTTCCGCCGTCTTCGCCATCCCGCGCGGCACCTCCGGCGACGAGTACTGGGCGCAGGACCTCCTGGAGGACTGACCCGGCCGGGGACGCTAAGGTTGTGGGGTCCGCGGGAGTCGCCAGGTATGCGATGCCCGCCCGATTCCGGAAAAGGAGCCACGCCAGCCGTGTCCGAACCCATCACCGTCCCCGCCCCGTTCACCGTCCCCGCAGGTGTCGCCGCCGGCGCCGCCATGCGGGATCTGGGTTACCCGAACAAGGGTCCCGACGCCATCGTCTGCGTCCGCGACCCGCAGGGTGACCTTCGAGACCTGTCCTACGTTCCGGAGACCGACGAAACCGTCGAGCCCGTCGCCGCGAACACCGAGGACGGCCGCGGGGTCATCCGCCACTCGACCACCCACGTCCTGGCGCAGGCCGTGCAGGCGGAGTTCCCCGGCACCAAGCTGGGCATCGGTCCGGCCATCGAGGGCGGCTTCTACTACGACTTCGACGTCGCGGAGCCGTTCACGCCCGAGGATCTCAAGCGCATCGAGAAGCGCATGAAGAAGATCATCAAGTCGGGCCAGAAGTTCGAGCGCTTCGTCTTCGAATCGCCCGAGCGCGCGTCCGAGGACCTGGCGGCCGAGCCGTACAAGCTCGAGCTGATCGCCGACAAGTCCTCCGGCGACATCGACGCCAACGAGGACGCGACCGTCGACGTCGGCGGCAACGAGCTGACCGGGTACCGCAACGTCAACCCCCGCACGGGCGAAACCGAGTGGTTCGACCTGTGCCGCGGCCCGCACGTGCCCACCACCCGCTACATCCCGGCGTTCACCCTGACCCGGTCGTCGGCGGCCTACTGGCGCGGCGACCAGTCCAATGCCGGCCTGCAGCGCATCTACGGCACCGCCTGGGAATCCCGGGAAGCCATGGACGAGTACCTGGACATGCTGCTGGAGGCCGAGAAGCGCGACCACCGCCGCCTCGGCGCGGAGCTGGACCTGTTCAGCTTCCCCGACGAGATCGGCTCGGGCCTGCCGGTGTTCCACATCAAGGGCGGCATCATCCGCAACGAGATGGAGCAGCACTCGCGCCGCCGCCACCTGGAGGCCGGGTACGACTTCGTCAACACCCCGCACGTGACCAAGGGCGACCTGTTCGAGCAGTCCGGCCACCTGGGCTTCTACAAGGAGGGCATGTTCCCCCCGATGCAGCTCGACGGCGAGTATGACGCCGACGGAAACTGCACGAAGCAGCCGCAGGACTACTACGTCAAGCCGATGAACTGCCCGATGCACAACCTCGTGTTCGGGTCGCGCGGCCGCTCCTACCGCGAGCTGCCCATCCGCATGTTCGAGTTCGGCACGGTGTACCGCTACGAGAAGTCGGGCGTCGTCCACGGCCTGACCCGCGCCCGCGGCTTCACGCAGGACGACGCGCACATCTACTGCACCGACGAGCAGCTCGAGTCCGAGCTCACCGACGTCCTGGACTTCATCATCTCGCTGCTGAAGGACTACGGCCTCGACGACTTCTACCTGGAGCTGTCGACGAAGGACGAGAAGAAGTTCGTCGGCTCCGACGAGATCTGGGAGCGATCCACGGCGATCCTGCAGCGCGTCGCCGACGCCTCCGGCCTCGACCTGGTGCCCGACCCGGGCGGCGCCGCGTTCTACGGCCCGAAGATCTCCGTCCAAGCCCGCGACGCCATCGGCCGCACCTGGCAGATGTCCACCGTCCAGCTCGACTTCAACATGCCCGAGCGCATGAACCTCGAGTACACGGCGTCGGACGGCTCGAAGAAGCGCCCGATCATGATCCACCGCGCGCTCTTCGGCTCGATCGAGCGCTTCTTCGGCGTGCTGCTGGAGCACTACGCGGGCGCGTTCCCGGCGTGGTTGGCCCCGGTGCAGGTCGTGGGCATCCCGGTCGCCGACGACTGCATCCCGCACCTGGAGGCCTTCGCCAAGGAGCTGAAGTCCCGCGGCCTGCGCGCCAACGTCGACGTCTCCGACGACCGCATGCAGAAGAAGATCCGCAACCACACGCAGGCGAAGGTGCCGTTCATGGTCCTCGCGGGCGCGCGCGACGTGGAGGCCGACGCGGTGTCGTTCCGTTTCCTCGACGGCTCCCAGATCAACGGCGTGCCGGTGGCCGAGGCCGCCGACCTCGTCGCCGGCTGGGTCGCGGAGCGGATCAACGATCAGCCCGACGGTGAGAACATTGCTTCGCGACGCTGACGGGAACCCCGGCGACGCCATGGTCGACCGGGGCGCCGGCGAACCCGACCGCCTGGAGCGCCTGTGGGCCCCGTACCGGATGCACTACATCACGGACAACGGAGCCGCGAAGGACGAGGGCGGTGACGGGGAGGCGGGGCCGTCGTCAAGCGGGTCCCGTTCCCGCAATCCGTTCGTCGACCTGCCCGACCGCTCGGACGAGGAAGCGCTGATCGTGGCGCGCGGCGAATTGGTCTACTGCGTGCTCAATCTCTACCCGTACAATGCCGGGCATCTCATGGTCGTGCCGTACCGCCAGGTCGCGAACCTGGAGGACCTCACCGACGAGGAGATGGCGGAGCTGATGGCCTTCGGCCAGCGGGCGATCCGCACCCTGAAGAAGGTGTCGCGGCCGCACGCGCTCAACGTCGGCTTCAACCTCGGGCGTGCGTCCGGCGGGTCGGTGGGGGAACATCTGCACATGCACGTCGTGCCCCGGTGGTCCGGCGACTCCAACTTCATGACCGTCATCGACGGCGTGAAGGTGCTTCCGCAGATGCTCCGCGACACCCGCGCCATCCTGGCGGAAGCCTGGTAAGACCCCGAACACCCCCGAGGACCAACCGAGAGGACCCCGATGCTCAGCGTCCACGGCCGCAGGCCCATCGCTCCAGTCGTCGAGCCGATCGCGCGCGCGCTGAACTCGATGGGCGTGTCTCCCAACGTGATGACGGTGTTCGGGACGGTCGCGGCGATCGCGATTTCGGTGACGCTGATCCCCACGGGGCACCTGTTCGCCGCGGCCGTGCTGACGGGCCTCTTCGCCGCGTTCGATCTGCTGGACGGCACCATGGCGCGGCTGCGCGGCGGGGGCACGCGGTTCGGCGCGGTGCTCGACGCCAGCTGCGACCGCATCACCGACGGCGCGCTGTTCGGCGCGATCCTGTGGTGGGTCATGCACTCGCACGGGGCACCTGGCCACCTCTTCGTCGCGGTGGTCGTCTCGCTGGTCGCCGGGCAGGTCACGTCGTACGTCAAGGCCCGCGCGGAGGCGTCGGGCTTCAAGGTCGTCGGCGGCCTGGTGGAACGGCCGGAGCGTCTGATCCTCGCGCTCGTGGGCATCGGGCTGGAGGGCCTCGGCGTGCCGTGGGCCATCGAGATCGCCATGTGGGCGCTGGCCGCCGGGTCGGTGTTCACGGTGGTCCAGCGCCTGGTCATGGTCGGCCGCGGCCCCGGCGCCGGAGACACCATCGCCCCGCCGGCCGGCGTCGACGACCAGCCGGCGGGGGAGCGCGCATGAGGTTCCCCCGCACCCGGGAGGATCTGGCCGCGCTCGGCTACCTCGCCGGTTGGAAGATCGCGGGCAAGCTGCCCGAACGGCCGGTGCTCTGGGCGGCGAGGAAGGCGGCCGACCGCTTTTCCGGCGATGGCGAGGGCCCCGCGCAGCTGCGCGCGAACCTCGCGCGGGTGACCGGGCTGCCCGCCGCCGAGGTGCCGGACGCGCTGGTGCGGGAGTCGATGCGCAGCTACATGCGCTATTGGGTGGAGGCCTTCCGCCTGCCGACCATCGCCGGCCCGGAACTCGCCGACCGCGTCGGAGAGATGATCCGCGGCCGCCACCTGCTCGAGGAATCCGCCGCCGCCGGCCGCGGCGTCATCCTGCTGGTCACCCATTCCGGGAATTGGGACATGGCGGGCATGTGGGTCGCGCACCGCTTCGGCGGTTTCACCACGGTCGCCGAGCGCCTGCGGCCGGAGGAGCTTTACGACGCCTTCGTGGAGTACCGGGAGAGCCTCGGGTTCGAGATCCTGCCCCTGACCGGCGGGGAGCCGCCGATGGCGGGATTGCGGGCGAGGTTGGACGACGGCGGGATCATCGCGCTGGTCGGCGAACGCGACTTCGGCGGCCGCGGGGCGGAAGTCGACTTCTTCGGCGAAAAGACCGTCATGCCCATCGGCGCCGCGCAGCTGGCCCGCGACACCGGCGCCGCCCTCCACGTGGCTGGCCTGTGGTTCGACGGCGACGAGTGGGGCCTGAAGGTGCATCCCGCCGTCGCCGCCGAGGGCCGCGAGATCGGCGACATCGTGCAGGAATGCGCGACGCTGATGGAATCCGACATCGCCGCGCACCCCGCCGATTGGCACATGCTGCAGCCCCTGTGGCGGGCGGACCGGGAAGCGCGGCGGCGTCGTAAAGCAGAGGCGCGGGAGCGCCGCGGGGCGACCGGCCGGGCGGGGGACTGAGCCATGCGCATCGGAATGGTCTGCCCCTACTCCTTCGACGTGCCCGGCGGCGTGCAGGCGCACGCCGTGGACCTGTGCGAGGAATTCCGCGCGCGGGGGCACGAAGTCAGCCTGATCGGGCCCGCCGGCCCCGCGGCCGACGTGCCCGACTTCGTGGTGCGAGGGGGCCGGGCCATCCCCATCCCGTACAACGGATCGGTGGCGCGGCTGGCGTTCGGCCCGGTGACGGCGCGGAAGGTGCGCCGGTGGATCGCGGAGGGCGATTTCGACGTCCTGCACATCCACGAGCCGAACTCGCCGAGCTACTCCATGTTGGCCGTGCGCGCGGCGGTCGGGCCGATCGTGGCCACGTACCACTCCGCGGCGACCCAGTCCCTGGCGCTGAAGGTGGCCACCCCGTTCCTGCGGCCCATGCTCGAGCGCATCCGCGGCGGCATCGCGGTGTCCGAGGTCGCGCGGCGCTGGCAGGTGGAGCAGCTCGGGGGAGACCCGGTGCTGGTGCCCAACGGCGTGCGCGTCGCCGAATACGCGGCCGCGCCCGATGCCGCCGACGTGCCGGAGATCGGCGCGCCGGCGCCCGGCGCGAAGCGGCTGGTGTTCCTGGGACGCTTCGACGAACCCCGCAAGGGCCTGCCGGTGCTCCTCGACGCCGTGCCCGCCATCCGGCGGGTGTTCCCGGACCTGGAGATCCTGGTCATCGGCGACGGCGACCGGGCCCAGCCCGTGCGCAGGGCCGGCGAGCACGCCGACGTCCTGCGCTTCACGGGCCGCGTCTCCGAGGAAGCTAAGGCCGCGGCGCTGAAATCCGCGGACGCCTACGTCGCCCCGCAGCGCGGCGGCGAGAGCTTCGGCATCGTCCTCGTGGAGGCCATGGCCGCCGGCGCCGCCGTCATCGCGTCCGACCTGGACGCCTTCCGGCTCGTGCTGGACGACGGCCGCTTCGGCGACCATTTCCGCAACGGAGATTCCGCCGACCTCGCGCGCACGGCCATCGCCCTGCTTTCCGACGACGACCGCCGCGCCTCCCTGGTGGCGGCGGGGCATGATCGGGCATGGGAGTTCGACTGGTCGGCGATCGCCGATAAGGTCCTGCAGGTCTACGACACCGTCCGCATGGACGGGGAGAAGGTGGTGGTCTCGTGATTCTCGTGCCGTGGTGGGCGGTCCTGCTCGCCGTCCTGGCCGTCTTCCTGCTCGTCGCCGCACTGCTCGCGTCGGCGACCGCGACGCGGCTGAACCGGATGCACGTGCGCACGGACCTCGCGCGCGCGTCGCTGGAGGCCGCCCTCGGCCGCCGCGGGGCCGTCGCCCGCGCCGCCTACCCCGAGTTGGGCGCCGACGTCGCCCGGGCCGAGGCCCGCCGGTTGACCGCCGCCGACCCGCATGACCGCGCGGACGCGGAAAACACCCTCGGCGCCAAGCTCGCCGAGGCCCTCGCGGCGCGCCCGCCGGAGCCGGCCCTGGCCATCGAGCTCCACGACGCGACCACCCGCGTCGAGCTGGCCCGCCGCTTCTACAACGAAGCCGTCACCGACACGCGGATGCTGCGCATGCGGCCGCTGGTCCGCGGCCTCCGTCTGGCGGGCACCGCTCCGATCCCGGAGTACTTCGACGTCTCCCTCGAGGCGCCCCACAACCGTTGAACGCAGTTCGGGGCCGATAGACGGGCCGGTCTATCGGCGGGTCTATAGTTGGTGGGCACCGGGCTTTCGGCGCCCGGGACGAACACCGGATTGAACCTCCAGAAAGCAGGTTTCGTTGACCACCTCCGACAACAACACCAGCCACGGCACCGCCCGCGTCAAGCGAGGCCTGGCCGAGATGCTGAAGGGCGGCGTCATCATGGACGTCGTCACCCCGGAGCAGGCGAAGATCGCCGAGGACGCCGGCGCCACCGCCGTCATGGCCCTCGAGCGCGTGCCGGCGGACATCCGCGCCGAGGGCGGCGTGTCCCGCATGTCGGACCCGGACATGATCGAGGGCATCATCGACGCCGTGTCCATCCCCGTGATGGCCAAGGCGCGCATCGGCCACTTCGTCGAGGCGCAGGTCCTCGAGTCCCTGGGCGTCGACTTCATCGACGAGTCGGAGGTCCTCACCCCCGCCGATTACGCCAACCACATCGACAAGTTCGATTTCACCGTGCCGTTCGTCTGCGGCGCCACGAACCTGGGCGAGGCGCTGCGCCGCATCAACGAGGGCGCCGCCATGATTCGCTCGAAGGGCGAGGCCGGCACCGGCGACGTGTCCAACGCCGTCACCCACATGCGCACCATCCGCGGGGAGATCAACCGCCTGAAGTCGATGGCCCCCGACGAGCTGTACGTCGCGGCCAAGGAGCTGCAGGCTCCCTACGAGCTCGTCCGCGAGGTCGCCGAGAAGGGCAAGCTCCCGGTGGTGCTGTTCACCGCCGGCGGCATCGCCACCCCCGCCGACGCCGCGATGATGATGCAGCTCGGCGCCGAGGGCGTCTTCGTCGGTTCGGGCATCTTCAAGTCCGGCAACCCGTCGGAGCGCGCGAAGGCGATCGTGCAGGCCACCCAGCATTACGACGACCCGAAGGTCATCGCGGACGTGTCCCGCGGCCTGGGCGAGGCGATGGTCGGCATCAACGTCGACGAGATCCCGCAGCCGCACCGCCTGGCCGAGCGCGGCTGGTAGAACCGCCCGCCCGCCGCCCGCCCAAGCGCCCGCACGCCGCCCGGCTGCGCGGCGCGCGGGCGCATGGGCGATACTGGGGAACATGCCTGACATCCGCGAAGTGCTCGACCTCGAGCGCATCGACCGCGACATCTACCGCGGCCCCGTCATCGAATCGGTTCTGCAGCGCACGTTCGGCGGCCAAGTCGCCGGGCAGGCCCTGGCGGCGGCGACGCGGACGGTCGATTCCGAGTTCACCGTCCATTCGCTGCACGCCTACTTCGTCGGCCCCGGGCGCCCGCACATCCCCACGACGTATCTGGTCGACCGCATCCGCGATGGGCGGTCCTTCGTCCACCGCCACGTGCGCGCCGTGCAGGACGGCCGGACCATCTTCATGATGCAGGCCAGTTTCCACCGCCGGGGCGATTCCGGCATCGAGCATTCGGACAGGATGCGCGACGTCCCCGATCCCGAGGACGTGCCGGTCGACGTGTCCAAGATGTCCCGCGGGCGCCGCCTCCTTTTCCAGGAGTGGTCGGACTGGGACATCCGCGTGGTCCCGCCGGAGCTGTACTCGCAGAACCCGTACACGCCGTCGCAGCAGGTCGTCTGGTTCCGGGCCAAGGAGGAGCTGCCCGACGACGACACGTTCCACGTGTCCACGCTGGCGTACATGTCGGACATGACGTTGCTGTCGTCGGCGAAGGTCCCGCACCCGGGCGTGAAGGTCCAGGAGGCGAGCCTCGACCACGCGATGTGGTTCCTGCGGCCGTTCCGCGCCGACGAGTGGCTGCTCTACGACCAGGTGTCTCCCTCGGCCCACGCCGGTCGCGCGCTGACCCATGGGCGGATCTTCAACAGAGCCGGCGATCTCGTCGCCGTCGTCACGCAGGAGGGCCTGACCCGCCACCTGCCGCCCGGCATGCAGCCGGTGCCGTTCACCCCCGCGTCGCGGTCGAGGCTGGGGGAGAACATTGACTGACGCCGCGAATGTCGCGGGGGCGGGTCCGGTCGTCGGCGTGCTGGCGCTGCAGGGCGGCGTCGTCGAGCACGAGCGCGTCCTCGACGAACTCGGCGTGGCGCACCGCAAGGTCCGCCTGCCGGAGCATCTCGACGGCCTGTCCGCGGTGATTCTGCCGGGCGGGGAGTCGACGACCATGTCCAAGCTCATGCGGTTCAACGGCCTGCTCGGGCCGCTTTCCGACGCCCTCCGGGACGGGCTCCCCGCATTCGGCACGTGCGCCGGGATGATCCTTCTGGCGTCGACGGTGCTGGATACCCGGGAAGACGCGGTGCAGCTCGGCGCGCTCGACGCGACGGTGCGGCGCAACGCCTTCGGCCGACAGGTGGATTCCTTCGAGACGGACCTGGCCTTCGCGGGCATCGACGGCCCCGTGCCCGCGACGTTCATCCGCGCGCCGTGGGTCGAGTCCGTCGGCGACGGCGTCGAGGTGCTGGCCACGGTGCCGGAGGGCCCGGCGGCCGGCGCGATCGTCGCCGTGCGCGATGGCTCGGTGATGGCCACCAGCTTCCACCCGGAGGTCGACGGCGACGTCCGCGCCCACCGCCTGTTCCTGCGGGAGTGCGCCGGCCTCGAGGTGGGATGAGGGGGCTGGCCCGATGCGGGTCGGGGCGGCGCCCTGCTGCGGTGCGATCGCGCCGCGTCATCCGATGTGCGGGTTTCGCCGGGTCGGGCCTGTATAATCGGCACGACCGCCGGAAAGGGTCCGGCGGACCGGTCGCCCCGGTCGAGGGGAGACCGGCATCCTCGAGACAAAAGGGAGTTTGGACCAGCAGATGGCGGGCCATTCCAAGTGGGCGACCACCAAGCACAAGAAGGCGGCCAACGATGCCAAGCGCGGCAAGGAATTTGCCAAGCTGATCAAGAACATCGAGGTCGCGGCGCGCACCGGCGGTGGTGACCCCTCGGCGAACCCGACGCTGGACGACATGATCCGCAAGGCCAAGAAGGCCTCGGTCCCCAACGACAACATCGAGCGCGCCCGCAAGCGCGGCTCCGGCGAGGAAGCCGGCGGCGCGGACTGGGAGACCATCGTCTACGAGGGCTACGCCCCGGGCGGCGTGGCCGTCATCGTGGAGTGCCTGACGGACAACCGCAACCGCGCGGCGTCCGACGTGCGTTCGGCGTTCAACAAGCAGAACGGCAACATGGGCGACTCGGGTTCGGTGGCGTACATGTTCGAGCGCAAGGGCGTCGTGATCGTCCCCAAGGGCGGCGACGCCGGGCTGACCGAGGATGACCTGCTCATGGCCGTCCTCGACGCCGGCGCGGAGGAGGTCAACGACCTGGGCGAGAACTTCGAGGTCGTCAGCGCATTCACCGACCTGATGGCCGTGCGCACGGCTCTGGTCGACGCGGGCATCGAATACGACTCCGCGGAGCAGGATTACCGCGCGGCCACGGAGGTCGCCCTGGACGCCGACGGCGCGAAGAAGTTCCTGCGCCTGGTCGACGCCCTGGAGGATTCCGACGACGTGCAGAACGTGTACTCCAACGCCGACATTTCCGACGAGGTCCTCGCGGAGCTGGACGCCTAGGCGGTTCAGCGCACCCAGGGCGCCCGACGCCCCCGCGCCGACTCCAGCGCGCGCCCGAACAGGGCGCGCGCAGTCGTTTCCGGGGTTCTTCCGGTGGTCAGGTGGTCGGCCATGAGGAACACCGCGTCCCACCGCGAGTAGATCGCGGCGCGGCGCTCCAGGTCGGGGTCGGCGGCGGCGAGGTCGGAAATCACGCGTGCGTGCAACTCGGGGGAGATGCCCGCCAGATGGGCGACGTCGATGGCGGGGTCGGCCAGGGTCATGTCGGAGAAGTCGATGAGGCCGAGCCGGCCCCGGCGGCGGTCACCGTCCCACCTCAGGTGCGTTTCGTGCAGGTCGCCGTGGATCAGCCGCGGCGGCACCGGCTCATCGATGAACGTGGCCCCGGCCTCCGCCATGATCGCGCGGGCCGCGTCCGCATCGCGGGCGCCGAGGATCGGCAGGACGTGCTCGTCGACCGTGCGGGTCAACTTTTGGTGCTTGACCGGGAACCATGAAGCCCCTACGTCGGGCATGGAGGGTGCGTCGTCGCCCAGATGGTGCACGACGTCGAGCGTCCCCGCGAGATCCGCCGCGAGGGCTTCCCGTGGGCCGTCGTCAAGCGAGTCCCAGACCTCCTCCGTCAACGGGTACCCGGCGACGTGCGTGGCCAGCGTCAGGCTGCCGCCGTCGGTGGCCAATGCGCGCGGCACCCGGGCGGGCGCCCGCTCCGCGATCGCGGCTAGCACCCCGGCCTCCAGGTCGGCGCGCCCGACGACGCCGGGGGCGATGGCCAGGCGGGCGACGACGGTGGGGTCGGACGCGCCAGGAACGCCGGAAACCCCGGACAGGACCGCGACGTGGTGGTCGAGGCCCTGCTCGGGGAAATCGGCGCGCTCCCACGCCAATTCGGGGAAGGCGGTGCGGACCGCGTCGAGGACGTCGCGGCCGGGGGTCGGGGAATTCACGGCGGTCAGGCGAACCACTCGGTCGGCGGGCCGGCGTTGAGCAGCAGCGCGAAGACGACGGCGACGCCGGCGACGATGGCCACCGCGGCGGCCAGCGGGTTGCGCACCACGGGGGCGAGGATCTTCTCCGGGAGCGTGCGCGGGGTCTCGTCGGTGTCGCGGAAGCGCCACGGGCCGTCGAGCTTGCCGGCGCGCTCGGTGGAGCGCTCGAAGGGCACCGTCATGTAGGGGATGATCGTCGAGGCGAGGCCCAGGATGCCGCGGCCGGTGGACCAGCCCTGGTTGATCCACACGAGGATGGTCACGGCGCCGTAGGACAGGAACACGAACCCGTGGATCGAGCCGCCGATGGTGGTGGCCAGCGGCATGTCGGCGGCATACTTCAGGATGATGCCGATGATGAGGATGGTCCAGGTGACCATCTCGGCCTGGGCGAGCTTCCGGTACAGGGTTTTGGGCGTGTCCATGACCCAAGAAACTACGTGGTGGCGGCGGCCTCGACCAAGACGGGAGGTGGCCTCATACTTTCGATTGCCCCTGCGCCGGGTGCGGTTCCCGCGCGTGCTTTGCGACGCGGGCGCACACGTGTTCGGATGATGTGGTATGAATGGGGCGGACGAGAGCGGGCGCGGATGCCCGCCGGGCGGATAGCGGCGCGAAAGCGGGAAGCGGGGCAGCGGTGGCCATTCGGGTCATGGGGATCGATCCGGGTTTGACGCGGTGCGGTCTGTCGGTCGCGGATGGCGGCCGGGGCCGGGCCGTGACCCCGGTGGCCGTCGGCGTGGCCCGCACGCCGGCCGACGTCGAGCTGCCCGAGCGGCTGCTGCGGTTGTCCAATGCCGCCGAGGAATGGATGGACCGGTACGAGCCGGACGTGGTGGCCATCGAGCGGATCTTCGAGCGCGGCAACGTGTCCACCGTCATGCAGACGGCGCACGGGGTCGGCGTGCTCATGCTCGCCGCGGCCCGGCGTGGGCTGCCGGTGCACATGTACACGCCGTCGGAAGTCAAGAAGGCGCTGACGGGCAACGGCCGCGCGGACAAGGCGCAGATGACCACCATGGTCACCAGGATCCTGGGGCTGTCCGAACCCCCTAAGCCGGCGGATGCCGCCGACGCCCTGGCGTTGGCCATCTGCCATTGTTGGCGCGCGCCGCTGCTGGCCCGCGCGAAGGAGGCATTGCGATGATCGCATCCGTGCGCGGCACCGTCATCGACATGGGCGCGTCCCACGTCGTCGTCGAATGCGGCGGCGTGGGCCATCTGGTCACCGTCACGGCGCGGACGGCGGCGACGCTGACCCGCGGCGAGGAGGGTTTTCTGCTGACCACGCTGGTGGTCCGCGAGGACGCGATGACGCTGTACGGCTTCGCCGCGGCGCCGGAGCGCGAGATGTTCGAGTTGCTGCAGACGGTGTCCGGGCTCGGGCCGCGGCTGGCGATGGCCGTGCTGCAGGTCCTCGACCCGGCCGACGTGGCCGCCGCGGTGGCCGGCGGCGACGCGAAGCGGCTGCAGGCGGCCAACGGCGTGGGCAAGCGGATGGCCGAGCGCATGCTCGTGGAGCTCAAGGACAAGGTCGCGTCCTTCGCCGCACCGACATCGGCGGATGCGGCGGGTTCGGGAGCGGGCGCCGCGGACGGCCGTCCCGGCGCCAACGCGAAGGGCCCGGCGGCCGACGCCGATCAGGTGGTCGGTGCCCTCACGGGCCTCGGTTTCAGCGAGCAGGAGGCCTCGGCCGCCGTCGAAGAAGTTCTGGCGGCGGACCCCGCACTCGATACCTCGGCGGCGCTCCGCGCGTCGCTCAAGGCGCTGGGTGCCTGAGCCAGGCGCTGGGTGCCTGAGCCGGGGCCGACGCGAGTGACCGGGCAGCCGCGGCCGACGCGGGTGACCGGGCAGCTGCGGCCGGTGGCGACGACGGCGGACGGGATGGCGAAGCGTGAAGGGGAATAGGATGACTGATCATGTCTGATGTGGAGCGCACCGAGTTCAACCTCACCGGCCCGCGCGACGTCGATGCGCGCGCCCAGTCGGCCGAGGTCGATGCCGAGGTCAGCCTGCGCCCGAAGTCGCTCGACGAGTTCATCGGGCAGCCGAAGGTGCGCAGCCAGCTCGAGCTCGTCCTCGGCGGCGCGCGCGGCCGGGGAGTGACGCCCGACCACATCCTGCTGTCCGGTCCGCCCGGCCTGGGCAAGACGACGATGGCCATGATCATCGCCCAGGAACTCGGGACCTCGCTGCGCATGACGTCGGGCCCCGCACTGGAGCGGGCCGGCGATCTCGCTGCGATGCTGTCGAACCTCATGGAGGGCGACGTCCTCTTCATCGACGAAATCCACCGCATCGCGCGCCCGGCCGAAGAGATGCTCTACATGGCCATGGAGGACTTCCGCATCGACGTCATCGTGGGCAAGGGACCGGGCGCGACCTCCATCCCGTTGGAAATCCCCCCGTTCACGCTGGTGGCGGCGACCACCCGTTCGGGCATGCTCACCGGCCCGCTGCGCGACCGCTTCGGCTTCACGGCCCAGATGGAGTTCTACGACGTCCCCGATCTGACGAAGGTGGTCACCCGCGCCGCAGGCATCCTCGGCGTGGAGGTAAGCGCCGACGCGGCCGTGGAGATCGCATCGCGCTCGCGCGGCACCCCGCGCATCGCCAACCGCCTGCTGCGCCGCGTCCGGGACTTCGCCGACGTCCACGCCGGGGGAGTCATCGACCTCGGCGCCGCGAAGGCGGCGCTGCTGGTCTTCGACGTCGACGAGCTCGGCCTCGACCGGCTGGACCGCGCCGTGCTCGACGCCCTGGTCCGGGGCCACGGCGGCGGGCCCGTCGGCGTCAACTCCCTGGCGCTGGCGGTGGGCGAGGAACCCGGCACCGTGGAGGAAGTCTGCGAACCGTACCTGGTGCGCGCCGGAATGATCGCCCGCACCTCCCGGGGCCGCGTGGCCACCACCACGGCGTGGCGGCACCTCGGCCTCGAACCGCCGGAAGGCGCCATCGGCCTGCGCTGAAGCCGGCCGGCGGAGTGACGCACGTCTCAACGGGCGGTGGGATCGCCGTGGCGCGGGGGTCAACCGTTAGACTCTCCGCTCATGGACCCGATTCTTCTCCTGATCCTCATGGTCGTTCTGCTGGCGCTGCCCATCTGGACGACCTTCCGCCAGAACAAGCAGCTCCGCCAGATCCGCGAGATGCAGTCGCGTCTCGCCCCGGGCGCCGAGGTGCTCACCGGCTCCGGCCAGCACGGCATCGTGGTCGCCGTGGACGAGAAGACCGTTGATCTGGAGATCGCGGAGGGCATCGTCACTCGTTGGGAACGGGCCGCCATCGTCCGCAACGTGAACGAGGAAGAGGCCAAGGCCGCCCCGCAGGCCAACCAGCCGGCGACCGAGCCGGAGGCCACCAACCGCAACGCCACCGGAGACGACGCCGCCTAAACCAGGCGCACCGGCCCGTCGCATGGCGCGGGCCCGACCCGGAGTCCACCGACCCCGCACACCCCCAGGAGTTACCCTTGGCAAGCTCATCCCGCGGCGTCAACCGCGGTTTCCGCGCGAAGTGGCCGCAGTGGTCGCTGCTGCTGTTCGTGGCCTTGCTCGTGCTGACCTACGCCCTGGTGTTCTTCACCGGCAACCGTGAGGCCACGCCGAAGCTCGGCATCGATCTGCAGGGCGGCACCCGCGTCACCCTGGTCCCGCAGGGCGAGAAGCCCACGCAGGACCAGCTCGACCAGGCGCGCCGCATCCTCGAAAACCGCGTCAACGGCATGGGCGTCACCGGCGCGAAGGTCGTCGCCGACGGCGACACGCTCGTCATCACGGTTCCGGGCGAGGATTCGCAGGAGGCCCGCGCCCTCGGCCAGACGTCCCAGTTGTTCTTCCGCCCCGTCGCCTCTCCGGGCAACCCGGACGAGGCTGCCCTGGCCGACGTGGCCAAGAAGATGGCGGAGGACTGGGTTTCCGTCGGCCTGCTGACGCCCGAGGAAGCCAACGCGAACCTCAAGGAGCTTCACGAGCAGTGGGGCAACAACACCAAGCAGCGCCGCGAGGCCTTCGAAAAGCAGAACCCGGGCCAGCCGGTGCCCGCCGACCTGCAGCGCGATCTGGGCGAGGTCCCGACGGTCGGCGTGAAGGCCGCGCCCGAGCCCGCGAACTCCGTCGAGGCCGCCGAGCGCCGCGAAAAGGTGCGCGACGTCCTCCTGGACTCCCGCCAGTCGGATGATCCGACGAAGCTGTTCGCTGCGACGACGCTGATGCGTTGCGAGGACCCGAAGGCGCCAGACCCGCTCGCCGGTTCCGACGACCCCGCCAAGCCGCTGGTCACCTGCGACCCGAACAACCCGGGCGGGGCGATGCTGCTCGACCCGGCCCCGCTGCTCGTCGGCGAGACAGACCAGATCCACGGCAAGCGCCTGTCCGGCGACGACATCGATACCGATGCCCCGATCAACGGCGGCTACAACCAGCAGGCCGGCGGAGTCGAGGTGTCCTTCAAGTTCAAGTCCGGCCAGGGTGACGCCGGCGCCGCCACCTGGACGAAACTGACCACCGACTACCTGCAGCGCCAGGTGGCCATCGTGCTCGATTCGCAGGTGCTCTCCGCTCCGAGAATCAACGAGGCGACGCCGGTTGGCCGGGCCACCAGCATCACGGGCAACTTCTCCATCGGGGAGGCCCAGGCGCTGGCGAACAACCTGCGCTACGGCGCGCTGCCGCTGAGCTTCGCCGGCGAGGACGGTGAGCCGGGGGGCACCGCGACGACCATCCCCGCGACCATGGGTGCCGCGTCGCTGTCGGCGGGCGTGCTCGCCGGCCTGGTCGGCATCGGTTTGATCGTGCTTTACGCCCTTGCGCTGTACCGCGGCCTCGGCGCCATTTCGATCCTCTCGCTGGCCGCGTCCGGCGCCATGGTCTACGGCGTTCTGGTCCTCCTGGGCCGATGGATCGGCTACTCGCTGGACCTGGCCGGCATCGCGGGCATCATCATCTCCATCGGCACCACCGCGGACTCGTTCATCGTGTTCTTCGAGCGCATCAAGGACGAGCTGCGCACCGGCCGGACGTTCCGCTCCGCGGTGCCGCATGCGTGGCGCAGCGCGCGCCAGACGATCCTGGCGGGCAACTTCGTGTCCGTCATCGCCGCCGTCGTGCTGTACACGCTGGCCGTCGGCGACGTCCGCGGTTTCGCGTTCACCCTCGGCCTGTCCACGGTCTTCGACATCATCACCGCCTTCCTGGTCACCGCGCCGCTGGTGATCCTGGCGACGCGCAAGTTCCCGTCGCTGGCGAAGCCGTCGCTCAACGGGTTCGGCGCCGTGATGGAGCTCGCTTCGGACCGTGGCGCCAACCGTCGTAAAGCGGGCCGGTCGGCCCGCACCGAGTACCAGGAGGTGAAGTAGCCATGTCGGACATCCGCGACAGCGCACGCACCAATTCCGCCATCGCAGTCGACGAGCGCGACAAGGCCGTCGCCGACCGGGGATTCTTCACCCGGCTGTACACGGGTTCGGGCGGCATCGACGTCATCGGCAAGCGGCGCAAGTGGTACCGGATCACCGCGGCGCTGCTGCTGTTGTGCATCGGCGCGATGGCCTTCCGCGGCTTCGCGCTGGGCATCGAATTCGAAGGCGGCACCCGCATGACCATGCCGCCGGCGAACGTGACCGAGGAGCAGGCGCAGGACGTCTTCGAGAAGTCCACCGGCGTCGAGCCGAAGCTGGTGCAGATCATCGGCGCCGGCGACGCCCGCGTCCTGGAGATCACCTCCGAGCGCCTCGGCGAGGAGAAGATCGCCGACGCCCGCCGGGCCCTGTTCGACGCCTTCCAGCCGGTCGACGCCTCGGGTACCCCTTCACCGGACGCGATCGGCGATTCGACGGTCTCCGAGTCGTGGGGCGGTTCGGTCACCGAACGGATGATCCTGGCCATGGCGGCGTTCCTGGCGCTGGTGTTCGCGTACATCGCCATCCGCTTCGAACGGGACATGGCCATCGCGGCGATCGCGGCGCTGATCGTCGACGGCATCGTCATCGCCGGCATCTACTCGCTGGTGGGCTTCGAGGTGACGCCGGCGACGGTCATCGGCCTGCTGACGGTGCTGTCCTTCTCGCTGTACGACACCGTCGTCGTCTTCGACAAGGTCCGCGAGAACACCGCCGGCTTCCGCCAGTCCACGCGCCGCACCTACGCGGAGCAGGTCAACCTGGCGGTGAACCAGACCATCATGCGTTCGATCAACACCACGGTGTCGTCGCTGCTGCCGATCCTGGCGCTGATGGTCATCGCCGTCGGCCTGCTGGGCGTGGGCACGCTGAAGGACCTGGCGCTGGTGCAGTTCATCGGCATCATCCAGGGCACGTTCTCGTCGATCTTCCTGGCCGCGTCGATCCTGGTGTCGCTGAAGCGCCGACAGAAGGCATACGCCGCGCACGACCGCAAGGTCGCCGAGGCCCGCGAGTCTGGCACCGCTCCGGAGTTCCCCGGCTCGGCGGAGGGCGCCGACGGTGCGCTTGACGACGACGCCGCGCGACTCGACCGGCCGCGCCGCCCGATCGTGACCCCCACCGCGCCGAATCGCCCGAGGCCGGCCAGCTACTTCGCCGACCACGGTGGCGAAGACGGTGGCGACGACCCGCGACCGTCGACGTGGCGGCCGGGGCGCTGACGCGACCCGCCGCGGCACCCGCGGCATGAGCGGGGGACCCGCCCGGAAAGCACCATGCTTTCCGGGCGGGTCTTTTCGCTGCCCGGTGGCCGGAACGAGGGAGGGCAGCGCGCGGGCCGATGCGTTCGAGTTCCGCGGAGCGTGGAAAGATGGGGGTAACGTTGTCGCGACAACGCAATTTGGTGACGTCATGTTCCCGTTTCCCCGAAAGCGAGGATCCCCGTGGCATATGAGAACGCGCGGGCCGCATTGGACGATCTGATTCGTCTGGTGCCCGATTTTCCGACCGAAGGCGTCCTCTTCGAGGACCTGACCCCGGTGCTCGCGGATCCCGAGGGATTCCGCCTCATCGTCGATGAGGTGGCGGAGGCGTGCACGGGATTCGGGGCCGACGTCATCGGAGGCCTGGATGCCCGCGGTTTCCTGATCGGCTCGGCGGTCGCGTACCGCATGGGGCTCGGCGTGCTGGCGGTGCGCAAGAAGGGCAAGCTGCCCCCGCCGGTGCACACGGAGTCCTACGACCTCGAGTACGGCTCGGCGGCGCTGGAAATCCCCGCTTCCGGCCTCGACCTGACCGGCAAGCGCGTGGTCCTCGTCGATGACGTGCTGGCCACCGGCGGCACCATGGCCGCGGCGCGTTCGCTGCTGGAGAAGTGCGGCGCGACGGTGACCGGCCTGTGCGCGGTGCTGGAGGTGCCAGGACTCGGCGGCCGCGACAAGCTGTCGGAGCTGCCGCTGTACGTGGTGAACGGGTCCGGCGGTGTCAACGGGTCCGGCGGTGAACCGGCCGGCGAGACCGCCGGCGCACCTGCCGTTGGGGCGGAGAATGGCTGATCGTTCGCCGCGCCGCTATGGCGCACGCCTTGCGCGGAGCCTGACCGGCGCGCGCACGAAGGTCAACCCGGTCCTCGATCCGCTGGTGGCCATCCACCGCGAGGTCCATCCCCGCTCCGATCTGTCGCAGCTGCAGCGCGCCTACGACGTCGCGGAGAAGCTCCACGAGGGGGTCAAGCGGAAGTCGGGGGAGCCGTACATCACCCACCCGCTGGCGGTGGCGACCATCGCGGCGGAGATCGGCATGGACACGACCACGCTGGTCGCGGCGCTGCTCCACGACACGGTGGAGGACACCGACTATTCGCTGGACGACCTCACCCGCGATTTCGGGCCCGAGGTCGCGCGTCTGGTCGACGGCGTGACCAAGCTGGACAAGGTCGCGTTCGGCTCGGCCGCCGAAGGCGAGACGGTGCGCAAGATGGTCGTGGCCATGAGCCAGGATCCGCGCGTGCTGGTGATCAAGGTCTGCGACCGCCTGCACAACATGCGCACCATGCGTTTCCTGCCGCCGGAGAAGCAGGCGAAGAAGGCCCGCGAAACCCTCGAGGTCATCGCCCCGCTGGCGCACCGCCTGGGCATGGCCAGCGTCAAGTGGGAGCTGGAGGACCTGTCCTTCGCCATCCTCTACCCGAAGAAGTACGACGAGATCGTGCGCCTGGTCGCCGACCGCGCCCCGCAGCGCGACCGGTACCTGAAGCAGGTTTCCGACGAGGTCACCGCCGACCTGCGCGCCGCGCACATCGAGGCGAAGGTGATGGGGCGGCCGAAGCACTATTGGTCGATTTACCAGAAGATGATCGTGCGGGGGCACGACTTCGACGAGATCTTCGACCTGGTGGGCATCCGCGTTCTCGTGGACACCACCAAGGACTGCTACGCGGCGATGGGCGCCGTGCATTCGCTGTACCAGCCGATGCCGGGCCGCTTCAAGGACTACATCTCGGCCCCGCGCTTCGGCGTCTACCAGTCGCTGCACACGACGGTGATCGGCCCGGGCGGCAATGCGCTGGAGGTGCAGATCCGCACCCACGAGATGCACTACAACGCCGAATACGGCATCGCCGCCCATTGGCGGTACAAGGAGACCAAGGGCTCGCACAAGGGCGACGCCGCCGAGGTCGACCAGATGGCGTGGATGCGCCAGATGCTCGACTGGCAGCGCGAGGCCGCCGACCCCAACGAGTTCCTCGACTCGCTGCGTTACGACCTCGCGTCCAACGAGATCTTCGTGTTCACGCCGAAGGGCGACGTCATGACGCTGCCCGTCGACGCCACCCCGGTGGACTTCGCCTACGCCGTGCACACCGAGATCGGCCACCGCTGCATCGGCGCGAAGGTCAACGGCAAGCTCGTCGCGCTCGAGTCGGCCCTGAAGACCGGTGACCGGGTCGAGGTGTTCACCTCCAAGGACCAGCATTCGGGCCCGTCGAAGGACTGGGCGACGTTCGTGAAGTCGCCGCGCGCCAAGGCGAAGATCCGCCAGTGGTTCGCCAAGGAGCGCCGCGAGGAGGCCCTCGACGCCGGCCGCGACGCGCTGGCGGCGGAGGTCCAGCGCGGCGGGCTGCCCATGCACCGCCTGTTCACGCCGCAGACGATGAAGCAGATCGCCTCGGAGCTGAACTTCGCCGACGTCGATGCGCTGTACACGGCCATCGGCGAGGGCGCGGTGAGCGCGAAGCACGTCACCAACCGCCTCATGGCGCAGTTCTCCAGCAAGGACGACGCGGAGGATCAGCTCGCCGCGCGGACGCCGCTGTCGAAGCTGCAGGCGCCGGAGAAGCGCCGCCGCGCCGATGGCGTCGGCGTGCTCGTCGCGGGGTCGGCGGACATGATGGCGAAGCTGGCCAAGTGCTGCACCCCGGTGCCCGGCGACAAGATCTTCGGCTTCGTCACCCGCGGCGGCGGCGTCAGCGTCCACCGCACCGACTGCACGAACGCCGCGAAGCTGAAGGAGGAGCCCGAGCGACTCATCGAGGTCGAGTGGGCCAGCGACTCCTCGGGCGCGGTCTTCACCGTGACCGTGCAGATCGAGGCGCTCGACCGCCACGGCCTGCTGTCGGAGATCACCCGCACCATCAGCGAGCAGAAGGTCTCCATCATCGCGACGTCCTCGCACACCGCGGAAGATCGCGTGGCCGTCATGCGCTTCACGTTCGAGGTCTCGGACATCAAGCAGCTGGGCTACATCATCTCCGTCCTGCGCGGCGTCGAGGGCGTCTACGACGTCTTCCGCGTCACCAGCGGCGGGTAGTCGCTTGACGACGAAAACCGGCCCCGCACGCGATGTGCGGGGCCGGTGGCCGTCGTGAAGCGGATCGCCGGGGACGGGGCCGGGAGCCGGTGCCGGGAGGCCGGACTAGGAGACGGTGGCCGTCTCGATGCGGACCTCTTCCTTGGGCTTGCCGTCGGTCTGGCCGCCGTCGATGCCCTTGCCGGCGATGCCCTTGGCCACCTTGAGGCCCTCCGGCGTCATGGTGCCCAGCACCGAGTAATTCGGCTGAAGCTGGCTGGGGCCGTAGTTGAGGAAGAACTGCGAGCCGTTGGTGTCCGGGCCGGAGTTGGCCATGGCGATGGAGCCCTCGGGGTAGATGGTCTCCTGCGGGACGTTCGGCTGGTCCTTCGGGTACTCGTCGGCGAAGGTGAAGCCGGGGCCGCCGGCGCCGGTGCCCGTGGGATCGCCGCACTGCAGGACCTGGAGGCTGCCGGCGGTCATGCGGTGGCAGACCGTGTCGTTGTAGTAGCCCTCCTTGGCCAGGTGCTCGATGGCGTTGACGCCGCAGGGGGACAGGGAACGGTCGAGCTCCATGGGGATGTCGCCCTGGTTGGTCTTCAGCGTCACCGTGACCTTGCCCGTGGCGGGGACGTTGTCGGCGGACGGGGCGGAGACTTCCTTGGCGGCCGCGCCGCCCCCGGCCGGGTACTTGCAGGTGACGGTGTCGGGGAGCTTCTCGGCGCGGGCCATGGCCAGCGGGGTCAGCTGCGGGGCGGACGTCGGGGTCTGGCTGGCGGTGACGTCCTCGCCGTCCTTCGCGTCGTCCTTTTCGCCGCCCATGGTGGTCAGGAACCAGATGCCGCCGACCAGCACGACCAGGATGGCAAGCGTGGCCACGACGACGCCCAACGGCTTGACCTTCTCCGCCCGGTCGCGGCGGCCGAGCTCGCGCTCGAGGTTCTTCATCGCCTCGCGGCGTCGCTGTTCATTGCCCTGCACGGTTACCTCTTTCGATCGTTGACCGGTCTGCCGTGACATTATGCCCTGCCGCGGCCCCGCACCGGGGAACCGGGCCGGGGGGCGTCGCGGCGGGGCGGGGGCGGCGAAGTAGTATGTTCGACGAAACACTGCCCGGCGACGCCGTCGTCACCCGCTTCCCACCCCGATTGGAGTCCCATGGAGATCATCGGTTTCCCCTCCGGTCCGCTCGAGACCAACTGCTACGTCGCCACCGGCCACACGATGGACGGCGACGCCGCCGACGGACCGGTCCCCGTGGTCATCATCGACCCGGGCATGGACGCGCTGGGCCGCCTGAAGCGGGAGTGCGAGGAGCGCAACCTCAAACCGGAGGCGGTGCTGCTGACCCACGGGCACATCGACCACACCCGCGACGTCGGCGACGTGTCCCGCGAGTGGGGGATCCCGGTGTACATCAGCCCGCATGACCGTTTCATGCTGGAGAATCCGCTCATCGGCGCGGGGCTCAGCCTGGGCAAGATGTTCAACGTCGCGGAGATGGTGCCGCCGACCGACATCCACGACCTCGACGACGGCGACGAGGTCAAGTTCGCCGGCCTGGCCTTCGAGGTCATCCACGCCCCGGGGCATTCGCCGGGCTGCATCATGCTGCGCGCCTTCGACGGCGGCGACGAGATCGTCTTCTCCGGGGACGTGCTGTTCGCCGGTTCGATCGGCCGCACCGATCTTCCGGGTGCCGACCCGCAGGACATGATGGATTCGCTGAAGAACCGCGTCCTGCCGCTCGACGACGACCTGACCATCCTGCCGGGCCACGGCCCGACGTCCACGATCGGCCGGGAGAAGGCCCATAATCCGTTCCTCGCGCAGGTGAAGTAAGGTTGCCCGGGTGACCGAGCAGCAGAAGAAGCAGAAGATCCGTCCCTTCACCGCGCCGAAGGGCGTGCCGGACTACGTGCCGCCGACGTCGCGCGCCTTCGAGGCCGTGCGGGGTTACCTGCAGCATCGCGCCCGCCTGGCGGGGTACGAGCACATCGAGCTGCCCGTCTTCGAGGACACCGGCCTGTTCGCCCGCGGCGTGGGCGAGTCCACCGACGTGGTGTCGAAGGAGATGTACACCTTCGCCGACCGCGGCGACCGGTCCGTGACGTTGCGCCCGGAGGGCACCGCGGGCGTCATGCGCGCGGTGATCGAGCACAACCTCGACCGCGGCCAGCTGCCGGTGAAGCTGTCCTACGCGGGCCCGTTCTTCCGTTACGAGCGCCCGCAGGCCGGCCGTTACCGCCAGCTGCAGCAGGTCGGCGTGGAGGCCATCGGCGTCGATGATCCGGCCCTGGACGCCGAGGTCGTCGCGCTGGCGGACGCCTCCTTCCGCGGCATCGGGCTGACCGGCCACCGACTGGAGCTGACGTCGCTGGGCGACGATTCCTGCCGCCCGGAGTACCGCCGCAAGCTGCAGGACTTCCTCTTCGCCCTGCCGCTGGACGAGGAGACCCGCCGCCGCGCCGAGCTCAACCCGCTGCGCGTGCTCGACGACAAGCGCCCCGAGGTCAAGGAGATGACCGCCGACGCCCCGGTGATGCTCGACCACCTGTCGCCGGAGTGCCGCGCCCACTTCGAGACCGTCACCGGCCTCCTCGACGACATGGGCGTGGAGTACGTGATCAACCCGCGCATGGTCCGCGGCCTGGATTACTACACCAAGACCTGCTTCGAGTTCGTCCACGATGGTCTGGGCGCGCAGTCGGGCATCGGCGGCGGCGGCCGCTACGACGGCCTGATGGCCCAGCTCGGCGGCCAGGAACTGTCGGGCATCGGCTTCGGCCTGGGCGTCGACCGCGCGCTGCTGGCCCTGGAGACCGAGGGCAAGACCTTCGGCGGCGAGCGCCGCGTGGACGTCTACGGCGTGGCCCTCGGCGAGGACGCCTCCCGCGCGATGGCGGTTCTCGTCGGCAAGCTCCGCGACGCGGGGATCAGCTCCGACATGTCCTACGGCGGCCGCGGCCTGAAGGGCGCGATGAAGGGCGCCGACCGCGCCGGCGCGCGTTTCGCCCTGGTGCTCGGCGAGTCCGAGCTCGAGGCGGGCGAGGTCCAGCTCAAGGACTTGACGTCGCACGAGCAGCACGCGATCTCGCTTGACGACGCCGTCGCCCAGCTCAAGGCGCGCCTGGATCAGTAGGGGCGCCGCAGTTCCATTGCCGAGGCGATGGCGATCGCGGCGCACACCGGCGCCCAGAACCGTTCCTTCGGGGACGGCGACGCGGCATTCGGGATCACGGCCACGGCCATGACTCCGGCGACGACGCGGAGCATCCCGCGCGGCGCGGCCCCCGCGCCGATCATCGCGGCGGACGCCAGATAAGCCGGTGCCGCGACCGCGCTGATGGTCCGGAGCCGGGCCGGGAGCCGGCCGGGGTGCCCGCCTCCATAGGCCGCCGAGCCCCAGGGCATCCCGGCGGCGAGACCGGCCTGGAAGAGTCCGAGGGCGGCCAAACCCGACGTGGCGGCGATTCTCGTGGCCGCGATTCCGGTGGCGGCGATTTTGGTGATGGGCACCGGCATGAGGTCAGCACTCCGTCCTGTTCACGGGCATGCGCAGGGCGACCGCGAGGCCGCCGGTCGAGGTCTCCTTGTACTTGGTCATCATGTCGCGTCCGGTGGCGGCCATCGTCGCGACTGCCTCGTCGAGGGTCACCGCATGGTCGCCGTCGCCGAGCCGCGCCAGCCGAGCGGCGTTGATCGCCTGCACCGCGGCGACGGCGTTGCGCTCGATGCAGGGAATCTGGACGAGCCCGCCGACGGGATCGCAGGTCAGCCCCAGGTTGTGCTCGAGGGCGATCTCCGCGGCGTTCTCCACCTGGCGCGGGTCGCCGCCCATCACTTCGCACAGGCCAGCCGCCGCCATCGCCGCCGCCGATCCGACCTCGCCCTGGCAGCCGACTTCGGCGCCGGAGATCGAGGCGTTTTCCTTCACCACGATGCCGATCGCCCCGGCCGCGAGCAGGAACCGGCGCGCCGCCTCGGGCGTGAAACCGGCGACGTAGACCCGTGCGTAGCGCATCACGGCGGGCACGATTCCCGCGGCGCCATTGGTCGGCGCGGTGACCACGCGGCCGCCGGCGGCGTTTTCCTCGTTGACGGCCAGCGCCCACAGGTTCACCCATTCCATGGCGGCCAGGGCGTCGGCTTTCTCGTCGGCGCGTGCCGATAACAACCTGCGGTGCAGTTCGAAGGCGCGGCGCCGGACGCCGAGGCCGCCGGGGAGGATGCCCTCGGCGGCCATGCCCGCGTCGATGCACTCGCGCATCGTCCGCCACACGGCGTCCAAATGCCCGTCGACGGTTTCGGGACCGCCGTGCAGAGCCGCTTCGTTGGCGGCCATGACTTCGGCGACGTCGAGGCCGGAATCCCGGCAGCGGGCCAGCAACTCGTCGCCCGTCGTGAATGGGTGGGGCACCGCGCCGCGGCGTCCGGCGGTCGATGCGCCGGCGCCCAGGCCGGATTCCGCGGCGTTTTTCGCGGCCATGTCCTCACCGGACAGGACGAACCCGCCGCCGACGGAGAACCACTCCTGGGTGAACTCTTCGTCCCCGGCTCGTGCGGTGAAGATCATGCCGTTGGGGTGGCCGTCGATTTCCCGCGGATCGAAGGTGATGCGGTAGGAGAAGGCGCCGGATTCAGCGTGAACCGTTCCGGTGGCGGGGATGTCGGTGCCCGGCAGTGGTTCGGCGTCCGGCGGCACGGTCTCCGGCGCGTGGCCCGCCAAGCCTAGGAGCACCGCGCGATCGGTGCCGTGGCCCCGACCGGTTGCCGCAAGCGATCCGCGCAATTCGACGTCGACGGTCAACGAATCCGTCCGAGAACATGCATTGGCCCGGGATGGGTCACCGACCGGAGCAGCAGCGTCGCCCCGGGATGAGTCGTCGACCGGAGCAGTAGCGTCGCGAAGCTTCTGCGGCAGCTCGGTGGCCGAAGCAGGAACGCTCGCCGGGGAAGCGGCGTCGCGAAGCTTCTGGGGCAGCCCCCGCATGAACCCTGCGGCGGCCCACATGGGGCCGACGGTGTGCGAGGAGGAGGGGCCGATGCCGATGCTGAACAGATCGACGACGCTGATGGTCATGTGAGCCACATTACAAATTTGGGGCCTCGCCGGTGTTTTGGCTGCTGCACGACGATCCCGTCGGCGTCCTCGCCGAAGTGCCGCGCGGTGCGAACGCCGTCTCGGACATCACGGCTGTTGCGTGAGAGGGGCCGTCTGGCTCACCTATGCGCGATCAGGGTTGCGCGATCACGGTTGCGCGGGAAAGCGGCCTCCCTCGCGCAGGGCCGTCACGACGGCGGGCGACGGTTCGGCGTGGATCTCCGGAAGGTTGCGCTCGAAGGGGTGCTGCAGCGCGCGGGTCTGCCACTCGTGGCCGGAATTGCGGGGGTCACCCGCGGGGTGGCGGGGGTCGAGCAGCAGCCATCCGCCGGTCTCGGACAGGTACGGGGCCCACGCGGCGACGATGCCGTGGAGCACGGTGCCGCCCACTCCGTCGTCGACCTCCTGGTACCGCAGTCCGGCGGGGATGCCGTTGGCCCGCAGCAGTGCGGCGAGAAGGTGCGCCTGGGCGTAGCAGTAGCCGGCGCCCGCCTCGAGCGTTTCGGAGGCGGTGACGGGAGTATTGGCCTCGATCGTCGTGGCGACCGGATGCCGGGCGCCGCCGTCGACATCGGACGCATGCGCGATTCGGTCGCGGACGTGGGCGAACGTCGCCGCGATGGTGGCGTCCGGGGTCTCGGCGCGCAGCTCTTCGGCCAGCGCCGCGACCCGGGGATGGTCCGCGTCGATGATCGCGGACGAGGCGAGGAAGGATTCGTCGGGGAGCATGGGAAACAATCTAGGCGACGGCGGATCGGGAGCCGGGAACGGTCTTATCCGGAAGGACCTAACCCAGATGGCCTTAACCCAGATGGCCCTTGAGCAGCTCGCCGAAGGAGGGGCCGCCGGATTCCTCGATTCCGGCGCCCGACCGGCGGGTGGCGCCCGCCGCCAAACCTCCGACGCCCTGCGCCAGGACCAGATCGGCGAGTTCGCCGGCGGCGCGGGACACCCGCGCGGTCAGGGGAGCGGTGCCTTCCGCGTGTCCGCCGTGAGACCCACCGGCCCCGTTCCCGCCGCCGGTGAAGGTGGCGGCGCCGAAATCATCCGTCGCCGCGAACACGCCGGTCGGCGCGACCATCGCGCCCATGTACGAAAACAGCGGGCGCATGGCGTGATCGATCGCCAACGAATGGCGTGCCGTTCCGGCGGTCGCGCCGAGGAGGGCGGGCACGGACCGCAGGGCGCCGTCGTCAAGCGAATCGACGAACATCTTGAACAGTCCCGAATACGAGGCCTTGAACACCGGCGACACCGCGATGACGGCATCTGCGGAAGCGACGGTGCGGCGCGCGTCGTCGAGGGCCCGCGACGACAGTCCGCCGACGGTGAACGCGTCCGCCAGGTCGCGGGCGAGATCGCGGACCTCGATGAACGTGACCTCGGCGGATTCGCCGCGTGCGGTGATGGCGGCGACGGTGGCGTCGGCAAGCATGTCCGCCAGCCGGCGCGTCGACGACGGCGTGGACAGTCCGGCCGTGATGACTGCGATGGTGCGCAACGGATGCTCCTTTCCGGGGGCGTGCGTGGGTTGCCGCCCGCTACTTGTCCTCGACGCGGCCCGGCTGGATCCTGTGGTGCGGGTGGTCGCGGTCGAGCTTCAGCGTGGCGTGGGTGGGCGGATCCGAGGGGACGTGCTCCGGGCGACGGGCCTCCATGCGGCGGCGGACCTCCGGCACGACCTCCCTGCCCAGGATCTCGATCTGCTCAAGGACGACCTCCAGCGGCAGGCCGGCATGGTCCATGAGGAAAAGCTGGCGCTGGTAATCGCCCACCCAGTCCGCGAATTGCATGGTGCGCTCGATGACCTGCTCGACGGTGCCGACGGTCAGCGGCGTCATCTCCGTGAACTCCTCCAGCGACGGGCCGTGGCCGTACACCGGGGCGTTGTCGAAATAGGGGCGGAAGAACTTCTTCGCCTGCTCCTCCGTGTCGCCGATGAACACCTGCCCGCCGAGGCCGACGGTCGCCTGATCGGCGCGGCCGTGGCCGTACTGCTCGAAGCGGCGGCGGTAGATGCCCACCATCTTCGCCGTGTGCTCCTTGTTCCAGAAGATGTTGTTGTGGAAGAAGCCGTCGCCGTAGAACGCGGCCTGCTCCGCGATCTGCACCGAACGGATGGAGCCGTGCCACACGAACGGCGGGGTGTCGTCCAGCGGCCACGGCGTGGACACGTACCCCTGCAACGGCGTGCGGAACTCGCCCGACCAGTTGACCGGGCGCTCGCGCCACAGGCGGCGCAGCAGGTGGTAGTTCTCCACCGCCAGCGGGATGCCCTGGCGGATGTCCTTGCCGAACCACGGGTACACCGGGCCGGTGTTGCCGCGGCCCATCATGAGATCGACGCGGCCGCCCGACAGGTGCTGCAGGAAGGCGTAGTCCTCGGCGATTTTGACGGGGTCGTTGGTGGTGATCAGCGTCGTCGCCGTGGACAGCTGCAGCTTCTCGGTCTTGGCCGCGATGTAGCCGAGGTGGGTGGTCGGGGAGGAGGGCACGAACGGCGGGTTGTGGTGCTCGCCCGTGGCGAAGACGTCCAGGCCCACTTCCTCGGCCTTCAGCGCCATTTGGGTCATGGCGTTGATGCGCTCGTGCTCGGTGGGCGTGGTGCCGTCCGTCGGGTCCGTGGTGACGTCGCCGATCGTGAAAATGCCGAACTGCAAGGTGGCTCCTGGTGGGGTGGGGGTGTGGTCCGGTAGTGGGTGGCGCGCCGGCGTTTCGATGCGCCGACACTCTGACGCTTCGACGCCTGATGCGCGATGCGCGGCGCCCGACGCCTGACGCCTGACGCCTGACGCCTGACGCCTGACGCCTGACGCCTGACGCCTGACGCTTCTAATGGTGACGTGTCAACAATAGCGCTGTGAGTGGATTTATGCAAGAGGGTCTGCGGGGTGTGCCTAGCAGGCCATTACCGGGGTTCGGAGGGTACGGAAAGACCGTCACCGGATCCGGAGGTGCGCGTCAGGAAGGCCGTCGCCGGGGTTCGGGGGTATGAAAAGGCCGTTAGCGGGCCCGGAGGTGCGCGTGGCGTGTGCCGGGGGCGTCTGGAGTGTTTGCGCGCAGTCCAAGTTCGGTCTCGTTCGTCACATCAGCACCAACGTCGGCCCTGAGCGTTCAATTTGAAACAAAGGGCCGGCAAAACACCAGGTGTTTTGCTCCAACCGTGTTTCAAAATCAACGCGATCGGGAGGTGTTGTGGCTGGTGTGACTGCGGGGCCCGATTGAGAGGTGTCGGCGGCGGAGCGGAGCGCGTTAGGCCCATTCCAAGCGTCTGGAGTGCATCGGGAGCCGACGACGGGAAGCCGCGCCAATACGGATCAAACCAACACCGACTAATACGACCCGACCTGCACCTCGGCCCACAGCGCCGGAAGATCCGCGCCACCGACCACTCGCAGCGGTTTCTGGTCCGGCCGGCCATGCTCGGTGATGATCAACGCCCGCGGCACCAGTCCGTCCTCGCCGGGAATGGTCAGGGCGGCCACGGCATCCTGCACAGTCACCGCGCGGGGCATGAAGTACGGCTCATCCCGCGAACCCGCCCATTCGAGCACGTCGGAGACCGTCTTCGCCTCGAGCCGGCCATCGTCGCCGTAGTCGTGGGCGACCCAAATCGCGATGGCATCCGTCGTCAGCAGCGCGGTGCACGTGCCGCCGTCGACGCCGCCCTCGTACACCGGGAACTGGGAGTAGGTGGACTCGGCGAGCACCGCGAACACCTTCTCCACGGAATCCTCCGGAGTCACCGTCACCGGCCTGCGCGGCGGCAGCACCCCGAGCACCAGCGGCGGATCGATGAGGTTGCGGGCCAGCCGCTCGATGTCCGCGACGGTTTCGGGCAGCGGGTCCGCTATGGGCCGGCCGTTTCGGTACTCGCCATGGCTGATCGCGTTGCGCAGGTCGGAAAACGCCATGAGGGCGGAACGCTGGCCGTCGGAAAGCAAATGCCTGCGATGCGCCAAGTTGACCATCCACTTGAAACCGTCCGACTGTTTCGCCCGCAGCTCGCGGCGCAGGTGCGCCTCGATGTCGTTGAAGGACGCGAGGAAGGCGGTGGCGTTGCCGCCGGAAACGTCGCCGCGAAGTGCATCGCTCATGTCGGCCAGGCTACCGGCGCCTACGCTGGAGGGCATGAACGCGAATCACCCGCACGCACGCCGCAATGGCCGGGGCCGCGGCGCCCGCAACTCGCCCGATTCCGCCGCGACCGACGTCGCCGCAGCCGGCGGCCCGGACACGTCCGCGCCCCGGACGATCAACCGCACCTCGCGCGTCATCGCGCACGTGATGGACGACCTCATCGCCATCCCCGGCACCAACCGCCGCATCGGGCTCGACCCGATCATCGGGCTCATCCCGGGCGTCGGCGACGCCGCCGGGGCCGTGGCCACCGCCGGGTTGCTCATCGACGGCGTGCGCTACCGCGTTCCGTTCATCGTGCTGCTGCGCATGGCGTTCAACCTGCTGCTCGACATGACGCTCGGGGCCATCCCCGTCGTCGGCGACGCATTCGACTTCCTCTTCCGCGCGAACATCCGCAACGAACGCCTCATGGTGAAGGCGCTCGAGGACCCCGCCGGATCGGCGAAGTCCTCGAAGCGCTACCTCATCGGCGCGGGCGTGCTGCTGGCGGTCCTGGCGGTGCTCATCGTCGCGCTGACCATCGGCGCGATCTGGGGCGTGATCGCGCTCATCCGGGCGGGGTACTAGTTACATCCGGAAACCGGGGCGTAGATCCGGAAACCCGGGGGCCGGGCGGGTTTGCGGGGCCGGTCGGGCGTCCACCCCGGCCCCGCCCCGGCCCGGCGCTGTCCCGTTCTAGCGGTACACCCCGCGGCCGAGGGTGTCGCACTGCGCCAGCTTGCCGCTGTTGTAGCCGGTCAGGAAGGCGTCGGCGCGTTGTTCGGAGGAGCCGTGCGTCCACAGGTCGGGGCGGATGCCGCCGCCGGAGTGGCTCTGGATGGTGTCGTCGCCGATGGCGCGGGCGGTGCGCACGGCGTCGGCGACCTGCTTCTGGGTCAGCGGCTCGAGGATCGCGTCGGGGCCCTTGTCGGCGTAGTGCGCCCAGAACCCGGCGTAGCAGTCGGCCTGCAGCTCGATTTTCACGGCGTCCGATTCGGGGCCCGGTTCGTTGTAGTTGGACCGGCCGAGCGTGTTCTCCAGCTTCTGGATGTGGTGGCCGAACTCGTGGGCCACCACGTACTGCTGCGCGAGCGGGCCGTCGCCGCCGCCCATGCGCTCGAGCTGGCCGAAGAACGAGGTGTCGAAGTACGAGGTCTCGTCGGCGGGGCAGTAGAACGGCCCGGTAGACGCCGACGCGGGGCCGCAGCCGGAGTTCGTCGAACCCTCGAAGATGACCATCCCCGGCTTCGTGTACTGGATGCCGGCCTGCGCGGGCAGCTGCTCGGCCCACACCCGGTCGACGGACTCGCCGGTGAACATGATGCGGCAGTCGACGTACTTGTTGCCGTCGTCGCCGGTTTGGCAGTGGTCGAAGCCGCCCTGGGCGTTTTGCTGGTCGCCGCCCTGCTGGGGCGGCGGGGACTGCAGGACCTCGGACGGGTCGCCGCCGAGGAGGAGGATGAGGCCGACGACGAGCAGGCCGGTGAGGCCGCCGCCCACCGCGATGCCGCCGCCGCGGCCGCCGCCACCGCGGCGCGCGCGGTCGCCGCTCTTCTGGAAATCGGAACGGAACGTCATAAACCGAGTATGCCAGCATGAATGCCGTTTCGGCAGCCCGACACGGCGCCGCTCCCGGCACGACTGCCGTCCGCGGTGGCTCGCGTCCCCGGCACCGCGGCTGCCTCGCCGCCGCGCCGTCGCCTGGTCCGGCGGTGCTTTACGACGGCCCGGCCCCCGAACCCATCCGCCGCGACGGGTAGACTGCCATCGACGCACGCCCGGGAGGGCGTCGATTCTCGGTTGAACATTTCTGGCAAGACATTGGAAGGACCCCAATAGTGCTGCGTACGCATCTCGCCGGCGAGCTCCGCGCCGACCAGGCCGGACAGTCCGTCACCCTCACGGGTTGGGTGGCCCGCCGCCGCGACCACGGCGGCGTCATCTTCATCGACCTGCGCGACCGTTCGGGCCTGGCCCAGGTCGTGTTCCGCGAAAGCGAGGTCGCCGAGCGCGCCCACCACCTGCGCAGCGAGTTTTGCGTGCGGGTGACCGGCGTCGTCGAGAAGCGCCCGGAGGGTTCGGAGAACCCGAACCTGGCGTCCGGCGAGATCGAGCTCAACGTCTCCGAGCTGGAGATCCTCAACGAGTCCGCGGCTCTGCCGTTCCAGCTCGACGATGCGTCCAGCGCCAACGAGGTCGGCGAGGAAACCCGCCTGAAGTACCGCTACCTGGACCTGCGCCGCGAGGGCCCGGCCAAGATCATGCGCCTGCGCGCCGCTGTCAACCGCGCCGCCCGCCGGGTGCTGGACTCCCATGACTTCACCGAGATCGAAACCCCGACGCTGACGCGCTCCACCCCCGAGGGCGCCCGCGACTTCCTGGTGCCGGCCCGCCTGAAGCCGGGATCCTTCTACGCCCTCCCGCAGTCGCCGCAGCTGTTCAAGCAGCTGCTGATGGTCGGCGGCCTGGAGCGCTACTACCAGATCGCCCGCTGCTACCGCGACGAGGATTTCCGCGCCGACCGCCAGCCGGAGTTCACCCAGCTGGACGTCGAGATGAGCTTCGTCGAGCAGGACGACGTCATCGCGCTGGCCGAGGAGATCCTGGTGGCCATCTGGCGCGAGGGCGGCTACGAGATCACCACCCCGATCCCGCGCATGACCTACCGCGAGGCCATGGAGAAGTACGGCTCCGACAAGCCGGACCTGCGCTTCGACATCCAGCTGACCGACTGCACCGAGTTCTTCGCCGACACCACCTTCCGCGTTTTCAAGAACGACTACGTCGGCGCCGTGGTCATGGAGGGCGGCGCCTCGCAGCCGCGCCGCCAGCTCGACGCCTGGCAGGAGTGGGCCAAGCAGCGCGGAGCCAAGGGTCTGGCGTACATCCTGGTCGGCGAGGACGGCGAGCTGTCCGGCCCGGTGGCCAAGAACATCACCGACGCCGAGCGCGAGGGCATCGCCGCCCACGTCGGCGCGAAGCCGGGCGACTGCATCTTCTTCGCCGCCGGCGACGCGAAGTCGGCGCGCGCCCTGCTGGGCGCGGCCCGCGGCGCCATCGCCGAGAAGCTGGGCCTGATCAAGGACGGCGACTGGGCCTTCACCTGGGTCGTCGACGCCCCGATGTTCGAGCCCGCCGCCGACGCGAAGGCCTCCGGCGACGTCGCCCTCGGCCACTCCGCCTGGACCGCCGTGCACCACGCGTTCACGTCGCCCAAGCCGGAGCACCTGGACACCTTCGACCAGGAACCGGGCGAGGCGCTGGCCTACGCCTACGACATCGTGTGCAACGGCAACGAGATCGGCGGCGGTTCCATCCGAATCCACCGCCAGGACGTGCAGAAGCGCGTGTTCGAGGTCATGGGCATCTCCGACGAGGAGGCCCACGAGAAGTTCGGCTTCCTGCTCGACGCCTTCGCGTTCGGCGCCCCGCCGCACGGCGGCATCGGCTTTGGCTGGGACCGCATCGTGTCCCTGCTGGCCGGCGTCGACTCCATCCGCGAGACCATCGCCTTCCCGAAGTCCGGCGGCGGCGTCGACCCCCTGACCGACGCGCCCGCGCCGGTGACCGCCCAGCAGCGCAAGGAGTCCGGCATCGACTTCAAGCCGAAGGCGGACAAGAAGCAGGGGCAGCAGGGCGGGCAGGCCCGGAAGAGCCCGCAGGACCAGAACAAGGACGACAACAACTAGCCGACGGCCGGCGACCGCGCATCAGGCGGGCGCCACCGGCGGTCTTACGGGCCCCGGGCCCAAGGAGATCATGGAATCCCTCGACCACAAGAGCAACGAGCACGACGTCGCGGACATCATCGCGACGGCCGGCGAGCTCCTGGCCTCCCGTTTCGGCGGGCGCCCGGAGCTGACGGACCCCGAAGACCTCGGCGGTTCGAGCCGGGCGATGGTCGTGCGGCTCCGAGTGTCGCCGAATCCGTTCCTGCCGGTGCGCTCCGTCGTCGTCAAGCGGATGCCGGAGTCGTCGGCGGTCGGCGCCGACCCGGCGCTGCTGCGCGAGATCGTGGCGTACCAGTTCGCCACCTCCCTGCCCGAGGACGTCCGGCCCGGGCCGGAGCTTCTGGCCCATGACGTCGAGCAGCGGATCATCGTCATCTCCGACGCCGGCGACGCGCCGACGCTGTTCGACGTGCTGGAATCCAACGACTCGGCCGAGCGCCTGCGCGCGCTGCGGGCGATCGGCGCGGCACTGGGCCGGATGCACGCGGGCACGGCGGAGCGCGAGGACGGCTTCAACACGCTGCTGTCCCGCATGTGGGCCCGCCACCGCGCGGGCGAGGACGTCTCCGGCGAGCGCGACCGCGGCATCGTCCGGGCGATCGAATCCGGGATGAGCCGGCTGGAGCGCCTGGGCGTCCCCGTGACGGACGGCGTGCGGCGCCTGGCCGGCGAGGCCGCGCGACGCATTTCCTCGGGCCACCACCGGGCGTTCACGCCGTTCGACCTGGCGCCCGACAACATCCTCATGGGCAACCGCGTCGCCTTCCTCGACTACGAGTGGGCGGGCTTCCGCGACGCCACGTTCGACGTCGCCAGCGTCATCGCGGGCTTCCCGCTGCACGTGTTCACCGAGCCTCCGACGGCGGAGGAGTCCGAGGCGTTCATCCGCTCGTGGGTCGAGGAGGTCCGCGTGCTGTGGCCGGAGGCCGTGGGCGATCAGCACCTGCGCACGCGCCTGATGACCGCGCTGCTGGGCTGGACGCTGATCACGGTGACCATCCTCCATTACGGCTCGCCGCAGGAGGCGCTGACCGCCGGCGCCGACGCCCCCGAGGACCGCGAGGGGGAGGACCCGACGTCGCTGGGCGGCGGGGTGCTCGAACGCCGCGATCTGCTGTGGACCGCGCGCGCCCTGGTGGAGTTCTCGGGCGGTTGCGAGGACCCGCGGTCCGGCGAAGTCGGCGACTTCGCGCGCGCGATCATCGACCTGGCGGCGGAGTAGGCGGGAGGCGGACATGGCCGGCGAGCCGGGGCTCTTCGACGACCCGGGCGCGGGCGGTCCGGCGTCCGGCGGCGGTGCCGCCAACGGGGGCGCGGACGCCGGCGCGTACTTCCACCCGGGCGCCCACGCGCCGTTGGCCGTGAAGATGCGCCCGCGCACGCTCGACGAGGTCGTGGGCCAGAAGCACCTGCTGGGCGACGGCGCCCCGCTGCGCCGGCTGGTCGACGGCGGGGGAGACACCTCGGTGATCCTCTTCGGCCCGCCCGGCACCGGCAAAACCACGCTGGCCAGCTTGATTTCGACGTCGACGGGCCGCCGCTTCGAGGCGCTGTCGGCCCTCAACGCCGGCGTCAAGGAGGTCCGCGCGGTCATCGAGCGGGCGCGCGGGCACCTGGTCCGCGAGGGCGTGCAGACGGTCCTCTTCATCGACGAGGTCCACCGCTTCTCCAAGACGCAGCAGGACGCGCTGCTCGGCGCGGTGGAGAACCGCACCGTGCTGCTCGTCGCGGCGACGACGGAGAACCCCAGCTTCTCCGTGGTGTCGCCGCTGCTCAGCCGTTCGCTGCTGCTGCAGCTGGAACCGCTTTCCGACGGCGACGTCGCCGAGGTCATCCGCCGCGCCGTCGAGGACGAGCGCGGATTGAACGGCCGGATCGCCGTCGCCGACGATGCCCTGCACCAGCTCGTGGCGCTGGCCGGGGGAGACGCCCGCCGCTCGCTGACGTACCTGGAAGCCGCCGCCGAAGCCGTCCCCGACGGCGGCACGCTCGACGAGGCGACCGTGCAGGCGTCGGTCAACCGCGCCGTGGTGCGCTACGACCGCGACGGCGACCAGCACTACGACGTCACCAGCGCGTTCATCAAGTCGGTGCGCGGCTCCGACGTCGACGCCGCCCTGCACTACCTCGCCCGCATGATCGAGGGCGGGGAAGACCCCCGGTTCATCGCACGCCGCATCATCATCCTGGCCAGCGAGGACATCGGCATGGCGGACCCCACGTCGCTGCAGGTCGCCGTCGCCGCCGCCGAGGCCGTGCAGCTCATCGGCCTGCCCGAGGGGCGCCTGCCGCTGGCCCAGGCCGTCATCCACCTGGCCACCGCCCCGAAATCCAACTCGGTCATCTCCGCCATCGACGCCGCCCTGAAGGACGTGCGCGCCGGCAACTACGGCGCCGTGCCCCCGCACCTGCGCGACGGGCACTACTCCGGCGCGAAGGCCCTGGGCAACGCCGTGGACTACGACTACCCCCACGACGATCCGAAGGGCGTCGTCACGCAGCAGTACCCGCCGGACCAGCTCGCCGACGCGGAGTACTACCGCCCCGGCACCCACGGCCGGGAACGGGCGATGCGCGACCACATGGCCACCCTGCGCGGCATCGTCCGGGGGAAGCGGAAGTAGCCCGGGCCGAGGGGGTATGCTGGCACGGCTGACGCCGCCGCCGGGCGGCAAACCACCCGACCGTCGTGAAAGAGGGACCCGACTCCGTGCAGACCCATGAGATCCGGAAGCGTTTCATCGACCATTTCGTGAACGCGGGGCACACCGAGGTCCCCAGCGCGTCGCTGGTGCTGGACGACCCGAACCTGCTGTTCGTCAACGCCGGCATGGTCCCCTTCAAGCCGTACTTCCTGGGCCACCAGACCCCGGAGTTCGCCACGGCGACGTCGATCCAGAAGTGCGTGCGCACCCTCGACATCGAGGAGGTGGGCATCACCACCCGCCACAACACCTTTTTCCAGATGGCCGGCAACTTCTCCTTCGGCGACTACTTCAAGGAAGGCGCGATCAAGCACGCCTGGGCGCTGCTGACCAACCCCGTGGACGAGGGCGGCTACGGCATCGACCCCGAGAAGCTGTGGGTGACGGTCTACCTCGACGACGATGAAGCGCACGACATCTGGCGCGACGGCGTCGGCGTGCCCGAGGAGCGCATCCAGCGCCGCGGCATGGCCGACAACTACTGGTCGATGGGCGTGCCCGGCCCCTGCGGCCCGTGCTCCGAGATCTTCTACGACCGCGGCCCCGAGTACGGCGTCGACGGCGGCCCGGAGGCCGACGAGGACCGGTACATCGAGATCTGGAACCTCGTGTTCATGCAGAACGAGCGCGGCGAGGGCACCGGCAAGGACTCCTTCGAGATCCTCGGCCCGCTGCCGAAGAAGAACATCGACACCGGCATGGGCATCGAGCGCGTCGCGTTCCTGCTGCAGGGCGTCGAGAACGTCTACGAGACCGACCTGCTGCGCCCCGTCATCGACGTCGCCGAGAAGCTGACCGGCGCCACCTACGGCGCCGGCGGCGACGAAGGCGAGCGCGACGACGTCCGCTTCCGCGTGATCGCCGACCACTGCCGCACCGGCCTGATGCTCATGCTCGACGGCGTCACCCCGTCGAACTCCGACCGCGGGTACATCCTGCGCCGCCTGCTGCGCCGCATCATCCGCTCGGCCCGCCTGCTCGGCGCGACCGGCGAGACCCTGCAGCCGCTGATGGAGTCCGTCCGCGACACCATGACGCCGTCCTACCCGGAGATCACCGAGAACTGGGACCGCATCCTGCGCGTGACGCTGACGGAGGAGAAGGCCTTCCTGAAGACCCTCGAGGCCGGCACCCACCTGTTCGAGAACGTCGCCGCGAAGGCGAAGGCCGAGGGGTCGACGTCGCTGTCCGGCGCCGACGCCTTCGCGCTGCACGACACGCACGGTTTCCCCATCGACCTGACCATGGAGATGGCCGCCGAGGCCGGCCTGGTCGTCGACCGCGACGAGTTCGACCGCGAGATGGCCGAGCAGCGCGCCCGCGCGAAGGCCGACAACGCGGCGAAGAAGCGCACCCACGGCGACCTCGGCGTCTACCGCGAGTTCATCGACGAGCACCCGACCGTGTTCACCGGCTTCGACACGCTCGTCGACGAGGCCACCGTCATCGGCCTGGTCGGCGACGGCGCCCGTCTGGAGCGCGCGTCGGAGGGGGCGGACGTCGAGCTGATCCTCGACCGTTCCCCGCTGTACGCCGAGGGCGGCGGCCAGCTGGCCGACCACGGCCGCATCACCACCGCCTCCGGCGCGGTGCTGGTGGTCGACGACGTCCAGCGCGTGGGCAAGAAGCTGTGGCTGCACAAGGGCCGCGTCGTCGGCGGCGAGCTCGCCGTGGGCGAGCTGGCCGAGGTCGCCGTCGACCCGGCGTGGCGCCACAAGGCGGAGCAGGCCCACTCGGCCACGCACCTGATCCACGCCGCGCTGCGCGAGGTGCTGGGCCCCGCGGCCACGCAGGCCGGTTCGATGAACAAGCCGGGCTACCTGCGCTTCGACTTCAAGTACGGCGAGCAGCTGACCCCGGAGCAGGTGTCGCGCATCGAGGCCATCGCCAACGAGGCCGCCGACGCCGACTACCGGGTCAACACCATCGAGACCTCCCTGGAGGAGGCCCGCGCGATGGGCGCCCTGGCGCTGTTCAGCGAGAACTACGGCGACCGCGTGCGCGTGGTCGAGATGGGCGGCCCGTTCTCGATGGAGCTGTGCGGCGGCACCCACGTCGACCACACCTCGCAGATCGGCCCGGTGGCCGTGCTCGGCGAGTCCTCCGTCGGCTCCGGCGTGCGCCGCATCGAGGCCTACTCGGGCCTGGATTCCTTCCGGTACCTGTCCACCGAGCGCCTGCTCGCCGAGCGTCTCGCCGCGGAGTTCAAGGCCCCGTCGGCGCAGCTGCCCGACCGCATCGCCGCCCTGTCCGAGCGGCTGAAGGCCGCGGAGAAGCAGGTCGCCGACCTGAAGGCCGCGCGCCTGCTCGCCGACGCCCAGTCGCACCTGGACAAGGCGCGCGTCATCGGCGACGTGACCTACCTCGGTCTCCAGCTGCCCGCCGGCACGCAGGCCAAGGACATCCGGTCCCTGGCCAACGATCTGCGCGGCCGGCTCAACGACCGCGCGGCGATCATCGCGCTGGCCGCCGAGGCCGACGGCAAGGCGCCGTTCGCGGTGGCCGTCACCGACGCGGGCGTCGAGGCCGGCCACAAGGCCGGTGACCTGGTCAAGCTGCTCGGCGAGCGCATCGGCGGCCGCGGCGGCGGCAAGCCGCAGCTGGCCCAGGGCTCCGGTTCCGAGCCCGCCGGCATCGACGCCGGCCTCGCGGCCATCGCGGACTCGCTGGCCTAGGCCGCGCGAGGCGGAGGCGGAACATGGCGAAGCTCGAGATCGACCGGCCCGGCGCCGATGACCCGGGCCGCGGCCGGCGGCTGGGCATCGACGTCGGCGACGTCCGCGTGGGAGTCGCCATGTCCGATCCCGACGGCCTGCTGGCCACGCCGGTGGAGACGATCACCCGGGAGACCGGGCGGCGGGGCCCCGACGGCGCGGACATCGACCGGCTGGTGGAGCTCGCCGAGGAACTGGACGTCGTCGAGATCGTCATCGGCCTGCCCCTCATGCTCGACGGCACGCCGGGCACGTCCGCGCGCAAGGCGGGCGACGTGGCCTTCCGGCTCGGGCGCCGGTTGGGTGGGGGCGTGCGCATCCGCATGGCGGACGAGCGCATGACGACGGTCATGGCGCAGTCACGGCTCCATCAGGCGGGGCGGGACGTCAAGAGCGGCCGGAGCGTCATCGATCAGGCCGCCGCGGTGGAGATCCTGCAGTCGTGGCTGGATCAGCGCCGCGACTTCCTGCGCGCCGCACCGTGACCCGAGCGCGACACTCCGTGACTGAAATGTGACAATCGGGCGGTACATGGGGGAGAATCAACAAGATTGTCCCGACCACCCGTCTGCGGTCGGGTGCCCGTCCCCGAGGAGACCGAGATGAGCACTGGCCCGAAGTCGGCCGCAAGGACCAAGAGAACCGCGAAGCCGGGCAAGGCCCGCCGCGGACGCGTCCGCCGCCGCCAGACGTCGATGGCCATCAACGTCGTGTCGATCCTGCTGAGCGTCATCATCCTCGCCGGCGTCGGTTTCCTCTGGTTGCGCGGCGGCGTGTCCGGCGACTACACGGGCGACGGCAACGGCGAGACCGTGGTCGTGGAGGTGGCGCAGGGCGCGTCGCTGTCGGACCTGTCCACGGAGCTCAAGAAGCAGGACGTCGTGGCCACGGAGGACGCCTTCATGTCCGCGGCCAACAACCACGCCCGCTCGGGCGAGCTGCAGCCGGGCTTTTACCGGCTGCAGAAGAGGATGTCGGCGGACTCGGCGGTGGAGGCCCTGCTCAATCCGTCGAACCAGGCGGGCACGGTCGACATCCCGACGGGCACGCGTTTGATGGACACCCACATCGTGGCGTCCGATGACGTGCGCAAGGGCATCTTCACGCTCATCTCCGAGGCGTCGTGCATGGGCGAGGGCAACTGCATTTCGGTCGACGCCCTGAAGAACGCCGCGGGCACCATGGATCCGGCGTCGCTCGGCGTGCCCGCGTGGGCCGCGAAGGAGGTCGCCGCCCGCGGCGACGACCCGCGCCGCATCGAGGGCCTGATCACCCCGGGCGTTCACCAGTTCAACCCGCAGTCGTCCGCCGCCGAGGTTCTGTCCTCGCTGGTGTCGGAGTCGGCGGCGCGGTACGAGCAGACCGGCCTGGAGGCCTCGGCGCAGCGAGTCGGGCTGTCGCCGTACGAGATGATCACCGCAGCGTCGCTGGTCCAGATGGAGGCGCCGCGCGGGGACTTCGACAAGGTCGCCCGGGTCATCCTCAACCGCCTGCAGGAGCCCATGCGCATGCAGTTCGACTCGACGGTCAACTACGACCTGCCGGACCAGGAGATCGCGACCACCGACGAGGACCGCGCCCGGGTCACCGCGTGGAACACCTATGCCAAGGACGGCCTGCCGGAGACTCCGATTTCGTCGCCGTCCATCGAGGCCATCACCGCGATGGAGAATCCGGCCGAGGGCACGTGGCTCTACTTCGTCACCGTGGACAAGAATGGCCGGACCGTCTTCACCACGACGTTCGAGGAGCACCAGGCGGCGATCCAGGAGTCCATCGCCAACGGCGTGCTGGATTCGAACCGATGAGCCGCCCCGCGATCGCGCACCGCGCCGCCGTCCTCGGCGACCCTGTGGAGCATTCCCGGTCGCCGCTGATCCACAACGCGGGCTACGCGGCGCTGGGCCTCGACGATTGGGAGTACGGCCGTTTCCGCTGCACGGCGGAGGAGCTGCCGCGCATCGTCGGCGAGGCGGACGACTCCTACGCGGGTTTCTCGGTGACCATGCCGGGCAAGTTCGCGGCCCTGGATTTCGCGGACGAGGCCACCGACCGCGCCCGCGCCATCGGTTCGGCCAACACGCTGGTGCGCACCGGCGGCGGGTGGCGGGCCGACAACACCGATTGCGACGGCGTGGCCGGCGCGCTGCGGGAACTTGGCGCGCACCGGCTGCCGGACGGCCGGGCGGTGCTGGTCGGCGCGGGCGGCACCGCGCGGCCTGCGCTGTGGGCGCTGGCGCATGCCGGGGTCAAGCGCATTTCGGCGGTGGCCCGCTCCGAGCGGGTGTACGCGCTGGAGCCCCTGGCGGCGCAGCTCGGCGTGAGCTTCACGTGGGTGCCGTTCACGGCGCCGAATCTGGCGGACGTCGCAGGTTCTGCGGACGTCCTGGTCTCCACTGTGCCGTCGGAGGCTTTGGAGAGCTACGCGGGCCAGCTGGCCCGGGCGCCGAAGATCCTCGACGTCATCTACGACCCCTGGCCGACGCCGCTGGTCCGCGCCGCCGAGCGCAACGGCCACGCCGCGTTGGGCGGGCTGACCATGCTGCTGCACCAGGCCCTCGGCCAGTTCGAGCAGTTCACGGGCAAGCGGGCCCCCGAGGCCGCCATGCGAGAGGCCGCGTTTTCGGGTTGACTTCCCCTCATGGGGCCGGGGGATCTGTCGGGGGCCGTCTTCTGGTGCGCATACGCACTGTGGGCGGCGTGGCTCGCGTGGCATGACCTGAGTTCGCGGCGGCTTCCGGACCACCTGACTCTGTCGGCCGTGCCGGTGGCCGCGCTTTTTTCGCTTCACGACGCCGCGTTCGCCGGTTTCCTCGCGGGCGCCGCCCTGTGGTCGGGCGCGTACGCGGCCGTGGGCGTCGCAAAGCCGGGGGCCATGGGCGGCGGCGACGTGAAACTCGCCCTGGCGCTCGGCGGCATCGCGGGGTGGTCGGCGGGGATCCCGGGCACGTTGGCGGCGATGATCGCTGCCGGGCTGCTCACGGCGGCGGCCGGTGCGATCGCCCGGAAACGGGCCGTGCCGCACGGCCCGTCGATGCTCGTGGCCTGCGCGGGGGTCGCCCTCGGGGGACCAATGGCGTGATCGCCGTTACGAACATGAGATGATGTCCGCATGCTTCGATGGACCACCGCAGGAGAATCGCACGGGCAGGCGCTCGTCGCCATGGTCGAGGGCGTTCCCGCCGATTTCCCCGTCACCCGGGAGGACATCTCCCGACAGCTCGCGCGGCGCCGCCTCGGCTACGGCCGCGGCGCCCGCATGAAGTTCGAGGCCGACGAGGTCACGCTGCTCGGCGGCGTGCGCCACGGCCGCACCCTGGGCTCGCCCGTGGCCATCATGATCGGCAACACCGAGTGGCCGAAGTGGACCACCGTCATGAGCGCCGACCCGGTCGACCCGTCCGAGCTCGACGGCGCCCGCGGGGCCACGCTGACCCGCCCGCGCCCCGGCCACGCCGACTTCAACGGCATGCTCAAGTACGGCCACACCGACGCCCGCAACATCCTGGAGCGCTCGTCGGCCCGCGAGACCGCCGCCCGCGTCGCCGCCGGCACCGTCGCGCGGTCGATCCTCCGCGAGGCGCTGGGCGTGGAGATCGTCAGCCACGTCATCTCGATCGGCGCCTCCGAGCCGTACGTCGGCGAGCTGCCGACCTTCGCCGACCAGGACGCCATCGACGAGTCGCCGGTGCGCGCGTTCTCCAAGGAGGCCGAGGAGTCGATGGTCGCCGAGATCGAGGCCGCGAAGAAGCAGGGCGACACCCTCGGCGGCATCGTCGAGGTCGTCGTCCACGGCCTGCCGATCGGCCTTGGCTCCCACATTTCCGGCGAGGAGCGCCTGGACGCGCAGCTGGCGTCGGCGCTGATGGGCATTCAGTCCGTGAAGGGCGTCGAAATCGGCGATGGTTTCGAGGAAGCCCGGCGCCGCGGCACGCAGGCCCACGACGAGATGGTCCGCGTCGAGGGCGGCGCGGGCGTCGACCGGCTGACCAACCGCGCCGGCGGCCTCGAGGGCGGCATGACCAACGGCCAGCCGCTGGTCGTCCGCGCGGCGATGAAGCCGATCTCCACCGTTCCCCGCGCCCTGAAGACCGTGGACATGGAGTCCGGCAAGGCCGCCACCGCCATCCACCAGCGCTCCGACGTGTGCGCGGTGCCCGCCGGCGGCGTCGTCGCCGAAACGATGGTCGCGCTGACCCTGGCACGCGCGGTGACCGAGAAGTTCGGCGGAGATTCGCTGACGGAGCTGCGCCGCAACGTCGACGGCTACCTCGCCCAGGTCGCGGACCGTCTGGACTGGGAGTAGGTTTCGGCGACGATGGCAACTCCCCGCGTAGTTCTGGTTGGCCCGCCCGGCGCCGGCAAGTCGACGATCGGCCGCCGCCTGTCCCGGGCCCTGCATGCGCCGCTGACCGACACCGACCACCTCATCGAGGAGCGGGAGGGCGACACCTGCGGCAACGTGTTCACGTCCCTGGGCGAGCCGCGCTTCCGCGAGATCGAGGAAGAGGTGATCGCCGAGGCGCTGCAGCGCCCGGGCATCGTCTCGCTCGGCGGCGGCGCGGTGCTCTCCGAGGCCACGCGCAACCTGCTGGCCGACCATGACGTCGTCTACCTGGAGGTCAGCGTCGACGAGGGCGTGCGCCGCACGTCCGGCGAAACCGGCCGTCCCGTCCTCTCCGCCGACGACCCCGCCGAGCACTACCGCAGGCTGTACGAGTACCGCCGCCCGTTCTACGAGGAAGTGGCCAGCTTCAAGGCGCGCTCCGATTCCCGTTCGCCGCAGCGCGTGGTCGCCGAGATCCTCGGCTACCTCGATTCCGCGGACGGCGACGACGAACGGGACTGAATGGATAAGCTCGGCGGCAGCCGGGCGCCATCCGCGACCCGGCCGCGCATTCGAGCGCGGCCGTTTCCACATTCCCCCGAAAGGACCACGCGAACCGTGACCACCATCCCCGTCAACGGACCCGCCCCCTACGAAGTGCGGATCGGTTCCGGACTCGTGCCGCAGATCGCCGACGCCGCCGGCGAGGCCGCCAACGTCTGCGTGATCCACCAGGGCAGCGTCGCCCCGGCCGCCAACCGCATCGTGGAGGCGCTGTCCGCCAAGGGGGTCTCGGCCTTCGCCCTGGAGATCGCCGACGCCGAAGCGGGCAAGACGCTGGAGTCCGCCGGGCGCTGCTGGGACGTGCTGGGCGAGCGGGGCCTGGGCCGAGCCGACGCGATCGTCGCCGTGGGCGGCGGCGCCGCGACCGACCTGGGCGGGTACGTCGCGGCGGCGTGGATGCGCGGCATCAAGGTCTACCAGGTGCCCACGACGCTGCTGGCCATGGTCGACGCCGCCGTGGGCGGCAAGACCGGCATCAACACCGCGGCGGGCAAGAACCTGGTCGGCGCGTTCCACGAGCCGTCGGGAGTGTTCGTCGACCTCGATTTCCTGCGCACGCTGCCGATGGCGGAAGTCGTCGCGGGTTCGGCGGAGATCATCAAGGCCGGATTCATCTCCGACACGGCGATCCTGGACCTCTACGAGTCCGACCCCGCCGCCTGCCTCGACGTCGACGGCGCGCTGCCGGAGCTCATCGAGCGCGCGATCAAGGTCAAGGCGCACGTGGTCTCCGAGGACCTGAAGGAGGCCGGCCTGCGCGAGACGCTGAACTACGGCCACACCTTCGGCCACGCCGTCGAACGTCACGAGGATTACCGCTGGCGCCACGGCCACGCCGTCGCCGTGGGCATGGTCTACGTCGCCGAGCTGGCGCGCATCGCGGGGCTCATCGACGCCGGACTGGTGGAGCGCCACCGCCGGATCCTCGAGTCGATCGGCCTGCCCACCACGTACGCGGGCGACCGCTTCGACGAGTTGTTCGCCGGCATGACCCGCGACAAGAAGAACCGGCGCGGCACGCTGCGCTTCGTGGCGCTGACGGCGCCGGGGGAGACCACGCGGCTGGAGGGCCCGCCCGAGGAGCAGCTGCGCGAGGCCTACGCGGCGCTCGTCGCGAACGGCGCCCCCGCGGACGAGGAGTCGGCGCGATGAACGGCGCGGTGAAGGGCACCACGGTACTCGTGCTCAACGGCCCCAACCTCAACCGGCTGGGCAAGCGCCAGCCCGACGTCTACGGCGCGACGACGCTCGACGACGTCGTCGCCGGACTGGAATCGCTCGCCGACGAGCTCGGCGTCACCGTCGATTGCCGCCAGTCCAATCACGAGGGCGAGCTCATCGACTGGGTGCACGAGGCCGCCGACGAGGGTTGGCCCGTGATCATCAACCCCGGCGGCTTGACCCACACTTCCGTCGCCCTGCGCGACGCCCTCGCCGAGGTCGCCGACGGCGCCGGCTTCCACGAGGTCCACATCTCGAACGTCCACGCCCGCGAAGAGTTCCGCCACACGTCCCTGCTGTCCCCGCTGGCCGCCGGCATCATCGTTGGCTGCGGGACGGACGGCTACGGCCTGGCGCTGCGCCGGGTCGCGGGCCGCATCAACGCCACCGCATCCGACGGCTCCGCCAACCTCGGGGCCACCACCACCGCCGACGCCACCACCCCCGGCGCCGCCATCACCGACGAGGAGACCACCCGATGAGCGCCACCGAGCACGCCACCGGCCCGCACACCATCGATTACGTCGGCCGCCGGGCGCGGCTGGCCGAGCAACTCGACGCCGTCGGCTGCGACGCCATCGTCATCGACCACCCGGTGCACGTGCGCTGGCTGACCGGCTTCACCGGCTCCAACGGCGCGGTGCTGGTCAACGCCGACGGTTCGGCGATGGTTTCGACCGACGGCCGCTACACCACCCAGATCGGGGTGCAGGCGCCGGAACTGGAGCTGCACGTCTCCCGCACCTGCGCCGTCGAACTCGCCGGCCGGGCCAGTGCGGCGGGCGTCGGCCGCCTCGGCTTCGAGGCCGCGCACGTCTCCGTCGCCGCCATGCGCCGCATCGGCGCGGCGCTGGATTCCGACGGGCGCACGGAGCTGGTGGAAACGGCCGACCTCGTCGAAAAGCTCCGTGCCGTCAAGGACGACGCCGAACTCGACGCGCTGCGCGAGGTCGCCGCCATCGCCGTGAAGGCGTTCGAGGACCTGGTCGCGTCCGGCGCGATCGCCGCCGGTACGACCGAGCGCGCCATCGCCGCGGACCTCGAGCACCGCATGCGGCTCGGCGGGGCGGACGGCATCGCGTTCGACACCATCGTCGCGTCCGGGCCGAACTCCGCGAAGCCCCACGCGGGCGCGGAGGACCGGGTGCTTTGCGACGGCGACCTGATCACCATCGACTTCGGGGCATCGAAGAACGGGTACCACTCCGACAAGACGCGCACGCTCGTCGTGGGCGGGTCCGAGGCCGCGGACGACTTCGCCCGCGAGATTTACTCGACCGTCCTGCGCGCGCAGCTCGCCGGAATCGAGGCCGCGCGGCCCGGCACGCCGCTGGCCGACGTGGACCGCGCGTGCCGCGAGGTCATCGTCGCCGCCGGGCACGGGGAGTACTTCGTCCACTCCACCGGCCACGGCATCGGCCTCGACGTCCACGAGGCTCCCTTCGCCTCCAGCCGATCGCAGGAGACCCTGGCCACGGGCATGACGCTGACCATCGAACCGGGCATCTACGTCCCCGGCTTCGGTGGCGTGCGCATCGAGGACACGGTGATCGTCACCGACGGCGAGCCGGAGATCATCACCCCGCTGCCGAAAACGGTCTGAGCCGCCCTTCCCGGGCCCCGATCCGGGGGAGCGGCGCGCCGCTTTAGCGCTGGGGCGGCGGCGGGGGTATCGTGTACCGGTCAGACCCGTCGCCTAACCACACAGGAGCTTTTCGTGGCATCCACCTCCGACTTCAAGAACGGCCTCGTGCTGAAGATCGACAACAAGCTGCAGCAGATCGTCGAGTTCCAGCACGTCAAGCCCGGCAAGGGCCCCGCGTTCGTGCGCACGAAGCTCAAGGACGTCGTCTCCGGCAAGACCACCGACAAGACGTTCAACGCCGGCGTCAAGGTCGAGACCGCGACCGTCGACCGCCGCGACATGACCTACCTGTACCGCGACGGCGAGGACTACGTCCTCATGGACGAGAAGACCTACGACCAGATCAACCTGGCCCCGCACCTGATGGGCGACGCCGCCCGCTTCCTGCTGGAGAACACCTCGGTGCAGGTGTCCTTCCACGAGGGCGAGCCGCTGTTCGCCGAGCTGCCCGTCTCCGTCGACCTGACCGTCCAGCAGACCGACCCGGGCCTGCAGGGCGACCGCTCCACCGGCGGCACCAAGCCCGCCACCCTGGAGACGGGCGCCGAGGTGCAGGTCCCGCTGTTCATCGAGACCGGTGACGTCCTGAAGATCGACACCCGCGACGGCTCCTACCTGTCGCGCGTGAACAACTAGTCGCGCGCTCCATGAGCGAAAAGAATTCCGGCAAGGATTCCGGCAAGGAAATCAACTACAAGCGCCGCGGCGCGCGCTACCGTGCCCGCCGCCGCGCGGTGGACCTGCTGTTCGAGGCCGAGCAGCGCGGCGTCGACCCGGAGAAGCTGATCGACGAGCGCCTGGTGCTCGCCCGCGACGAGCAGTCGGGCGTCGCCCCCATCGCCGAGTACACCGAGGAGATCGTCCGCGGCGTGGCGCTGGAGATCGACGGCATCGACTCGACGATCGCCTCCTACCTCTCACCGGAGTGGCCGATGCGCCGCCTGCCGGCCGTCGACCGCGCGATCCTGCGCGTGGGCACGTGGGAGCTGTTCCACAACCCCGACGTGCCGCCGCGCGTGGCCGTCGTCGAGGGCGTGGAACTGGCCAGCGAGTACTCCACCGACGTCGCGCCGCCGTACATCAACGCGGTGCTCGACGCGGAGGCCGACATCGCCGGCCAGGCCCGCATGGCCGCCGCCGCGGTGCGGGTGTCCTCCGCCCCGGCGGATGCCGCGCCCATCGTGCCCGGCACGCCGACGATGCCGGAACCCGGCGTCGAGGTCGTCGAGGCCGGCCCGGCCGATGCCACGGACGCGGCGGACGATGCCGGCGCGGGGCCGTCGTCAAGCGCGGAAACGGGCGAGGCGAAGGCCGACTAGCGATACCCGGCCGGCCGAACGCGGCTAGCCTTGCCCCATGGGCAAGAAAAGAAAGCACCGCCACTTCACCCTGGACGACGCCGAAGCGCTGAAAGTCGGGGAGGGGTGGCGGCTTTCGCTTGTCGACGCCGACGCCACCCCGGGTCTGCCGAACGACGGGGATGGCAAGGAGATCGCGGCCGACCTCTTCGACGACCATGACGAGGAAATCGCCGACCTGCAGGAGCGGATGTACGCCGCGTCGCGCAGCGGGGACGGGACCGCGCCGAGGATCGTCATCGTGCTGCAGGGCATGGACACCGCCGGCAAAGGCGGCGTGGTGCGCCACGTGCTCAAGGGCATCGACCCGCAGGGCGTGGAAGTGTTCACCTTCGGGCGGCCGACCGAGGAGGAGAACGAGCACGACTTCCTGTACCGGGCGCGCATCCGCATGCCGAAGCCCGGGCGCATCGGCGTGTGGGACCGGTCGCACTACGAGGCCGTCCTGGTGGAGAAGGTCAAGGAACTGACCCCGCTCGATGAGATCGAGGGGAGGTACGACCAGATCGTCGCCTACGAGGAGAGCCTCGCCGCCGAGGGCATCCACCTGATCAAGGTGATGCTGCACATCGACCGCGACGAACAGTACGAGCGTCTGATGGACCGGCTCGACCGCGACGACAAGCACTGGAAGTTCGACGTCGGCGACATCGACGACCGCGCGCTGTGGGACGACTACCAGGACGCCTACGACATCGCGCTGCGCCGTACGTCGACCGAGGCCAACCCCTGGTACTGCGTGCCCGCCAACCACAAGTGGTACTCCAGGCTCGTGGTCAAGGGCCTGCTGCTGGATACGCTGCGCGGACTGGAGCTGGAATGGCCGCGGGCGGAGTTCGACGTGGAGGACGCGCGGGCCAGGCTCGAGGCGACGAAGTAGTGGCGGTGGTGGCCCATCGCGGAATGCGCCAACCCGGGCGCTTTGCGACGATCGCCGTCGCCGTGGTGCTCGCCGCGTCGATCGTGGTGCAGACTGCGGGGAACATGGCCGACATGTTCGGCAACCCGTGGGCGTGGGCGTTCAACATCGCGGGTCTGGCCGGCGCACTGTGGCTGCGCAAGACCTGGTTGGTTGTGCTCGCGGCGATCGCGATTCTGTGGCCCATCGTGGTCATGGTCCCGCTCATGGCGTTTTTCTTCGGAGCTCCGTGACGCGGTGTCGGTCCGTTCTCCCGCCTTGATCGCGTGCTTATCCGCACGGGCGGCGGGCTTACCCACCCCGAATGCGCACACCCACCCGTTACAGCGGGTGGGTGTGCGCATTCGGGGTGGGTTGACGAGCGGGGAGAGGGGCCGCAGCTGCCTTTCGGGGTGAGTTGGCGAGTGGGAGAGGGTCGTTGCCGCGTGTCGCAGTTCACCGCGGCCGGCGACCGGGGGTGATCGGGGCGCCGGGAGCGGGCTGGTAAGATCGCTGCCGTAACCGTGGGCAATCACGGGACATCCTTTAACGGACCGCACGGAGAGGCGGGGAAGGAGGTCACGATGAGCGACAACACGAACCCGGCGACCCCGGCGGGCGGCACTTCCGCAGATACGACGGAACTGCTGAACGCGGACGAGGTCGGCCGGACCGTCGCGCGCATCGCGCACCAGATCATCGAGAAGACCGCTTTGGACGGATCGAGCGCGCCGAGGGTGGTGCTGCTGGGCATTCCGTCGGGCGGCGTGCCCCTGGCCGAGCGACTGGCCGAGCGCATCGAGGAATACTCCGGGGTGAAGCCGGAAACCGGTTCCCTGGACATCACGCTGTTCCGCGACGATCTGCGGAACCGCCCGCATCGCGCACTGCAGCCGACGCGGATCCCGGACGCCGGCATCGACGGCACCATCGTGGTGCTGGTCGACGACGTGCTGTTCTCGGGCCGCACCATCCGGGCCGCGCTGGACGCGCTGAACGACATCGGCCGCCCGGACATCATCCAGCTGGCGGTCCTCGTCGACCGGGGCCACCGCCAGCTGCCCATCCGCGCCGATTACGTGGGCAAGAACCTGCCGACGGCGCGGCACGAGGACGTCCGCGTCCTGGTGGAGGACATCGATGGCCGCGACGCGGTGATCCTGAGCCGGGCGCAGGTGTCGTGAAGCACCTGCTGAGCATCGCCGATCTGTCGAAGGACGAGATCGTCGGCCTCATGGACGAGGCGGATCGCTTCAGGGAGGCCCTGGCGGGCCGCGAAATCAAGAAGCTGCCGACGCTGCGCGGCCGCACCATCTTCACCTGCTTCTACGAGAACTCCACCCGCACCCGCGCGTCGTTCGAGACCGCGGGCAAGTGGATGAGCGCCGACGTGATCAACATTTCGGCATCCTCGTCGTCGGTGAAGAAGGGCGAGAGCCTCAAGGACACCGCGCTGACGCTCGACGCCATCGGCGCCGACGCCATCGTGGTGCGCCACCCGGCGTCGGGGGCCGCGAAGCTCATCGCCGAGTGGACGGGGAAGCACGGGCAGCAGCCGGCGATCATCAACGCCGGCGACGGCAAGCACCAGCACCCGACGCAGGCGCTGCTGGACGCGGTGACGCTGCGCCAGCGGCTGGGCGCGATCGAGGGGCGGAAGATCGTCATCGTCGGCGACATCCTGCACTCCCGCGTCGCCCGCTCCAACGCCGACCTGCTGTCGGCCCTGGGCGCCGAGGTCGTCTTCGTCGCCCCGCCGACGCTCCTGCCCTTCGGCGTGGAGAATTGGCCGGTGCGCGTGGCGCACCGCATGGAGCCGGAGCTGCCCGACGCCGATGCGGTGATGATGCTCCGCGTCCAGGCCGAGCGCATGGACGGCGGGTTCTTCCCGTCGCACCGCGAGTACGCGACCAGGTACGGCCTGTCCCGGGACCGGGAGAAGCTGCTTCGCGACGACTGCGTGGTCATGCACCCCGGCCCGATGCTGCGAGGCATGGAAATCAACGACCACGTCGCCGACCTGCCGCGCACCGCCGTGCTGCAGCAGGTGTCCAACGGCGTGCACGTCCGAATGGCCGTGCTGTTCACGCTGCTGACGGCGGAAACGTCGTTCTCCCCGGAAGGAGTGGCACAGTGACCGGAACCGAGAACGGACCCCACCACGACGACTCCGCGTTCCCGCCCGTCGGCCCGCTGGCGGCCGCCGCCTCCGGTGAGCTGCTGCTGACCGGCGTGCGCCCGTACGGCGAGGGCGAGGACGTCAACGTGCTCATCCGCGACGGCGTCATCGCCGAGATCGGCGCCGGCGTCGAGGCGTCGGACGATGACGCCCGAGTGCTCGACTTCGATTCGCTGGTCCTGTTGCCCGGGCTGGTGGACATCCACGTCCACCTGCGCGAGCCGGGCCGCGAGGACACGGAAACCCTGGCGACCGGCTCGGCCGCGGCCGCGCGCGGCGGCTTCACCGCCGTGTTCACCATGGCCAACACCGCGCCCGTCACCGACGACCCGGCCATCGCCGAGTCGGTGTGGCTGAAGGCGCAGGCCATCGGACTGTGCGACGTGCACCCGGTCGGCTCGATCACCAAGGGGCTCAAGGGCGAGGGCCTGACCGAATTCGGCATGATGGCCGACTCGCAGGCCAAGGTGCGCATGTTCTCCGACGACGGCAAGTGCGTCGACGACCCGCTGATCATGCGCCGCGCCATCGAGTACGCCCGCGGCGAGGACGTCCTGCTGGCGCAGCACTGCGAGGACCCGCGCCTGACCAAGGGCGCCGTCGCCCACGAGGGCCCGACCGCCGCCCGCCTGGGCCTCGGCGGCTGGCCGCGCGTGGCCGAGGAGTCCATCGTCGCCCGCGACGCCATCATGGCGCGCGACTACGGCGGCCGCATGCACATCTGCCACGCCTCCACCGAGGGCACCGTCGAGCTGGTCAAGTGGGCGAAGGAGCGCGGCATCCCGCTGACGGCGGAGGTCACCCCCCACCACCTGATCCTCACCGACGCCCGCCTGGAGACCTTCGACGGCGTCAACCGCGTCAACCCGCCGCTGCGCGAGGACCGCGACGCGAAGGCGCTGCGGCAGGCGCTCATCGAAGGCGTCATCGACTGCGTGGCCACCGACCACGCGCCGCACGGCTCGGAAGAGAAGTGCTGCGAATTCGAGCACGCCAAGCCCGGCATGCTCGGGCTCGAGACCTCGCTGCCGATCATCGCGAAGGAGTTCGTCCTCGACGGCCCCTGCGACTGGCGCTGGCTGGCGAAGGTCATGAGCGAACGGCCGGCGGAGATCGTCCGCCTGCCCGGCCACGGCCGCCCGATCGCCGTCGGCGAGCCCGCGAACCTGACGGTCGTGGACCCCGGCCGGGCCTGGACGGTCCACGGCGCCGATCTGGCGTCGAAGGCCGAGAACACCCCCTACGAAGACATGGAGATGGCCGTCTCGGTCGCCGCGACAGTGCTGCGCGGCCGCGTCACGGCCCACGACGGAAAGGCGACCGCCTGATGGGCAAGCACCACAAGGACACCCTCCATGCCGGAGAGAACGAGAAAGGCAGCCACGTGAGCAACGCCCCCGCGGACGAAAACACCCCCGCGGTCCTGGTCCTGGCCGATGGCAAGGTCTTCCGCGGCCGAGGATTCGGCGCGACCGGAACGACCCTCGGCGAGGCGGTCTTCACCACCGCCATGACCGGCTACCAGGAAACCCTGACCGACCCGTCGTACCACCGCCAGATCATCGTCGCCACGCCGCCGCAGATCGGCAACACCGGATGGAACGACGAGGACTCGGAGTCCCACGACGGCCGCATCTGGGCCGCGGGCTACGTCATCCGCGACCTGTCCCGCGCCCCGTCGAACTGGCGCAGCCGCCGCACGCTCGTCGACGAAATGGTCGAGCAGGGCCTCATCGGCATCCGCCAGGTGGACACCCGCGCCATCGTCCGCCACATCCGCGACCACGGCGCCGTCGCCGCCGGCATCTTCTCCGGCGAGGACGCCGCGCGCCCGGTCGACGAGCTGGTCGAGATCGTCCGCGCCCAGCCGTCGATGGCCGGCGCGAACCTGTCGGAGGAGGTCACGGCGGGGGAGACCTACGTGATCGAGCCGGAGGGCGAGGCCAAGGCGACCGTCGTGGCATACGACCTGGGCATCAAGGCCAACACCCCGCGCGAGCTGGCCAAGCGCGGCGCCCGGGTCGTCGTCGTCCCGGCGAACACCCCGTACCCGGAGATCAAGAAGGAGCACGCCCCGGACGGCGTGTTCATCTCCAACGGCCCCGGCGACCCGGCCACCGCCGACGCCATGGTCCAGGTGGCCAAGAACGCCATGGACGACGGCATGCCGCTGTTCGGCATCTGCTTCGGCAACCAGATCCTCGGCCGCGCCCTTGGCCTGAGCACCTACAAGATGCGCTTCGGCCACCGGGGCATCAACGTGCCGGTCAAGGACCACGTCACGGGCACCTTCTACATCACGGCCCAGAACCACGGCTTCGCCCTGGAGGGGGAGCCGGGCAAGAGCTTCGACACCCCGTGGGGTCCGGCGAAGATCACCCACACCTGCCTCAACGACGACACCGTCGAGGGCGTGGCGCTCGAGTCGGGCATGGCCTTCTCCGTGCAGTACCACCCGGAGTCGGCGGCCGGCCCGCATGACGCCCACAACCTCTTCGACGACTTCATGGCGCTGATGGACCGCGCCGGTTCGAACAACCAGGAAGGCCAGAACTAGAACATGCCTCGCCGCAACGACATCAATCACGTCCTGGTCATCGGTTCCGGCCCGATCGTCATCGGCCAGGCCTGCGAGTTCGACTACTCGGGCACCCAGGCCTGCCGCGTCCTCCGCGAGGAGGGCCTGCGCGTCACGCTGATCAACTCCAACCCGGCCACGATCATGACGGACCCGGAGTTCGCGGACTCGACCTACATCGAGCCGATCCAGACCTCGTACATCGAGAAGATCTTCGCCAAGGAGGCCGCGGAGGGCCACCCGATCGACGCCGTGCTCGCTACGCTCGGCGGCCAGACCGCCCTCAACGCCGCCATCGCGCTCGACCGCGAGGGCATCCTGAAGAAGTACGGCGCCGAGCTCATCGGCGCCGACATCCCCGCCATCCAGCGTGGCGAGGACCGCCAGAAGTTCAAGGACATCGTCGCCAAGATCGGCGGCGAATCCGCCCGCTCCCGCGTGTGCCACAACATGGCCGAGGTCCACGAGACCGTCGCGGAACTCGGCCTGCCGGTCGTCGTCCGCCCGTCGTTCACCATGGGCGGCCTGGGCTCCGGCCTGGCGTACAACCAGGAGGACCTGGAGCGCATCGCCGGCGGCGGCCTCGCCGCCTCGCCGGAGGCCAACGTCCTCATCGAGGAGTCCATCCTCGGCTGGAAGGAGTTCGAGCTCGAGCTCATGCGCGACGGCGACGACAACGTCGTGGTCATCTGCTCGATCGAGAACGTCGACGCCCTCGGCGTCCACACCGGCGACTCGGTCACCGTGGCCCCGGGCCTGACGCTGACCGACCGCGAGTACCAGATCATGCGCGACCAGGGCATCGCCATCCTGCGCGAGGTCGGCGTGGCCACCGGCGGCTGCAACATCCAGTTCGCCATCAACCCGCGCGACGGCCGCCTGATCACCATCGAGATGAACCCGCGCGTGTCCCGCTCCTCGGCGCTGGCGTCGAAGGCCACCGGTTTCCCGATCGCGAAGATCGCCGCGAAGCTGGCCATCGGCTACACGCTCGACGAGATCACCAACGACATCACCGGCGAGACCCCGGCCGCGTTCGAGCCGGTCCAGGACTACGTCATCGTCAAGGCCCCGCGCTTCGCGTTCGAGAAGTTCCCGGGCGCCGACGACACCCTCACCACGACCATGAAGTCCGTGGGCGAGACCATGGCCATCGGCCGCAACTACATCGGCGCGCTGGGCAAGGTCATGCGCTCGCTGGAGTCGAAGCCGGCCGGCTTCTGGACCAAGTCCGACGAGTACATCGCGGGCGATCGCGCGAACGACCTCGAGGCGGTGCTGGAGGACCTCAAGCGCCCGACCGAGGGCCGCATTTACGACGTCGAGCTGGCCCAGCGCCTGGGCGCCACCGTCGAGCAGATCCACGAAGCCTCCGGCCTGGATCCGTGGTTCATCACCGAGATGGAGAACCTGCAGGACATCCGCAAGGCGCTTCTCGACGCCCCGGTCGTCGACGAGCAGCTGCTGCGCGAGGCGAAGTACTGGGGCCTGTCGGACGCCCAGATCGCCGCCCTGCGCCCGGAGCTGGCCGGCGAGGAGGGCGTGCGCGCCCTGCGCTGGCGCCTCGGCGTGCACCCGGTCTTCAAGACCGTGGACACCTGCGCCGCCGAGTTCGAGGCGAAGACGCCGTACCACTACTCGGCCTACGAGCTCGATCCGGCCGCCGAGTCGGAGGTCGCGCCGCAGACCGAGAAGGACAAGGTCATCATCCTGGGCTCCGGCCCGAACCGCATCGGCCAGGGCATCGAGTTCGACTACTCGTGCGTCCACGCCGCGCTGGAGCTGTCCCGCGTCGGGTACGAGACCGTCATGGTCAACTGCAACCCCGAGACCGTCTCCACCGACTACGACACCGCCGACCGCCTGTACTTCGAGCCGCTGACGTTCGAGGACGTCATGGAGGTCTACCACGCGGAGTCGCAGTCCGGCACCGTCGCCGGCGTCATCGTCCAGCTCGGCGGCCAGACGCCGCTGGGCCTGGCCGAGCGCCTGGAGGCCGCGGGCGTGCCCATCGTCGGCACGACCCCCGACGCCATCGACCTGGCGGAGGACCGCGGCGAGTTCGGCAAGGTGCTCGCCGAGGCCGGCTTGCCCGCGCCGAAGTTCGGCACCGCCACCTCCTTCGAGGAGGCGCGGCAGGTCGCCGACTCCATCGGTTACCCGGTCCTGGTCCGCCCGTCCTACGTGCTGGGCGGCCGCGGCATGGAGATCGTCTACGACGAAGCCACGCTGGAGGACTACATCAACCGCGCCACGGAGCTTTCCGACGAGCACCCGGTGCTGGTCGACCGCTTCCTGGACAACGCCATCGAGATCGACGTCGACGCCCTGTGCGACGGCGACGAGGTCTACCTGGGCGGCGTGATGGAGCACATCGAGGAAGCCGGCATCCACTCGGGCGACTCCGCCTGCGCACTGCCGCCGATGTCGCTGGGCCAGGGCATCATCGACCTGGTCCGCGAGTCGACGCGGAAGCTGGCGCACGGCATCGGCGTCAAGGGCCTGATGAACGTCCAGTACGCGCTGCGCGACGACACCCTCTACGTCATCGAGGCGAACCCGCGCGCGTCGCGCACGGTGCCCTTCGTGTCGAAGGCCACGTCGGTGCCGCTGGCCAAGGCGGCGTCGCGCATCATGATGGGCGCAACCATCGCCGAGCTGCGCGACGAGGGCATGCTGCCGCGCGACGTCGACGGCGGTTCGCTGCCGCCGGAGTCGCCGATCGCGGTGAAGGAGGCCGTGCTGCCGTTCAACCGTTTCCGCAGCCCGGACGGCCGCGAGCTGGACAGCCTGCTCAGCCCCGAGATGAAGTCCACCGGCGAGGTCATGGGCCTGGCGGGCGACTTCGGCGCGGCGTACGCGAAGTCGCAGGCCGCGGCCTACGGCGAGCTGCCGACCGAGGGCACCGTGTTCGTGTCGCTGGCCAACCGCGACAAGCGCACGCTGGTCTTCCCGCTGCAGCGCCTCGCGGGCCTGGGCTTCCGCATCCTGGCCACCCACGGCACGGCGGGGATGCTGCGCCGCAACGGCATCGAGTGCGAGGTCGTCAACAAGCTCACCGAGGACGGCCCGGAGACCGCCGGCGAGAAGACGATCGTCGACGTCATCCGCGGCGGCGAGGTCGACCTGGTCATCAACACCCCGGTCGGTTCTGCCGAGGTCCGCTCCGACGGCTACGAGATCCGCGCCGCCGCGGTGGCCATGAACATCCCGTGCGTCACCACGGTCCAGGGCGCCGTCGCGGCAGTCCAGGGCATCTCCGCGGTGCGCAACAACGAGATGGAGGTGCGGGCCCTGCAGGACCTGCACGTCCTCGGGCAGTAGGCCGCCGTGGCGGACAACGTCGTGGCGACCCCGCCGCGGGACGGCGGCCGCGCGGGCTTCGGCTCGCGCCTGGTCGCCGCCACGCGGGAACGGGGGCGCCTGTGCGCGGGCATCGACCCGCACCCGTCGCTGCTGCGCGACTGGGGCCTGAGCGTCGACGCCGACGGCGTGGAGACCTTCACCCGCATTTGCGTGGAGGCCTTCGCCGGCACGGTGGCGCTGGTCAAGCCCCAGGTGGCCTTCTACGAGGCGTTCGGCTCGAAGGGTTTCGCGATCCTCGAGCGCGCGCTGGCGGAGCTTTCCGACGGCGGGGCGCTGACCCTGGCCGACGCCAAACGGGGCGACATCGGGTCCACGATGGCCGCCTATGCGGACGCGTGGCTGTCCGACGGCTCCCCGCTCGCGGTCGACGCCGTGACGGTGTCCCCGTACCTGGGCTTCGGGTCCCTGGAGCCGGCGCTGTCGCTGGCGGAGGCCACGGGCCGCGGCGTGTTCGTGCTCGCCGCGACGTCCAACCCGGAGGGCCGTTCGGTGCAGGGCGCCGTGCTCGAGCGCGAGGGCCGCACCGTGGAGCTCGCCCAGGACATCGTCGACCGTGCGGCGCAGCGCAACGCGCCGCACGTCGCCGCAGGTGAGCCCGCCGGTCCGGTGGGCGTCGTCGTGGGCGCCACGCTCGAGCGGGCGCCCCGGCTGGACGAGCTGAACGGGCCGATCCTCATGCCCGGCGTGGGCGCCCAGGGCGCCGGCCCGGCCGACGTCGACAGGCTCGCCGGCGACTGCTCGAGGCTCGCCCTGCCGAACATTTCGCGCGGGATCCTGCGCCACGGGCCCGACGCGGGCGCGCTCGCGCGGGCGGTCGAGGAGGCGGCGGGGGAGTACCCCGCGTAGGCCGCGAGGGCCGCCGCACGGTCCGTTTCCGGAGCAAGGCTACCGCCGTTCCAGCCCGGCCACCTGCTGTTAGTTGGTGGCTCGGATTGGGGCGGCGGTTCTTGCACTCGGCGATCCGGTGCTATGCTGGCCGAAGTTGATCGGCCCATCGCCCAGGTCGGCGGCCTGCACGGGTCCCGGACGCACCATCGGTTCACCGGCGGACGTTTCCGGGGCATCGTCGCAAAGCAATCGCGTGACTCGGGCGAAGGGCCGTGTGATGTCTCCCTCGGGGGACACGCGCGGCGCATTGACACGAAATCGTGTTGGTGAGGTACGGTCACCTCCGGTCCGAATGACCGGACCATCCCCAAAATGTCTAGTTTTTAACGGAGGAACCCGTGGCCCTTCCGCAGTTGACCCCTGAGCAGCGTGCAGCCGCCCTTGAGAAGGCCGCCCAGGCCCGCAAGGTCCGAGCCGAGCTGAAGGACAAGCTCAAGCGTGGCGCTACCGACCTGCCCGAGGTCCTGAAGCAGGCCGACGAGGACGAGATCATCGGCAAGATGAAGGTCTCCGCTCTTCTCGAGGCCCTGCCGAAGGTCGGCAAGGTCAAGGCCCAGGAGATCATGACCGACCTGGAGATCGCCCAGACCCGCCGCCTGCGCGGCCTCGGCGACCGCCAGCGTCGCGCCCTGCTGGAGCGCTTCGGCTTCTCCGCCGAGTAATCGCGATGCCCGGGGACTCCGCTTCTCGACTGGTGGTCCTTTCCGGCCCCGCCGGCGTCGGCAAATCGACCGTCGTCGGCAGGCTCCGCGCCGAGGTGCCGGACCTTTACTTCAGCGTCTCCATGACCACCAGGGCCCCGCGCCCGGGAGAGGTCGACGGGAAGGACTACTTCTTCGTCGACCGCGAGGAGTTCGACCGTCGCATCGACGCCGGGGAAATGCTCGAGTGGGCCGACATCCATGGCGGCCTCCAACGCTCGGGCACGCCCCGCCGCCCGGTGGAAGAAGCCCTCGCCGCAGGGCGCCCCGTGCTGGCCGAGGTCGACCTCGCCGGCGCCCGCGCGATCCGGGAATCTTCCCCCGACGCGCACCTGGTCTTCCTCGCCCCGCCGAGCTGGGACATTCTCGTGGAGCGGCTCACCGGCCGCGGCACGGAAACCGAGGAGCACATCAAGCGCAGGCTGGAGACGGCCCGCACCGAGATGGACGCGATGGACGAGTTCGACCGGACGGTCGTCAACGAGGACGTCGACGAAGCCGTCGCGGAGATCACCGCGGCGCTGCTCGGCAAATGATTTTCCGGCGGTTGGGGCCGGGATGCTTCGCCATCCCCGCGCCGCCGCCGGTTTTCACGCGCCGGGGGACCTTCGCCGGGACCCCGGGGCGCGCACACTTTCACATTCAGGCTTTCACAACCAGGACAGGGAGATCGTCACAGTGACCCAGGACATCACCGCCGCACCCGAAGCCGTCTTCGACCCGCCGGTCGGCATCACCAACCCGCCGATCGACGAGCTGCTGAAGACCGCGTCGTCGAAGTACGCGCTGGTCATCTTCGCCGCCAAGCGCGCGCGGCAGATCAACGACTACTACCAGCAGATCGACGAGGGCATGCTCGAGTACGTCGGCCCCCTGGTGACGCCGGGCGTCGCCGAGAAGCCGCTGTCGATCGCCCTGCGCGAGATCAACGCCGGCATGCTCGAGCACACCGAGGGCTAGGCGGGCGATCTGCATGGGGGTTGATGGCCGCCGTTTGAACGTCGTCGTCGGAGTGTCCGGGGGGATCGCCGCCTACAAGGCGTGCCACCTGGTCCGCGCCTTCACCGAGCGGGGGCATTCCGTCCACGTGGTGCCGACGCCGTCGGCGCTGAACTTCGTCGGGGCCGCAACCTTCGAGGCGCTGTCGGGCAACCCGGTGTCGACCACCGTGTTCGACGCCGTGGACGAGGTGCGCCACGTCCGTATCGGCCAGGAGGCCGACCTGGTCGTCGTCGCCCCCGCCACCGCCGACCTGATGTCGCGCGCGGCGCACGGCCGCGCCGACGATCTGCTCACCGCGACGCTGCTGGTGGCCACGTGCCCGGTCGTCTTCGCCCCGGCGATGCACACCGAGATGTGGAACCACCCCGCCACCCGCGACAACGTCGCCACCCTGCGCCGACACGGCGCCATCGTCCTGGACCCCGCGCACGGCCGCCTCACCGGCGTCGACACGGGGCCCGGCCGGCTGCCGGAGCCCGAGCAGATCGCCAAGCTCGCCCTGTTGGCGGCCGAGAAGCCCGGGGCGTTCACCCGGGACCTGGAGGGCAAGCGGGTCGTCGTCACCGCCGGCGGGACCCGCGAGGCGATCGACCCGGTCCGGTTCATCGGCAACCATTCCTCGGGCCGCCAGGGCTTCGCCCTCGCCGACGTCGCCGCCCAGCGCGGCGCCGACGTCACGCTCATCGCCGGATCGGTCGATGCGTTGGGCACCCCGCCGGGCGTGACCCTGCGGTCGATCACTTCGGCCCGCGACCTCCATGACGCGGTCGTGGAAGAGGCCCCGGGCGCGGACGTGGTCATCATGGCCGCCGCCGTCGCCGATTTCCGCCCGGGCACCGAATCCGACTCGAAGCTGAAGAAGGGCGCGTCCGACGACGCCCTGTCCCGCATCGAGCTGGTGGAGAACCCCGACATCCTCGCCGATGCCGTCCGCCGCCGCGCGGACGGGGAGCTCGACGCCGCCACGGTCATCGTGGGCTTCGCCGCGGAAACCGGCGACGCCACCGCGACGCCGCTGGAGCACGCGAAGACGAAGCTCGCCCGCAAGGGCTGCGACCTGCTCATGTGCAACGACGTCTCCGGCGGCGCCACCTTCGGCGCGGAGGACAACGTCGGCTGGATCCTCGACGCCGACGGCACGATCGACGACGTCCCCCGCGGATCCAAGCACGCCGTCGCGGCGAACATCCTCGACGCGGTCGCCCGCCGGGTCGCGGCCGCCCGAGGCTGACCGCCGGCCGTCGCAAAGCGCTGAGCGCACGGCGCAACGCGCACGGCGCAACGCGCACGGCGCAACGCGGAAGCGCGAAACGTAAGCTCGACACCCGCCCCCGCATCCGGACCCCGGCCACGCCAACTGAACCGCTTGGTCTATGATTCTCCGGGTACCCGCACAACGAACCCCGGCGCGGCGCATTCGCCCGCGCGGTAAGGAAGGCTTTCCGTGGCTCACGACCTGCGCCTGTTCTCCAGTGAATCCGTCACCGAGGGGCATCCGGACAAGATCTGCGACTCCATCTCGGACGCGATCCTCGACGCCATGCTGGAGGTCGACCCGGACAGCCGCGTGGCCGTCGAAACCGTGGTGACCACCGGCCTGGTCCACGTCGTCGGCGAGGTGTCGACCCGCGGCTACGTCGAGATCCCGCGCATCGTGCGCCGCCGGCTGATGGACATCGGGTTCGACTCGTCCGAGAAGGGCTTCGACGGCACCACCTGCGGCGTGTCGGTCTCCATCGGCGAGCAGTCGCCGGAGATCGCCGAGGGCGTCACCGAATCGCTGGAGTCCCGCGCCGCCGGCGGCGACATCGAGGCCGACGACCGCGCCGGCGCCGGCGACCAGGGCCTGATGTTCGGCTACGCCGTGCGCGAGACTCCGGAGCTCATGCCGCTGCCGATCGCGCTGGCCCACCGCCTGGCGCGCCGCCTGACGGAGGTGCGCAAGAACGGCACCCTGGACTACCTGCGGCCGGACGGCAAGACCCAGGTCACCGTCGGCTACGACGAGAACGACGTCCCGGTCGCGTTGGACACCGTGGTCATCTCCACCCAGCACAACCCCGGCGTCACGCACGCCCAGCTGGAGGAGGACCTGCGCCGCGAGGTCCTCGATCCGGTGCTCGCCGCCGAGGGCCTGCCGGACCTCGACGTGTCCGCCCTGACGCTGCTGATCAACCCGTCCGGTTCGTTCGTGGTCGGCGGCCCGATGGGCGACGCCGGCCTGACCGGCCGCAAGATCATCGTGGACACCTACGGCGGCATGGCCCGCCACGGCGGCGGCGCGTTCTCGGGCAAGGACCCGTCGAAGGTGGACCGTTCCGCGGCCTACGCCATGCGCTGGGTGGCCAAGAACGTCGTCGCCGCCGGGCTGGCGGAGCGCGTCGAGGTGCAGGTGGCCTACGCCATCGGCCGCGCCAACCCCGTTGGCCTGTACGTGGAGACCTTCGGCACCGGCGCCGTCGACCGCAAGGTCATCGAGGACGCCATCCGCAAGGTGTTCGACCTGCGCCCGGCCGCGATCATCCGCGAGCTGGACCTGAAGCGCCCGATCTACGCGCAGACCTCGGCGTACGGCCACTTCGGCCGCACGGACGTGGATCTGCCGTGGGAGCGCGTCAACCGCGTCGCGGACCTGCGCGCGGCGGCGGGCCTGTAGCGCGCGTGCGGCGCCCCGTCTCTAAGATGGGGTGCCATGACGACGACCCGGGACACCATGGCCGACAGGCCGGTGGCCCGGGTTCTTCCGTTGCTGGGGCTGCCTCAGCTGGACCGGCCCTTCGATTATTCGGTGCCGGAATCCTTGTCGGAGTCGGCGCGCCCGGGCACGCGGGTGCGGGTGCGCTTTTCGGGGAAGCTGGTCAACGGCATCATCCTGGAGCGCGCGGCGGCGGCCGAGCACGACGGTGCGCTGACGCCGATCAAGGACGTCGTGTCGCCGGAGGTCGTGTACCCGCCGCAGTTGGCCGCGCTGGTCGACTCGCTGGCGGAGCTGTACGCGGGCGTGCGCTCGGACATCATCCGCTCCGCGGTGCCGTCGCGGCACGCGCGCGCCGAGAAGGCGCGGGGCGAGGGCCCGGGCGCGTCCTGGGAGGAGCTGGGCCGGCTGGAGCTTGACGACGCCGACGTCTCCGCATGGGACGCCTACGCTTTCGGGGGCTCGTTCGTGTCCGCCGTGCGCTCCGGTGCGGCGGCGCGGGCGGCCTGGCATCCGGCGCCGGGGGAGGACGTGCCGGCGCGGTTGGCCGAATTGGCGGTCACCGTCGCCCGCGACGGCGGCGGGGTGCTCATCGTCGTCCCCGATCAGCGGGCGGTCGATGCCCTGGAGGCGGCGCTGCGGGAGCTGATCAGCCCGCGGCAGATCACGGTGCTCGCCGCCGGGCTGGGCCCCGAATCGCGCTACCGCCGCTACCTGGACATCCTCCACGGCTCGGGGCGGCTGGTCGTGGGCACGCGCTCGGCGGCGTACGCGCCGGTGCGGAATCTGCGGTTGGCGGTGATCCTCGACGACGGCGACGACAACCTGGTCGACCCCCGCGCCCCGTACATCCACGCCCGCGACGTGCTGGTCACCCGCTCCGCCCAGGAGAAGTGCGCGCTGATCCTCGCGTCGGCGACCAGGACGGCGGAGGTGGAGCTGCTGGTCGAATCCGGTTGGGCCCATGGTCTGGTGCCCACCCCGGAGACGCTGGCGGCGCGGATGCCGGCCATCATCCCGTCCACCGACACGGAGGCCGACCCTGAGGACGTCTCGCGCGGCCGGCTTCCCGCCGCCGCGTACCGCGTCGCCGCCACGTCGCTGCGCGCCGGCATGCCCGTGCTGGTGCAGGTGCCGCGCAAGGGCTACGTGCCCACGCTGTCGTGCGCGCGGTGCGGCGCCCCGGCCCGGTGCCGCCATTGCAACGGGCCGCTGGAGATCCCGCACGGGCCGTCGCAAAGCGGCGCAGCGGGGCCCTCGGGACACCATGCGCATCCCGGACACGGCGGCGAGGGCGCCGGCGAGGCCGCGCCGCCGACCTGCCGCTGGTGCGGGCGCGTCGACGTGCGCCACCGCTGCCACGAATGCGGCGGGACGCGGATGCGGCCGGTGATAGTCGGGTCGGAGCGCACCGCCGAGGAGCTGGGGCGGACGTTCCGGCCGCATCCCGTGATCTCGTCGTCCGGCGAGCGGATCCTCGACGAGGTGGCGCCGGGGCCGAGGATCGTGGTGGCCACCCCGGGCGCGGAACCGCGGCCGCCCGGGGGCTACGGTGCGGCGCTGATCCTGGACACGTGGGCGACCATGAATCGCCAGGACCTCCGGGCACAGGAGGAGGCGCTGGCCACGTGGGCCCGCGCCGTGCACCTGGTGCGGCCGGAGGCCGACGGCGGGCACGTGGTCATCGACGCCGACGCCGCGGTGCCGGTGGTCGGCGATCTGCTGCGCTGGGACATCACCGGGGCGGCGGCGCGGGAACTCGCCGACCGCGGCGCGGCGGGACTGCCGCCCGCGACGCGGATGGCCGCCATCGACGGCACGGCGGAGGGCGTCGAAAGGTTCATCGCCGATTTCGAGGCCCCCGAGGGCGCGGAGATCCTCGGCCCGGTCGACCTGCCGCCCGGTGGCAGGCCGCCGGCCGGGATCGAGCCGGGCACGCCGATCCGGCGGCTGCTGGTGCGGGTGGAACGGACCCGGGCCCGCGAACTGGGCCGGGCCCTGCGCGCGGCCCGGGGCGTGCGCGCGACCAGGCGGGACCCCGCGCCGGTGCGGGTGATCGTGGATCCGGCCCGCTTCGGCTGACGGCGCCGGCTCGATGACGTCGCCTCGGTCGCCGGCACAGGAGCGACTCCGCCGACTCCGTCGACTGCGCCGCGGGCGCGGCTCCTGGGCATCCGGGCCGGTGGGGTAGCATCGGGCTTCGATTCCGGGGCACCGGCCCGGGCCCTCATGACCGTCTGCACGACCCCGGTCTTCCCCCGTCACACCCCATCCCCATAAAACTCAGGAGCTGATGCGAAGCATGTCCGTCCGAGAGATCCGCCTGTTCGGGGACCCCGTCCTGGTGTCCCGCGCCGACGAGGTCACGGCCTTCGACGCGAAGCTGGCCCACCTCGCCGACGACATGCTCGAGACCATGGACTCCGCCGGCGGCGTGGGCCTGGCCGCGAACCAGGTCGGCGTCCTGCAGCGCGTGTTCGTCTACGACTGCGACGGCCGCCGCGGCGAGCTGGTCAACCCCGTGTGGGAGCCGGTCGGCGAGGAGACCGAGGTCGACGAGGAGGGCTGCCTGTCCATCCCCGGCATCAACGCCGACACGGAGCGTTACCTGCGCGTGCGCGCCACCGGCCAGGACCGCACGGGCACCCCGGTGACCCTCGAGGCCGAGGGCCTGCTCGCGCGGTGCATCCAGCACGAGACCGACCACCTCGACGGCGTGCTCTTCCTCAAGCGCCTGGACCCCGAGACCCGCAAGGCCGCGATGCGCGAGCTGCGGTCCACCGACTGGTTCCTGGCCGGGAAGTAGGGGAGAGCATGCGCCTGATCTTCGCCGGCACCCCGGAACCCGCCGTCCCCGCGCTGCGGAAGCTGATCGAGCACCCCGGCCACGAGGTCGTCGCGGTGCTCACCCGCCCCGACGCGCGCGTCGGCCGCGGGCGGTCGCGCAAGCCCTCGCCCGTGAAGGCCGTGGCGGTCGAGCACGGCATCGAGGTCATCGAACCGGAAACGCTTGCCGACGACGGCGCCCGGGCCCGTTTGGCCGAACTGGCCCCCGACTGCATACCGGTCGTGGCGTACGGCAACCTCGTGCCGAAGGATCTGCTGGATCTGCCGGTGCACGGCTGGGTGAACCTGCACTTCTCGGTGCTGCCCGCGTGGCGCGGCGCGGCGCCGGTGCAGGCGGCCATCGCCGCCGGGGACGAGATCACGGGCGCGTCGACGTTCCGCATCGAAGAGGGCCTGGACACCGGCCCGGTGTTCGGCACCGTCACCGAGGCGATCAAGCCCGCGGACACCGCCGACGACCTGCTCACCCGGCTGGCGCATTCGGGCGCCGAATTGCTGGCGGCGACCATGGACGGCCTGGAGGCCGGGCGACTGCGCCCCGAGCCGCAGTCGGCCGACGGCGTGAGCCACGCGCCGAAGATCACCTCCGCCGATGCCAGGATCGACTGGTCGATGCCGGGCCACCTCATCGACCGCCGCATCCGCGCCCACACCCCCGCGCCCGGGGCGTGGACGATGCTCGGCGACGACCGCATCAAGGTCGGGCCCGTGACGCCGGCCGAGATCGACGGCGAACTGGGCGAGGGGCGCATCCGCGTGGAGAAGAAGCGCGTGCTCGTCGGCGCCGGCGGGGGCACCGCCGTGGAGCTCGGCCGGGTGCAGCCCCCGGGCAAGCGCATGATGGACGCAGTGGACTGGGCGCGCGGCGCCCGGCCGGACGAGGGGACGATGGTCTAAATGGCCGAGCAGCGCTCGAACGACGGCGGACGCGAGGGCCGCGGCGGCCGAGAGGCCCGGGAGGCCCGCGGCAACCGGGGACAAGGAAACCGGGGCGGCGATACTCGGGGCGCCGGCAACCGGGATGGGGGCAATCCGCCCGCCCGGTCCAGGAACACCCGCCGCCGCAACGCTTCCGGGCAGAAGCGGGGACAGGGCGGTCACGGCGGCCATGGGGGCCAGGGCGGCAGGGGGAACCAGGGCAACCAGGGCCGTCGAAAAGCCAGCGCGGTCGACGCGCCCCGCCAGGTCGCGCTCGACGTCCTCGGCGCCGTGCGCGCCGACGGCGCCTACGCGAACCTGATGCTGCCGAAGGAACTGCGCGCCCGGAACCTCACCGGCCGCGACGCCGCCTTCGCCACCGAGCTCACCTACGGCACGCTGCGCGCCGAAGGGCTGCTCGACGCGGTGCTCGCGAAGGCGTCCACCCGCCCGCTGGACAGGATCGACCCCGAAGTGCTCGACGTCCTGCGGCTCGGCGCCTACCAGCTCCTGCGCACCCGCGTCGGCGCCCACGCCGCCGTGGACACCTCCGTGCGCGCCGCCATCGGCGCGGGGAAGGTGGGGGCGAAGGGCTTCGTCAACGCGATCCTGCGCACCGTGTCCGGCAAGGACGAAGCGGCGTGGGTCGCGGAAGTCGCCCCGGACGCCGGGCGCGATCCCGTCGGGCATCTCGCGCTCAAGCACGGCCACCCCCGCTGGATCGCCGATGCCTTCGCGCAGGCCCTGGGCCCCCGCGCCGGCGAACTCGCCGAAGCGCTCGCGGCTGACGACGCCCGTCCGATCGTCCATCTCGTCGCGAAGCCCGGCGAGATGTCCGCGGAGGAACTCGCCCTGATCACCGGCGGCGAGGAGGGGCCCTGGTCCCCGTACTGCGTCCGCATCGAATCCGGCGATCCCGGCGATCTCGGCCCCGTGCGGGAGCACCTGGCGGCCGTGCAGGACGAGGGCTCGCAGCTCATCGCCCGCGCGGTCACCCTCGCGCCGCTCGACGGGGAAGACGGGGGCCGCTGGCTGGACCTGTGCGCGGGCCCCGGCGGCAAGGCTGCGTTCCTCGGGGGCATCGCCAAGATCGACGGGGCGACCGTCGACGCGGTGGAGCCGGCGAAGAAGCGCGCCGGACTCGTGGAGAACTCGGTGCGGGGACTGCCCGTGCGAGTGCACGTGGCGGACGGTCGGGATCCCGGGCTCGAGGGCGGCTACGACCGCATCCTCGTCGACGCGCCGTGCTCCGGCCTGGGCTCGCTGCGGCGCCGCCCCGAGGCGCGCTGGCGGAAATCAACCGACGATCTGCCCGCTTTGACCAAGCTCCAGGGCGAGCTGCTGGAATCGGCCGCGAAGCTCGTGCGGCCCGGCGGCGTCATCGTCTACTCGACGTGCTCGCCGCATCTGCGCGAAACGCGCGGGGCGGTCGACCGGGCCGTGCGTCAGCTGGGGCTGGAGGAGCTGGACGCCCGGCCGCTCGTGGAACCGATGGGCGACGTCGGCGACGGGCCGTCGGTGCAGATGTGGCCGCACCGCCACGGCACCGACGCGATGTTCTTCGCCGTGCTGCGCAAACCCGCGCACGGCTGATCGGACACGCGAACGGCCGAGCAAACCCGGGCACGTCTGAGGCCCGCCCGTCGCGGGCGGGGCGGAGCCGGCGCTCGTCTGCGCCGATTCCCGGGAGTCGGTCAGGGGCGTCCGTCGTCGCCGCGGCCGAAGACGCCGACGGCGACCCAGGCCAGGGCGACGATGATGCCGCCGACGACTGCGTAGGTGCCCGTGCCGTCGATTACGGCGAAACCGACACCGTAAAGCATGGTCAGGGCCAGTGCGATGAAGGCGAGTATCTTGCGGTCCATGGCCGCAGGGTACCCGTGTTAGCCCCGGGACGTCGGATGCGATGTTCTTCGCCGTGCCGCGCAAGCCCGCGGAATGATGGCCGGAGGGTATCTTGAGCCCATCGTCCGACGCGCCCAACGCCGCCGGCGATGAACGCTGGTCTGCGACCATCCGCCACATAACCCGCAAAGGTCCCCATGTTCCGCCGTTTCGACGCCGATGCCGCTCTCGCCCAGGCCCGCCAGTACGGCCTGCGCTACAACAAGCACCAGGTCAAGGAGCTCCGCCGCCGGTCCGCCGTCACTCCGGCCACCGCAGCCGAGATCGCCGCTTTCGAGGCTTCGACCGGCCTCGCCCTACCGGCCGATTACGCCGAATTCCTGCGCACCTGGAATGGCGGAGTCCCGGAGCATTCCACCTTCCGGGTCGGTGATCGCAGCTTCGTCATCCGGGAGTTCGTGCCCCTGGCCGGAGACGCACGCGACACCTGGGGCCTCGCCGGCCACCTCGAGCTGTTCGCCGACGGAATCCCGGAGGGCACTTTGCCCGTGGCCAGCAGCCCGGGCGGCGACCTCTACCTGATCGACTCCGCAAGCGGCGAGGTCTCCTTCTGGGATCACGAAACCGAGGAACTCACCCCGGTCTCCGCCAGTTTCCGGGGGCTCGTCGACGCCCTCCGGTCCGGCGACACGGCCTGAGGGGCCGGAAACAGGCATTGATCTGGTCCGGCTTGACCGGATGGGTCCGGGCCCCGGGGACGGCGCGGTAGGCTCGGGGCATGAGCACCCCGATCATCGCCCCCTCCATCTTGTCCGCCGATTTCGCCAGGCTCGACCGGGAAATCGAGGCGGTGTCCGATGCGGATTGGATCCACATCGACGTCATGGACGGCCACTTCGTGCCCAACCTCTCCTTCGGCGTGCCCGTCATGGCCGCGGTGGCGAAGGTGACCGACAAACCGCTGGACGTGCACCTCATGATCGAGGAGCCGGAAAAGTGGGTCGACGGCTACGTCGAGGCCGGCGCCGCGGGCGTCACCTTCCACGTCGAGGCGACGGAGGATCCGATCGCCCTGGCGCGCAAGCTTCGCGAAGCCGGGGTTCGCGCGGGCATCTCGCTGCGCCCCGGCACGCCGATCGAACCGTGGCTGGAGCACCTGCACGAGTTCGACCTGGTGCTGGTCATGAGCGTCGAACCGGGGTTCGGCGGGCAGTCCTTCATGCCCGACCAGCTGGAGAAGGTCCGCATCCTGCGCAACCAGATCGACCTGCGGGGGCTGGGCACCATCATCGAAATCGACGGGGGCATCGGCGGTTCCACCATCGCCGACGCCGCGGAAGCCGGCTGCGACGCCTTCGTGGCCGGGTCGGCGGTCTACGGCGCCGAGGTGCCCAACGACGCCGTCAACGAACTTCGCGCGCTGGCCGTCGAGGGCCAGCTGCGCGACGAGGAAAGCCGAGGCTGACATGCCCCTCTTCACCGACCTCGTCGCCGCCACGGCGCTGTCGCCGGACCAGGCGATGCGCACGGCGATCGCCGCCGCGGAGCGGGTGCGCGGCACCACCTCGCCCAATCCGCCGGTCGGCTGCGTCATCCTCGACGCTTCCGGGATGCCGGCGGCGGTGGCGGGCACCGACCCCGTGGGCGGACCCCATGCCGAGGCGCAGGCCGTGGAGATGGCCGGCGACCGGGCCCGGGGAGGCACGGCGGTGGTCACGCTCGAGCCCTGCCATCACCACGGCCGCACCGGCCCGTGCACCGGCGAACTGCTCGCGGCGGGGGTGGCGAAGGTCGTCTACGCCGTCGAGGACCCCAATCCCGTCGCCGCGGGCGGCGCGGACTGGCTCGATGCGCGGGGAGTGGAGGTCATCGGGGGCACCTTGCGCGCCGAGGTCGCCGACGGGGTCCTGCGGCCCTGGCTGCACTGGCAGGCCACCCGCCGCCCGCACATCACGCTCAAGACCGCCGGCACCATCGACGGACTGGCCGCCGCGACGGACGGTTCGTCGCAATGGATCACCGGCGACGCGGCCCGCGCCCGCGTCCACGTCGACCGTTCCCGCCGCGACGCGGTCATCGTCGGCACGGGGACGGTGCTCGCCGACGACCCCCGGTTGACGGCCCGGGATCCCGGCGGAGCCCCGTACCCGAATCAGCCGCTGCGCGTGGCCATCGGCCGCAAGGAGATCCCCGAGGACGCCGCCATCCGCGGCGGGTTCCTGCCGGGCGAGCGCGTCGATCCGGCGATCGCGTCGGCGGACATGTTCCGCCACATCCAGACCCGCGACATGTCCGTCGTCGTCGACGTCCTCGCGGATCTAGGGCTCATCGACGTCCTCGTCGAGGGCGGCCCCCGGTTGGCGGGGGCGTTCCTGGAGGCCGGCCTCGTCGACGCCGTCGAGTCCTACGTCGCGCCCGGTCTGCTGGGCGCCGGCACCGCCGTCGTCGACACGGGGTCGGCCACGACCGTCGACGACATCGTCCGTTTCCGCACCGTCGGCGTCGAGTTGCTCGGCGACGACGTGCTCATCAAATCCGTGCGCAGAGCATAGAGAGGAACCACCACACGTGTTCACCGGAATCGTCGAGGAAGTCGGCCGCGTGGCCGGCATCGAGGATCAGGGCGATGCCATTCGCCTCACCATCGGGTGCGAGACGGCGGTAGAGGGGGCGAAACTCGGCGACTCCATCGCCGTCAATGGCGTGTGCTTGACCGTCGCCGAGTTCGACGACGAAGGTTTCACCGCCGACGTCATGCAGGAATCGCTGGACCGCACCGGCCTCGGCGGGCTGGGCACCGGATCGCCGGTCAACCTCGAGCGCGCGGTCGCCGCGGGCGCGCGGCTGGGCGGGCACATCGTCCAGGGCCACGTCGACGGCACGGGGTCCATCGTCTCGCGCACGCCCGGCGAGCACTGGGAGGTCGTGCGCATTTCGCTTCCCGACGACCTCGACCGCTACGTGGTGGAGAAGGGCTCCATCGCCGTGGACGGCACTTCGCTGACGGTCTCCGCCGTGGGAGGCGAGGCGGGCGATCATTGGTTCGAGGTCAGCCTCATCCCGACGACGCTGGCGGACACCGTGCTGGGCACGCTCGAGGTGGGCGCCACCGTCAATCTGGAAGTCGACGTGGTGGCCAAGTACATCGAGAAATTGCTGCCCCGATAGGCTCATGTCCGTGATTGAACTCGACAGCGTGGAACGGGCCATCGCCGACATCGCCGCCGGCAAGGCCGTGGTGGTCGTCGACGACGAGGACCGCGAGAACGAGGGCGACATCATCTTCGCCGCCGAACTGGCGACGCCGGAGCTGGTGGCCTTCATGGTGCGGTACTCCTCCGGATACATCTGCGCGCCGCTGACCGGCGCGGACTGCGACCGGTTGGGCCTGCCGCCCATGGTAGCCCGCAACGAAGACGTCCGCGGCACCGCGTACACGGTGACCGTCGACGCGGCCACCGGCTCGACCGGCATCTCCGCCGCGGACCGCGCGTACACGATCCAGCGGCTCGCGGCGGCCAACTCGACCGCCTCCGAATTCACCCGCCCCGGCCACGTGGTGCCGCTGCGCGCGGTGCAGGGCGGCGTGCTCACCCGGGCCGGCCACACCGAAGCCGCGGTGGACCTGGCCCGGCTCGCCGGACTGCGCCCCGCCGGCGTGCTGTGCGAGGTCGTGTCCGAGGAGGACCCGACCGGCATGGCCCGCACCCCGGAACTGCGGCGCTTCTGCGACGAGCACGGCCTGGCCCTGATCTCCATCGAGCAGCTCATCGAGTACCGGCGCCGCCACGAGCACCTGGTCGAGCGCGTCGTCGAAACCCGCATGCCCACCGACTTCGGCGAGTTCCGGGCCGTGGGCTACCGCTCCCTCGTCGACGGCGTCGAGCACGTCGCGCTCGTGGTCGGCGACCCCGCCTCCGACGGCGGCTCCGACGTCCTGGTGCGCGTGCACTCCGAGTGCCTGACCGGCGACGTCTTCGGCTCGCGCCGGTGCGACTGCGGCCAGCAGCTGCACCGGTCCATGGAGATCGTGCAGGCCGCCGGGCGCGGCGTCGTGCTGTACATGCGCGGTCACGAGGGCCGGGGCATCGGCCTCATGCACAAGCTGGAGGCCTACCACCTGCAGGACGAGGGCGTGGACACCGTCGACGCCAACCTGCAGCTGGGCCTGCCCGCCGACGCCCGCGAGTACGGCACCGGCGCGCAGATCCTCCGGGACCTCGGCGTGCGGTCGATGGCCCTGCTCACCAACAACCCGACCAAGAGGGCGGGCCTGGGCGGCTACGGTCTGGAGATGAGCCGGCGCGTCCCGGTGCCCGTGGAAGTCAACGCCGACAACGTCCGTTACCTGACCACCAAGCAGCAGCGGATGGGGCATGACCTTCCGTGGCTGTCGGACTACATTGGTGGCGAAGGCGATCAGGAGGAGAAGAAGTGAGCGGAGCGGGACTGCCCGACATCGAGATGCCCGATGCGGAGGGGATGAGCGTCGCAATCGTCACCGCGCACTGGAACGCCGACATCACCGGCCAACTCCGCGCCAACGCCATCGCGGCCGCCGAAGAGGCGGGCGCGATGGTCCGCGATTACACCGTCGTCGGCGCCCTCGAGCTGCCGGTGGTGGTCCAGGCCCTCGCCGACGACCACGATGCCGTCGTCGCGCTGGGCTGCGTCATCCGCGGCGGCACCCCCCACTTCGACTACGTCTGCGATTCGGTGACCGAGGGGCTGACCCGCATCGCGCTCGATCAGCGGACCCCGGTGGGCAATGGCGTGCTCACGTGCGACACCCACGAGCAGGCCGTCGCCCGCTCCGGTGCGCCGGGATCGGTCGAGGACAAGGGGCGGGAGGCCGCCATCGCGGCGCTGCACACCGCCGCGCTGCTGCGAACCCTGGGCGAGGAGTGAACGAAGTGAGCGACAACAAGACGGTCGACCGCACGGATTCCCGCTGGGAGCTGACGGTCACGTCCAAGACCATGAAGCTCTGGGCGTGGGGTTCGGCGGCCGTGGTGATGGCGGTGCACCTGTTCATGGGCTTCGTCGTCGACGTCGGCGACACCGGCGCGCAGGTGACCTCCATCGACGTGCTGGCGTTCCCGATCCTGGGCCTGGTCATCTCCGCGGCCTGCCTGCTCATGCTCCGTCCGCGAGTGCGCGTGGATTCGCGCGGCGTGGAAGTCCGCAACTTCCTGGGCGCCAAGTTCTACCCGTGGGACGTGGTCCACGGCCTGAGCTTCCCGGCCGACGCCCGCTGGGCGCGCCTGGAGCTGCCCGAGTTCGAGTTCGTGCCCATGTGGGCGCTGCAGTCCCGCGACGGCTCCGCCGTCGTCGAGGCCGTGCGCCGGTTCCGCGAACTCGAGGACCGCTACATGCCGGAAGACTGATGGCGGACCCCTCGACGTACCGCCCGGCGCCCGGGACCATCCCGGTCGAGCCGGGCGTTTACCGTTTCCTCGACGACGCCGGCCGCGTGCTGTACGTGGGCAAGGCCAAGAATCTCCGCGCCCGGCTGTCCAATTACTTCCAGGACGTCGCCAACCTGCACCCGCGCACGCGGCAGATGGTGCAATCGGCGTCGAAGGTCGTCTGGACCGTGGTGCGCACCGAGGTCGAGGCGCTCCAGCTCGAGTACACGTGGATCAAGCGGTACGACCCGCGGTTCAACGTCATGTACCGCGACGACAAGAGCTACCCCATGCTCGCGGTCAGCGTGGGGGAGCAGTACCCGCGGCTGTTCGTCTACCGCGGGCCCCGCCGCAAGGGGGTCCGCTACTTCGGCCCGTATTCGCATGCCTGGGCCATTCGCGAAACCCTCGACTTGCTCACGCGGGTCTTCCCCGCCCGTACGTGCTCGAAGGGCGTGCTCAACCGGCACCAGCAGCTGGGCCGGCCGTGCCTGCTGGGGTACATCGACAAATGCGCCGCGCCCTGCGTCGGCCGGGTGTCCGCCGCCGAGCACCGGGAAATCGTCGACGGCTTCGTCTCCTTCATGGCCGGCAACACCGGTCCTCTGACAGCGCAGCTGCGACGGGACATGAACGCCGCGGCGGAGGACCTCGACTTCGAGAAGGCCGCGAAGATCCGCGATGACCTCGCCGCGGTGGAAAAGGTGATGGAGAAGCAGGCCGTGGTGCTCGGCGACGCCACGGACGCCGATTTCATCGCCTTCGCCTCCGACGAACTCGAGGCCGCCGTGCAGATCTTCCACGTCCGCCGCGGCCGCATCCACGGCCAGCGGGGCTGGGTCGTGGAAAAGTCGGGAGATTCGGAAACCGGCCCGCTGCCCGAGGGGGAACCCGATCCCGCGTTGCCGAAGCTCCTGTCGACGTTCCTGACGCAGTTCTACGGCGACGCCGCGGAACACGCGAAGGTAGACGGCGACGCCTCCACCGGTGCCGCGGAGGCCGTCCCGCGCCAGATCCTCGTGCAGACCGACCCGGAGAACGCCGGAGAGGTGTCGCGGTTCCTCCAGGGCATCCGCGGCACCGCGGTCGACATCCGCGTGCCGCAGCGGGGCGACAAGAAAGCGCTCCTGGAAACGGTGCACCGCAATGCCGTCGAGGCGCTGGCGCAGCACAAGCTCAAGCGCAGCGGCGATCTCACCGCACGCTCACAGGCCCTGGAGGGCATCCGCGACGCGCTGTTCATGGACGAGGCCCCGCTGCGCATCGAGTGCACGGACATCTCGCACATCCAGGGCACCGACGTCGTCGCGTCGCTGGTCGTCTTCGAGGACGGCCTGCCCCGCAAGGTCGACTACCGCCGGTACCGCATCAAGGACGCCGCCGGCGACGGGCATTCCGATGACGTCGCGTCCATCGCCGAGGTCGTCCGCCGGAGGTTCCGGCGCCATGCCGAAGACAAGCTCGCCGTGCCCGACGATGAATCGGTCATGTTCGAGGAAGAGGCCGCGGGAGGGGGCGACGGGACGTCGGAAAGCGTCGTGGAGGAATCCGTCGCCGGGCGGAAGTTCGCCTACCCGCCGCAGCTGTTCATCGTCGACGGCGGCGCGCCGCAGGTCGCGGCGGCGCAGGAGGTGCTCGACGAACTCGGGGTGGACGACGTCACGCTTGTCGGCCTGGCCAAGCGCCTGGAGGAGATCTGGGTCCCGGGCGACGACGAACCGGTGATCCTGCCGCGCAATTCCGAGGCCATGTACCTGATGCAGCGCATCCGCGACGAGGCGCACCGGTTCGCCATCGGCTACCACCGGCAGCAGAGGTCCAAGCGGATGCGGGCCTCCGCCCTCGACGGCATCAGGGGACTGGGGCCGCAGCGCAGATCGGAGCTGGTGAAGCACTTCGGATCCGTCGCGAAGCTCAAGCGGGCCACCGTCGACGAGATCCGCGAAGTGCCCGGTTTCGGGCCCGCGCTGGCGCAGTCCGTGCACGAAGCGCTGCACGCCGATCGCACGTAGGCTGGGACCCATGACCAACGCCAACGCCGGTGCGGCCGACCCCGACACGTCACTGGTCCTGATCACGGGCATGTCCGGATCGGGACGCAACACCGCCGCAGCCGTCCTCGAGGAGATGGGCTGGTACGTCGCCGACAACCTCCCGCCCGAGTTGATCATGCGGATGGTCGAGCTGTCGTTCGAGGCGGACTCGCCGGTGGAGCGCCTGGCCATAGTCACCGACGTCCGGTCCCGCGCCTTCGCCGGGTCGCTCGGCGACGTCCTCGACCGGCTGCACGAATCGGGTCGCCGGCCGATGGTGATCTTCCTCGATGCCGAGGACGACACGCTCATCGCCCGCTACGACTCGGTCCGGCGCACCCACCCCCTGCAGGACTCGGGGACGCTGACGCAGGGCATCGAGCGCGAACGGCAGATGCTCGCCGGGATCAAGGCGATGTCCGACCTCGTGCTCGACACCACCAAGATGTCGGTCCACGATCTGCGCCGCGCGTTGGAGGTCCACTTCGCCGACCCGTCGTCGCACGGCCAGCGGGTGACCGTCCAGTCCTTCGGCTTCAAGCACGGCGCGCCGCGCGACGCCGACCTGCTTCTCGACGTCCGGTTCCTGCCCAACCCGTATTGGGTCCCGGGGCTGCGCTCGGGGCGAGGCACCGACAAGGCGGTATCCGAATTCGTCCTCGAGCAGGACGACGCGCCGCGCTGGCTCGACACCGTCGAACAGCTGATTTCCGTCATCCTCCCGGGCTACCGGCGCGAGGGGAAGAGCCACATGTCCGTCGCCATAGGCTGCACCGGCGGCCACCACCGCAGCGTGGCCATGGCAGAGGCCCTGGGCCGCAGGCTCGGGGAGTTCAACGGCATCGACGTCAGCGTCATCCACCGCGACATCGAAAGGGACTGACCGGCCCGCGCCCGCCCGCGCACCGGCACCCGCTTCGACACCAGAGGAGTCTTTTCCCATGACCGCCATCACGAGCCTCGGCGGAGGCCACGGGCTTTTCGCGACGCTCCGCGCCGTCCGCCGGATCGCCGACGACGTCACCGCCGTCGTCACGGTCGCCGACGACGGCGGCTCGTCCGGCCGCCTGCGCCGGGAACTTGGGCAGATCCCGCCGGGGGACCTGCGCATGGCCCTGGCCGCGCTGTCCGCCGAAGACGAGCGCGGCAAGCTGTGGGAAGAGGTGCTCCAGCACCGCTTCGGCGGCACCGGCGCCCTGGCCGGGCACGCCGTTGGCAACCTGATCATCGCCGGCCTGACCAGCGTGCTGGGCAGCGAGGTCGCGGCCCTCGACGAGGTCGGGTCGCTGCTGGGCATCTGCGGCCGGGTGCTGCCCATGTCGCCGCGCCCGCTCGACATCGAGGCGGAGGTGGTCGGGCTGGAGGACGACGCCCGCGTGGTGCGCCCGGTCCGCGGCCAGGTCGCCGTCGCCACGACGCCCGGCCAGGTACGCCGCATCCGCCTGATCCCCGAGCAGCCGCCGGCCACGCCCGACGCCGTCGAGGCCATCATGACCGCCGACATGGTCACCCTGGGCCCCGGCTCGTGGTTCACCTCGGTGCTGCCGCACCTGCAGGTCCCGGAGCTCGTGCAGGCACTGCGCGCGACGACGGCGCACCGGGTCGTCGTGCTCAACCTGTCGTCGGAGCCGGGGGAGACCGCCGGATTCTCGTCCGAACGCCACGTGCACATGCTCGCGCAGCACGCGCCGGACCTGAAACTGGACACGATCCTCGTCGACCGCTCCACCATGGGCGGGGAATCCGAGCGCGGGTACCTCGAACGCGCGGCCGCGACGCTGTCCGCGGAAGTGATCTACGCCGACGTCCGCGAGATCGAAGAGGACGGCGGATGGACCGAGCGGCACGACCCCGCGAAGGTCGCGTCCGTGCTGGGGGAAGTGCTGTCCCGCTGATCGGGGCCGCTAAACTGCGCTGCACGGCGAATGGGTCGCCGATGTTAGGAGAATGACCACATGGCGTTGACGCCCAAGGTGAAGGATGAGCTGGCGCGCGTGCCGGTCAGCCAGGAAAGCGCGCAGTCGGCGGAGGTCGCGTCCATGTTGCGGTTCGCCGGCGGGCTCCATCTCGTCGCCGGGCGCATCGTCATCGAGGCCGAACTGGATTCCGGTGCCGTGGCCCGGCGCCTGCGCGGCATGATCGATTCGCTCTTCGGCCACGAGCCGGAGTTGCAGGTGCTGAGCCCCGGAGGCCTGCGCAAGACCTCCCGCTACATCGTCCGCGTGGCGGAGGGCGGGGAGGACCTCGCCCGCCGCACGGGTCTGGTCGATCGCGCCGGCCGCCCGGTCCGCGGCCTGCCCCCGAAGGTCATCGGCGGCACGGTGCTCGATGCCGAAGCGGCGTGGCGCGGGGCGTTTCTGGCGCACGGTTCGCTGACGGAGCCGGGCAGGTCCTCGGCCCTGGAGGTGACCTGCCCCTGCCCGGAGGCGGCGCTGGCCCTGGTCGGCTGCGCCCGGCGCCTGGGCATCGCCGCCAAGAGCAAGGAGACCCGCGGGGGAGACCGCGTGGTCATCCGCGACGGCGAGGCCATCGGCGCCCTGCTGACCCGCATGGGCGCCCAGACCACCCGCCTGGAGTGGGAAGAGCAGCGCATGCGCCGCGAGGTCCGGGCCACCGCCAACCGCCTGGCCAACTTCGACGACGCCAATCTGCGCCGCTCCGCCCGCGCCGCCGTCGTGGCCGCCGCCCGCGTCGAGCGCGCGCTGGAGATCCTCGGCGACGACGTCCCCGAGCACCTGGTCACCGCCGGCGAGCTGCGCGTCGCGCACCGCCAGGCCTCCCTGGAGGAGCTGGGCCAGCTGGCCAACCCGCCGATGACCAAGGACGCCGTGGCCGGCCGCATTCGCCGCCTGTTGTCCATGGCGGACCGCCGGGCCGCCGAAACGGGCGTTCCGGACACGTCGTCGGCCGTCACCGACGAGCTGTTCGAAGAAGCGTGAAAAACGGGGAATCACCCCCGTAATCAGCCTATTTTTCCGTCGTTTCAGCGTCGGTCCGGGCAATGGAAAAGCCGAGGTCATGACCTGGATCACAGACAAACGGGCATGTGTGCAACATGAAATGTCCGTTTGTGAGGCGTCTCACTGAAATTCGGGCATTCGCCCCCTGCGCGACGGCTCTTCCGCACGTACAATCCGAAGATGAACCAGTTGGCCCGGACCCCGGGCCGAAAGGGCAAATCTAAGCCGATTCCTTTGGAGGAGATCAACGTGACGGTTCGTGTAGGCATCAACGGCTTCGGTCGCATCGGACGCAACTTCTTCCGCGCGGCCCTCGCGCAGGGCGCCGATCTGGAGATCGTGGCGGTCAACGACCTGACCGACAACAAGACGCTCGCCCACCTGCTCAAGTACGACTCGATCATGGGCAAGCTCGACGCCGAGGTCACCTACGACGATGAGTCCATCACCGTCGACGGCAAGCGCATCATCGCGTGGGCCGAGCGCGACCCGAAGAACCTCCCGTGGGGCGAGAACAACGTCGACATCGTCGTCGAGTCCACCGGCTTCTTCACCGACGCCGAGGCCGCCAAGGCCCACATCGACGGCGGCGCCAAGAAGGTCATCATCTCCGCCCCGGCGAAGAACGAGGATGCCACGTTCGTGGTCGGCGTGAACCACACCGACTACGACCCGGAGAAGCACACGATCATCTCCAACGCGTCCTGCACGACCAACTGCCTGGCCCCGATGGCCAAGGTGCTGGACGAGGAGTTCGGCATCGAGCGCGGCCTGATGACCACCATCCACGCCTACACCGGCGACCAGCGCCTGCACGACGCCCCGCACAAGGATCTGCGCCGCGCCCGCGCCGCGGCCCTGAACATCGTCCCGACCTCGACCGGCGCCGCCAAGGCCGTCGCCCTGGTCCTCCCGCAGCTGAAGGGCGTCCTGGACGGCTACGCTCTGCGCGTCCCGACCCCGACCGGCTCGGTCACCGACCTCACGTTCACCGCGAAGAAGGAGGTCTCGGTCGAGGCCGTCAACGCCGCGATCAAGAAGGCCTCCGAGTCGGAGGAGCTGGCCGGCGTCCTCGGCTACAACGAGGACCCGATCGTCTCCAAGGACATCGAGGGCGACCCGCGCTCCTCCATCTTCGACGCGCCCCTGACCAAGGTCATCGGCGACCAGGTCAAGGTCGTGTCCTGGTACGACAACGAGTGGGGCTACTCCTGCCGCCTCGTCGACCTCTCCGTCTACGTCGGCGAGCGCCTCTAAGCTCTCCGTTTCACCCACGACCCCAGGGCCGGGGTGTGCCCGCGGGCGCACCCCGGCCCTGGGGCTTCATTGAACGAAGGAATAACCCCACATGACCGTGAAGACTCTGCAGGATCTCCTCGACGAGGGCGTCGAAGGCCGTTACGTGCTGGTCCGCTCGGACCTCAACGTCCCGCTGAAGGACGGCACCATCACCGACCCGGGCCGCATCGACGCGTCCGTGCCGACGCTGAAGGCGCTGTCCGACGCCGGCGCGAAGGTCGTCGTCACCGCCCACCTCGGCCGCCCGAAGGGCGAGGCCAAGCCGGAGCTTTCGCTTGCCCCGGTCGCCGAGGCCCTGTCCGAGCGCCTGGACCGCTACGTGGCCGTCGCCGGCGACGTCTCCGGCGAGGACGCCCACGAGCGCGCCAACGGCCTGACCGAGGGTGACGTCCTGCTGCTGGAGAACATCCGCTACGACGCCCGCGAGACCTCCAAGGACGACGCCGAGCGCGAGGCCTTCGCCGCCGAGCTCGCCGCCCTGGTGCCGGACGGCGCATTCGTCTCCGACGGCTTCGGCGTGGTCCACCGCGCCCAGGCGTCGGTGTACGACGTCGCCAAGAAGCTGCCGCACTACGCCGGCGGCCTGGTCCAGTCCGAGCTCGAGGTCCTGCGCAAGGTCGCCGAGACCCCGGAGAAGCCCTACGCCGTGGTGCTGGGCGGTTCCAAGGTCTCCGACAAGCTGGGCGTCATCGAGGCCCTCGCCCCGAAGGTCGATTACCTGGTCATCGGCGGCGGCATGTGCTTCACCTTCCTCGCCGCGCAGGGCCACTCCGTCGGCGCCTCGCTGCTGCAGGAGGAGATGATCGACACCTGCAAGGATCTGCTGGACCGTTACGGCGACCAGATCGTCCTGCCGACCGACGTCGTCGTCGCCTCCGAGTTCGCCGCCGACGCCGACCACAAGGTCGTCGCGGTCGACGCGATCCCGGAGGGCTGGATGGGCCTGGACATCGGCCCCGAGTCCGCCAAGGCCTTCGCCGCGAAGCTCGCCGGCACCAAGACCGTCTTCTGGAACGGCCCGATGGGCGTGTTCGAGATGGACGCGTTCGCCAACGGCACCCGCTTCGTCGCGCAGGCGATCATCGACGCCACCCGCGACAACGGCTGCTTCTCCGTCGTCGGCGGCGGCGACTCCGCGGCGGCCGTGCGCACCCTCGGCCTGGACGAGGACGGCTTCAGCCACATCTCCACCGGCGGCGGCGCTTCCCTCGAGTTCCTCGAGGGCAAGGACCTCCCCGGCGTCCAGGTGCTCGAGTCCTAGCGGTCCTCGAGTCCCGGCACCGGTCCGCCCCCGCGGGCGGTGCGCGGTTCGCCGCCGCACCGGCCCGCACCCCACATTCTTCAACCACCTCAGGAAGTGACACCCACAATGGCTCGCAAGCCCCTCATCGCCGGCAACTGGAAGATGAACCTCAACCATCTGGAGGCCATCGGCGTCGTGCAGAAGCTGGCCTTCGCCCTGCCGAAGGAGTACTACGACAAGGTCGACGTCGCGGTCATCCCGCCGTTCACCGACATCCGTTCCGTGCAGACCCTGGTGGAGGGCGACAAGCTGGCCGTGACCTACGGCGCGCAGGACGTCTCCATCCACGAGTCGGGCGCCTTCACCGGCGAGATCTCGGCCGCGATGCTGTCCAAGCTCGGGTGCCGCTGGGTCGTCGTCGGGCATTCGGAGCGCCGCGAGATGCACGGCGAGGATGACGCCCTCGTCGCCAAGAAGGCCAAGGCCGCGCTGAAGGCTTCGATGGCGCCGATCGTCTGCGTCGGCGAGCCGCTCGAGGTCCGCGAGGCGGAGAAGCACGTCGAGCACGTGGTCGCCCAGGTCAAGGGCTCCCTCGAGGGCCTGACCGAGGCCGACCTGGCCAAGGTGGTCATCGCCTACGAGCCGGTCTGGGCCATCGGCACCGGCAAGGTCGCGTCCTCGGCGGACGCGCAGGAGGTCTGCAAGGCCATCCGCGAGACCGTCGCCGAGCTGGGCGGCGAGAAGCTGGCCAAGGAGATGCGCATCCTCTATGGCGGTTCCGTGAAGGCGGAGAACGTGGCCGACATCGTCGGCCAGCCGGACGTCGACGGCGGCCTGGTCGGCGGCGCGTCGCTGGATGGCGAGGCCTTCGCCAAGCTGTCCGCGCTGGCCGCGGACGCGGCGGAATAACCCCGATCGGCCCAGAGCCGAAAACGGCGCGCCCCGGCAACGTAACCCGTTGATCCGGGGCGTTTCGCTCGGCGCCGGCCCCCGGGCCCCGGAAAAGGGGCGCGGGTCCGCCGGGGCCCGGCACGGTGCTTGACGACGCAGCGGAGGAACCCGACATGACAGGAGAAGCGAGAATGCAGGAACAGGGCGCGAAGAAGACCAGCGACGAGACGTTGCGCGACGACATCCGCCATCTGGGGCGGATCCTCGGTGAGGTCATCCGGGAGCAGGAGGGCGCGGAGGTCTTCGATCTGGTGGAGCAGGCGCGGCGGACCGCGTTCCGCCTGCACCGCGGCGAGGCGGAGATCGACGAGCTGACCGGCTTGTTCCGCGACATCGACCCGGCGGAGGCGACCCCCGTCATCCGTGCGTTCACGCACTTCGCGCTGCTGGCCAACCTCGCGGAGGACCTGCACGAGGAGCGTCTGCTGGAGGAGGGGCTCGACGCCGGCGAACCGCCGCGCGATTCGACGCTCGAGGCGACGTGGGAAAAGCTGCGCGAGGCCAAGGTGCCCGGCACCGATTTGGCGGCGATGATGAACGCCGCCGAGGTGGTGCCGGTGCTTACCGCGCATCCGACGGAGACCCGCCGCCGCACGGTGTTCGACGTGCAGAAGCACATCGGGGCCGCGATGCGCGCCCGCCACGAGGTCCTCAACGCGCCCCGCAATGCCCGCACGGACGCCCGGATCGAGGCGCTGGACCTGGAAATCCGCCGGCGCATCATGACGCTGTGGCAGACGGCGCTGATCCGCATGAACCGCCCGGACATCCGCGACGAGGTCGAAGTGGGGCTGCGCTACTACCAGCTGTCGCTGCTGGAAACCGTGCCCAGGCTGAACCGGGACGTGCTCGGCGCGATGCGGGAATTGGGCGGCGCCGACATCCCGGAGACCCCGGTGGTGCGCATGGGGTCCTGGATCGGCGGCGACCACGATGGCAACCCGTACGTGTCGGCGGACGTTGTCCGCTACGCCACCAACCGTGCCGCGGGAACGATCCTGCGCCATTACCTGCGGCAGCTGCATGCCCTGGAGCGGGAGCTGAGCTTCTCCGACCGGCTGACCCAGGTGTCGGTGGATCTGGTCGAGCTGGCCAACCGCGGCCAGAACGACGTGCCGAACCGCGTCGACGAGCCCTACCGCCGCGCCGTCCACGGTATCCGCGGCCGGGTCGCGGCGACGGCGATCTCGCGCCTCGGCCACTCGGTGGTGGAGGGGGACTGGTCGGACCACGAGCCCTATCCGAACGTCGCGGAGATGCGCGCCGACCTCGACATCGTCGAGGCCTCGCTGCGGCGCAGCAACGACGACCTCATCGCGGACCACCGGCTGGCGGACATCCAGGCCGCCACCGATGTCTTCGGTTTCCACCTGTACTCCCTGGACCTGCGCCAGAACTCGGAAAGCCATGAGGACATCCTCACGGAGCTCTTCCGCATGTCGGGCGTGACGGAGGATTACCGGTCGCTGCCGGAGCGCCGGCGGGTGGAGATCCTCACGTCGGAGCTGGCGTCGGCCCGCCCGCTCATCCCGCGCGGGGTGCAGCTGTCGGAGGCCACGGAACGCGAGCTCGGCATCATGCGCGCCGCGGCCGACGCGGTCAATGCCTTCGGCCCGGAGGTCGTCCCGCACTGCATCATCTCCATGTGCTCGTCGGTGTCCGACCTGCTCGAGCCGATGATCCTGCTGAAGGAAGTCGGCCTGATCTCCGTGGTCGACGGGGTGCCGGGCGGCACGGTCGACGTGATCCCGCTGTTCGAGACCATCGAGGATCTCCAGGCCGGCGCGTCCGTGCTGCGGGAGGCCTGGGACGTCCCGCTGTACCGCCGCTACGTCGCCTCCCGGGGCGACCTGCAGGAGGTCATGCTGGGCTACTCCGACTCGAACAAGGACGGCGGCTACTTCGCGGCCAACTGGGCGCTGTACGACGCCGAAACCGCCATCGCCAAGGTCGCCCGCGAGGAAGGCGTGCGCCTGCGCCTGTTCCACGGCCGCGGCGGTACCGTCGGCCGCGGCGGCGGGCCGTCCTACGACGCGATCCTGGCGCAGCCCAAGGGCGCGGTGCAGGGTTCGGTGCGCATCACCGAGCAGGGCGAGATCATCTCGGCCAAGTACGGTCACCCCGTGGCGGCCCGCCGCAACCTGGAGGCCCTGGTGTCGGCGACCATCGAATCCACTCTGCTGGACCTGGAGGACCTGGACGACCAGGACCGCGCCTACCAGGTGATGTCGGAGATCTCCGAGCGCTCCCGCGACGCCTACGCCGCGCTCATGCACGAGGACCCCGGCTTCATCGAGTTTTTCGAGACCTCCACCCCGGTCGGCGAAATCGGCAGCCTCAACATCGGGTCGCGGCCGTCGTCGCGCAAGCAGACCACGTCGATCTCCGATCTGCGCGCCATCCCATGGGTGCTCGCGTGGTCGCAGCAGCGCTCGATGGTCCCCGGCTGGTTCGGCGTGGGCACCGCGCTGAAGGAATGGATCGGCGAGGACGCCGACGGGTCGCGCCTGGAGGAGCTGCGCGAACTGAACCGTTCCTGGCCCTTCTTCGACTCGGTGCTGTCGAACATGGCGCAGGTCATGTCGAAGACGGACCTGGAGTTGGCCCGGCTCTACGCCGACCTGGTCTCCGACCGGGAAGTGGCCGACCGGATTTACGACCGCATCCGCGAGGAGTACGAACTGACCCTCGAGATGTTCATGAAGGTCACCGGCTACTCCTCGCTGCTGGAGGACAATCCGCTGCTGGCGCGTTCCGTCGACATGCGGTTCCCGTACCTGATGCCGCTCAACGCCATCCAGCTGGAGATGCTGCGCCGCTACCGCGCCGGCGATGCCCGCGACAAGGTCCGCCGGGGCATCCAGCTGACCATGAACGGGCTGGCCACGGCGCTGCGCAACTCGGGCTAGCCGGTTTCCCCCGACGCGCCGTCCCCGTCGGCTGCGCGACGGGGGACCGGTGCGGTACCCTGGTCAGTTGATCGCGGGCCCGGCCCGGCCGCACCCGCCGCGGCGTCCGGCCACGACCGGAAACCGCGAAGCAGTACCCAGTCATAACCGTCGAAAACCGTAGGGAAGTGCGCGTGTACCTCGCCATCCAGATCGTCCTGGTCATCACCTCCGTGCTGATGTCCCTGTTCGTCCTGCTCCACAAGGGCAAGGGCGGCGGCCTGTCCAGCCTCTTCGGCGGCGGCATGCAGTCGAACCTCTCCGGTTCGACGGTGGTGGAGAAGAACCTCGACTACGTCACCATCATCACGGCGATCCTGTGGGTGGCGTCGATCATCCTGCTCGGCCTGTTCCAGGCCTTCAACTGGTAGGGGATCGGCGGCACGACCGCGAAGAGGGGCCCGGGCGAATCAACGCCCGGGCCCCTCTTTCATGCCTTCCCTACAGCTTCGAGGCGGCCGCCTCGTCGACGAAGACGATGGTCTCGGCCGTGCCGCGGACGCCGGCGGCGGGCCAGTCGGCGGGATCGGCGCCGTCGGCGATGGCCTTGACGGCCTCCGCCTTGGCCTCGCCGGACACGAGCAACCAGACGCGCTCGCTGGCGTTGATCGCCGGCAGCGTCAGCGACACGCGGGTCGGCGGCGGCTTCGGGCAGTCGCGGACTTCCACGACGGTGCGCTCGGTCTCCGCGATCGCGGGGGTTCCGGGGAACAGCGAGTTGACGTGGCCTTCCGGTCCCATGCCGAGCAGGTGCAGGTCGAAGCCGTCGGGCGCGTGCATGGCCAGGATGTCGGCGTAGGCGTCGGCCGCGCACACCGGGTCCTCCAGGTACGCGCCGCCGGAGGGCGCGATGGGGAAGATGTACGACCCGGGGATGTCCACGTGGTCGAACAGGGCCTTCCGGGCCTGGCCGACGTTGCGGTCGGGCGACTCCTCCGGGACGAAGCGCTCGTCGCCGAAGAAGACCATGACGCGGGTCCAATCGATGGCCCCGGAATCCTCCGCCAGCGCGGCGAGCAGGCCGATGCCGGCGCCGCCGCCGGTCACGGCGATGCGCGCCATTCCGTCGTCGCCCTGCGCGGCGCACACGACGTCGACGAACCGGGTGCGGGCGGCTTCGATCAGCGCGTCCTGGTCTGCGTGGCGGGAAAACTCGGGCGCGGGTGCGCTGTCGGTCATCGGGAAGACTCCTCGGGGTTTCGGGCGGTTGAGTCGGTGGCCGCGGAGCTCGCCGCGCACGGGCCGTCGTCGGGCGATGCGGCGTCGGCCTCGCGGGCCTCCTCGGCGGTCAGGCGCCGGATGCGTCCCAACCCGCGCAGTGCGCGGGCGTACGCGGTGTCGGGGTCGAGGTGGCGCAATTCCTCGGCCAGGCAATCGACGGTGGTGCGGCGCGACAGCGCCACCTTGAACGGCGGGCGGCCGGTGATGGTCACGCACGCGGTCGTGGCGTTCTCCACCTCGACGGTGACGTCGGTGCATTCGCCTTCGCCGCCGCGGCGGGTCAGCGTCACCTTGGTCACCGGCGGCTTCGGGTCGCCGTCGGCGTCCAGCGGAACCTCCGGCTCCTCGGTGACCACGCGCTGCACCGGCGCGGCCAGCCGGTCGGCGAGCCATCCCGCGGCGACGTCGACGGAGGGATCCTCGCCGGGGCCCTCGATGCGCGCCGCGGTGATCTTGCCGTGCGGCGGGAAATCCAGCGCGGACGCCAGCACGCCGCGCCACGCGGTCAGGCGCGACCACGCGAGGTCCGAATCACCCGGCGTGTACCCGGTGCGGCGGGTGTAGACGGCGTTTCCGTCCGGGTCCGCCAGCGAATCGGTGATGCGGCGCTGCGCGATCTGGCCGATCGGCGTGGCCGCGGGCACCTGCGGCGGCGTCGACGGCCACCACGCGACGACCGGCGTGTCGGGCAGCAGCAGGGGAGTGACGATGGCCTCCGGGTGCGCCCCGACCTCGCCCTCCATGTGCATGACGACGACCTCCGCGGCACCTGCTTCGCCGCCCAGGCGCAATTCGGCGTCGAGGCGGTTCGCCCCGCGCGGCTCGCCGGCGACGAGCACCAGCACGCGCGCCGGATGCTCGCGGGAGACGTTGTTGACCGTCTTGACGATGTTCTCCAGGTCATCGTCGCGCTGCGCGAGGACGATGAGGGTGAGCACGCGTCCGGTGGTGACGATGCCGCCGGTTTCGCGCAGGGTCACCAACTGGCGGGCGATGTCCCGCGTGTCGGTGTCGGGCAAATTGATGATCGTTGGCACGGTTGTTCCTTTCCCAAGTACCTGTTCCGCCTGTCCCGCCCGTCAGGGACGGCGCCAGGTGCGGCCTTCGCGCTCCAGCATCCGGTCGGCCGAATCCGGCCCCCACGTGCCGGCCGGGTACTCCTCCGGGCGGCCGCGCTTGGCCCAGTAATCGATGACCGGATCGAGGATCTTCCAGGACAGCTCCACTTCCTCGTTGGTGGGGAAGAGGCTGGCCTCGTCGAGGAGAGCGTCCAGGATGAGCCGCTCGTAGGCCTCCGGGGACTGCTCCGTGAAGGACTCCGAGTAGGAGAAGTCCATGTTCACGTCGCGGACCTCCATGGTGGAGCCGGGGACCTTCGAGCCGAAGCGCATGAGCACGCCCTCGTCCGGCTGGACGCGGATGACCATCGCGTTCTGGCCCAGTGCCGTGGTCATGGTGTCCGCGAACGGCAGGTGCGGCGCGGACTTGAACACCAGGGCGATCTCGGTGACCCGGCGGCCGAGGCGCTTGCCCGTGCGCAGGTAGAACGGCACGCCCGCCCACCGGCGGGAATTGATCTGCAGGGTGCACGCGGCGTAGGTCTCGGTGGTGGACTCCGGGTCGAAGCCCTCTTCCTCGCGCAGGCCCTTGACGTAATGGCTGCCCTGCCACCCGGCGGAGTACTGGCCGCGGGCCGTCGTCTTGGACAGAGGCCGCACCGGCTCCGTGGCGCGCAGCACCTTGATCTTCTCCGCCTGCAGCTCCTCCGGCGTGAACGCCACGGGCTCCTCCATGGCCACGAGCGCCAAAAGCTGCAGCAGGTGGTTCTGGATCACGTCGCGGGCGGCGCCGATGCCGTCGTAGTAGCCGGCGCGGCCGCCCAGGCCGATGTCCTCGGCCATGGTGATCTGCACGTGGTCGACGTAGTGCGAGTTCCACAGCGGATCGAACAGCTGGTTGGCGAACCGCATGGCCAGAATGTTCTGCACCGTCTCCTTGCCCAGGTAGTGGTCGATGCGGAACACCGACTTCTCCGGGAAGACCGAGTTCACGATGCGGTTGAGCTCCTGCGCGGACTCGAGGTCGTGGCCGAAGGGCTTCTCGATGACCACGCGCCGCCAGTTCTCCTCGCCCGCCTGCGCCAGGCCGGCGCGGTCGAGCTGGTGGCAGACGTCCGGGAAGTTGTCCGGCGGGATGGACAGGTAGTACGCCCAGTTGCCGGCGGTGCCGCGGGAGGCGTCGAGCTCGGCGAGCTTGTCCGCCAGTCGGTCGAAGGCCTCGTCGTCGACGAAGGTGCCCTGGACGAAGTGGATGCCCTCGGCCAGGCGGCGCCACACGTTCTCGCGGATCGGCGTGCGGGCGCCGGCTTCGACGGCCTCGCGCACGTAGTTCTCGAAGTACTCCTTGGACCAATCGCGGCGGCCGTAGCCGACCAGCGCGAAGGATGCGGGCAGCAGGCCGCGGTTGGCCAGGTCGTAGATGGCCGGCAACAGCTTCTTGCGGGCCAGGTCGCCCGTGACGCCGAAGATGACCATGCCGCCGGGTCCGGCGATGCGGGGGAGTCGCTTGTCCTGCGGGTCGCGCAGGGGATTGGTCCAATCGTCGGCGATGGCGCCGGAGATGTCAGAGCTCACTGAAGGTTCTTTCGGGGAGGGTGATCGGTCACGGGTGCCCGGCGGTCGACGGCCGGGCGCGGGCCCGGCCGACGCCGCCGATGCTGTCGCCGGGTCAGCCGCGGATTTCGCGCAGCCGGGCGTCGATGGAGTCGAGCAGTTCCTGCCAGGAGTCGACGAACTTCTCCACGCCCTCGCGCTCGAGCACGGCGAAGACGTCGTCCAGGTCGACGCCGGCGGCGGAGATGTCCGACATGGTCTTCTCGGCTTCCTCGCCGTACCCCGACAGGGTGTCGGTGACGCCGTCGAGGTCGGCGTCGGCGGTGGCGCGCAGCGTCTTCTCGGGCATGGTGTTGACGGTGTGCGGGCCGGCCAGCTCGGTGACGTAGAGCGTGGCGGGGTAGTCCGGGTTCTTCACGCCGGTCGACGCCCACAGCGGGCGCTGCGCGTTGGCGCCGGCCTGGGACAGCGGCTGCCAGCGCTCCGCGCCGGCGCCGAAGGAACGCTCGAACTCCCGGTAGGCCAGGCGGGCGTTGGCCACGCCGGCCTTGCCGCGCAGTTCGAGCGCGTCGCCCCCGAGGGCCTCCAGGCGCTTGTCCACCTCGGTGTCGACGCGCGAGACGAAGAAGGACGCGACGGAGTGGATCTGCGACAGGTCGCGGCCGTTCTCCTTGGCACGCTCGATGCCGGTGATGAAGGCGTCGACGACCTGGCGGTAGCGCTCCAGCGAGAAGATGAGCGTGACGTTGACGCAGATGCCCTCGGCCAGCGCGTCGGACACGGCGGGCAGGGAGGCGTCGGTGGCGGGGATCTTGATCATCGCGTTGGACTTGCCCACGCGCTCCCACAGCAGGCGCGCCTGCTCGATGGTCTTGTCGTAATCGTCGGCGTACCGCGGGTCGACCTCGATGGAGACGCGGCCGTCGGCGCCGCCGGTGCGGGCGGAGACGTCGGCGAGTTCGTCGCACGCGCGGCGGACGTCGTCGATGGCCATGGTGAAGACGGTCTCCGCCGCGTCCGCGCCGGACGCCGCGAGCTCGCGCAGCTGCTCGTCGTAGGCGTCGCCGGTGGTCATGGCCGACGAGAAGATCGCCGGGTTGGTGGTCACGCCCACGACGGCGTATTCGTCGACGAGCGACTTCAGCTCGCCGCCGTCGAGCCGCTGGCGGGACAGATCGTCGAGCCAGGCCGAGGTGCCGGCGGTGGCCAGAGCGTCCAGATTCGGGTTCGTCATCGGTGCCCTTCCCTTGCTGTTGTTGTCGGGTGTTTCGAGTTTCGTTCGGTGCTTCGCGTCCGCTCGGGTGCCCGGCTGTTCGGGTGCCCGGCGCCGCCGCTGCATCGGTGCGCCGCCCGCACGGGTGCGGCTTTCCGCTTTGCGACGGCCATGCGGCTTCCACGTTAGCGTCGAAAAGCAACCGCCGCCCCGGCGCGGCAATCGGCGCGGGGCGGCGGAGGCTCATGCGCCGGGGACGGGCCCGCGGCGCGACGGCGCTACTTCGCGGCGGCGAGGGAGTCGCGGGCGGCGGCGACGACGGCCTCGGCCGTCAGACCGAACTCCTCGAACAGGCGCTGGTACGGGGCCGACGCGCCGAAGTGCTCGAGGGACACGGCGCGACCAGCGTCGCCCAGGTACTTGTGCCACGGCATGGCCACGCCGGCCTCGACCGAGACGCGCGCGCGGACAGACGACGGCAGGACCGACTCGCGGTACTCCTCGTCCTGCAGGTCGAACCAGTCGAGCGCGGGCGCGGAGACGACGCGCGCCTTGATGCCCTCGCCGGCCAGGACGCCGGCGGCCTCCACGGCCATCTGGACCTCCGAGCCGGTCGCCATGAGGATGATGTCCGGGGTGCCGCCCTCGGCCTCGACCAGGACGTAGGCGCCGCGGCGCACGCCCGCGGCGGCCTTCTCCTTCGTGCCCTCGAGCACCGGGACGTTCTGGCGGGTCAGGGCCAGCGCCTTCGGGCCGGACGGGCCCTCCAGGGCGGCCACCCACGCGGCGGCGGTCTCGTTGGCGTCGGCCGGGCGCAGCGTGGTCATGCCCGGCATGGCGCGCAGGGTGGCCAGCTGCTCGATCGGCTGGTGCGTCGGGCCGTCCTCGCCGAGTCCGATGGAGTCGTGCGTCCACACGTAGAGCGGCGAGATGTCCATCAGCGCCGCCAGTCGCACCGCCGGGCGCATGTAGTCGGAGAAGATGAGGAACGTGCCGCCGTAGGGGCGCGTGCCGCCGTGCAGCGCGATGCCGTTGAGGATCGACCCCATGGCGTGCTCGCGGATGCCGAAGTGCAGGTTGCGGCCGTACGGGTGAGTGGTCCACGTGCCCGTGGTGATCTCCTGCGGGCCAAACGACGGCTCGCCCTTGATCACGGTGTTGTTGGAGCCGGCCAGGTCGGCCGAGCCGCCCCACAGCTCCGGCAGCGTCTTGCCCAGCGCCTGCAGCACGGCCTCGGAGGCCTTGCGGGTGGCGACGCCCTTGGGATCGGCGTCCCACGACGGAACCTCGTCGGCGAAGCCGTCGGGCAGGTCGCCGGCCTCGAGGCGGTCGAACAGCTCCTTGCGCTCCGGGTTGGCGGCGGCCCACTCGTCGAAGGCCTTGCGCCACTCGGCGCGGGCCTCCTCCGAACGGTCGGCGACGGCGCGGGTGTGCGCGATGACCTCGTCGGAGACCTCGAAGGTCTGCTCCGGATCGAAGCCGAGCTCCTTCTTGATCAGCGCCAGCTCCTCCTCGCCCAGCGCGGCGCCGTGGGAGGCGCCGGTGTTCATGGCGTTGGGGGCGGGGTAGGCGATGACGGTGCGGACGCGGATGAACGTCGGGCGCTTGACGTCGGCCTTGGCCTCTTCGACGGCGCGCTCGATGGCCGCGACGTCCTCGCCGCCGTCGACCTCGATGACCTGCCAGCCGTAGGCGCGGTAGCGGTCGGCGACGTTCTCGGTGAAGGCGATGGTGGTGTCGTCTTCGATGGAGATGCCGTTGTCGTCCCAGAAGACGATGAGGTTGCCCAGCTGCTGGGTGCCGGCGATGGAGCTCGCCTCGGCGGTCACGCCCTCCTGGACGTCGCCGTCGGAGGCGATGACGTAGATGTGGTGGTCGAACGGGGACTCGCCGGCGGGGGCGTCCGGGTCGAACAGGCCGCGCTCGCGGCGGGCGGCCATCGCCATGCCCACGGCGGAGGCGAGGCCCTGGCCCAGCGGCCCGGTGGTGATCTCGACGCCGTCGGTGTGACCGTACTCCGGGTGGCCCGGGGTCAGCGAGCCCCAGGTGCGCAGGGACTTCAGGTCATCGAGCTCGAGGCCGAAGCCGGCCATGTACAGCTGGATGTACTGCGTCAGCGAGGAGTGGCCGCAGGACAGGACGAAACGGTCGCGGCCGGCCCACTTGGGGTCCTTCGGGTCGAGGCGCATGACGCGCTGGTACAGGGTGTACGCCAGGGGCGCGAGGCTCATGGCGGTGCCGGGGTGGCCGGACCCGCACTTCTGCACGGCGTCGGCGGCCAGGACCCGGACGGTGTCGACGGCCCGGGTGTCCAGGTCGGTCCAGTCCGAGGGGTAATTCCGCACTACGCGGGCCTGCAGCTCGGGGGAGAGGGTCACGGTGAATGCTCCTGGTTCTCGCTCGCGAATGAGTTCCAGCCCATTGTATGCCCATTCGGACGCGTTTCCGGGGCCCCTCGCGCGGGAATGCCCGGCAACCGGCGGCGACTCGCCCGGCGGCTCGTGCCCCCGGTGCCCATCGGGGCATCCCGCAGGCGCTACCATTGCCGGGTCCGGGTCACCGGTGCGTCCCGCGCCGGATCGTCCGGTCGTTTCCGTGACGTCGCCGAAGGGGCGGGAACTTTCCGCCCGTCCCATCCGACCGATTGGGTTGGAGCTTCAACTCGTGTGAGAGGAACCCCTTTGCTGGACACCGTCAAGGCCTACGTGGCGCTGACCAAGCCCCGGGTGATCGAGCTGCTTCTGGTCGCCGCGATTCCGGCGATGCTGCAGGCCGATCGGGGCAAGGTGCACGTCGGTCTCATCCTCCTCACCCTGGTGGGCGGTTGGATGGGCGCCGCGGCCGCGAACACGTTCAACATGGTGGCCGATTCGGACATCGACAAGGTGATGAACCGCACGCGCAAGCGTCCGCTGGCCCGCCAGTCGGTGAGCAACCGCAACGCGATGATCTTCGGCTCCGTGCTGACGGTGGCCAGCTTCCTGTGGCTGTGGCTGCTGTGCGATTCGCTGTTGGCGGGCATCTTCATCCTGCTGACCATCATGTTCTACGTGTTCGTGTACACGATGTGGCTGAAGCGCCGCACGGACCAGAACGTGGTGTGGGGAGGAGCGGCCGGCTGCATGCCGGTGCTGGTCGGCTGGGCCGTCATCACGGACAACGCGCCGGACGTGACGGGGTGGCTGCATTGGTGGCAGGCGATCGTCCTGTTCCTGGTCATCTTCTTCTGGACTCCGCCGCACACGTGGGCGCTGGGCCTGAAGTACCGCGAGGATTACGAGGCCGCCGGCGTGCCCATGATGCCCGTCGTCCGCCCGCCGCTGTACGTCACGGTGCGCATCATCGCCTACACGCTGGCGACCGTGCTGACCACGTTCCTGCTCATCCCGGCCGCCGGCTGGGTGTACCTGGCGGTGTCCGTGCTGGCCGGCGTCTGGTTCATGTGGGGAGCCATCGCGCTGCACAACTCGGTGAAGGCGGGCGGCGAGATCAAGCCCATGAAGCTGTTCCTGCTGTCCAACAACTACCTGGCGCTGGTGTGCGTCGGCCTGTCCGTCGATGCGGTGCTGGGCCTGCGCACCGTCGCGGAGATGCTCGGCTTCTAGCCCTTCCCCCGCCCGAACCCTCCCGGATCTCCGCGGTCCGGGAGGGTTTCGCTTTGCCGCCGAAGCGTGCTTTGCGACGCCTACGGCAGCAGGACCACCGATCCCGTCGTGGACCGCGCCTGGAGCGCACGATGCGCCGCGGCGGCGTCGGAAAGCGGGAAGCGTTCCCCGACGCGGACCCGCAGCGATCCGTCGGCGACGCGCCCCAGGACGTCATCGGCGCGCGCGGTCAGCTCGGCGCGGTCGTGGATGAAGTGGCGCAGATGGGGGCGGGTCAGGAAAAGCGAGCCGTGCTCGTTCAATTTCTGCGGGTCCATCGGCGGCACCGCCCCGGAGGCCGCGCCGAAGAGGGCCACCAGGCCGCGAACCCGGGCGCAGCGCAGCGACGTGTCGAAGGTGTCCCTGCCGACGCCGTCGAAGACCACGTCCGCGCCCCCGGCGGCGCCCGTCCATTCGCGGACGCGGGAGGGGAGGTCGTCGTCGTAACGCAGGACCAGCTCGGCCCCCGCATCGCGGGCCAGTTCCTCCTTCGCGTCGGAGGAGACGACCGAGGCCACCCGCGCGCCGGCGGCGACCGCGAGTTGCGTGAGCAGCAGTCCCACGCCGCCCGCGCCCGCCGTGAGCAGCACCGTGTCGCCGGGGGAGAGTCGGCCGACGTCGTGGACCAGGAAATGCGCCGTCAGACCCTGCAGGAGGATCGAGGCGGCGACGTCGTCGGGGATGGCGTCGGGCACGGCGATGAGCGAGTCCGCGGGGGCGGCGACGGACTCGGCGTAGGAATCCGGGGCGTTGCACCACGCGACGCGATCGCCGACCGCCCATCCCGACGTGCCGGGTCCGAGGGCGGCGATGCGGCCGGCGCCCTCCGCCCCCGGGGTGAACGGCAGGGGACGGGGGTAGATGCCCTCGCGCTGGTAGACGTCCGTGAAGTTGACCCCGACCGCGTCCACCGAAACGAGGACCTCCCCTTCGCCCGGGACGGGGTCGGGGAGGTCCTCGCGGAAGTTCAGGTGGTCGGGTCCGCCGAAGGATTCGATGATGATTCCGCGCATGCGGCCAGGGTACAGGCGCGCGGTGGCCGAGCGGACGGCTTAGACGGCCGCCTTAGCGGTGTCCCAAGCGCGCTCCGCGTCACCTGCCGGGGACCCCGTCACCGTCGCGGTGCCGCCGGCACGGCGCCAGCCGAGCTGCCACACGATGGCGGTGACCGCGGTCAGCGCGCCGGACCCGGCGACGTGGACCGGGACGAGGGCCTCGGGCACGCCCGTCCAGTACTGGACCATGCCCACGCAGCCCTGGGCGATGATGAGCCCGACGAGGACCCAGCCGAGTTTGCGCAGCCCGGGCTCCGCGTTGAGCGCGATGAGCCCGAAGACGAGGCCGATGGCCAGGCCCAGGTACAGGTACATGAAACCGGCATGGACGTGGGTCAGCTCCGTGATGGGCAGCTGGAGGCGGTCCTCCGGCAGCACCGACGCGTCGCCCGCGTGCGGGCCCGCGCCCGTGACCATGGTGCCGGTGACGAGGGTGCCCGCAAGGGCGACGGCGGACGCGGCGGAGAGCATTCGCAGGGACTTGACGTAGGTGCGGATCTCCCGGCCGTCGTCGGGCTCCTGGATCTTGACGTAGACCATGCCGGCGAGCCACACCAGCAGCATCGACGGCAGGAAGTGCAGCGCCACGGAGTACCACTTCAGGTCGACGAGCACCGAGATGCCGCCGATGACCGCCTGCACGATGACGCCGAAACCGTTGAGGAACGCCAGCACCACGATCGCCTTGCGCCGGCCCGCGCGAATCACCGCGAGGAAGAGGGCCAGCGTCAGCGCGACCAAGACGAACGTGAGCAGGCGGTTGCCGAACTCGATCGCCTGGTGCAGCGCGGGGGCCGCACCGTCCACGGGCGTGAAGCTGCCGGGGTGGCACTGCGGCCACGTGTCGCAGCCGAGCCCGGAACCGGTCACGCGGACCACGGAACCGGTGACCGCGATCCCGGCCTGGGCGATCAGCACGAGCAGCGCGGTGATCCGCTGCTGGGCGATCGTCGGAAGCGGGAGGAAGGACAGGGGGAGGTTTCGGTCGGCGTCGCTCACGTTTCCTTACATTACCCCCCGTGCGCGCAGGGCAATCGACTAGATTCGGCCGGCGTGAGCCAAAAACGGACCACCTCATCCTGGGCAGGTCCCGCTGCGGCGTTTCTGCTGGTCACGGCATTGTGTCGCCTGTTCATCGGAGAGCGCCTGATCGACGACGCCTACATCACGGCGGCGGTCGCCCGATCCATGGCCACGGCGGGGGTATGGGGGCCCACCGTCCACGAGACCGCCCACACGGCCACGTCGCCGCTCGCCGTGCTCGCGTTGCTGCCGTTCGAGCTCATGCGGGTGCCGCTGCCGTGGTCCGCCGCCATCGTCCACGGTGCCGGCGCCGCCATCCTCGCCGCCGGTCTGCGGCTGGGCGGGACGGGCCCCGCAGTCGCCGTCGCGGGTGCCACGGCACTGCCGTTCCTCCCGCTCACGGCGTCGTCGGCGGGCATGGACGTGATCCTCGCCGTGCCGCTGGCGGTGCTCATGGTCGCGGCGGCCGCGCGCGGCCGCCCGGTGGCGGCTCTCGTCGCCATGGCGCTGCTGCCACTGGCTCGACCGGACGCCGTCATCGTCGCGCCCATCGCGGCGGTGCTGCTGTGGCGTGCCCGGGGCTTCGCCACCGCGGCGAAGGTGTCCGCCGCGGCGGCGGTCCCGTCGTTGCTGTGGATGCTCATCGGCTGGTTCTTCCTCGGCGGGCTGGTGCCGGACACCTTCCTGATCAAAACCGGCCAGCACTGGGAGGGCGTCGACTTCGGCACCGGCCTGGCCTTCCTGGCGGGGATCTTCCCCGTGGCGTGGATCGGCGTCGCCGCCGCGGCCACGGGGGTGGCCGCACTCGCGCGGAGGTCCGCGGTGGGCATCGCGCTCCTGGTGGCGGGGGCGGCGCATTTCGCGGCGTACGCGGCGTTGGGCGTGCCGCCGTACCACTGGTACTACGTGCCCTCGCTGGGTCTGCTCGCCGCCGCGGGCTTGATCGGCCTGGAGGAGCTTCGGGCCCGGGCCGGTGCCGCGGTGCATGGGGTGTTCGGCGCCCTCGGCCTGATCGCGTGCGCGGCCGCGGCGCCGGGCTTCCCGCCCGTGACCACGAACTGGGCGTCGTCGGCGGAGATGCTCGACGCGGCCGAGGACCTGCGCGGAGTCGTCGGGGATCGGACGGTCCGCGTCACCGGCGAAATCGGGGCCTTCGCCTACGGCTGCGGCTGCAGGCTCATCGACGAATTCACCTCGCAGTCGGCGGTCAACGCGTCATTCCGGGGCAGGGAAGCGGCCGGCGGCGCCGCCGCGGCGATCATCGGGTTCAGCACCATGTGGCGCAACGGCGGGGACCCGCCGGAGGCCGACCTGGTGCTGGTGAGCAATCCCGTCCCGGGGCGGCCGATTCTCTGGGCGTGGGAGTTCCGCTCGCCGTACCGCGAGCACTCCACGACGTACTTTCTCCAGCCGAACCGGGACGGCGCCCCGTCGCAAAGCTGATCGGGGCCCGTGTTGATTCGGGAGGGGGGCAGTGCCGATCTGGGTCAGTCGCCCTGAGCCTCGAAGCGGAACAGGCGCGTCGCCGCCGCGCCGGCCGCGGCGCCCCACGCGATGAGCACCACGAGCGGGAACCACGCCAGGCGGCCGTCGAAGGCGGCGATGAGGGAGTCGGTGAGCGCGACGGAGGGCAGCAGCGTGAGCGCCGCATGCGCCCCATCGCCGAGTTCCGGACCGACCGCGGCGAGCGTGGCCGCGCCCAGGAGGATGAACCAGATCAGGTTGGCTAACCCGAGGATCATCTCGGCGCCGAGCGTGCCGCCCATGAGCAGGCCCATGGCCGTGAACGAGACCGTGCCGACCATGGTGATCGCGTAGGCCAGCGCGAACGCCGCGACGGGCGCGCGATAGCCCAGGGCCAGCGCCACGCCGGCGAAGATGATGAACTGCGCCGTGACCATCAGCGCCACGGCACCCGCCTTGCCGGCGATGATGCCCCACTTCGGCAGCGCGGACGCGCCGATGCGCTTCAGAGCCCCATACCGGCGATCGAACCCGACCGCGATGGCCTGCCCGGTGAAGCCCGAGGACATCGTGGCCACCGCCAGCACCATCGGGAACACGGTGACGATGGGATCCTCGTTGTCGAGGACGGGCACGAGGGTGAATCCGACGAGCATCGCCAGCGGGATGATCATGGTCAACAGCATCTGCTCGCCGTGGCGCCAGATGAGCATCGACTCCAGCTTCGTCTGCGACGCCAGCACGCGGCCCATCGGCGCGCGCTTCGGGGCCGGGGCGAAGGTGCCCTCCGGGAAACGGGTCGTCGGCTGCATGTCAGTTCCTCATCTCTCGGCCGGTGATGTCCAGGAAGACGTCCTCCAGGCTCCTGCGCGCGACCCGGAGCTCCGAGACGAGCACGTCGTGGTCCGCGCACCAGGCGGTCATCGCCGCGATCCCGCGCGGGGTCGCCGCACCCGTGACGCGGTACCGGTTCGGGGCGGTCGCGTCGACGGATACCTCGGGCGCGCCGGCGCCCGCGTCCGCCGCATTCGCGGCGCCGCCCGGCACCGCGCGGGCGAGGGCGTCCCGGAGGTGCTCCGCGAGCGAACCGGCGTCGATGGCGCGGTCGACCTCGAGGACCGCCGCCTGCGACGACGTGCCCGACGTGATGTCCGCCGTCGTGCCCGACGCGACGGCGCGGCCGCGGTCGATGATGACCACGTCGTCGGCGAGGGCCTCGGCCTCGTCCATGAGGTGGGTGGTCAGCACGACGGTCACGCCGTCGCGGCGCAGCGAGGACACCAGGTCCCACACCGCCAGCCGCGACTGCGCGTCGAGGCCGGCCGTCGGCTCGTCCAGGAAGACCAATTCCGGGCGGCCCACGAGCGCGCAGGCGAGGGAAAGGCGCTGCTGCTGGCCGCCCGACAGCCTGCGGTACGACGTGCGGCGCTGGCGGGAGAGGCCGACGACGTCGAGGAGCCAATCGACGTCCAACGGATCGTCGGAGTACGAGGCCACGAGCTCGAGCATCTCCCCGACGCGCACGCCGGGGTACGCGCCGCCGCCCTGCAGCATGATGCCGATTCGGGTGCGCAGCTCGTCGGTGTCGCGCATGGGGTCGAGGCCGAGCACTCGGACGTCGCCGCCGTCGGGGCGCACGAAGCCCTCGCACATTTCCACGGTGGTGGTCTTGCCGGCCCCGTTCGGGCCCAGCAGGGCGAGGACGCGGCCGCGGGCGAGGGAGAGGTCCAGCCCGTCGACGGCGGTGACGTCGCCGAAGCGCTTGGTCACGCCGCTCAACTGCAGCGCCGGGGAGTCGGTGTTCCTGGTCACGACTGGACATCCTAGGACAGCCGCCGGGGGACGCGACCGCCCGGGGGCGCGACCGCGTCAGCGCAGCCGGAATACCTTGGTGCGCCAGCCGACCGCGAGAACGACTGCCATGACGGCGACGAACGCCGCGACGGAGCCCAGGTAGATCTGCAGCACCGTGCCGGGCGGCAGCCCGAGCCCGCGGGGCAGGACCGTCAAACTGAACACCGCCGAGTAGGCGACGACCGCCCAGCGGAACTGCGTGCGGTCCGCCCACCCGGACAACGGCACGAGGGCCCACAGCAGGTACCAGGGGTGGACGACCGGGAACATCAGGACCAGCACGAACATGGCCAGACCGTAGCCGCCGAGCGGGTGGATGCGGCCGCGGAACGTGGCCCACAGCATGCGCAGCAGCCACGCGACGGCGAGCAAAATGCCCAACCCCCGGGTCAGACCCAACGCGGCCTCCGAGATGTCGCCGATGCCGAGCATCCGGCCGGCGAAACCGGCGGTGATGCCGAGGAGGGTCGGCAGGGACATCCACGAGCGGACGGTAGCCGCGCCGCCCTGGCTGGTGATCCACCCGAAACCGAGACCCGACCCCAGGGAGACCGCCACGACCGATGCCGCGCCGAACGCGGCGGTGGTTGCCGCCGCACGGATCACGGCCATCGTCGTGAAGCCGAACCTGCGGGCCAGGGCCATGCCGACGAAGCCGAGGGCGACGAAACCCGTCACCTTCACCATGCCGGCCAGCGCTATGAGCACGACCCCGGCCGCGAAGAGGAGCCAACCTTTGCCGGGCAGCGCGGGCGAGCCCGGCTCGACGGGGTCATCCGGGACGCCGGGGACGGGTTTGCCGTGCATCGCCACCATGCACAGCTCCATGCCGGAAAGCAGGAGCGCGAGCAGCAGCGCCTCGTTGTGGACGCCGCCGACGAGATGGAGCAGCGTCAGCGGATTGAGCACGCCCAGCCACAGCGCGAACTGGGGGCTGACGCCGCAGCGCAACGCCAGCCGCACCAGCGCCCAGGCGACGACGTACAGCGAGACGACCGCGACGAGCCGGTGCAGGAACACCGACGGCAGCACCGCATCGCCGGTGACGGCGGAAATGGCCCACGCGCCGACCATCGCGGTCGGTCCGTAGGGGCTGGGGGAGTTCGACCAGATCAGTGGGACCGATCGGGCCAGGGGATCCTCCGCGCCGAGGAGCTCCACCGGGCCCGCGGAATACGGGTCCATCCCGCGATCGACGACCGCGCCCTGCGCCAGATAAGAGTAGATGTCCTGGGTGAACAGCGGCGCCGTGAAGATCAGCGGGACGACCCAGCCGGCGAAGGTGCGCACGAGCATGCCCGTGTCCACCGAGGTCACCCGCGTGCGGGCGCCCACCGCCACGAACGCACCGACCCCGAGCCAGGCGACGATGAGCATGCCGATGCCCGTGAAGGTCACGATGGTCGTGGAAATGAGCATGCGGCCCAACACCGAGCCGATCGGGGTCTCCCAGAAGCCGTTGCCCACCACCGGCGTGGCGCCCGCGCCGACCCCGCCGACCAGGACGAGAATCGCCCCGACGGTGCCGAGCCACCGCAGCCACGTGAAACGCCGGAGCTCGCGGTGGTCGATGCGGAACGCCAGAGGGGTGCCGGCGCCGCGGTGCAGCGATGCGGACCGCGAACCGGCGCGGCCGATGCGCGGCAACGCGTCGATGATCCAGCGGGCGGCGCCGCCGCGAAGGGGAGTCTCTGGCACGGGACGAGTCTAACCGCTGCCGCGGGTGGTCCGGGCCGGTACGGGTGCGGTGCCGGGTCGATGAGGGGCCAAGGCGGGGCCGACGCTGGGCCGGTGCTGGGCCGGCGTGTGCCCGTCGCTCGAAACGGTTGCGAAAGCGGGTCGGTGCGAAGCTATGCGACTGGCTATGAAACGATGTAATCGAGCAACGTTCAATCGATTGTCGGCCGCATCGCCGCTGGCCCGGGACACGCGGCCCCGGAGCGCTGGACTTCTCGGTCGATTTACGGAACACTCGTGTTGTCTAATACCCGGCAGCCACCGGGTGCGGACTTTCTCCGGGGCCGGCAAAACGATGCCCGGCCCCGCAATCCACGGGAGGTGAACCAGCGGCATGGCCAACGACGATGCGCCCATCAAGGGCGGCGACGGAGACACTCGCCGCAGGATCCTGCTCGCATTGCTCGAACACAACCCGGTTTCGGCCGGCACCATCGCCGACGAACTCGGTCTGTCGGCCGCCGGCGTGCGCCGCCACCTCGACATCCTCGTCGACGAAGGCCTCGCCGAAACGGCCCCCGCGCCATCGACCGGCCCCCGCGGCCGCGGACGGCCGGCAAAGTCCTTCCGTCTCACCGACGAAGGGCGCGCGAAGTTCGGGCACGCCTACGACTCCCTGGCCGCCGCGGCGCTCGACGCGCTGCGCGAGGCCGGGGGAGACGCCGCGGTTTCCGCCTTCGCGCGACGCCGCGTCGCCGAGATCCTCGCCGGCATCGAACCGGTCGGCGATCGGGCCGACCGCGACGACGTCGTCAAGGCGGTGGTCACGGCTTTCCGGCGCCACGGTTACGCGGCGACGGTGAGCGAAACCACCGGCAGCGTGCAGATCTGCCACCACCATTGCCCGATCAGCCACGTCGCGCAGGACTTCCCCCAGCTGTGCGCCGCCGAACATGAGGCGGTCAGCAACCTGCTGGGGCAGCACACCCAGCCGTTGGCCACCATCGCCGACGGCAACGGGATCTGCACGACGAACATTCCCCTGACACCAGTCACCCACGCACCAGCAGAAAGGAGCGGACAATGACCCTCGCCCAGGACGATTCCGCGAAGGTGCAGGCACCGCAGACCGACGAGGAGATCATCGAGTCGATCGGCGCCTACCAGTACGGTTGGCACGACTCCGATGCCGCCGGCGCCGCCGCAGAGCGCGGACTGTCGGAGGCCGTCGTCCGCGACATCTCCGCGAAGAAGAACGAGGACGAGTGGATGCTCAACACGCGTCTCAAGGCCCTCGACATCTTCGAAAAGAAGCCCATGCCCACGTGGGGCGCGGATCTGTCGTCGATCGATTTCGACAACATCAAGTACTTCGTCCGCTCCACCGAGAAGCAGGCGCAGACGTGGGAGGACCTCCCGCAGGACATCAAGGACACCTACGACAAGCTGGGCATCCCCGAGGCCGAGAAGCAGCGCCTCGTCGCCGGCGTCGCCGCGCAGTACGAGTCCGAGGTCGTCTACCACCAGATCCGCGAGGATCTGGAGGAGCAGGGCGTCATCTTCCTGGACACCGACACCGCGCTGAAGGAGCACCCGGAGCTCTTCCACGAGTACTTCGGCACCGTCATCCCGGCCGGCGACAACAAGTTCTCCGCCCTGAACACGGCCGTGTGGTCCGGAGGCTCCTTCATCTACGTGCCCAAGGGCGTCCACGTGGACATCCCGCTGCAGGCCTACTTCCGCATCAATACGGAGAACATGGGCCAGTTCGAGCGCACCCTGATCATCGTCGACGAGGGCGCCTACGTGCACTACGTCGAGGGCTGCACCGCTCCGATCTACAAGTCGGACTCGCTGCACTCGGCGGTCGTCGAGATCATCGTGAAGAAGGGCGGCCGCTGCCGCTACACCACCATCCAGAACTGGTCGAACAACGTCTACAACCTGGTCACCAAGCGCGCGAAGGCCGAAGAAGGCGCGACCATGGAGTGGATCGACGGCAACATCGGCTCGAAGGTCACCATGAAGTACCCGGCCGTGTGGATGACCGGCCCCCACGCCCGCGGCGAGGTCCTGTCCGTCGCCATGGCCGGCGAGGGCCAGTTCCAGGACACCGGCGCGAAGATGGTGCACATGGCGCCGCACACGTCGTCGAACATCGTGTCCAAGTCCGTCGCCCGCGGCGGCGGCCGCGCCGCCTACCGCGGTCTGGTGCAGGTCAACAAGGGCGCCAAGCACTCGCACTCCAACGTCGAGTGCGACGCCCTGCTCGTCGACACCATCTCCCGCTCCGACACGTACCCGTACGTGGACGTCCGCGAGGACGACGTCACCCTCGGCCACGAGGCCACCGTCTCCAAGGTCTCCGATGACCAGCTCTTCTACCTGATGAGCCGCGGCATCGAAGAGGACGAGGCCATGGCCATGGTCGTCCGCGGGTTCGTCGAGCCCATCGCCAAGGAGCTGCCGATGGAGTACGCCCTCGAGCTCAACCGCCTCATTGAACTGCAGATGGAAGGTTCGGTCGGTTAATCAAATGACCAGCGTTATCACCAACGAGGGCCAGTCCGAGCACAAGCGCCGGGTCCTGGCCAACAAGGGCGACGTGTTCGCCTCCTTCGACGTGAACGACTTCTCCGTCCCGAAGGGCCGCGACGAGGAGTGGCGCTTCACGCCGCTGCGCCGCCTCGCGGGCCTCCACGACGGCACCGCCGGCGATCCGGTTCCCGCGACGGTCACCGTCGAGGGCGCCGACGCCGAAGGCATCACCGTCGAGACCGTCGGGCGCGACGACGAGCGCCTCGGCCGGGCCGGCAAGCCCACCGACCGCGTCGCCGCGCAGGCCTTCTCCTCCTTCGACGCCGCCACCGTGGTCACGTTCGGCAAGGGCTTCGCCGCCGACGGCCCGGTCACCGTCACCGTCGAGGGCGCGGGGGAGGGCAACGTCTCCTACGGCCACATCGTCATCGACGTGCGCGAGCAGGCCGAGGCCGTGGTCATCCTCGATTACCGCGGCACGGGCGTCCACGCCGACAACGTCGAGTTCGTCGTCGGCGACGCGGGCCGCCTGGCCGTCGTCGGCCTGGCTAACTGGGACGAGGGTGCCGTGCACCTGTCCGCCCACCACGCCTCCCTGGGCCGCGATTCGGTTCTGCGTCACTCCGTGGCGACCTTCGGCGGCGACGTCGTCCGCGTCGTCCCGCGCGTGAAGTTCACCGCCCCCGGCGGCGACGCCGAGCTCCTCGGCGTCTACTTCGCCGACGCCGGCCAGTACTTCGAGCAGCGCCTGCTCGTCGACCACGCCGTGCCGAACTGCCGCTCCAACGTCATGTACAAGGGCGCCCTGCAGGGCGAGCCGGGTTCGGGCAAGACCGACGCCCGCACCGCGTGGGTGGGCGACGTGCTCATCCGCGCCGAGGCGTCGGGCACCGACACCTACGAGCTCAACCGCAATCTCCTGCTGACCGAGGGCGCCCGCGCCGACGCGGTGCCCAACCTGGAGATCGAGACCGGCGAGATCGCCGGCGCCGGCCACGCCGCCACGGTGGGCCGCTTCGACGATGACCAGCTGTTCTACCTGCTGTCGCGGGGCATCCCGGAGGACGTGGCGCGCCGCCTCGTGGTCCGCGGATTCTTCAACGAGGTCATCAACCTGATCCCGGTCGAGTCCATTCGCGAGCGTTTGACCTCGCTCATCGACCACGAACTCGAAACCGGCGGCTTCTGATCCCGCCGGCGGCTCCACGAGCCCGCCCCACACAGACGCGAACAGCGACGAAGTAGAAACGAAAAGGACAGCCCATCCCATGAGCACCCTGGAAATCCGCAACCTCCACGCGCAGGTCCTGCCGACCGACGAGGCCGGCGAGCCGAAGCAGATCCTGAAGGGCGTGAACCTGACCATCAAGTCGGGCGAGACCCACGCCGTCATGGGGCCGAACGGCTCCGGCAAGTCGACCCTGAGCTACACCATCGCGGGCCACCCGCGCTACGAGGTCACCGAAGGCGAGATCCTCCTCGACGGCGAGAACGTCCTGGAGATGGAGGTCGACGAGCGCGCCCGCGCCGGCCTGTTCCTGGCCATGCAGTACCCGACCGAGGTCACCGGCGTCTCGATGTCGAACTTCCTGCGCACCGCGGCCACCGCCGTGCGCGGCGAGGCCCCGAAGCTGCGCCACTGGGTCAAGGAGGTCCGCGAGGCCATGACCGACCTGGAGATCGACCCGTCGTTCTCCGAGCGCTCCGTCAACGAGGGCTTCTCCGGCGGCGAGAAGAAGCGCCACGAGATCCTGCAGCTCGACCTGCTCAAGCCCCGCTTCGCCATCCTCGACGAGACCGACTCCGGCCTGGACGTCGACGCCCTGCGCGTCGTCTCCGACGGCATCAACCGGTACCAGGAGGAGAACGACGGCGGCATCCTCATCATCACCCACTACAAGCGCATCCTGAACTACGTGCGCCCGGATCACGTGCACGTCTTCGCCGACGGCCGCATCGTGCAGTCCGGTGGCCCGGAGCTGGCCGACGAGCTCGAGGAGCACGGCTACGAGCGGTTCGTCAATGCTTGATCGGTCACTGCGCGGCGATTTCCCCATCCTGTCGCGCTCGGTGCGCGACGGGCGCCGTCTGGTGTACCTGGATTCCGGAGCGACGTCGCAGCGGCCCCGCCAGGTGATCGAGGCCGAGGTGGACTTCATCACCCAGCACAACGCGCCCGTGCACCGCGGCGCGTACCAGCTGGCGGAGGAGGCCACCGACGCCTACGAGGACGCCCGCGAGGCCATCGCGTCGTTCATCGGTGCCGGCTACGACGAGCTGGTGTTCACCAAGAATGCGACGGAGGCCCTGAATCTGGTGGCCTTTTCGCTTGGCGACGAGCGCGCCGGGGAGCACCGCATCGGCGAGGGCGACGTCATCGTCGTCACGGAGCTGGAGCACCACGCGAACCTGGTTCCGTGGCAGGAGCTGGCGCGCCGCACCGGTGCGACGCTGAAGTGGTACGCCGCCACGCCCGACGGCCGGATCGATCTCGATTCCCTCGAGCTCGACGAGTCCGTCAAGGTCGTGGCCTTCACCCACCAGTCGAACGTGACCGGAGCGGTGGCCGACGTCGCCGAAATCGTCCGCCGGGCCAAGGCCGTCGGCGCACTGACCGTGCTCGACGCCTGCCAGTCCGTGCCGCACATGCCCATCGACGTGTCGGAGCTCGGCGTGGATTTCCTCGCCTTCTCCGGCCACAAGATGCTCGGCCCCACCGGGGTCGGCGCGCTGTGGGGCCGCCCCGAACTGCTCGAGGCGCTGCCGCCGTTCCTCACGGGCGGCTCGATGATCGAGGTCGTGGCCATGGAGGGCTCGACGTTCGCGGCGCCGCCGCAGCGCTTCGAGGCCGGCACCATGATGACCAGCCAGGTCGTCGGGCTCGGCGCCGCGGTGAAGTACCTGTCGGACATCGGCATGGACGCCATCGCCGCCCACGAGCACGAGCTGACGGTCGCCGCGCTGGATGCGCTGAAGAAGATCGACGGCGTCACCATCATCGGCCCCGAGACGGCCGAGAACCGCGGCGCGGCGATCTCCTTCCAGGTCGAGGGCATCCACCCGCACGACCTGGGCCAGGTCCTCGACGACCGCGGCGTGTGCATCCGCGTCGGCCACCACTGCGCGTGGCCCGTGCACCGCGCCCTCGGCGTGCAGTCGACGGCTCGTGCGTCGTTCTACCTGTACAACACCATGGAAGAAGTCGACGCCCTCGCCGACGCCATCCGCGACGCCAAGGAGTTCTTCGGCGCGTGATGCGTCGGGGACGCCGGCCGTCGCAAAGCAAGAAGGCCCCGGCAGGGGCCCCGCAAGACAAGGCCGAAAAGGAAAGGAGCCGGGAGTGAAGCTGGAGTCGATGTACCAGGAAGTGATCCTGGACCACTACAAGCACCCCCAGCACAGCGGGCTGCGCGACCCCTTCGACGCGGAAGTCCACCACGTCAACCCGTCGTGCGGCGATGAACTGACCCTGCGCGTCCGGCTTTCCGACGACGGCACCACCGTCGAGGACGTGTCCTACGACGCCGTGGGCTGCTCGATCTCGCAGGCGTCGACGTCCGTCATGGCCGAGGAAATCGTCGGCCGGCCCGTCGAGGAGGCCATGGCCAAGCTCGCCGAGTTCGAGCGCATGATCACCTCGCGCGGCAAGGAAGAGGGCGACGAGGACCTCATCGGGGACGGCGTCGCGTTTTCGGGCGTGGCCAAGTACCCCGCTCGCGTGAAATGCGCCCTGCTGGGGTGGAAGGCGTTCCAGGCGGCCACAGCCGACGCGCTGTCCGGCGAGGGCGAGGCAGACGCGCCGGCGACCGGAACCGACGCGGGCGCAGCCGAAGCCGATGGCGCCGGCCCCGACACCACCGGAGACAAGGAAGTGAACCGATGACCGAGCCGAACACCCCCGACACGGCGGCGCCGGAGACCGGCGCGGCCCCCCAGCCCGAGGACCAGGCGAACCCGGGCCTCGACGGCAGCACCTACGAAGTGCCGCCGCGCCCCGAGCAGACGCCCGAGCAGGAGAAGCTCGCCGCCGAGGTCGAGGACCGCATGTACGACGTCGTCGACCCCGAGCTCGGCGTCAACGTCGTGGATCTGGGTCTCGTGTACGACATCTGGATCGAGGGCGCGTCGACGGCCGTCATCAACATGACGCTGACGTCGCCCGCGTGCCCGCTGACCGACATGCTCTACGACCAGTCGGAGACGCTGGTGCTCGACCACCCCCAGATCACCGAGATGCAGCTCAACTGGGTCTGGTCGCCGCCGTGGGGCCCGCACATGATCACCGAGGACGGCCGCGAGCAAATGCGCGCGCTGGGCTTCTCGGTGTAGTCGGTAGCCGCCGGCGCCCGGCCGCAACGCCTTAACCCACCCCGAATCGGCCAACCCACCCGCTGTAACAGGTGGGTTGGCCGATTCGGGGTGGGTTTGCGTTTGGGGTGGCGGTGGCGGCCTGCCCGCGGTCACTCGCGCGACAGGTCCGCCTCCGCGGGCGCGACGGCCTTCGACCCCGTGATGCGCTTGTGCCCGAACCACAGCGCCAGGAACACCGGGATGCCCAGGTACGGCGCGAGGATGGCGAAGATGTCCTCGCCGGTGGTGATCGGCCCGTACGCCTGGCCGAGTACGACGCCGAAGCACATGATCAGCGCGACGACGGCGCCGGCCGGGAAGAACGGCGCCCGGTACGGCAGCGACGACAGCGGGATGCCCTGGGCCTTCAGGCACTTGCGGAAGTGGTAGTGGCTGTAGGAGATGCCGATCCACGTCAGGAAGCCGGCGAGCGCGGACAGCGTCAGCAGGAAGGTGTAGGCGACGCCGTCGCCGACGATCGAGGTGAGGAAGCCGAACATGCCGATCGACGCGGTGGCCACGAGCGCCCGCATGGGCACGTCGTGGTTGGACAGCTTGCCGAAGAAACGCGGCGCCTGGCCCATGCGCGACAGCGAGTAGAGCATGCGGGTCGACGCGTAGAGGCCCGAGTTTCCGGCCGACAGCACCGAGGTCAGGATGACCGCGTTCATCAGGCCCGCCGCGATGGCGATGCCGGCGCGGTCGAAGACGAGCGTGAACGGCGACACGGCGATGTTCGTCGCGGAGGCGTTGAGCAGGTTCGGGTCGGTGTAGGGGATCAGGAAGCCGATGACGGCGATCGCGCCGATGTAGAAGAGCAGGATGCGCCAGAAGATGGTGCGGATGGCCCGGGGGATGGTCTTCTGGGGGTTCTCGGCCTCGCCCGCCGCGACGCCGACGAGCTCGGTGCCCTGGAAGGAGTAGCCGGCGACGATGAACACCGCGAGGATGCCCATGCCCCCGCCGACGAAGGGCGCGTCGCCGGTGGTCCAGTTCTTCGTGCCGGGGGCGGTGCCGCCCATGATGCCGAAGATCATGGCCACGCCGATGATGAGGAAGACGATGACGGTGATGACCTTGATGGCGGCGAACCAGAATTCGCCTTCGCCGAAGGCCCTCGCCGACAGGGCGTTGAGCAGGAACAGCAGCAGCAGGAAGCCGGCGGACCAGACGATGGCCGGCACGTCGGGGAACCAGTAGCGCATCACCAGGGCGGCGGCGACGAGTTCGGCGGCGACGGTGATGGCCCAGTTGAACCAGTAGTTCCAGCCGAGGGCGAAGCCGAAGCTGGGGGAGACGTAGCGGGTGCCGTATTCCTGGAAGGATCCGGCGACGGGTAGGTAGGCGGCCATTTCGCCGAGCGACTGCATGACCAGCCACACCATGAACCCGATGAGCGCGTAGGCGACGAGCGCCCCGCCGGGCCCGGCGTCGGCGATGGTTGCGCCGGAGGCGACGAAGAGGCCGGTGCCGATGGCCCCGCCGATGGCGATCATGTTCAGGTGTCTGGCGCGCAGGCTCCGCTGCAGCTGCCCGCCGGTGCCCAGCGGGCCCTTGGCGTCGAGGGATGCGGTCATTCCACGATCATAGGCCCCGGGCGGCGTCCATCCGGCACTTACGGTGCGGCTTTGCGACGGTGTCGGTGCCCCCGTGTTCCTGCCTCCCGTCAGTGCGGCGCGACGGGTTTCCCGTCGGCGAAGACGGCGAGGAGTTTGACCAGCGTGGCGGGGTTTTTCCGGGCGAGGGGGAGGGCCAGCCGGAACATCACCGCCATGGTCTTCGGCGCGGAGGTGCCGGTGAGGAATTCACGGATGGCGGAGTCGGGCAAGGTGAAGAAGGCGTCGAAGAACTCGCGGGTCTGGTGCGGGTCGAAGCCGAGGAGCACATGGAGGCCGCGCCGGCGCAGCCACGCGAGGGGCCACCCGCCGGGCGGGGAGCCGTCGGAGCGGGTTTCGAGGCGGTCGAGGAAACGGTCGACGTCGGCGAGGACCGAGCCCACGGAGTAGCCGGTCGCGGGGTGCATCCATCCGCCCATCGCGCCGAAATGCCCGTAGCCGGGGATGCCGTCGCCCCCGAATGGGCGCGTCAGGAAGCTGAGGTCGAGGAACCGGTCGCCGCGGCCCAAGGGGATGAGCTTGAGCCGATTGGCCAGCGCGACGCGGGGCCGGTTGTCGGGCAGGCGCCAGGGGCCCAGCGGGAAGTCGACGGTTTCCTCGCCGATCGCGGCAGCCGGGTCGATGCCCAGATCGGCCAAACGCGACGCCTGGCGGCGGCGCACGTGATCGTGGAGTTCGGCGCGGCGCGGGTCGTCGGGGTCGGAGGATGCGCGACCGGCGAGGATCGTCTCCTCGATGAGCCAGGTTCCGTCGCACAGCGGCAGCCGGTACGAAAACGTGGCGGGCAAGGTGGTCGATTCGGCGTCGGCGCCCTCGGGCGCCCGGAAGTCCATCAGCACCGGTACGCGGTGCTCCGCCGGGACGTCTTCTTCGCGGAAGATCTGCCCGCGGGCGATCTGCCGGGCGTCCAAAACGGCCGCGTATGGAGTCACTCCGATGGCGTCGACGACCACGTCGGGGGCCGTCCACGCCTCGAAGTCGCCGCCGGGGCCGTTGGGATCGACGAAATCCGCGGGGAACCCGTCACCGTCGACGTCGAAGAACTCGTGGATCACCGACGCGCCCGGCCCCTCCGCCGGATCCGGACGCAGCAGCCCGCGGCCCCGCGCCAGGGCCGCGGCCAGCCGGTCGCGCGTTCGGTCGAGCAGCCCGGCGCAAACTTCGTCGTCTCCGCCGACTCCTTCTTCCGCTGCTTCTTCTTCCTCTGCCCGGAACGAAAACCGGACCGTCACGGCTCCCATGCCCGGATCCTCCCGGACGGCGAAACCGCCGAGCCCCGCGAGCACGGCCGTGTCCAGGACCACGTAGTCGTCGTCAAGCAGCCTCCGCCGACCGTCGGAGGTGATCACCGTGGGCCGGAAGCGCGACGCGACGGCGTTCCCCGGCAACCAGGCGGGCAGCTGCGGGGCCCAGGCACCGACCGTCGACGGCATGGAGCCGCCCGCCGGATCGAGGGCGATGACCTCCCAGCCGCGGGCGGCGGCACGGTGCGCGGCGACGCGGCCGGCGGGGCCGAGGCCGAGAACGACGGCGCGGATGCGCGAACTCATGGGCCCCACGATATCGGGTGCGGCGGACCACCCTCGACTGATGCCGGTCCGCGGCATTGCGGCTGGTAGGGTGGCGCGACGTGATCGTGACCCATGACCTCGAAGTCCGCGTCGGAGCCCGCACCCTTCTGGATGCCCCGGGCGAGATGTTGCGCGTCCAGCCGGGCGACCGCATCGGCCTCGTCGGGCGCAACGGGGCCGGCAAGACCACCACCATGCGCATCCTCGCCGGCGAGGGCGAGCCCTACGGCGGCAGCGTCACCCGCTCGGGCGACATCGGGTACCTGCCGCAGGACAGCCGCGAGGGCAACATCGAGCAGACCGCCCGCGACCGCGTGCTGTCCGCCCGCGGCCTGGACTCCATCCGCCGCAACATGGAGCGGCAGCAGGAGATCATGGAGACCACCGGCAACGACGGCAAGCGCGACGCCGCGATCCGGAAGTACTCGCGGCTGGAGGAGCGCTACCACGACCTCGGCGGCTACGAGGCCGACGCCGAGGCCGCCCGCATCTGCGACGCCCTGGGGCTGGAGGAGCGCGTGCTGGACCAGCAGCTCAAGACCCTTTCCGGCGGTCAGCGCCGCCGCGTCGAGCTGGCCCAGATCCTCTTCGCGGCGTCCGCCGGCGGCGGCAAGTCCGCGACGACGCTGCTTCTCGACGAGCCGACCAACCACCTCGACGCCGACTCCATCACCTGGCTGCGCGGGTTTCTGTCCAAGCACGAGGGCGGTCTGATCATGATCAGCCACGACGTCGAACTGCTCGGCGACGTGTGCAACAAGGTCTGGTTCCTCGACGCCGTGCGTGCCGAGGCGGACGTCTACAACATGGGCTGGTCGAAGTACCTCGACGCCCGCGCCACCGATGAGGCCCGCCGCCGCCGCGAGCGCGCGAACGCCGAGAAGAAGGCCTCCCAGCTGCGGAAGCAGGCCGACAAGCTCGGTGCGAAGGCCACCAAGGCCCGCGCCGCGAAGCAGATGGTCGCCCGCGCCGAGCGGATGATGGGGGACCTGGACGAGGTCCGCGTGGCGGACAAGGTCGCCCACATTTCCTTCCCGGAGCCCGCCGCGTGCGGCAAGACGCCCATGAACGCCAAGGGCCTGACCAAGATGTACGGCTCGCTGGAGGTCTTCGCGGGCGTCGACCTGGCCATCGACCGGGGGTCCCGCGTGGTCGTGCTCGGCTTCAACGGCGCCGGCAAGACGACGCTGCTCAAGCTGCTCGCGGGCGTGGAGCGCACCGACGGCGAGGGCGGCATCGTCACCGGCCACGGCCTGAAGGTCGGCTATTTCGCGCAGGAGCACGACACCATCGACCCGGCGAAGTCGGTGTGGCAGAACACCGTCGACGCCTGCCCGGACGTCGACGAGCAGGAGCTGCGCGGTCTGCTCGGCGCGTTCATGTTCTCCGGCGAGCAGCTGGACCAGCCCGCCGGCACGCTGTCGGGCGGCGAGAAGACGCGCCTGGCGCTGGCGGCGCTGGTGTCCTCCCGGGCCAACGTCCTGCTTCTCGACGAGCCGACCAACAACCTCGACCCCCAGTCGCGCGAGCAGGTGCTGGACGCGCTGCGGACCTACACCGGCGCCGTCGTCCTGGTCACCCACGATCCCGGGGCCGTGGAGGCGCTGGAGCCGGAGCGGGTCATCGTCCTGCCGGACGGCACCGAGGACCTGTGGAACGACGACTACATGGAGATCGTCGAACTGGCGTAGACAGGGGCGGACCGGCGCGGCTCGGCATTGGGCTGCCCCATGTGGGACTGACCGATGGCGGACCGATCGAGGCCGGATCGCCAGGAGCCCGACTCCCCGGCGCCGGACCGGCTACTGCCGGACCGGCTACAGCAGCCCGTCCAGGATCACGCGCTCGAGCAGCTGGACCTTCGTGGAGACGTCGTAGCCCAGGCTGCCGTACTTGGCGCGGATCCGCCGGATGTGCGTGCGCACCGTGTTCTCGGTGAGCAGCAGTTTTTCGGCCGCCTCGGCCTTGCTCGTCGAGTTGAGCCACGCATCGAGGACCTGCGTCTCACGCGCGGTGAGGGAAGGCAGGCGGCGAATCACCGGGTCATCGGCGTCGAGGACGGTCGTCATTGCGCATCGCTCCTGGATCGGGCTGAAATCAGGATGGAGGGGTACCACTCCATTGCACTGCGTCAACGGCGCATGCGCGAGACACCATTTATGGGGCGCATGCCTTTGCGTCGGGTCCCGGGCCCGGTGCCTATGCGGGATCGCTCGGGCCCGGCAGCAGACCGTCTTCCTGGGCCCGCCGGAACAGGTCCGTCTTCGTCGGGGCCGGCCGGCCCGCGGCCGCGTACTTGAGCCGGATGCGGCCCAGATAGTCGTTGACCGTGTCCTGGGCCAAGCCCGTCAGGCGCGCCACCCGCTTCGCCGGTTCGCCGGAAGCGTAGAGCTCCAGCACCTCACGCTGGCGATCGGACAGTTCCACGGCATCGAGATGGGGGTCCGAATCGATGACCGCCGCCCATTCGGTGGTGGGTACTCCGCGGCCCGAGGCGGCTTCGCGGATCGCGTCGAGGATGGTCGCGGGGGACTCGGACTTCTGCACCATGCCCAGCACCCCAGCTTTGAGGGCGCGCCGCACCAGGTACGGGCTTTCCAGCGACGAGAGGATGATCACGTTGTCCGTGACGGCGTCGAGGGCGCGGACGTTGTCCTCCGGCCGCGAGTCATCGCCCAGGCGCAGATCGAGCACGACCAGATCGAGGCGCTCGGAACCGGCGGTCGATTCGAGCAGCTGCGGCACGGTGGGGTAGATGCCCACCAATTCGATGTCGTCGGCGCCGTTCACGATCGCCGCCAGGCCGCGCAACGACAGCTCGTGGTCGTCGATCGCGGCGATTCTCCGGGTTATGCGGCCCATGACTCCAGGACTACCCCCGGAAACGGTGTTCGGCCACAAGACCAGCCCCGATGGGTGACCACGAAAGTGGCGCACGACCACGAAAGTGACGCACGACCACGAAAGCGGAGCCGGCGACGACGTTCGGGGATGCGCGGGATCAGAGACGGGTGCCGTCGGCGGCGAGCCGCACGACGCCCGAAGCGTCCGAGATGGTGGCGAAGACGTCCCGGTGCGGCGGGGACAGCCGGATGGTCACGGATTCTCCGGCCTCCGACCGATCCAGTGCGCCGATCATTTGGCCCAGGTTCGCCACCACGGCCCGCGGGGCGTCGACGTCGTCCGCGCTCTCCGGGGATGCGGCATCTTCCGCGGACGCGGAGTCTTCGGGCGACGTGGCCTCCCCGAAGGAGACGGCGCCGTCTTCGCCGTTGACGCGCGAGCTGGTCCGGTCGTCGAGCAGGCGGACTTCCACGCCCCGTGAACGGGCGTCCCAGATGGCCGCGCGCAGGGCCGGGACGTCGAGAAGCGGGGAGCGCAGGACGTCACGCAGACCCAGCTCGGTCAGGCGCGCCCGCAGGCGCAGCCGGTCCGTGGCGGGATCGAGGACGCGGGCGGCGTCGATGACCGGCCGTATCTCGTGCTCCAGCCAGGCCAGATTCTCGCGCCTGCGTTCCTTTTGCTCCCGGGCCGCGGCGGCCGCGGCGGCGGCGTCCATCTGGTCGGCCCGCGCCTCCGGCAGCCGTCGGAGGAAGTAGCGCACGCCGATGTTCACCAACGCGGCGGCCGCCACGAGGATGGAAAAGAGGAAAACCGTGAGGAACGTCAGGTCGGGCGCCGGTGACGCACCGGTCCGGCGGAGCACCTCCACGACGGTGGCGGCCGACAGGATCATCAATCCCGCCCCACCGGGCCTGCCCCGGATGGCGACCAGGGACGCCAGCAGCGCGACCATGTCGAGGAAGATGAAGCGGTCCCAGTTCCACACCGTTTGGACGACCTCCTGCCATTGGCCGACTCCCGCCAGGATGGCCGCGACCACGACCAACCCCGCCGTCCGGGCGCGGGGCAAGCGCGGCCCTTTGCCGGGCATGAGGAGCGCCACGCCCACCGCCACCAGAGCCAGGGACGACAGCTCCGCCCAACCCAGGAAATTCCCGCCGGAGAAATTTATCAGCGCCATCACCGCGACGATGCCGGAGCCGAATTGCCACGAGTAGACGATGTCCATCCCGAGAATGGACGTGATGGGTTCGTCGTCGGCACCCGCGGGCAGCGGCGCCTGGGGTGCGGACGGGTTGTCGCCGGCCCAATGCAGGGTCACCTCGGTGCCTTCGCCCGGCGCCGAGCGGACCACCGCCGATCCGCCTTCCACCGACGCCATCCGGCCCAACACCGAAATGCGCAGCCCGGCGCGGGTGTCGTCGACGTCGTCGAGGCAAAACCCCGGGCCATCGTCGGAATAGGTCACCCGCAGTTCCGACCCGCCGACCTCCAGCTCGCACCTGCGCAGCGCATCGGGGCCCGCGTGTTCGCCGGAATTCCGGGCCACCTCCGCCAGGGACGGCAGGAGGTTCGCGATGAGTTGCTCCGGGTAGTCGACGGCGCCGGTCGGGCCGCGCTTTTCCACGATCACCTCGCAGTCCGGGGTCTCCCGGTGGACGCACTCCGCGATCATCGCGATGAACTCGTCGACGTCGATGGCGCCGTTGCCCTTCAGGCCGCTCCCGAACCGCAGGTCGGCCGTCCCCGACGGCTTCATGCCCGCGGCGATCGCGGCCAACTCGGAGAGGACGTGGTCGTGCACGTGGGCGGTGAACCGGGTCATTTCCTTGTTCCGGGCCCGCATCCGGGCAGCACGTGCATGGTCCCCGCTGGCCCTGGCCTCGAACGCGTCGGTGACTCGGGATACGCGCATCGCCGCCGCGGCGAACACGATGAACGCGAACGTGTTGATCAGCGCGAATCCGACGTCTCCCGCCAGCTCATCCCACTGCGAACGCCCCTGGAGCACGGCGTTGGCAAGCGTGACGCCGCCGACGGTGAAGACGAACCACGGGATGCCCACCTGCAGCGGCACGGTCAGGGCGAAGGCGACGGCGGGCACCCCGACGAAACCGGTGAACCATATCGCCGACTGCGAACCGGCGTCGCCCTGTGCGATGCCGATCATGACCAGGAGCATGGCCATGGGCACCGACAGGCCGGCGATGCGGTTGGCCAGGATCATCGTGTCGCGCCGGCCGATCAGCCACGCGACGAACATCAGCAGGTTCGGGACCGCGAAGACCAGCACGGTGACGGTGGGGAACCAGTGGCGCAGCCACTCCGTGCCCGGGTAGTTGAACAGGACCCGCTCCAGTTGCCACAGCGGCCAGGCGCACGCCATCGCCAGCGTCGCCGCCCTGAGCATCCCCGTCTCGAGGGTGGAGTCGGATCTGCGCGACCTCATGCTTCCGAGGTTAGACCACGTGAAAACACCCCACCGCCCCCAATTGCGGGGGCGGTGGGGCGGACCCGGGATCGCCGCGGAACGGTTCGGCGTCGGAACCTCGCGAGCGGGGTCAGCGCGGCATCACCGGGGTCACTTCGGGACGGTCATGCCCAGCGCCTCGATCAGCGGCCGGGCCGAGCGCTCCTTGACGTCTTCGTACCCGCGCACCACGTCGGCCAGCGCCGCGAGGGCGGTGGCGTCGGACAGCAGCTTCTGCTTTGCGACGTCATCCGCCCCGCCGTTCATCTCCGCCGCGTAGCCGAGCAGGCGGGTGCGGTAGGCGTCGCGCAGCTCACGCTCGAAGCGTCGGCTGCGCATCCGCCCGAAGGGGTCGAGCGCGGTGCCGCGCAGGTGCTTGGCCTTGGTCAGGGCACGCAGTGCCGGACGGGCGGCCTTGCCCATGCGGATCTTGCTGTCCCAACCCAGGGCACGCAGCACCGGCGGGTGCAGGAGGATCTTGACGTCCGCATCCGCGCCGTATTCCCCGGCGACGTCCTCCAGGAATCCGGTGTCCAGGGCCAGTCGGGCGACCTCGTACTCGTCCTTGTAGGCGGTGAGCTTGTGCAGGCCAAAGGACGCCGCGCGCAGCAGGGCGGTGCTGCGCGGGGCCACCGAGCGCTCGGCGCCGGCCAGCACGGCGAGGTCGTCGACGTAGCCGAGGGCGTCGGACTCGTCGCCCCACTCCTTCAGCTCGGCCACGCGCAGCGCGATCGAATCGCGCAGGTCGGCGGGCAGCTCGACGGGCAGGCCGCCCTCGATGCCGGTGCCCAGCTTCTCGTCCACCAGGCGCTTCGCCCAGGCGGGGGCCGCTGCGGCGCCCGAGGCTTCGGCGCGGCCGGACACCGCCGCGGAGCCCTTCTTCAGCAGGGCGGCGATGGCCTCCGGCGCGGCGACGAGCTGGCGGCCGCGGCGGAACGCCTGGATGTTGGCGTCCACGGCGATGCCGTTGCTGCGCAGCGCGCGCTCGACGGCCTCCGGGGAGACGGGCAGCGACCCGGACTGCACGGCGGCGCCGAGCAGCAGGGTGGTCTGGACGGTGGCGTCGCCGAAGATGCCCAGGGCGACGGCGGCGGCGTCGGTGGTAACGGCGCGGGCGGCGGAGCGCCCGATGGCCCCGGCCAACGCCACGCCATCGGGACGCTCGGCCTTGACGTCGGTGCACATGACGCCCGTCGGCGACGACGTCGACGACACCACGGCGGTGGTGCGGCGGGGATTGATCACGCCCAGGTTGGCCGGGTCGGCCGAGGTCAGCCCGTCACAGGCGAGCAGCAGGTCGGCTGCGCCGGCGGGGACGAGCCCCGACTGTTCCAGGGCGCCGTCGGTGATGCGCACGTCGGAGACCACGGCGCCGCCCTTCTGGGCCAGGCCGGTCATGTCGACGCCGCGCACGTGGCGGCCGTCCTCGCGGGCCGCGGCGGCGATGACGGCGGCCAGCATGACCACGCCGGTGCCGCCGACGCCGGTGACTCGGACGTTCCAGCTGCGGCCGGGACCGATGTGGGCGGGCGGGGGCGCGGGCAGGTCGGCGTCGTCAAGCGGGGCCACCCGGGCCCCGGCACCCGCCGGGCCCGAGGTCTTCTTCGCGTCCGGGTCGACGGTGACCTCGGTGAAGGCCGGGCAATCGCCCTGGATGCACGAGTAATCGAGGTTGCAGGTGGTCTGGTCGATGCGCGTCTTGCGGCCGAACTCGGTGTCGACCGGCTGGACGGACAGGCAGCCGGACTTCTCGCCGCAGTCGCCGCAGCCCTCGCAGATGCGCTCGTTGATGACGATGCGCTTCGTCGGCATGGGCGCCTTGCCGCGCTTGCGGGCGCGGCGCAGCTCGGTCGCGCAGGACTGGTCGTGCACCAGCACCGTGACGCCGGATTCCGCGGCGAGCTCGCGCTGGACGTCGGCGAGGTCGGCGCGGTCGCGGATCTCCACGGCGCGCGCCCCGACGCGGGTGCGCAGGGTGCCGCCGAGCTCCTTGCGGGTTCGGGCGACGTCGTCGGTGGTCACCACGATGCGGCCGACGCCCTCGGCGCGCAGCAGCTCCAGGATCCCCGCCAGCGGCATCTGGCCGACCGGGTCCTGGCCGCCGGTCATCGCCACGGTGCCGTTGTGCAGCAGCTTCAGCGTCACGTCGACGCCCGAGGCCACCAGCGCGCGCACGGCCAGCGAACCGGAGTGGAAGAAGGTGCCGTCGCCGAGGTTCTGCACCAGGTGGCGCTCGCGGACGAACGGGCTCATGCCGATCCAGTGCGCGCCCTCGCCGCCCATCTGGGTGGTGCCGGTGACGTCGCCGACGCGGTTTTCATCCATCAGCAGGACCATCGCGTGGCAGCCGATGCCGGCGCCGACCAGGCTGTCGCCGGTGACGCGCGTCGAGGCGTTGTGCGGGCAACCCGAGCAGAAGTGCGGCGTGCGGGCGGGCACGGACAGCGGCAGCGACCGGCGGCGGATCGGCTCGGCGACGGGGGCGTCGTAGGAGATGCCCAGGCGGTCGAGCACCGGCGGCAGCGCCGCGGCGGGGTCGCGCGCCGGCTCCAGGCGCGGGCGGCGGTCGGTTTCGTACAGCGCCGCCTGGACGGACTCCAGCAGGAAGGTGCCCTTGTCCTCGACCACGATGATCGAGTCCAGGCCGGTGGCGAAGTCCTCGATCTGCTCGGGATCCAGCGGCCAGGTCATGCCCAGGCGCAGCACGCGGACGCCCTCGGGGGAGCCGAGGGTGCGCAGCGCCTCCTCGACGGCCAGCGCGGGGGCGCCGGCGCAGACGATGCCGAGGCGATCATTTTCGCCCACGTGCAGGAATCGGTTGAGGCCGCGGTCGCGGGCGTAGGCGCGGGCGCGGTCCAGGCGGACTCCGACGCGCGACGCCTCCAGTTCGTGGAGGGTGGGACCGAGGGTGCGCGCCGAGGGAGAATGACCGTCGGCGGGCGGGGCGGGGGCGACCGGCGGGCCGTCGAGGGTCACGGTCGCGGAGCCGTCGGCCACCGCGGCGGTGACGCGCAGGGCCGTCCACAGGCCGGACTCGCGGGACATCCACGCGGCGTGGATGCCCAGCTTGACCACCTCGGCGGCGTCGGCGGGGACCAGCACCGGCATGCCGATGTCGGCGAGCAGCCGCTCGGACGACGACGGGACCGTCGAGGACTTGGCGAAGGGATCGTCGCCCACGATGGCGACCGCGCCGCCCGTGGGCGAGGTGCCCGACAGGTTGGCGTGGCGCAGCGCGTCGACCGAACGATCGAGGCCCGGGGCCTTGCCGTACCAGTAGCCGACCACGCCGTCGACGCCCTCGCGCAGCGTGCCCCCGCCGGCGGCGAGCTGGGAACCGGAGACGGAGGTGGCGCCCAGCTCCTCGTTGACGGCCGGCAGGTGCACGACGTCCAGGGCGTCGAGCAGGTCCTTGCGGCGCGCGAGCTCGAGGTCGTAACCGCCCAGGGGCGAGCCCTCGTAGCCGGAAATGAAGGACGCGGTCTTCAGGCCGCGGGCGCGGTCCGCGAGCGCCCGGTCGCGCACGGTGCGCACCAGGGCCTGGATGCCGGTCAGGTGGACGGTTCCCTTGTCCGCGGTGAGCCGCTCGGCGACGATGTCGCGTCGGGCGGCTCCGGGCCGCGCGGTGTCGTCTGCGGGGCGGGCCGGAGCGGTCGTGGTGGTGCCGCCGGCAGCGCGGTCCCGATTCGGGTCGTCGGATCGGGACGTGGGAGGGAGCATCGTGGTCATGGGGATCACCTGTCGTCCTTCGCCCGCGGGGTTGCGCGGGGTCGTCGTCGTGCCCGCCGACCTTGTGGGCCGCGGGAAGTGCCACTGGGTATGTGGTGTCCATCACGCTAGAGTGTGACGCAGAACATAGTCACGGGTGCTCAACGAAATCGGTACCAGGTGGGCAGTCGGCGCATGTTCTCCCGCTCGCACCTGAGCAACTGGCCCATTTTCCGCGCGATCCACCAGATATGCGGTCATAAGGGCTTGACGACGAAAGGATCCGACCGATGGCAGATTCACCCGCAGGTGGCGGTTCGCCGGGCGCCGCCCGGAAGACGCCCGCGAAACCGCTGGACAAACTCGACGTGGACCTGCTCCGGCTCGTCGTCGCGGAGCCGAGGGCGGGAGTGCGCGAATACGCCCGCAGATTGGGCATCGCCAGAGGCACGGCGCAATCGCGGCTGGACAAGCTCGTCGACGCGGGCGTCATCCCGGACTTCGCTCCCGCCCTCGATCCGGCGGCCATGGGGTATCCCCTCAACGCCGACGTGCATCTGACGCTGCGGCAGGCGGACCTGGACACCGTCGTGGCCCGCATCGCGGAGATCCCGTTCATCCTCCGCGCGGACTCGGTCGCCGGCACCGAGGACCTGGCCTGCCGCCTGGCCGCCCGCGATCACGCGCACCTGGAGGAGATCTTCTCGGCGATCATCGCCATTGACGGGGTGGAGCGGATGCGCTCGGAAATCGTGCTGCGGCGGCGCATCCCGCACCGCATCCTCCCGCTGCTCGGGGATCTGCGGCGGCGCGTCTGACGGGGGCCGGTCAGATCCCCGTCAGCCGGCCGGCCGCCCCGGTCGACCCCGTGAAGCTCCGGTCAGCCCCGGTGCCCGGAGTGCAGCCGCGTGAAGTTCCGCAGAACCTGCGCCGACCGGGCGACGTCGAACCGTCGCGCGTCGGCGACGGCGCGGTCGTTGCCCCCGGGTTGGTAGTACCCGTGGCCCGCGTAGATGCGAAGGCGCTGCTCGAACGCGTCTGCGTCGAGCTCCGGATGGAACTGGGAGGCGTAGGCGTTGCGGCCGAGCCGGAACATCTGCACCGGGCACGCGGCACCCGTGGCCAGCAGCGTCGCGCCCGCCGGCAGTTCCTCTATGGCCTCCTTGTGGCCGACCATCGCGTGGAAGCGCTCCGGCAGCCCCTCGAGCACGGGGTCGGCCGCCCCTTCGGGGGTGACGGACACCTCCACGACGGCGGCTTCCTCGCCGTGCTTGCGCGACACCCGGCCCCGGCCGACCGTGCCCAGCAGGCCAACGCCGTAGCATGCGCCGAAGAAGGGGAAGCCCGTCTCCAGCACCTCGGCCAGATGATCGCGGAACCACGCCTCGACTTCGAGCTGCACCGCCGACTTCATTTCGTCCGACGCGTTGTACGGACCGCCGCCCACGATCACGCCGCCGTAGCGCGACAGATCCAGGTCCCGCGGACGCCGCCGTTCAAGGCGCACCTGGTGCAGCATCGCCGGCGCGAGACCCGCCGCGCGGGCGAAGGACAGCTGCTCGGCGTGCGCAGCGGCGTCCTCCGCGCGCGTCGACAGCAGCAGAAAGGGCTTCGCGGCGGCGGGAGGGTGCTGGGCCGCCGGGGCAACTCCGGCGGGAGAGGGGGTCATGAGCACAGGTTATCGCCCTGACCTCGACGAACAGTAATCCATGAACGAGTGCAGGATCTGCTCCGCGGGGCCCAGATCCGTGGCCCGGACGATGCCCGAAATCTCCTCGACCTCCTCGGGCTTGAAGTAGCCCGCGTCCATGTAGAAGCCCATGCGCCGGATGATGCCCTCGGCGTCCATCTCAGGGTGGAACTGCGTCACCCACGTCGACCGGTTCGCGCGGTACGCCTGCACCGGGCAGGTCGGGCCGGTGGCCAACAGCACGGCGCCGTCCGGCAGCTCCGCGACGGACTCCTTGTGCCCGGTCAACCCCTTGAATGACTTTCGGAGCGTGCCGACGATCGGGTCGTCCGCCGCGGCGTCGGTCAGGTTCACCTCGCTGACCCCCACCCGCTCGGGGTGGGAGCGGTCCACGCGGCCGCCGCCGGCGAAGGCCGCGAAGCTGTTGCCGTAGCACAGCATCAACGTGGGGATGGGGGAGACCAGCAACTCGTAGAGCTGATCGTGAACGTGCTTCTGCAGCTCCGTGTGCACCAGATCGGTGACGTTGAAGGGGCTGCCGCCGACGAAGACGCCGTCGTAGCCGGCCAGATCCGGCAGCACGTCGGAGGTGGACGTGATCGGGTGGTGCACCAGGCGGTCCTGCGGCAGTCGGGTGCCCCGCAGGAAGTCCTCGTACTCCGCCACCGCGACGTCGTCGCCGTCGCGCAGCGCCACCAGCAGGAAACGCCCGCCCTCTCGTCCACCGTTCATGAATAGACAGCTTAGTCCAGTGGTGTTTCCGGTGGTTAATCGGGAGCCCGCGGCCGAACCCGGGGACCGGCGTCGTCGCAAAGCAAAGCGGGCCCGACCCGTTCCCGGAAACGACGGAGCCCGCCCCCGCGCGATGCGGGGACGGGCTGCGTGCGTGGAACCGAAGAGCGAAGCGCCCTACGCCGGGGCTACCGCTGCCGGCGGACGGATTCCTCGATCAGATCGAGGACCTCGTCCATACCCTCGGTCGACCGGCCCGTGGCCACCCGCGTGATGATGCCGTCGAGCATGAGCTCCAACAGCAGCCGCAGGGCCTCGGGGGAGTAATCGTCGCGGAGCGAACCCGACTTCGCGCTGTCGCGCAAACGCGACTGCACCGCACCGTCGAGGTGCTCCTGATGCTCCAGCCACCGACGCCGGAACTCGGCATCGGTGCGCAGGCGCCCGACGATCTCCAACCGGGTGCCCAACCACTCGTGCTGGTCCGGATGGGCGACGACGTCGCGCATCACCTCGACCAGCCCCGACGTGGCGGTCACCTCGGCCATCCGGTCGGCATCCTCCTCGGCCAAAGCGAGGAAAAGGCCTTCCTTGGAACCGAAATGGTGGAAGATCGCGCCCCGGGACTTGCCCGTGGCGGCCTCCAACCGGGAAACGGTCGCCCCGTCATAGCCGAACTCCGCGAAACAACGGCGCGCGCCCACCAGGATCTCGCTCCTGCGGGAAGCGCGGGCCTCGTCACTGACTCTCGGCATCTGGGGCCACCTGCATTCCTCTCCGATCAAGCACGCGGGGCCGGGACGGACGGCGGAAACACCGACCGGCCCGGCCCCGGTGCCCGATCAAAGGCGGGTCACCCCCTCCGGAGGGAGGGGAAGCGACTAGCCGTTGATCATGTTGCGGAGCACGTACTGCAGGATGCCGCCGTGGCGGTAGTACTCGGCCTCACCGGGGGTGTCGATGCGGACGACCGCGTCGAACTCGACGGCCTCGCCGCCGTCCTTGGTGGCGACGACCTTGACCGTCTTCGGCGTGGTGCCCTCGTTGAGCTCCTCGATGCCGGTGATGTCGAAGGTCTCCGTGCCATCCAGGCCCAGGGACTTCCAGGACTCGCCCTCCGGGAACTGCAGCGGGATGACGCCCATGCCGATCAGGTTCGAGCGGTGGATGCGCTCGAAGGACTCGGCGATGACGGCCTTGACGCCCAGCAGCAGGGTGCCCTTGGCGGCCCAGTCGCGGGACGAACCGGTGCCGTACTCCTTGCCGCCCATGACCACCAGCGGGGTGCGGGCGGCCTTGTAGTTCTGCGCGGCGTCGTAGATGAACGACTGGGGGCCACCCTCCTGGGTGAAGTCGCGGGTGTAGCCGCCGGTCACGCCGTCCAGAAGCTGGTTCTGCAGGCGGATGTTGGCGAACGTGCCGCGGACCATGACCTCGTGGTTGCCGCGGCGGGCGCCCAGCGAGTTGTAGTCCTTGCGCTCGACGCCCATGGAGTCGAGGTACTGCGCGGCCGGGGTGCCCGGCTTGATGGAGGAGGCGGGGGAGATGTGGTCGGTGGTGACCGAGTCGCCCAGCGCCGCCAGGACGCGGGCGCCCTTGACGTCGGAAACCGGCTGCGGCTCCATCTCCATCTCGTCGAAGTACGGCGCCTTGCGGATGTAGGAGGACTTGTCGTCCCACGCGAAGGTCTTGCCCTCGGGGGTCGGCAGGTTCTGCCAGCGCTCGTCGCCCGCGAAGACGTCGGCGTAGTCCTCGTCGTACAGCTCGGAGGTGATGCACTCCTCGATGACGGACTCGATCTCCTCGGTGGAGGGCCAGATGTCCTTGAGGAAGACGTCGTTGCCGTCCTGGTCCTTGCCCAGGGACTCGGTCTCGAAGTCGAAGTCCATGGTGCCGGCGATCGCGTAGGCGATGACCAGGATCGGGGACGCCAGGTAGTTCATCTTGACGTCCGGGTTGATGCGGCCCTCGAAGTTGCGGTTGCCCGAGAGCACCGCGGTGGCGGCGAGGTCGGCCTCGTTGATCGCCTCGGAGATCTCCTGCGGCAGCGGGCCGGAGTTGCCGATGCAGGTGGTGCAGCCGTAGCCGACGAGGTAGAAGCCCATGGCCTCCAGGGCCGGCCACAGGCCCGCCTTCTCGTAGTAGCCGGTGACGACCTGCGAGCCCGGGGCCATCGAGGTCTTGACCCACGGGGCCGACTTCAGGCCCTTGTCCGCGGCGTTGCGCGCCAGGAGGGCGGCGCCGACCATGACGGACGGGTTCGAGGTGTTGGTGCAGGACGTGATCGAGGCGATGGAGACCATGCCGTGATCGAGGACCATGTCCTTGCCGTTGTAGTTGACCTTGATCGGGTTGGACGGGCGGCCCGCCGAACCCAGGGCCAGGTTGGGGACGCTGGCGTCGTCGGTGAAGGACAGCTCGGCGCCGCCCTTGCCGGCGTTGCCGCCCTCGGCCACGTAGTCCTGGACGTCGCCGTCGCCGGAGCCGTTGGTGTAGTTGTGCAGGTCCTTGCGGAACTGCTCCTTCGAGGAGGACAGCTCGATGCGGTCCTGCGGGCGCTTCGGGCCGGCGATCGACGGGACGACCGTCGACAGGTCCAGCTCGAGGTACTCGGAGTACTCGGCCTCCGGGGTGTTCTCGTCCAGCCACATGCCCTGGGCCTTGGCGTAGGCCTCGACCAGCGCGACGGACTCCTCGGAGCGGCCGGTCAGGCGCAGGTACTTGGTGGTCTCGTCGTCGATCGGGAAGATCGCGGCGGTGGAGCCGAACTCCGGCGACATGTTGCCGATGGTGGCGCGGTTGGCCAGGGGCAGCTTGGAGACGCCGGCGCCGTAGAATTCGACGAACTTGCCGACGACGCCGTGCTGGCGGAGCATGTCCGTGATGGTCAGGACGACGTCGGTCGCGGTGACGCCGGCCGGGGTGTCGCCGGTCAGCTTGAAGCCGACGACGCGCGGGATCAGCATGGAGATCGGCTGGCCCAGCATGGCGGCCTCGGCCTCGATGCCGCCGACGCCCCAGCCCAGGATGCCCAGGCCGTTCTGCATGGTGGTGTGCGAGTCGGTGCCGACGCAGGTGTCCGGGTAGGCGACGCCGTCGTTGTCGAAGACGGTGCGGGCCAGGTACTCGATGTTGACCTGGTGGACGATGCCGGTTCCCGGGGGAACGACGCGGAAGTTCGAGAAGGCGCCGGTGCCCCAGCGCAGGAAGCGGTAGCGCTCGTCGTTGCGCTGGTACTCGATCTCGACGTTCTTCTCGAGGGCGTCCTCGTTGCCGAAGGCCTCGATGATGACGGAGTGGTCGATGACCATCTCGGCCGGGTTCAGCGGGTTGACCTTGTCCGGGTCGCCGCCGAGGGTCTTCACGGCCTCGCGCATGGTGGCGAGGTCGACGACGCAGGCGACGCCGGTGAAGTCCTGCATGATCACGCGGGCCGGGGTGAACTGGATCTCGATGGACGGCTCAGCCGACGCATCCCAGTTCGCGACCGCGTTGATGTGCTCCTCGGTGATGTTCGCGCCGTCCTCGTTGCGCAGCAGGTTCTCGCCGAGAACCTTGAGGGCGTAAGGAAGCTTCTCCATGCCGGGCACGGCGTCGAGGCGGAAGTAGTCGTAGGACTTCCCGCCGACCTCGAGGGTGCTCTTGGCGTTGAAGGAGTTCTTGCTTTCAGTCACAGTCTGCTCCAATTCTTTGCTCGTGGGGTGCGCGCCTCGGACCCTGCACACGAGTGGGCCCTGGTGGCACTTGGCGCGAACGCGTCGCGTGGGGCACCGTTTGCGCATGTGGATCATGCGGTGCGCCGCGGTCCGGCTCGACCTCCCCCAAGAATAACAGTACGGGCGTTCTGTTGCACCCACCCGGACACGGCGCGCCGGGGCCCTTGCCCGAATTCACCCCCTCGGGACGGCATGATGGTGGGGTACGCGGGGGACCAGACGACCGGGAGGAAACGCCGAGGCCATGAACGAAGGCACACCGATGTACGTGGAGAACCTCGATCCGGAGACGGTCGTCCAGGCTCTGCGGGAGGATTCGATCGTCACGGCCAACGAGGATCTGGAGGCCGTGCTGCGCCCCATCGTCGATTCGGCGGCGGCCAGGGGAGTGGAGGACCTGAAGATCGTCGTCGTCGACCGCGACCCGATGGGGACGACGGACCTGCGCAACTTCGCCAACGAGATCGTCGCCGCGGACGGCGGCACCGTCATCGTGCGCGCCCCGTTCTCCGTTGCGGCATCGTCGGACCAGATCCCGCGCGCGGCCCTGGAGCTCGCCGGCCACGAGATGATGGAGTACCCGAAGAAGTACCCGGAGGGCTTCGAGGCCTTCGTCGACACCGCGGGTTCGTTCACCGTGCCGTTCTTCAACCTGAGCCTCGCCGTGGGCGGCGGGATCGTCCTCGTTTTCGCGGTCCTCATCATCTTCTGGTGGATCCGCTCCCATCGGCCGAAGCGCGGCTGAGCACCGGCGGTTCGCCGCCCGCGACCGCCACGGGATAACGGTCGCGTAAACCCCTGACCGCATAGTTAATGCGATATACCTTTGCCTGCGCAAACGCGGAAATCAAGCCCTCTACCTTGACACCAGGCAAGCCTGAATACTTGCTTTTCGACGCTGCCGCGACCCGACACACGCCATTTTCGCTGTTTGTGACCAATATCACACACTTCGAACACATGGCGGAATTGGCTGCACATCACCCGTAACGAAACGGTCACGAGCCAAGGTCTCCGCGTTTCACCTGTGACTCATGTGTCCTCGGGGAGCGATGTGTCGTAGCGTGCAAATTGTTACCTGGGTTGTCTCTGTGGCCTCCCGGGACGCGCACCGCCGGGAGTGGCGTCGGTTCCGGCCGGCATCCGATTCGGGCAATGGGGAAGTTGCCTCCGAATCCCCGCCCCGGCCCATTTCGCATAGCAAGGAGTCGAAGGTGGCAGTCAGCCGGACATCCCGGAACCGCCTCGGGTGGATCCGCCCCATTGCCGGAGCCTTGATCGTCGGCCTCATGGTCGTGTTCGCGCCCGCCGTTTCGGCGCAGCCGGCCGGCGGTGGCACGCATGCCGAGTCGGGCACGGACGCCCTTCTGCAGAAGCTCGTCCGCGAGGTCGCGGATCGCGAGCGCCGCGTCTCCGACCTCGAGACGAAGATGGGCGGTCTCCGCGAGGACGCCAACCGCGCTTTCGCCGATCTCCAGATCGCGCGGGATGAAGCCAAGCGGCTCGGCGGCGAGGCGGAGAAGGCGAAGAAGACGTTCGGGGACACCCGCGACGATCTCCGCGGGGCGCAGGGCACCTTCGACGAGGTCGCCCGCGCCGCCATGCGCCAGGGCCACTCGCTGCCCTCCGCGCTCAACGGGGCCGGCGACGCCGCCGAGGTGCTCGACCGTTCCTCCACCCTGCGCCGCGAGGCGGACAAGCAGGGCGCGGTCGTCAATGACCTGGATCGCGCGCGCACCAAGGCCGCCAACGCGGAGTCCTCCCTGCGGCAGGCCCGGACGAAGGCCGAGAAGTCCGCGGTGGAGGCCGAACGCCTGCACGGCGAAGCCGACCGCGTGTACAAGGAGGCCGAGCGCCTGCTCGGCGACGAACGCGTCGCATACGCCGCCGCCGTCATCCAGCGCGACGCCGCCCGCGCGGCCCTCGATGCCGCCCGCCGCGCACTCGACGCCTACGCCCGATCGGGTGATTCCAACGGTGGGCGGACCGAGGATCAGGTGGTCCGCGAGGCCGCCGACGGCGCCCGCGACGGCGTGATCGAGGGCGGCGGAAACGATGCCGCCTCCGATGCCGCCGATGCTGCGGAATCGAACGGGTCCGGCGACGCTGGGGCCGCCGCCACGGGCACGCCGCAGACGCGCGGCGGGAACCGGACGAACGCTCCTTCGGCCACGACCACGCAGGACGCACCGTCGGAGGACTCCTCCGAATCGCCGTCCGCGCAATCGACTCCGTCCGACCCGACGACCACGCGGTCGGCGCGGCCCGATGCCCGGACGGGCGGCTCCTGGTTCGGGGACGGCGGGTCGTCGCAAAGCAATCCCGGCGCCACCGGCGACGGCGACGCGACCGAGGGGACCGGCGGCAACGCCACGACGGTCCAGACCGCGCCGCCCGCCAATCCGGAATCGCCGACGCCGAGCGCCGGTGACCGCTCCGCGAAGATCGAAACGGTCATCTCCCGCGCGATGGCGCAGGTCGGCGTGCCCTACGCCTGGGGCGGCGGCGACGCCAACGGCCCGACCAAGGGAATTCGCGACGGCGGCAACGCCGACGCGCACGGCGACTACGACAAGGTCGGCTTCGACTGCTCCGGCCTGACGCTGTACGCCTACGCCGGCATCGGCATCAGCCTGCCGCACTATACCGGCTACCAGTACCAGCGCGGCACCCACCACCCCGCCTCGGACATGCAGCGCGGCGACCTGATCTTCTACGGGCCCAACGGGCACGGCCACGTGGCCATCTACCTGGGCAACGGCCAGATGATCGAGGCCCCGCAGTCCGGTTCGAACGTCCGCGTCACCGCCGTGCGGTACAACGGGATGACCCCCAACGTCGTGCGCCTCGTCTAATCTGCGGGGAGGACCGCACCCGACCCCAGGAGAAGACGACGTGACCGACACCCCGGAGACCCACGCCCCGGATCTGCGCAGGGTCCTCTCCGAGATGAGCCAGGTCGTCGTTGGCCAAGGCCACCTCTGCCGGCAGCTGGTCGTGGCCATGCTCTCCGGGGGCCACGTGCTGTTGGAAGGCGTGCCCGGCGTGGCGAAGACCCTGGCCGTGTCCACGTTCGCCACCGTCATCGGCGGCAGCTTCTCGCGCATCCAGTTCACCCCTGACCTGGTGCCCTCCGACATCGTGGGCACGCGGGTGTTCCGCCAGGACACCGGCGAATTCATCACCGAGCCCGGGCCGGTCATGGCCAACGTCGTGCTTGCCGACGAGATCAACCGCGCTCCCGCGAAAGTCCAGTCGGCGCTGCTGGAGGTCATGGCGGAGCACCAGGTGTCCATCGCCGGCGTTTCCCGCCCCGTGCCCGAGCCCTTCCTGGTGCTGGCGACGCAGAACCCCATCGAGAACCAGGGCGTCTACCCGCTGCCGGAGGCGCAGCGCGACCGTTTCCTGTTCAAGGTCGTCGTCGACTACCCGACTCCCTCCGAGGAGCGCGAGATCGTCTACCGCATGGGTTCGACGCCGCCGACGGCGAGGCGCATCCTCGACCCCGAGACCGTGCGCGGCCTGCAGAGGCGGACCCGCGAGGTGTTCGTCCACCATTCGCTCATCGATTACGTGGTCGCCGTCATCGAGCTGACCCGCAATCCCGCACGGGCGAACCTGGACGACGTGGGGCGGTGGCTGGCCTACGGGGCCTCGCCCCGCGCGACGCTCGGCACCGTCACCGCCGCGAGGGCGACGGCTCTGCTCAAGGGCCGCGACTACGTGACCCCCGCCGACGTCGTCGAGGTGCTCCCGGACGTGCTGCGGCACCGTCTCGTCCTGTCCTACGAGGGGCTCGCCGACGAGGTGACCCCCGAGGCGATCATCGACCGGGTCCTGGCGCGGGTGCACCTGCCCGAGGTGGGCGCCGGGGCATGAGCGGCGGGGACCCCGCCACGGGGGAGACGGGCATCGACCGCGACCTCGGCCGGGTGCTGCGGCACCTGGAGCTGACGGTCACGCGGCGGCTCGACGGGCTGCTGCGCGGCGCCTTCGCATCCGCCTCGACCGGTCCCGGCACCGATCCCGATTCGGCGCGCGAATACGTGGTCGGCGATGACGTCCGGTTCATGGACTGGTCCGTCACCGCGCGCACCGGAGTCGCCCACGTGCGCGACCCGGAGGCCGAGCGCGAGTTGGAGTCGTGGATCGCCGCCGAGGCGTCCCCGCGCCTGACGACGGGCTTCGGGCCCACGACGAAACGCCACCTGCTCACCGCCGCCACCGCCGCGGTCGCCCTTTTGGCGGACAACCCGGGCGATCGCACGGGTTTGATCGCCGACGGGACGTTGATCCCGCCGGGGCAGGGTCGGGCGCACGCCATGCGCCTGATCTCCCATGCGGCGCGCCACGTCGGCGGTTCCGGCCTGGCCGCGGACCTGGGCACGCTGCCCTCGCGGGCGCCGCAGGCCGGTCTGGTCACGGTCATCTCCGACTTCCTCGGCCCCGTCGATTGGGCCGACGCCCTGCGGGTGGCGGGCACTCGCACCGACGTGCTGGCGATCCGGCTGATCGACCCGGCCGACGAGGCGCTGCCGGGCGACGGTCCCGTGCGCCTGTCCGATCCGGTCTCCGGCGAGATGCTCGAAGTCGACATCGACGACGACATCAGGAGGCGATACGAGGCCGCGGCCCGCGAGCATTCCCGGAAGGTCACCGCGGCACTGCGATCGTCCCGGGCGCGGATCGTCGAACTGCGCACGGACCGCGATTGGGTGCTCGATTTCGCCCGCCAGATGGCTCCCGGCCGGTTGTCCCCGGCGTCGGGTCCGCCGCGCACGGTCGCCATGGGGCGAGGCGGGATCGGGGGCGGCCGATGATCGGGGCATTCGCGCATCCCTGGTGGTTGCTTGGCCTGCTGGTGCCCGCGGCCGCGGCGGCGGCGTACGTCATCATTGAAAAGCGGAAGCGCCGGCGGTCGATCGCATTCGGCAACTTCAGCGTCGTCGCCGACGTCTCCGGGCCGGGGCGCCCGTGGCTGCGACATGCGCCGGTCGTGGCGCTGCTCACCGCGGTGGCGGTGCTCGCCATCGCGCTGGCGGGGCCGTTGGCCGAAACGAAGGTGGCGCGGAACCGGGCGACGATCATGCTCGTCGTCGACGTGTCCTTCTCGATGTCCGCGACGGATGTCCAGCCGGACCGCTTGACGACGGCGAAGAAGGCCGGCAAGGAATTCCTCGATTCGCTGCCCGACGACCTCAACGTCGGCCTGGTCACCTTCGCCGGCCGCGCGCAGACGCCGGTCATGCCCACGACCGACCACGACACCGTCGCCCGCGCCCTCGAGGGCGCCCGCCTGGACAGCGCGACGGCCACCGGCGACGCCATCGCCGCGGCGCAATCGGCCATCGTCCAATTCGGCGAGCAGGTCCGGGGCCCCGAAGGTCCGCCCCCGGCCGCGGTCGTCCTGCTTTCCGACGGCAAGCAGACCATCCCCGCGGAACTGGACGATCCGCGCGGCGCCTACACCGCCGCCGACGAGGCCGCGAAGATCGGGCTGCCCATCCACACGATTTCCTTCGGCACCCGCGATGGGGCCATCACCTCCGGCGGCCAGACGGTGTTGGTGCCCAACGACGACGAATCCCTCATGGAGATCGCCAGGCGCACCGGCGGAGAGTTCCACGCGGCGTCGAGCCTGGACGAATTGCGGGGCGTCTACGGCGAACTCACCGACGAAATCGGCTACGAGCTGCGCCGGTCCGAGAACCCGCGGCCGTGGATGATCGGGGCGTTCGCCCTGCTCCTCGCATCCGCCGCAGCCTCCCTGTTCCTGGGCCGCCGCATCCCCTGAATCGTCCGGCGATCGCCCCGATTCCCGGCCGGCCGCGGTGACGCGGGTCGTCGCAAAGCGGCGCCGCGCGTCTTAGGGTCCCCTCGCTCGACGGGTGCACCCATCCGATTAAGCTGGCCCCCATGAGTGATGCCCCGCTTGACCGCCCCTTCGACGCGATTCTGGTCCTGTCCTTCGGCGGACCGGAGAAGAAGGAGGACGTCCGACCCTTCCTGGAGAACGTCACCCGCGGCAGGGGCATCCCCCCGGAGCGGCTCGACGAGGTCGGCGAGCACTATTACCACTTCGGCGGCCGGTCGCCGCTCAACGACCTCAACCGCGAGATCATCGCGAACCTGGAAAAGAAGCTCGCCGAGCACGGCATCGACCTGCCCGTCTACTTCGGCAACCGCAACTGGCACCCGATGGTGGAGGACACCGTCGAGCGGATGGCGCGCGATGGCGTCACGCGCGCGCTGGTGTTCGCCACGTCGGCGTGGGCCGGGTACTCGGGCTGCCGCCAGTACCACGAGGACATCGCCCGCGCGCAGGAGCACCTCGCATCGAAGCCGGAGCTGGGCTCCATCGAGATGGAGAAGCTGCGCGGCTTCCACGACCACCCGCTGATGATCGGCGAGTTCGCCCGCGCGGTGGAGGAGGCGCGGGCCAAACTGCCCGCCGAGCGCCGCGACGGTGCCCGCCTGGTGTTCACCGCCCACTCCATCCCGAACTCCGCCGACGACGCCTCGGGGCCGGCGTCGCTGGGCGGGAACCTCTACTCGCGCCAGGTCAACGAAGCCGCCGGCCTGATCGCAGAGCAGGTCGGCGCCGGCGAATACGACGTCGTCTGGCAGTCGCGCTCCGGCCCGCCGCAGGTCCCGTGGCTCGAACCCGACGTCGTCGACCACATCGAGGCGATCTGGGACGACGGCGTCGACGCGGCGATCGTGTGCCCCGTCGGGTTCATCTCCGACCACATCGAGGTCGTCTGGGACCTGGATTCGGAGCTCCAGGACGAGATGGACGCCCACGACATCATCATCGAGCGGGCCGCCACGCCGGGGCCGACGGAGGCGTTCTCCGAGATGATCGTCGAGCTGATCCGGGAGCGCACCGAAGGCGCCGAACCGCGCCGCCTGGGCCGCGAACCGCTGCTCGGCTCGGCCTGCGACGGCAAGCCCTGCGCCGTCGACTGCTGCAGCCCGGCCAAGCGGCCGTCTCACGCCCCCGCGTAATCGGCGGCCCACTCCCGCACCGCGTGGTCGACGGCGGCGACGCGGGCCGCGCGGATGTCGCGCCACAGGGGGATCAGGTGCGGGTCATGCGCCGCGCCGGCGCCGGGTACGTCGGAGCGGCCGACGGTGAGGATCGCCGCCAGCCGGTCCGCCCGCGCCAACAGGCCGCCGGCGCGCCGCGGCAATTCGGCCGGCAACTCGGCGAGGTCGAAGTGGTCCGTCAGCGTGCCCACCATCAGGCGCGGATCGGGGGCGTCGACGCCGAGGCGCGCCGCCGGGCCCGATGCGGCGATGTTCGCCGCCGCCCGCCGGGTCGCGTCGGCCAGCATCAGATCGGCTTCGCCGGGGGACAGGTGCGCGGGCTCCGGCAGGTGGCCCTCCACCGTCCACCACATCCAGCGCACGCCACCGCCGCCGGGCAGCCGGTCGGGCACGAGGACGTGGCGCCAACCCGGGGTGGCGTCCGCCAGGACGATGGCGGCGCCGGCGCGGGAGGCGGCATCGTAAAGCTCGGTGCCCGCCGGCAGCATCGGCGCCTCGCCGGGCCCCGACAGCACCAGCCGTACCGGGGGCTCGGCGTCGCGGGCCCACGCGCCTCCCTCGGTCACCGCGCGGACCAGGCGCAGCAGAGCGGCGCGGTCGATCGGGCCGTCCGCGTCGACGACGTCGGGCACCGTCGCATCGATCAGCTCCGCGGTATGCGGGCCACCGACGGCGTCGAGCGCGTCGAGCAGGTGATCATAGGAGACGTGCCCCGTCACCCACGCGCCCAGCCACAGGGCGGTGTGCTGGACGGGGGTCCACACCTGATCCACGCGCACGCGGTCCACCGGAGGTCGTTCCATGGCACGACACCGTAGCCGACGCCGCCGCCTGCCCGGAATCGGCGGCGCGGTCGGCTACCCTGGATCGCCATGAGCTTCCACGATCCCTACGCTTCGCAGGACGTTTTCGGCGGTGCCCGCGGCCATGCCCGCCGCCGGGCGATGGTGGCGCCGGAGGTGCCGGCCGAGGAGGGGCTCGTGGTGGAGTCGGCGGTCGACGGGTACGTTGGCGCGGTGGTCGGGTTCGAGAAGCTGCAGGATGCCGATTGCGTGAAGCTGGAGGACCGGCGCGGGAAGGTGCGGCTGTTCCGCATGTCGCCCAGCGCGTTCCTCGTCGACGGGCGGCGGGTCACCCTGACGCGGCCCGCGCCGAAGAAGGCCGATCCGCGGCTGGACAGGTCGGCGTCGGGTTCGCGGCGCGTGGCCGGCGTGGAGGCGAAGGTCGCCCTGCCGAGCCGGATCTGGGTGGAGGGCATCCACGACGCCGCCATCGTCGAGCGCGTGTGGGGCCATGACCTGCGCGTCGAGGGCTTCGTCGTCGAGCATCTCGAGGGCCTGGACAACCTCGGGGCGCGGCTCGCCGAGTTCGGGCCCGGGCCCGGCCGCCGCGTCGGCGTGCTGGCCGACCACCTCGTCGAAGGATCGAAGGAGTCCCGGATGACGCAGCGGGTCGGCCCGCACGTCCTGGTCACCGGCCATCCGTACATCGACGTCTGGCAGGCGGTGAAGCCCTCCGCGGTCGGCATCCCTGCCTGGCCCGAGGTGCCCTACGGCGAGGATTGGAAGACCGGCGTCTGCGACCGCCTCGGCTGGGGTGACCCGCGGGACGGCTGGCGCCGCGTCTACGGTGCCGTGAACTCATTCCGCGACCTCGAGCCGGCGCTCATCGGCGCCGTCGAACGGCTCGTCGACTTCGTCACGGAACCCCACCTCAGCTGATTTTCGGCCCACATCCGCGGTGCCCCGGGACTTTCGCTTGACGACGCCCGCGCGGGCGTCGTCAAGCGAAATTTTTTTCGACTCCCCGGTCCGCCGTCTTCTGTAGGCTGGCCACGTGGCTTCGATCATTTGGTTTGGACTGAGCATCTTGCTCGTCTTCCTCGAACTTCTCGTCGGCGACCTGTCGATGCTGATGGTCGCGGGAGGCGCGCTGGCCGCCGCCGGGGTATCGCTGGCGGACACCCCGTTGTGGGTGGACATCACCGTTTTCGCCGTGACCAGCGTCGGCCTCATCGGCCTGGTGCGGCCAGTGCTGCGCCGGAAAATGTTCGCCGGCGCGGATCCGGACGCGGTGGAGTCCAACCCCCGGCAACTCACCGGGCGCACCGGGTCCGTCGAGGAAGCGGTCGACGACCACGCCGGAATGATCAGGGTCGCCGGCGAACTGTGGTCGGCGCGCGCATTGGTGCCCGGCGTGAGATTCTCACCCGGGGACCGCGTCACGGTGGTCAGCATCGACGGCAACACGGCCGTCGTGGATAAGGAGGTGTAAGCCCATGGCGGCAATCATTTTCTCGGTCGTACTCGTCTTGCTCGTGCTGGTGTTCGTGAGCAAGGCGATAATCCTCGTGCCGCAGGGCGAGGCGGCCGTCATCGAGCGGCTCGGGCGGTACACCCGGACCCTGTCCGGCGGGCTGGCGTTCGTCATCCCGTTCATCGATCGAGTGCGCGAAAAGGTGGACACCCGCGAGCGGATGGTGACGTTCCCGCCGCAGGCGGTGATCACCGAGGACAACCTGACCGTCGCCATCGACACCGTGGTGACCTTCCAGGTCAACGACCCCGCCCGCGCCATCTACGGCGTCGCCGACTACATCTTCGGCATCGAGCAGATCACCACCGCCACGCTGCGCGACGTCGTCGGCGGCCTGACGCTGGAAGAGACGCTGACGTCCCGCGACTACATCAACCGCCGCCTGCGCGGCGAGCTGGACGAGGCCACCGCCAAGTGGGGCCTGCGCATCGCCCGCGTCGAGCTGAAGGCCATCGAGCCGCCGCCGTCCATCCAGCAGTCGATGGAGAAGCAGATGAAGGCGGACCGCGAGAAGCGCGCGATGATCCTCACCGCGGAAGGCACCCGCGAGGCGGACATCAAGACCGCCGAGGGCCGCAAGCAGGCGCAGATCCTCGCCGCGGAGGGCAACAAGCACGCCGCCATCCTCGCCGCGGAAGGCGAGCGGCAGGCGACGATCCTGCGCGCCGAAGGCGACCGCGCCGCCCGTTACCTGGAGGCCCAGGGCGAGGCGCGCGCCATCCAGAAGGTCAACGCGGCCGTGAAGGCGTCGCAGCTGACGCCGGAGCTGCTTGCGTGGCAGTACCTGGAGAAGCTGCCGGAGCTGGCCAACAACGAGGGCAACACCGTCTGGATGGTGCCGTCGCAGTTCGGCGACTCGCTGGAGAGCTTCGCCCGCGCCTTCGGCAAGGCCGACGAGAACGGCGTGTTCCGCTACGAGCCGCCGGCCGTCACCCCCGAGGCCCGCGAGGAAGCCGACCGGGACAAGGACGAGGACTGGTTCGACATGTCCTCGAACCCGGAGATCGCCCGTGCCGTCGCGGCGGCCAACGAGGTCGCCAACCGTCCGGTGGAGGATCCCGCGCTGGCGGCGCAGTCGAAGCGCAAGTCGGTGGAAGAGGCGGCCCAGGAGTCGCCGATCACCCGTGAGAATGGCGGAAATGGCGCCCATGCGGGCCGTGGCGGGTCCGCCGAGCGGGGTCTGCCCGCCGGAGACCCGCGCGGTGCGGGCGCCGATGCCGGCTTCGGCCAGTACCCGGGAACGCAGGCCGGGGCGCAGCCGGGCCAGCCCGCCGCACATCCGACCGATTACCGTTCGGAGCCCGGTCACCCCGGACATGCCGGTCAGCAGGGCCCGGGCCAGGCGGGTCCTGCGGGCGGCTACGGGAAGCCGAGTGGTCGCCGTGACCTCGGACGCCCCGGACAGCCGGGTGGGCCGGATGATTCCGATCCGACCGGCATGGGCGGGCAAACCTGGCGCCCCTGATCGCTCTGGCGCACCATTCCCGCGCCGGGACCGTTGACTTCACGCCGGCGCTCCGGTTCCGCACCGGGACCGGAGATGGGTGAGGGCGGCGATCGATCTTCGGATCGGTCGCCGCCTTTTCCGTTGCGGCGGCCCATATCACCGCGATCGGAATTCCGCTCAACCCTTGCCGCTTGTTGACATGTCATCTAGGGTGTACGGCATGAGCGCACAGGCGAACGGCGACGGCAAGGACGGCAAGGACTCGAACGACACCGGAAACACCACGAACCCCCACGACACCCCGGGCGTCTACGTGGACAAGGGCAAGAGCTTCAAGCGCGACATGCGCTACATCACCACGCGCATCACGGTCGACGGGGAGGACGGCTACCCGGTCGAGCCGAACCGCTACCGACTCATCGCGGCACAGGCCTGCCCGTGGGCGAACCGGGCGATCATCGTCCGCCGCCTCCTCGGCCTGGAGGACGTCATCTCGATGGGGCTGGCGGGCCCGGTGCACGATCCGCGGTCGTGGACTTTCGACCTCGACCCCGACGGCGTCGATCCCGTGCTGGGCATCGAGCGCCTGCAGGAGGCCTACTTCACGCGCGAGCCGGGCTACCCGCGCGGCATCACGGTCCCGGCGATGGTCGACGAGCGCGACGGCGCGGTGGTCACCAACGACTTCGACCAGATCACCCGGGATTTCGCGTCGCAGTGGAAGCAGTTCCACCGCGAGGGCGCGCCGGACCTGTGGCCGGCGGAGCACCGCGACGAGATGGAGGAGGTCATGCAGCGGATCTTCACCGAGATCAACAACGGCGTCTACCGCTGCGGTTTCGCGGGCTCGCAGGAGTCCTACGACGCCGCCTACGACCGGCTGTGGACCGCCATGGACTGGCTGGAGGAGCGCCTCGCCGACCGCCGCTACCTGATGGGCGACACGATCACCGAGGCCGACGTCCGCCTGTTCACCACGCTGGCGCGTTTCGACGCCGTCTACCACGGCCACTTCAAGTGCAATCGGCAAAAGCTCTCGGAGATGCCGGTGCTGTGGGCCTACGCCCGCGACCTCTACCAGACGCCGGGCTTCGGCGAGACCATCGACTTCGACCAGATCAAGGCCCACTATTACGTGGTGCACGAGGACATCAATCCGACGCAGATCATCCCGAAGGGCCCGTCGGAGGACGTCTGGCTGACCCCGCACGGCCGCGAGGAACTCGGCGGCCGCCCGTTCGGCGACGGGACGGCCCCGGACCCGCTCCGGCCCCTGAAGTAGGTCCCGGACGACTGCTTGCGCACGACTGCTTGCGCAAAACTGCTTGACGACGGCCCGCCGCCGCAAACTCCCGTGCCCGCGATCAGTCCCGCGCGGCACGTTCCAGGAGGTGGACGGCCAGCGACCAACCGGCTTCCTCGGCATGCCAGCCGGCGGCCTGCAGCCGCTGGTTGATGGCCTGCTTGCTCACGCCGAGCTCGGCGGCGGCCTCCACCTGCGTCCACCCCGCGCGCACGAGGTTCGTCGCCTCGCGGCCCTCGGGGGATCTGCGGGAGATGACGTGGTGGAGCAGGGTGAAGGCGGCGGCGATGTCGTCGGAAAGCTCCTTGCCGCCGGGATCGCCGGTGCGGATGCGGACGCGCACCGTGCCGGCGCGCCCGCCCTTGCCCAGAACGCCCGCAGCGGCGACGTCCGCGGCATCGGCGTCGCCGGCCGGGGACACGCCGATGCCGACCGACCAGTCGCCGGCGGCGAGCAGCGCGAGCGTCAGCGTCGTCGTGGCGACCGCGTCGCGCGGCCGGGCCGTGAGCTCCTCGACGCCCGACGGGACCACCTTGCCCACGCCATCGAGCCGCGACAGCGCGGCCCCCGAGGCCCGCACGTGCTCGGCACGGCGGGTGGAGCGGCCCCGGTAACGGGCGTGTACGGAGAACATGCCCCGAGTCTATCCCCGTGACTTGACGGAATCGACGACCGGCGTCCGCGCGTCGAGGACCAATCCGGCCAGACCCACGCAGAGCAGCAGCGCGGTCACTCCGAGGATGCGGTAGTCCATTCCGCCGGTCAACGCGTCGCCGAACAGGACCGTCGCGATGGTGCCGGGGGCGGAGCCGATGATGGTCGCCAGGAAGAACGGCAGCGGCCGGATCGACGACAGCGCGCACGCGTAGTTCAGCGGCGCGAACGGCACCGCGGCGATCATGCGCAGCGAGGCGACGGCCAGCCAGCCCCGCCGCTCCAGGCGGCGGTCGACGTCCATGAGCCGGCGGTGCCGCACCAGGAAGCCGCGCGCCCAGTCGCGGGCGAAATGCCTGACGACGACCAGCGACACGATCGCCGACGTCCCCGTCGCGACCAGCGCCATCGCGATCCCCGGCAGCGCGCCGAACAGAATGCCCGACGACAGCGTGAAGACGGTGCGCGGGATCGGAAGCTGCGTGAACCCCACGTACGCCAGGAAGAAGACGGCGGGGAACCACGCGCCCGTCGCGTCGGCCCATCCGCGGATGGCGTCGATGGTCGGCACGTCGACGACGAAGAGCACCGCCACGGCGGCCGCGGCGAGCGCCAACAGCACCAGCGGCCGGGCCGTTCGCGGGCGGTCCGCGCGGGGGCGGGGAGCGGTTCCTGACACCCGGATGAGGTTACCCCCGTTCGCGGCGCACCCCACCCCGGCACACCGGACACGGGGCGAAACGGACGTCGCAAAGCCCGTTCGTGTCGGGTCCGGGCAGAAAAGCCGCACGGCTTCCGGCATTCCGGGGGTGGGAGCCGAGACCCGGTCGAAGCTGTTGCAGGAGCCTAATTACTATTGACACGGTGACCGGTTCCGAGCGGGTGAACGGTGCTGCAGAGCACCGGGAATCCGTCCCGGCCGGTTTACGTGAACACGCAAACGCCGTCCATTCCCGGACCGACCGACCACTCCGCACGGCTTTTCCGAGGCCGCCCCGGGGGAGGCCGGGGCCGGGTTTGGGGCGCATGACAAGCAAGGGAGAAGGTCCGCCGTGACTGACCGAACGGCCCCCAATGCCTCAGGGACCCCGCTTCCGCCCGACTTCGAGGAACAGCAAGCCTCGTGGCACAAGGCAGTCGCCGGGGTATTCGCCCGGGTGCGGAAGCAAGACGTCGCCGACGTTCCGTTGGACGTCTGGAAGAAGCTCAACACCACCACGTACGACGGAGTGGAAGTCCGCCCGCTGTACACCCGGGCGGATGATCTGGCGGAGGCCCCGGCCCCCGGCCAGTTCCCGTTCACCCGCGGCGCGCGCCTGCGCGGCGCCGACGACGCGGGCTGGGGTGTGCGCGAGACCTTCGGGCGCACCGGCAGCGGTTCCGCCGCCGAGGTCAGCAAGGCGCTTCTCGACGCCCTGACCAACGGCACGTCCGCCGTTCGCCTGGATCTGCGCAACGGGCTGTCCGCCGCGGACCTGCCCGCGCTGCTGAAGGGCGTGTACCTGGATCTCGCACCGATCGCGGTCGAGGCCGGGGACGACGTCGCAGAGGCCGCCGAGGCGCTGCTCGCGCTCGTCGACGCCGCGGACCTGAAGGACCCGGAAGCGGTCGACATCGAGCTGTCCGCCGCCCCGCTGACCAGCCAGTACACCGGCGCCGCCGAGGTTTCGCTGGAGAAGGCCGTGGAGATGGCCGTCGCCAACGCCAAGCGTTCCGGCAGCGTCCGCACCCTGCTGGTCGACGGCGTCGCCTTCGCCAACATGGGTGCCACCGACGCCCAGGAGATCGGCTACGCGCTGGCCGTCGGCGTCGCGTACCTGCGCGCCCTCACCGGCGCGGGCCTGAGCACCGAGGAGGCCCTGGACCAGATCTCCTTCCGGTACTCGGCCACCGACGACCAGTTCAACACCATCGCGAAGTTCCGCGCCGCCCGCACCCTGTGGGCCCGCGTCGCGGAGGTCGCCGGCGCCCCCGGCCACGGTTCCGCGCCGAACCACGCCGTCACCGCGCCGGTGATGTTCTCGCAGCGCGACCCGTGGGTGAACATGCTCCGCGTCACCGTCGCGGCGTTCGCCGCCGGCGTCGGCGGTGCGACCACCGTCGAGGTGCTGCCCTTCGACAACGCCATCCACGGCGGCCAGCCGGGCGTCTCCCGCACCTTCGCCGCCCGCATCGCGCGCAACACCAACCTGCTGCTCCTGGAGGAGTCGCACCTCGGCTTCGTCGCCGACCCCGCCGGCGGCTCCTACTTCGTGGAGGAGCTGACCGACGAGATCGCCGACCGCGCGTGGAAGATCTTCACCGACGTCGAGTCCTACGGCGGCATCGAAACCGCCTACGACCACGTCCGCGAGAACATCGACGCCGCGTACGAGCAGCGCCGCGCCGACATCGCCCACCGCCGCACCAAGATCACCGCGATCAACGAGTTCCCGAACCTGGCCGAGGCCCCGCTGCCCGCGGAGGCCCGCCCGGTCAACGAGCGCGTCCGCCGCTGGGCCGCCGACTTCGAGGCGCTGCGCAACCGCTCCGACGACTTCCTCGCCGAGCAGGGCCGCCGCCCGCAGATCGCGATGCTGCCGCTGGGCCCACTGGCCAAGCACAACATCCGCACCGGCTTCACCGCCAACCTGCTCGCCTCCGGCGGCATCGAGGCCCTCAACCCGGGCCAGGTCGTGCCGGGCGAGGCGTCCTTCGACGAGGCCGCCAAGTCCGCCCCGATCGTCGTGCTGTGCGGCGCCGACGGCGAATACGCCGCCTCCGGCGCTGACGCCGTGAAGGCCGCCCGCGCGGCCGGCGCCTCCGAGGTGCTCGTCGCCGGTCCGGAGAAGATCTTCGCCGACGCCGAGGGCGATGCCCGCCCGGACGGCTACCTGACCATGAACATCGACGCCGTCGCGGAGCTCTCGCGGCTGCTGGACTCCCTGGGAGCGTGAACGGACCAATGACCACCATCCCCAGTTTCGCGGACGTGCCGCGGACCGGCGAGGACGCCGCCCCGGCCGCCGACGGGCAGCCCGGCGCCGCAACCGAGACCTGGACCATCCCCGAGGGCATCGACGTCAAGCGCGTCTACGACCGCGCCGATCGCGAGGCCGCGGCCGCCGAGGGCCACCCCGTGGACTCGTTCCCGGGCCTGGCCCCGTTCATGCGCGGGCCGTACCCGACCATGTACACCAACCAGCCGTGGACGATCCGCCAGTACGCGGGCTTCTCCACCGCCGCCGAGTCCAACGCGTTCTACCGCCGCAACCTCGCGGCCGGCCAGAAGGGCCTGTCGGTCGCGTTCGACCTGGCCACGCACCGCGGCTACGACTCGGACAACCCGCGCGTCACCGGCGACGTCGGCATGGCCGGCGTGGCCATCGACTCGATCTACGACATGCGCCAGCTGTTCGACAGCATCGACCTCGGCGGCGTGTCCGTGTCCATGACCATGAACGGCGCGATCCTGCCGGTGATGGCGATGTACATCGTCGCCGCCGAGGAGCAGGGCGTGCCCCCGGAGGAGCTGCGCGGCACCGTGCAGAACGACATCCTCAAGGAGTTCATGGTCCGCAACACGTACATCTACCCGCCGAAGCCGTCGATGCGGATCATCTCTTCCATCTTCGAGTACACCTCGCTGAAGATGCCGAAGTTCAACTCGATCTCCATCTCCGGCTACCACATCCAGGAAGCCGGCGCGACGGCCGACCTGGAGCTGGCGTACACGCTGGCCGACGGCGTCGAGTACATCCGCGCCGGCCTGGACGCCGGCCTGGACATCGACAAGTTCGCCCCGCGCCTGTCGTTCTTCTGGGGCATCTCCATGAACACCTTCACGGAGATCGCCAAGCTGCGCGCCGGCCGCATCCTGTGGGCCGAACTGGTGAACAAGTTCGACCCGAAGAGCCCGAAGTCCCGGTCGCTGCGCACCCACTCGCAGACCTCCGGCTGGTCGCTGACCGCCCAGGACGTCTACAACAACGTGGCGCGCACCGCGATCGAGGCGATGGCGGCGACCCAGGGCCACACCCAGTCGCTGCACACCAACGCGCTGGACGAGGCCCTGGCCCTGCCGACCGACTTCTCGGCCCGCATCGCCCGAAACACCCAGCTGCTGCTGCAGCAGGAGTCGAACACGGTCCGCCCGGTCGACCCGTGGGCCGGCTCGTACTACATCGAGTGGCTGACCAACGAGCTGGTCAAGCGCGCGCGCCAGCACATCGAGGAGGTCGAGGAGGCCGGCGGCATGGCCGAGGCCACCGTCGAGGGCATCCCGAAGCTGCGCATCGAGGAGTCCGCGGCCCGCACCCAGGCCCGCATCGACTCCGGCCGCCAGGCGCTCATCGGCGTCAACAAGTACCAGGTCGAAGAGGACGAGGAGATCGAGGTCCTCAAGGTCGAGAACTCCCGCGTCCGCCAGGAGCAGAACGAGAAGCTCCAGCGCCTGCGCGCCGAGCGCGACGAGGAGAAGACCCAGGCCGCGCTGCGCGCCCTCACCGAGGCGTGCCGCAACCCCGGCGAGCCGGGCGACCTGGACAAGAACCTGCTGAAGCTGGCCGTGGACTGCGCCCGCGCCATGGCCTCCATCGGCGAGATCTCCGACGCCATGGAGGAGGTCTTCGGCCGCCACCAGGCCGAGATCCGCACGCTGTCCGGCGTGTACAAGGACGAGGTGGGCAAGGAGGGCACCGTGTCCAACGTCGCGAAGGCCATCGCCATGGCCGACGAGTTCGAGGCCGAGGAAGGCCGCCGCCCGCGCATCTTCCTGGCGAAGATGGGCCAGGACGGCCACGACCGCGGCCAGAAGGTCGTCGCCTCCGCGTACGCCGACCTGGGCATGGACGTCGACGTGGGACCGCTGTTCCAGACGCCGGAGGAGGCCGCCAAGTCCGCGGTCGACGCCGACGTCCACGTCGTGGGCGTGTCCTCGCTGGCCGCCGGCCACCTGACCCTGGTGCCGGAGCTGCGCGCCGAGCTGGCCAAGCTGGGCCGCGAAGACATCATGGTCGTCGTCGGCGGCGTCATCCCGCCGGGCGACTTCCAGGAGCTCTACGACGCCGGCGCCGCGGCGATCTACCCGCCGGGCACCGTCATCGCCGACGCGGCAATCGACATGATCGGCAAGCTGGCCGCCGATCTCGGCCTGGAGCTGAAGTCCGGCTCCGCCGAGGACGTCGACGCCGGCGATGCCGAGGGCGCCTACGGCGGCGTCGAGGACGCCGAGGAGTAGACGGCGCTCGCCCGGGCGGTGGCCGTCGGAAAGCGACCGCCGCCCGCGCGCGGCCAAAGCGCGTGCGCGAGCCGGGCCCGGGGTGCCGCCACGGCACCCGCGGCCCCCGGCCCGTCCCGCGCACCGCGTCCGCGTGCGACGCCGGCCACCGGTGACCCTCCCTCGACCCGTGGGAGGGGACCCGGTGGCCGTTGTCGCAGGTGGATGACCCGAGCCCGGCAGGGCCCGGAGCTTCGCATCGATTTCGGTCTAAGAAGGGGACATGACGGGCTTTCTCGAGGACAACCTTGGCACGCTCAACACCACTGCCGGCACGGTGGTGGAGGGCCGCACCGCGGTGGCGCCGGAAAAGGTGCGCAGGGCGCGGCGCCGCATCGACGTCGACGAGCTTTTCGACGGCGTGCGCGCCGGAAACCGGACCACCCTCGCGCGGGCCATCACCCTGCTCGAATCCACCGCGCCCGCCCACCGGGTGCTGGCGCAGGAACTGCTGGTCAAGCTCCTGCCGTTCTCCGGCGACGCGATGCGCGTGGGCCTGACCGGCGTGCCGGGCGTGGGCAAGTCCACGACGATCGAGACGCTGGGCATGCACCTCATCGAAAAGGGGCACAAGGTCGCGGTGCTGGCCATCGACCCGTCGTCGACGAAGACGGGCGGGTCGATCCTGGGCGACAAGACCCGCATGGCCAAGCTGTCGGCGGCCGACGAGGCGTTCATCCGGCCATCGCCGTCGGCGGGCACCCTCGGCGGCGTGGCCAAGGCGACCCGCGAGTCGATGGTGGTGCTGGAGGCCGCGGGCTTCGACGTCGTCATCGTCGAAACCGTCGGCGTGGGCCAGTCCGAGGTCGCGGTGGCCCAGATGGTCGACTGTTTCGCGTTCCTGGCGCTGGCCGGCGCGGGCGATCAGCTGCAGGGCATCAAGAAGGGCGTGCTGGAGATGGCGGACGTCATCTCCATCAACAAGGCCGACGGGGCGAATCTGAAGCCGGCCAAGCGCGCCGCCCGGGACCTGTCCACCGCGATGAAGATGGTCCGCGCCAAGGACGCCATCTGGACCCCGCCGGTGCTGACCATGTCGGCGCTGGAGAACGACGGCATCGAGAAGTTCTGGGCGGCGATCGAGAAGCACCGCGAGACGATGATCGAGGCCGGCCTGTTCTCGCGCAACCGCTCCGACCAGCAGGTCAAGTGGATGTGGTCGATGGTCCACGAGACGCTGCTGCAGCGCCTCGCCGACGATGAGGCGGTGCGCGAGGCGCAGGACCTGGTCGAATCGCAGCTGCGCGACGGGCAGATCACCCCGACGCTGGGCGCGGAGCGGATCATCGAGGCCTTCGACGGCGGCCGCCCCGGCACGTCGCGCGACGTCGACGCGGGGAAGTAGGCGCGCCATGACCCGGCGGCTGGCGCTGGACATCGGCGCGACGACGGTGACCGCGCGCCACCGCAATGCGCACGGCGGCAGGTCGACGGTGCTTTTCGACGGCTCGCCGTCGGTTCCCGCGGCGGTGTGCTTCGAGGGGAAGGGCGCCTGCGCCGGCCGGGCGGCGGTGGCGGCGGGGGCGGGGGATCCGACCTCCTTCGCCGGTTCGCCGCTGACGGCGGTGCTGGACGGCCGGCTGCGCTACGGGGGAGTCGACCGGGATCCGGCGGAGCTGATCATGCCGGTGCTGTCGCTGGTTTTGGGGCACGCGCAGGACATCGACCCGGAACCGCCGGAACAGATCGCGTGCGTGGTGCCGCTGGGCGCGTCCGGGCGTCTGCGGAAACCGATGACCATGGCGGCGACGTCGCTGGGGCTGCCCGAGCCGTTTCTGATCCCGGAGCCGGTGGCCGCGGTGCTGCACGCCACGGGCGGGCAGGGGCTGCCGCCGGGGAGCACGGGCGTCGTCATCGACGCGGGCGGCAGTTCGATGGAGGTCACCGTCCTGCGGGGCACGGAATCCGGCGCGCCGGAGATCGTGGCCGACCGCTCCGACCGCTCGCTCGGCGGCGATGACGTCGACGCGCGGATCATGGCGTGGCTGGGCGCGGCCCTGGAGCGGGAGAATCCCGGTTTGGCGTCGGCCCTGCGCGCGGAAACCAACCGCACGCTGCTCGCGGCGCTGCACCAGGAGGTGCGCCGGGCCAAGGAGGAGCTGTCGCGGTTCCCGGAAACCGACATCGCGGTGACCACGCTCACCGGCCACGGAACGGTGCGCATCACCCGCGGCGACCTCACTCGCATCCTCGCGGACTGGTCGGCACGGGCCCGCGCCCTGGCGTCGGCGACGCTGACGGCCGCGGGGTTGCCCGCCGATGGGTCGATCGGATGCTTCATCATCGGCGGCGGTGCATCGCTGCCGACGCTGCCCGCCGCGCTCGCACCGGTCGGCCGCCTGACCCTGGCCCACGAACCGCTCACGGCGGCGGCCGATGGAGCGCTCCTCGCAGATGACGCGGTCCTCGCCGAGATCGCGGCGATGGACGAGGTTCCGCGGCGGCCCGTCGCAAAGCCCGAGGCCACGCCCGTTGAGCCGCGGGACACGCCGCCGCCGGCGCATCCCATGACGCAGGAGGCGCCGCAGGCGCCCGGGATGACGGCCCCGCCCGCCGCACCGGTGTTCCGGGGCGCCGCAGTCGACCGGCCGCGCCCCGCTTCGCCCTTCGCGGGTGCGGTGGGCCATCGCCCGCCGGTGCGGGGCACGGGGGCCGCGTCGCCGTATGGGGCCATCGAGATGCCCGCTCGATTCTCGAAGATCTGGCCGGGCACGACGCACATCGCCGCGGAGGCCGCCGACGGCACGATGTGGCAGTGGGGCGACCTGCCGCGCCTGTATTTCGGGGGCAAGCCACGCGCCCCGCAACCGGTCCACGGCGTCGTCGGCCCCGTGCAATCGGGGGCGTCGGGCGCGTCGTTCACCGTCATCGTCGACGCCCGGGGGCGGATGATCGCGTGGGGCTCCTGCGACATGAACCAGATCGGCGTGGAGAGGTCCCCGATCCCGAAGGACGCACCGGTGCGGCCGATCATTCCCGCGCCGGTCACCGCCGTCAGCTGCGGGACGTCCCACTCGCTGGCCGTCACCGAAGACGGGCACGTGCTGGCGTGGGGCGCGCCCATGGGCGGGCGGCTCGGCTACATGGACGCACTGGACCTCGCCCCGCAGGTGCCCCAACCGGTGACGCACACCGTCTGCGACATCGTCGGGGTGGCGGCCGGGCGCAACCACTCCCTGGCCCTCGACGAAAACGGCGATCTGTGGGGGTGGGGCAACGACAACCGCGGGCAGATCAGCGGCACGCCGGGCCTCGGTTCGCTTCACCCGATGCGGCTGCCCACTGCGGTGGCGTTCACGGGCATCGTCGCCGGCAAGGACATCACGCTGGCCCTCGACGCCGACGGCGGGGTGTGGTCCTGGGGCCGCAACGACCGCGGGCAGTTGGGCCTCGGCGGTCCGGCGACGCGGTCGGGCGCGGGACGGGTCGGGCTGCCGGGGCCGGCCGTGCGCATCTTCGCCGGCCACGGTCACGCGGGCGCGGTGCTTGCCGACGGTGCGCTGTTCGTCTGGGGCTCGAACAACCACGGACAGCTCGGGTTCCCGGGCGCCAACCGCAGCTTCACGTCGGTGCCCCGGCCCGTGGTCATGCCCGGCGGCGCGCGCGTCGCGGATGCGGGCGGCGGCGACGGCTACACGGCCTGCCTGACCGTCGACGGCGCGGTGTTCACGTGGGGCAACGGCTTCCACGGGGTCGACGGCGGGGGCAGCCGAGGGCGGGACAACCCCACGCCCACGCGGCCGGCGGGCTCGCGCGCCGGCTGATCGCGGACGCGGCCTACCAGTTCGACGGTTCGTAATCCTTGAGGAAGACGCCCGAGTACTCCGGGCCGCCGGTCTCGCCGGCGACGATGGGGTGGTAGACCCGCGCGGCTCCGTCGATGAGGTCCAACGGAGCGTGGAACCCTTCCTTGGCCAGCCGCTCCTTGGTCACGTGGGGGCGCTCGTCGGTGATCCAGCCGGTGTCCACGGCGGTCATGAGGATCCCGTGTTCGCGCAGTTCGCTTGACGACGTCCTGGTCAACATGTTCAGAGCGGCCTTCGCCATGTTGGTGTGCGGATGTCCGGGGCCCTTGTAGCCGCGGCCGAAGACGCCTTCCATGGCGGAGACGTTGACCACGTACTTGCGCGGGAACGTCGACGCCTCCATGGCCGGGCGGAGCCTGTTGACCAGGATGAACGGCGCGACGGAGTTGCACAGCTGCACCTCGAGCAGCTCTACGGGGTCGACCTGGCCGACGGTGGCCACCCACGAATTGTGGGCGACGAGGTCGGGGATGAGGCCGCCGGCGTCGACGGCGGTCCCTTCGGCGACCCGCTCCAGCGACGCCGAACCGCCGGTCAGCGCGGCGGACACGAGCGCGTCTGCGGCGGCGGAGTCGGTGCGGATGGAATGCGCGGCATCGTCGGGGGAGAGGGCGCCGGCCGACTGATCGGGGGACGGCGCGCCGGCCACGGCATCGGGCGAACCGGTGGAACCGGGGGAGACGGCCCCGGGCAGCCCGCCGGAGATCGCGGCGCCGGCGGCCCCGGTGAGCTGGCCGGGGTGGATGGCGGTGGTCGAGCCGAGGCTGACCCAATCGACGGACTCGCTCAGCTGCGCGTCCAACGGCGCGGCCTCCCCGTCGACGAGCCCCGAGCACGCGCCCGCCGAGCGCCGCACCGTCTGGGCTGCGTTGTTGATGAGGATGTCCAGCGGACCGGCGGCCGCCACTTCATCCGCGAGACGCACGACCTGCGCCGGATCGCGCAAGTCGATGCCGATGACCCGCAGGCGGTGGAGCCACTCCGCCGAGTCCTCCTGCGCGGCGAAACGGCGCACGGCGTCCTTGGGGAAGCGGGTGGTGACGGTCAGGTGGGCGCCGTCGCGAAGCAGCCGCAGAGCGATGTGCATGCCGATCTTCGCCCGACCGCCGGTCAACAGCGCCCGGCGGCCCGTGAGGTCGCAGCGGGCATCGCGCCACCGGCGGTTCTCGTCGGCGCACTCCGGGCACAGCTGATGGTGGAAACGATCGACCAGGGTGAACGGCTTCTTGCAGATGTAGCAGTTCTGCGACTTGATCAGCCGGCCCGCGAAACGGGAAGGATCCACCGGGCGGCCGTCGACCGTCTCCGGCAGCGAACCGGCGGGCAGCTCCCGCGCGGGCTTGAGGTCCAGCCCCAGGGTCTCGTCGTCGATGCGGTCGGCGCTGCCGGTGGCCGTGGCCTCGATGACCGCCCGATCGGCGGCCAGCCGCTTATCGCGGGCCGCGCGCCGCCGATTGCGCTTGACCTCCTTGAACAGCCGGCCCACGGCGCGCTGCAGCGTCACCGAATCCGGATGCTCCGGATAGAGCCGCCCGCCGGCGTCGAGCACCCGCAGGCACGTCGCCAGATCCTCCGGGGAGATCCGATCCCCGGCGCCCGCCGCCTCCGCGGTCCCGCGATCCTGCGCACCCTGATCCATTCCACGCCTCTCCGAAGTGTTGCCCCAACCGGGGCATCGTAGCCGTCGGCAAGCGAGTTCGGAAAAGCGGGATCCCGCCGGACACGTAGACTTTCCCGCATGGATTGGCTCACGAACTTCTTCACCGACATCTCGTGGTGGCAGGCGTCAATCCTCATCGTCGATTACGTGATCAAGTTCATCGCCATCGGCGTCATCCCCGAGAACCGCAGCCCGTCGTCTTCGACCGCCTGGCTCCTGGTGATCATGCTGCTGCCCGTCATCGGTCTGCCGCTGTTCCTGCTGCTCGGCTCGCAGACGATCACCGGGCGGCGCAACCGCATCCAGGCGATGGCCAACGAACTCATCGTCGAAAGAACCAAGGACCTGCCCGACGTGCCCGCCGGCGTCCGGCTCGACGGGTATTCCGCCACGACCATCCGGCTGTCGCGCAGGCTCACCGGCATCCCGTCGGTCACCGCCGTCGACCACGGCATCCACACCGACTACCAGGCCACCATCGACCGGATGATCGAGGTCATCGACCAGGCCCGCAACACCGTCCACGTGCAGATGTACATCTTCGCCCTCGACTCGGTCACCGAGCGGTTCGTGCGGGCGCTCGAGCGCGCCCACGAGCGGGGAGTGGCCGTGAAGGTGCTCATCGACCCCATCGGCTCGTACAAGTACCGCGGCTACCGGAAACTGAAGAAGCGCCTCGCCCGCAACGGCATCCCCTGGCACCCGATGCTGCCCGTCAGCCTGGTGAAGCTGACCTTCCGCCGCCTGGACCTGCGCAACCACCGCAAGATCGTGACCATCGACGGCCAGGTCGCGTTCATGGGCTCGCTGAACATGATCGAGCCCGAATACCAGCGCAAGAAGCACCACCGCATCGGCCGGCAGTGGGTGGACACCATGATCGAGGTGTCCGGCGACGTCGCGCGGCACCTCGACGCCGTCTTCGCCATCGACTGGACCAGCGAGGAATACGACCCGCCGGACGAGCAGCCGGTTCTGGAGCGCGCGCCGTACAGTTCGTCGGAGCGCGGCAACCTGGTGCAGATCCTCCCGTCCGGGCCCGGTTACACCACCATGCCGAACCTGCGCGTGTTCAACGACATGATCTACGCCGCCACCGAGCGGCTGATCGTGGTCAGCCCGTACTTCGTGCCCGACGAGTCGATGCTCGTGGCCATCACCTCCGCCGCGTACTCGGGGGTGCGCGTGGAGCTCTACGTCAACGAGAAGTCCGACCAGTTCATGGTCGGGCACGCCCAGCAGTCCTATTATCAGGCGCTTCTCGACGCCGGCGTGATCATCTACCGCTACCCGGCGCCGAAGATCCTGCATTCGAAGTTCATGGTCGTCGACGACGACATCGCCGTGTTCGGGTCGTCCAACATGGACATGCGGTCGTTCGGCCTCAACTACGAGATCTCCATGATCGCCACCAACGGGTCGATCGTGCCGCGCCTGGTGGAGATCGCCGACGAGTACCGCGCCGTGTCGTCGGTGCTCACCCCTGAGCAGTGGGAGAAGCGGCCGTGGGGCCAGCGGTACCTGGACAGCGTGTTCCGCCTGACGTCGGCGCTGGTGTAGGTGCCGGCGCAGGACGGCGCGGAAAGGGAGCGATGGACATCCGATTCGACGGCGAGCTGTCCGGGGCCGAACTGGACTCGGTTCTCGATGTGCTGCGGCGCGACGTCTACTGGGGCAGGTGGCGTTCGCGGGATCAGATCCGGGCGCAGTTCGAATCCGCGTGGAAGGTGTTGGCGGCACACGACGCGAATACCGGGGAGTTGCTCGGGGCGGGCAGGATTTCGTCGGACGGCATCAGCTACGGGTACATCGCCGACGTCTTCGTTTTCCCCGAGCACCGGGGCCGGGGCGTGGGCGGTGGTCTCATCGCCCACGCGGTGAACAATCCCGACGCCGCAGATTTCCGGTGGATGCTCCATACGGCGGATGCCCACGGGCTCTACGCCCGCTTCGGTTTCGTCGCCCATGGCCCGACGTACATGGAGCGGCCCAGCCGCCACGAGTCCCCGCCGCCGAAGCAGCGGTAAACGAGCCGTTCCGGGAATGACGGGGTCACTTGCCGGGACGATGGACCGTCGCAAAGCAAACGCGGAGCGGACCCGACACGAAAGCGGGCCCCGACCATTTCGGTCGGGGCCCGCCTCGCGTATTGCTCTGGTGTCCGGAGGGGGACTTGAACCCCCACGTCCGTTAATAGGACACTAGCACCTCAAGCTAGCGCGTCTGCCATTCCGCCACCCGGACAAGGTGGTGTTCACGCGGTGTCCCGCGCTGACTCCCGATAATTTACCCCACGGCCCGGGGGCCGCCAAATCCGCAGGTAGGCGGCAAATCCCACGGTTGTAAGAAGCTTTGCGACGCCCACCGTCATGGCACGCGCCCACGCCATTGGGCACACTGGACGCCATGAGCACACCGACGAATTTCCCCGGTCCCGACCCGTACGCCCCGCTGAAGGATCTGCCGACGTTCGAGCTGACGTCGCCGGACATCGCCGACGGTGAGGCACTCGACGAGAAGTTCCGCGCCCCGCAGAGCGTTTCGCCCGAGCTGAACTGGTCCGGGCTGCCGGAGGGCACCAAGTCCATCGCCGTGACCTGCTACGACCCGGACGCCCCGACCGCCGCGGGCTTCTGGCACTGGGCGGCGTTCAACATCCCCGCCGACGTGACCGGACTGAAGCAGGGCGCGAGCACCGAGGACGGCTCCGACCTGCCCGAGGGCACCATCCAGCTGAACAACGACGCTGGCCAGCGCGCCCACTTCGGCGCCGCCCCGCCGGCCAACCACGCGCCGCACCGCTACATGTACGCCGTGCACGCGGTTGACGTGGAGAAGCTCGACGTGCCCGAAGGCGCCACGCCGACCGTGCTGGGCTTCAACCTGTACTTCCACTCGATTGCGCGGGCGATCATCACCCCGTGGTGGGAGAACAAGGGGGAGTAGGCCGCCGGCCCGGTCTGCTGCGGCCGCTGCGGCGCCCACCCCTCACAGATGCGCCAGTTACAGGCAGATGCGCCGGCTCCCGGCTGGTGCGTGCGTCTGCTGCGGACGCTGCGACGCCCATCCCTCACAGATGCGCCCGTTACATGCAGATGCGCCCGTTGCAACGGGTGTATATGCCTGCAACGGGCGCATCTGCGTTTGAGGGCAGGGCTTTGAGGCGTGAGTGAGGCGTGAGTGAGGCGTAGGCGAATCGTCGGTGCCCGTCGGCGTGGGGCGTTGGTGCCGAGCGGGGCGGGGGAGACGCCAAACGCCTACAGGGGCGGCACGTGGTTCAGGCGCCGGACACTTCTCGCCAGGGCAGTCCCGAGCCGATGGCATCCGCGATCGAATCAAGCCCATGGCGCCGGATCTGCGTCGCCAGCCCCAGGTGGATGTCCCGGATCCAATCGGGGCCGCCGTAAATCAGCGGGGTGTAGCCCTGCAGGAGGGTGGCGCCGGCGGTGATGCGCTCCCACGCCTGCTCCGGCGTCTCGATGCCGCCGACGCTGATCAGCGTCAGCTTCCCTCCGACGTGCCCGTGCAGCAGGCGCAGCACCTCCAGCGCGCGGGCGGCGACGGGCGCGCCGGACACCCCGCCGGCGCCCATCTTCTTCACGATCGACGCCGGCGTCTTCAATCCCTCGCGCGAGATGGTCGTGTTCGTGGCCACGATGCCCGCCAGCCCCAGCTCGACGGCGAGGTCGGCGACGGCGAGGACGTCGTCGTCGGAAAGATCCGGCGCGATCTTGACCAGCACCGGAGACGTGGTCTCCGCCTGCACGGCGGCGAGGATCGGCCGCAGGGTCTCCACCGCCTGCAGGTCGCGCAGGCCCGGGGTGTTGGGCGAGGACACGTTGACCACCACGTAGTCGGCCAAATCGCCGAGCTTGCGAGCGGAATCGCGGTAATCGTCGACGGCGCCGTCCAGCGGGACGACCTTGGTCTTGCCCAGGTTCACGCCGATGACGCCGTCGCCCCGGCGATCGCGCAGATTCGCGGCGACCATGTCGGCGCCGGGGTTGTTGAAGCCCATCCGGTTGAGGATCGCCCGATCCTCCTTCAGCCGGAACAGCCGCGGCTCCGGGTTGCCCGGCTGCGGCTGCGCGGTCACGGTGCCCAGCTCGGCGTAGCCGAAGCCCAGGTCCGCCCAGCAATCGGCGGCGGTGGCGGCCTTGTCGAAACCGGCCGCGAGCCCCAAGGGGCGGGGGAAGTCGACGCCGAACACGGTCTGCCGCAGCACGGGGTCATCGACGACGAGCAGCCGCGCGATCGCCCGGCGCACCTTCGGGGCGCGCTGGAGCCGTGCCAGCCAGTCGTTCATCATCACGTGGATGCGCTCCGGCGGGAGCTGGAACATCGCCTTCAGGGAAGCCTGGTACGCGGCGGTGCGGATGGGATGAGACACGGGTGCTCCTCGGGCCCTCGATCTACTGGCGACAAACGGGAGATTACTCGCCGTCGCCGGCACCCGCGGGCAAGCGGTTCTCCGGCTCGCGCGGCTTCATCAGCTTGCGCTCGGCATCCAGGTCCGCCTTGCCCTCTTCGAGGGCCTTGCCGACGTCGCCGGCCGTGAGATGCTGGGCGCCCGCGCCGGTCGCCGAATACGCCACGAGACCGCCGTCCCGGGTGATGGCGAGCGCTTGGGCGTCGGCGATGAGCGGCAGTTGCGCCGCCTTGAGGGCCGTGCCCGAGGAGATGTCGTAGGCAGTCAGCACGCCGTCGACGGTGGAGGTCACCCACACGAGCTTCCGCGCGGAATCGACGGCCACGGCCCACGGGCCCTTCGGCACCGGGGTGGAGTTGTGCAGGCGGACGACGTCGCCGGCGGTGTAGATCAGCAGCTGGCCGCCCTTGACGTCGACGGCCGCGATGGTGCCGTCCTCGCCCACCGCGGCGGGGCCGACGCCGATGCCCGCGCGCAGGCCGGAGCCGCGGCGGGATTCGTCGAGGATGATCTCGTGGACCGAGGTCTCCGGGCGGTTGACCTCGAGGAGCACCGCCGATTCGCGGGTCGACGGCACGGACAGCAGCTGGGAACCGTGGCGCGAGACCGGGAAGTCGTCGGCGTGCTCGCCGTCGGCGCCGAAGACGTCGACCCGGTCGGAGTCGCTCCTGTGACCGACGATGCGCCCGTCGGAAAGCCCGACCGCCGCGGAATACGCGGTGCCGCGGCCGATGACCGCGGTGGCCGACCCGTCCGCGGCCAGCACGTGGATGCCGTCCGGGCAGGGCAGCACCGCGACGTTGCCGGCGGGGGCGAGGTCGCCGCAGGCCGCGTCGACTTCGCTGACCTTCATGGCGGGCTTGTCGGGGGTGCCGGACAGGATCTCCGACCCGGCGCGCAGCAGGATGCGGTCGCCGAGGACCAGCGCACCGGTGACGTTCTTGTCCAGCTTCGCCACAGTGCCGGCCGGATCCGCGGCGGGAGCTCCGGCCGCGGGCGCCGGCGTCGCGTTGCCCATGCCCTCGACCACCTCGCCCTCGGTGTCGGAACCGCACGCCGCCAGCGGGATGGCGAGGGCGGCGATGCCGGCGATGGCAACGGACATGCGGATGCGGGAGTTGCTGCTCACGCTTGCCGACGGTACCACCCGGGGTTTCGGCTACAACGACACGTCGTCGAGCGCGTCGCAGATGGCGCCAGGCAACACCAGCTCGTCCGCGGCGAGCAGCTCGCGCAGCTGGGCCCTCGTGCGCGCGCCCATGAGCACCGACGTCACCCCCGGCCGGTCGCGGGTCCAGGCCAGGGCCGCCGCCGGGGGAGACACGCCCAGGCCCTCGGCCGCGGTGCACAGCGCGCCGACGACGGTGACGCCGTGGGGGTCGAGGTAGTCCTGCACCTCGGCGTCGGCGTGCTCGGAGGCGCCGCGGGAATCCTCCGGGATCGAGTCGCGGTACTTGCCGGTGAGCACGCCCTGCGCCAGCGGCGCCCCGGCGATGAAGCCGACGCCCAGGTGCTCGGCGGCGGGCAGCAGTTCGTGCTCCGGTCCGCGCTGCAGGAGGCTGAACTCGTGCTGGGCGACGACGGGCCGGATGCGCCCGGCGGCCGCATGCGTCACCGCCAACTGCCAGCCGGTGTATCCGCGCACCCCGGCGTAGCGGACGCGGCCGGAGCGCACGGCGAACTCCATCGCGTCGGCGACTTCCTCCGGCGGCGTCGACGCGTCCCAGTACCCGGCCGACCAGATGTCCACGTGGTCGACGCCGAGGCGTTCCAGCAGCGCATCCAGATCCGCTTGCAGCGCCCGCCGCGAGCAGTCCACGCGGCGCCCCACGGGCCGGCCGGGGTCCACGCCCGACGCCGCCGACAGCACGACCTCGCCGCGCAATCCCCGCCGCCGCAGCACGGAACCGAGCATGTCCTCCGGCGACCCCGAACCGGTCACTGGCGTGGCGTCGACCAGCGTGCCCCCGGCGTCGACGAAGTCGCCGAGGATCTTCGCCGCCTCATCCCGGCCCGTCCCCGCACCCCACGTGGCGGTGCCCAGCCCGAGGGTCGACACCCTCAGCCCACTCGCTCCCAAAAGTCGTCGTCGCACGCCACCAGTCTACGTGGCGGCCGCACCCGATCCCGCACCCCGAACGGGGCGGGCGCGGGCGTCGCAAAGCATGCTTGCCCGATCGGCCCGGCGGGGGAGTAGCCTGTCCGCCGTGACTTCTTCCCCCCTCTTCCTCGCGGCCGCCGACGCCGCCGGCACGTCCGACATGACGTGGGCCCAGACCATCGTCCTGGCGATCGTCCAGGGGCTCACCGAGTTCCTGCCCGTGAGCTCCTCCGGCCACCTGCGCATCGTCTCGCAGCTGTTCTGGGGAGCCGACGCCGGCGCGTCCTTCACCGCCGTGATCCAGCTGGGCACCGAGGCGGCGGTGCTGGTGTTCTTCGCCAAGGACATCTGGACCATCCTCACCGGCTGGTTCCGCGGGCTGTTCGACAAGGAGGCCCGCGGGTTCGACTACCGCATGGGCTGGATGGTCATCGTCGGCACGCTGCCGATCGCGATCATCGGCTACCTGGGCAAGGACCTCATCCGCGAGGGCCTGCGCAACCTGTGGATCACCGCCGCCGTGCTGGTGCTGTTCTCCTTCGTGTTCATCGCGGCGGAGCGCTTCTCGCGGCGCGACCGCTCCTACGACGAGCTGACCATGCGCGACGCGATCATCATGGGTTTCGCCCAGTGCCTGGCGCTGATCCCCGGCGTCTCCCGCTCCGGCGGCACGATTTCCGCGGGCCTGTTCCTGAACCTCGACCGCGAGGTCGCCACCCGCTTCAGCTTCCTGCTGGCCATCCCGGCGGTGCTGGCGTCGGGCCTGTTCTCGCTTCCCGACGCCTTCGCCCCCTCCTCCGGGCAGGCCGCGTCCGGCGCCCAGCTGCTGGTGGGCACGGCGATCGCGTTCGTCATCGGCTACGCCGCCATCGCGTGGCTGCTGAAGTTCGTGGCCAACCACTCCTTCGCCTGGTTCGCGGCGTACCGCATCCCGGTGGGCATCCTGGTGATGATCCTCCTGGGCGTCGGCGTCATGCAGCCGATGTAAGGTTTCCGGCATGCACTCGTGGCCCATCCCGTCCGTTCCGACCGTCCCCGGCGACGCCGTTCCGTTGGCGTTGCACGACACCGCGGATGGCGAGCCGAAGCCGGTGACCCCGGGGCGGGTCGCCACGATGTACGTCTGCGGCATCACGCCGTACGACGCCACGCACCTGGGGCACGCGGCGACGTATCTGACGTTCGACCTGATCCACCGGGTGCTGCTGGACAACGGCCACGAGGTCCACTATGTCCAGAACATCACCGACGTCGACGACCCGCTGTTCGAGCGCGCCGAGCGCGACGGCGTGGATTGGCGCGAGCTGGGGCAGTCGCAGATCGACCTGTTCCGCTCCGACATGGAGAACCTGTCGGTGATCCCGCCGCGCGACTACGTCGGCGCGATCGAGAGCGTCGGCGAGGTGGTCGAGATGGTCGGCCGCCTGCTGGAGGCCGGCGCGGCGTACCAGCTTGACGACGAATACCCCGACATCTACTTCGACCGCACCGCCACGGCGACGTTCGGGTACGAGTCCAACTACGACGAGGCGACCATGGCCGAGCTCTTCGCCGAGCGAGGCGGGGACCCCGATCGCCCGGGCAAGCGCGACCCCATGGACGCGCTGCTGTGGCGCGCCGAGCGGGAGGGCGAGCCGGCGTGGGACGCGCCGTTCGGCCGGGGCCGCCCGGGCTGGCACATCGAGTGCTCGGCCATCGCCGTCAACCGCCTGGGCACCGGCTTCGACATCCAGGGCGGCGGCAGCGACCTGGCGTTCCCGCACCATGAGTTCTCGGCCGCCCACGCGGAGGCCGCGACCGGCTGCGCCCGCATGGCCGGCCATTACGTCCACTCCGGGATGATCGCGCTGGACGGCGTGAAGATGTCCAAGTCCCTGGGCAACCTCGTCTTCGTGTCCAAGCTCGTCGCCGCCGGCACCGATCCTTCGGCGATCCGCCTGGGCGTCTTCGCGGGCCACTACCGCTCCGACCGGGATTGGTCGGACGAGGTGCTCGCCGAGGCGAACGAGCGGCTGGCGCGCTGGCGCCGGGCGGCTTTTGCGGCGTCGGCCGATTCCGGGGCCGGCGCCGCGCAGGATGCGACCGTGCAGGTCATCGCCGCGATCCGCGAGGCGCTGTCCGACGACCTCGACACCCCGCGCGCGCTGGCCGCGGTCGACGAGTGGGCCGATGGCGTGCTCGAGGGCCGCGATGACTCGGACGGGCGCGAGGGCGAGAGCGGCGACTCAGGCACCGCCACCCGGTTCTCCGGCGCGGGCGCCGATGTGGCCGCGGCCCTCGACGCCCTGCTCGGCGTGAAGCTCTGATCGCACCGGCGCGAGTGCCCCCGCCGCATCGCGCGGCGAGCGGAACCGTCGGCGCGCGGGCATGATTGGCGCATGATTCGCGACACCTTCCAGCCGCAGCTCGACGAGATCATCGGCGACCTCGAGTCCTACGCCACCGGTTCCTACCTCACGGACGGGGAACGCGCGGACTGGATCGAGCCCTACGACGCTTCCGCGGTCACCGAGGTCCGCGACGCCGCCGAGCGCTACTTCGACGCCCTCGACGCGCTGTCCTCCCAGAGCGAGCCGGCGTCGCAGGAGGCGCTGCTGGAAGCCACCGAGCGGGTCACCGCCGACCTCAACGCCATCAACGAACGGCACGACTACGCGGTGCTGGAAACCGAGGAGCGAGAGTCCCTCGTCCCGCTGCTCATGAACGCGGCGCACGCGGCCGGTCTCGACGAGGAGCACTACGACCTCCCGAACCGCGAGTTCTAGCCCGCGGCACCTTCTTTGCCCGACGACGGACCGCGGTGAGGCGAGCCGTCGTCAAGCATGGGCACCACCCGAGACCTGGTTGACGGGCACAACAGACTAAGGTGTCTACTCATGGTCGATCACGTGGATTCCCCGTTCCTCACCGCGCTGCGCGAGCGCGTCCTCATCGGCGACGGCGCGATGGGCACCCAGCTGCAGTCCTTCGATCTCGACGTCGACGAGGACTTCCTCGGCCTCGAGGGGTGCAACGAGATCCTCAACGACACCCGCCCGGACATCCTCGAGACGATCCACCGCCGCTACTTCGAAGCCGGCGCCGACCTCGTCGAAACCAACACCTTCGGCTGCAACCTGCCGAACCTGGCGGACTACGACATCGAGGACCGCATCCGCGAACTCGCCGAGAAGGGCACCGCCATCGCCCGCCGCGTCGCCGATGAAATGGGCCCCGGCCGCGACGGCATGCCCCGCTTCGTCGCCGGCTCGATCGGCCCCGGCACCAAACTGCCGTCGCTCGGCCACGCGCCCTACGCCACGCTGCGCGACGCCTACGTCGAATGCGGCCTGGGCATGCTCGACGGCGGCGCCGACGTCTTCCTCATCGAGACCTGCCAGGACCTGCTGCAGACCCGCGCCGCCGTCAACGGCGTCAAGGAAGCCATGCGGCAGCTGGGCAAGCGCATCCCGATCATCGTCCACGTCACCGTCGAAACCACCGGCACCATGCTGATGGGCTCCGAAATCGGCGCGGCGCTGACCGCGCTCGAGCCGCTGGGCATCGACATGATCGGCCTGAACTGCGCCACCGGCCCGGACGAGATGAGCGAGCACCTGCGCTACCTGTCCAAGAACTCGTCGATCCCCGTGTCCGTCATGCCCAACGCCGGCCTGCCCGTGCTGGGCAAGAACGGCGCGACCTACCCGCTGACCGCCCCCGAGCTGGCCACCGCGCTGCGCGGATTCGTCGAGGACTACGGCCTGTCCATGGTCGGCGGCTGCTGCGGCACCACCCCCGAGCACATCTCCGAGGTCCGCGACGCCGTCATCGGCGCCGGCGACTGGGCCGACCGCGGCGCCGCCGTGCGCGCCGACCGCGACCCCAACCCCGGCGACGACGTCGCATCGCTGTACTCCACCATGCCGCTGACGCAGGACACAGGCATCACCATGGTCGGCGAACGCACCAACGCGAACGGCTCCAAGGCCTTCCGCGAGGCGATGCTCGCCGCCGACTGGGAGAAGTGCCTGAACATCGCCCGCGGCCAGGTCACCGACGGCGCCCACATGATCGACCTGTGCGTCGACTACGTCGGCCGCGACGGCCGGGAGGACATGGCCACCCTGGCGTCGCAGGTGGCCACCTCCGTGACCCTGCCGGTCATGCTCGACTCCACCGAGCCCGACGTGCTGCGCGTCGGCTTGGAGCACCTCGGTGGCCGCAGCGCCCTGAACTCGGTGAACTTCGAGGACGGCGACGGCCCCGGGTCGCGCTACCACCGCATCATGGAGCTCGCCGTCGAGCACGGCGCCACGGTCGTCGCCCTGGCCATCGACGAGGAGGGGCAGGCACGCACCAAGGAGAAGAAGGTCGAGATCGCCGAGCGCCTCATCGCCGACATCACCGGCACGTGGGGGCTGCGCGAACAGGACATCATCGTCGACTGCCTGACCTTCCCCATCTCGACCGGCCAGGAAGAGACCCGCCGCGACGGCATCGAGACCATCGAGGCGATCCGCGAGCTGAAGAAGCGCCACCCGCGGGTCCACACGACGCTGGGCCTGTCGAACATCTCCTTCGGCCTCAACCCGGCCGCCCGCCAGGTGCTCAACTCGGTGTTCCTCAACGAGTGCATCGAGGCCGGCCTGGACTCGGCGATCGCGCACAGCTCGAAGATCCTGCCCATGAACCGCATCGACGAGCGCCAGCGCGAGGTCGCCCTGGACATGGTCTACGACCGCCGCCGCGGCGACGACCACCCGGACGGCTCCTACGACCCGCTGCAGACGTTCATGGAGCTGTTCGAGGGCGTCTCCGCCGCCGACGCGAAGGACGCGCGCGCCGAGAAGCTCGCCGCCATGCCGCTGTTCGACCGCCTGGCGCAGCGCATCATCGACGGCGAGCGCACCGGGATCGAGACCGATCTCGACGAGGGCATGAAGGAGAAGGACCCGCTGGCGATCGTCAACGAGGACCTGCTGCGCGGCATGCAGACCGTCGGCGAGCTGTTCGGCTCCGGACAGATGCAGCTGCCCTTCGTGCTCCAGTCCGCGGAGACGATGAAGGCCGCCGTGGCGTACCTCGAGGGATTCATGGACGCCGAGGATTCCACCGGGTCGAAGGGCACGATGGTCATCGGCACGGTCAAGGGCGACGTCCACGACATCGGCAAGAACCTGGTCGAAATCATCCTGTCCAACAATGGCTACAACGTGGTGAACATCGGCATCAAGCAGCCGATCGCGAACTTCCTGTCCGCCGCCCAGGAGTCGGAAGCCGACGTCATCGGCATGTCCGGCCTGCTGGTGAAGTCGACCGTCGTTATGAAGGACAACCTGGAGGAGCTCAACGCCTCCGGCGTCGCGGAGCGCTTCCCGGTGCTGCTCGGCGGCGCGGCGCTGACCCGCACGTACGTCGAAAACGACCTGGACGAGATCTACCAGGGCGACGTCCACTACGCCCGCGACGCGTTCGAGGGCCTGCGTCTGATGGACGAGATCATGGCCATCAAGCGCGGCACCGGCCCGGCGCCCGATTCCCCGGAGGCCATCGCCGCGGCGGAGGCCAAGGCGAAGCGCAAGGAGCGCCACGAGCGGTCGAAGCGCATCGCCGCCGAGCGCGCCGCGAAGGCCGCGGCCGAGGCCATCGAGGTGCCGGAGCGTTCCGACGTCGCGGAGGACGTGCCGGTGGCGACGCCGCCGTTCTGGGGCACGCGCATCGTCAAGGGCGTGGCGCTCGACGATTACCTGACCACGCTCGACGAGCGCGCCCTGTTCATGGGGCAGTGGGGCCTGCGCGGCACCCGCGGCGAGGACGGCCCGTCGTACGAGGACCTGGTCGAGTCCGAGGGCCGGCCGCGCCTGCGCGCGTGGCTGCAGCGCCTGCGCGCCGACCACATCCTCCAGCACGCGGCCGTGGTCTACGGCTACTTCCCGGCGGTGTCGGAGGGGGAGAAGGTGCACATCCTGCCCCTGCCGGCCGACGGCGAGGAGCCGGACCCGACCGCCGAGCCGGTGGTGACGTTCGAGTTCCCGCGCCAGCAGCGCGGCCGCTTCCTGTCGATCCCGGACTTCATCCGCTCGCGGGAGCGGGCGATCGAGGCCGGGCAGGTCGACGTCATGCCGTTCCAGCTGGTGACCATGGGCCAGCCGATCGCGGACTTCGCCAACGAGATCTACGCGGCCAACGAGTACCGCGATTACCTGGAGGTCCACGGCATCGGCGTGCAGCTGACCGAGGCGCTGGCGGAGTTCTGGCACCAGCGCATCCGTTCGGAGCTGGCGTTCTCGGACGGCACCACCGCCGCCAGCGACGACTCGGACGACACCCGCGACTTCTTCGACCTGAAGTACCGCGGCGCCCGCTACTCGTTCGGTTACGGCTCGTGCCCGGACCTGGAGTCGCGCCGCGGCCTGGTCGAGCTGCTGCAGCCGGAGCGCATCGGCGTGGAGCTGTCGGAGGAGCTGCAGCTGCACCCCGAGCAGTCCACCGACGCGTTCGTGCTCTACCACCCGGAGGCGAAGTACTTCAACGTGTAGGTGCCGTGCCCGCGGGCTGCGCGCGGGTGCTTCGCGCACCCGGGGCGTGCGCCTGCTTCGCGCACCCGCTTTGCGACGGCCCTCCGGCCCGTGCAGCCCGCGCACCTGCTTTGCGACGGCCCGCCGAACCATGAGGTAAGCCACGGTTGCGGCTCGGTGGGCAGCCCGTACTTCCTGGTCACGGCCGGTTCTTTCGTCCACAATGGGGGACATGGGCACAAAATCGGGGACATTGGCGCCGGTCGACGGCGCCCCGGCCGGATCACCGACGGCGGGGCAGGCGTTGCGCGGTTTCGCTTCCTCGCGGGACGGGGCGCTGGCGCTGGGCACGCTGGCGGCCATCGCCATTCACCTGGTGCTGAAGTTCGCCGTCGGGCTGGAGAGCTGGGCGGCGGACTGGCCGTTGGTGGTGATGGTGGTCATCGGCGGCATCCCGTTGACCATCGACGTGATCAAGGGGGCCATCGAGGCCCGCGGCGGCGCGGACATGCTCGCCGCGGTCTCCATCATTTCCGCGGTGTTGCTGGGGGAGTGGCTGGTCGCGGCGATCATCGTGCTCATGCTCTCCGGCGGCGAGGCGCTGGAGGAGGCGGCGTCCAAGCGCGCCTCGGCCACCCTCGACGCGCTGGCCAAGCGCAGCCCCTCGGTGGCGCACAGGTTGCGCGGCGCGACCATCGCCGACGGAGTCGAGGACATCCACGCCGATGACGCCGAGGTCGGCGACCTGCTCATGGTCCTGCCGCATGAGCTGTGCCCGGTCGACGGCGAGGTCGTCGACGGCGACGGCTCCATGGACGAGTCGTACCTGACGGGCGAGCCCTACGTGGTGAAGAAGTCGAAGGGTTCGGCGGTCATTTCCGGCGCGGTCAACGGCGAAACCGCGCTGACCGTGCGGGCCGATAAGGTCGCCGGCGATTCCCGATACGCGAAAATCGTCGGCGTGCTGCGCGAGGCGGAACAGAACCGGCCGCCGATGCGCCGCATGGCCGATCGCCTGGGCGGCTGGTACACGCTGGTGGCCCTGGTGCTCGGCGCCATCGGCTGGATCATTTCGGGCGATCCGACGCGTTTCCTGGCCGTCGTGGTCATCGCAACGCCGTGCCCGCTGCTCATCGGCGTGCCGGTGGCCATCATCGGCGCGATTTCGTTGTCCGCGAAGCGGGGCATCATCATCAAGAACCCCGCGATGCTCGAGGACGTCGGCCGCGTGCAGACCGTCATGTTCGACAAGACCGGCACGCTGACCTACGGCCGGCCGGTGGTGACGGAGGTGTCGACGGCGCCCGGACTCGACCGGGACGACGTGATGGCGGCCGCGGCGGCCGTCGAAAAGTACTCGAAGCACCCGCTGGCCACCGCAATCGTCGACGATGCCGACGCGCGCGGCTTGGAGCTGCCGCCGGTGGAGTCGGTGTCGGAAAAACCCGGTCAGGGCCTGGTAGGCGTCGTCGGCGGCCGCGAGCTGCGCCTGACCAACCGCAAGGGCCTCGCGGACATCGACCCCGGTTCGGTGCCGCTGCTGCCCGAGCGCGCCCTGGGCATGGAGACGATCGTCCTGCTTGACGACGCCTACGCCGCAACCGTCACCTTCCGGGATGAGCCGAGGGGGTCCGCGTCGGAATTCGTGGCGCACCTGCCGCGCCACCACGGGGTGCGGAAGATGATGATCATCTCCGGCGACCGAGAGGCCGAGGTCCGCCGCCTGGCGGAACAGGTCGGCATCGAGGAAGTCCACGGCGGCGTGAGCCCCGAAGGCAAGCTGGAGATCGTGCGTGAGCGCACCAAGTTGGGGCCGACGCTGTTCCTCGGCGACGGCATCAATGACGCGCCGGCGATGACTGCGGCGTCGGCCGGCGTGGCGTTCGGCGCGACGTCGGACGTCACCGCCGAGGCCGCGGATGCGGTGGTGCTGGACTCTTCGCTCGAGCGGCTCGATGATCTGCTCCACATCGGCGCGCGGATGCGGCGGATCGCGCTGCAGTCGGTGATCGGCGGCATGGGCCTGTCGATCCTGGGCATGATCCTGGCGGTGTTCGGCCTGCTCACGCCGATCATGGGAGCGGTGGCGCAGGAGATCATCGACATCGTGGCCATCGCCAATGCCGCGCGCGTGGCGATGGTGCGCGGGGGATTGAGCGACTTCGACCGGAAGTAGGGCCGCTTAATCGCCCGCGGCACCTGCACCGGCCGGTGGCGCGTGATGGGCACCTGCACGCGGAGCCCGGAACGCCGGCGAAAACTGCATCGGCCGTAGGGCCGTAAAAGGGCCCGCGGCACCTGCACCGGGCGCGGCAGCCGCTCAAGCACTCTCAGGGACTTATAGCGAGGAGTCCCGTTTCCCCAGGTCAGGGCGTGGCCGTCGCTGTTCTTTGGCGAGGGGCCGGCTTGGATTCGCGGATAAGCGCCCATCTATTCAATACCGGCGTTTTCGCGCGGTCGGCAGCGGTCACCAGACCGCCGAAGTTGAAGGATCGGGGCCCGAAAAGTTCAACTAGGCAGCTTTCGCGTGGCAATTCGGCGCGCGAAATCGCCGGTGTTGAATTCTCGCGGTGAATCGCAGCATCAAGCTCCGCAGTTGAGTAACGGCGCCGAGCTCTAGCCTCGATTTCCGACTTTGAGTCGGGGCAACCGGAGGGGCACACTCACTTTCCGGGAGAGCACCAAGCCGGCGGAACGCGGAGCGACGACCAAGACGCAAAGAGCTTTCCGGCAGCCCCCGCTATCGCCGGGCTATCCCTCGGCCTCTCCCTGGCCGGCCCGGCCCGACACCTGCGGGAACGGCTTGGCGCGGAACTCGCGCAGCAGCTCGTGGCCGTCGGCGCCCTGGATCACCGGCGCACCGTGGCCGTCGTCGGTGGCGATCTTCTCCAGCGGGTTCGCCGTGCCGTGCGACAGCACGTGCTCGCTGGCGGACAGCTGCCGGATGGCGACGCCGGCGACGCGGTCGGGATGCTCGAACACCGCCTCGCCGTAGATCAGCGGATCATGCTGGCCGTCGTCGCCGACGAGGATCCAGTTGATGTCGGGGAAGTCGATGAAGAGGTTCCTCAACTGGACCTTCTTGTGCTCCTGCCCGGACCGGAACAGGCCGGTCGGAGTTGGCCCCCAATCGGTGAGCAACATCGGCCCGTCGGGAAGCCCGTTGACGTCGAGGAACGTCTGCAGCGTCTCGAAGGTGTTCCAGGCACCCGTGGACAGGTAGATGACCGGGGCGCCGGGATGCTCGGCCAGCAGCTCGCGGTAGAACTCGGCCATGCCGGGCACGGGTTTGCGGGTGTTGGTGTGGCGCACCCACGAATTCCAGGCGGCCAGCGCGGCGCGGGGCAGCCACGTGACCATGACGGTGTCGTCGATGTCGGAGACCAGCCCAATGCGCGCGGATGGCTCCACGATGAGGACCCGTGCCGTGATGGGGCGGGCGTCGCGGGCCTCGATGACGACGTCGTTCCACCCCGGGCGCAGACCGTGGTCGAGGACGAGGACGTCGATGTAGCCGTTGTCGTCGGTCCGCGAGTGGACCACCTTGTCGCCGACGCGCACGGTCACCGGGTGACCGCCGACCTGCGTGGTGATGAACTGCCGCCACCCGCGCTGGATCTGCGTCTCCGGCTCCGAATACGGGTCCTCCATGAGCACGCGGCCGAGGACATGCACGCGATCCGCCGAGCCGTAACCGGAGAAGCCCTTGATGGCGGGCTTCCATCCCTTGGCGGTCTTGCGCTGCCTCCCCACCCGGTTGATCATTCGTTCCATCTTGCGCGCGACGTCGGAGAGGGCCATGGGGATGAGGGTACCGCCCCGCTACTTCGTCTGCGGCCTGACCAGCAGGGTCTGCATGGAACGGCCGACGGGGCCGCGCTGGTCGTAGAGGTAGGCGGCGGTCATGCCGATGCCGTCGGGGCCGATGGACGCCTTGGCGGAGATGCCGATCCATTCGCCCTCGGGCTCGCGGTGCAGGTGGACGACGAGGTCGGTGTTCATGAACATCCAGTCGCGCGGGTCGAGGGAGGCGCCCACGCCGTTGGCGACGTCCGCCATGCTCATCAGGTACTCGACGCCGTCGGTGTCCACGCCGTCGACGATGGGCTTGTCGGTGCGCACCCAGTGGATGCGGTGGTGGCCCTCGGGTTCGTCGGGGTCGGCCATGCTGACGATGTCGATGGAGTCGATGTAGCCGCAGTCCCAGTCCTCGTACAGCGGCCCGCCATCGTCGGCCGCGTCGGGGCCGGGGATGGCGCGGGCGAAGGACTTCTCCACTTCGTTGGTCTCCAGCACGGCCATGCGCCATGCGGAGGCGGAGGCGACGGGGCGCCAGTTGCCGTTGCGGTCCTCGGCGAGCAGTTCGGCCTCCACCTTGAGGATCTGCTTGCCCGGCCGGGAGATCCGCGCGCGGGTGCGCACTTCGGTGTAGGGCACGGCGCCGAGCAGGTCGACGGCGACGCGGGTGGTGCGCATGCCGTCGGGCAGGCCGGGGCAGTGCTGGAGGGCGTGGGTCAGGATCGCCGCCGGGGGAGCGCCGTGCTGGAACGCGCCCCACGGGCCCCAGGTGTGCAGGGTCGGGCGGTAGCGTTCGATGACCTCGCCGGCGGGCAGCCCCATTTCCTCCGGGTCGGCCTGGCCGAGGTGCTCGAAGTAGGCGTCGATCTCCGTGGCGGGGTCGAGGCCCATCTGCGTGATGCGGTCGGCCTTGGTGGGGTCGCCGAGGGCCTTGGCCTTCGGCGGGCGGGCGGTGGCGGTGTTCTGAGTTCCCATGCCGAAACCCTAACCGTTAATCACGCTTAACGTGACCGGCGACACACTCCCGGGGGCACCTGCGGGGGAGCGGCAACCGAAAGCGCAGCTCCCGGCCCCGCATTTTCCCGTTTTTGCTTTTCGACGGCCACCGCTTGCCTAACCCTTCTTTTCCTCGCCGGCTATCTCCTCGTCGGCTTTCTCCCCGCCGGCCGTCTTCTCGGCGCCCTTCTCCTCGACAACCTTTTTGGTGTCGGATTTCTCCACGACGCCCTTCTCCTCATCGTCCTTCTGCTGCGCCAGGCCGACGATCACGAAGAGCGACGCGATGAAGATCCCGAACAGCACGCGCGCCAACGACAGCATCGAGGGGTTGATCACCGTGTACTCGCCCCGAAAACCAAACAGGGCCATCAACACCGCGTACTGCGCCGGGCGGGCGACGGTGTGCACGTCAACCGCCATGGCCCCCACGACGCCGATCAGCGGCACCTGGAAGATGAACACGGCAATGGAAATGAGCCCGATGCCATCACCGGGGCGGCCGCCGACGAAATCCCAGAGGCCCCGGCCGACCAGTTCCAGAGGAATCGCGACGAAAATCGCCAACAGGAAAGACACGAGCAGGCTGGCGTAGGAAATGAGCGCCCACAGGAACAGCGATTCGATCGGCCCGGACTCTTCGTCGGCCAGGCCGGGGCCGATCCACCAAAAGCCGACCAACACGGTCACCGGCACGGCCAGAAACAAGAACACCGGCAACCGCAGCGCGGCCCCCGGTTCGGCGGGCATCGCGAGCCGGAAGCTCAGCGTCCCCATCAGCATCTGCAGGATGAGCATGACGAACGCAAGTTGGTCGTCGACGTGCAGCACGCCCCACCCGATGGGGATGCTGACCAGCACGATGCCGACGGCCATCCAGAATTCATACGGTTGGCGGCGATAACGCGTGGCCAGCCAGTTCCACGCCCTGGACACGCCGGTTGCCGCCGCCCTTCGGTTCCCCATGGCAAACCATCTTCCCGGCGCTTTCCGCCCAGGGCAACTACCGTGGCGGGGGTGCGAGCGATTCTCTGGGACATGGACGGCAGCCTCATCGACACCGAGCCCCTGTGGGAGGTGGCTACCTACGACTGCTCCGAGCGGCTGGGCAGGCGCCTGACGCCGGAGCTGCGGGCGAAGTGCATCGGCAACACGCTGCCGGACACCATCACCATCTGCGCGAACCACGCCGGGGTGGAGGTCACCGATGAGGTCATCGCCCGCGAGTCGGCGTTCATGGAGTCGCGAGTGGCGCAGCTCATCGCCGAGCGCGGCATCGAGTGGCGCCCCGGCGTGCGCTCCCTGATCGAGCAGGCCCACGACGCCGATATCCCGGTGGTGCTGGTGACCAACACCCGCCGCCGCGTCGCCGACTACTGCATCGACGCGATGGGCCGCGACGCCTTCACCGACACCGTCTGCGGCGACGAGGTCCCCGCCGGCAAACCCGCCCCGGACCCGTACCTGCGCGGCGCCGAAATCGCCGGCGTCGACCCGGCCGAGTGCCTGGCCCTGGAGGACTCGGTCACCGGCGTGCGCTCCGCCCTCGGTGCCGGCTGCCGCGTGCTGTGGGCGCCGATGCCGCAGGCCGCTCCTCCATCCGAGGCGATCGCCGAGTTCGCGCCGCCCGCCGAACATCTCGACGGCGACCTCGACGGCTGGACCATCGACGACCTCCGCGCCGTCCACGCGCGGCTGTCGGGGTAGCCCCTCATCCGGCGACGCACTCACTGTCCGGGGCCCTCATCCGCGTCACCGTCGCCGCCTGGGGTGCCCATGATCCGCGCCGTCTTCCCGCTTTACGACGCCCATGTGGCGCACCCTCCCGTCGCAACGCAAAGAGCCGCGTGGAATGATGGTGCGCGTGAAAAACTTCGATGACCTCTTCGCGGAACTGAAGGACAAGGCGGCCACCCGCCCCGAGGGTTCGGGCACCGTCAAGGCGCTCGACGCCGGCGTGCATTTCCAGGGCAAGAAGATCGTGGAAGAGGCCGCCGAAGTCTGGATGGCCGCGGAGTACCAGTCCGACGACGAGCTCGCCGAGGAGATCTCGCAGCTCATGTACTGGACCCAGGTCGTCATGGTGCAGCGCGGGCTGACGCCGGAAGACGTCTACAAGTACCTGTAAGCGCCACCGCCGCACCGAACAACGAGGAGCAACATCGTGACCATCCTGCGAGTCGCAGTGCCCAACAAGGGTTCCCTCTCCGAGGCCGCCCTGGAAATCCTCCGGGAAGCCGGATACCCGGGCCGCGGGGAATCGAAGAGCCTGTCGGTGGCCGACGAGGCCAACCAGATCGAGTTCTACTTCCTCCGCCCCAAGGACATCCCGGTGTACGTGGGCAACGGCCATCTGGATCTGGGCATCACGGGCCGTGACCTGGCCGCCGACTCGCTCGCCCCGGTCGCCGAGGTGCTCACCCTCGGCTTCGGCGCGTCGACCTTCCGCTACGCCGCTCCGGCGGACGAGGAGTGGACGGTGGAGGGCCTGGCGGGCAAGCGCATCGCCACGTCCTACCCGAACCTGGTGCGCGAGGACCTCAAGGCCCGCGGCATCGAGGCCGAGGTCATCCGCCTCGACGGCGCAGTGGAGATCTCCATCCGCCTGGGCGTCGCCGACGCCATCGCCGACGTCGTGTCCACCGGCCGCACGCTGCGCAAGCAGGGCCTGGCGGTCTTCGGTGACTCGCTGTGCGACTCCGAGGCCGTCGTCGTCGGCCGCCGCGACAACGAGGTCACCGAGGCGCAGAACGTCTTCCTGCGCCGCCTGACCGGCATCCTCCACGCGAAGAACTACATGATGCTGGACTACAACATCACCGCCGACAAGGTCGACGAGGCCTCCCGCATCACCCCGGGCCTGTCCGGCCCCACGGTGTCGCCGCTGGCCCACGAGGATTGGGTCGCCGTGCGCGCCATGGTCCCGCGCGACCGCGCGAACCCCATCATGGACCAGCTCGCGGGCCTCGGCGCCGAGGCGATCCTCGCCTCCGACATCCGCATCGCGCGAATCTGACACCCGCAATCGGGCCCGACGGGGCCCGGCGCCCCGACTTCGGAGGCGCCGGGCCCCGTTCGTTTTTTCGATGGGGAAGCGGCAACCCATGACCGAAGCGACTCTCATCGCCCCCATCGATGAATACGATGAGGTCTGGTTATTCCCATCACTTTATCGATCCGACCTGCACTGACGCGTGCCATTTCGCCTTTCGGCACGTATGCTCAACCTCATGAGCACATTTGGAAACGAGAAGGCGCCGGCTGACGGATTCCGGATCGAAACCGACCTCCTGGGTGACCGGGAAGTGCCGGCGGACGCCTACTACGGCGTGCACACGATGCGCGCGATCGAGAATTTCTCCATCTCCGGCACGTCCGTCAACGACGTCCCGGAGTTCATCCGCGGCATGGTGATGGTCAAGAAGGCCACGGCCATCGCCAATCGCCGCATCCACACCATCCCGTCCGACGTCGCCGACGCCATCATCTGGGCCTGCGACCAGGTGCTGGTCAACCACCGCTGCCAGGATCAGTTCCCCACGGACCTGTTCCAGGGCGGCGCGGGCACCAGCATCAACATGAACACCAACGAGGTCATCGCCAACCTGGCCCTGGAGTACCTCGGCTTCCCCAAGGGCCGGTACGACGTCGTCAACCCCAACGACGACGTCAACCAGTGCCAGTCGACCAACGACGCCTACCCGACGGGTTTCCGCCTCGCCGTGCACATCGCGCTGCAGTCGCTGCTCGTCGAGCTGGATGAGCTCGAGCACGCGCTCCACGCCAAGGGCGATGAATTCAACGACGTCATCACCATGGGCCGCACGCAGCTGCAGGACGCGGTGCCCATGACCCTGGGCCAGGCGTTCCACGCCTTCGGCAACAACCTGGCCGAGGAGCACGCCGTACTCGCGCACGCCGGCGAGCTGCTGCTCGAGGTCAACCTCGGCGCCACCGCCATCGGCACCGGCGTCAACGCCCCGGCCGGCTACCAGAAGGCGGTCGTGCAGGCGCTGCGCGAGGTCACCGGGCTGGAGGTCTCCTCCGCGAAGGACCTCATCGAGGCCACCTCCGACACCGGCGGCTACGTCAACGTCCACTCGGCCCTCAAGCGCACGGCCATGAAGCTGTCCAAGATGTGCAACGACCTGCGCCTGCTGTCCTCCGGACCGCGCGCGGGCCTCAACGAGATCAACCTGCCGGAGCGCCAGGCGGGTTCGTCGATCATGCCGGCGAAGGTCAACCCGGTCATCCCGGAGGTCGTCAACCAGGTCTGTTTCAAGGTCTTCGGCAACGACGTCACGCTTTCCATGGCTGCGGAGGCCGGGCAGCTGCAGCTCAACGTCATGGAGCCGGTCATCGCCCAGTGCCTGTTCGAGTCGATCGGCCTGATGCGCCGCGCGGCGATGACCCTGCGCACCAAGTGCATCACCGGCATCACCGCCAACCCGGAGGTCTGCCGCGCCTACGTCGACAACTCCATCGGCATCGTCACCTACCTCAATCCGGTCATCGGCCACCACGAGGGCGACATCATCGGCCGCGAGGCCGCCGACACGGGCCGCGGCGTGCGCGAGATCGTCCTGGAGCGCGGGCTGCTCGACGAAGCCGAGCTGGACCGGATCCTGTCCACGGACAACCTCATGCACCCGGAGTACCGCGGCAAGCGGTACGTGGCGGGGGAGACCCGGCTCGCCGAGCTCGGCCTGACGCCGAACGACGAGGACGCGGACCCCGAGAACCCCGACACCTCCGCCGATGACGCGGGCGCCGCCACCGACGCCTCCGACGCCGACGACCGGGAAACGGAAGCCGGCGACCTCCAATGATGCTCGCGGCCCAGATCCTCGTTGTCGTCGCCGCGCTGATCATCGGCGCCCGGTGGGGCTCCGTCGGCATCGGCTTCGCCGGCGGCGCCGGCGTGCTGTTGCTCGGCGCCCTGGGCACGCCGGTCAAGGCGGAGGACATCCCCTTCGACGTCATCGGCATCATCATGGCCGTCATCGCGGCCATTTCCGCCATGCAGCGGGCGGGCGGCATGGACTATCTGGTCCACCTCGCCGAACGGCTGCTGCGGCGCAACCCGAAGCGCGTGACCACGCTGGCCCCGCTGGTGACGTGGTCGATGACCGTGCTGGCCGGCACCGGCCACACCGCCTTCTCCACCCTCCCCGTCATCGTGGAGGTCTCGAAGGAAGGCGGCGTGCGCCCGTCGCGCCCGCTGTCCATTTCGGTCGTCGCCTCGCAGATGGCCATCACGGCGTCGCCGATTTCCGCGGCGGTCGTGTTCATGGCATCGGTCCTCGAGCCCCGCGGCGTGGGTTACCTGCAGCTGCTGGCGGTGGTCATCCCCGCGACGCTGCTGGCGGTGATCGTGACGTCCCTCCTGGTCCAGCGGCTCGGCCCCGAGCTCGACGATGACCCGGTGTACAAGCAGCGCCTCGCCGACGGCCTGGTCAAGCCGCCGCAGGGGGCCGCGTCCTTCGAGGCCCCGCGCGGCGCGAAGGCGTCCGTGGTCATCTTCCTGGCGGCGATCCTCGTCGTCATGGTCTACGCGACCATGATCTCGGACCAGCTGGGCCTGATCAAGGATCCGGCGCTGCCGCGCAACGAGGCCATCATGGCCATCATGCTGGCCACCGCCGGCCTGATCGTCGCCGTGGCCAAGATCCCGGCCGCCGAGGTGCCCGGCACCCAGGTGTTCAAGTCCGGCATGAGCGCCTGCGTGTGCGTCATGGGCGTGGCCTGGTTGGGCACGACCCTGGTCAACGCCCACATCGACGGCATCAAGAGCACCGCCGGCGACCTGCTCACGCAGTGGCCGTGGCTGCTGGCCGTGATCCTCTTCTTCGCCTCCGCGCTGCTGTACTCGCAGGCCGCGACGGCGAAGGCCATGATCCCGGCGGCCCTCGCGGTGGGCGTCAGCCCGCTGACCGCCGTGGCCAGCTTCGCCGCGGTGTCGGCGCTGTTCGTCCTGCCGACCTACCCGACGCTGCTGGCGGCCGTGGAGATGGACGACACCGGTTCGACGCGGCTGGGCAAGTACGTCGTCGACCACCCGTTCTTCATCCCGGGCACGGTGTGCATCGCCCTGGCGGTCGTGTTCGGCTTCGCCATCGGCGCCGTCGTTCTCTGACGCCGAGTCACCGAACCCGTCGCACGTCGATTGGCCCGCACCGGCTTCCGGTGCGGGTCATTCGATTTTCCCGGCCACGAAGTCGAAGGCCTCGTCGAGAAGCTGCGCGACGGTTCGCCCGTCGGCGAGCGCCTCGTCCCGCACGCCGTCGAGCACCGCGGCCGACGCCGACAGGCACACGTGGATCAGCGTCTGCGCGCGGTAGGGGGACAGGTCGCCGCCGGACCGCTTGACGACGGCCTCGCGCAGCTCGTCGAATATCGCGCGCACGCGGGCGCCGCCCTCCGGGCCCATCCCCGCGAGGACGTGCTCCACCACGGTGGCCAGATTCGGCACCGAGGCGGCATCGGCGCGGGGCCGGTCGTACATGGCCACCGTGAGGCGGCGCAGAACCCGGAAAGGGGTCTCGCCGGCCGGGGCCTCGCGCATCTCCGACACCCAGTCGGCGAAGGTGTCCTCCAGGAAGCACAGGAAGGCGTCTTCGCGGGCGGCGAAGTAGTTGTGGAACGTGCGCGTGGACACGCCGGCCCGGGATGCGATGGCGGCGACGGTCGCGCCCTCATCTCCCTCCGAGACCAGCAGTTCCACGGCCGCGGTGGCCAGGCTCGACCTCGTCTGACGCTTCTTCCGTTCGCGAAGCCCGCTCATGGCGATCTCCTCCCCGGTTCGTCGGCGGGCGCTGCCCGCTCCGTGGTCGTCTTATCGGAAGAAGATATCAGGAAGCATCCCGGATCCCATCATCGTTTCGGGCCCGCGCGTCAGCCCGAATCAGGCGTGGGCGCCGGGCCACCCCGGGTACTCCGGCGGGGTGCCGCCGAACGCCGGGCACAGCTGTTGGAAGGAGCACCAGCCGCACAGCTTCGACTTCTTCGGGCGGAAATCGCCGAACCTGCCGTCGCGGACGATGGCGCCCCACAGCTCGGCGAGTTCGGCTTCGAAACGCTCGAGCTCGGGTGCCGTCGGGGAGTGGGTCAGGTCATCGGCGACCTTCAGGTACATCAGGCGCAGCTGCTCGGGGATGTGGCCCGTCAGCCGCCACCACACCAGCGCGTAGAACCGCATCTGGAACAGCGCCTCATCCTGGAACCGGGGGTGGGGCTTTTTGCCTGTCTTGTAGTCGACGATGCGGACCTGGCCCGTCGGCGCGATGTCCACGCGGTCGATGAAACCGCGGACCGGCACGCCGCCGGAACCGGACGAACCGGACGAACCGGCCGAGCCGTCGGCCTCACCGTCGCCTTCCACGCCGGCATCGCCACCGAGGCCCGGGACGTCCACGCCGAGGGTCATCTGCACGAACTTCTCGATCTCCGCCGCATCGAAGCCCGTCGGGTTCTCCATGATGAAGTAGCCCTTCAGCAGGCCACGGCACTCGACGAGGAAATCGAGCAAATCCGATTCGGGGACGAGCCTCGAAAGCTCGCCGCTCGAGTCGTCGTCAAGCATCCCCTGCCACGTCGGCTTGAGCCGCTTCACGGCGGCCGGGTACGAACGTTCCTCGCGCGGACGGCCGTGCATGTGCTCCAGTACCGCATGGACGAGCGTGCCCTTGACCTGCGCGACGGTCGACGGCTCGGGCAGCTTGTCGATCGCCCGCAGCCGGTACTTCAGCGGGCACTGGCGGTAATCCCCGGCGCGCGACGGCGACAACGCCAGGCCGCGCCGCCCCCGGGGCGCCGGTGCGGGGGAATCCGCGGCAGCGGGTGCGGTGGGTGACGCGGGAGCGGGGGAATTCCCGGCGGGTGACGCTGGAGTGTCGGAAGGTGACGCGGCCGAATCGGAGTGCAGGGGGTTTTCGGGCATACTGGCCAGGTTAACCCGATGGACTTCGGGCGCCCCGGCACCCCATCAGCGAGGATCAGACACACATGGCAGACAGCGGCCCGTTCCAGGTCGGCGATCGCGTCCAGCTCACGGACTCGAAGAACCGGCACTTCACGGTGACTCTGGAAGAGGGCGGGCGGTTCTTCACCCACCGCGGCGCCATCGCCCACGACGACCTGATCGGCGCGCACGAGGGGACCACCGTCACCTCCGCCGAAGGCACCGTGTACCTGGCCATGCGGCACCTGATGGTCGACTACATCCTGTCCATGCCCCGCGGCGCGGCGGTGATCTACCCCAAGGACGCCGCCCAGATCATCGTCGAGGGCGACATCTTCCCCGGCGCCCGCGTGCTGGAGGCCGGCGCCGGATCGGGCGCGCTGAGCCTGAACCTGCTGCGCGCCATCGGGCCCGAGGGCAAGCTGTTCTCCTACGAGATCCGCGAGGACCACATCGAGCACGCCGAGCGCAACGTCGTGGAGTTCCTCGGCGGCAAGCCGGACAACTGGGTCCTGCGGCTGGGCGACATGGCCGAAGCCACGCCCGACGACCTCGGCGGCCCGGTCGACCGCATCATCCTGGACATGCTCGCCCCGTGGGAATGCCTGGACACCGCGTCGAAGCTGCTGCAGCCCGGCGGCGTCCTGATGGTCTACGTGGCCACCGTGCCGCAGCTGATGAAGGTCATGGAGGGCATCCGCGAGCAGAAGTGCTTCACCGAGCCGCGCGCGTGGGAATCCCTGGTCCGCGACTGGAACGTCAAGGACCTGTCCGTCCGCCCGGCCCACCGCATGCAGGCGCACACGGCCTTCCTGGTGTGGGCCCGCAGGCTCGCCGACGGCACCGTGCCCCCGCGCCCACAGCGGCGCAACCAGAAGAGGTAGCCGCACCGCCGGGCCGCGCGGCGCCCACCCGCGGAAGATCCCGCCCGGCCAAACGGTAGCCTGGTGGCCATGACCACCCCCGCCGACGAAATCCGCGATCTGCGGCAGAAGAACCGGGCCCTGGGCGCGCGCAACGAGAAGCTCGTGGAGCTGCTCCGCGAGTCGCGCGACCAGATGACGCTGCTGCGCCAGGACCTCGAGCAGATGACCAATCCGCCGAGCACGTACGGCATTTTCCTCGAGCCGGCGAAGGGCAAGATCGACGACCCGAACGGGCCGATCGTGCAGACCGGCGGTTCGGGCAGGCCCGCCCAGGCCGCCGAGGTGTGGACCGGCAACCGCCGGATGCGCCTCAACGTCCTGCGCGGCCTGGACGTGGAGGAATTCAAGCCCGGCACCATGGTCCGGCTCACCGACGGCAACCTCATCGTCGAGGACTGCGGTTTCCCCGATCACGGCGACCTCGCGCTCGTCCGGGAAACTTTGCCCGACCGCAAGCGGGTTCTGGCCACCGATCACCACGGCGAGGAGTTCGTCGTTAAGCTCGCCGGCGACCTGAAGGCGAAGGTGGGCGACACCGTCCTCATCGACCGCAAGTCGGGCCACGCCTTCGAGGTCATCCCGAAGGCGGAGGTGGAGAACCTGGTGCTGGAGGAGATCCCCGACGTCGAATACTCCGACATCGGCGGCCTGAAGCGCCAGATCGCGCAGATCCACGACGCGGTGGAGATGCCCTTCCTGCACCCGGAGCTGTTCACGCGCTACCGGCTGCGGCCGCCGAAGGGCGTGCTGCTGTACGGCCCGCCGGGCAACGGCAAGACGCTGATCGCCAAGGCGGTGGCCAATTCGCTGGCCCGCAAGATCGCCCTGAACAAGGGCCATTCGGAGGAGGAGGCGCGCCGCGCGCAGTCCTACTTCCTCAACGTCAAGGGCCCGGAGCTGCTGAACAAGTTCGTCGGCGAGACGGAGCGCCAGATTCGCCTGATCTTCGACCGCGCCCGCGACATCGCCGAAGCCGGCCGGCCGGTGATCGTCTTCTTCGACGAGATGGACTCGATCTTCCGCACCCGCGGTTCGGGCGTGAGCTCCGACATGGAGAACACCGTCGTGCCGCAGCTGCTGGCGGAGCTCGACGGCGTGGAGGGGCTGGAGAACGTCATCGTCATCGGCGCGTCGAACCGCGAGGAGATGATCGACCCGGCGATCCTGCGCCCCGGCCGCCTGGACGTGAAGATCCGCATCGAGCGCCCCGACGAGGAGGCGGCGAAGGACATCTTCTCCAAGTACCTCACCGCCGACCTGCCCTACGCGGCCGACGAGATCGAGCGGCACGGGGGAGTCGACCGGCTGGTCGCGGCGCTGACCGATTCCGTGGTCGAGCGAATGTACCGCACCAGCCCGGACAACGAATACGTGCGCATCCGCTACGCCGACGGGTCGAGCGAGATGCTGTATTTCCGCGACTTCAATTCGGGCGCGATGATCGCCAACATCGTCGACCGGGCGAAGAAGCACGCGATCAAGGACGTCATCTCGGGCGGCGCCGAGGGCATCACCGAGGCGCATCTGCTGCGCGCGGTGGGCGAGGAGTTCGCCGAGAACGAGGACCTGCCCAACACGTCCAACCCGGACGAGTGGGCGCGGATTTCGGGCCGGCCCACGGGCCGCGTCGTCGACGTGCAGGTCATCCAGCACCAGCACGTCCACGAGGACGCGGAGTTCGGGGTGCTGGGCGGTTCCGCCGCATCCGGGCCGCTTGACGACGGCCACCGCACGGGCTCAATGGAGGGGTGACGGCAGATGGCGCGGGTATTGGGCACCGAAATCGAATACGGGATCACGTCGCCGGGCAAGCCGGAGCTGAGCCCCATCCTCACGTCGACGAAGGCCGTGCTGGCCTACGCCGAGGAGCATTCCGGAGGGCTCGACCGGCGCACGCGCTGGGATTACGAGCCCGAGTCGCCGCTGCGCGATTCCCGCGGCTTCGATCTGCGCCGCTATCGCATGGCGCCGGTCATCGACCCGAATGCGCTGGGCGCGGCGAATTTGATCCTGGTCAACGGGGCGCGGTTCTACGTCGACCATGCGCACCCGGAGTACTCGGCGCCGGAGACGACCTCGGCGTACGACGCCCTGGTGGCGGATCTGGCCGGCGACCGGATCATGCTCGAGGCGGCGCGGCTGGCCGGACGCCGCACGATCGGCTCCGGGTCCAGCCGCTCCGACGAGGACACCGAGCCCGTCGAGCTGAAGATCTACCGCAACAACGTCGACGGCAAGGGCGCCAGCTACGGCGCGCACGAGAACTACCAGTTCCGCCGCGACACCGACTTCGACGCGATCATCGCCGGCCTGACGCCGTTCTTCGTCACCCGCCAGGTGTTCACCGGTTCCGGGCGCGTCGGGCTGGGGCAGCAGGGCCAGGAGCCCGGGTTCCAGATTTCGCAGCGCGCCGATTACATCGAGACCGAGGTGTCGCTGGAGACGACGCTGAACCGGGGCATCATCAACACCCGCGATGAGCCGCACGCCGACGCCGACGAGTGGCGCCGCCTGCACGTGATCATCGGAGACGCCAACCTGTCGCAGACCGCGACGCTGCTGAAGCTGGGCACGACGTCGCTGGTGCTCGACGCGATCGAGGACGGCGTGGACTTCTCGGATCTGAAGCTGCGCAACCCGGTCGACGACGTCCGGCGCGTCTCGCGCGATCTGGCGTGCACCGAGAAGCTCCAGCTCGACGACCACGTCACGCATCTGACGGCCATCGAGATCCAGCGCCGGTACCTCAAGCGCGTCGCGCCCTACGCGCGGGCATCGGATGAGGCCACCGGCGCGACGGGCGTGAGGTCCGCCGCCCACATCATCCAGCTGTGGGGCGAGGTCCTCGACCTGCTCGAGTCCGACCCGGCGTCCACCGCGCACCTGCTGGACTGGACGGCGAAACTCACTCTCATGGAGGGTCTGCGGCGGCGGGCCGGCATCGGCTGGGACCACCCGAAGCTGGCGCTCATCGACATCCAGTACTCCGACATCGACCCCGCGCGCGGCCTGTATCACGCGCTGGTGCGCCGCGGCGCGATGAAGACCATCGCCGACGAGGCCGAGGTCGAGCGCGCGGTGACCCACGCACCCGAATCCACCCGCGCGTACCTGCGCGGCGGGCTGCTGCGCCGCTTCGCCGACGACGTCGCGGCGGCGAGCTGGGACAGCGCCATCGTCGACGTGGGCGACGAGATGGTCAAACTCTCGCTGTCGGACGTGTCCGGGCTGGGCGCGGGCACCGTCGGCAAGCTCCTGGAGGAGGCGCCCGACATCGCGAGCCTGGTTGCCGGGCTGCGCGAGCGCGGCCTGGCAGGATTGTCGTAGAGAAACTTCGCCGCGGCGAAGGACCGAACGCTGCGGCGGCGAACCACGCAGCGGTCCGAGAACCACACAACGAATTCACCGAAGTACTAGCGGCGGCAACGCCGATCAAGGGGAGAAGAACATGGCGGACATCAAGGGCGGCCAGATCCAGGGCGGCGGCGGTTCCGGCGGGGACGACGACGCCATCGACGAGGTCGCCGGCGGCGGCCAGGCGCAGGCCCACATCGAGTCGACCGACGATCTGCTCGACGAGATCGACGGCCTTCTGGAGAGCAACGCCGAAGAGTTCGTGCGCTCCTACGTGCAGAAGGGCGGCGAGTAGGCGGTGACGGAATCGGGCCTCTCCGGACGGGCGCTGACGCGGCGGATCGCCGGACTCGAAACCGAGTACGGCATCACGTGCACCCTCGACGGCGAGCGCAGGCTCGGCCCCGACGAGATCGCCCGGTTCATGTTCCGCCCGGTCATCGAGGAATTCGGGGCGACGAACATCTTCACCGGCAACGCCGGGCGCCTGTACCTGGACGTCGGAAGCCACCCGGAGTTCGCCACCGCCGAGTGCGACTCCGTGTCGCAGCTGGTCGCGCATGACCGGGCGGGCGAGAGGCTTCTCGACGACCTGGCGGCGAAGGCCGAGGCGGGGCTCGTCGGCGAAGACATCGGCGGCAAGGTCTTCCTGTTCAAGAACAACGTCGACTCCGCCGGCAATTCCTACGGCTGCCACGAGAACTACCTGGTCGGACGCTCGATGGGCCTGAAGGCGCTGTCGAAGCTGCTGCTGCCGTTCCTGGTGACCCGCCAGCTGCTGTGCGGCGCGGGCAAGATCGCGCGGCCCTATCCCGGCAGCCCCTACGAGGACGAACCGGAGCAGTACTGCTTCTCGCAGCGCGCCGACCACGTGTGGGACGGCGTGTCCAGCGCGACGACGCGGTCGCGGCCGATCATCAACACCCGCGACGAGCCGCACGCCGACTCCACCCGGTTCCGCCGCCTGCACGTCATCGTCGGTGACTCGAACATGTCGGAGACGACCACTGCGCTGAAGCTCGGTTCGACGCAGCTGGTGCTCGAGATGATCGAGGCCGGCGTGGACCTGCCCGACTTCGAGGTGGCCAACGAGATCAAGGCCATCCGCCTGGTCAGCCGCGACATGACGGGCACCGCTCCGATCCCGTTGCGCACCGGGGCGTCGAAGGAGGAGGCGTCGGCGCTGGAGATCCAGCGCGCGTACCTCGCCGCGGCGACGTCGTGGCTCGACCGCCGCGACGATTCCGGCGGCGGCACCCCCAACGAGGAGCTCGCCCGCCTGGTCGAGCTGTGGGGCCGGGTGCTCGACGCCGTCGAATCCGGCGACTGGTCCACCATCGACCGCGACATCGACTGGGCCATCAAGTGGTCGCTGCTGCGGCGCTTCATGGACCGCGGCCTGGACATCGCCGACCCGAAACTCGCGCAGATCGACCTCGCCTACCACGACATCCGCCCGGGCCGCGGCATCTTCCGTGCGCTGGAGGCCCGGGGCACGGTGTCGCGTTGGGTGACCGACGAGGAGATCGCGGAGGCCATGTCGGCCCCGCCCGCGACGACGCGCGCCATCCTGCGCGGCCGGTTCCTCGCCGCCGCCCGCGCGGTCGGCGCCGCCACGGTGGTGGATTGGACGCACCTGAAGATCTCCGGCGACGAACCCCGCATGGTCGTCGTCGACGATCCCTTCGCCACCTCTGATCCGGAGGTCGACGCCCTGGTGGAGCACCTGGAGTCCCTTCGTTCCGGCGGCTCCGCCGACACGGACGACGGCGACGGAGGCGGCCACGGCTCCGCCGACACGGACGACGGCGACGGAGGCGGCCGATGAGCGCCCGCTACTCGGCGACCCGCATCCGCCTGATCAGCCTGCTCACGGCGCTCGCCGATGAGCCCGGCGGGCTGCGCAAGGATTGGATCCTGCGCAACGTCCGCGGATACGACTCCGTGGCGGAAGGCTCCGCGGACCGGTACCTGCGCGACGATCTCCCGGCGCTGGCCGTCGCCGGCATCACGGTGACGTGGGACGACAACGACGTCCTGCGCCTGGACCGCCAGGCGTGGCGCGACGGCGACCCCGGGTTCACCGAGGAAGAGGCCGAGGTCCTGGCGATGGCGTCGCAGGTGGCCTTCAGCGATGACTCGCTCGGCGATCTGACCCGGGACGCCTGGGCGAAGCTGGCGCCGGTCGCGCAGCGCGCCGATCTGGCGGGCGGGCGCGGCACGGTCATCCTCGGCGACCGCATCACGCTCGATCGCGATCAGTTCGCCGACCTCAACCGCGCTATGCAGCCGCCGCGCAAGCGCATCGACTTCTTCTACGCGCCGCAGGTCTTCGGCGAGGAGGTCCAGCGCTCCATTGAGCCGTGGCAGATGGTCAACCTCCGGGGCCGGCTGTACGTGGTCGGCCACGACGTCGACCGCGGGGCCGTCCGCGTGTTCCGCATGGCGCGGATGACCGACGTCACGGTCACCGACGTCGATGCGGCGCAGCCTTTCCCCGGCGGCGACGTGCAGGCCATCGCGGAGCGGGCGTTGAATCGGGGTTCCGCGCCGCTGCGGGCCGTCGTGAAGCTTGCCGACGGCGCGGCGCCCGAGTCGTGCGCCGACGCCCTCGCGGGCGCCCGCGAGCTCGGGGACGGGCGCCACGAAATCGGGCCGATGACCACGGCGGAATTGACGGACATCGGGATGGAGCACGCCGGGGACCTCATCGTGGAGGAACCCGCGGAGGTGCGCGAGCGGATCGTGGCGACGCTGCACGAGATCGTCGCCGCCGAAGGCGCTGCGCCGGGATCGGCCGACGCCGGCACGGAAGGGGAGGAGCGCTGATGGTCACCGGCGGAAAGAAGCCCGGGAAGCGGACGGCGAAGGACGCCCCGAAGGTGCCCGAACTGTCGTGGGCGCGGACTCTGGCGCTCGTGCCCTACTTCGCGGAGCCCCGGCAGCTCACCGAGGCGTCCGCCGACCTGGGCATCGGCTACGGGCAGATCAACGAGGGACTGAACTTCCTGGCCCAGCTGGAAATGCCCGGCGTACCGGGCAAGGCGGCGTTCGCGGTCAAGCGCGAGGGCATCACCGCCCAGGTCGTTCCCGCGGCTGACCTGCTGGCCGACCCCCTGCATCTGACTCAGGAGGAGACGTCGGCGATGCTGCTGTCGCTGGAAACGCTCGAGTCGTCGCCGATGCAGCGCGACGCCGGCGTCGTCCGCTCGGCGGCGGCGAAACTGCGCGGGAGCGCGGCGGGGAGGCCCGCCGTCGCGGACACGACCCCGCATGCGGCCGCCGACGTCGCGCACGCCGACATCCTGGCCACCGTCCGCGGCGCCATCGCGGACGGCCGGGTGCTCGAAATCGACTACCGCAGCGCATCCGGCGAACGCAGCGTCCGGCGCGTGGACCCGGTTTCCCTGGTCATGGTCGAGGATGACCCGTATCTCCGGGCCGTCGACCGCCGAGACGACGACTCCGATGGCGCGGCCGGGGACAGGGAGGCGGGGACCGTCGTCAAGTCCTTCCGCATCGACCGCATGCTCGGCGCCGCGGTGACGGGGGAGAGGGCCAAACGGCACCGGGCCCCCGAATACGCGCCCGACGACCCCCACGGGTTCCTGCGCGACGAGGGGTCGTGGGCGCTGGTCGACATCGCCGACGACGCAACCTGGATCGCCGACTATGACCCGGTCGCGTGGGTGCACGACCAGGGCGACGACGGCTTCGTCGACGGCGGCCCGCATCCCGCCTGGATCCCCGCCGCCAACGCCGACCGGACCATCGGCTTCCTGCTCCGCCGCTGGCCGGGCGCGAAGGCCGTCGAACCGGTATCGTTGCCAAAGGCCGTGGCGCAACGGGCGCGCAGGGGACTGCGGGCGTATGGTGAAACCCCGAACAACGGGTGACCCGGACCGGCGCCACCGATCCATCACCCCGTCCACAGCACACGAACACTCAGTCCCGAAAGGTGAAGCGGATGCCGAATCTCGGCCCCACCGAGCTCATCATCATCGCCGTCGTCCTCATCCTGCTCTTCGGCGCGAAGAAGCTGCCCGACGCCGCCCGGTCCCTGGGCCGGTCCATGCGCATCTTCAAGTCCGAGGTCAAGGAAATGAAGAACGACGACGAGCAGCCGGAGGTTCCGGAGCAGCAGGCCATCCAGCAGGCCCCGCAGGCCCAGCCGCAGCACCCCTTCGTGCAGCAGCCGCCGCAGCAGTCTCCGCAGGCCCAGCCGCAGCAGTACCAGCAGCAGCCGCAGGCTCAGCCGCAGGACCACCAGCAGTACCCGCCGCAGCAGCCGGGCACCGGCGAGCAGCGCTGACCGAGCCGTGACCGTGTCCACGCAACGCCCCCGGGCCCGCAAGAGGAAGAAGCGGGATCCCGAGGGCGTCATGTCGATCGTCGAGCACATCCAGGAGCTGCGCTCCCGGCTGCTCAAGGCCCTCGCGGGCGTCGTCGTCGGCACCATCATCGGCTTCACGTGGTACCAGTTCTCCTTCACGATGGGCCCGTGGAAGCTGCCCTTCGGCGATGCGACCTTCGGCCCCGCGCACTTCATGTCGCTGGGCGAGCTGCTGAAGGAGCCCTACTGCCAGCTGCCGCCGGAACAGCGGTTCGGCGGCGCGGGCAGCGAGGAATGCCGCCTGCTGGCGACGAGCCCCTTCGAGATGTTCATGCTGCGCCTGAAGGTCGGCGCCCTCGCCGGCCTGGTGATCTCCGCGCCGTGGTGGCTCTACCAGATCTGGGCGTACATCACGCCGGGCCTGGTTCGGAAGGAGCGCCGCTACACCCTCATCGCCGTCACGTCGGCGGCCCTGCTGTTCTCGGCGGGTGCGGTGCTGGCCTACTTCGTCGTTTCCTACGGACTCGAGTTCCTCCTTCAGATGGGCGACAACGCCCAGATCGCCGCTCTGACGGGTGAGAGGTACTTCAACTTCCTTCTCGCCCTGATCTTGATCTTCGGCGTCAGCTTCGAGCTGCCGCTGTTCATCATCATGCTCAACATCGTCGGCGTGCTGCGGTACGAGACGATGAGGGACAAGCGGCGCCTGATCATCCTGATGCTGTTCATCTTCGCCGCGTTCATGACGCCGGGCCAGGACCCGGTGTCGATGGTGGTTCTCGCGGTGTCCCTGACGGTCCTGATGGAAGTCGCGATTCAGTTCACCCGAATCAACGACCGTCGCCGGGAAAACGAACGCCCGGAGTGGATGGACCTCGACGACGACCAGTCGTCGGGCCCGATCACCGCATCCGGCGGCATCGGCGAGTCCGGCGGAATCGAGGCACCGACGCCGGTGTCCGCTTCCGGCGCCGTCGGCGGGGCGTCGCCCATCGACGGGGTTGCCCCGATCGGCGGGTCGGGCCCCGTCGCCGGCACCGCCCCGGTGAATGCGTCGCCGACCCCGCGGACCCGGCCGACGCGCAACTCGCGCCCGGCACCGCCGGCGCCACCGCAGCCGGACGTCACGCCGGATCTGTCCACGCGTTCGTCGACGGATTTCGACGACGTGCTCTGACGCCGATCACCGCGGGTTCTCCCAGCAAGCATCCCTTTTCCGATGACGCGGCGGCCCCTCCGGCCGCCGCGTTTCGGCTCCTCGGCCACGGCGCGTCCCCAATAGGCGATGCTTTAATGGTGGCGTGAGATTGCCATTCATCGCGGATGCGCTCGGAGCATCCTTCGCAGTGACCGCCATCGCGGTCTTCATCGTCACCGCCGCCATCCTGCTGGGCATCTACGCGTTCATCAGGAAGCGCCGCGGACTCAAATGGGGCAAGGCGGTCCCCGCCCTGCTCATCGTCATCGCGCTCATCGTCGGCGTCGTCGCCGGGGCTCTCAAGGGGATGCAGCAGCCGGGCGGACTCAACCGGCAGGTGGGCAAGGTGCTCACGCTGGACGAGAACACCAACAAGTTCCCCCGCCAGATCGAAGTCGACATGGCCGCGTTCGACGCCCTCATCGACCGGGTCGGCGAGGATCGCCTCCGCGAGATGAAGGACCGCTTCACGGGCGCCGACATGACCGCGCGCCACAAGATGCGCGTGGAGCACGGGTACACGTCCTCCGACATGCTCGCGTACTACGTGTGGCAGATGAAGGGCCAGGGCGGCGGCAGCACGGCCAAGGACGCCAAGGGCAACGCCTACTACCGGGCCGTCATGGAACTCGACCCCCGCGCCATCGAAGCCGCCGAGAAGGCGGGCGAGGCCGACCCGAACAACCCGATGCACGGCGCGATCGTCCTGGTGAAGGGCAACATCGCCGTCGACGGGCTGGTCAACGATTCCGGCAGCTGGGCGCTCGCCGACTCGAAGGCGACGGCGGACTCCGACGTCGTCAAGCATCTCCGCGAAGGCGGCGCGATCATCGCCGGCCGCACGAACCAGTCGGAATTCGCGAACTTCCTGACCACCCGCGGACCCAACGGCTTCTCCGGCAGGGGCGGCCAGACGCTGAGCCCCCAGGGGCCGCTCACCGTCGACCCGCTCGGCTCGTCGACGGGGTCGGCGACCGCCGTCGCGCTGGACTACGCCGACGTGACCATCGGCACCGAGACCTCCGGTTCCGTGCTCGCGCCCGCCGGTGCGGCCGGCGTGGTCGGCCTCAAGGCCGCCCACGAGGGCTGCTCCATTTCCGGCATCGTCCCCATCGACGATCGCATCGACTCGGTCGGGTTCCTCGGCCGCAGCCTCCGCGACGTCCAACTCGCCCACGACGCGACGTGCTGGAAGGGCAAGGCCTCCGGCGACGCCGCGGCGGAGAAGCCGGGCGACGAAGAATCCGCGACCGCGGACCGGGACAAGACCGCGAAGGACGGCGCCAAGCCGAAGAAGATCATGGTGCTCGGCGAGGTCCCGCAGTCTCTGAAGGACCTGGCGAAGAAGGGCGACCTCGAAGTCGTCGAGGCGCCCCAGAAGGTCAAGGACCTCGCCGGCGAGCTCGACAAGGCCAACGCCGAGGACATCCTCCTGGGCGGGTTCGGCCCCTCACTGGAGAAGCATCTGCGCGGTTCCACGGGCGCCGCGAAGACGGTGGGCGACGTCGCCAAGTACTTCGACGACAACCCCGACACCGCCCCCTACGGCTTCGACACGCTGCGCAACTCCGCGGACTTCGACGCCGACGAACGCGCCAAGGGGGCCAAGGAGCTGGAGAAGGTGAAGAAGCTCGTCGCCGACGTCGACGCCGAACTGCGCGCCGCCGGCGTCGACGCGCTGGTGACCCAGTCGACCGACCTGGCGACGTTCTCGCTGGCCGGCGTGCCGCGCATCTCCGTGCCGCTGGAAAAGAAGCCCGCCGGCGAGATGCTCGGCGAAGAGTCGCCCGAGGTCGCCTTCCAGGTCACCGCCGCCCGGCAGGACGCGCTGCCGCAGGTGATGGCCATCGCCGAGGCCCTCAAGCCCGACGCCCGCTGACACCGCTTCCCGGGCACCGGATCCCGCGCCGGTGCCCGGGCACGTTCTGTGACACTCTGGGATGTATGACCCTTCTGGACGACTTCATCGCCGACCTGGGCTTCGCCCCCGATGATTTCCAGCTCCGCGCCTGCCGCGCCATCGAGGCCGGGCGCGGAGTTCTCGTGTGCGCCCCCACCGGCGCCGGCAAAACCGTCGTCGGCGAATTCGCCATCCGCGCTGCCTTCGCAGACGGCGGAAAGTGCTTCTACACCACGCCGATCAAGGCGCTGAGCAACCAGAAGTACCACGACCTCGTCGACGTCTACGGCGAGGAGAAGGTCGGCCTGCTCACCGGCGACGTCTCGCGCAACGGCGACGCCGACGTCGTCGTCATGACCACCGAAGTGCTGCGCAACATGCTCTACGCGCAGTCGCCGACGCTGAACCGCCTGAGCCACGTGGTCATGGACGAGATCCACTACCTCGCCGACCGCGAGCGCGGGCCGGTGTGGGAGGAGGTCATCCTCAACCTCGACGAATCGGTGAAGCTCGTCGGCCTGTCCGCGACGGTGTCCAACTCCGAGGAATTCGGAGACTGGCTGTCCACCGTCCGCGGCCACACCGAAGTCGTGGTCACCGACCACCGCCCGGTGCCGCTGAGCCAGCACATGCTCGTCGGCCAGCGCCTGTATCCGCTGTTCGAGGCCGGCGGGACCGAAGTCAACCGCGATCTGCTCCAGGCCGCCGCGCGCGCCGAATCCGGCTACGACGGCGGCGGCGGGGGAGTCCACGGCGGACACGGAGGGCACGGCGGCCGCGGCTTCAAGGGCGGGGGCCAGGGCGGCCCCGGCCGATCCGGTGGCCGCGGGCGCCGCGGTTCCGACGACTCCGGCGGCGGCGACTACCTCGGGGGCGGCAAGTTTGCCCGCCACCAGTGGAAGCAGCGGGAGGAAACGCAGAAGTGGCGGCCCCCGCGGCGGGGGGACGTCGTCAAGCTGCTCGGTTCGCGCTCGATGCTGCCCGCGATCGTCTTCATCTTCTCCCGCGCCGGCTGCGAGGGCGCGCTGCAGCAGCTCGGGGCCTCTCGGATGGAGCTCACCGACATGGGCGAGCAGGAGGAGATCGCCGCGATCATCGACGCCGGCGTCGCCGACATCCCGCCCGAGGATCTCGAGGTGCTCGGCTTCCGGCGCTGGCGGCGCACGGTGGTCCGCGGATTCGCCGCGCACCATGCCGGGATGCTGCCGGCGTTCCGGCACATCGTGGAAAAGCTGTTCAACCGCGGCCTGGTCAAGGTCGTGTTCGCCACGGAGACGCTGGCGCTGGGCATCAACATGCCCGCGCGCACCGTGGTGCTGGAGAAGCTGGTCAAGTTCAACGGCGAGGCGCACGTCGACCTGACGCCCGGCCAGTACACGCAGATGACGGGCCGCGCGGGCCGCCGCGGCATCGACACCCAGGGCAACGCGGTGGTGCAGTGGGCGCCGGCGATGGACCCCAAGTGGGTCGCCGGCCTGGCGTCGACGCGCACGTACCCGCTGGTGTCCACGTTCACGCCCGGCTACAACATGTCCATCAACCTGCTGCGCACCCTCGGCCACGCCGAAGCGCGGAAGATGATGGAGAAGTCCTTCGCCCAGTTCCAGGCCGACGGGGACGTCGTCGGCGACGTGGCCGAGTTGGAGCGCGCCCGGGCGCGCGTCGAGCAGTTGAAGGCCGAGATGGGCACCGCCGGCGCCGACGTCGAGGGCCTGCTGGCCTACCTGGAGCTGCGGTCGACCATTTCCGCGGAGGAGAAGGCCGCCAAGCGCCGCAACATCGAGGACCGCCACACCGAGACCGTCACCGTGCTGCGGCGCCTGCGGCGCGGCGAGGTCATCGCCATCCCGATGGGCAAGAAGGCCCAGCTGGCGGTGGTGGTGCGCGAGGACAATTCGCCCCACAATCCCCGCCCGACCGTCGTCGGCGTCGGCGGTTTCACCGGCCGCATCGAGCCCGACGCGTTCCCCAGCGCCCCCGAGGTGCTCGGCCGCGTGAAGGTCCCCGGTGACGCCGCCCGCCATCCCAAGCGCGCGGTGAGCATCATCCGGTCGGAGATCGACCGCCGCAACATCCGCGGCCCCAAGCGCCTGCGCCGCCGCACGGCGGTCACGTCGCCGGAGCTCAAGCGCCTGCGCCGCGAGCTGCGCGACCACCCCCTGCACGGCGATCCCGCGGTGGAGTCGGTGGCCCGGGACGCGGATGCTTTGCGACGCGCCCAGAACACCGTGAAGACCCTGGAGCGGCGCGTCTCGGCGGCCTCGGACACGCTGGCGCGCACCTTCGATCGCGTGCTGGACCTGCTCGGCGAGATGGACTACGTCGAGTGGCCCGATGGCGCGGCCGATGGTGACGCCGATCGCGGCGAGCCCTACGTTTCCGAGGAGGGCGAACGCCTGGCGCGGATCCACAACGCCTCCGACCTCCTGGCCGCCCAATGCCTGCGCCGGGGGATCTGGGATGACCTGGATCCGGCCGAACTCGCGGGCGCGGTGTCGACGCTGGTGTTCGAGAATCGCCGGGCCACCCAGGGCTCCGACGAAGTGCCCACCGAGCCGCTGGCCGCCGCGATCTCCGACACGTACCGCATCTGGCAGGAACTCGCGTCCGACGAGCAGCGCCATCGCCTGCCCATGACCCGCATGCCGGACCTCGCCTTCGCCACCGCCGTCCACCAGTGGACCGCCGGCGCCCCGCTGGGGTATTGCCTGGCGGCGGCGAAGGATGCCGGCGCCGAGCTCACGCCGGGCGATTTCGTCCGCTGGTGCCGGCAGGTGGTCGATCTGCTGTCGCAGGTCCGGCAAACGGGGTACTCCACCAGGATCCGCGACAATGCCACGCAGGCGGTGCAGGCGATTCGCCGCGGCGTGGTCGCGCTGGGGCATTAGAGGCACCCCGCGCCCGCGCAGCCGTTTCGCTGCGCCCGCGGGTGAGCCCGCCTAACCTGGTTTCATGGACGATACTTCCCGCGATCGCGGCCAGGACCCCGCCCTCGACCGCCCCGCCAGCCCGCCGTTGCCCGCCGGCCGCCCCGGCCCGGGAAGCCGCAGGCAGTTGGGCCTGCTGAACGGGGCGATCGAAGCCATCGGCGCCCGCGCCACGGGCCGCCGCCGCCTGGGCGTGTTCGCAACCATCGGCCGCGCGAAACGTCTGTTCCGCGGCTGGCTCATCTATTCGGCGACGATGATGCCCTTCGGCGAACTGTCGCGGACGGACACCGAGCTGGTCATCCTTCGCGTCGCCCACGGCCGCGGCGCGGACTACGAGCGGGACCATCACAGGGTCATCGGCAAGAGGGCGGGCTTGACCGATGCGGAAATCGCCGCCGTCGACCGCCGCGACCACGGTTTCACCGGACACCGCGGGGCGATGCTCGCGGTTGCGGATCAGCTCGTCGCAAAGCGAGACGTCGACGACGCCACCTGGGCGGAGCTGACCCGCCACCTGACCGACCGGGAATGCGTGGCGCTGGTGCAGCTTGTCACGCATTACGACGGCCTGGCCACCGCCCTCCACGTCCTGGGCACGCCGCCCGACGAGAAGCGGTAGCGCGCCTACTTCGCGCGGTCGGCCGCGGCGCCGTCGGCGGCCCAGCGCAGGCCGCGGTTGAGCAGCTTCATCGCGCCGCGGTAGGCCCACGGCATGTTCACCTGCGCCCACCGGCCGACCGGCACGTCGGGGGAGGTGGGGATGAGGTACGTGCCGGCGTCGACCTCGTAACGGATGATCGCCGCGGCCTTCGCCGGCGAGATGGCGTGGTTGCGGAACAGCTTCGTCGCCTTGGTCACGCGCGGGGCGTCGCGGTCGATGCCGTCGATGTCGATGGTGCGCACCAGCGGCGTGTCCACGGCACCGGGCACCACGGCGTGGACGGAGATCCCCTTGGGCGCGAGGTCGAATCGCAGCACCTCGCACAGGCCGAGCACCCCGGCCTTCGACGCGGAATACGCGCCGTGCCACGGCAGCCCGAGGATCCCGGCGGCCGACGAGACGCACACCAGCCGCCCGCGCCCGGCGTCGGCCATCGACGGGGTGAACGCCTCGACGATGTGGATGGTGCCCATCAGGTTGATGTCGATGACGCCGCGCCATTTCGCGTGCGGCAGCGTCGTCGGGTCGCCCCACACGGAGATCCCGGCGGCGTTGTACACGTCCCGCGGGGCGCCGTGCTTTGCGACGACGCCGTCCGCCCATCCCTTCACCGCATCGAAGTCGGCGATGTCCAGTTCGGCGGAATCGACGACGGGGTGGTTGCCCGGACCGGCCGCCCGGCGCGCCGCTTCGGCGGTGTCGGCCAGCCCGGCGGGGTTGCGGTCGGCCATGGCCACGCGCCAGCCGTCGCCGGCCAGCGAGATGGCCAGGCCGCGGCCGATGCCGGATGCGGCGCCGGTGACCACCGCCAGCGGGCGCGGGTCCACGGGGCGTGCGTCAGTCGCGTCGTCGTTCACTGTCGGACCTCCAGGGCCAGGCGCACGGCGCCGGCGAGTTCGTCGATGGCCCGGCGCGAGGCGCGCCACAGGCCGGGGGAGTTGAGGAAGGGGTGGACCAGGCCGCGGTGCATTTTCACGGTCACGGGCACGCCGGCGTCGGCGAGACGGGCGGCGTAGGCCTCTCCCTCGTCGCGCAGCGGGTCGAAGCCGGCCAGCGCGACGAACGCGGGGGCGAGCCCGGAGAGGTCTTCGGCGTACAGCGGCGACACCCTCGGATCCACGGCGAGCTCCGGCGAGGCCGAATCCCGGGTGCCGTCGCCGATGTAGAGGTCGGCGAACCCGGCCATGTCGGCGGAGGCGAGGAAGTACCCGGTCTCGAACTCGCGGCCGCTGCCGGTCCAGGCGTCGCGGCCGCCGATCCACGCGGCGACGTCGGTCACCGGCACGATCAGGCCCTGCAGCGCCGGCTGAGGCAGCCCGAGGCGCTTGGCCTCCAGGCACACGGCGGCGGCGAGGTTCGCGCCGGCGGAGTCGCCCATGACCGCCACGCGGCGGTGCGGCCCCGGACCGTCGCCCACCAGCGCCGCGTACACGGCCATGGCGTCGTCGAGCCCCGCCGGGAAGGGGTGCTCCGGCGCCAGCCGGTAATCCACGGAGACCACGTCGACGCCGGCGGACTCGGCCAGGCGCAGGCACGGGGCGTCGTGCGAATCCAGGGATCCCAGCGCCCAGCCGCCCCCATGGAGATACATGACTACGGGCGCGGTGGCGTCGGCAAGCGGAAAACCGAAGTACCTGCGCACGCCGACGCCGGCGATGATTTCCCCGCGCGTGCGGATCTTCGGCCGCGGCCCGGCGGCGAGGTACGCCTCGCGGTCCAGTCCCTTGCGGGCCTTGGCGGCCGGGATCTCCCGGATGCCCTTCGCCGGGCCGAGGCGCTCGAGCATGGCCAGCGACATGGCCACGTCCGCGTCCAGCAGATACCCCCGCCCATTGCGCGGCGGCCGGGCGACCAGACGCAGCACCGGCGCCGGCAGCGCCATGATGCCGCGTCCTGCCCTCGCGATGATCCTGGTCAACGGGTCGGGGCGGTGGTTCATGCCATCAAAATACCGTCGCCCGGGGTTATCGTGGGCGATATGACCGAATCACTCTTCCCATCGGACGTCTATTCCCGCCGCCTGGCCCGCGCCTCCGAACTCGCCGCCGACCGCGGCATCGGGGGCCTGGTTTTCGGCACGGGGCCCGACCTGGAGTACCTCATCGGGTCGAAGGTCAGCTCGCATGAACGGCTGACGGCGCTGGCGGTGCCCGCCGCGAAGCCCGGGGAAGGGGAGCCGGCCCGGCCGGTGCTGGTTTTGCCCGCCGTCGAACGCGGCGATCTGCCGGCGTCGGCGGTGCCGGATCTCGACGTCGACGTGGTTCTGTGGGCCGACGGCGAGAGTCCGCACCGGCTCGTCGCCGAGGCGCTGGGCATGGCGGCCGGTTCCGGAGGGGCGCACGGGGTGCTGGGCGTCGGCGCGTCGCTGACCGCCGACCACCTGCTGCCGCTGCTGGAGCTCACCGACGCGAAGGCGGTGCTGGCGGGGGAGACGCTGCGCGAGCTGTTCATGCGCAAGGACGACGCCGAGGTCGCCGAGCTGCGCGACGCCGCCGCCGCCATCGACCGCGTCCACGCCCGCGTGCCGGGCATGCTGCGCCCCGGCCGCACCGAGGCCGAGGTCGCCGACGAGCTTTCCGCCGCGATCCTGGAGGAGGGCCACTCGGCGGTCGACTTCGTCATCGTCGGTTCGGGACCCAACGGCGCGAATCCCCACCACGCGTTTTCGGACAAGAAGCTTGGCGACGGTGACGTCGTGGTCGTCGACATCGGCGGCACGTGGGGAGTGGGGTACCACTCGGATTGCACCCGCACCTACGTCATCGGCGAGGCGCCGGAACGCGCCGCCGAGGCGTGGGAGGTCCTCCGCGCAGCCCAGGAAGCCGCGGTCGCCGCGGTGCGCCCGGGCGTGACCGCCGCGTCGATCGACGCCACCGCCCGCGGGGCCATCGCTGCCGCCGGGCACGGGGACGCCTTCATCCACCGCACCGGCCACGGCATCGGGCTGAGCCTGCACGAGGAGCCCTTCATCATGGAGGGCAACGACCTGGTGCTCGAACCGGGCATGGCGTTTTCCGTCGAGCCCGGCCTGTACTTCGAGGGAGACTTCGGCATGCGGCTGGAGGACATCGTCGTGGTCACCGAAGACGGCTGCGAGCCGTTGAACCGGGGGCCGCATGAGCTGGTCGTGGCGGGGGAATCGGCCACGCGACAGACGGGGGACAAGTAGCGATGGGGCACGTGCTCGTCCTGGGCGGCACCAGCGAAATCGGCGGCGAGGTCGCCGCGCGCCTGGCCAACCACAACACCGTGACGCTGGCCGCGCGGCGGGTCGAGGCGCTCGACGACATCGCCAAGCGCCTCACCGACTCCGGGGCCGTGGCCGTCCACCGCGTGCGCTTCGACGCCGACGACCTCGAGTCGCACGGCCGGGTCCTCGACGAGGCATGGGCGCACGGCCCAGTGGACACCGCCGTCATCGCCTTCGGCATCCTCGGCGACCAAGCCGAATGCGAAACTTCCGGGGCGGCCGCCGCGCGGGTCATCCACACCGACTTCACCGCGCACGCGGCCATCGCCACCGAGCTCGTCGCGCGCATGTCGGCGGCCGCCGCCACCGGCGAACTGCCCGTGCGCGACGGGGTGGCCGGCCGGATCCTCGCGTTCTCCTCCATCGCCGGCGCCCGCGTGCGCCGCGCGAACTACGTCTACGGCTCCGCGAAGGCCGGGCTCGACGGTTTCCTGCAGGGGATGCAGGACCGCCTCCACGGCGAACCGGTGCAGTTGACCATCGCGCGCCCCGGCTTCGTCATCGGCCGAATGACCGAGGGCATGAAGCCCGCGCCCATGTCGTCGACGCCGGCGCAGGTCGCCGAGGCGTCGGTGACCGCGCTCGACGGCCGGAAACTCGACGTGTGGATTCCCGCCCGCCTCGGCTTCCTGGCGCGCGCCACCCGGTTCACGCCGCGGTTCATCTGGAGGAAGATGCCGCGATGACGCGCACCCGCCTCCGCGTGGTCGGCATCGGCTGCGACGGCCTCGACGGGTTGACGGCGCGTGCCCGGGCCGTGCTCGCCGACGCGCGGCGCATCATCGGCGCGCCCCGGCAGCTCGAGCTTCTCGACGTCGGGGAATCCGCCTCCGCTTCGCCCGGCTGCCCCGACAACCCCGACGCCACCGCCTCCTACGCCACCGCCCCGCCGATCACCGCCGAACGCGCCACGTGGCCCGAGGGCTACTGGCGGCGATGGGGCGAGGTACTCGCCGACCTCGACCCGTCCGGCGACGTGATCCTGGCCAGCGGCGACCCCATGTTCCACGGCATCGGTACGACGCTGGTGCGCGAACTCGGCGCCGATGCCATCGAGGTGTTCCCCGCGCCGTCCTCGGCGTCGCTGGCGTGCGCCCGATTGGGGTGGGCGCTCGACCGCACGCCGGTGGTTTCGCTGGTCACCGGTCCCGCCGGCCGCGAGGGCGCCGGCGCCGTCGTCCCCCTCGCCGACGCCGGCCAGCCCTTCCTGGTCCTGTGCCGCGGCGCGGATTCGGTGGCCCACGTCGCCGACGCGCTGTCGGACCGCCCCGACTCGGTGCTCACCACACTGACCAACGCCGGCGGCGGCGAGGCCGGGCCATACCCCGAATCCATCGCGCGGGGGACCGCCGCGCACCCGCCGACGCCCGCCGGCGACCTGACCATCCTCGCCGTCGAACCGTCCGGCCCCTCCCGCGCCTGGCTCCCCGACGACGCCTTCGACACCGACGGCCAGCTGACCAAGAGCCCCATACGCGAGCTCACCGTCGCCGCCCTCGGCCCGCGCCCCGGCGCACTGCTGTGGGATGTCGGCGGCGGCACCGGCTCCATCGCCATCGAATGGGCGCGCCACGGCGGCCGCGCCATCTGCATCGAGCGCGACGCCACCCGCGCCGAACGCATCCGGGCCAACGCCGCGAACCTGTCCGGCGGTGTCGAGGTCGTCCACGGCAGTGCGCCGGAGGCCCTCGCCCCGCTTGCCGACGTCCACCGCGCCGCACCCGACGCGATCTTCATCGGCGGCGGGCTCACCGCCGAGGGCATGATCGACGCCTGCGTGGACGCGCTCGCGCCGGGCGGGCGGCTGGTGGCCAACACGGTCACGATCGAATCGGAGGCGGTCCTGTGGGACGCCCGGTCGCGCTTCGGCGGCGAGGTGCACCGGATCGGCGTGGAACGCGCCGGTAGGGTTGGATCGTTCACGGCCTGGCGGCCGGCGCTGCCGGTGGTCCAATGGGTCGTGGACGGGCCGTCGCAAAGCAATGCCGCAGGCGGGGCCCCGGCCGGACCGGCCGATGCGGAAGGAACCGCCCGCAGGGGCGCGGAAGGGGAGCAGAACCAGTGACCGTGTACTTCATCGGGGCCGGGCCGGGGGCGGCCGACTTGCTGACGCTGCGCGCCGACCGCCTGATCAGGTCCTGCCCGGTGTGCCTGTACGCCGGGTCGATCGTGCCGCCGGAGGTGCTGGCCAACTGCCCCGAGGGGGCGGAGGTGGTCAACACCGCGCGGATGCCGCTGGAGGACATCATCGCGGTGATCTCCCGGGCCCACGACGAGGGCAAGGACGTAGCCCGGCTGCAGTCCGGCGACCCGTCCGTGTGGTCGGCGCTGGCCGAGCAGGCCCGCCGCTTGACCGCCCTGGGCATCGACTACGAGATCGTGCCCGGCGTGGCGTCGTTCTCGGCCGTCGCCGCGGCGCTGGGCCACGAGCTGACGGTGCCGACGGTGGGGCAGTCGGTCATCCTCACCCGCGTCTCCGGCCGCGCGTCGGCGATGCCGGAAGGCGAGACGCTGGAGAACTTCGGCCGCACCGGCGCGACCCTGTGCATCCACCTGGCGGCGCACGACATCGACCGGGTCGTCGCGGAATTGGAGCCGAACTACGGCGCCGACTGCCCCGTGGCCGTGGTGGCCTTCGCGTCGCGGCCGGAGGAGACGATCCTGCGCGGCACCCTCGCGGACATCGCCGGCCAGGTGAAGGGCGCCGGCGTGACCCGCACGGCCGTCATCGTCGTCGGCCGCGTGCTCGGCGCCGAGGGTTTCCCGGACAGCTACCTCTATTCCGACGGCCGTCCCCGCGACGCCGAGGGGAGGACCCTGACGTGCGGGCACTGATCCTCGGCGGCACCGGCGAAGCCCGGCAATTGGCCAAGCGCCTGGTCGACGCAGGCTGGCACGTGACGTCGTCGCTGGCCGGGCGCGTCGCGGAGCCGAAGCTGCCCGTCGGGCACGTGCGCATCGGCGGCTTCGGCGGCCCGGCGGGCCTGGCCCGGTGGCTGCTTTCCGACGCCACCGAGGTCATCGTCGACGCCACCCACCCCTTCGCCGAGCGCATCAGCGCGTCGGCGGCGGAAGCGGCGCGCGCCACCGGCCTGCCCCTGGTCGCGCTGCACCGGCCCGCGTGGGAGAAGGAGCGCGGGGACCACTGGCTGGAGGTGCCCGACATGGAGGCGGCCGCCGAATTGGCCCGGACGAGGTTCGCCGCTCCGTTCCTGACCATCGGCCGGCAACAGCTGTCGCACTTCGCCGCCGACGACAAGGGCCGGTACTTGATCCGCTGCGTCGACCAGCCCACCGGCCCGCTGCCGCGCAACCGGAAGGTGCTGCTGTCGCGCGGCCCCTTCGACGTCGCAGGCGAGCGCAAGCTCATGCGGGACTACGCCGTCGACTGCCTGGTGACCAAGAACTCCGGCGGGGCGCAGACCCACGCCAAGATCGAGGCGGCCCGCGACCTGCGCAAGCCGGTGATCATGGTCCAGCGCCCGGAGCTGCCGGGCAAGGACATCGCCTACGTCGCCGACACCGTCGATCGGGCCTTCGACGCGGTCACGCGCGGCCGCGTCTGAGGGGACGGAGCCGCCCGAGGGACGGAGTCACCTGAGGCAGCGGAGTCACCTGAGGGAGCGGAGCCGACTGAGGGAGCGGAGTCACCTGAGGGAGCGGAGCCGCCTGAGGGAGCGGCGGCCAGTGGGCCATGGCGCAGTGTCACCGAACGCTACGGCCGCAGGTCGTCGGGAAGCTGCGTCAGATCGGCGATGACCTCGTGGCCCGCCAACTGCTCGGGCGCGTGGGACGTCGCCACGGCGATGACGCGGCACCCGGCGCGGGTGCCCGCCTCCAAACCGGCGGGCGCATCTTCCACGACCACGCATTGCGACGGTTCCGCGCCCAGGCGCCCGGCGGCGAGGAGATACCCCGTCGGGTCGGGTTTGCCCTGCTCGACGTCCTCCGCGGTGATCAGCACGTCGGGCACGGGCAATCCGGCGGCGTTGAGCCGGGCGCGCATGAGCTCCCGGGCGCCGGACGTCACCGCGGCCCAACGGTCGCGGGGCAGCGACTCCAGCAGATCGGCGGCGCCGGGCAGGGCCACGACGGAGTCGAGGTCGGACATCTCCAGTTCCTCCATGCGCCGGTACGCGGGCGCGACCTGCTCCGGCGGGAGGAAGTCCGCGAGCGTGTCCTCGGTGCGCCGGCCGTGGCTCACGCGCATGATCTCGTCGCCGTCGACGCCGTTTTCCGACGCCCACGTCCGCCACGCCCGTTCGACCGCCGGGGTCGAGTCGACGAGGGTGCCATCGATGTCGAAGAGCCAGTACGTCATGGCCCGGATGGTACCCGCGGGGCCCGGGCCGACGCCCGCACCGAAGGCCCCGGCCGTCCGCCTCAGCGATCCCCGCCGAGCGCCCCGGTTCCCGCGAATCCGCCGCCGCCGTAGTGGCGGGCGGTGAACACGCGCACGCCGTCGACGGCGTCGTAGGCGCGGGTCGACGACGCTCCGACGATGAGCATGGTCCGCATGTCCACGACCTCCGGGTCGAGGTCGGCGACGGTGGTGACCGTGACCTTTTCCTCCGGCGCGCCGACCGCGCGGGCGACGACGACGGGCGTTTCGGGGTCGCGGTACTCGGCGACGAGCTCGCGCAGCGCCACGACCTGCGCGCGCCGCGTCTTCGACGCCGGGTTGTACACCGCGAAGGCCATGTCCGCGCCGAGGACGGCACGCAGGCGCTTTTCGACGATCGCCCACGGCTTGAGGCGGTCCGACAGCGAGAGCATGGCGAAGTCGTGTCCCAGCGGTGCGCCGACGCGGCTGGCGACGGCCTGGGCGGCGGTCATGCCGGGCACGATGCGCACGGGCACGTCGCGCCAGGGGTCGTCGTCGGCGGTTTCCAGCACGGCGGCGGCCATGGCGAACACCCCGGCGTCGCCGGAGCTGACCACGGCGACGCGGGCGCCGGACTTGGCGAGGTCCAGAGCCATCGCGGCGCGCTCGCCCTCGACGCGGTTGTCGGACATGTGCTTGGTCTGGCCGGAGCGGTTGGGAACGCGGGCGACGTAGGTGTTGTAGCCGACGACGTCGGTGGCCCGCTCCAGTTCCGCGGCGGCTTCGGGGGTGAGCCAGCGGTCGGGGCCGGGTCCCAGGCCGATGACGACGACTTCGCCCATCCCCGCCGGGGTGGATTCCGTCGCGGCACCGCCGATGCGGGAGGCGACGCGCACGCCGGTGTCGGGACCCTCCGCGGGCGTCGAGCCCACGACGACCACCGAGAAGTAGGGCACGTCCGCCGGATCGACGGCGTCGAGCGGCGCGGACCAGCCGTCGCCCATCGTGGCGCGGACGACGACGCGCGCCCGGTCGAGCATCCCCGCGCCGCGGAGAACCTCGCGGACCTCGTCGACGTGGCCGCCGAGCTTCATGATCACCAGGCAGTCGGCCGCGTTCGCCGCCGCCTCGAGGCGCTCGCGGCCGGCGGTGGCGGGCAGGATCGACAGGATGTCCCCGCCTTCCGCCAGGGGAGTGGCCAGTTCGCAGGCCGCGGCGGTGACGCTGGGCACGCCGGGGATGACGTGGGCGGGGAAATCGCCCTCCAGCGCGCGGTGCAGGTGCTGGTAGGAGCTGTAGAGCATCGGGTCGCCCAGCGAGAGCACCGCCACCGACCGGCCTGCGGCGAGGTGGTCGGCCAGTCGCCGCGTGGCTTCGGCGTAGAAGGCGCCCATGGCTTCGGCATACCCGCCGTCGTCCCCGCCGCCCCTGGTGACGGGGTAGACCAGCAGTTCCTCGATGGCGGGTTCCGGGCGGGCGTCGAGAAGCTCCGCCGCGATGCGCCGCGCGGTCGAGCGCCCGTGCGGGCCCGCGTGGAAGACGACGACGTCGGCGGAGGCGATGACGTCCGCGCCGCGGCGGGTGATCAGGCCCGGATCGCCGGGGCCCAGCCCCACGCCGTAGAGGTGGCCGGGTTCGACGGCCCCCGGGGCGGCGGCGGTCACGGAAGGATCTCCTGCTTCGTCGCCAGCGCGTTGAGGGCCGCGCACGTGATGGCCGAACCGCCGCGGCGGCCGGTGACGGTGATGTATTCCAGGCCCGGGATCCCGGGGGCGACGTCGATGGTCGCCTGCTTCGACTCCGCTGCGCCGACGAACCCGACGGGCATGGCCAGCACGGCGGCGGGCATGGGCAGCTCGCCGGCGCGCAGGCGGTCGAGCAGGTGGTACAGGGCGGTCGGCGCGTTGCCGATGGCCACGACGGCGCCCTCGAGACGATCGCCCCACAGGTCGACGGCGGCGGCGGTGCGCGTGGTGCCCAGCTCCGCGGCGAGCTCAGGGGTGCGCTCGTCGTTGAGCGTGCAGATGACCTCGTTGTCCGCCGGCAGGCGCCGCCGCGTGATGCCCGAGGCGATCATGGTGACGTCGGTGAAGATCGGCTTGCCCGCCTCCAGCGCGGCCCGCGCCGCGGCGACCGCGCCGGGGGAGAACACGATGTCCCCGGCAAGATCCGTCTGGCCGGCCGCGTGGATCATCCGCACGGCCACGACCTCCTGCTCCGGGGTGAATCGCCCCAGGTCGGACTCGGCGCGGATGATGGAGAACGACTCCCGGTAGATGGCCGGGCCGTCGGTTACGTAGTCGAAGCCTGTCATGCGACAAGGGTAAGCCACGGCCGCGCGCCGACGGTGGACGGGCGCGCGGCGGCTCAGTCGACCGACGTGACCTCGTACTCGCCGTCGCCGGTGGCCAGGTAGTCGACGTAGCCGCCCTTGGGCCGGCCGCAGCGGCGCTCGCAGCCGGAGAAGTGCACGCGCCCCTCGGGCAGCCGCGCCTGGGCGATGGCGTGCGCCGCGTCGCCGCGGGTGTCCGCCAGCGACTTCGGGCAGCCGGGCCGCCCGGTGCAGGCGGAGACGTTGAGCCACGTGGACTTGCGGTCGAAGATCAGCCCGTTGGGCGCCATGACGCGCACGACCTGCTCGGCGACGTCCTCCTCCAGGTCGTGGAGCACCAGCGAGTACCAGGGGGTGACGTGGACCGGCACCCGGGTGTGCGCGATGGCGCGGGCCAGGCGGGCGGGCAGGACGCCGAAGCGCAGGCCGGCGGCGAGGCTGACCAGGCCGTCGGGCTGGTCGATCCACCCGATTTGCTCGGTGCCGGGGTGGGCGAAGGCGAAGGACTCGGCGTCGGAGGCCTCGCCGACGGCCACGCCCGCGGCCTCCGCCGTCATGGCGATCACCCGGTCGGCCAGACCGGATTCGGCCACGCGCCACGCTTCGCCGCGCACTTCCGCCCACGCGCGCGTCGCCGCCAGCAGCAGTTCGACGGCGCGGTCGCGCGGCACGGCCAGGCCCGCGGGCGCGCCGGCGACGACGAGCTCGAATTCGCCGCCGCCGAGCGCGACCAGGCCGAGATCGGGGGCCTCGCCGAGCACGTCGCCGCGGCCGTCGTCGAGCGCGAAGAGGGTGCGCCCCGGCAGGGTCGCCAGGGACGGGTCGGCGCACAGCGCGTCGTCGAAGGCGCGGACCAGATCCGACACGTCGTCGAGCCCGCCGACGCGGCCGGTCATCGGCGACTGCAGGATGTTGCGCACGCGGTCGTGCTCCGGGTGGGGGAGCATGCCGGCTTCCTCGGCGGCGTCGGCGAACCCGGCGACGTCGCGGATGCCGCGGATCTGCACGTTGCCGCGGGAGGTGAAGTGGATGTCGCCGTCGCCGAAATTCTCGGCGAGATCCGCCAGCACCGCGAAGCCCGGCGCGGGCAGGAATCCGCCGGGGAAGCGCAGGCGGCCGATCGCACCGTCGGCGGCGACGTGCACGCGCCGGGTGCCGGGGCATCCGTCCGGCCGGTCGCGTTCGGGGCGGGGGGATTCGGGCTGGTTGGCGGGTGTGTCCATGCCCCGATCATACGTCTGCGCAGACGGTCGATCTGCCTGCTTGGCGACGCCCGGCGCGTCCCGGTTCACCCGGTCGGAGGTGATTTTCCCCAAAACGCCGCCGGCAAAACTTACGCGAATGTAACCTTTGGCATATAAATAATTTCCCCGCGGCATTCGCCGACGCAGTCGTCGCGAAGCCGCCGCGGCCACATGGCCGCACAGCCACACCAAGGAGCTCGTACATGATCCGACTGCGCCGCACGGTCCTCGCCATCGGCACCTCCGCAGCACTCGTCCTCTCCGCCGCGCCGGCCGCGCACGCCCTGGGCCCGTTCCCGCAGAACCCGACCCGCTCGGGGGACGCCGGGGTCGTGTCCACCTCGGAGAAGATGGAACTCGTCGGCGGCAACGGCGCCTGGCGCGCCGACGCCACCAAGTTCACCTACTCGTCGACCGACTCGATGGGGCGGCCCAGCATCGACCGCGCCACCTACATCGAGCCGCGCACCCCGTGGAAGGGCCCCGGCCCCCGCCCGCTGGTGGCCATCGCGCCGGGCACCCAGGGCCCCGGCGAGCACTGCGACCCGTCGAGCACCGCGGCCACGGGCATCCACGTCGGCATGACCCCGCCGGACCTCGGCGTCGGCTACGAGATGCTGCCGGCCGCCGAGAACCTCTCCCGCGGCGCCGCCGTGGTCATCATCGACCACCACCGCAACCCCGACACCGGATCCCAGGAGTACGCGGACAACATCTCCTCCGGCCAGTCGATGCTCGACGCGGCCGTCGCCGCCCGCGGCCTCGGCGTCGACCCGGCCGCTCCGGTGGGCCTGTACGGGTACTCGCAGGGCGGCAGCACCTCCGGCTGGGCCGCGGAAAACGCCCACCGGTACGCGCCCGACCTCAACGTGGTCGCGTCGACCGTCGGCGCCCCGCCGTCGAACCTCATCGAGGTGCTCGACACCATCGACGGCTCGATCCTGTCCGCGGCCGTCGCCTACGCCATCAACGGCGTGCTGGGCAAGGACGAGGAACTGCGCCGCAAGATCACCGAAGAGGAGCTCAACGACGCCGGCCGCGCCTGGCTGAAGTCCTCCGACGGGCTGTGCATCGGCGGCGCCGTGCTCGACTCCGGGTTCCGCTCGACCCGCGACTTCACCGCCGACGGCAGCTCGCTGAAGGAGGTCATCGAGGCCCGCTACCCGGAGGTGCTCGAGGAGCTGGCCCGCCAGAAGCTGGGCAAGGACGTCCCCGACCACCCGACGATGGTCTACGGCGGCATCGGCGACGACATCATCCCGATCAACCAGATCCGCGAACTCAACGCCGATTGGACCGGCAAGGGCGCCGACGTGACCTACGTCGAGGACAACACCCCCGCCATCCCGGGCAAGGTGGGCGTCAACCACATCGCGCCCATGCTGTCCCAGCTGCTGCCGGCGATCGACTTCCTGTGGGCGCACTTCTCGCCCGAGCCGTCGACGCCGATCCCCGGAGCGCCGGGCTCGCTGACGCCGCAGCTGCCGTCGCAGTCCGAGCTGCCGGGCCTGTCGCGGTAGGGAACCGGCAGCCGGGTTCGGCGCGGCACCGGTCCGGCAACCCGGCCGGCCGCAATAAGGGTCCGGGGCCGGACCCACCGCGGCAGCCGACCGCCGGCCGGGGGAGCGTGTTCCGGGGTCCCCGGTGCCCCGGATCCGGCGGGCGGGTAGGCTACCCGCGAAACGTTCAACCACCCGACCCGGGTGTGGGGAAGCCGGTGGAATTCCGGACGGTCGCGCCACTGTGAGAGTCAGACCCCCACGTTCCGGGAAGCTTGGCCACGGGGCGCGAGATCCCCGGGAAAGGCGCAGCCGCGATGATCCTGCTGCTCTCCACGTCCGACACCGATCTGCTGTCCGCCAGGGCCGCATCGGCCAAGGGGGAGGACGTCGAGTACCGCTGGGCGAACCCCGCCCGCCTGCTCGACGACGACCTGCCGAAGCTCCTCGACGGCGCCGATGTCGCGATCATCCGCCTGCTCGGCGGCCGCAGGGCGTGGGAAGAGGGCATCGACCACGTGATCGCGTCGGGCATCCCGACCGTCCTGGTCTCCGGCGAGCAGGCCCCCGACGCGGAGCTGACGGAGTACTCGACCGTGCCGGCGAACGTGGCCACCACCGCGCACGCCTACCTCGCCGAGGGCGGCGCCGACAACCTGGTGCAGCTGCACAACTTCCTCTCGGACACCCTGCTTTTCACCGGCCTGGGCTTCTCCGAGCCGCAGCGCCTGCCGGCGTGGGGCCACCTCGAACGGGACTGGGATCCCGAACACGACGCGGACGGCGAGACCGCCGCCGCGCCCGCGGCCCCGACGCTCGCCGACGACGCTCCCGTCATTGGCGTGATCTACTACCGCGCCCAGCACCTCGCCGGCAACACCGCCTACGTCTCCGCGCTGTGCGCCGCCATCGAGGAGCGGGGGGCCGTCGCAAAGCCGATCTACGCGGCATCGCTGCGCACCGCCGGCGACGACCTGCTGGACGAGCTGGGCACCTGCGACGCGCTGATCACCACCGTGCTCGCCGCCGGCGGCAACCGCCCCGCGCTGGCCCAAGCCGGCGGGGACGACGGCACCTGGGACGTCGCCGCGCTGGCCAAGCTGGACATGCCGATCATCCAGGGCCTGGCGCTGACCTCGCCGCGCGAGGCGTGGGAGGACAACGACGAGGGCCTGACCCCGCTGGACGTGGCCACCCAGGTCGCCGTCCCCGAGTTCGACGGCCGACTGATCTCGGTGCCGTTCTCGTTCAAGGAGATCGACGCCGACGACCTAATCGCCTACGTCCCCGACTACGAGCGCTGCGCGCGCCTCGCCGGCATCGCCGTCCGCCACGCGCGGCTGCGCCACCTGGCCAACGCCGACAAGAAGATCGCCGTCATGCTGTCGGCGTACCCCACCAAGCACGCGCGCATCGGCAACGCCGTCGGCCTGGACACCCCCGCCTCCACGCTGAAGGTCCTCCACGCGCTGCACGACGCCGGCTACGACCTCGGCGACGTCTCCGCCATCCCCGGATTCGAGGCCTACGGCAAGGCCGACGCCGACTCCGACGCCGAGGCGCGCACCGCCGCGGCCGACGAATTCATGCACGCGATCATCGCCGCCGGCGGCCAGGACCCGGACTGGCTCACCGAAGAGGTCATGGCCGCCAACGAGCTGCGCCTGCCCGCCGACAGCTACTTCGAGCACTTCGAAACCCTGCCCTGGGAACTGCGCGAATCCATGGTCGACCACTGGGGCGAGGCCCCCGGTTCGCTCTACGTCCACCCGAAGACGCAGGACATCTACATCGCGGGCCTGCGCTTCGGCAAGGTCGTGGTCATGGTCCAGCCGCCCCGCGGCTTCGGCGACAACCCCGTGGGCATCTACCACGACCCCGACCTGCCGCCGACCCACCACTACCTGGCCTGCTACCACTGGCTGGCCCGGCCCGCCGATTCCGGCGGCTTCGGCGCCGACGCCGTGGTGCACATGGGCAAGCACGGCAACATGGAGTGGCTGCCCGGCAAGACCCTCGGCCTGTCCGCCGAATGCGGCCCCGACCAGGCCATCGGCGAGCTGCCGCTGATCTACCCCTTCCTGGTCAACGACCCCGGCGAGGGCACCCAGGCCAAGCGCCGCGCCCACGCCACGCTGGTCGACCACATGATCCCCCCGATGGCGCGCGCGGAGTCCTACGGCGACATCACCCGCCTGGAGCAGCTGCTCGACGAGCACCAGAACATCTCCGCCATGGACCCGGCGAAGCTGCCGGCCATCCGCCAGGAAATCTGGACGCTGATCTCGGCGGCGCAGATGGACCGCGACCTCGGCTGGGAGGAGCGCCCCGACGAGGACGTCTTCGACGACATGCTCATGCACGTCGACGGCTGGCTCTGCGAGATCAAGGACGCCGCCATCCGCGGCGGCCTGCACATCCTCGGCCGCGCGCCGTCGGGGGAGGACCTCTCCGGCACGGTCGCGACGATGCTGCGCGCCCGCCAACTGTGGGGCGGCGAGTTCACGCTGCCGGGCCTGCGCGAGTCGCTGGGCCTGGCCGAGGACGGCTCCGACGAGCGCGTCGACGTCGACCGCATCGACGGCATCGCCACCTCGCTGGTCACCGCGCTGATCGACGATCCGGCCGTCGACCTCGGCTCCTTGGCGGAGGACGTCATCGGCGCCAACGGGCTGGAAGCGTCGGCGGCGGGCACCGTCGTCAAGCTCCTGGAGTTCACCCGCGACGAAATCCTGCCGCGCCTGGCCGAAACCGCCGGCGAGATCCCGCGCGTCCTCCACGCGCTGGACGGCGGGTTCATCCCCGCCGGGCCGTCCGGCTCGCCGCTGCGCGGCCTGGTCAACGTGCTGCCCACCGGCCGGAACTTCTACTCCGTCGACCCGAAGGCCATCCCGTCGCGGCTGGCGTGGGAAACCGGCGAGCGGCTGGCCGACGGTTTGATCGAGCGGTTCCGCGCCGACCACGACGGCGAATACCCCAAGTCCGTCGGCCTGTCCGTGTGGGGCACGTCCGCCATGCGCACCTCCGGCGACGACATCGCCGAAGTCCTCGCGCTGCTGGGCGTGCGCCCGGTGTGGGACGAGGCGTCGCGGCGCATCACCGGCCTCGAGGTCATCGGCGCCGAGGAGCTGGGGCGTCCCCGCATCGACGTCACCGTGCGCATCTCCGGGTTCTTCCGCGATGCGTTCCCGCACGTCATCGATTTGCTTGACGACGCCGTCGCGCTCGTCGCGGGCCTCGACGAAGCCGACGACGTCAACTACGTCCGGGCGCACGCGAAGGCCGATGCGGCGGAAGCGGGCGATGGTGAAGGCGCGGTCGAACTCCGCCCCCGCCGCATCTTCGGTTCCAAGCCGGGCACCTACGGCGCGGGCCTGCTGCAGCTGATCGACTCCGGGTCGTGGCGCGACGACGAGGACCTCGCCGCCGTGTACACCACCTGGGGCGGCTACGCCTACGGCCGCGGCGTCGACGGCGCCCCCGCCGCCGACGAGATGCGCACCGCCTACCGCCGCATCCAGGTCGCCGCGAAGAACGCCGACACCCGCGAGCACGACATCGCGGACTCCGACGATTACTTCCAGTTCCACGGTGGCATGGTCGCCACCGTGCGCGCGCTGACCGGCAAGGACCCCGAGGCGTACATCGGCGATTCGACGCGGCCCGACGCCGTGCGCACCCGCACCCTCCACGAGGAGACCCGCCGCGTGTTCCGCGCCCGCGTGGTCAACCCCCGCTGGATGTCGGCGATGCGCGCCCACGGCTACAAGGGCGCGTTTGAGATGGCCGCGACGGTGGACTACCTGTTCGGCTACGACGCCACCACCGGCGTCATGGACGACTGGATGTACGAGACCCTCACCGACGAGTACGTGGCGAACCCGGAGAACCGCGAGTTCTTCGACAAGTCGAACCCGTGGGCGCTGCACGACATTTCGGAGCGGCTGCTCGAGGCCGCCGACCGCGAGATGTGGGAGAACCCCGACGAGGAGCGGCTGGAGCTGCTGCGGCGGACGTTCCTCGAGACGGAAGGCGAGCTCGAGGACCGGTAGCGCCGGTGGCGGCGGCGGTGCTCAGTCTCCTCCGGTCGTGTCTCCCCTCGGTCAGGGTTTCCGGGGTCGCCCGGTGATTGGGGCACGACCGGAGGGGGCCGAGCGCCGCCGACGCCTTTCCAGCATGTCATGCGCGGTGGCCGCTGGCCTTCTTTTGTCCGGCCGGCCACCCCGGGCGCGCAACCCATGCGCCGCGGAAGTCACCCACCCTCGCGCGGACCATCCACGGCGGCGATCGCCGGATGGCCCTCGTCCAGCCGCACCCCGGTCGATCCGAACCGCAATCCGTGATCCCGTCGCGCCACCCATGCGCCGCGGAAGTCACCCACCCTTGCGCGGACCATCCACGGCGGCGATCGCCGGATGGCCCTCGTCCAGCCGCCCCCCGGCCGATTCCGACCACGATCCGTGATCCCGTCGCGCCACTTTCGTCTCAACTTTCACACCCGTTGACTTAGCGCATTCATACACACTTTTCGTTGCTCGAAACCGCCGAAATCACCCCAAATCCGCAGTTCCGAGCAACAAAAGGTGTGTATGAATTTCCTGAGTGAGAACCAGTGGCGAATCCGAGCCGGCGGGTGATCCACCGCGGAGTTCACACGACGGCGGGATCGAGATGGCCGGCAATTCATCCCTCGGACCACGCAACGACGGACGCGAACCGGCGGGTGATCCACCATGGAGTTCGTCCAACGGCGGACGCGAGCCAGCGGGCCATCCCGCGCCCCGGCCGCACGACGGCGGGCGGGTAGGCTTGGCCGCATGTCAAGGGTCCTCTTCCCGCTGTATTTGATCATCGAACTGGTCGCCTTCATCGCGGTCTCCAAGTGGATCGGCGTCGGCTGGGCGCTGCTCGCGCTTGGCGGCCTTTTCATCGTCGGCGTGGTCACCGCGGCGTGGGAAATGCGCCGCCTGACGCAGCGCGCAATGGACGACGCGATCGCCGCGCAGGAAGCGATGGGCGGCCCCGGCGCCATGGGTCACGGCAGCCCGATGGGCAACCAGGGCGAACCAGGCCACGGAGGATCGATGGGCGCGACCGGCCAGGCCGGCGATTCGGACGCGGCCGGTGACGACATCATCGACCCCGCCGACCGAGAGAAGCGCGCCCGCCGCGCACTGGCCTCGGCGGGAACTCTCGTCGTGGATTCGGCGATGCTCATGGTCGGGTGCGTGCTGCTGGCGATCCCGGGGTTCGTCACGACGATCTTCGGCCTGCTGTTGATCCTGCCGCCGACGCGGTGGCTGATCCGCACGGTCGGCGGCGCGTCGCTGGCGGCGTGGTTCCAGCGCACGGGGTCGAAGAGCATGTTCGTGGTCCAGCGGTACGGCGTGAAGTACGGCGACGACGGCGCCGAGGTCATCGACCACGACGACCCGTCCTCCCCATCCGCCCCCTCGGGACCGGCGGGTCCGCGCTCCACGGCGGACGACGCCTCCGCACCTCGCCGCCTCGGCCGGGGCACCGGCGAGCGCATCACGTTCGACGTTCCCGACGACGCCTCCGCGCTCGACGACTGGGCGCGTGACGACGAGAAGAGGCGCGGCGGCACCGGCGACCCCATGGTCATCGATGAAGGCCCCGATTCCGGCTCGGACAAGCGTGCGGGCGGAACCCAGAACAAGGGCAACGACAAGGGCAAGAGCGAGAACCCCGACTCCAACAAGCGCCGGGGCGAGAACCCCGACAACCCCGGCAACGCCGAGCCCGGCTCCGACAAGCGCCCGGACGAAAACCCGAACCAGAACACGGACGGGAACGCCGGCGGCCCGGAGCCGCGCGGATGATCCACCTGCGCAAACGCGGCCCGGTCCTGATCCGATTCGCGGCCGCGGCGGTCGGCGGCGCCTTCGTGGCGTGGTCGTTTCAGCCGGTGGGCCTGTGGTGGTTGGCGTGGCTGGGAGTGGCGGGCCTGCTGGTCGCGCTGCTCGGACGCCCGTCGTGGGGCGCGACCGTCGGCATGGCGGTGATCTGGGGGTTCACCACGTCGATGATCGCGCTGCCGTGGATCTCCGAGTTCGTCGGCGCCATGCCGTATGTCGCGTTGTCCGTCACGCTCGGCTTGATGCAGATCCCCGGTGTGCTGCTGGCGCGGTTCATCCTCGGGGCGGACGGGCGCGGCACCGGCCCCCGCACCCCGGCGGCCGTGCCGTGGCCGGTCCGCGCGGTTGGCGCAGCGGCCGCGATCCTGGCGGGTGAGGCGCTGCTGGCGCGTTGGCCGTTCGGCGGGTTCCCGTGGTTGCGCATCGGCTGGGGCCAGCTCGGAAGCCCGCTTGACGACGCCGCCGTCCTCGGAGGAGTTGCCCTCGTCGGTTTCTTGGCGGTGTTGGTTTCCGCGGGTCTGGCGTCGTTCGTCGTCAAGCAATGGGCTACCGGCCTGGTGCTGATCCTGCTGCCGCTCGCGGTCGGCCTCGTGGCGCAGCCCGCGGCGGGGGAGAACGCGGCCACCGTGCGCATCGCCGCGGTGCAGGGCAACGTGCCGCGGCTGGGGATGGACTTCAACGCGCAACGGCGGGCGGTGCTGAAGAACCACGCCGACGCCACGCGCGCGCTCGCCGCCCGGGTGCGCGACGGCGCCGAACCGCGGCCGGACCTGGTGGTGTGGCCGGAGAACTCGTCGGATGTCAGCCCGTTCCGGGATCCGGAGGCGGCGCGGATCATCGACGCGGCGGCGAAGGACATCAAGGCGCCGATCATCGTGGGGACGTTCACCTACGACGACGGCGTGCAGAACACCATGGTCCTGTGGGACCCGGTCGACGGCCCCGTCGACGGGCAGCGCCACGAGAAGATCTACCTGCAGCCCTTCGGCGAGACCATGCCGTTCCGCGATCTGCTGCGGCGCATCACGCCGCTGGTCGACCGCGCGGGCGACATGACGCCGGGCAGCGGCGACGGGGTGATCCGGGTGGACCTGGATCGCGGTGCGGAAGGCGGCGGGGAAGGCGGCGCGGACGAAAACGGCGGGGAAGCGCGCGGCGGCGATGATGGCGGGAACGGCACGCGCGAGGGCCAGGGCGAAATCGGTGCCGCCAACGGCGCCCGCGCGGTGGTCGACACCATCGCGATGGGCATCGCCACCTGCTACGAGGTCGTGTTCGACGATGCCTTCCGCGACGCGGTGAACAACGGCGCGACGATCCTGGCCACGCCCACGAACAACGCCACCTTCGGCTTCACCGACATGACGTACCAGCAGCTGGCCATGAGCCGCATGCGCGCCATCGAGTTCGACCGCGCCGTCGTCGTCGCCGCGACCAGCGGCGTCAGCGCCATCGTCGGCCCGGACGGGTCGGTGGAGCAGGAGACGGGGATCTTCGAGCAGCATGTGCTCACCGCGGACCTGCCGCTGCGCGACAACCTCACCTTCGCCGCCCGGTATGGTGGAGCGGTGGAGTGGGCCATCGTCGCCCTCGCCGCGTTCGCGCTGATCGCAGCCGTGCGCCGTGCCGCAGCCGCGGTCGCCGCGGCCCGCGAGGACGAACACCAGCAGGATTCCCGTAAGGAGCGATAGTGTCCAAGCCGAGTGACAGCACCCTCGTCATCATCCCGACGTTCAACGAGCGGGAGAACCTGCCTCTCGTCGTCGGCCGCCTGCGCGCGGCGCAGCCGGACGTGCATGTTCTCGTCGTCGACGATTCCTCGCCGGACGGCACGGGCGACGTCGCCGACGAGCTGGCCGCCGAGGCGCCGGAGCAGATCCACGTCCTGCACCGCGAGAGCAAGGGCGGCCTGTGGGGCGCCTACCGCGCGGGCTTCGAGTGGGGCCTGCAGCGCGACTACCGGGTGCTGTGCGAGATGGACGCCGACGGTTCGCACGCCCCCGAGCAGCTGCATCTGCTTCTCGACGCCGTCGATGCGGGAGCCGATCTGGTCATCGGGTCGCGTTACGTGCCGGGTGGTTCGACGGTGAACTGGCCGGCGTCGCGCAAGATCCTGTCGCGCGGCGGCAACCTGTACATCTCCGTGCTGCTGGGCGCCGGGGTGCGGGACATCACCGCCGGCTACCGCGCGTTCCGCCGCGAGGTGCTGGAGATGCTGGACCTCGATGGGATCGGCAAGGAGGCGTACCTGTTCCAGACGGAGATCGGCTGGAAGGCCGTGCAGGCCGGTTTCGACGTCCGCGAGGTGCCCATCACCTTCACCGAGCGCGTGTACGGCGAGTCGAAGCTGTCGGGCAGCTTCGTCACCGATTCGCTGACGGCCGTGACCAAGTGGGGCATCGGCTACCGCGCCGGCCAGCTGCGCGACATCGCGGAGGAAGTGTCCCGCCTGGCCAAGCATTCGATCAAGAAGCGGTTCTGACGGGCATTCGCCGCTTTACGGCGCCGCACCATACCTGATGGTCCGCACCATCCCGATAACGGCTTTACGACGACGCCGCACCATCCTGGATGGGCGGCGCCTCCGCGTTTTCGATGCGGTGGTCGATCAACCGCGCGACATGGCCGATCTCCAGGCCGGAGAAGACGATGTCGGGGATGATCACTTTCCGCCGCGGGCGGGTCCTGCCCAGGAACACGGTTTCCTGACGGGGGTCCAGGAGAACATGAAGGGCCGTGTTTCCTCGGGTGACGACGTATTTCGTGCGGCATTCCTCCGTCAGTTCCACGTCGGCGGCGCTGAGCGTTCCGATTCGGACGTGAAGCCGATTTCCGGAGATGCGGATGCATGATTGCCCGGCGGACATCATCGCGAGGATGCAGGCGAAGAGAAACATGAACACGGCCAGGGCCCACGGCGCCGCCGAACCCCCGGGAAATGATCCGCCGCCATCGTCGGCCAGTCCGAAGAATGCGAACATCGCCGCCAACGACATCATCAGCCCGATTGCGCCCAGCAGCTGCGGTTGGGGGAATCGCGCCTCGATGTCCACGTCATCACCGGAAACGCGGATTCGCGCACGGGCGGCGGGATGCGTCAAAAATGGGAACCACAGCAGGCCGACCAATACCGTCCCGAAAAAGGTGCCGGACGCGATCATGAAGAATGGGCCGGCGGGCGGAGTCGCCGCCACGACCCACGTGGCCAGCCCGGCGGCGACGGATACGACCAGGACCGTTCCGGCCCACTTTCCGGCGAAGGACCGGCGGTCACGCCGTTGCTTGGCCTCGAGCTCGCGGAATGGCGCAAGGACCTTATCGCGCCGATCCGGCAGCTTCTTCATGCGCGCCCACCCCCTCATCCGAACCGACCAAGCTGCATTCTCACGACGATAGGGCACGTGCGGGCCGGCGGATTCGGCGAACGGCCGAAAAGAACGATCCGACCCGGAAGGACCATGTGGCCTTCCGGGTCGGATCGTCGTGAGGCGTTCGTGCGCCGGGGGAGGAAACCTACTTGTTCTCGGCCTCGGCGGCCTCCGCCTCCTGCTGCTGCTTGAGCAGCCGGGCGGCGTTGCGGCGGCGCTTGCGCAGCAGGTCGACGCGCTCGTCGAGCAGGACGTCGAGCTCCTCGAGGGAACGGCGCTCGCGGAGCATGTCCCAGTGGGTGCGCGGCGGCTTCACGGGCTTCGCCTCGGTGCCCTCGCCCTCGACCAGCTTGCCGATCTGGCCGTTCTTGCACAGCCACTCGCCGGGGATCTCGGCGTCATCGGCGAAGGGGACCTCGAAAATGCCGTCTTCGGTCTGGTAACGGACCATGCGGCGGGGCGCGAGGTCGTGGTCGCGGTCGGTCTCGTAGGAGACGGCGCCCATGCGGCTGCCGCGAAGAACTCGATCTGCCATGGTGTGGCGGCCCTTCTTCCAAAATGTTCGGGGATGGGACGGGGATGGGGGCGGGCGGCGGAGCAATCTCCGCCGCCACGCTCCCGAAACGCTGACCCTCGATTATAACCCCTGGGTGCGGGGCGTGCCATAATCCGGTCGTGACCGTCAACGACACCGCCCATTGCGAATGGTGCGGCAGGGAAATCGCCCTGTCGCCCCGCGGCCGGCGCCGCAAGTACTGCGACCAGACGTGCCGCCAGCGGGCCTACGAGCACCGGCGCGCCGAGGCCGCGGCCGCCGCGGGGGCCGGCGGTGCGGGCGCGGGGGAGCGGGCGGCCGGGTTGTCGGACGAACGCTTGGCGACGTTGCGCGACGGGCTCTTCGCGCTGCGGTGCGCGGCGGAAGACGTCGAAACCGCGGTCGGCGAGGGCGCCGACGCCGGAGAAGTGGCGGCGATGTGCCGCGAGTTGGTGGTCAAGGCGCGGGAGCTGGAGCATTTCCGCTGAACCCGGGCGCGCAGGCCGTCGTAAAGTGAAGTGCGCCACAGGGGGAGAGGTAAACGGCGAAAACAACAGCTCCGCGGCGGGGCCCGATGCCACTTAAGGGCGCCTGAGGGGATACCATGACGGGTATGAATTCGGGCATGAAGAAGTCGATCGTGACGCTGGTCGCGGTGGCGGTGGTCGCGTTGGCGATCGTCATCGTCGGCCCCGTTCTGTACCGCGTGATCACGTCCGAGGGCGTGCGCACCGGCGGCGTGGACACCGCCAACGTCCAGCCGGCCACAACGGACCGCAACGGCACCTGGGAGGTCGCCCGGTCCGGCGCCGGCACGAGCACGTCGGTCGGATACACGTTCAACGAGCTGCTGCCGGGCAGCCAGCGGACGACGTCCGGCTCCACGCACGACGTGACCGGCACGTTCGAGATCGTCGGCGACACCCTGAAGTCCGGGTCGCTGGTCGTGGACATGGAGACCCTGCGGTCCGACGACATGAAGCGAGACAACAACGTCCGCGACACCATCTTCAGCACGGAGTCGTACCCGGAGGCGAAGTTCGAGGTGTCCGGCGACACCGACCTGACGGTCGTGCCGGATGATGGCACGCCCGCCGACGTCCAGGTGCCGGGCCGGCTGACCATCCGCGGGGTGACCAACGACGTCGTCGTGCCGCTGCAGGTCATGCGCCACGGAGATCACGTGCTCATGTCCGGCACGCTCGAGTTCAACCGCCTGGACTACAACGTGCGCACGCCGGACTTCGTGGCGGCGTCCGTCGACGAGAACGGCGAGCTGAACCTGCGCATCGTGCTGCGCAAGGCCGAGGCAAAGTAGCTCGGACAGTCCCGGGGTGGCCGCGGAGTCGCCGTCGAGTTGCCGCGGCCGACCCGAGGACCGTGCCGGCCCGGCCGACTGACCGAGAAACGGACCGGCCGGCCCGAGAGCCAAGCAAGGAATCGGCTTGAAAGACCCCGGGGCGCCGCCCGAAGCGCGCCCGGGGCTTCATCATTACGTCACAGTGACGTTTTGAAGGGGCACTCCGGTATAGTCCCGAAACGGTCCGAACACGGCCTGGAACGGCCCGACACGATCCGAACACGAAAGAGAGACCCATGTACGAGAAAATGATCCTGGCGCGCCGGGTGCGCATGGCGATGCTGGTCGTGTTCGTCCTTTTCGTCGCATGGCAGAAGCTGTGGATCCTGGCCGTCATCGGCCTGGCGCTCATGGCGCTGACCGTGTGGCAGACCAAGCGCCTGCGCGAGGAGATCGCCGTACGCACCGCGGCGGAGAACGCGGGCGTGCCGTACGGGCCGGCGGCCAACGTCGTGGATGATTCCACCCGCGGCTTCGAGGACGGCACCGGCGGCGCCCGGGGACCCAAGAAGCGCCGTACGCACTGACGCAGGCGAGGTCATGACGCACCGCCGGCAGGCCCCCTCTCACCCGGTGTCCGATAATATACATTATGACATTCCGGACAAGGCGGTTCTCCCCTCGCATTTCGGTTTCCCCTCACATGGCTCCGCCCCTCACATGGATCCGCGCCTCGCGTGGCGCAGCGCCCGAGCGCCCCGGGTTCGCCGTCGGCACGATGCTTCCTGAAGCTCGACCCCCGGACCGTCGTCATCGACCGCACCCGCCGCCGCTTCCATGCGGCCAACATCGGCGTTGCCGACATGAGCTGAGGCGGCCCGGGCGACGCGCATTTCAACGCCTTCGCAGTCGATCCCACACCATGCTGCCGACGACGAATGCGAGGCACGTGACTCCGAACACCGGCGCGAGCACCGCGTATGCGGCCACGGCGACGACGAGAACGCCCAGTCGCCAGTCCCGGGCCACTCGAACGGGTCGGGCCGGCGGCGAAGCCAACCTGAACCCATCCCCTCGCGCCGGACGGCGTTGCCACCACATGCGGTAACCCAGAACGATCATCGCGATGATCGCAGCCGCCAGTCCACCCAACACGATCTGGTTGGCGATGCCGAACAACGTGCCCATGTGCAGCTGAATGATCCATGCGGTGGCCTTCGCTGCGAACGGCCAATCGTCGAAAAGTAAACGGTGGACGATTTCGCCCGTGGCACCGTCGACGGCAACCGAATCGTTCTTCAGGCGGTACGCGGCACGATTCTCGGTGGCGGACCAAGCCTGGCCGGCCTCCTTCGGCGGCGTCAGCGTGACGGGGCGCGCCAGTTCCCCATCGACGGCCGCCGCCACCCGATCGATCTCGGCACCGCGAACCCGGCCGGATCCGGCTGCGCTTTCCCCGGCGCCGTGGTCCCCATGCCCCGACCCGGCGGAGCCCGACGCCGCGCCGGACGCGCCGAGGTCCGTGGAAACCTTCGGCGTACCCCAGTTGAGGGCGGTGCGCAGTTCGCTGATGTTGTCGCCCGCCACCGAAGACCAGGTGAGACCCGAAAAGGTGAGGAATACCAGGCCGACCGCGATCACCGTTCCGGTCGCTCCATGCCACCGCAGGCTCCGCACCCGGTTCCGCGCGCCCTTCACCCGGAGCATTGCGGCAATGGCACCGCCCGTCGTGCGGCGTACCCGATTGCGTTGCCACCACAGGATGACTCCTCCGACGGCGAGCACTCCGAGCCACGATGCCGCGATCTCCGAGTAGAGGCGGCCGGGCTGCCCCAGCCACGCCATCCGGTGCCCTTCGGAAATCCACTGGCGCAAGGGCAACGCCGCGGAACTGCCGTATTGCGTCATGTCGCCGGTGATCTCCCCGGAACGCGGGTCGACGAACACCGCGCGCGAGGTCGACTTGGGCAATGTCGGGTCGTTGAAGAGCACGCGCACCGTTGCGCGTGGATCATCGTCGAGCCGAATGCCGGCGAGGTCCAAGTCCGGGTGCCGCCGTTGCGCGATGTCGACCAGCTCACTCACGGGTTTGGCCTCCCCTTCGCCCGTGGCGGTCAACGCTTCGTCGTAGACGATGGTCTCCAAAGTGGGCGCGAAGGCGTATGCCAATCCGGTGGCCGCCGCGAAAAGGATCAGCGGGGCGCAGATGATGCCGGCGAAAAAGTGCATCCGAAGGAGCAACTTGCGGATGCCAGCTGCCGGCGAGCCCGCACCGTCCGATTGCGCACCGGACTCGACCGGGTCAACTCGTGATGATTCTGTAAGGGTCATGTTCAGTAGTCGCGCGCGGACGCCGAAGAGTTCCCCCTGCTAGCCTCGTGACATGAGGGAACCCACCGGCCACGCATCCACGCACCTGGACCTCGAGATCGCGCAAATCGACGCGTTCACCGACACCGTCTTCGGCGGCAATCCGGCGGCGGTCGTCCACCTGTCGGAATGGCCGTCCGACGAAACGCTGCAGGCCATCGCCGCGGAGAACAACCTTTCGGAGACCGCTTTTCTCGTCGGCCGCATCCCTGACGACGCCCCCGCCGCGCCGTCGAACTCCCCGGCCCACCACTTGCGCTGGTTCACCCCGACCGTCGAGATCGAACTCTGCGGCCACGCCACCCTCGCCGCCGCCGCGCATCTCTTCGCCGCGCTGGACGCCGGCTGCGGAGGCTTCGGCGCCTGCGACGGAGACGATTCGCTTGACGACGGTCCCTCCGCCTCGCCCGACCGCCTGGACTTCTGGACAATGTCCGGGTGGCTCAGCGTGACGCGCACGCGGGGCGAATGCGGCGACGGAGCCACCGGACGCGCCGCGGCCCCCGACTTGTTCACTCTGGACTTCCCCGCCGATCCGCCCTCTCCCCTCGACGCCGACTCCCCCGCATTGTCCGCCGAAGCCAAGACCGACATCGAGATGAGCGCCGGCGGAAAGGTCAGCCCGATGACCGCCGACCCCGTCGTCATGGCGGGCCGCCTGCGCACGACCATCGCCGACGCGCTGGGCATCGACGCGGCATCGATCACGGACATCCTGTCGGGGCGGACGATGCTCCTGGTGGTCGTCGACTCCCCCGAGCTGATCCGGCCGCTCTCCCCCGACTTCCCCGCCGTCGCGCGCATCGCGCGACACGGGATCATCGTCACCGCCGACACCACCGGCGTCACCGACGGCGATGACGCCGGCCACGACATCGTCTCCCGCTACTTCGCGCCCGGCATCGGCATCGACGAGGACCCCGTCACCGGCGCCGCGCACTGCGTGCTCGGCCCCTTCTGGTTCACCGAACTCGGCCGCGACCGCCTCACCGCGCACCAGGCATCCGCGCGCGGCGGACTGCTGCACCTCGAAGCGGCCGACGAACGCATCAAAATCTCGGGCAATGCCGTGCGGTACATGTCGGGCACGATCCGGATACCCGCACGGTAAACACAGTTAAACACGGGCCGTCGTCACGCAAATGCCCTGATCGCCCAGGGCGAAACCTCTCCCCCGCGGGTGCGCGGGGGCCGGAGAAACCTATAAAATCGCGCCATGCCCCCAGAGCGATCCACAACGACGCGGGTTCCCGCGGAGTCCACCGACGACTCCGCCGCAGCCGAACCCTCCCGAAGTCCCGATTCCGCCCGAGCGGCGGAATCACCCGCCGGCGCCGCAGGGGGTGAGCGCCGATGATCTGGTCCGCGGCCATCCTGCTGGTGGTTCTCCTGCTGCTCGTCCTGGGCAACGCGCTGTTCGTCGCCGTCGAGTTCTCCTACCTGACCGTCAACCGCAACGACGTCAGGCGACGCATCGACGACGGCGACGCGACGGCCGCGCTCATCGACAAGGCGCTGACCAAAACCTCCACGAACCTGTCCGGCGCGCAGCTCGGCATCACCCTGACCAGCCTCATCGCCGGCTTCCTCACCGCGCCGTCCGTCGGCGTGCTCTTCCGCGAGGGATTGGGGCTCACCGGCCTCGACCGTGGCGTGGTCGCGGCGATTTCCACGACGGGCGCGTTCATCCTGGTCACGTTCACGCAGATGGTGTTCGGCGAGCTGGTGCCCAAGAACTGGGCCATCGCCCAGCCGATGCGCGTGGCCGACCTGGTGGTGCGCCCCCAGAACGTCTTCATGTTCCTGCTCGGCTGGCTGGCGCGGATGCTCAACGGCGCGGCCAACCGCGTCCTGCGCTGGCTCGGGCTGACCCCCGAAGAGGAGCTCGCGTCGGCCCGCACCGCCGAAGAGCTGCTCGCCGTCGTGTCCCGGTCCGGCGACGAAGGCACCCTCGTCAGCTCCACCGCCGAGCTGGTCGCCCGCTCCATCGAGTTCGGCGACCGCACCGCGGCGGACGTCATGACGCCCCGCCCGCGCGTGCGCTTCATCGAGGACGAAACCGTCGCCGAAGCCCTCGACGCCGTCGCCGAAACGGGCCACGCCCGCTTCCCCGTCTTCGCCGACAACGTCGACGACATCACCGGCGTCATCCACTACAACCGGCTGCTCACCGTGCCCTTCGACCAGCGCGCGACCACTCCGGCCGCGTCCGTCGCCGAACCGGTGCACGTGGTCTCCGATTCGATGACCCTCGACCCGCTCATGCGCGAGCTGCGCGAAACCCCGACCCAGCTCGCGGTCGTCGTCGACGAATACGGCGGCACGGCGGGCATCGTCACGCTCGAGGACCTGGTGGAGGAGATCGTCGGCGAAATCGACGACGAGCAGGACGAGGAAACCCGCGACCACCACCGCATCGACGACTCCACCCTGCTCGTCTCCGGCCTCATCCGCCCCGACGAACTCGGCGACCTGGTGGACCTGGACATGCCCGAGGGCGACGAATCCGACACCATCGGCGGGCTGATCACCGAAAAGCTCGACCGCATGCCGCACGTCGGCGACGTCGTCCGCCTCGACGCGCTGGACCACGCCCACCGCGACGAAGACGACCTGCCCACCACCGCGCAGGTGGAGCTCCGCGTGCAGAAGATGGCCCGCCGCCGCATCGGCCGGGTCCGCGTCACCGTGACCCGGGAGGAGGACGCCACATGACCACCGCAACGGCAATCATCGTGCTCGTGGCCATGCTGGCCCTCAACGCGTTCTTCGTCGCCGCGGAGTTCGCCATGGTCTCCGCCCGCCGCGATCAGGTCGAGCCGATGGCCCTGGCCGGCCGCCCCGGCGCGAAGCACGCGCTGCGCGGCATCGAGGACGTGTCGGTGCAGCTCGCCGCCACGCAGCTGGGCATCACCGCATGTTCGCTGATCATCGGCGCGGTCGGCGAACCCGCCATCGCCTCGCTGTTCGAGGGGCCCTTCCGCTCCTGGGGCCTGCCCGAGGGCCTGGCGCACCCGGTGGCGCTGGTCATCGCGCTGCTGATCGTGACCTTCCTGCACATGGTGCTCGGCGAGATGGTGCCCAAGAACATAGCCATCGCCAAGCCCCCGACCACCGCGGCGATGATCGCGGTGCCGTTGCGCATCTTCGTGGTGGTCATGCGGCCGTTCATCTCGCTGATGAACGCCAGCGCCAACTTCCTGGTGCGCACGCTGTTCAAGGCCACGCCGAAGGACGAGGTCGACTCCGCATTCACGTCCGCGCAGGTCCAGGACTTCGTCGCGGAATCGGGCCGGCAGGGACTGCTTGACGACGATGAAATCTCCCTCCTGCAGGGAGCCCTCACGTTCGAGCGGCTCACCGCGGCCGACGTGATGCTCCCGCCGGAGACCCTGGTCACAGTCACGCGGGAGGTCACGCCGGCGGAGCTGGAGGAGCTGTGCGCCGACACCGGATTCTCCCGGTACCCCGTGATGGAGGACGGCGCATGCGTCGGCTACGTCCACGTCAAGGATGCCATCCGCCTGCCCGCCGAGATTCGCGACGACGCCATCCCGGGCATGCTCATCCGCGATCCCTCGCGGGTGCGCTCCGACGAGAAGCTGCAGACCGTCATGCGCGCCATGCAGCGCGACCAGACGCACTTCGCGCTGGTCGAGCAGGCGGACGTCGTCGGCCCCGCCGAACCCGGCGAATCCGGGGCGACGACCATCGCCGACCTGGACCGGCGCTACGCGGGCATCATCGCCTTCGAGGACGTCCTCGAGGAACTGGTCGGCGAGGTCCGCGAGGCCACGTCGACGTAGGCGCCGCGCTCCCCGTCCCTGCACCGGGAACGCGAAAACCGGCCCGCACATCGGATGATGTGCGGGCCGGCCCGTCGTAAAGCGAACCCGGGAATGTCCCGGGCAACCGCGGGAAAACCGCCTACACCGGTTCGGCTTCCCCGCCGCCGGCCGCTTCCTTCTGTTTCACCAGCTTCCGCGCGTGCGGATCATCGGTCTTCTTGCCCCAGAACAGCAGGCCCCACAGCAGCGACGCGACGAAGAGCACCGTCATGCCTATCAGCAGCGGGTACGGCCCGACCTGGAAGATCAGCGGCACCGCTATCGCGGTGATCAGGCCGCCGCCGAAGAACGGCTCGAACACCAGCTGCTTGTAGCCGAAGGCCTCGAACGCCGGGGTCTCGCCCTCCGGGTCGACGATGCGCATGAGGATCAGGCCGGTCGCGGTGACGCCCATCGACTGGCCGAAGTCGCCGATGCCGCGCTCGAGCCAGAACGACGGGATGGTGCGCGGCACCATCCACAGCAGCAGGAACACGTTGAGCACGATGCCCACCAGGCACAGCAGCACGAACGCCACCATGTTGTCGGCGATGGCCTGCAGCGAAATGGTGGCCAGCGCGGCGACGATGAGCAGGTCCAGCGCCAGGCCCTGGATGCGCAGCATGATGCCGGAGTCGATCAGATGGCCGTAGCCGATCTTGTTCAGGCCCAGCTGCAGGAAGATGCCGCCGATCATGGCCAGCGGGAACAGCGGCACGTAGGCCAGCAGCTCCACGGTGTCGGCCCACAGCATCTGCTCGATCCACTGGAGGCCCTTAAGCAGGACCACGCCGATGAGGATGGCCACCGCCACGAACGCGACGTGCAGCGACAGCGGCTCGATCGACGACGGGCGCGACGTCAGCGTGCCGGCGGTGTACTGCTCGTCCCGGCGGAACAGGCCGCGCTGCTCGGCGATGGAACGGTTCTTGACCTCGGTGACGACCTCCGTGCGGCCGGTGCGGATGGCCCAGTTGATCACGCCGACGCCGATGACGATGCCGCCGACGAGGCCGACCGTGGCGATGGCGACGGCCAGGTCGCCGCCCTGCGCCCAGCCCAGCTCCTCGAAGACGGGGATCATGCCGGCGGCGGTGCCGTGGCCGCCCTCGAAGCCGATCTCGATGAGCGCGCCGGCCATCGGCGTCATGCCGAACAGCGGCGCCAGAACGGCGACGGCGAGCAGCAGGCCGACCACGTACTGGCCGGAGGCGAACGCCACGCCGACGGCCAGCTGGGGCCCGGCGAGGTTGTACACGGACTTCGGCCCGGGCAGCTTCTGGCCCAGGAACAGGGTCGCGAAGACCACCGAGATCAGCAGACCCGGCAGCGTCTTCCACACCTTCAGCACTTCTTCGCCGAAGAGGCCGCCGGATTCCAGGAACTCGCCGACGCCGCCGCCGATGGTTCCGCCCAGCAACCCGAGGACTTCGGGGCCCAGCAACAGGGCGACGAAACCGCCCATGATCGAGGCGGGCAGGAACAGCTTCTGCGTCACCTTCATCTGGATCCGCATGACCTTGCCGACGAACAGCATCAGCGCCAGCAGCAACAGCGCGAATCCAACCATGTTCGGGGACATCCGCACCTCCTTTCGTCTCGCGCCCCCGGATCACGGGAGGCGCTCGCTCACAATGTGTCTTTCGCCATAGACCTTAACCGCTTTAAGGGCGGCCTCAGCATCGCCTGTCCCGTTTCGCGGCAGCGTTTCAGCGCGATTGCTTTGCGACGGCCCACCCCGCCGCCGAGCGGCGGGCACGAAAAACCCGCCGACCAGTGACGATGTGGTCGGCGGGGTGACGGTCGAGCGGGCGAGCGCCTACTTGAGGGCGGCGAGGGCGGCGTCGTAATCCGGCTCCTCGGTGATCTCCTCGACGAGCTGCGTGTAAACGACCGTGCCGTCGGAGTCGAGCACCACGACCGCGCGGGCGAGCAAGCCGGCCAGCGGGCCATCCTGCTGGACCAGGCCGTAGGACTCGCCGAAGCCGTGGCGGAAATCGGACGCGGCGGAGACGTTCTCGATGCCCTCGGCACCGCAGAAACGGCCCAGCGCGAACGGCAGGTCGCGCGAGACGTTGACCACGACGGTGTCGCCGAGGTCGGCGGCGAGCTCGTTGAAGCGGCGCACGGAGGCGGCGCACACGCCGGTGTCGACCGACGGGAAGATGTTGAGCACGACGCGCTTGCCGACCAGATCGGCGGAGTTGACGTCCGCGAGGTCGGTGCCCACGACGGTGAAGGCGGGCGCCTTCTCGCCATCGGCGGGCAGATTGCCGGACAGGTGGACGGGGGTTCCCTTGAACGCGGTGTTGGCCATGTCACCGTTGTACCCGCGAACGCGGGAAAATGCAGGCCGCGTCACACGGGCCGGGACACGCCGGGGGCGCATGACCCCGGAACCGCATGACACGGGCCGCGTCACACCAGGGCCGCATCACACCAGAGCCGCGGCCATCTCCACGAGCCACACCGTCGCCGCAGCACCGACCGCCACCGGCATCAGCGACATCCCCCGCCACGCCAGCGCCACCGCCGCGACGATGCCGGCGACCCCCGACCACCAATGCGCCGTGGCGTGGACGACCGCCGGCAACGTCATCGCCGTGAGCACCGCATACGGCGTGAACTCCAGGAACGTGCGCAACCGCCGGTTGTGCAGCTCGCCGCGCACCAGCAGCAACGGCACGGCGCGCAACGCGTAGGTGACCGCGAACATCACCGCCACCGCCAGCCACGGGGCGATCATCGCCGCACCTCCAACTCGGTCCGGGCGCCATCGGCTCCCCCGCCCCTCGACGCGGGCGACGGGCCGTCGGAAAGCCCCGTGCCCTGCGGGAACAACCACGCCCCAACGGCCGAAGCCACCAACGTGGCCACGATGATGCGCCACCCCGCCTGCAGATCCGCCGTCGCCGGAACGTAGTACAGCGCCGCGCTGACCGCCGCGGCGATGCCCGCCACGATCGCGATCGGCCGCGAACGCTTCAGCGCCGGGACGACCGTCGCCGTGAACATCGCGTACAGCAGCACGCCCATCGGGCCGGCCAGCGACTCCGGCAGCACCTCGCCGGCGACCGCCCCGACGACGGTGCCGGAGGTCCAGCCGAGGATCGGCAGCGTCATCAGGCCCGCCGCGTAGCGCGCGCGGACGATGCGGTGGCCCAGCTCGACCGCGAAAATCTCGTCCGTCACGCCGTAGGCCACCACCAGGCGGCCCAAAGTCGACGTGCCGGGGGCGAGGCGCTGCGACAGCGACATGCTCATGAGCAGATAACGCAAGTTGACCAGCAGCGTCGTCAGCGCCAACTCCACCACCGTGCCGCCCGCGACGACGGCCACGCCCGCGAACTGCCCGGACGACGACAGATTCGTCGCCGACATCAGCGCCAGGCCCAGCGTCGGGAAACCGACCGCCGCGGCCGCCAGACCGAAGGCGATGGAAACCGTGAAATACCCCAGCGCGATGGGGATTCCGTCGCGCAACCCCGCCGCGTAACCGGGGGCGGGCCGACCATCCCGGGCCCGCGCGGCGCCGCCGGAGTCCCCCACAACCTTCTTCACGCCGGTCAGCATAACCACCCGCGTATCATCGGCGGCGTACCGGGCCGGGAGTCTCGGCCCCGGCCGGCCGCACCGCACCCGATCACCCACCCGACACCGATCACCGAGGAGCACCCATGCCGCTGACCACCGCCATCGTCCACATCGACGTCGAGGCCGACCGGATCCCCGAGGCAGCGGAGGCCATCGTCAACATCGACGGCGTCACCGAGGTGTACTCCATCACCGGCGATTGGGACCTCATCGCGATGGTGCGCGTCGCCGACCACGAGAAGCTCGCCGAGATCATCCCCGGCGGCATTTCGAAGGTCGACGGCGTCATCCGCACCGAAACCCAACTGGCGTTCCGCGCCTACTCGCGCCACGACCTCGAGGCCGCGTTCTCGCTCGGCCTGGATTAGTCGCCGGCGCGCCCTTCGCGCGCACGGAAAAACGGAGACGCTCATGACATTCGCCAATGTCGGGTTGCTGGGCGCGAAGCCGGGCAAGCGCGACGAACTCATCGCGATCCTGACCAGGCCCAATCCGGAGCTGGCCGACACCGGATGCCTCCTTTACGAGGTCGGTCCCTCCCAAGACGATCCCGGCACCGTGGTCGTGTCGGAGCTGTGGGAGTCGGCGGAGGCGCATCAGGCGTCTCTTCGGCTGGAGTCCGTGCGGGCGGCGATCGCGGAGGCGATGCCCCTGCTGTCGGGGATCATGTCCGGGCATCAGTTCCAGGTGAGCGGGTCGCCGTTGCGCAACGCCGACACGAATTCGCCTGCCACTCCGTAGCGCGCTTCTTTGTCGCCACCGCCCTCTTACCGACACCGCTCTCTTACTGGCACAGCTCTCGTACCGACACCGCTCTCTTTCCACCACCGCTCTCTTTCCACCACCGCCGCTAACGCGCCGCACGCCCCGTAGCGCCATTTGCTTTCCGACGCCGCCACCCCCGGTCCGCGAAGCGCCCTGGGAGCCACTCAGGGCGCTTCTCCATCTGTGCAGGTCACGACGCCGGGAAACACGGAGAATGATGGGTTCCGCCCCACCGATTCGACCACGGCGTTTTCGCCTGCCCCGATCACGCGACGAACGGGCTGCAGTTGAAGGATTCGGGCCAGATTCCTTCAACTTCGGCGGATTCGCACGAGAAAACCGAGCACGAAAACTCCGGTGTTGAATCCACCAGTCCAGGACACCACCGAACGTTGATGATGGGACACATGTGGCACCGCATGGACTGCGCGACGCACTCCGTCCGGGCCACGCACTGGGGTTGCACGGACGGGAGTAGACCGCTCCGGCGGGTGTTAATGGTGGGGCTCATGTGGCACTGCATGGACCGTGCGAGCAGACCAACGACTCAAGGGCCGGCCACTCAGTTCAGTGGGTCGGCGACGCCCGCCATACCCCGGCCAGCCCCGCACTCCACCGAAGGACAATCCCCCGAGGAGAGGCGCCCGGTGCGCGATCGCCTGGTGCGTCACTCGAGGAGAGACGCCCGGTGCGCCATCACCACGGGTGCCATTGCAGTGAATTCGCCACACGCCTCGTAGCGCCATTTGCTTTTCGACGCCGCCACCCCCGGTCCATGAAACCCCCTGAGAGCCACCCAGGGCGCTTCTCCATCTGTGCAGGTCACAACGCCGGGAAACACGAAGAATGATGGGTTCCGCCCCACCGATTCAACTCCAGCGGTTTCGCCTAGCTCGAACTCGCGCCGAACCCGCTGAAGTTGAAGAATTCGGGCCCGATTCCTTCAACTTCGGCGGTTTCGCACGGGAAAATCGAGCACGAAATCTCCGGTGTTGAATATGCCAGCCCGGATCACAACTGAGTGTTGACAGTGGGGCGCATGGGGCGACGCGAGGATCGGCGTCGCACCCCGGCCGAGCCGCACACTGCGATCGCACGAACGGACATTAGACCGCTCGGGTGGGTGTTAATGGTGGGGCTCATGTGGCACTGCATGGACCGCGCGAGCAGACCAGCGACTCAAGGACTGCGCACTTAATCGAGCGGTTCGGCGACGCCCGCCATGCCCCGGCCAGCGCGCATTCCACTGAAAATGCAGCCACCGAGGAACGTCCCCTCCAGCGCATTGTTCCCGTGCATGCCACCGCCGCCGAACCCGGAGGCCTCGCCGGCGGCGAACAACCCTTCGATGGGAGTGCCGTCGTGACGCATGACCCGGCCATCGAGGTCGGTTTCGATGCCGCCGAGCGTCTTGCGAGTGAGCATCCGCAGACGCACCGCGATGAGCGGCCCCTCGGTGGGATCGAGAATGGGCTTCTGGGGTACCGTCCGAATGAGCTTGTCGCCGAGGAACTTCCGCGCGACGTGCACGTAGTTGACCTGGTAGTCCTTCGAGAAAGCGTTCACCGTCTGGCGATCGCGGGCCTCGATCTGGCGGCGCAGGTGCTCGACGTCGAGAACCGGCACCGGGCTTTCCGACACGTGATTCTGGTCGGCGGAATCGTGCTGGTGATCGTCGGCCGCCGCGGGGTCATGGACGTGATCGTCGCCATTGTCCGCGTCACCGGCAGCCTCGTCCGACGCGACTTCATCGTTGGCGGAAGCGTCCGACCCCGCATCATCGTTGGTGACCTCGTCCGACCCCGCTTCATCATTGGCGGAAGCGTCCGACCCCGCTTCGTCGTCGGCAACATTCTCGGCGCCGCCGTTGTCCGCGTCACCGGCAGGCTCGTCCGACGCGACTTCATCGTTGGCGGCAGCGATATCCGCGTCGCCGTCGCCGCCTGGAACGTCATCGCCCGCGCCGCCATCCTCCGCGTCGCCGCCGCCCGCATCTTGCTCGCCCACGGCGATGTCGACGTCGTCGGTGGACGCATCGGGGACCGGGCCGTCGTCAAGCGAAATACCTTGACCCGAGCCGGAACCGTCCGCGATCAGCTCCTCCGGGACACCCGCAACGCGGTTCATGCCGGCGACGAGCTCCTCGAGAGTCTCGGCGACGACCCAGTCCTCGCCGTTGTCCATGAACTTGCGCACCGGATCGGGGATGCCCGCGGTCACCTTGCCCATGAGCTTCTTGATCTGCTTGTCCGTCAGATCCGGGTTCTGCTCCGAGCCCGAGAAAAGGAACTCCTTGGCCACGATCGCGCCATTGAGCACGAACCACGAATAGCCGTGGCCGGTGGAGAGGATGTGCTTCATGGTCTTCACCGTGTCCGCGCCGGGAATCAGCGGCGCCGGCAGTCGATTGCCCTCGGCGTCGAACCACAGCGACGACGGCCCCGGAATGATGCGGATGCCGTGACCCGGCCAAATCGGATCCCAGTTGGCCATGCCCTCGGCGTAGTGCCACATGCGGTCGCGGTTGATCAGATGCGCGCCCGCCGCGCCCGCGATGTCGATGCCGCGGCCGTCGACGTGCGCCGGCACGCCGACCACCATGTCATCCGGCATCGCACCCAGGCGCTCCTCGGGCCAGCAGCGGCGCACGGCCTCCAGGTTGCCGCCGACGCCGCCGGTGGCGATGAGCACGGCGCCGCCGCGGATCTCGAAGGTCTCCCCGACCTCCTCCCGCGGCGACGCGACGCCGCGCGGCAGGCCATCGCACGGGACGAGGATGCGCCCGCGGACGCCCACGGCACGGCCATCCTCCATGATGATCTCGTCGACCCGGTGCCTGTGGTGGAACTCGACGCGGCCCTCGTTCGCGGCCGCCTTCAGCGGCTCGGCGAAAACGCGGACGATCTCCGGGCCGGTGCCCCACGTCAGGTGGAACCGCGGCACGGAATTGCCGTGGCCGTCCGCCGACCCGTCGCCGCGCTCGGCCCAGCCCACGACCGGCACGAACTTCACGCCGAGATCGCGCAGGTACTCCCGCTTCTCCCCCGCCGCGAAATCGAGGTACGCCTCCGCCCACTTCCCCGGCCAGAAATCCTCCGGGCGGTCGAACTCCGCCGACCCGAACCAGTCGGACCGGGCGAGCTCGCGTGAATCCTTCACCTTCAGGCGCCGCTGCTCCGGTGAGTCGATGAGGAAAATTCCGCCGAGCGACCAGAACGCCTGGCCGCCGATGTTGGCCTCGTTCTCCTGGTCGACGATGATGACCTTCCGGCCGGTGCGCTGCGCCTCGTACGCGGCGACGAGCCCGGCCAGGCCGGCGCCGACGACGATGAGCGGCTGCTGCTTCGCGGTCTCCCCATTGGTTTCCATGTGGAGAGGTTATCCCGGTTTCCGGGGCGGGGCCGCGTTCCCGCGAAACTATTTTTCCTCCCGCCGCGCCCGCCGCACCCGCCGCCACCGGGGATTTTCCATGCCAAAACAACCCGCGCGGGGAAAACCGCCGAGAAACCCCTTGTCAGGCTTACATAAGCCCTATTAGTGTTACCGCGACGGCGACCCCGAGCCATTCGGTTGCCTCGTCCGCGGCCCACCCCGCCGCGCCGGAGCCGCCGAGACCACGCGCTCGCCATCCTCACACGGAACGGCCGCGCCCCAGACCCCTAGGACGACCCACATGAACGCTGGCGACTACACCGCCAACGCCCCGACGAAGACCGCCGCCCCCGAGGCGCACACGGTCGCGGGCGTGACCGATCCGAAGCAGAAGCGCCGGATCATCTTCTCCTCGCTCGTAGGCACGACCATCGAGTTCTACGACTTCTACATCTACGCCACCGCCGCGGTGGCCGTGTTCCCCCTCCTGTTCTTCCCCGAATCCGAGGACCCGACGATCGGCCTGCTCAAGTCGTTCGCGACGTTCGGCCTGGCCTTCGTCGCGCGCCCGGTGGGCTCGCTGCTGTTCGGCCACTTCGGCGACGTCATCGGCCGCAAGGCGACGCTGGTCGCGTCGCTGCTGACGATGGGCATCGCCACCTTCCTCATCGGCCTGCTGCCGACGTACGCGCAGGCGGGCGTCATCGCCCCGGCGCTGCTGGCCGTGATGCGCTTCTGCCAGGGCCTTGGCCTCGGCGGCGAGTGGTCGGGCGCGGCGCTGCTGGCGACGGAGACCGCCGAAGAAGGCAAGCGCGGGTGGGCGGCGATGTGGCCGCAGCTCGGCGCACCGCTGGGCTTCCTGTTCGCCAACGGCCTGTTCCTGGTCATCGTGACGGTCCTGGGCCACACCAACGGCGACACCACGGGCCCGTTCATGGAGTGGGGCTGGCGCCTGCCGTTCCTGCTCAGCGCCGTGATGGTGATCCTGGGACTGTGGATGCGCCTGAAGCTCGAGGAGACCCCGGTGTTCCAGCATGCGGTCGCCCGAGGCCAGAAGGTGCAGTCTCCGGCGAAGGAGGCGTTCCGCACGTCGTGGCGCCCGATGGTTCTGGGCACGGCGATCATGATCTCGTGCTACACGCTGTTTTACCTGGTCACCACGTGGGTGCTGTCCTATGGCATCGGCGCCCCCGAACGGGGGCTGGGCCTGGGCATTCCCTACGTCGACTTCCTGAAGCTGCAGCTGATCTCCATCTTCGCGTTCATCATCGCGGTTCCGCTGTCGGGCAAGCTCGGTGACGCCATGGGCCGCCGCCGCCTGCTGACCATCGTGTCGGTCGGCCTGATCGTGTTCGGCCTGACGTTCGCGGTGTTCCTGAACCCGGAGACGGCGTCGTTGGCCTCGGTGCTGGTGTTCCTGACCATCGGCATGTTCCTGATGGGTCTGGTCTTCGGCCCGATGTCGGCGGTGTTGCCGGAGCTGTTCCCCACCAACGTGCGCTACACGGGGTCGGGCATCTCCTACAACGTGGCGTCGATCCTCGGCGCGGCGGTCGCGCCGTTCATCGCCACCGCGCTGGTCGCGTCGTACGGCGTCTCGTCCGTGGGCGTTTACCTGACCCTGGCCGCGATCCTGTCGTTGGTCGCCATCCTGATCATGCGGGAGACCCGCTACGTCGACCTGGCCGAGCTCTAGCCTTTCGCTTCACGACGCCCACGCGCCCCGTCCCCGGTCTTCCCGGGAGGCGGGGCGTTCGGCGTCGAGGGGGCGGGACACCGGCGGCGTCCCGCATCGGCGGGTACGTGGCACTGCACGTCCGCGTCGACGGGGCGCGGCTCACCGCCGTTTGCGCGGCTTGGCCATCAGTTCGATCTGCACCATGTCGGTGCGGCCGGTGGCGACGAGCGCCTGTTGCAGCGCCAGGTGGAAGTCCCACAGGCGGCGGTAGACGCGGTCGTACCCGAGTCCGGCGGCTTCGCGCGAGTGCGCGGCGAACAGCTCGCGCCACAGCGCCAGGGTGCGTTCGTGGTGGCCGGCGAGGTGCGTTTCGGAGATGATGCGCAGCCCCGTGTCGCGGTCGACGATGCGCCGCAGTTCGTCCATGGTCGGGTGGTGCAGCGCGGGCCAGACGTAGGATCGCGCCAGGTCGAGCGCGGAGCCGGCGGAGTCGTCGAAGCCGTCGGCGGCCACGGTCATCTGCACGACGATGGTCCCCCGGTCGGCCAGGACCCGCTCCGCGCCGCGCAGCCAGCTGCGGATGCCGTCGGGGCCGAAGGTCTCCAGCCGCTCGACGTTGAAGATCGCCTCGTAGTCGCCGTCGAAATCCCGCGGCGACGGGATGACCCGGTCGGCCCGCAGGACGCGGACGGGCCCGGACAGGCCGGCGTCGTCGGCGCGCTTTCCGACGGCCTCCGCGTGATCGTCCGAAATGGCCAGCACGTCGGCGGAGGCGCCCCGGTCGGCGGCGCGCAACGCCAGTTCGCCTCCCGACGACGGCCACTCCAGGACGCGATCGCCGGCGCGCACCCGCGCCAGATCGAGCATGCGCTCGACGCGGCGGGCCTGCGCTTCGGGCAGATCGGCGCGGGCGACGCCCTCGGGCGGGTCGATGCGGGTGACGTCGACCTTCCAGTTGGCGGGCACGCCGCCGCGGCCCGCGCCGGGCGCCTGGTTGGGGATCTCCTCCAGTGACGTCGTCCTCGCCCCGGAGGCGAACAGCGCCGAACCGCCCGTCAGCGTCGGCCCGGCGAACAGCTCGATCAGCGACGCCGGCAGTTCCCCGCCGGGACCCGTGCCGCGCGGCGTGGGCCGGCGGCCGGACAGTTTGCGCAGCCCCCTGCCCACGCGGCCCTCGGCGCCGACGTCGAGCCCGGCGTCGAAAAGCGCAGCCAGGGTGCGGGGCAACGTGTCGGATTCCCACTCGCCGGCGAGGTACGACTCGCCGAGGCCGACCCAGTCGGCCTCCGCGATGCGGCGGAACATGGCCTCCGGGTCGCGGATGCCGATCGTCGCCGACCCCGGACCATCGATCTCCACGCCGTGGCGGGCGCAGGCGCGGCGGAACGACTTCCGCGCCAGGTCGGCCCGCCTGCCCAGCAGACGGCCGTCGGGCACCCGGGCCACACCCGGCCAGCGGTCGGCGTCGACGGCGAAGCGCTCCACGGGCAGCGCAGCGTTCCTCACCTCTTTATCGGCCATGCGGGTCAGGCTACCGGCGGGCGCGACCGAGTAGGCGGCGGCGCACCGCAAGCACTATCATGTGCCGGTACCCCCACCCACGTACGAAATTCGAGGAGAATTTTCATGACCGAGACTCCCTACCGTCCTCGAACGGGACGACCCCACGTCGTCATCGTCGGTTCGGGTTTCGGCGGCCTCTTCGCCGCCCGCAAGCTCAAGGACGAGAACGTCGACGTCACCCTCATCGACCGTACGAACCACCACCTCTTCCAGCCGCTGCTGTACCAGGTGGCCACCGGCATCCTCTCCTCCGGCGAGATCGCCCCGCCGACCCGCCAGATCTTCGACGGCGACCAGAACATCCGCGTCGTCAAGGGCGAGGTCACGGACATCAACGTCGACGCGCGGACCGTCACCTCCAAGCTGGGCAACCGCGTCCAGGACTGGGAGTACGACTACCTGCTCGTCGCCGCCGGCGCGGGCCAGGGCTACTTCGGCAACGACCACTTCGCCAAGTACGCCCCGGGCATGAAGACCATCGACGACGCCCTGGAGATCCGCTCCCGCATCATCGCCTCGTTCGAGCACGCCGAGCTGGCCAACGACCCGGCCGAGCGCGAGCGCCTGCTGACCTTCGTGGTCGTCGGCGCCGGCCCGACCGGCGTGGAGCTCGCCGGACAGCTGGCCGAGCTGGCCAACCGCACGCTGAAGTCGTCCTACCGCAGCTACAACCCGCACGCCGCGCGCGTCATCCTGCTCGACGGCGCCCCGCAGGTGCTGCCGCCGTTCGGCAAGCGCCTGGGCCGCAACGCCCAGAAGCAGCTGGAGAAGCTCGGCGTCATCGTCAAGCTCAACGCGATGGTCACCGACGTCGACGAGTACGGCGTCACCTACAAGAACGCCGAGGACGGCACCGTCGAGACGATCCCGTCCTACTGCAAGATCTGGTCCGCCGGCGTCGCCGCGTCGCCGCTGGGCAAGATGATCGCCGACCAGTGCGGCGTCGAGTGCGACCGCGCCGGCCGCGTCCAGGTCAACCCGGACCTGTCGGTGGGCGAGCACAAGAATGTCTTCGTCGTCGGCGACATGATGGCCCTCAACGGCCTGCCGGGCGTCGCCCAGGTCGCCATCCAGGGCGGCGAGTACGTCGCCGACCTCGTCATCTCGGAAACCGAGACGCTCGAGAACGCCGAGGGCGAGCAGCCCGCCAGCCGCGAGCCGTTCGAGTACTTCGACAAGGGCTCGATGGCCACCGTGTCCCGCTTCGCCGCCGTGGTGAAGATGGGCAAGGTCGAGGTCACCGGCTTCCTGGGCTGGGTCCTGTGGCTGGCCGTGCACCTGATGTTCCTGGTCGGCTTCCGCAACCGCCTGGTGTCGGTGATCAGCTGGGGCCTCAACGTGCTCACGCGCGATCGCTACCAGCTGGTGTCCACCCGCCAGCAGATGTACGCCCGCACCGCCATCGACCGCCTGACGGAACTGACCGGCGACGACACCGGCATCCGCGACAAGAAGGGCATCAGCGAGATCGAGCGCGGCGACAAGTAGCCGCCCGCGGGTACGATCCGCCCACATGACCGAAACCTCTTCCGCGCCCCGCCTCACGCTGAGGCGGGGCGCGGGCATTCTCCGGGATCATGTCCGCGAATCCCGGGCGGCGCTGGTCGCGGTGGTGGTCCTGTCGCTGATCGGGGCATTCGCGTCTCTGGTGCAGCCGTTGCTGGTCAACGGGATCATCGAGGCCGTGGGCGCCGGCTCCGCGCTGGCGCCGTTCGTCACCGGCCTTCTCGCCGTCGTCCTGCTGTCGTCGGCGGTCGGTTCGGTGCAGCAGTACCTGCTCGGCCGCACGGCGGAGTCGATGGTGCGTTCCCTGCGCCATGCCCTGCTCGACCGGTTGCTCCGGCTGCCGGCGGCGACCTACGGGCGCCATCGCACGGGCGATCTGGTCTCCCGCGTGGGCGCGGACACCGATTCGGTGCGCACCGCGATCACCGGCGGCGTCGTCGACGCCTTCGGCGGCGCGCTGATCATCATCGGTTCGGCCGCCGCCATGATCTGGCTCGACGCGCTGCTCTTCGCCGTCGCCTTGGGCGTGCTCGCGGCGGCGGTCATCACGGTCGTCGCGGCCTCCGGCAAGATCCAGGAGCTGGCGCGGCGCGTGCGCGAATCGACCGGCGCGATGTCGTCGGGCGTCGAGCGGGCGCTGTCGGCGATCGTGGCGGTCCGCGCGGCGGGGGCGACTGCGGCGGAGGCCTCCGCGCTGAAGTCCGACGCCGACCGGGCCTGGCGCGCCTCGCTGCGCTCGGTGCGGCTGGAGGCGATCCTGTGGCCGATGAGCGGCCTGGCCATCCAGGTCGCGTTTCTGGTGGTCCTCGGCCTCGGCGGCGCCCGCGTGGCCGCCGGCGATCTGTCGGTGGCCAATCTGGTGGCCTTCCTGATGTTCCTGTTCATGCTGATGATGCCCGTCGCGCAGTTGTTCGCGGCGATCACGTCGGTCGCCGAGGCCCTGGGCGCCCTCGCCCGCATCGACGAGGTCATGTCGCTGCCGCCCGAGGACGCCGGCGACTCCCCCGTCGCCGGCGTCCTCCCCGACTTGTCCGGCGCCGTGCCCGCCGTGGAGTTCGACGGAGTCGAATTCGCGCACGAGGGCCAATCGAGCGACGGACGCGAGAACGAACTCGTCCTGGACGGCGTCACCTTCGCCGCCGACGCCGGGCGCACCACGGCGCTCGTGGGGCCGTCCGGAGCGGGCAAGTCGACGATCCTCTCGCTCATCGAGCGCCTGCACGATCCGGGCCGCGGCGTGGTCCGCGTCGGCGGCGTCGACGTGCGCGACCTCGATCGCGCCGATCTGCGCCGCCACATCGCCTACGTCGAGCAGTCCGCGCCGGCGCTGGCAGGCACCATCCGCTCGAACCTCACCCTCGGACTCGAGGGCGTCCCCGACGAGCGCTGCCGCGAAGCGCTGGCCTCGGTGAACCTGCTGGACCGCATCGACGCACACGCAGACGGCCTGGACGCGACGGTCGGCGACCGCGGCATCGGCCTGTCCGGGGGCGAGCGCCAGCGCCTGGCCATCGCGCGCGCCCTGCTCGCGGACCGGCCGATCCTGCTTCTCGACGAGCCGACGGCCTCGCTGGATTCCCGCAACGAACGGGCGCTGCAAGCCGCCATCGACACCGCCTCGCGCCGCCGCACGGTGATCATCGTCGCCCACCGTCTGGCCACGGTCGCCGGCGCCGACCGGATCATCGTCCTGGAGTCGGGCGCGGTGCGGGCGTCGGGCACGCACTCCGAGCTCATGGCGGAGTCCGATCTGTACCGGGATTTGGCCCGCGACCAGCTGTTGTCGTGACCGCCGCCACACCGCCATGCCCGATTCTCCCGGATGTGACCGACCGGGCATTCCCGAGACCTGCGTTCGGGCATCGACGGGCGTATGGTGGCCGGTGAAGCGCGGATCAACGCCTCGGGCCAGTCGCGCCGGCCCCGCCCACCACGCGGGGAGGCGCCGTAGGCCGATCGCCTCTCACCGGGGGCGGATGTCGTGTGCGGGGCGATCCGCCCGTCAGAAAACATCCGACGAGAGGCGGCCCCACGGGGCCCGGAAAGGTGGCACGGGTGAGCACTGCCGCGCCCAACGCACGCACGCAGGCCGAAGGATCGCCGCGCGATCCGTGGGAGGGGTTCGCCGGCGACCGGTGGCGTGAGTCCATCGACGTCCGGAATTTCATCCAGCACAACTACGCGCCTTACGACGGCGACGCGTCGTTCCTGTCCGGCCCCACCGACAAGACGCTGCGCGTGTGGGATCACCTGGAGAAGAACTACCTGTCGGTGGAGCGCGAGAAGCGCGTCTACGACGTCGACACCACCACCCCGGCGGACATCGACGCGTTCCCGGCGGGGCACATCTCCGAGGACGACGACGTCATCGTCGGCCTGCAGACGGACGTCCCCCTCAAGCGCGCCATGATGCCCAACGGCGGCTGGCGCATGGTGGAGACCGCGATCAAGGAGGCCGGCAAGGAGGTCGATCCGCGGGTCAGGGAGATCTTCACCAAATACCGCAAGACCCACAACGAGGCCGTCTTCGACGTCTACACCGACCGCATCCGCGCGGCCCGCAGGTCGCACATCATCACGGGCCTGCCCGACGCCTACGGCCGCGGCCGCATCATCGGCGACTACCGCCGGGTGGCGCTCTACGGCGTCGATCGGCTGATCGAGGAGAAGGAGGCCGCGAAGTCCGCCGTCTCCGGCCGAGGCTTCTCGGAGCACTGGGCGCGCTACCGCGAGGAGCACGCCGAGCAGATCCGGGCGCTGAAGAAGCTCAAGGCGATGGCGGAGACCTACGGCTTCGACATCTCCGGCCCCGCCACCACGGCGCAGGAAGCGGTGCAGTGGACCTACTTCGGTTACCTCGCGTCGGTGAAGTCGCAGGACGGCGCAGCCATGTCCATCGGCCGCCTGTCGGCGTTCTTCGACCCGTACTTCGAACGCGATCTCGCCGCGGGCCGGATCACCGAAACGGACGCCCAGGAGATCATGGACGCGCTGGTGATCAAGCTGCGCATCGTCCGCTTCCTGCGCACCATCGACTACGACCAGATCTTCTCCGGCGACCCCTACTGGGCGACGTGGTCCGACGCCGGCTTCTCCGACGACGGCCGCCACATGGTCACCAAGACCGCGTTCCGCCTGCTGCAGACGCTGCGCAACCTCGGCCCCGCCCCGGAGCCGAACATCACCGTGTTCTGGGACCCGCAGCTGCCCGCCGGGTACAAGGAATTCTGCTCGGCCATCTCCATCGAAACGTCGTCGATCCAGTACGAGTCGGACGCCCAGATCCGCGATCGATGGGGCGATGACGCCGCGATCGCCTGCTGCGTCTCCCCGATGACCGTCGGCAAGCAGATGCAGTTCTTCGGCGCGCGCGTCAACGCGGCGAAGGCCCTGCTCTACGCGCTCAACGGCGGCCGCGACGAGGTCACGGGCGTCCAGGTGGTGGAGGGCCACGAGCCCATCGCCGGCGACGGCCCGCTGGACTTCGACGAAGTCTGGGCGAAGTACGAGGACATGCTGGACTGGGTGATCGGCACCTACGTCGAGGCCCTGAACATCATCCACTGGTGCCACGACAAGTACGCCTACGAGTCCATCGAGATGGCGCTGCACGACTCCGACATCATCCGCTCAATGGGCTGCGGCATCGCCGGGCTGTCGATCGTCGCGGACTCGCTGTCCGCCATCAAGTACGCCAAGGTCACGCCGGTGCGCGACGACACCGGGCTGATCGTCGACTACGTCACCGAGGGCGACTTCCCCGTCTACGGCAACGACGACGACCTGGCCGACGACATCGCCGCGACGATCGTCCACACCGTCATGGCGAAGATCAAGGAGATCCCGCTCTACCGCGACGCGATCCCCACCCAGTCGGTGCTGACCATCACGTCGAACGTGGTCTACGGTCGCGCCACCGGCAACTTCCCCTCCGGCCACCGCGCCGGCACCCCGTTCGCGCCGGGCGCCAACCCCGAAAACGGCATGGACACCCACGGCATGGTCGCGTCCATGCTGTCGGTGGGCAAGCTCGATTACGAGGACGCGCTCGACGGCATTTCGCTGACCAACACCATCACCCCGTCGGGCCTGGGCCGCACGAAGGACGAGCAGGTGGCGAACCTGGTCGGCATCCTCGACGCGGGCTTCATCATGGACGGCGAGTAGCCGCGCCACGCCCGGGCCACCACCACGCCCCCGAACGCAACCGACGCCGAAACAACCGATGCCCGCACCACCCCGCCGGGCACGACACGACAAGGAGACCCCGATGTCCGCCAAGACCTTCGACGAGCGCCTCGCCGACATGAAGGCGCAGCGCACCGCCAACAACGCCGGTTCCGGCCTGTACCACGCCAACATCAACGTGCTGGACAAGTCCACCCTCGAGGATGCGATGGCCAACCCGGAGAAGTACCCGAACCTGACGGTCCGCGTGTCGGGATACGCGGTGAACTTCGTCAAGCTCACCGCCGAGCAGCAGCGCGACGTCCTGGACCGCACCTTCCACGAAAGCGCGTAGGCGCCCATGGCCGACGGCCTGAATCGGAAAGTCACCGTCGCCCCCTCGCGGGGCCCGCGGGTGCGCGGCGCCGCGCAGGGGTTGGGCGGCGTGCCCGGCCCCGCCGCGCCCGGGGACGACGTCGCCGAGCACAATCGCAGGGCGCTTTTCGACGCCCGCCGCACCGGCGACATCGGTCTGGTCCATTCCTGGGAGCTGGTCACCTCCGTCGACGGTCCCGGCACGCGCATGACCCTGTTCATGTCGGGCTGCCCGCTGCGCTGCAAGTACTGCCACAACCCGGACACGATGGAGTTGCGCGAGGGCACGCTCGAGCGCGTCGAGGACGTCATCGCCCGGGTGAAGCGCTACCGCACGGTCTTCCGCGCCTCGGGCGGCGGGCTGACCATTTCCGGCGGCGAGCCGCTGTTCCAGCCGGCCTTCGTCAAGCGGGTGCTGGCGGCGGCGAAGGAAGCCGGCATCCACACGGCAGTGGATACGTCGGGCAACCTCGGCCACAGGCTCAGCGACGGGGAACTGGACCTCGTCGACCTGTTCCTGCTCGACGTGAAATCGGGGCTGCCGGGGACCTACGAGAACGTGACCGGCCGGCAGCTCAAACCGACGCTGGAGTTCGGCGAGCGCCTGGTCGCGCACGGGAAGAAGATGTGGGTCCGGTTCGTGCTGGTCCCCGGGCTCACCGATGATCCCGCGAACGTCGAGGCGACCGCCGACATCGTCGCCCGCTGGGCCGACTGCGTCGAACGGGTGGAGGTCCTGCCCTTCCACAACATGGGCGCCGACAAGTGGGCGAACCTGGGCATGACCTACGAGCTCGGCGACGTCCGCCCGCCGACGAAGGAATCGCTGGAGCGGGTCCGCGACGTGTTCCGGGCGCGCGGGCTGACCACGTACTGAGGGGCCGTCGCCAAGCGCCCTTCCCCGTGCGCAGCTCCGCGCGCCTCTCCCCGGCCCCTACTCCCCCGGGTTCTGGCCCGCGGGCAGAACCGCCAGCCGCAGGTTGGTCCGCGACAGCAGCTTGCCGTCGGCCTCGCGGGTGTGGCGGATCTCCCACACCTGCGAGGTCCGGCCCAGATGCACCGGCGACGCCGTGGAGATGATCGCATCCCCCGCGACGGCGGAGCGGTAGAAATCGGTCGAGTTGTTCACGCCGACGACGGGCCGGTCGGCGCCCGCGGCGATGAAGCCGGCGATGGAACCGCAGGACTCACCCATGGTTGCGTACACCCCACCATTTGCGACGCCCCATGGTTGGAGATGCTCGGGACCGATCTCCACGCGCATGCTCATCAGGCGCGGGCCGACGGCCACGTACGACGCACCCAGGTGCACGTCCAGGCCCCCGGCGCGCACGTCGCCCGCCATGAGCTCGTTGAGCTCCGCGATCTCGTCATCGGTGAGCACCCGCTCACCGGCGGCCTTGAGCAGCTTTCCGTACACGCGGAATTTCTCCGGGGGCATGAGCATCGTCGGTACCTCTTTCCTGGCGGTGGCGTGCATGCGGCGGGCGCATGCGGTGGCAAGCGGGCCCCGGCTTGACGACGGCGCCATGTCCGTCGGAAAGCCGAAGACCTTTCCCCGAGGCTACCGGCCCCGATACCGTTCGGTGGACAATTCCCCGTAGCCGGGGACGTCACCGCCGGCGAACCGCTCCCATGCGCGGGCGTACAGGCTGGGCAGGGGCACCAAGGGCGGGGACGTCGGCACGACGGGGCGGACTTTGGCGTCGCGCCACAACAGGTGCAGGGGCGCCTTCCACGTCTCCATCGTCTTCTCCCCCGGGCCCGGCTCCATCCACCCACCCGGCAGGAAGCGGGTGCGGCCCGCGCCCGCGCGCCTGCCCTCGATGAGCAGGCCCTTGTCCACGAGCACGCCGGCGGCTGCGTCGATGTCCTTCTTGCGCCACCCGTTCCACGCGCGGACGTTCGCGTCGGACGGGTCCGCCAACGCCAGGATCTGCAGGAAGTAGCGGGTCGCATTCTCGTCGATGCCGAGGGACTCCATCGCCGCAGCCACCGTGTCCGGGGCCGAGTTCGCGGGGTCCATCGGGTTCGGCGCGGCGCCGCGTTTGGCGGGCGAGGCGGGTGCGGCCGCCGGATCGCGTTCGAGGTCCGCGAGCAACTCGTCCAGGTGCCCCTCCAACAGCACCCGATGCGTCTGCAGCGAAGGGTGGCCGTTGATGTCCTCGAAATCACCGCCGAGCTCAACGCCGGAGAGGTACCGCGCCCGTCGTTCCCGGCACGCCGGCGCCTGCTCGGCGATCGCGCGGAGCTGCTCCCCGATGAAGGGGCGGATCGGATCGCCGGGCGGGCGCAGCGATGCCAGGATCAGCAACGGTGCAACGTAATGATCAACCGAGTCTGGGTCGGTGGTCTTGAAGTCGAACGGCCGGAGCAGCTCATCGAGCACTTCGTCCGGGTACCTCACGATCCGTTCCTTGTCCAGGGGCCGCCGTATCGCCGCTCGCTCGAATTCGGACAACCGGAATCCAAGATCACCGGTCTCCCGGGCCCAGACCGCGGCCATCGCGGAGACATCGGGGCCCTCTTCGGCCATGCGGCGGACATCGCCGCCGGGCAACCCCGCGATGGCCATGTTCCGGATGGTCGCCCAGGGCAGCGCCCGCACCCGGTCGCGTGCCCTCGTGAAGGCGGCGGCCGTCATGCCCAGCGCTTCGCGAACCGCATCGGTCCGTTCCCGCTGCTCCTCCTCCAACGCACCGTGCGCACTCGAACGAGATGCGATGCCGCCGACCAGGTACGCGGCCGCATCCTCCGACAAATCCGTCGCGGAAGCCAGCTCCGCCGCCTTTCCACGCACCGACCACGGAGCCTCGCGCTTCGCCTCACCGGAGCCGGAACCGGACGCGTCGTGGTTCGCGTGCGCCGCCCGTTCCTCCAGAACCGCCAAGTCCGCGAGAAAGTCGTCCGCGTTCATTCCGTCGTCGTCGGCATTCCCGGCTCCATCGGTTGCTCGGGTCGTCGCCGCATGCGCGGCAGCCCACCGCGAATCATCGCGGGCCAGGTAGCAGCGCCAAGCGCCGGCGTCGTCAACCATGAATCCGACGAAAAGCGCGTCATCTTCCCATCGCATCTTCCGCATGTTCGGGCGGCGGTTCCCCTTCGGAGCCTCAAGAAGGTGAGCGCGCCACCCCGAACACAGCACCCCGGTTTCGACCAGTTCGCGGAGCAACCCGACGGCTTCTCGAACCAGGGCCCGATCGAGCGCGGGGGCCGCGAGCAGGGCCACGAGCCCCCGCTCGTGGCCGATGTGCCGCACGAGCCCCGGGGTGTCGATGATCCGGCCGTCGGTCGTTCCGGGCGAGGCCAACTCGTCGGCGATCGCGCCCAACGACTCCGCGAATTCCTTCGATCCCCCCATCACCACCAGGTCGCCGGAAAGACAGCCGACCAGGTGCATCGCCTTCGCCGACACCGTGAACCGCTCGGCCGCCCGCTCGGCTGCCGGAAGCAGGACCTTCACTCTGCGGTCAAGTTCGATGGCATCGGCGGCGAGTTCGATCACCGCATTCAACAACAGTGGATCGGACGTACCCAACAGCCGGGACGCCGTCTCCCACGCCGAAGTGCCGGGCCGCGCGTCCACCGACGGGCGCCAACGCTCCGTGCTGTACCGATTTTCGACGTCACTGAGCTTCAGGTCCGCCGGAACGTCCCGAAAATCGAAACCGCGTTCCGAGTCCCCCGTCATCGCCGACAGCAATTCCGCCGCCGATTCGCGGGTGAACGCACGCATCAATTCGCTGACCCACGGCGATCGCGGACGCATCCGGTGCACCGCGGACGGGGGCAGCCCATCGAGCAGCCCGTTCCGGCCGGCCAGATACGCCCCCGTGTCGGGATTGCGCAGCCGCATGTCCGCGCCCATCAGCCAATGCCCGCCGCCAGGCCTCCGCACCACCGATGCAATCGGTTCGCGGGCGCGGAAATCACCGAGCGGCGTGGTCACTCCCCACTCGTCGCCGAGCCGGTACCCGATGGCGAAGTGGAGCCCTCCGGCGCTGCCCGCGGGCCCGTCGACGGTGTCCGGCTGAGCGGGATACGCCTGGCAGTACGAGATTCCGTCGTTGGCGGGGAGCGGCCCGATGCCCAGGATCCCCGGGATGGCGCCGACGTCGACGGGTTCCGACGAAAACCCTCGCTCTGCGGGAAGCCATTCCCTCATCGCACCGTCGATGTGGGCGAACACCCTGGATGTGTCGGCGGTGCACGCCAGCTTCTGGAAGGAGAGGCCCGCAACCGTCACGTCCAGCGCGGTGAGCAGACCGCCAACGGTGATTCGGCCCTCGGCATTTTCCACGGTCATTCCGACGAAGCTGATGTACGGATCCTGCATGGCCGCAGTCGGACCGCGATACCAGTGCACGTGATTGGTCCACCCACCTGGCGCCCCGTTGAAAAACGCCAGTTCATCGCCCACGGTCAAGGCCCCGGTCACGTGCCCGGCGCCGGGCGGGATTTGCCCTTCGACGACGACCGAATCGCCGTCGACGGCCGCGAAACGGTCGCCGACGACGACGATCAAACGCGGGTACGAGTCGAACACCCTGACGGTGCCCGCCCCCTTCCACCATTCCGTATTCCCCGGGGGCACCATTCGGCGCGCCGATTCCTCGACCGCGGGCAGAGCCAATTCGGCGAGTACGCCGACCCTGATCGCCCCCGCCAGCGTCTCGGCCGGATCGTACGAGCGCAGCGCAGCCGCCGCCTCGGGGTCGACCCCGGCCAGGCGCGGATCCAGGAGATGGCGGACGTGATGTTCGTGGATGTACGCCAGAGTCGTCGGCGAAGCCATGTTGGCCGCGTGCGCGTCCGCGACCTCGCGAAGCTTCCGGCCGATGGTCCGGCGCCCTCCCTCGGTCGCGAGGAAATGATCCGGATCCGTGCCGAGGATCCACGACGGCACCACATCGTCGACGAGATCTGCGAGCACCGGATCGTGGAGCAGCGTCTCCAGGGTCCGGGTGCGGACCCCGGATCTCGCCCAATCCCGCCACCGCAGACTGCGATCAAACCTCAATTGAGATTCGCCGTCCCACTCGACGCCGGCCGCGGTCAGGACGTCGACGTGATCGACCGCCAAATCGCTGAATCTTGCGGACACGCGGGTGCCGCGCAGCTTGGTGCCCAGGCTTTCGATCGCGGCCACGAATCGCGGACTGACGATCGCCAACAGAGGGAAGCCACCGCAGTCGACCACTTTCCGGATCCACGCCTGGAGCGCATCCGGATCGGCCGCGAGCCGTGCCCACTCTCCTGATTCTTCGAGGAATCCGATCCACTCGTCCAGCGACCATGAGTCCGCCTTGACCTCGACGAAATGGTCGGCGCGCCCGGGGTTCGCGCGCAGCCACCTCGCCAGCGACGTCTGCGTGGTCTTCCAGAATCCGGGTGGGGCCGAATCCACGGCGGACATGCCGACGATGGCGTCGAAAAGCCGGTCGTCGGCGTCGTCGGCCGAAATACCCGCGGCGGCGCCGACCTTCCGCAGGTCCCGGGCGCAGTTCGCGTGCGGCGGCTGTCCGGCGCGGATGCGGGCGCAGTTGAGGCGCAGCACGTGCTCGAACGCCTCGGACGGATCGTCGAAACGTTCCATCGCGTCGCCGGCTTCCCGGGTCAGCTCGGACGCGCCGACGACGCCGTTGGCCGCGAATTCGAGGAACGCCGCCTCATGCCGTGCGGCGTCGACCGGCAGCCCATGCGCGCGTTCGATGTCGCGGGCCAGGGCGAACCATCGCCGAGCGTGCTTCTCACGGTCGGCCGCGACGAAAATGCGCGCGAGTTCTTCCAGCAGGGTCGGCACGAAATGCGGGGCCGACCCCCGCAGCCCTTCGACAAGGCCCTCGAAGCGCTCCTGGACCTTCTTCGGGTTCGCCCGCGCATGCCGCCGCGCCCACTCCAAATCACCCACCAAATTCAGCGCGTGCCGGGCATTGCCGGGATCCGTGATGATCGGCCACGCCGGGAATCCGATCGCCCGCTGGCGAACCCGACCAACCGGCCGCGACGACCCCGCCTCGAAGCCCACCGTCGCCTGCGCGACGGTTTCCGCCTCCACCAGCGCCTCCGGCACCAGCTTGACGACGACCCGCCCTTCCCTCGTAAAGGTCACCGCATGAAGGAGTCCATCGCCCCCATCCGTCGCGTCGTTCACCGCATGAAGGCGGCCATCGCTCCCGCCCGTCGCGTCGTTCACCGCGTAAACCGGTCCGATCCCCATGATCCGAAAACACCTCATCCCTCCGCCGACGCCCACCGACGGCGGCAGTCGCACGCTACCGACGCCGGTAGCGGGTCGTCGTCAATTCCTCATAACCCGGCACATCACCCGAGCCATAGCGCTCCCACGCATCGGCGAACAACCGCCCCACCGGCACCAACGGAGGACACGTCGGCACCACCGGGCGCATCTTGGTGTCCCGCCACAGCAAATACAGCGGCGCTTTCCACACCTCCATGCCCTTCTCGCCCGGCGACGGATCAAGCCACCCACCCGGCAAGAACCTGGAGCGGCCCGCGCCGGCACGCTTCGCCTCGACGAGCAGCCCCTTGTCCACCAACATCGACGCGGCGGCATCGATGTTCTTCTTCCGCCACCCGTTCCACTCTCGGATATTCGCGTCCGTCGGTGTGGCCAGCGCCAGGACCTGCAGGAAGTACCGGGCGGCGTCTTCGTCGAGGCCGAGGGACTCCATCACCGCCGACACCGTCTCCGGCGCCGACACGAGCGGATCCATCGGGTGCCCGTCGGGGACGCCACCGGCTTCCCCGGATCCCGCATGCGCTTCTTCAGCTTCACCGGACCCGGCATGAGCCTCGTCGGATTCCAGATCCGCCAACAGTTCGTCGAGGATCCCCTCGGTGAGCACGCGATGGATTTGCAGCCCCGTCTCGTTCTCCACGGTCGAGTAATCCCCGCCGAGCTCGCCCTTGACCGATTGGACGAACCGGGGCACCTGGAGCGACTGCTCTATTCCGGCCGACAACCGCCGGAACTGTTCCCGCAGGAACGGCCGGATCGGGTCACCCTCGCCCCGCATCGAGGCGAGCGTCAACAGAGGAGCCACGTAAAAGTTCACGTCGTGCGGGTTCCGCCCGTCCAGCTGCAACGGATGGAGGATGTCATCGATGTACCTGTCGGCGTTGACGCGGACGGTGCGACCGATGGCGGCGCGTTCGGAGTCGGTGACCCGGAAGCCCAGGTCACCGGTCTCTCGCCGCCAAGCCTCCACCATCGCATCGGCGTCCGGCCCCTCGTCGATGGCCCGGGACACGTCACCGCCGGGCAATCCCGCCAATGCCATCGCGGCGATGACGCGCCACGGCATATCGTGCACGGCCCCCTGTGCGCGGTTGAACGCGGCGGCCGTCATGCCGAGCGCTTCCCTGTGCGCCTCCTTGCGCCGGTCCTGCACGTCGCCCCACAAGTGGGCCCTCGTCGCGGAGGCGCCGCCGACGAGGAATCGGGCGACGTCGGCGGTGAGGTTCGTCCCGGCGGCCACCGCCTCCGCCTGCGCGGCGAAGTCGGGGACCCCGTCCCCGCGTGCGTCGAGCGCGTCGAGCCCCGCCAGGAACTCCTCCGCGGACATCCGGTCCTCGGAGGCCACGGAGTCGTCCGGGGCGACGACCAGCCACCACCGGCCTTCGTCGTCCCCGATCACCTCGGCGTAGAAGGCGCCGTCTTCCCAATGCGGCGATCCGTCCTCGAGGACCAACGGCACTTCCTCTCGGCGCGTCGTCCACCCGGAGCACAACACCCCCGCGTCGACGAGTTCCCGCAGGAGCCCGGTGATCTCGCGGACGAGCGCCCGGTCCAGGGCGGGGGCGGACAACATTGCGAGCAGACTCCGCTCGTGGCCGATGTACCGGACGAATCCTTTCGTCCCCTCGCCGCCGTGCCCCGCAGAGCATCCCGGCTCCGCCAGTTCGGCGGCGAGCGCCGCCAACGCGACGGGGACTTCCTTGTCGGCCCCGGCGAGGTACCGCGTCCCGGACAGGTCCCCGAGCAAAAAGTGGGCGCCCGCGGACATGGCGAACCGATCCACCGTCTCTTCGTCGGAGGAGGCCAGCGCACGGAATCCGCGGGACAGCGCCGCGACGTCGGCGGCGACCTCGATCACCGCCCCGACCAGCATCGGGTCGGAGGTGCCCAGCAGCCGCCGCGCGATCTCCCACGCGTCGGTACCCGGCTCGGCGTCGACCGACCGGGCCGCTGCTTTGCGACGCCCCCTGTTCCGCCACTCGGTGGCGATGGGGTCTTCGACGCCCTCGAAGTCCACCTCGCGATCCGGCTCCACCGACATGGCGGCCAGAAGTTCTTCCGCGTCCTCGGCGGTGAAGGAACGCATCGCGGCGCTCGCTTCCTCCGATCTCGTTCGCAGGAGGTGGATCGCCGACGGCGGCAAGTCGTCGAGGACCCCGCCGTGACGGATCAGCAGCCCACCGTCGGAGGCGTCGACGAGGCGCATGCCGTTCACGAACCACCGCCCGCCGCCGGGGCGCGAAATGACCGCGTCAAAAGCCCGCGGCGACTGAAAGTCCCCCAGCGGCGTCGTCGCCCCCCATTGGTCGTCGATGGCGTAGGTGACCGCGAAGTGCCGGCCGTCCGTTGCTCCGGCCGGGCTGTCCGCGGTGGCCGGGAAGGCCGGATACGACTCCACGCCGCGGATGCCGCCGTGCATCGGCAACGGTCCGATGCCGAGGATACCCGGCAGATCCGCCACGTCGACGCCGTCGCCGGTGAATTCCGCGGCGTCGGCGTCCCACTCGAGGAATCTCCCGTGAACCTTGGCGAAGATGCGCGAGCCGTCGGCGGTGCAGGCGAAGTCCGCTCCGAAGCCGATGACGTCCGTCTGGCCGGGGGCGATCATGCCGGCGCCCGTCAGGCGGCCGCCGTCGACGGGCAGGCTCATGGTGCCGTTGCGGGCACCCAAGTACCCCGTCGATTTCGCCGACGTGGCGCCGTGCCAATACACGTGGGGCGACCAGCTGCTCCCGGTGCGGTGGAAGAACACGACGTCGTCGCCGACGGTCACGGCGAACTCGACGTAGTACGCGTCGACGGGCAATTGGCCCGATACCGTCGTCTCGCCTTCGTCGATGACCTCGAACCGGTCACCGCAGACGATGATGAGCTGCGGGTACGAATCGAACACCTTCACCGGCCGCGGTTTGTCCGACTCAGCGTTAAGCCGGGCCGCCGATTCCTCGACGGCGGGAACGGTCATCTCGGCCAGTAGGCCGGCCCGCAGGGCCTTCGCCAGCGTCTCGCCCGGGTCGAGGCGGCGCATGGCCTTCACGGCGGCGGCGTTGACCGACTCCAGGCGGGGGTCCGTGAGGTGCCGCAGGTGGTTCTCGAGGCGGTGGGCGAGGTTGGGCAGCGACCCGCCTGCGTCGGCCACCCCGGCCGCCTGGCCGATCAGGCGCATCTCCACCAACCGGCGTCCGCCTTCGTGTTCCAGGAGAAGGCCCAGGTTTTCGCCGATGAACGCCGACGACAGGCTGTCATGAGCACGGATCCGCAGTTGCGGGTGGTCGAATATCGCGCGGAGATCGCGGGCCCGCCGCTCCTGGTTCGCCCACTCCCTCCAGGGCATGCGCGTGGACGCATGCCGGTACCGTGGTTCGACCCACCACACGCGCGCGGCGGTCAGGGCATCGACGTATTCGATGGGCAACCACGCGAAATCGGCCGTGATGGGCGTTGCGGCGAGCGCGTCGCCCTGTGCCTCGATGGCGGCGAGGAACCGCGGGCTGAACTCCCGCAGTTTGTGGTAGGCGTCGCGCCCGAGCGCCGCCCGCGTCCATCGCAGGTACGCGGCGTCATCGGCGATGAGCCGTTCCCATGCGCCGATGTCCTCGAGGAACCGCAGCCAACCTTCGATGCTCAGTTCATCGGGGATGCTGTCCAGGTAGTGGTCGGCGCGTTCCGGATGCTCCTTCAGCCACGCGACCAGGGAAGCCCGCGTGGCCTTCCAGAAGCCCCCGGGCGCCGCGTCGAAGGCGGCGAGGCCGACGGCTTCGTCGTAAAGCCGCACGTCGACCTCCGCCGGCGTCAAACCCGCGGCCTTGCCGACCTTGCGCAGATCCCGCAAGCAGTGCGCATACGGCTCCTTGCCCGAGCGCATGCGCGAGCAGTTCAGGCGCAGCACGTACTCGAACGCCTCGGACGGATCGCCGAAACGCCCCATCGCGTCACCGGCCTCACGGGTGAGATCCTTGGCGCCCACGATGCCGCGGTCCGCGAACTCCAGGAACACGGCCTCGTGCCGCACCGGGTCGACGTCGATGCCGTGGGCCCGCTCCACCTCCCGGGCGCGGCCGAAATACTGGCGGGCGAACGCGTCGTTGCCGGCGTCGGCGTAGATGCGCGCGAGCTCCTCCAACAGCGTCGGCACGAAATGCGGCGCCGAGCGGGTCAGGTCACCGACGAGGGCGTCGAAGCGTTCCTTGACCTTCTTCGCCTGATTGCCCGCATGCCGCCGCGCCCACTCAAGGTCGCCGACGAGGTTCAGCGCGTGCCGGGCATTGGGGGGATCCGTGATGATCGGCCACGCCGGGAACCCAACCGCCCGCTGCCGCGTCCGCCCCACGGGTCGCGCGCCATCCGGTTCCAGGCCAACGGTCGCCTGTGCGAGGGTTTCCGCCTCCACCAGCGCCTCCGGCACCAGCTTGACGACGACCCGCCCATTGCCCGTGAACGTCGCGGCCGCGAGCACCGGATCGTCGCCCGGCGCGGACAAGGGCCGGACCACACCGACGCTCATGCCTGCGCCGCGTCGTCGCCGATGGTGCGCCCGCCGTAGACGAACTCCGCCATGCGCACGCCTTCGGACCAGGTCACCGGGCCCACGTCCTCGGGTTTGATCGCGATCCCGTTGCGCGAGAAGTACAGGTCCCGCAGCGTCGCCCCGCCCTCGTAATCGTCGTCCACCTGCAACGTGGCGGTGGTCTCCACGCGCCGGCCCCCGATGTCTTCCACGACTCGGAGGTAGATGCCGGTGACGCCCTCCGAGAACTCGACCGAGAATCCGCCGCCGCGGCTGCGCCCGACCAGGGCGTTGGCCCTCGCGTACTTCGCGTCGCGGTACTTCTCCATCGCGGCACGACGGCCGGCGGCGTCGGCGGGCTTGCGGTGGGTGTCGCGGAAGAGCTGATCGAAGCCCTGGAGGATTCCGAGCTCCACGGAAAACTCCCGCCAATCCGCGAGGTCCTCCATCAGGACCGGATGCGGCAGGATGACCATGGTGTCGTCGTCGACGGGGACCGTCACGGTCTCGCCGTCCAGATCCACCAGGCTCAGGCCGTCATCGTCGGCGGCGCGCAGAAGCCCCTCCGAGCCGTCGTACTCCACGACGGCATCGGCGAACATGGCCCGCCAGGAAGGATCCGGCCACACCGCCGCGATCAGCCGGGACGGGATCGGCGAGCCGGACAGGAACCACTCCCGCACCGTGTCGGAGCATTCGACCCGATGCTGAGCGAGCGACGTGCGCAGCGCATCGAGCCGGTCGTATTCGGGAAGCTTGCGGGCCTTCGCGGGCACCGTCTTGAGCAGCTGCCCCTTCGCGTTCCTGGCGAGGATCTCTTCGCCGTCCAGGAGGAACTGATAGTCCCCCGCGTCGATCCATTCCGCCGCCGAAGCCGTCATGCGCGCCGGTTCCCTTCCCGTCGTCCGTCGTCAAGCGGGCGGATGCGTGGAATCCGCCGCCCTGTTATCTTCGCCGCGAGTTTACGGGCGCGGCCGGATCAGCGCCCCAGATAAACGTGAATGCGTGCGATGGCCGTCGCATCGGTCGACTCGAGCAGGCCCCGGAGCAATTCGGCCGCGACCGGGGCGGCGAGATCGTCGAGCCTCGCGGCGTCGGCGAGGACCCTGCGCTCGCGGGCGCGGATGGCCGTCGCACCGCCCGCGACGGCGAGCCCCGACCAGTCGGCGAGCATCTGCGCGACACCGGCCGCGGGGACGACGAGACCACGTTCCACGGGGCCGACCACGGCGCCGACCACGGCGTCATTGACCGTCGGCCGGTCGAGCCCGGGGAACACCTGCTCCCCGCCGTCGCCCCACAGGCGCACGGCCTTGCCCCCGTCTGCGACGACGGTCACGGAGGTCTGCGAACGAAGCCACGCGACCACGCCGCCCAGCCCGGCGCGTCGGGCGTCTGTCGAGAATCGGAGTTCACGGGTGCCCCCGGACGGTTCCGTCACGGCGAACCCACGTCGGTCGGCGGACTCGACCGTGCCCTCGAAAACCCGATACGCGTCGATGCCGCGCAGATCGTCGGGCGTCACCGGAGCCCCGAGCGCGGCCCGCACCCCGCGGCCCCGGCCGAGCCGGCCGTCGGCGCTCGTCCGCCCGCCGGAGATGAGCAGGCGGTGCCGCGCGAGTTCCGCATGGGAGCAGTGCAGATCGCCCAGCGCCGCCCGGCCCAGCCACGCCGCCGGCACGTCGGAGGCGTCGCCGGGTGGGGTGTGGGCGAACTCGAGCAGTTCGCCGCGCGCGTCGGCGAACGTCAGCACGACTCCGGCGAAGCCGGATGCCGCGACGACGGGTTCGGCGCAGACGGGCACGAACGTGCCGGTGCCGCGGCCGTCGAGTGCGGAGTACGTGCGCCGCGCCTGCCCGACCGCGTCGTCGGAGCCGGGGTTTTCGGCCAGCGCGTGCGCCGCTGTGGCCAGGGCCCCGACGCGCCGCGCGAGATCGTCGCGGCCGGGCGGAGCCAGGGTCCGCATGCTTCGCGACGCCCCGACCACGCCGGTGAGCGCCCTCTCCAACCTCGGCAACGCCGCCGCACGCGCCGACTGGAGCAGGGCCAGGCCGGCGGCATGATCGGCGACGCCGAGTGCGCCGATGCCCCGTTCGAGAATGACGTCGACGATGCGCCGGGACCGCTCCGCCAGATCGCGGCGATGCTCGAGTTCCGCCGCGGCGATGACGCGGTCGGGAGTCGCGGGGGCGTCGGCGCCCGGTGGGTCGGCGACCGGAGCATCGGCGGGAGAAAGTGTGGAACTAGCGTCCTCCGCCGGCGCTCCCGCAGTCTCCGCGGGCACGGTTTCCGGCGGCGCCACCGCCGATTCTCCCGCCGCCGGTGTGTCCGCCGCCGGTGCATCCGCCACCGGTGCCGCCAGCGCCACCGCGCCGACGTGCGCGCATTTCGGGGAAAGCAGGCAATCGCAGGTCAGCGTGTCGGACACCGTGACCACGTGATCGCCGACCGTGATCCGGTCGCCGTCGACGGGCCATGCGGAGCATTCGGCGGCGAGCGCCCCCGCCCGCCTCTTCAGTCGGGACGGCAGGGCGTCGATGAGCGCGGCGGCGACGTCCGGGGGCAGCGCGGGGAGGCTCATGCGAGCACCTGCCCCACCCACCGGGCCAACTGCAGCGGGCTGAGCGAAGCCACCCGCATGCCCGCGGCGGCGACCGCCTCGGCGATGCCGACGTTGTAGACGGCGTTTCCCGAATCATCGAGCGCCGCGCACCCGATGAGGTGCACCCCCGAATCCGCCAGAGCGCCCACCTGGTGCAGCAGGCCACCCACGTTGCCGCCTTCCTCGAAATCGCTGATGAGGATCAGCGCGGTGCGGTTGGGCACCTTCACCAGCGTCGCCGCGTAGGCGACGGCCGAGGCGATGTCCGTGCCGCCGCCGACGGAGATCTCCAGCAGGAGCTGCAGCGGGTCCTCGACGTGGTCGCTGAGATCGGCGATCGCGGTGTCGAAGGTGACGAAACTGATCCGGTACGTGGGCACGCCCGCGAGGATCGCGGCGGTCATGGCCGCGTAGACGGTCGATGCCTCCATGGATCCGGAAACATCGACCAGGACGATGATGTGCCACGGGCTGATCCGCTTCTCCGGGGTGCGGAAATAGGGCGTGACCGGCACGACGCGCGGCGTTCCATCGACGTCGACGACGTGGCGCAGGTTCCTCCGGATCGTCGCCGGGACGTCCAGCTCCGGCGACGATCGCCGGGAGGGCACCGACGACGCCGCGCCCCGCAGCGCCGGGGCGAGATCGCGGGCCAGCGCCGCGGACAGCTCGGCGATGACCTTCGCGATGATCGGGCGGATCTTGCGCAGCCGCGCCTCCGGCAGCGCGCCCCGGAGGTTGAGCATCGTCGTCAGCAGTTCGACGCTGGGGCGCACGTCATCCGGGCGCAGATGCTCGACCATGTCGGCGCGCCCCCGTTCGGCGGCGCGGCCCGCGATTTCGTGGACGTGCTCGCCGCCGAACAGCGCTTCGATGTCCTCCGCCCATTGGCGCGCCGACACCTGCCCCGTTCCGCCGCCGGCGCCGATGCGCCCGTCGGATTCGCCCGAGGGGTCCGACCGAGGGTCTCCGTACAGTTCGTCGAGTGCCCCGGCCATCGCCGCCGCCTTCCCCGCGAGCGCATCGGGTTCCGCGCCGAGGACCAGCCGCCACCGCATCGCCGGGGTGAACGACATGTCCCGCAGCCCCAACGCCCGCAGTCTCGCGGCTGCGGCGGCGTCGGCTTCCGCGTTCGCGGCGAGCGTCGCCGGACTCGCCGCCTGCGGCGCCGCCTTCCCCACGCGCCGTGCGACGTGGTCCAGGAAACGCTCGCGCTCGGCGGGCGCCACCGGATCGAAGGCGCCGCGCAACCGCGGCAGCGCCGCGACGAACGACGCATCGGGCATGGATTCCACGCGCTCCTCGACGCCGTCCAACAACTCGCCGTCCGCCCATGTGCCCCGAGAGGCGAGCAGGAAGCCGGTCAACGATCGCGCCGGGCCGGGCGCCGCCATCGCACCGTCCACCCAGCTGCCGAGCAGCGCGGACACCTCGTCAGAGCTTTCCGCGTCCATGCCGGATTCTTCCGCGTCCATGCCGGCGTCGTCCGGTTCGCCCGACGCCACCGATTCCCCCGGAGCACCCGTCGGCTCGTGTTCCCCGTACATCGCCAGCACGGCCGTCGCCGCGCCGCGCATGAGATCGGATCCGGAGCGCGACATCTGCTCCAGCGACGCCATCGCGCGGACGCGATGATCCGGCAGCAATCCGGCCACTCCCGCCAGCAGCGCGGCATCGGCGTCGTCGTCCGATCCGGCGACGCCGGGCATTTCGCGCACGACGGCGTCGGAAAGCGACTCCGCGACCTCCGCCGCCCGGTCCACCAGCCGCTGCGGCAACAGCGTGGCCGCCGGTTCGCGGCCGCCGCCCATGCCGACCAGCATCTCCGACGCCCGCAGCGCCGTGGCGAACCCGGCGCGCGGCGCGACGTCGGCGGCGATCTTCTCCAGCGCCCGCCCGAGCGGTTCCGGCAGCGCCGCGGCGGCCGCATCCCCTGCGACCCCGAGGAGCACATCCGGGTCGCCGGCCCACCCCGCGACCCGCCGGTTCAACGTGTTCGCCGCCGCCTGCTCCAGCGTCGCGCCCGCGGTGCACACGCCGAGCGCCCCGGCCGTGCTGGACCGGTATTCGCAGGTGACTGTGTACCCGCGGGTCTCCAGGCCCCGGACCTGTCCCGAGGTGCGTTCCTTCTCGTATGGGACATCCAGCACCGCGAGCCGCGCCAGCGCGACATGTCGCCGCAGGTCGCGGCCTCCCTTGAACGGGTCGATGCGCCTGCGCACCACACCGTCGGTCGGCGACGCGGGCAGCCCCACCGACGCGAGCAGCTCGCGGGCGTGGACCTCCAGCGCGGGTTCGGGTGCGCCGTCGACGAGCTTTCCGCGCCTGTCGCCGATCATGACCTTCTGCAGCGCCCGGGCCACGGTGCGCCCCCGTCCGATCACCGATCCGTGGGCGAACACGGACGTCAGCGCTTCCATCACTTCGCGGCGGCCCGGCGCGGGGATGCCCCGCAGCCTCGCGAGGTCGCCCGCGATGCGCACCGCCTCGACCACTTCACCGGTGCCGGCGGGTTCCCCGCCCTTGCGCATCTCCCGGGCGACCTCGGTGATCACGCGGGTCGCGAGCTTTTCGACGTCCCCCGACCCCGACGCTTCGACGATTCCCTGCTGCCACCGCGGATCCCGGATGCCCGAGGCGTAACCCGACCGCGAGTCCAATTCGGCGAAGCCGTAGGGAACCAGCGACACCGGCGCATCGGCGACCTCGGCGGGCCGGGCCGGTTCCCCGTCCATGAGGGCCAGGCAGTGGAAGGATCCGACGACCGCCATGACCCTGCGCCCGCGCAGGTCCTCCAGGCAGGCGCGCATGTTGGCTTCGCGTGCGCGGGTGCGGGCGTCGACCCGGGTTTCCGCCAAACGCGCGCCGACTCCGACGGCCAGCGCCGCGCGCCGCACCCGCCGCCACTGCGCGCCCACCGACCGGGCCTCGACCCGCGTGTCCCACGCCTCCTGGTCGATGAGGTCGGCGGTGTCCACGATCGCGGTCGCCTCGCTGCCCTCCCCATCGCCGGCTCCGTCACCGGCGGTACGGCCCCCGTCGCCCTCGCCGTTTCCTTGCTCGTCGTTTCCCCCTTCACCGATAACCGCCCCCGCCGGCAGGTCGATGCAGTGGACGTCGACGCCCTCGCGGTGCGCCCAGCGGAGGATCGCAAGCTCCGGCGAGAAGTCGGCGAAGGGGTACAGGCCCGGCCCGGCCCCGCCCCCGACCGCGATGGCCACCGGCGCGACGGTGCCGGGGTCGGCGACCCACGGCAGCATCGGCGCCAATTCGGCGGGCATTTCGATGGCGATCGCCTCCGGCCGCCATTCCTCCGCAGCGGCGACGATCGCGCGGGCGCAGGCCGGCGAATGGTGCCGCACCCCGAAGAGCATGACCTCCGGCGACGGCCCGGCCACGAGCGCGTCGACGATCTCCGCGGGGCCGTTCACGTCCGCGGGCCCGTTCACAGCAGCCCCCGCCGCCCCCACAACCGCGCCCACGGGCCCTCGGGGTCGGACTCGGCGCGCCGGTGCACGGCGGAGTCCCAGTAGGCGCGCAGCCGGTCGGCGTCGCGGTCGTCGTCCTTGCGCACCGCACCGAGCAGGTGCCCCGGGATCGACTCGGTGCCGGCGGTGCCGGGGAAATACGCTTCGGCCAGCGCGATGGACGAGGAAATGGCCACGGCCTCCGCGGTGGACAGCACGGACCCCGGCTTTTCGACGGCCCATCCCTCGCGCGTCCGCCCGACCCTCAGATCGCGGAAGATCGTGACCAGCGTGGACACGACCTCCTCGTCCACCTCGGCGAGGACGTCGGCCCGCTCGAGCGCGGCCTTGGTCTGCTCGGCGACGAGCGCCATTTCGGCGCCGGCGTCGGCGATGGGTTCGACCAGCTCGAAGTTGAAGCGGCGCTTGAGCGCGGCGCTCATTTCGCTGACGCCCTTGTCCCGCAGGTTGGCGGTGGCGATGACGCCGAAGCCCTCCACCGCGGCCACCGAATGCTCGCCGAGCTCGGGCACGGCGATGCGCCGCTCCGACAGCACGGGCACCAGCGCGTCCTGGACCTCGGGCAGGCAGCGGGTGATCTCCTCGACGCGGGCGATGCGCCCGGATTCCATCGCCTGCATCACCGGCGACGGCACCAGCGCTTCCCTCGAGGGGCCGCCGGTGAGCAGCAGGCCGTAGTTCCAGCCGTAGCGCAGCTGGTCCTCCGTCGTGCCCGCGCTGCCCTGCACCGTCAAACCCGAGGTGCCGCAGATCGCGGCGGACAGCAGCTCCGACAGCATCGACTTCGCCGTGCCCGGCTCGCCGACCAGCATCAGCGCCCGCGAGCCCGCCAGGGTGACCACGCACCTCTCCACGAGCGCGCGGTCGCCCACGAACTTGCGGCTGATGTCACGGCGCTTGCGGCCGTCGCGAAGCCCCTCGGCACCGCAGATGAAGTCGACGACCCGCGCGGGGGTCATCGCCCATCCCGGCGGGCGCGCGCCATCGTCCACCGAGCAGAGGAAATCCAATTCCCCGGCGAAGCGTTCTTCCGGAAGGGTGACCTGCGCCCGCGTTTCCATGGCGCCCGATGCTACCGGCACGCCGCGGACCCGTGCGCTTAAACTGACGGGCATGGACAACGAGAAGCAGCAAGCACAGATCGGCGTCGTCGGTCTCGCAGTCATGGGCTCGAACATCGCCCGCAACTTCGCCCGCAACGGCCACACCGTCGCGGTGTACAACCGCAGCCCGGAGAAGACCCGCGCCCTCATCGCCGACCACGGCGACGAGGGGTCCTTCGTGCCCTCGGAGACCATCGGGGATTTCGTGGCCTCGCTGGAGCGCCCGCGCCGCGCCCTGATCATGGTGCAGGCCGGCCCCGCCACCGACGCCGTCATCGAGCAGCTCGCCGACGCGATGGAGGAGGGCGACATCATCATCGACGGCGGCAACTCGCTGTACACCGACACCATCCGCCGCGAAAAGGAGATCCGCGCCCGCGGCCTGCACTACGTCGGCGCCGGCATCTCCGGCGGCGAGGAGGGCGCGCTCAACGGCCCGTCGATCATGCCGGGCGGCACCGCCGAGTCCTACGAGTCCCTCGGCCCGCTGCTGGAATCCGTGTCCGCGCACGTCGACGGCGTGCCCTGCTGCACCCACATCTCCACCGACGGCGCCGGGCACTTCGTCAAGATGGTCCACAACGGCATCGAGTACGCCGACATGCAGGTCATCGGCGAGGCGTACCAGCTGCTGCGCGACGCCGCGGGCCTGTCCCCGGCGGAGATCGCCGACGTGTTCCGCGAGTGGAACGCCGGCGACCTCGACTCCTACCTGGTGGAGATCACCGCCGAGGTGCTGTCGCAGGTCGACGCCGCCACCGGGCAGCCGCTGGTCGACGTCATCGTGGACGCCGCCGGCCAGAAGGGCACGGGCCGCTGGACGGTCAAGGCCGCCCTGGACCTGGGCATCCCGGTCACCGGCATCGGCGAGGCCGTCTTCGCCCGCGCGCTGTCGTCGTCCCTGGACCAGCGCGCCGCCGCCCGCGACCTGCCCTCCGGCGAGCTCACCGGCCGTCCCGCCGACCGCGACGAGTTCATCGAGAAGGTCCGCCGCGCGCTCTACGCCTCGAAGATCGTGGCGTACTCGCAGGGCTTCGACGAGATCAACGCCGGCGCCGCCGAATACGGCTGGGACATCGACCGCGGCGCGCTGGCCACCATCTGGCGCGGCGGCTGCATCATCCGCGCCCGCTTCCTCGACCGCATCAAGGAGGCCTACGACCGCGATCCGGAACTGCCGGCCCTGCTGCTGGACCCGTACTTCCGCGACCAGGTCACCGAGTGCCTGGATGCGTGGCGCGACGTCGTGGTCACCGCCACCCGCATGGGCCTGCCGGCCCCGGTGTTCTCGTCCTCGCTGGCCTACTACGACGCCCTGCGCGCCGAGCGCCTCCCGGCTGCCCTGATCCAGGGCCAGCGCGACTTCTTCGGCGCCCACACCTACCGGCGCACGGACAAGGAGGGCTCCTTCCACACGCTGTGGTCGGGCGACCGCTCCGAGGTGGAGGCGTAGACATCACCGGCATCTCCTCCCCTTCCTTCGGGGAGCTCGGGGCGTCGGAGGCCGTGCGCCGCACCCTGCGATCCATGCGCGTCACCGAGCCGACGCCGATCCAGGCGGCCGTCCTGCCCGACGCCCTCGCCGGCCGCGACATCCTCGGCCGCGCCCCCACGGGGTCCGGCAAGACGCTGGCGTTCGGCATCCCGCTGGTCCAGGCGCTGGCGGGGTCGGCATCGCGGCCGGGCCGCCCGCGTGGCCTGGTCATCGCCCCGACCCGCGAGCTCGCCGACCAGATCGCCGACGTCCTCGGCGATCTCGGTGCGGCGGCCGGCCTGCGGGTGCGGGCCTTCGTCGGCGGCGAGAACATCGCGCGGCAGAAGCTCACGCTCGCCGCGCCCGTCGACATCGCCGTGGTCACCCCGGGCCGCGCGCACGATTTGCGCCGGAAGGGATGGCTTTCGCTTGACGACGTCGCCGTCGCGGTCATCGACGAGGCCGACGAGTTGGCGGCGCTGGGGTTCCTGCCCGACGTCCTCGGCCTCCTTCGCGCCACTCCGGCGGGGGCGGTGCGCATGCTGTTTTCCGCGACGCTCGACGCCGCCGCCGAGGCGCTCATGGAGGGGCGGTCCCCGGCCCGCCACGAGGTGTCCGAGGCCGTCGTGTCGGTGGAGACGATGAAGCACCTGGTCTTCCGGGTGCCCGACAACGACGCCGCCGACGCCGTCACCGCATGGATCGCCGCCCGCGAGGGCCGGGTGGTGCTCTTCGGCAACACCCGCCACCGCGTCACCGGCCTGGCCGAGTTCCTGGCCGGCCAGGGCATCCGAGCCGAGGCGCTGCACGGCGACCGCGGCCAAACCGCCCGCCGCAAGGCGCTGGCCGATTTCGCCTCGGGCGAGATCCCCGTCCTTGTGGCCACCGACGTCGCCGCCCGCGGCATCGACGTCGATTCCCTCGACCTGGTCGTCCACGTCGACCCACCGCCGGAGGCCGCCACCTACGTCCACCGTTCCGGCCGCACGGCGCGCGCCGGCGCGACGGGCACGGTGGTGACCATCGTCCGCGACCGGCAGGCCGACGCCGTCGCGGACATGCTGCGCGCCGCCGGCGTGGACCCCGAGATCATCGACGTCTCCCCCGGTTCGAAGGCGCTGAAGAAGTGGACCGGCGCCCGCAAACCCCCGGGCCCCGCACGCGGGCGGAGCGGGTCGGGAGCCGGCCGGGAGGCACGCGGCTCGGGGCAGGGCGCGGGCCGTCGTCAAGCGGGAACCGGACGGGGGAAGCCCGGCCGGGGTCCGGCGCGCGCCTCGCGCCCCCACCGGCCCAAGCGCAAGCGCGGCAAGAAGTAGCGGCAAGAAGCAGGCGCAAAACGGGAGGGGCACGGCACCGGCGGGAACGGCCGGGTCGGCGGGCCCCCACGGCCGCGGCGGAGTAGGATCTTTCCCTAATCATGGACATATTCCTCAACATCGTCGCGGTCCTCGGCTTCATCGCGCTGACCGCGGGCACGGGGCTGTTCGTCGCCTTCGAGTTCGCGCTGACCGGCGTGGAGCGCTCGTCGATCGACAATGACGTGCGCAAGCGCGGCGACGGGCAGGCGCATTCCGTGCGCAAGGCCCACAACCGCCTGTCGTTCCACCTTTCCGGGGCGCAGCTGGGCATCACGCTGACCACGCTGGCCACCGGCTTTTTGGCGGAGCCGGTGCTCGCCCGCTACTTCGGCCCGATGCTCGGATGGGTCGGACTTCCGGAAACCGCGACCGGACCGACCGCGCTGGTGCTGGCGCTGATCGTGGCCACCGGGCTGTCGATGATCTACGGCGAACTGGTGCCCAAGAACATCGCCATCACCGAGCCGCTGGCCGTCGCCCGCTTCACCGCCCGGCCCGTGATGTGGTTCAACTGGGCGTTCCACATGTTCATCCAGTCGATGAACCTCACCGCCAACTGGATGGTGCGCAAGCTGGGCATCGAACCCGCCGACGAACTGGCGTCGGCGCGCTCGCCGCAGGAGCTCGGCGCGCTCGTGCGGAACTCCGCCCGGCACGGCGCGCTGGACAAGTCGAAGGCGCAGGTGCTGCAGAGCTCCCTGGAATTCGGCGAAACCACCGCCGAGGACCTGATGACGCCGCGGTCGACCATCATTTCGCTCGACGTCGACGACACCGTCGCCGACCTGCTGGCCACCGCCCTGGAATCCGGCCGCTCCCGCTTCCCCGTCACCGACGGCGACCTCGACGCCACCGTCGGCGTCGTCCACGTCAAGGACGCGTTCACCGTGCCCGCCGCCCGCCGCACGACGACCCGCGTCGCCGAACTGGCCCGGCAGGTTCCGGTGCTTCCGCAATCCCTCGACGGCGACGCCGTGCTCGAGGCGGTCCGGTCGGCGGGTTCGCAGATCGCCCTGGTCGCCGACGAATACGGGGGCACGGCGGGCATCGTCACCATCGAGGACGTCGTCGAGGAGATCCTCGGCGAGGTCTACGACGAGTACGACGACGCCGAAGCCGAGCAGGAAGTCCGCCGCGTCACCGAAGGCTGGGACTGCTCCGGTCTGGTGCGCGTCGACGACCTGCCCCAGAAGGTCGGGTACTTCGCGCCCGACGGCGACCACGAGACCCTGGGCGGCGTGATCATGCTGGCGCTCGGCCGCATCCCCGCCGAAGGCGACGTGGTGCTGCTGCCGGAGACCGACCGCGACATGCTCGACGAGTTCGAATCCGGCATCGCGGGCCGCTGGTACGCCCGCATTCTGGCGATGGACGGCCGCCGCGTCGACCGGGCCCTGCTGATCCCCGTGACCCGGGAGCGCGCGAAGGAGATGTTCGACCGATGAGCGACTGGTTCGGCATCGCCCTCACGTTCCTGCTGCTGGCGTTCAACGCCTTCTTCGTCGGCGCGGAATTCGCGCTGATCGCCGCGCGCCGCGACCGCCTGGAGGCGCTGATCGCCCAGGGCAAGAAGCGCGCGAAAACCGTGCTCGGCGCCACCGAGCACCTGTCGATGATGCTCGCCGCCGCCCAGCTGGGCATCACCGTGTGCTCGCTGCTGCTGGGCAAGGTCTCCGAGCCGGCGATCGCCCACCTGCTGGAGGAGCCGTTCGGCTCCCTGGGCGTCCCGGAGTCGCTGCTCCACCCGATCAGCTTCGCCATCGCGCTGATGCTCGTGTCGATCCTGCACATCCTGCTCGGCGAAATGGTGCCCAAGAACATCGCCCTGGCCGGCCCGGAGACGATGGCCATGTGGCTGACGCCGGTGCACCTGGCGTTCTACAAGGTGACCAAGCCCCTGCTGCTGTTCTTCAACTGGGTCGCCCGCCACACGTTGGCGCTGTTCGGCATCACCCAGAAGGACGAGCTGGACTCGACGGTCAACACCGACGAACTCGCGTCGATGATCGCGGAGTCGCGGCAGGAGGGCCTGCTCGACGACGAGGAGCACTTCCGCCTCAACCGCGCGCTGTCCTCGGAGAACCGCTCGATCCGCGAGGTGCTGATCGTGCCGTCGAAGATCCGCACGGTGCCGACCTCCCCGACGGTCGGCGACCTGGAGGCGGCGGTGACCGAAACGGGCTTCTCCCGGTTCCCCGTCGCCGACGCAGACGGCGGTTACCGCGGGTACGTCCACGTCAAGGACGTGCTCGACCGCGTCCTGGACCCTGCATCCGGGCCCGAGACCCCGATCCCCGACGAGGAAATCCGCGAGCTCATCGCCGTCGACGCCGACGGCGCCCTCGACCGCACCATGCGCGAGATGCGCCGCCGTTCGGCGCACATGGCCATGGCCGTCGAGGGCGTCGAGCCGGTGGGCATCGTGGCGCTGGAGGACCTCATCGAGGAGCACATCGGCGTCGTCCGAGACTGGACCCACGAAACCAACCGCGCCATGGCGACGCGCCCCGGGCGCGCCACCGCCCAGGGCACCGCGGCGAAGGCCGCCCAGGCGAGGACCGCGGCGGTGCGCGCGGCGGCCAAGGCGGGGACCAAGGCACCCGCGTCGAAGGCGGCACCGAAACCCGCACCGAAGCCGGCCCAGAACCCGGGGCAGAACCCGGGGCAGAGTACGGAACATAAGTCGACGCACGGCCCCGCGCAGCATCCGGCACCCGGCCCCGCGCAGAATCCGGCCGAGATCCAGTCCCACAACCCGCCGAAGCACGGCGGCCCCCGCGGCGCATGACGGCCGGCGAGACCTCCGGCACCCGCGTCGACTCCGGACTCGGCTCCGGCCCTCGCGACCACTCCACCGCCGACGTGGTGCTGCCGCTCGACGAATGGCTGCACCGCGCCCGCGCCCATGCCCGCCGCGCCGATGAACTGTGCGCCGGCCACCTGGAGCGTCGCTCGCGCGGTCTGAAGCACCCGGTTTGGGACTTCCTCTTCGAGTACTACCCCGTGCGGCCGGGCGTGCTGCGCCGGTGGACGCCCGGCCTCGGCGTCGCCCTGGCCGGCGCCGACGACCCCCGTGCCGCCGAACACGTGTCGCACATGCGCGATTTCCGCGTCGGCGCCGACGGCATCGCGCGGCTTGATCGCGCCGCCCTCGCCGCCCGCCGCGGGAAGGCGATTTCCTACGTCGCAGATCTGCTCGCGGGGACCATGGCCAACGACGCCCACTTCGACTGCTTCGGGCTGCACGAATGGGCGATGGTCTACCGCGCCGACGAAACCCGCCACGCCGTTCCCCTGCGCCTCGGGCGCGCGGCGACGGATCGCGTCGTGGAGGCCAACAGGGTGCGGTGCACGCATTACGACGCCTACCGGTTCTTCACTCCCGACGCGGTGCCGCTGAACGAGAACCGGCCGACTCGCGCCACGCAACCGGCCTGCGAACAGGGCGGCTGCCTGCACGCGAACATGGACCTGTACAAGTGGGCCACGAAGCTCGGCCCCCTCGTCCCCGGCGAGCTGTGGCTCGACGCGTTCGAACTGGCCCGCGACGTGCGGCGCCTGGACATGGAGGCGTCTCCCTACGACTTGGCCGATCACGGATTCGAGCCCGTCCGGATAGAAACTCCCGAGGGCAAGGCCGAGTACGTAGCCAGGCAGCGGGATTTGGCGGGGCGCGCCGCGCCGATTCGCACGGAGTTGCTCCGATTGGCGAGGTCATTTCACGGCTAAAGTGGTCAGCGAACGGCGTACATCAGTCGCATCCATGAGGAGCTGAGCAACCGTGGGCAGGCATTCCGACGGCAAGCCGAACTATCGCGTGGCCAAGGGGCCGTTGATCGTGGTGCTCGTGGCGATCCTCGTGGGAGCCATGATCTTCGCCTGGTTCGCCCTGCGGGCCTCCGAGCGCGAGGAGCTCGGCGCCGGCGGCAAGTGCGTCAAGGGCGACCTGACGCTCGTGGTCACCGCCGACCCCGCCGTGGCCGGAGCCGTGCGCGACAAGGTGAACGAATGGGCCGCGACCGAGCCCGTCGTCCGCGACTACTGCGTGCGCCCGCAGGTGACCGTCAACGGTTCGCAGCAGATCCTCGACGTAATCCGCGAACAGGGGGACGACGGGGGCGCCGGCGGTGCCGGGGGCTTCAAGCCGGTCCTGCCGGCGGTGTGGGTCCCCGCCGACGACTCCTTCGTCGACGCCGCCCGGGGTGCCGGCACCGTCGGCGCCGACGGCGACATCGCCCGCTTCGCCCCTGAGCCCGTCGGCCTGGCGGTCCGCTCCGACCGGGCCCCGGAGCTGGAGGGCAAGTCCTGGACGGACCTCGCAGGAACCGAGGGCCTGATCATCGCCACGCCCGGCGGTTCCGACGCGGTGACGTCGTCGATCGTCAATGCCCGGCTCGCGCCCGACGCCGCACCCGGCGATCTCATCGGGGTCTCCGAGCCGCGGTTGGCCGCTGGCGGCCGCTTCACCTCCGAAGCGTTGCTCGGTCAGCTGGCCAATGGCACGGCCGAGGGATACGCCGCCGTGGCGGCCACGAAATCCATGGTCGACGCGGCCGCGAAATCGGGGGCGCAGGGCTTGACCTTCCTCTCGCCGGAAGGATCGCCGTCGCTGTCCGCGCCGATGGTCGCCTTCACCTCCGGCGGACCCATCGACGAGACGAATGCGCGCGCGGCGGCGGACCTGGTCAAGTTCGCCCGCAAGAACGGCGTCGACGCCGACGGGCCGGACGGGGGCGGTGAAGGCGCGGCCGGACCGCTCGCGGGGCCCGCCGGCGAAATCGTGCCCGGGGTCGCCGCCCGGAAGACCGATCCCGGGGCCGGCGCGCCGATCGACTCCCCCGCCCCGGCACCCGAGGGCGCGCCCGGCGGAGACCCCGGCGCCGCCCCGCCCGCTCCGGCCATCGAGCCCGCGGGATCGACTCTGGTGCTGCTGGACACGTCCGCAGGCGTCGATCTGGAGCCCGTGCGCGCGACGTTGACCCCGCTGCTCGGCCAGGCCGCCGAGGGCGAGGGCCGCCGGGTGGCGCTGTGGAATTACTCCTCCCCCATGTCGCCGGGCGTGACCAGCCCGGTCCGCCCGAACGTCCTGTTCGGGCCGGGCGCGAAGGACCGGTCCATCGAAATGCTGGGTCAGTTCGGCACGGGCGGCGACCCGTGGCTGTGGCGGTCGATCGGGCCGGCCGTCGAGTACGCCGCCGAAGCGTGGGCGCCCGGCGTAGCCAACCGCGTGGTGCTGGTGACAACTGGAAGGGACGCCACGGAAGACGATGCCCGGGCGGCGATCGACGGCATCAGGGCGGCCGCGACCACGGACCGGGCGGTGCGCGTCGACGTGGTCATCATCGGCGAGGACGCCACGGGCGGTGCGTTGCAGCGGCTGGCCGACGAAACCGGTGGTGCGGTGCACGTCGCCGGGGCCGACCTGCACGGAGCCTTCGTCGCGGCCATGGGGCTCTAGGGCGCGGCACCCACTTACGCGAAAACGCCCCGCGGGGAGATGCGGGGCGTCATCGGATCGTCAGCCGATGCGGCGACGGCGGCGGGCGGCCAGCTCGTCGACGGGGGCCTCGACCGGAGTGCCGTCGACGCGCTCCGACGGGAAGCTGGCGATGGAGCCGGCGAGCTCCTTCATGATGCCCGGCACGGCGATGCCGAACACGCCCTGGCCGCCGTTGAGCAGGTCGATGACCTCCTCGTTGGAGCGACACTGGTAAACGGTGCGGCCGTCGGAGACCAGGGTGATGGTCGCCAGGTCGTCGACGCCCAGGTCGCGGAGCTTGTCCACGGCCAGGCGGATGTTCTGCAGGGAAATGCCGGTGTCCAGCAGTCCGCGGACGATCTTCAGCACGAGGATGTCGCGGAAGGAGTAGAGGCGCTGCGAGCCGGAGCCGTGCGCGTTGCGGATGGACGGCTCGACCAGCCCGGTGCGGGCCCAGTAGTCGAGTTGACGGTATGTGATTCCCGCGGCCTGGCAGGCGATGGGCACGCGGTAGCCCACTTCCTCGTCCGGTCCCATGTCGAACAGCGACTCCTGGACGCCGGCATCGACGGCATCCTTTTCGGAGCCCTGGCGATCAGCGATGCGATCGTCGGCCATGTTCGTGTTCTCCCCTGGTAGTTCCACTGTTGTCGTTCATCTTTCGCCAAGGTTAGGGCACTGTCAACAGGATTCGGGCCGACACGCCGCATGTCTAAACCTAAAGTTCAGGTTCAGAGTTTGCGAATTACAAAACCCCAGCTCAACAGTGTGACACAAAGAACGACGTGGACTTTTGCCACTCAAGTCAAGGATCAGACTTCGGGGGTGAACGGGGGTGCCACTCAAGACACTCGAGTCACACCATTCACACGAACAACAGCTTTGCGCGCCTTTCGGCCCGCTTTACGACGGGCCGGCCCCGCCGGAACCATCCGACTCGCCGGAGCCGCCCGAGCCACCCGGCTCGCCCGATCCGCCTGACTCACCCGAGCCGTCCGCGCCGCCCGACTCTCCGAGGAAATCGGCGGCGTCGATCTCGTCGAGGAACCGCGCGAACTCCTCGACCGACTCCTCTTCCTCTTCCCCGTCGTGGGCGGCGCCGTCGAAAAGCGAACCCGCGGGCACCGACGTGGCTTCGAGGATCTCCCGCGCGAAGACCAGCGGGGCTTCGGCGATCTCGCAGACGGCGACGGCATCGGACACGCGGCAATCGACGCGGCCTCCGTCGGAAAGCACGAGCGCCGCGATGTACACGCCCTCGTGGAAACCGGTGACTTCCGCGCGGTCGATGGAATTGCCCGTCGACTCGGCCATCTCGACGATGACGTCCTGCGCGCAGGGTCGGTTCTGCGTCATGCCCGCTTCGCGGGCGGCCAGGTACGCGGCCTCCGCGGCCCCGATCCACACCGGTACGACACGACCGCTGCCCGGCCACGACAGCAGCAGGACCGGATGGTCCTCCGGCTCGTGCACCAGGATCCCGCGGGATTCGACCTCGACGAATTCATCCATGCCGGCGCCCGCTCCCTCAGCGCCCGAGGTCATCGTTGACCTGGCGCTTGAGCAGCGTGCCGTGCAGGGTGACCAGCAGCGCGGTCATCTCCCGGGCCATTTCCTCCGCCTTCTGGCGGGCTCCGTCGCCCTTCGACCGCGCCATCGGGGCGGCCGCCTGGCCGATCAGGTCGGCCTCGCGCGAGGCCGCCGTGCGCACCGTCTTCATGTGGCGCGCGTCCAGGCCGAACTCGCGCAGCTTGCCGGCCGTGGTGGCCAGCGCGAGATCATCGCCGTCGAAGCAGTCCATCGCATCCGGGGACAGCAGCCGGGCGCGCACCAGGCTGCCCAGGAACTCCTCGTCGATGCCCGCCCGCTCGGCCAGCTCCGCGCGCGTCAGGTGGACCACCGCGGACTCGCGGAACTGGTCCGCCGTGACCAGCGGGGTCACCGAAGCCAGGCCCTCGCCGACCGCGGCGACGTTGCCGGCGTCGATGTTGTCCAGCTGCTCCTTGATGACCTTCAGCGGCAGGTAATTGTCGCGCTGGACGGTGAGGATGTAGCGGAGACGGTCGACGTCGGCACGGGCGAATCGGCGGTACCCGGACTGGCTGCGGGACGGCGAAATGAGCCCCTCGGACTCGAGGAAACGGATCTTCGACACCGTGACGTCGGGGAACTCCTGCTGGAGCTCCGACAGCACGGCGCCGATGGACATCTTCCCCGCGGACCTGGTCCTCGGGGAAGATGCCCCGGAGTCGGGGGCGGAAGCTGGAACGGCTGCCACGGCGCTGGGACTTCCTGGTTTTTACTTCGGGGAGGTGAGGAAGACCAGGCGGAACTTGCCGATCTGGACCTCGTCACCGTTGGACAGGTCGGCCGAGTTCTTCGGCTCGCGGTTGACGTAGGTGCCGTTCAGCGATCCCACGTCGACGACCTCGAACTTGTCGCCCTCCATGCGGAACTCCGCGTGACGGCGCGAGACGGTGACGTCGTCGAGGAAAATGTCGCTGTCGGGGTGGCGACCGGAAGTGGTCACCGGCTGGTCGAGCAGGAAACGCGAGCCGGCGTTCGGGCCGCGCTTCACCACGAGGAGCGCCGAACCGGCGGGCAGCCCCTCGACGCCGGGCACCGCGGGATCCTGGCCGGCGCCGGACTCCATCTCCTTGAGCAGGTCGGCGCGGAAGACCGAGGTGGTCTCCACCGAGGCCTCAGGCTTGCCGGTGTTGTTCGTCATTGCACATCCTCCGGATAATCGTCCGATTTCCTGTAACGCTCTAAATCATAGCCGTTGGCGCGGACCGGTGGGGGCGACTCACTCATCGCCCGCCGCGCCCGGCGGGCCCGCGCGCGACATTCCCGCGCGGGCCGAAACCGCCTCCGCTCAGCGGAACATGGCGGCCACGGCGCCGACGACCGAATCGCCGCCGGACAACGGATTGTCGTTGACCATGTACGTCCACGTGGAGCTCGGCCGCCCCATGCCCTCGGCGTCCAGATCGACGCCGTCGGCGGTGATGGTGACCTCGCGGAAACTCTTCGCCGCCTCATCGACGGCCTCCGCCGCGAGGTTCTTGAACGCCGAAATCGCCGCCCGGTGGAACTCGTCGATGGGGCTCTCCTTGGCCAGCGCCCGCAGGTGCACGGACTCCCGCAGGTCGTCGAGGTCGGCCAGGTGCCGGGACCAGCCCATGTCCAGGTGATGCAGCGCGATCTCGCGCGCGGCCGCGGCGGCGACGTCATCGGGCACCTCGGCCAGGATCTCCTCCGCCCGCTCCGGCTCGCGCTCGGACAGCTCGCGCCACGCCAGATCGGTGGTCAGCAGGCGCTCGCGGCGATCGTCGAGGATCGCGCGCTGGTCGCCGATGAGCTTGTTGTACTTCCACGTCGTGGCGTGGATCGACAGCATGGTCGCCTCGGTGACGCGCTGGGCGCGGTCGACGTGGGCGGCGGCGCGGGCGTCGCGGATGCGCCCGTCGGGCTCCGGCGTGACGGTGAGCTCCTCCCCCGCTCCGCCCTCGACGACCATCTCGTCGTCGAGCGCGACGAAGAAGACGCTGGAGCCGGGATCGCCCTGTCGTCCCGCGCGCCCGCGCAGCTGCCCGTCCAGGCGGCCGGTGCGGTGGCGGGCGACGCCGATGACGCACAGGCCGCCCAGCTCCACGACTTCGTCGCGGTCCTCCTCGTCCCGGCCGCCCAGGCGGATGTCGGTGCCGCGGCCGGCCATCTGGGTGGACACGGTGACGCGGCCGGGGGCGCCGGCTTCGGCGATCACGGCGGCTTCGGCCTCGTCGTTCTTGGCGTTGAGCACCGCCGCCTCGACGCCGCGTTCGGCGAGCGCCTCGGCCAGCCGCTCGGACTCCGCCACGTCGCCGGTGCCCACCAGCACGGGGCGGCCCGTGGAATTGACCTCGATGACCTCCTCCACGACCGCCGAAAACGCGTCCTCGTGCGTCGCGTAGATCCGATCGGGCTCGTCGTCGCGGATGCAGGGCTCGTTGGGTTCGACGACCGACACGCGCATGCCGTAGAACTCGCGGAACTGGTCGCCCGCGGCGACGGCGGTGCCGGTCATGCCGCAGGTGATCTCGTACCGGCCCACCAGCTGCTGGATGGTCAGCGTGTCCAGAACCCGGCCACCGCCGGAAACGTCGAGGCCCTCCTTGGCCTCCACCGCGGCCTGCAGCCCATCCGGCCAGCGCTGCAGATCGGCGATGCGCCCGCGGGAGGAATCGACCAGGGCCACCTTGCCGTCGCGCACGATGTAGTCCACGTCGCGGCGCAGCAGCTCGCGGGCGTGCAGGGCGACGTTGACCTGGACGAGGGTGGTGGAGACGTGGTCCTCGTCGTAAAGCGAACCGATGCCCAGCAGACGCTCAACCCGCCGGGCCCCGATTTCCGTGAGGAAGACGTTGCGGCGGCCCGCGTCGACGGTGAAGTCGTCGCCCTTGACCAGCCGGCGGACGATGTCCGTGATGCGCCCCGCGGGCGCCTCCCCCTCCGCGGAACCCGCCAGGACCAGCGGCACCAGCGCCTCGTCGACCAGCACCGAATCGGCCTCGTCGATGATGGCCACGCGCGCGGGCCGCTGGACGCGGTCGGCGACGTCGACGACGCAGCGGTCGCGCAGGACGTCGAAGCCGAGCTCGTTGACCGCGACGAAGACCACGTCGGCGGCGTAGGCCCGGCGCCGGGTGGCGGCGTCGTCGGCCTCATCGACCGCCGCGGCGGTCAGCCCCAGGAACGTGAAGATCGGCCCCATCCACTCGGCGTCGCGGCGCGCGAGGTACGAGTTCACCGTCACCGAATGCACCCGCTCGCCGCGCAGCGCGAACCCCGCGCCGGCCAGCGCGCCCGACAGGGTCTTGCCCTCGCCGGTGGCCATCTGCACCACGTCGCCCTCGAGAAGGCGCAGCGCGCCCTGCAGCTGGACGTCGAAGGGGCGCAGCCCGATGGCGCGGCGCGCGACCTCGCGCAGGCAGGCCAGCAGTTCCGGGGCGTCGTCGCGGTTGTCGCGGGCTCGGGCGGCCAGGTCGGCGTCGGAAAGCTCCTCCAGCTCGGGCTCGAGCTCCGCGGCCCGGGCCACCAGCGTCACGCTGCGCTTCTGGTCGCGGCTTTCCTTGCCGCCGAGGGCCTTCCAAAACCAATTCATTCCGGCCACATGAGCCTCCATCCGCTCGGCGACGACCGCGCGTCCGGCTCTGCCGGCGCGGGTCCTTACGTCGATCCACCCTAACGCACCACCCCTTCCGGGCGGTCTGGCAATCTGGGGGAAACACGGCGTTTCCGCGATGGCCGCGGCGGGCCTCCCGAGCGGGGCCGCGCGCATCCGCGGGCGCCCCCGACAGCGACGAATACCGGAGGCCACCATGGGCGACGCCCAGTTCATCCCCACCGCCGACCTGGTCGACGAAATCGGCTCGCACGTGCGCAGCTGCGACACCCAGTTCCGCGACATCGGCGGCAAGCGCGAGTTCTGCGGCCGCATTTCCACGGTCCGCTGCTTCCAGGACAATGCCCTGCTCAAGGCCGTGCTGTCGGAGGATTCCGACGGCGGCGTCCTGGTCATCGACGGTTCCGGGTCCCTGCACACCGCCCTGGTCGGCGACGTCATCGCCGGGCTGGGCCGCGACCACGGCTGGTCGGGCGTCATCGTCCACGGCGCGGTGCGCGACTCGAAGCTCATCGGCGAGATGGAGTTCGGCTGCAAGGCGCTGGGCACCAACCCGCGCAAGTCCACCAAGACCGGGTCGGGCGAGCGCGACGTCGTGGTCAGCTTCGGCGGCGTCGACTTCGTGCCGGGCGACATGGTCTACGCCGATTCCGACGGCATCGTGGTCCGCTAGGCGCGCCATCCTCACCGGCATCGACGTCAGCGAGTGGCAGGACGGCCTGCCGCTGTCGGCCGCGGCCGCGGCGGGCCACCGCTTCGCCATCGTCCGCGCCTGCGACGGCACGTACGCGGACCCCGTGTTCGCCTCGCACGTCGCCGATGCCCGCGGCGCCGGCCTGCGGGTCGGCGCCTATTGGTACGTGCGCCATCCCCTGGAGGGCACGTCGCTGCGGGAGCAGGCGGGGGTCGTCGCGCGGCAGCTCCGCGCGGCATGGGGGCCTTCGCTTGACGACGCCCCGGCCGTCTGGCTGGACGCCGAGACCGTGGCCCACCGCCTGAGCGCCGATGACCTGGTCGCGGCGGCGCGGGCACTGGAGGACGCCGGCGTCGCCTGCGCCGGAACGTACACGACGCGGTCCTATTGGCGGTTGCGCCGATTCCCCGCCTTCGGGGACGGAGCCGACGAAATGCCCGGCGGGCTGTGGCTGGCGCAGTGGCCGGGCACGGCCGGGCCGGCGGGCGCCGACTACCCCGGCGACGATCACCGGGCGTGGCGCCCCTTCCGCGGCCGAACCCCCGACCTGTGGCAATTCACGGATCGGGGGTCGGTTGCGGGCTTCACCGTCGACGTCGACGCATTCCGCGGGGACGAGGGCGAGCTCGCCGCGCTGCTCGCCGGTCGGGGGCCCGGCACAGAGCCATCCGGCGGGTGACGGTGCTGCCGAATGCCGGTGCGGCCGGATCGCGAAATGGCCGCGTGACGGTGCGCCCGGGAAACTAGGCGCTCACCGACGCCAGCGACGGGACCTTCCAGTTCGTGTCGCGGCCGACGAACGCCATGAGGCGGTCGAGCGGGTCGTCGGAGTCGGTCTCCGCGGCCGGGCCGAAGTGGCCGGAGGCGCGGAGGTTCTCCTCCATCGCGGCCAGTCCCCCGTGCAGGGCGGCGGCGTAATTGCCGGACAGGTGGATCTCGATGTCGGCGGACTTCGCCAGATCCCACGTGTGCATGAAGATGTCCGCGCAGTACAGGCGGCCGATGGCCTCGTCCAGGCGCATTCCGGCGAAGTCGCCGGACTCGATGATCTTCGAGGACTGCTCCCGGTCGTCGAGGATCGCCTGCACCTCGACGGTGCGCAGGCGCCAGCGCTCGGCGAGACCGCGGGCCGGGATGTCCCGCAGCACGGGGCCGCCCCAGGATTCGAGCACGGCGGGGAACCAGCCGAGCAGGTGCTCGACGATGTCGCCGGCGCTCCATTCGGGAACCGGGGTGGGCGCGTCCCACTTGGTGACGCGGTCGGCGACGGCCGCGAAGTCGCGGGCGAACTTCTCGTGGCGGTTCGAAATCTCGGACATTCTTGCCTCCTCAATTCGCGGGACCGGGAGCGTCGGCGACGCCCCGGTGCAGCGCATGCCCCGCCGGTCGGCGGGAGATGGCCATGAAGAATAGCGCTAAGGATAGCGATTTCCGCAACTTTTACCGAAACACGGCTCCTGTAAAGCAATCTCACGACGGTGGGGAAGGCACCGCCGCACATGGAGGGTCGCGGGGAGCGCACCCCGCCAATTCGCCGAAAAGCGAAAACCCGGTGAAGACATCGTCTTCACCGGGCCGCAGCCGTGACGTGCTGCAATTGAAACCTGGTCGGACTGACAGGATTTGAACCTGCGACCCCCTCACCCCCAGTGAGGTGCGCTACCAAGCTGCGCCACAGTCCGCCGCTGCCGTTCATCGGCAACTGCCACAGATTACAACATTGTCGCCATGGTGAGCTAATCCGCAGGTGGAAGCGGGTTTGGCGCACCCGCGGACGCGGCTTCGTCCGCCAGTCCGCCGTCGCCCGCCGATCGGCCCTCGCCCGACAAATGCCCTTCGCCCGACAGTTGCCCCTCGCCCGCCAATCGCTCCCGCTCCGCCGCGATGATCTCGCGGGCGAGTTCCGCCTCGGACACGTCGTACGCCTCGGGCGCCGCGTCGGCCGTGGTGGACACGCGCACCAGCTCGTCGAAAAGCTGCTTCTTCCGCGCGAGGATCTCGAGGATCCGCGCATCGACGGAATCCTCCAACAGCAGCCTGTGCACCTGCACGGACTCCAGCTGGCCCATGCGGTGCGCCCGCGCGATGGCCTGCCACTCGGTGGTCGGCTTGAGCTGCGGTTCGCAGATGACCACCACCGACGCCGCCTGGATGTTCAGGCCCACGCCGCCGGCCACGATCTGCGACACCAGCACCGCCCCGCCCTCGGCGGAGGAGAATTCGTCGACCAGTTCCTGGCGGCGCGCGGCGGGCACGTCGCCGGTCAACGGCCCCACGGCGACGTCGCCGAGGGCGGCCATCACGGCGTCGAGCACGTCGCGGAAGTGCGAGAAGACGATCACCCGGCGGCCGTTGTCGCGCGCCTCCCCCGCGATGTCCAGCAGGCGCTCCATCTTCGCCGCCCCAGCGCCGGCGGCGAACGCGGCCCGCCTCATGGCCATGAATTTGCCGTCGTCCACGGCCCGCCGGTACGCGGCGTCGTCGGCGTCGGTGGCCTCCACCCAGTCATCGACCTCGACGAGCGCCGGCAGCTCATCGAGTACGTCGGCCTGGTTGCGCCGCAGGTACACCGGGGCCACCAGCTCGCGGAACGCCGCCACCGGCACGTCCTTTTCCCCTTCCAGCAGGTCCGGACGCAGGTAGCGCACCAGCGTCCGGAATTCGTCGATGCGGTTCTCCAGCGCGGTGCCCGTCAGCAGGATCGCGCCCTCGGCCCGTTCGATCACCCCGGCGAGCAGCTGCGACCGCTTCGCGCCGGGGTTCTTGATGTAGTGGGCCTCGTCGACGACGACGCAGGCCAGGCCGGGACACGACAGCACCCGTTCGCGGACCGCGCCCAACGTCCCGTAGGTGGTCACGGCGACTCCCCCGCGCGTCAGCCACTCGTCGACGGCGAGGTCGCGGGCCTGGCCGTGCAGGCGGTGCGCCTCCAGCCGCGACTTCGACTCGATCTCGCGCACCCAGTTCGACACCACCGCCGCGGGGCACACGACCAGGAAATGCGTCCGGTCCAGCGCATGCAGGTGCGTCAGCGCGGCGAGCGCCTCGATGGTCTTGCCCAGGCCCATCTCGTCGCCGATGAGCACCTTCTTCTGCACCAGCGCGAACCGCGCCGCGAAATCCTGGTAGCCGCGCAGCGACGCCTTCAGGTACCGCGTGTCCAGGTCCATCCCGCGGATCGCCGCGACGATCTCCTCGGGCAGGTCGCCGTGGACGCGGTCGCCGTCGTCGGGAAGCAGGCCCAACTGCGCCGCGAGGGCCTGGTAATCCGCCGGGCGGGCGCGGAAGTCCTCCCACAGCCGGTCGTCGGGGGCGTTCGGGGGCGCGCCGCCGTCGGCGGGCGCGGGATCGGCGTCGATGAGCTTGCCGACGGACCCGCGCAGAGCCTCCGCCAGCCGCAGCACACCGGCGACGGCCCCGCGGAATTCGGGGATCCCCCGGCCGGAGGTGGGGAACACCAGCACGTCGCCGACGCCCGGGGCCATGACCGGCGCCAGCGACGCCAGTGCCACCGCCGCCGTCGAACCGTCGGGGCCGCGCAACGGGCCCCGGGCGATCTCCCAGCGCCGCAGCTGCCTCAGCACGTCGGTGGCCTCGGGAGTGCGCTGCGAGGGGTCGATGCGCACCGGCTCATCGTCCATCGTCTGCTGCCGCAGGGTCTGCGCGGCGCCGAGCAGCTTGCGCGCCGAATCCGGGCCGATCCCGGGCACGTCGGCGAGCCGCGCCCCCGCCGCGAGCACCGACCCGACCGTCCGCAGGCCCGCGTCCTCGATGGGGGCGATCCGCAGGCGGTCGCGGGTGACGTCGCGCAGCGCCTCCACGCCGAGCCCGGCCAGGAGCGCGTCGACGGCCTTGGCGCGCAACCGCTCGCCCGCCGCGATCGCCGCCAGCCGGGTCGTGCGCTCGGTCTCCAATGCGCCGGACAACGCGGACAGGGCTCCGGGCAGCGCGGCGACGTCGGCGCCGGACACCAACTCCGGGGTGCCGACTCCGGGCGGCAGGCCGTCGGAAAGCAGACCCAGGACCCCGACATCGGGGTACATCAGGTCCGTGGGCACCAGCTGCGGCGCCGCGCTGCCGGCCTCGAGCTCGAGGCGATCGAGCAGCGCCGGCAGGTCGCGCCGCCGCACGCGATCGACGACGTCGCCCAGATACGCCACCGCCCGATCCGCGTTGGCGCGCGCCTCCGCCCGGGAGAAGAACCGGCGCCAGCCTTCGGCGGCCCACGTCTCGCGCACGGCGGTGGCGGCGGGCCCCGCGAGTTCCTCCACGAGCCGCGCCTCCTCCGCGCCGAGGCCCGTCAGCCACCGGTGCCGTACGGTCTCCCCCGCCCGCAGCAGCGCCGCGCCGTCGACGGGCAGCACGCGCCACGCGACGTCGCCGTCGATCTTCACCGCGACGGTTCGCGCGATCAGCTCGGACGCCGCCTGCCCGGCCGTCGCGGCGATCCGCGCCCTGCCCTCGAGCACCCGCGCCGCCTGCCCGGACCAGCGGCGGACAAGATCGATCGACTCGCGTGCGGCGGGAGCATTCATGCCGACGATGTTATCGCCCGACCCGACGTACCCTGGGGGCAGCGGAGGTTCCCATGTTCTCCAAGCCGAACCCGAATCCCAAGCAGAAGTCCCGGCCCAAAACCCGCCCCGCCGCGGTCGCCGGGGTGTTCTACCCCGCCGACCCCGGTGAGTTGCGGGGGCAGGTCGAACGGTTGCTCGCGGACCACCGGCATCCGCGTGACGACGGCCCGCCGCCCCGCGCGCTCATCCTCCCCCATGCCGGCTACGTCTATTCCGGCGGCGTGGCGGCGGCCGGGTACTCGCTGCTCGAAGGGGCGTCCTTCGCCCGCGCCGTGGTCATCGGCCCCGCCCACCGCGTCCCGGTGCGCGGCGTGGCCGACGCCGGGGTGCCCGCATTCGACACCCCGCTGGGCACGGTCGAGGTTCCCGAAGGACTGCTCGACGCGCTGCGCGGGCGTCTGGCGGGCACCTTCCCCGATCTCCTGGTCACCTCGCCCGGCGTCCACGCCCGCGAGCATTCCGTCGAAGTGCACCTTCCCTTCCTGCAGGTGCTCTTCCCGGGGCTGCCCGTCCTGCCGCTGGTCGCCGGCGACGCGACGGTGGCCGAGATGACCGAATTGGTCGCCGCGGTCATGGCCGACGACGACACGCTGTTGATCGTCAGCTCCGACCTGTCCCACTTCCTGCCCGTCGACGACGCCATCGCCGTCGACTCCGCCACCCTGGACCGCATCGTCGCCCTCGAGCCGCCGCTGCCCACGCGCTCGGCGTGCGGGGCGATCCCCGTCAACGGGCTGCTCGGCTTCGCCCGCCGCGCGGGCTGGTCGGCGACGGTGGTGGCCCGGGCGACGTCGGCCGACGCTCCCCACGGCGGTTCGCACAGCGTGGTCGGCTACCCGGCCGTGCGCTTCGACCCCGTCGGCCCCCGCCTGCCCGGCTACGCCCGCGCCGTCCTGGAGCACCGTCTGGCGGGCGGGCCCGACCCCGCCGCCGCCTTTGCCGCAGGGCCGGGCCACGCCGCATCGCCCGACCCCGCCCGGTTTCTCGACCATCCGTGGCTCGCCGCGCCGGGCGCGTCCTTCGTCACGCTCACCGTCGACGGCCGCCTGCGCGGCTGCATCGGGTCACTGGAGGCCACCCGGCCCCTCGGCGCCGACATCGCCGCCCACGCCATCGACGCCGCGCTGCACGATCCCCGCTTCCCCGCCGTCACCGCCGACGAACTGCCCGGCATCCGCATCGAGGTGTCGGTGCTGTCCGCCCCCGAACCAGTCGCGGCCGCTTCGGAAACCGAGGCCATCGCCGCGCTGCGCCCGCACGTCGACGGCGCGATCCTCTCGGGCACCCCGGGCCCGGACGTCCCCCGAAACCGGCTGCGCCCCGGCACAACCCGCCCCACCACAACCCGCCGCGGCACCTTCCTGCCGCAGGTGTGGGAGCAGCTGCCCGACCCCACCGAATTCATCCGACACCTCAAAGCCAAAGCCGGCCTCGCCGACGGCCCCCGCTCCCCCGCCTGGGGCGACGACTGGCGACTGAGCCGGTACACCGTTCAATCGTGGGAAGAGGACGTTCTTCCCCATGAGGAGGGCGAACCGCGATGACATCGACGTCGCAAAGCGAAACCCTGGGCACCCACCCCGCCCGCTGGGGCCGCGTGCTCGACGACGGCCGCGTGCAATGCCTGCTGTGCCCGCGGCACTGCCGCATGCGCGACGGGCAGCGCGGCTTCTGCTTCGTCCGCGCCAACAACGGCGGGCGGCTGGTGCTGGACACGTGGGGGCGGTCGTCGGGGTTCTGCCTCGACCCGATCGAGAAGAAGCCCCTCAACCACTACCTGCCCGGCACGTCCGTGCTCAGCTTCGGCACCGCCGGCTGCAACCTCGGGTGCCGGTTCTGCCAAAACCACGAGATCTCCACGTCGCGCGAGGTGGACACCCTCACCGACGCCGCGCTGCCCGAGGACATCGCCGACGCCGCCGTCGCGGGCGGCGCCGCCTCCGTGGCGTTCACCTACAACGACCCCGTGATCTTCGCCGAATACGCCATCGACATCGCCGCCGCCTGCCGCGACCGCGGCGTGCGCACCATCGGCGTCACCGCCGGGTACATCTCCCCCAACGCCGAAGACGCCGACGGCAACGCCCGCGAGGAATTCTTCGGCGCCATGGACGCCGTCAACGTCGACCTCAAGGGCTTCACGCCCGAGTTCTACAAGCGGCTGACCGGCGCCGACCTCGACGTCGTGCTGGACAACCTCATCTGGCTCGCGGGGACCGACACGTGGGTGGAGATCACCACCCTGCTCATCCCCGGCCACAACGACTCCGACGACGAAATCCGCGCCATGGCCGAGTGGATCGTCGACAACCTCGGCCCCGACGTCCCCCACCACTTCAGCGCATTCCACCCCGACAACCGCATGCGCGACGTGCCCCCGACCCCGCCGACCACGCTGCGCCGGGCGCGCGAGATCGCCCTCGACGCCGGCGAGCGCCACGTCTACACCGGCAACGTCCACGACAAGGACGGCGACACCACCTTCTGCCCCGGCTGCGACGCGCCCGTCATCGTCCGCGACTGGTACCGCATGGTCGATTACCAGCTCGTCGCCGATGCCTCGGGCCGCGGGTCGTGCCCGCAATGCGGCACGACGATCCCCGGGCTTTACGACGCCGCCGGCCCCGGCGATTTCGGCGCCCGCCGGATCCCCATCCGGATCGGGCGCCGGTGAGCGTGACGGCGTGATCGGCCTCTGGGGTCGGACACTGTGCGCTGTCGGGCCCTGGCAGCCGGCGACTACTCCAGCGTGATGGTGATCGGCTGGTCCGTCATCACCGCCGTGCCCGCCGGCGGATCGATGGTGGCGACCCTTCCCGTCAGCGACGACAGCGAGTTCGTCGGGTTTCCGGCGGCGTCGAGAATGGTGATGTTGCCGAAACCGGCGCGTCGCAAAGCAAGCTCGACCTCCGCCGGGGACTTGCCCACCGCCTCCGGCACCGTCGCCTGCACGGCCTCGCCGCCGCCGAAGCCCGGGATGGCCGGCGGGGTTTCGCGCAGGCTGCTGACCTCGTCGCGCAGGCGATCGAGCTCATCGCGCATCGGGTCGGAAGTCTCCGTCGTCGGTTCCTCCGACGTCACCGTCTCCGAGGAGGTCGACGGCTCCGGCGGCGGGGTCGTCGCCGTGGTCTTGTTGTCGTCGTCGCCGCCGGAGAGGAAGCGGAACATCAGCGCCACCAGCACGACGACCGCGATGATCGCCGTCACGCCGATGATCGTCGCGCTCCGGCCGGCACCGCCGCGGCGGCCGCCATCGTCGTCGTCCCGGTAATCGCGGGCGGCGCGCGGATCGCGGTCGGCGTGGGCGTCGCGGCGGGCGCCATCGTCGTAGCGCGCATCGCCGTAGGAGGCGCCGGCGTTCGCGTCGCGGGCCTCGCGCGGATCGATGCCCCGTTCCTCCGGCGTCAGCGGCGCCCAATACTGGCCCGAGTCGGTCTGCCCTGCCCGTCCCGTCTGCCCGGTCTGGTCGGGGCGGCCGGTCTGGCGGGTTTCGCCGAAACCGCCGGTGCGGCCCTGCGTGCCGCCGAAATCGGCGTCCGGGTCGTAGTCTTCGCCGGGCCCGTAGCCGTGGCCCGCGCCGCCACCGGAACCCCCGATGAATTCGGTCGGCTGATCGCCGCGGCCCGCGCCGCCGATGTACTCCGTCGGCTGGTCATCGCGGCCGGCGCCGCCACGCGCGCCACCGTCGCGGCTCCCCCACGCGCGCTGGGTGGGTTCATCGCGTCCGATGAATTCGGTGCGGTCATCGTCGAAGGGATCTCGCCCGTGGCGATTGCCGGCCATCGTTGGTCGCCTCCTGGTCATGCGGAGCGCCGGTCGCGCCCCATCGGTCGTTGCACCACAATGCACGCCCGACCCGGCCGCGCGCAATTGACGGGCACGCCGACTGCTCCGTTCCTGCAGGCCGCGCGCTTGACGGAAATCTTCGCCGGTTCGGCGAACACCCCACGTTCGGGCTGCAACGTTGCGGCCTGAGATCCGAATGTGTCCGTCACATCGGCTCGAGCCCGACAACTGCCTCCCTAGGCCACGGATCGCCCCTGTTCCCCGGTCACCCCGCCGGCTTTCGTCACACCAGCAACAACGCCGCCGGTTTGCGTTCATTTTGAAACAACGCGAAACGCAAAAGTCCAGGTCGCACCCCCACCCCATGTTTCAAAATCAACGATGAACGGAATTTATGGTGCCCATGTTGCGCGAGGGAAAGCGACGAGAAGCCTTGGCGCGGCCAGTCCGGTGGTCGGCCCGGGCCAACGCCGGAAAAGGGCCATTATGGGCAAAAGCTCGCTCCCACGTGGCCGGGCCGGGCGGGCGAACGGCTCGGCGCCGACCGTCGTAAAGCGAAAAGGCGCGGGGACGAGCCAGCGCGGGCGGGTGAACGGGCGGGGCGCCGGGCGTCGTTAAGCGAAAAGGCGCGGGGAACGAGCCAACGCCCGCTCCCCGCGCCCAACCGCGCGCTACTTGCGCTTCCTCTTCTCGCGCACGCGCACGGCGATGCGCACGGGCGAACCCTCGAAACCGAACTCCTCGCGAAGACGGCGCTCCAGGAACCGGCGGTAACCGTGCTCGAGGAAACCGGTCGTGAACAGCACGATCACCGGCGGCCGCGTCGACGCCTGCGTCGCGAACAGCACCCGCGGCAGACGGCCACCGCGCATCGGCGGCGGCACCTCCTGCAGCACGGTCCGCAGCCACGTGTTCAGGCGGCCGGTCGGGATGCGGCGATCCCACGAATCCAGCGCCTCGAGCATCGCCGGCTCCAGCTTCTGCAGCGCACGCCCCGTCTTCGCCGAAATGTTCACGCGCCGCGCCCACGGCACGTGCGACAGCTGCAGGTCGATTTCGCGCTCGAGCAGGTCGCGGCGGTCCTCGTCCATGAGGTCCCACTTGTTGTACGCGACCACCAGGGCGCGGCCGGAGTCGAGGATCATGCGCAGCACGCGCTGGTCCTGCTCGGCGATCGGCTCGGACGAATCCACGAGGAAGATGACCACCTCGGAATTGTCGATCGCCGACCGGGTCCGCAGCGACGCGTAGAACTCATGGCCCTGCGCCTGCCGGGTCTTCTTGCGGATGCCGGCGGTGTCGACGAAGCGCCACACCGAATCCTCCAGCTGCACCAGCGAGTCGACCGGGTCGACGGTGGTGCCGGCGACGTCCGACACGACGGCGCGTTCCTCGCCGGAGATCTTGTTCAGCAGCGAGGACTTGCCCACGTTCGGCTTGCCGACGATCGCCACTCGCCGCGGGCCCTGCGGCTGCGCCTTCGCGCGGGGCACCTCCGGGAACAGGCGGACGACCTCGTCCATCACGTCGGCGTTGCCGCGCCCGTGCAGCGCGGACGTCGGGTGCGGTTCGCCCAGGCCGAGCGACCAGAACTCCGCGACGTCGCCGAGCTGCGAGTCCGACTCGAACTTGTTGGCCGCGAGGATGACGGGCTGCTCGGCGCGCTGGAGGCGGCGGGCCATCATCTCGTCGGTGGCGGTGACGCCGACGGTGGTGTCGACGACCATGATGATCACGTCGGCGGTTTCCATCGCCGCTTCGGCCTGCCGCGCGATGGACGCGTGCAGGCCCTTCGCGTCGGGGTCCCAGCCGCCGGTGTCCTGCACCCAGAATCGGCGGCCGGCCCAGTCGCCGAGGTAGCTGATGCGGTCGCGGGTGACTCCGGGGAAGTCCTCCACGACTGCTTCACGACGGCCGATGAACCGGTTGACCATCGTGGATTTGCCCACGTTGGGGCGCCCCACGATGGCGACGGTCGGCAGCGCCTCGTCTTCGTCGGCGGCGGCGCCGAGAGCGGCGAACGCTTCCTCGAGGTCGTCCCAATCCTCGTCGTCGTCGCCGAGTTCGCCGGCTTCGGCGCGGGCGATGGCGTCGGCGATGACCGTTTCGTGGTCGGCGATGGCGCGGTCGAGGCCGGCGTCGGGGTCCTCGTGGGCGCCTTCGCCGGTGGCCTGGATGAATTCGGTGGCGGCACCGTGGCCGTCGAAATCGCCGCCGGACTTGCCGTCGCCGTCGAACTCGGTGGCAGCGGCGCCGCTACCACCGTGGCCGTCATCGTCGAACGGGTCATCGTCGACGGATCCGGGGTAGCCGGCTTCGACGACGTCGAGGATGTGCTCGATGACCTCGTCGATGCCCATCTCGGAGGTGTCCAGCACCACGGCGTCGTCGGCCGGGCGCAGGGGCGAGGTTTTGCGGGAGCTGTCCAGCTCGTCGCGGCGCACGACGTCGGCGAGGACCTCGTCGTAGTCCGCTTCGCGGCCGGCGGCGATGTCCTGGTCGTACCGGCGGCGGGCGCGGACCTCGGCGGCGGCGGTCATGAAGACCTTCGCCGGCACGTCGGGCAGCACCACGGTGCCGATGTCGCGGCCCTCGACGACGCAGCGCCCGGCCTCGGCGGCCAGGCGGCGCTGCAGGTCCACGAGGTTTTCGCGCACCGCCGGGATGGCCGACACTGCGGAGACGTTGCGGGTGACCTCGGCGCCGCGGATCTCGCCGGAAACGTCCTCGCCGTCGAGGAGCACCTCCGTCGACCGCGGATCATCGCTGATGGTCAAAGGCAGATCGGCGGTCGCCGCGACCACGGCGTCCTCGTCGGCGGGGTCGATGCCCTCGCGCAGCACCCACAGGGTGGCCACGCGGTACATCGCTCCGGTGTCCAGGTACTTCGCGCCGAGTCGTTCGGCGACGGCCCGCGACACGGTCGACTTGCCGGTGCCGGACGGGCCGTCGATGGCCAGCAGCAGGGCCCCGGCGGCGGTGGAATCGTTCATGGTGCGCCCGTCCTCGTTGATCGTCTGGTCGTTGTCGTCGTATCCGGCCACTACAGCCCCACCGCCTTGTACAGCGAGGCCAGCTCGGAACGGTTGAGCGCGCGCAGGGCGCCCGGGGTCTGCTCGCCCAGCTGGACGGTGTGGATCTTCGTGCGCACCAGGCGCTCGACCGGGTATTCCAGGTGCTTGAGCATGCGGCGCACGATGTGCTTGCGGCCCTCGTGCAGCTCCACGCGGACGATGGAACGCCCCTGCCACACATCGATGATCTGGGCGAAATCGGCCTTGGCGGGCCCGTCGTCAAGCTCGATGCCCTCGGTGAGCGCGCGGATGAGCTTGTTGTCCGCCTCGCCCTTGACCGTGGCCAGGTAGGTCTTGGTCACGTTGTAGCTGGGGTGCATCAGCCGGTTGGCCAGCTCGCCGTCGTTGGTCAGCAGCAGCAGGCCCTCCGTCGCCGCGTCGAGGCGACCAACGTGGAACAGGCGCTGGCCGGCGGAGACCTTCTCGCCGATGATGTCGCCGACGCAGGGGCGGCCCTGGTCGTCGCTCATGGTGCACTGCACGCCGCGGGGCTTGTTCAGCACGAAGTACTGCATGTCCTCGTTGACCACCACGCGGGAACCGTCGACGCGGATGATCGCGGTGTTCGGGTCGACGCGCACGCCCTGGCGGGTGACGATCTTCCCGTCGACCTCCACGCGCCCCTCGTCGATGAGGCGTTCGGCCATGCGGCGGGAGGCGACGCCGGCCTGGGCCAGCACCTTCTGCAGGCGCACGCCCTCTCCGTCCGACGCTCCGCCGGCGTTCTTGCCGCCGCGCTTGCGGTCGACGTGCTGGTGCCGTGCGGGGCGGGCCTGGGAGACGTAGTAGTCCCCGGCCCTCTTGGCGCGGTTTCCGTCCCTGTTGTTCTTGTCCGGTGTGCCGTCTCGGCGAGCGGTGGGTGACACGGGTGTCCTCATTCTGTTGAGCGGTGCGGATTTCGCGTCCGGCGGATCGCCGCCGGCGTGCGTCGCGGGGCTCTGGAGAACGAGCGTCCCATCACGGTCGGCGGGTTGCCTGGCGGATGGGACTCGGTGTCGGGGCGCCCCACGGCGATGTCCGCGGGCCAGCCTACCCCACCAGGGCGCTTCGCCCCGACTCGGTGAACCAGCCCGGCGCGGCCGCCAGGAATTCATCGCGTTCCAGGGCCCCGGATCCGGCGGGCACGCACCCGAGCACGTCGGTTCCGGTCAGGTGCGGCAGATCCTCGAGGTTGGTGGCGACGATCGGGTCGTCGCCTTCGGGAAGCGAACCGCCGACGAGCCCGATGACGTCCATCCCCCGGCCGCGCGCAACCTCGACGGTCAGCTCCGCGGTGTTCAGGCTGCCGAGCCCCAGCGACGTCACCACCACCGTCTTCGCGCCGGGAAGTTCGGCGGAGAGCTCGGGCAGGCCCCATTCGCGGGTGGCTCCGTCATTCGTGGCCCCGTCCCCCTCGGTCGGGTCGCTGCCGAGCCTGACCAGCAGCCCGCCCGCGCCTTCGACGAGCACGGTGCGGTCCGGCCCGTCGAGCGCGCGAATGCCCTCCGCGGCGTCGGCGAGCCGCAGCGGCGGCAGCCCGGCCCGGCGCGCGGCGGCCAGCGGCGCCATCGGTTCGGGGTAGCGGGCGAATCCGTGCAGGTCGCCGACGCCGGTCAGCCGGGCGACGTCGTCGAGGTCCCCGCCCCTCCCCAGCACGTTGCCGGTCCCGGGGAATCCCGTTTGCGCGGGCTTGACGACGACCACGTGCCTCCCGCAGGAGCGCAACAGCCCGGCGATGGCGGCGGTGGCGATGGTCTTGCCGATGTCGGTGCCCGTTCCCGTGATGCACAGGATGGTCATGCGGATTCTCCTTCGCGGTTGTCGGTGGTTTCGGGATCGGGGGAGGTCTCGCCGTCGGCGGCCTTGGCGTGCACCTGCGCCTCCGCCTTCCCCTCCGCTTCGACGATGGCGGCGATGGCGCGGCAGATCGCGGCGACCTCGGCGTCGTCGCAGACGTACATGGGCATGGCGTAGACGAGCTTCCCGAAGGGCCTGAGCCACACTCCTTCGGCCACGCACGCCGCGGTGGCGCGGGCCATGTCGACGGGTTGGTCCATCTCCACCACGCCGATCGCGCCGAGCACGCGGACGTCGGCGACTCCGGGAGCGCCGCGCAACGGTTCCAGCCCGGCGCGCAGGCCGGCTTCGATGCGGGGCACATCGCGGCGCCACCGCCCCTCGGCGATGATGTCCAGGTTTTCCGCGGCGATGGCGCAAGCCAGCGGGTTGGCCATGAAGGTGGGCCCGTGCATCAGGCCCCCGCCCTCGCCCCCGGAGATCGCCGAAGCCACCTCACGGGTGGTCAGGGTCGCCGCCAGCGAGAGGAAGCCGCCGGTGAGCGCCTTGCCCACGCACAGCACATCCGGCGTCACCCCAGCCGCCGCGGTGGCGAAGAGATCCCCGGTGCGCCCGAAGCCGGTGGCGATCTCGTCGGCGATGAGCAGCAGCCCATGCCGATCGCAGATCTCGCGCAGGCCGACGAGCAGCTCATGGTCGTGGAACCGCATCCCGCCGGCGCCCTGCACGACGGGTTCGACGATGACCGCGGCGACGGAGTCGTCGACGAGCTCCTCGAAAGCGGCCAGGTACTCGGCCCTCGTCCGCTCCGACGATCCGCGCGGCGGCGGTACCGGGGCGAACACCTGCGGCGTCCATGCGCCGGCCCACAGCGAGTGCATGCCGCCGTCGGGGTCGCAGACGCTCATCGGGGCGCGCGTGTCGCCGTGGTAGCCGCCCCGCCAGGTCATCAGGCGATTGCGCTCGGGATGGCCGACGGCGCGCTGGTACTGCAGCGCCATCTTGACGGCCACTTCCACCGACACCGACCCGGAGTCGGAGAAGAACACCGCATCGAGGACCGGATCGGTCATCTCCAGCAGGCGCCGCGCCAGGTCAACGGCCGGGGCGTGGGTGAGGCCGCCGAACATCACGTGCGACATCGTCGCCGCCTGCCGCTGCGCCGCCGCGACCAACCGCGGGTGCGAATGGCCGTGGCACGCCGCCCACCAGCTGCTCATGCCGTCGATGAGCTCGCGTCCGTCGGCCAGCGTCAGCCTCGTCCCGGACGCCGACGCCACCGGCAGCGCCGGGACGGGGCTGGGCATGGGGCCGTAGGGGTGCCACACGTGGGCGGCGTCGAACGCGGCGATGTCGAACGCGGCGATGTCGGCGGATGCGGGCGTGGTGTTCGGGGTGTCGGGGACGTTGGCCATGGAAGGAAACGTTAGTCCGGGCGATATTGTCGAACACCGTTCAGGGGTAGGTTGGGGGATGATTTGCCATGGAACGCGTCGATGAGCACGATAAGTCCATGACCAGCATTGGACAGCGTTCAAGTGGGCCGATTCCGGCCGCACCGGAGGGCCCCTCCGCCACTCCCCGGCCACCCGGGAAGGCCCGCGTCGCCCTGCCCGCCATCATCGGCGTCGAATCGTGGGAGCGGTTCAGCTTCTACGGCATGCAGGCGATCATGGCGTACTACCTGTACGACACCGTCACAGACGGCGGCCTCGGCCTGCCCACCACCACCGCCACCGCCCTGATGGGCGCCTACGGCAGCCTCGTGTACCTGTGCACCATCGCCGGCGGCTGGATCGGCGACCGCATCCTCGGCGCCGAACGCACCCTGCTCGCCGGCGCGTGGACGCTCGTCGCCGGCCACCTCACGCTGTCCCTGGTCCCCGGCGCGCCGGGCGTGGCCGTCGGCATGGTCCTCGTCGCGACCGGCTCGGGCGCACTGAAGACATCCGCCATCACCATGCTCGGCCGCGTCCGCCGATCCGGCGACCCTCGCCGCGACAACGATTTCCAGTTCTTCTACTTCGGCATCAACGTCGGCGGGCTGCTCGGCCCCGTGCTCACCGGCGCGCTGTCCGTCGCCTACGGCTATGACGCCGGCTTCGCGGCCGCGGCGATCCTCATGATCATCGGCCTCGTCCACTACCACTGGCACCGGCGCCGTCTCTCCGGCTCGTGGCGGGACGACGCCCGCGTGGCCGTCGAAAAGCCGACGTCCCCCATCGGCCGCCGGGGCCTGGCCCTGGCCCTTCTCGCCGTGGCGGGTGCGGCCGGCACGGTCGCCGGGCTCACGATCTCGGGTGCGCTGCCGCTGCACCGCTTGCCGACGGTCATGCTCGCCGCCACCGTCGCGGCCACCGTCGCGCTGTTCGCGCAGATGATCCTCGACCCGAAGATCGGCGCCGCCGAGCGTTCGCGCGTGGTGGCGTTCATCCCCCTGTTCATCGCGGCCGTGGCGTTCTGGGCCATCCACAACCAGGCCTTCGGCGCGCTGGCGGTCTACTCCGACCTGCGCATCGACCGCACCATCGGCGACTGGTCCGCCCCCGCCGCGTGGGCGCAGTCCCTCAACCCCGTGTTCACGCTGCTGCTGATCCTGCCGCTGGCCGCCCTGCGCCTGCGGATGGGCCGGCGCGCCCCCGACATCCCCATCCAGATGATCGCGGGCACGGCCATCACCGGCGCTGCGATGCTCGTGGTCGTGCCCTTCGCGGGGCGCGCCGACGGCACGGTGCCGCTGCTGGTCATCGTCGCCGTGTACCTGACCATCACCCTCGGCGAACTGCAGGTCAGCCCCGTGGGCATGGCCGCCTCGACGGTGCTGGCGCCCGCCAGCTACCGGACGCGCTTTTCGGCGCTGTACTTCCTGACCATGGCCGTGGGCACCGCCCTGTCCGGCGTGCTGTCGACCAACTACGACCCCGCCGACTCCGGCGCGGAACGGGCCTACTTCCTGTCGGTGGGGCTCGGCGTCATGGCCGTCGCCGCCGCCGTTGCGCTGCTGCTGCCGTGGATCCGCCGGAAGATCGCGGCCGGCGAGGAGGGCGCCGCCGCGACCGTCACCGCCGACGCCACCGCGACCGCCACCGCCACCGCCACCGCCACCGCCAAGGAGAATCTCCATGCGTGACCGCACGACCTCCACCGCCCCCGGCCGTCCGCGCATCGCCCTGCCCGCCCTCGTCGGCGTGGAGACGTGGGAGCGGTTCAGCTTCTACGGCATGCAGGCGATCATGGTCTATTACCTCTACGCCTCGGCCACCGACGGCGGAGTCGGGCTGTCCACGACCACCGCCACCGCGTTGATGGGCGCCTACGGCAGCCTCGTCTACCTGTGCACCATCGCGGGCGGCTGGATCGCCGACCGCGTCCTCGGCGCCGAACGCACCCTGCTCGCCGGCGCGTGGACGCTCGTGGCCGGCCACCTGACGCTGGCGCTGCTGCCGGGAGGGGCGGGCGTCGCGGCGGGGCTGGTCCTCGTCGCGGCGGGCTCGGGCGCGCTGAAGACGTCGGCGATCACCATGCTCGGCCGCGTCCGCGCCGACGGCGACCGCCGCGCCGACTCCGACTTCCAGCTGTTCTACCTGGGCATCAACGTCGGCGCGCTGCTCGGCCCCATGCTCACGGGCTGGCTGTCGGTCCGGCACGGGTACCACATCGGCTTCGGCGCGGCGGCGGTGCTCATGACCGCCGGGCTGGTCCACTATTCGCTGGTGCGCCGGCGCCTGTCGGCCTCATGGCTTGACGACGCCCGCGTGGCCGTCGAAAAGCCCTCCCTGCCCATCGCCCGAGCCCGACTCGCCCGCATCGCCGGCGGGGTCGCGGCGGCCGTCCTCGCAGTTGCGGCGCTGACCGTGACCGGCGTGCTGCCGCCGGCGCACCTGGCCACGGTCATGCTCGCGGCGACGCTGCTGGCCACCACCGCGCTGTTCGGGCAGATGCTGCTCGACCGCGGGCTCGGCGCCGACGAGAGGGCCCGCGTGCTGGCGTTCGTACCGCTGTTCGTCGTGTCGGCGGCGTTCTGGGCGATCCTGAACCAAACTTTTGGCGCGCTGGCCGTTTACGCCGACGTGCGGGTCGACCGCGCCATCGGCGGCTGGGAGGCCCCGGCGGCGTGGGCCCAGTCGCTGAACCCGATCTTCATCCTCGCCCTGTCGGCGCCGATGGCCGCATTGCGGCTGCGGCTCGGCGACCGCATGCCCGGACCGGCCGCGCAAATCACCGGCGGCACGGCGCTTGCCGGCGCGGGCGTCCTGTGCCTGCTGCCGTTCACCGGGCATGCCCCCGGCACGGTGCCGCTGCTCGCGCTGATCGCGGCCTACGGCATCATCACATTCGGTGAGCTGCACATCGGGCCTGTCGGCATGTCCGCGGCCACGGCGATGGCTCCCGCGAAGTACCGCACGAGGTTTTCGGCGCTGTTCTTCATGACCATGGCCGTAGGCACCGCGCTCGCCGGCGTGCTGTCCACCAATTACGACCCGGCGGACGCATCCGCCGAGCGCGCCTACTTCCTGGTACTGGGTCTGTCCGCCATCGCCGTCGCCGCCGCGGTGGGCGCGTTGGTGCCGTGGATCAACCGGCGGCTGCCGCGCGAGGGCACGGAAGAGGTCGTGAAGGTCTCGGCGGGCATGGCCGACGGCGAAGATCCGGCCGCGGCCGGCGATGCGGACACGGCCGGAATTGCCCCGGCGGCTACTCCGCCGATGCGCCGCTGAACCAGCCGGCGGCGCGGCCGAGGAACTCCTCGCGGTCCAGGTCCGCGGCGTCCTCCGGCAGCCACGCGAGGACGGGCAGGCCGGTGAGGATCGGCATCTGCTCGACCACGCACTCCGCGGCGACGTCCGGCTGCTCCGGGAGGGAACGGCCGATGATGCCGGTGATCTCCAGGCCGCGGGCGCGGCACGCCTCGGCGGTCAGCTCGACGGCGTTGAGCGTGCCCGGCGCCGTGGACGCCACAATGGTGACCTTCGCGCCGAGCTCCTGCGCAAGCTCCGGCACCGCCCAGTTGGAGATGCGCGCCAGCACGCCGCCGGTGCCCTCGACGAAAACGGGGTGGCCGTCGGCGGCGAGATCGCGGAGCTTGTCGGCGGTCTCCTCCAGATCGAGCTCCGGGGCGCCGATGCGGCGGGCGGCGAAGGCCGGCGGCAGCACATCGGGGTAGCGCGCGAATTCGTGGACGTCCGTGCAGCCGGTCAGGCGCTGGATCGTCGCGATGGAGCCCTGCCCCTCCGGCTCGCCGATCTGGGCGAGCTTCACCACGACGGGCTCCTCCCCGGCGGCCATCGCTTGCGCGGCGAGGGCGGCGGTGGCCGTCGTCTTGCCGACGCTCCGGCCGGTGCCGGTGATTATGTGGATGCCCCTGAAGTACATGAGGAAGAGTCGTCCTTTCCCGCTCGTGTGCCGTTCGCGTGCCACGCGTCGGATCCGGCGCGCCCGTCGCGCTCGTTCATCGGACCTGTTCGATCCGTTTGTTGCACCGTCGACAATATCCGCCGCGCCCGTTTCTCCTTAATCCGGGGCTGGTTGGAGGACGAAGATCACACTTTTCCGGCGTTTACGGCGCCCGATTCGGGCGACCGTGCTAGGGCAGATCCGGTTCGTCGATGAGGTCGACGTCCGGCAGCAACGGCGCGAGATCCGGCAGTTGATCAAGCGATTCGATGCCCAGCTGCTCCAGCAGCAGGTTCGTGGTCACGTACAGGTGGGCGCCCGTCGACGGGTCCTCCCCCGCTTCGGCGACCAACCCGCGCGCCAGCAGGGTGCGCATGACGCCGTCGACGTTGACGCCACGCACCGCCGCGACCTGGGCGCGGGTCGCCGGCTGCCGATAGGCGACCACGGCCAGGGTCTCCATCGCCGCGCGCGACAGCCGGGTCTGGGTGCCGTCCAGCAGGAACGCCTCCACCGCGTCGGAGTACGCCGCCCGCGTGTACAGGCGCCACCCGCCCTCGACCTCGCGCAGATCGAAGCCGGAGCCGCGGGCCTCGAATTCGTCGCGCATCTGCCCCAGAACCTCCCGGATCGCGGCGGGCTCGACGTCGAGGGCGCGGGCGAGGTCCATCGGCGCCACCGGCGAATCCACCACGAGCAGGACACTTTCCACGGCGGCGCGCAAGGGGTCGATCTGGGGCAGGTTCATGGCGGCAGTGTATCCGGCGATGGGTCTACTCTGGTGGTCGTGCTCGCATTCCTAGCTTCCAATGGACTGCTCGCCCTGGCCGTCATCCTCACCGTCGGATTCGCGCTGGGGCGCATCCGCGTAGCGGGACTGAGCCTCGGGTCGGCGGCGATCCTCTTCGTGGCCATCGGCTTGTCGACGGCCAACCCCGACATCCAGATGCCGCCCCTGCTGTATCAATTCGGGCTGGCGCTGTTCGTCTACTGCATCGGGTTGTCCGCGGGGCCGGCGTTTTTCCGGACCCTGCGCAGCCGGGGTCTGGCGCTCAACGTCATCGTCGCGTTCCTGCTGGTCGGGTTGACGGCGCTGGCGTTCGCGCTGGTGAAATTCTCCGGTGCCGACCCGATCCCCGGCGCCGGCATGTTCGTCGGCGCCATATCGTCGACGCCCGGCATGGCCGCCATCCTCGCCGCAGTGCCCGACCTGCTGCCGCCGGGCGCGGACCCGGCGGCCGCGTCGTCGGCCGTCGTCGGCTACTCGCTGGCGTATCCGGGCGGCGTCCTGGGCATCATCATCGTCGCCGCCGTCGGCGCGCGTCTGCTGCGCGTGGACCACATCGCCGACGCCAAGGCCGAGGGCGTGCTGACGGAGAAGCTCCACTACGCCGGCATCTGCATCGGCCCCGGCCGGGAGCTGACCGTGGCCCAGGTGCCGGAGTTCACCGGCGCGAAGATCATCACCACCCGCGTGGCGGACGTCGGCGCCGACGGCGAACCATCCAACCAGCGCCTGGCGGAATCCGACGACGTCCTGGCCGAAGGCTGCTCCATCATGGTCAACGGGACGGCCGAGGAGCTGGACAAGGCCGTCGCAAAGCTCGGCGAACGCATCGAGATGGACCCGCACGAGTCGGATCTGCAGTACACCCGCATGGCCGTGTCGAACCCGGATGTCGCCGGGCGCACCATCGGCGAGTTGCGCATCCTGGAGGACCACGGCTTCACCATCGCGCGCCTGCGCCGCGGCGACGCCGACGTCGTGCCGGCCAACGACGACCGCCTGCAGCTGTCCGACCGCGTCCGCGTGGTCGCGCCGAAACAGCGCATCGAGGCCATCCGGACGTTCCTCGGCGACTCCGAAAAGTCGCTCGCCACGCCCGATCTGCTGCCACTTGCGCTCGGCCTCGCACTGGGCCTGCTGCTCGGCGCCATCCCCATCCCCATGCCCGGCGGCGGCACCCTGTCGCTCGGCTTCGGCGGCGGCCCGATCATCGCCGGCCTCGTCTTCGGCGCGCTCGGCCGGACCGGGCCGGTGCGGTGGCAGCTGCCGTACCACGCGACGAAGACCCTCGAGGGCTTCGGCATGGCGCTGTTCATGGCGGGCGTCGGCACCACCGCCGGCGCCGGCTTCCGCTCCGCGCTGACCGACCCGACGAGCCTGCTGTACATCGGGCTGGGCCTGGTGGTGACGCTGGTCAGCGCGATCGCGACCGTGGCCCTGCTCATGGCGTGGCGCAAGCTCACGTTCGACGAATCCATCGGCGTCGCCGCGGGCATCACCACCAACCCGGCGGTCATCGCGTACCTGAACACCGCCTCGGGCACCGACCTGGCCGCCCGCGGGTACACGACGGTGTATCCGGTGGCGATGGTGGGCAAGATCGTCGCGGCGCAGGTGCTGATCATGATGCTGCTGTGACGGTCATGATGCCGCGGCGACGATCATGATGCCGCGCGTTCGGCCGCGGACGTTCCCGCCGCGGCCGAACGCGCGGCGAGGCCTAACCCGCGGTGAGGGGGAACTCGAAGTCCCCGACCATGTCCACCAATTCCCGATCATGGGTGACCAGGACGACCACCGCGCCGCGGTCCGCGCAACGCCGGATCACGCCGGCCATGCTCTCCATCGCCCGCAAATCCAGGCCCGAGGTCGGCTCATCGAAGATGATCACATCGGCCCCGCGCCCTTCTTCCCCGCCGAGCACGGCCGTCGCCACGGCGAGGCGCTGCCGCTGCCCGCCGGAAAGGCTCAACGGGTGCCGTTCCCCCATGCCCCCGAGCCCGAGTTCGGCGAGAACCGCCTCGGACTCCTCGGCAGACGGTTTCGCGCGGCCCAGGGAAAGCTCCTCGGTGACCGAAACCCCGAAAAGCTGGCGGTTGACGTCTTGCATCACCGCCGAACAGCGGCGGCGCCGTTCGCGGCGCGACAACGCCTTCCCGTCCAAGACGACGGAACCCTCGGCGCGGCACAATCCCACCAGCACCTGCACGAGCGTCGACTTTCCCACGCCATTCGGGCCGGTGACGCAGGTGATCGCACCGCGTGGGGCAGTCGCCTCGTCGATCGTCCACAGCCGCCGGCCATCGCGCACCGCCGACAAACCGCGCAGCTCCAGTCCGCCCGCATCCGCCGGGGCGGGAGGCGCCGGCAACGGATCCGAAGCGGGTGCCACGAGGCTGCGCAACCCCGCGTCACGGCGCTCGCCTTCGCCCATTTCCCAGAACTCGGCCGCGGGACAGTCGGCCACCACCCGCCCGTTGCGCAGCTGGACCACGCGATCGACCAGGCCACGAAGGTAATGCAGACGGTGCTCGGCAACGAGGATCGTCGCACCGGCACCCTTCAGGCGGGCCAGGGCCTCGGCGACCGCCTGGGTGGAGGCGTCGTCGAGATTGGCGGTCGGCTCGTCGAGCAGGAACAGGCTGGGGCGCGAAACCACGGCAGACGCCAGAGCGACCCGCTGGCGCTCCCCTCCGGACAGTTCCCCCATCCGCCGGTCGAGCAGGTGGGCGAGGTCGAGAAGATCCGCCGCGGCGTCGATGCGCCGCAGAATCTCCTCCCGCGGCACACCCTGGTTGGAAGCGCCGAAGGCGATCTCCGAAAGGACGTCGGTGGCGAAGAACTGGGTGCGGGGGTTCTGGAACACCGTGGCCGCCACCCGTCCCGCTTCGGCCAATTCGACCTCGGCCGGCTCCAGTCCGTCGACCTTCACGTCGCCGCCGATGCGCGCGGGGCGAATGTGCGGGATGAAACCGTTGAGCGCATTGACCAGAGATGACTTGCCCGAGCCGGAACCACCGGTGACGAGCACCATCTCACCGGGTCGCACCCGGATGTCGATCGACTCCAGCAACGTTGCGGTGACCGCTTCCGGGGTTTGCCCGACGGCCGAACCCTGCGCCCCGCCGGTCTCACCCGGCGCTTCGACGGTGATGCTGAGATCTTTCACCTCGATCATCCGATTTTCTCCTTCACCGCCAACGCCACGACGACCGCGACGATCACCATCGCCACGACGTCGGGGAACCCCACGCGCAACTCCACCACCGATGTCGGCTTCCGCCGGGACCCCAGGCCGCGCAGCAGGGCGGAGGCGGAAAGCTCGTCACCCGTGCGCAGGGACGTGGCCACCAGCGGCAGCACCGCGTGACGCACCGCGATGATGGGATGCAACAGCAGCGACGCCCCGGAAGAGACGACTCCCCGAAGCACCAGATTGTCGCGGATCGTCCTCGCGTCGTCGACGACGACGGGGAGGAAACGGACGGCCACCGCCGAGGGCACGGCGAGGATGCGCGGCACTCGGGCCCAACCCAGGAACGCCTGCAGGCCACCGGTGGTGACGCCGCCGATGACCGCCCAGGCGATGACGCTGACGACGGCGAAGCGGTACGTGAAGCTCATGGCGAACAGCAGCACCGTCAGGACCTCCGCGGTCGTGCCCTCCGCGGCGGGCAGGACCACATGGCCGAGGGCCAGCACCAGCATTTCGGCCAGGCCCATGGCGATGGCCGCGACCGGCCGCAGGGCGGCGACCAGGCAGATCACCGCCACCACGGCACCGGTGATTTCCATCAGCTCGGTTCCGACGGTCAGCAGCGCGGCGTCGACGACGACGAGGCCGATCAGGGCCACCCTCGGATCGAGCTTCTCGATCGGCGTGGCTCTCACAGACCCGCGCGGGAGAAGTAGGAGCGCAGCGCCCGCTGCCCCAGCCATCCGCCGAACAGGGCGGCCACGAAGCAGATCGCCGTCAGCGCGAGCACCATCGGAGTCGACAGGAATTCGCCGAAGGCCCGCGCCCACTCGGCGTTGGCGCCCTGCGTGTAGCGGGCGAGGATGTCGTCGCGCATGAACAGCAGCGGCAGGACATTGCCCATCGGGTAGATGCCGAAGAACGCGTACCCCACGATGGTGCGTTTCGGATCGGAGTAATTGCCGCTGCGGATGATCAGATCGGCGATCAAACCGAAGACCAGCGCGAACAGCACCGACACGAGGTGATGGCCGAAGAGGGTGAAGATCAGCGCCAACAGCGTGGCCATGACGGTCACCGGGCCGAAGTGATTGATTCGCCGGATGAACAGGGCGAAGGGGATGCCGATGATGATGACGGCGAGCACGGCGCCGAACGGCTGGATCTGCGGCCCGAATACGCCGATGATGTTGCACAGGAAATTGATGACCGCGATGATCACCGTGAATACGCCGACGGCGACGAGTTCGCTGCCCGTAGACGCTCCCTTCACCGCTCCCTTCGCCGATTCCCGATTGACGTCGTTTTTCGTTGGCATTGCACTCCTTGAGTCCGTTGCTTCTTTTCGCATAGGTGGTTCCTTGGAATGTTAACTACTTGACTATCACTATGCCTAGCCTTGCCTTTCCACGCCGATGTTCCAGTGGCCGGCATCCTCGCGCAGCGACCAAAACCGCCGGTAGCGCTCATCCGACGCCGCCAATTCATCGTGGGTGCCCGACGCGGCGATGCGGCCGTCGGCAAGCAGAAGAATGCGGTCGGCGCCGCGGATCGTCTCCAGCTGGTGGGCGATCACGACGACGGTCGCATCACGGGACAGATCGTCCAGGGCAGCGGTGACGGCACGGCGGGTCGACGGGTCCAGGGCGCTGCTCGGTTCGTCGCACAGCACCACCGGCGCCCGCCGCAGAAGCGCGCGGGCAATGGACACGCGCTGACGCTCACCGCCGGAGAGCAGCTGACCGCCCTCCCCGACGCGCGTCCGCCAGCCATCGGGCAACCGGTCGGCGATCTCGGTGACGTGCGCGCGGCGGGCGGCATCGAGGATCTCGTCGCGGGAGGCGTCCTCCCTCCCCAGCGCGATGTTCGCCCACAGCGTGTCGTCGAACAGGTACACGTCCTGGAAAATCATGGAAACGTGCTCGTAAAGATCTTCGGTCGCCATATCGCGCACATCGACCCCGCCGATGCGCACCGCTCCCCCGTCGACGTCCCACAGGCGCGCGATGAGCCGCATGAGCGTCGTCTTGCCCGAACCCGATGCCCCCACCAGTGCCGTGGAGGAGCGGTCCCCGATGCGGGCGCTGACGCCGTCGAGGACGAGGGGGGCGTCGTCGCCGGTCCCGTAGCCGAAGGTGACGTCGTCGAACTCGATGTCGGCGGTCGGCGGGAACGGCGTCGGCTGAGCCGGCTCCGGCATGGTCGGGGTCTCCAACAGCTCGCGCACGTCGTCGATCTCGGCCTCGGACTGGTGCAGCGCGGTCTGCAGCGACGACACGATCCGCAACGGACCGGCCGACAGGGTGACCAGGCCGACGAGAACCACCGCGCGAACGGGATCGGAACCGCCCGCGGCGGTCCACACCGCCAGCGCCGCGACGCAGCCCAGCACCGTCTGGATGACGAACCCCTGAAGCACCATCCCTCCCAGGGACAGCCACAGGGCGCTGCGGCCGGCGGCCCGCTGCTTTTCGACGGCCCGCGTCAGCGGCGGATAGTCGTCGGCGATGCCCGCGGCGCGCAGCACCTCCTGGCGACCGGCGAATTCCAGCAACCGCAGGTCGGTATCGGTGCGCACCCTGCGCACGCGCTCTTCACCGGCGGATTCCCACTTCGACGCCAACCCCGACGTCAACCACAGGACGGGAGCGGCGACGATCATCGCGAGGCCGATCCGCCAGTCGATGAACAGGGTGAGGATCGCAATGGTCGCCGGCATGGCGATATGGCCCACCAACGGCACCAGGACGTCCATCGCCGCCGTCGCCACGAACATGGTCCCGCGCACGGCGGTGTGCGAGGCGCGGCCCTGCGTCTCGGGACTGAACCAGCTCAGCGGCAGGTGCACCAGACGGCCGCCGAGACCCCGGTGCATCGACCGGATGATCCCGAGGGATCCGGCGACCCCGGACCAGGTGGCCACGCCGACGAGCACCGCATGGATCAGCCACACGACGGCGAGGACGATCAGAGCCCGCACCGCGTCCGACCAGTCGCCGCGGAACACCGCGGTGAGCACCGGGATGATGCACAGGACGGTGACGCCCTGGGCGATGCCGGACAGCAGCCCCAAGATCACCGAACGGATGAGGAGGGTCCGGTCCGCGCCCCCGGACAGGGCAATAAGTGCGCGTATCATTCCATGTCCTTCCACATGCGGGCGTAGAGCCCGTCTTCGGCGAGAAGTTCATCGTGGGTGCCCTGCTCGACCAGCCGCCCGCCGTCCATGACCAGAATGCGGTCCGCATCCTTGACGGTCGTCAGCCGATGGGCGATGACCAGGACGGCGCGCCCGGCGGTGAGCCGGTTCAGCCCCTCCTGCACGGCGGCCTCCGATTCGGGGTCGGTCGCCGACGTCGCCTCGTCGAGCACCAGCACCGGGGTATCGGCGAGCAGGGTGCGGGCGATCGCCACACGCTGCGCCTCGCCGCCGGAAAGACGCGCGTCCTGCCCGACCACCGAGTCGTAGCCGCGCGGCAGCTCCTCGATGCGGTCGTGGATGTTGGCGGCACGGGCGGCATCGCGGACCTGGTCGTCGGTCGCGTCGGGGACGGCGAGGCGGATGTTGTCCGCGATGCTGATCGACAGCAGCTGCGGATCCTGGAACACCGTCCCCACGGTCCGGCGCATCACTTCCGGATCAATGTCGCGCACGTCCACTCCGCCGATGCGCACGGTGCCGGAGTCGGGGTCGCGGAAACGCGCGGCCAGCGCGGCCACGGTGGATTTGCCGGAACCGGATGGGCCCACCAGCGCGGTGACGCCGCCGGCGGGGATGGTGGCACTCACCCCGACGACGGCCGGGTTGCCGGGATCGTAGGCGAACGTGACATCCGCGAACTCCACCGCATTGCCGTCCGGCCGGACCGGGGCGTCGGCGACCGGCAGCTCGTCGGCGTCGAGTATCTCGCAGATGCGGCGGGCCGCGTCCATCGCCTGCTCGAGCGCACGGTTGCTCGCCGCCACCGTCTGCATGGCCGCGGGCAACAGCATCGCGATGATGGTCACGACCAGCAGATCGGAGGGCCGGCTCCACCCGGCATGGACGAACCACAGGCCGAAGGCGACCTCGATGACGCCGGCCGTCGCCGCGGACAAGAAGACCACCGCGACCGAATGGGCGCGCATCTGCGGGCGGATCATGTCGGCGAACTCGCGGAGGAAGCTCTCGGGTTCTTCGGTGAACCGGCGCGACCCCTGGCCCGCCTTGCCGAAGATCTTCAAAACGGCGATGCCGTTGACGTATTCGACGATGGTCTCCGACACCCCGGCGAGCCCTTCATGGATCCTGTCCATCACCTGGGCGTTCGACCGGGGCGCCAGTGCGGCGTAGACGACGGCGTACAGCACCGCGGGAACCACCGCCACCAGGCCCAGGCGCCAGTCCAGGATGAAACACACCACCAGGCTCGCCAAGGGAGTGCACACGCCGGCGACGAGCTCGACGATGGTGTGCGCGACGAGCTGATGCAGCGAGTCCACGTCATTTTGGATCAACTGGCGGACGCGGCCCGATGATCGCTCGTCGAACCAGCCGAGGGGCAGCCGCGCCAGCTTCGCCGCCAACCCGAGGCGCAGACGCGCCTGAAGGTCGACGTCCGCGATGTGGGAAATCAGCAGGGCGACCGCGCCGAGCGCGATCGACGACCCCAACGCGATGAGGAACAGGAAAAGCGGCCCCTTCGAGGCATCCCAGTCCGCACCGCCGCTCACCAGCCTGACCGCGAGCTCCGCCAGCGCGAGGAACTGCACCGCGGACAGCACCGAGCCGAGGACCTGCAGCACCACCGCCACCACGATCCACGGCATGACCGGTTCGATGGTGCGCAGGGTGACCGCACCCGCCGATGCCGCGTCTTCCCTCTGCCCGGTTCTCTGCTCCTCCTGCACCCGCTCGGCCGTCGCCGCTTCAGGCGTGCTCATGGAAGAACCCCCTTCATCTGTCGTTCATCGTTTCGAGTCATGTCGTCGACGTTTCTTCCGCCGACGGATTGGTGCCGCACCGTGCGCGATGACGCCACGCAAGCTTCGACCGCCCGACGCCCCCAATGATCGGCGGCAGCGCCACCGGCATGGCCGAGGCAGACTTGCCGCACCTCATCCCCTTCGGAGGAAACACCCATTGCCCGCATAGTAAGGTGAGGCTACCTTCGCCTCCATAGGTCGCACAACGCCCGGATTCGCGAAAGCGCCCACCATCCGGAAAGCCAACCAACAATTCCCAGGGGCCAACTCCGCCCCACTCCGCGTTTCAATTTTCATTGCGTTCCCCACGAATACGACAATCCCGGAAAGGAAGTTCATGCACTCCAGATGGATCACGGCCGTAGTGGCACTATCGGCCGCCATAATGACGCTGGACATGACCGTCGTCACCATTGCGCTGCCCGACATCACCGGAGACCTATCGGCCAACCTCTCGGATGCGCAGTGGATCGTCAACGGCTACGTCCTCGTCTTCGCCGCGCTCCTGCTGGGGGTCGGGGCATTGTCCGATCACATGCCCCGTCACCGCCTCTTCATCGCAGGGCACGTCATCTTCGGCGTCGCTTCGTTGCTTTGCGCCGCCGCGCCCACCACCGACTGGCTGATCTTCGGTCGCGTCGTCCAGGCGATCGGCGCCACCATGGTCTTCGCCACCTGCATGCCGATCATCGCCGACGCCCACGTGGGCGACGAGGCCGGCCGCGCCCGCGCCGTGGGCGCATTCATGGCCGCCGGTGCCGGCGCCGCAGCCCTGGGCCCCCTGTTCGGAGGCCTCGTCGTCGGCGGTGGCGGTTGGCGCTGGATCTTCGCCATCAACCTGCCCGTGAGCCTCATCGCCATCGTCGCCATGGTGCTCATCGGCCGGCACTCCCCCGACACGCCCCGCAACTCCGCGAAAGTCTCGTGGTCGTCCACCGTTCTCGTCGCCATGGGGCTGTTCGCCCTGAACTACGCGCTCGTGTCCGGCCCGAAGGACGGCTGGGCGTCCGCCACGGTCATCATCGCGGCCATTGCCGCGGTCGCGCTGCTCGCGGCCTTCGTCATCCTCCAGGTGCGCCTCGGCGACGACGCGCTGCTTGATCTGCGGCTGTTCAAGGTGCCCTCATTCACCGCGGCGATGATCCTCTCGTTCACCGCGCGGCTCGTGACCTTCGGCGTTCTACCCTACCTGGTGTTCTGGCTTTCCGGCGTGCAGGGCCGCACCGCCATTCAAGTGGGCCTCGTCTTGCTCGCCCTCGCCCTGCCGATGGTCGTGGTGGCCGCTCCGTCCTCCGCCCTGGAGAAGACCGGCAAGCTCAATCTCGTGACGGGTGCGGCCATGGTCATCACGGGCGTCGGACTGCTGTGGCTGGGCCTGATCATGGACCCGAGCCTCACCTGGAAGACCTCGATCTTCCCGCTGCTGGTGATCGGAATCGGCGCCGGCGTGGCCATGCCGCACATGATGAACCTCGCGCTCGCGGTTGCCCCGGCCGACCGTTCCGGTGCCGCCACGGGCGCCACCAACACGGCGTTCCCGCTCGGCACCGCCGTCGGCGTCGCCATCTTCGGCGCGGTCCTTTCCTCCCACGTCGACAAGCTCGATTGGGCGCCCGAACAGGTTCGCGAGGCCGCATCCGAGGGACGCCTCGACACCCTGGCGAAGGTGCTCGACGGCGCCCAGTTGCAGGACGCCATCGACATGTTCACCGGCGGTCTCTCGGTCGTCCTTCTCATGGCCGCCGGGTTCTCCGCGATGTGCGCCGTCATCTGCTTCGCCGCCATCCGCAACCGCGATCGGATCGGGGATGGTGCCCCGGCCGACGCGGACGATGCGGAACCGGTTCATGCCCGGAGATGACGGTGCCGGGGGGCGTCAGCCAGGCCCGCTGGGTTCTGTCAAAGGGGTGATGGATTCCCACCGCGGGTTCCCGGCCGGCATCGGCCAAAAGCCGCCCTACTCCCAGTTCGCCGCCGCCACGACGGCCGGGTCGACGTCGAGGCCCGTCCAGGCGACGGTGATCTCCGCCAGCGCCTCCTCCTGCTCGGCCTCTATCGCCTTGGCGCGGTAGAGCTCCAGCAGCGCCAGAAAACGCCCGACGACCTCCATGGATACGCGGCATTCCGACGTCAGCTGCGTGAACGTCAGCCACGTGCCCTCGCCGGCCAGCCGCAGCGCGTCGAGGATGCGCCCCGCCTGCTCCGGCACCGACACGGCCACCTGGTGAATGTGTCCGATGCCCACTTCCTCCGGTGGCTTCGGGCGCATGACGACGGCCGCGAACTCCGCGAATTCTTGCGCATCCATCCCCAGCTCGACCGGGGGCAGCAGCCCCTCGAACCCGGGATCGGGGCCCGTGGCACGCGGGTACCGGTGCGGGGCGACGCGGGCCCAGTCGGCGAAAAGATCGGCGACGCGGCTGTAGGCCCGGTACTGCAGCAGACGGGCGAAGAGCAGGTCGCGGGCCTCGAGCAGCGCCAGATCCTCTTCGTCGTCGACGTCGCCGCGGGGCAGCAGGCGCGCGGTCTTCAGGTCCAGCAGGGTTGCGGCGACGACGAGGAACTCGGTGATCTCGTCGAGGTCGCCCACCGCATCGAGGCTGCGAGTGTAGGCGATGAACTCATCGGTCACCGCCGCCAACGCCACCTCGGTGACGTCCATCTTCTTGCTCCCGATCAGCTGCAGCAGAAGGTCGAACGGCCCCGTGAAGTTGGCCAGCGCCACCCGGAAACCGGTGATTTCCTCCTGCACGGGCTCGTCGGAAAGCACTGGCCGCCCCCTACCCGCCGGTGCGCTCGATGACCTCGCGCGCCAGATCGCGGTACTGGTCGGCGCCCTGCGACGTCGGGGCCCAGGCGGTGATCGGCTCGCCGGCGACGGAGGTCTCCGGGAAGCGGACGGTGCGGGTGATCACGGTGTCGAAGACCTTGTCGCCGAATACCTCGACGAGCCGCTCCATCACTTCGCGCGCGTGGAGGGTGCGGCGGTCGAACATGGTCACCAGGATGCCCAGGACCTCGAGGTCGAAGTTCAGGCGATCGCGGACCTTGCCCACGGTGTCCGTCAGCAGCGCCAGGCCGCGCAGCGAGAAGTACTCGCACTCCATCGGGATGATCACGCCCTGCGCGATGGTCAGCGCGTTGACCGTCAGCAGCCCCAGCGATGGCTGGCAGTCGACGATGATGAAGTCGTAGTCGCGGCGCACGGGCCGCAGCGCGCGAGCCAGGGCTTGCTCGCGGCCGACCTCGTTGACCAGCTGGATCTCCGCCGCCGACAGGTCGATGTTCGCGGGCACCAGGTCCAACCCCGGCACCGTCGTGTGGTGGATGGCGTCGCGGACGTCGGTGTCCGAATCGATGATCAGGTTGTAGACCGTCAGATCCAGGTCCTCGTGCGGGATGCCCAGTCCGGCGGACAGCGCGCCCTGCGGGTCGAGGTCGACGAGCAGCACCTTGCGGCCGAACTCGGCCAGCGCCGCACCCATGTTGATGGTCGACGTCGTCTTGCCCACGCCGCCCTTCTGGTTGCACATGGCCAGGATCGTCGCCGGGCCATGGGACTCCAGCGGCTTCGGCTCCGGCAGTTCGCGCAACGGACGGCCGGTGAGCCCCACCTGCATGCCCTCCGCGTCGAACAAGCCCGACTCAGCCACCGTCAACCCCTCTTCCTTGACCTGCGGCGCGATCGGCATGGACGCGCCGATCAGCGCCGGGAGCGGACACTCCCTCTCGCGACCACTGTACCGGCGCTCACCGCGCCCGCGGGTGAGCACCCGCCCAAACCCGGCGCAGATTATCCGCGGTGACCATGGTGTAGATCTGCGTGGTCGTCACCGACGCATGCCCCAGCAGCTCCTGCACCGACCGCACGTCGGCCCCTCCCTCCAGGAGGTGGGTGGCGAAGCTGTGCCGCAGCGTGTGCGGCGACACCCGCCCGGCCAGACCCGCGCGCTCGGCGACCGACGCCAGGATGTTCGCCGCCGACTGCCGCGACATCCTCCGCCCCAGCGAATTGACCAGCAGCGCCGGCCCCGAATTCGACCGCGCCCACCCGGGCCGCCCGCGCACCAGCCACGCGTCGACGGCTTCGATCGCCGGCCCGCCGACGGGCACGATGCGCTCCTTGCCGCCCTTGCCGCGCAGCAGCACCAGGCGTTCCTCCCGGTCGAGGTCGTCGATGTCCAGGCCGGTCACCTCCGACACGCGCGCACCGGTCGAGTACAGCAGCTCCACCAGCGCCCGATCGCGGACGTCGGCGATGTCGGCGGCCTCTCCGACGGGGATCGCGTCGATGAGCTCCGTGACCTCCTCGACCCGAAGCGCCTTCGGCAGCGAGCTGCCCCGTTTGGGCGGCGGCACGGCGGCGGCCACGTCGACGTCGACGTCGCCCTCGCCCAGCGCGAACTTGTGCAGCCCGCGCACGGCCGACAGGGCACGCGACACCGACGACGCCGCCATGGGCGGCTGCCCGGCGTCGGCGTCGCCGCGCGACAGGTGCGCCACGAACGCCCCGACGTCGGACTCGGTGACCGCGCGCAGGTCATCCCGGCCCAGCCCACCGAGAAAATCAAGGTACTTCGCCAGATCACGGCGGTACGCGCCGAGCGTGTTCGCCGACGCCCCGCGCTCCACGGCCAGGTGGTCGAAAAACGCCTCGGCCACCTTCCGCGCGGCATCCGCCGGCGTGCGGACGCCGACATTCCGATCAGTTGCCAAGGGCCGATCCCCCCGATCCATCGTCTTCGTCTTCGTTTCGCTCCTGCGCCCCGTCCGGCTCCTGCGCCGCATCTGGCTTCTGCGCCGCGTCCGGCACGCGCTTGAGGTCCGCGCCCGGGCCGAACGCTTCCGCGCGGCGGGCGGCGAGCCGGGTGGGTCGGATGGCGAATGGCTCGTCCGCTTCACGACGCCCCCGCCCCTCGGCCAGAGTCACGTGTGCGGCGAGAATGCCCGCGACGGCGATGGCGTTGACCACCTCGCCGCGCAGCACCATGTCCGCGGCGTCGGAGAGGTCGACCCACGACTCGGTCATGTCCGCCTCCTCGTCCTCGGGTTCGGGGCGGTCGGCGTCGGAAAGCCCCTCGGCCAGGTACACGCGCACGCTCTCTTCGGCGAAGCCGGGCGAGGTGAAGATGTCCGTCAGCACCGACCACCGCCGCGCCGACACGCCGGCCTCCTCCGCGAGTTCGCGGCGGGCGGCGACCAGCGGATCCTCGTCGGCGACGTCGAGGATGCCGGCGGGCAGCTCGATCAGCCGGTCCCGGGCCGTCTGCCGCCACTGGCGCAGCAGGCAGATCCGGCCATCGTCGTCGAGGGCCACCACCGCCACCGCACCGAAATGCTCCACGACCTCGCGGTTGGCGATGCGCCCGCCGGGCATGCGCACCCGGTCGCGGCGCAGCGCGATGATCGGCGCTTCGACGAGGATCTCGGAGTCGACGACGTCGAAGGAGTGGGAACCGGCGGGAGCATTCGAAGATGTCATAACTACGTGCCTACCCCCGGCCCGCGGGATCCGCCAGCGCCGCGCCGATGAGGCCGGCGAACAACGGGTGCGGGTCGGTCGGCCGCGACTTGTACTCGGGATGCGCCTGCGTGGCCACGAAATACGGGTGGACGTCCCGCGGGTACTCCACGAATTCCACCAGCTCGCCATCCGGCGACGTGCCGGAGATGACCAGGCCGGCGGATTCGATCGCCTCGCGGTAGGCGTTGTTGACTTCGTAGCGGTGGCGGTGGCGCTCGGAGACTTCCGTCGCGCCGTACGTCTCCGCGACCACGGACCCTTCGGCCAGCGCCGCCGGATACGCGCCCAGGCGCATCGACCCGCCCAGGTCGGCCTCGCCGGACACGGCGGCCTTCTGCTCCTCCATCGTCGCGATCACCGGCGACGGCGTCGCCTCGTCGAACTCGGTCGACGACGCATCGGGCACGCCGCCGCGCCGCGCCGCCTCCAGCACCGCGCACTGCATGCCCAGGCACAGGCCCAGCAGCGGGATGCGGTTTTCGCGGCAATGGGCGATCGCCCCGATCTTGCCCTCGATGCCGCGCACGCCGAAGCCCCCGGGCACGACGACGGCATCGGCGCCGGCGAGCTGCTCGGCCGCGCCCTCCGGCGTCTCGCACGCGTCGGAGGCCACCCACCGCACGGTGGCGCGCGCCCCGTGGGCGAACCCGCCGGCGCGGATGGCTTCGGCGATGGACAGGTAGGCGTCGGGCAGGTCGACGTACTTGCCCACCAGCGCGACGGTCACCTCCCGCTCCGGCCGGTGCACGCGCTCCAGCAGACCGCCCCACATCTCCCAGTCGAGGTCGCGGAACGGCAGCCCGAGGCGCCGCACGATGAACGTGTCCAGGTGCTCGTCGTGGAGCACCCGCGGGATGTCGTAGATGCTGGGCGCGTCGGGGCACGACACCACGCCCTCCAGGTCGACGTCGCACATCAGCGCGATCTTGCGCTTGAGCCCGTCGGGCACGTCGCGGTCGCAGCGCAGCACCACCGAATCGGGCACCAGGCCGATGGAGCGCAGCTGCGCCACGGAATGCTGCGTCGGCTTGGTCTTCAGCTCGCCGGACGGGCCGAGGTAGGGCACCAGCGACACGTGCAGGTAGTGGATGTTCTCGCGGCCGACGTCGTGGCGCACCTGGCGGGCGGCCTCGAGGAAGGGCTGCGATTCGATGTCGCCGACGGTGCCGCCGATTTCGGTGATCACCACGTCGGGGCGCCGCCCGTCGGCGCCGGGCCGGTCCATGCCGGTGATCCGCGACTTGATCTCGTCGGTGATGTGCGGGATGACCTGCACGGTCTCGCCGAGGAACTCGCCGCGGCGTTCCTTCGCGATCACCGACGAGTACACCTTGCCGGTGGTCACGTTCGCCCCGCCGTCGAGGGCGCGGTCCAGGAAGCGCTCGTAGTGCCCCAGGTCCAGGTCGGTTTCGGCGCCGTCCTCGGTGACGAACACCTCGCCGTGCTGGAACGGGTTCATGGTGCCCGGGTCGACGTTGAGGTACGGGTCCAGTTTCTGCATGGTCACCCGCAGCCCGCGAGACGTCAGCAGCCGTCCGAGGCTCGCGGCCGTCAGGCCCTTGCCCAGCGACGACGCCACGCCTCCCGTGACGATGATGTACTTCGTGACGTGCCCGCCACCCCGACCTTCCGCCATGCCAATCAACTCCCGCGTTTCGCTCGGGCGGCGCGCCCCTCCGGTTGTTCCCCGGCTCTTTTCCGGGGCGGCGCCGCAGGCCGTCTCGTGGCGACCACGGGATTTCAGGCTAACCGGGCGGCGGGCGCTCGCCTAGCGAAAAAGCACGCTTGACGACGCTTTTCTCGCCGATCACAGCCGTGCGGGGCACATTCAACGGCGGGGAAACGGACGTGAAACACGGCGTTAACACGGCCCGCCGGGCAGAGTCGATTGCCGTGCCCCGGGAAGTTGCGAACGCCGCCGACCGACTATTCGGCCGGGGCCGCTTCCCCATCCGCGGACCGGCCGGCGGGCGCGGGCTTCTTCTCCACGATCGCCCGGATGACGCCGACGCGGCCCGCCGGGTCGCCGACCGCCGCCTGGGTGGCCACGGAACCGGCGGTCGCCGACTTCTCCAGCACGTCGATGACGCCGCCGGCGCGCTTGGCGGCGGGCTCGCCGGCGACGACGACCGTGCCGTCGGCGGACAGCGCCTCGGCGAAGTCCGCGAGGATGCGGGAGCCCACGGCGGGCGCGCCCTCGCCGGAACCGGTGACGATGACGACCGCCGCCGTCGGGCGCATGGTCCCGTCCTCGTAGTCGATGAAGCCGGCGTCTCGCAGCGACCCCAGCAGCAGGCGGCGGTCGGCGACGTTCGCGCGCTCGCCCGCGTCGTTGCCGAGCAGCAACGCGGGAGACATCGCCTGGCCCGCCTGGTAGCCGGGGTCGCGGCGCTCCTCGTCGAGTTCGGCGCCCGCCGGCAGCGCGCTGGTCACCACGTCCTTCAATTCATCGGCGCCTTCCGCCGACTGGAACTTCGCGGTCAGCCCCATCCGCGTGACCTCCGGGGCGCCGGCGTCGCGCAGCAGCGCCTCCATGGAATCCACGGAACGCGCCTCCGCATCCGGGGCGGTCACGAGCAGCACCGGGACGTCGGCAAGCGAACCGTCGACGACCTGGGCCGCGAGGTCCGCCACGACGCCGTTGGCCGCATCCGCGCGGGTGTTGGCGTCGTCGCGCTCGACGATCGCCGCGTCGCGTTCCTCGGCCGCCTGCCCGCCGCCCCATTCGATGCCGCCGCCGGGAGCCAGGACGTACGCGCCCAGCGCCGCCCCGGCCGCGACGCCCAGCGCCGCGCCCGTGATGCCGGCGCTCCACGCGCCCGACCGATTCTTCGCCATCCGTCAGCCCCCGGTCTACTTGAACAGGCCCTGGAACCACAGGGCAATCGAATTCCACGTGTCCACGAGGTTCTCGCCCACCGAACCGTCGCCCGCCGTGCCCGCGATGGCGAAGATCACGGCGAGTGCCACGATGATCGCCAGCAGTGCCCACATGAAGCGCAGGCCGCCGCCCTCGACGCGGTACAGATCCGCGACGACGTCGCCGTTGACCAGTTTGTCCCCCGCCTTCAGCCGGCTGAGCAGCGCCGACGGCAGCGCCTGCTGATCCGCGGCGCCGTAGACGTCGCCCTGGTCCAGCGAGGAACCGGCGGTGACGATCATCGACGCACCGTGGTGGTCCGCCAGCACGAGCGCCAGATCCGTCGCCGAATCCGACAGCGCGGGGAAGGTCATCGCGCCGATGCCCAGATCCTGGATGTGCTCCAGCCCCTGGGCGTGCCCGTCGGGATCGGCCGGCAGGATCACGCGGGCGCCGCAGCGCAGAGTCTCCGCGCCGATGCCCTCGGGATCGCCGATGATCAGATCCGGCTCGTATCCCTGCCCGACCAGGGCGTCCGCTCCCGCGTCGACGCCGATGAGCACCGGGTCGAATTCGCCGATGAAGCCCTTGAGCCCCTTCAGCGTCCGCTCGTGGCCCTCGCCCGCTCTGACGATGAGCACTTTCCGGCCTTCCAGCGGCGTCTCGACGTCCGGGATGCCCAGGCCATCGACGTACAGCGGGGCCTCCGTCGCGGCGAACTCGACGAAGTTGCCGGAAAACGCCTCGAGCCGGTCGACCATGCTCGTGCGGGCCTCGTCGAAGTCGGCCGAGAGCTTCTCCAGCGCGACCTCGTCGCCGGCCGCCACGCGGCGGTCGCCGAGGTAGAGCTTGCCCTCGTACAGGCGGTGGACCTTGCCGTCCCGGAGCTTCGCCGATTCCGCGAGCTCGACGTTCTCCACGAGAATCACGTCGGCGTCGAGGAGCATCTGCGGGCCGAAGTTGGGCACGGCGCCGGTGGTGAATGCGCCGGTGTTGAGGACCGCCTTCGCCTTGGCGTCGATGATCCGCTGGGCGAGGACGCGGGTGATGTCGGGTGCGTCGATGACGACGATGTCGCCTTCGGCGAGCTTGTTCAGCGCTCGGTCGGAGCGCAGGCAATCGCGGACGGTGCCCTGGACGCCGGGCTCGGCGGCGGTCTTCTTCGGGAACAGACTCATGGGCCCAAGTGTGCCGCCGGGCCGCTGGCATTCGGTGGAGGCGCGCCGGACGGGCGGACCGGGCGCGGCTACCGTGTGGCCCGCCGCGCCGCCTTCTTGTCGGCCTCCGCCTTTTCCAGCAGGTCGGTGGCGTGCGCGCGGCCCGACTCGGTGCCGTCGAGGCCCGCCATCATCCGCGCCAGTTCCTCGACGCGGCGCCCGTGGTCGAGCGCCCCGACCCCGGAGACGACGCCGTCCTCGGCGACGTCCTTGGCCACGTGCAGGTGGGTGTCGGCGTAGGCGGCGACCTGCGGCAGGTGCGTGACGACGATGACCTGGTTGCGTTCGGCCAACCTGGCCAGGCGCCGCCCGATCTCCACCGCCGCCCGGCCACCCACGCCGGCGTCGACTTCGTCGAACACCAGGGTGCGGCCGCCGTCGCCCTCGGCGAGCACGACCTCCAGCGCCAGCATGACGCGGGAGAGTTCGCCGCCCGACGCGCTGCCGGCCAGCGGGCGGGGCTCCGCCCCCTTGTGCGCCGACAGCAGGAAGGACACGTCGTCGGCGCCCGACGGGCCGAAGGAACCGGACTCGGACACTTCGACGACCAACGAGGTCATGGGCATGGCCAGGCCCTTGAGTTCCGCCGTGACCCGTTCGCCGAGTTCGGCGGCCAGCGAAGTGCGGACCTTGGTCAGCTTCTTCGCCGCCGCGCGGACCTTCTTCTCCAGCGCCGCGACCTCGGCGGCGAGCTTCTCCAGCGCCTCGCCGGAGACGTCGAGGGTGCCCAGCTTCCGCCGCGCCTTGTCGCGCCACTGCAGCACGCCGTCGATGTCCGGGGCGTACTTGCGGGTCAGATTCCGGATCTCCGCCTGCCGGGCCAGCAACCCGTCGAGCGATTCGGTCTCCTCCGGCAGTGCCTCCAGGTACGCCCCCAGGCCAGCCGACACGTCGGCGAGCCCGCTGGTGATCTCCCCCAGCCGCTCCGCCAGCTCGGTCAGCTCCGAATCACCGGAGCCCGCCAGCGCATGCTGGGCCCGGCCGAGCAGGTCCGCGGCACCCTCGTCGTCGGCGCCGGACGCCCCGGCGGCGCCCACGGCACCCGGACCGTCGATGGCCGCCCAGGCGACCGTGGCGGCCTCGCGCAGGCCATCCAGGTCCTGCATGCGGCGGATGGTCTCGGACAACTCGGCGTCCTCGCCCGGCTCGGGGTCGACGGCGTCGATCTCCTCGAGCGCGAACGCCAGCTGATCGGCGCGCATGGCCATCTCGCGGCGCTTCGACGTCCGCTCCTCCAGGTCCTTCGCGGCCGCCCGCCATGCGCCGCGCGCATCGCGGTACGCGGCGAGCAGCGGCGCCACCCGATCGCCGCCGAGACGGTCGAGCGCGGCGATCTGCTCGCCGCCGCCCAACAGGCGCAGCTGGTCGTTCTGACCGTGGATGGCCAGCACCGCACCCGCGACGTCGGCCAGCGACGCCGCCGGGGTGCCCCGGCCGCCGATCCAGGCACGCGAACGCCCCTTGGCGGAGACCTGGCGGGCGAGCAGGATTTCTCCGTTCTCGTCCCTCTCGCCGCCGCATTCCTCAAGGATCGCGTCGACGCCGTCGGCAAGCGGGCCGGCGAGGTCCGCCGTGGACACCAGGCCCTCGACCAGGGCCTTCTCCGCCCCGCTGCGCACGCGGCCGGCGTCCGCCCGGCCGCCCGACAGCAGGCGCAGGCCCGTGACCACCATGGTCTTGCCCGCGCCGGTCTCGCCCGTGAGCACCGTCAGGCCCGGGCTGAACTCCACGGTCGATTCGGGAATGACGCCGAGATCGCGGATGGTGAGCTCGGTCAGCATCGTCGGATCACCGCCTCGGACCCCTCCACCCCGTCACCGGCAGGCGGAACTTGTGCACCAGCCGGTCGGTGAACGGCGCGGAGTCCAGGCGCACCCACTTCACCGCCTGATCGCCGCGCGTGATCTCGATGCGGCTGCCCGGCGGCATGGGGATCGGCCGGAAACCGTCGAGCACCGCCTGCGCGGCGCTGGTCTGCGGATTCGACTCCACCGCCACCGTCGAATGCGGCGACACGACCATCGGGCGGTCGAACAGCGCGTGGGCGTTGTTCGGCACCACCAGGATCGCGTCGAGCTCCGGCCACAGCACCGGGCCACCCGCCGAAAACGCGTAGGCCGTCGAACCCGTCGGCGTGGAGATGAGCACGCCATCGCAGCCGTAGGAGCTCACCGGGCGCTGATCGACCTCCAGCACGACGTCGAGGACGCCGCGGCGGTTGAGGTTCTCGATGCTCACCTCATTGAGCGCCCAGCCCGTGCCGATGACCCGGCCGTCGTTGTCGCGGACCGTCGCCGTGATGGTCATCCGGTCCTCGACGCGCCAGGAGCGGTCGATGACCCGCTGGATCGCCTCGGTCATCGACTCCTGCTCCCACTCCGCCAGGAATCCGACGTGGCCCATGTTGATGCCAAGCACCGGCAGATCCATCGAGTGGGCGATGTCCGCGGCGCGCAGGAACGTGCCGTCGCCGCCGAGCACGAGCACCAGCTCGCAGCCCGCCGCGGCCTGCGGCGAATGCCCGAACCGCGGGTACCTGCCCAGCACCGGGTGGCGGAGCAGCTTGGTGGGGTCGTCGCCGGCGAGCACGCGCACGCCGATGCCCGCCGCGTCGAGCAGCTCGGCCGCCTCGGCGGCCATCTCCAGATTGGAGCTGCGGCCCGAGTGCGGCACCAGCAGCACCTGCCGTTCTTCTTCGCCCCTCGCGCCCCGCGAGTCGGCCCGGGTCTGTCCATCCGTCATTGCGGCCCCTCCTGCACGGCGCGGTCGATCATCTCGTCCAGCTTCCCATCATCGACGTCGGTCGCGCCACCGTCCTTGACCAGCCACAGGAAATACTCCACGTTGCCGGACGGCCCCGGCAGCGGGCTGGCGACGACGCCGCGCACCGACAGGCCCAGCGTCCGGCCGAAGCGGGCGACGTCGCCGACGACTTCGGCGCGCAATTGAGGGCTGCGGACCACGCCGCCGGAGCCGAGCCGGTCCTTGCCCACCTCGAACTGCGGCTTGACCATCGGCAGCAGATCCGCCCCGTCGGCCAGGCTGTCCACCAGCGCCGGCAGCGTCAGCCGCAGCGAGATGAACGACAGGTCGCCGACCATCACGTCCGCCGGGCCGCCGACCATGTCGGGGGTCAGGGTGCGCACGTTGGTGCGGTCGAGGACCGTGACGCGGGCGTCGTCGCGAAGCCTCCAGATCAGCTGCCCGTAACCGACGTCGACGGCGATGACCTCGGCAGCGCCGCGGCGCAGGCAGACGTCGGTGAAGCCGCCGGTCGACGCGCCGGCGTCGATGACGCGGCGCCCCTCGAGGCTCAGTCCCCCCGGTTCGAAGGCCGCGAGCGCGCCGAGGAGCTTGTGCGCGCCGCGCGAGGCCCAATTGGCGTCGTCGGCGTCTTCGGCCACGCGGATGGACACGTCGCCGGTGACGGCGGTGGCCGGCTTGGTCGCCGCCATGCCGTTGACCGTCACGCGGCCGTCCTTGATCATCTCGACGGCGTGCTCGCGCGACCGGGCGATCTTGCGGCGCACCAGCTCCGCGTCCAGCCGCCGCTTCGGCGTCTGGCCCTTAGCCACGTCCGGCCCCCTCCCCGCCGAGCGCGTCCTGCAGCAGGGCGTGGGCGCGCTCCATCTGTTCGGCCCGGTCGGCCGGGGTCGGCGCGGGCGCGTCGAGGACTTCCTTCACTTGGCGACGGAGCCGCTCCGGATCGACCGCCCCGGCCGCCGCGGCGGCCGCCGCGTCATTGGGCGTGGGCCCCGGCGCGGAAGACGCGGGACCGGGCTTGGGCCCTGCATTGGTTCCCGCCGCGGGCGCCGCGGGGCCGGGCTCGGGCCCGGGCGCGGGTGTCGCGGGGCCGGGCTTCGGGGATTCGCCGGGAGCGGACATGTCCCCGGTCACCGCCAGGCCGCGACGGCCCCGGCGGCCGCGTCGGAGGTGGTGCGCACCCCGGTGACTGGGGCCGTGGACGGAGCGCCGTCGGCGTCGAACCATGCCACGGAGGCGGCGGTCAGCAGCGCGGCGACGGCCGCCTGCGCCGGATCGGACAGGCGGGGGTCGGATTCGTCGCCGCCGCCGATGACGATCACGCCGGGATCGTCGGCGTCGCGCTCGGCGGTGAAGCCGGCCTGGGGGCGCGGTTCGGCATGCTCGGCGGGCGCCACGAGCGCGCCCATGTCGGCGCCGATGAGCGACGGGCGCTCCTCCGGCACGGCCGCCAGGGCCTCGTGGTGGCCGGAGATGCCGGTGACCGTCATCAGGGTGTCGTAGCCCGCGGCGTTGCCGCCGGCGATGTCGGTGTTCAGCCGGTCGCCGATGACGACGGGCCGCTCGGAGCCCAGTCGCGCGGCGCCGCGGTGGAACATCGGCGGCAGAGGCTTGCCGGCGCTGCGCGGCTCGACGCCGGTGGCCGACACGATCGCGGCGACCATCGAGCCGTTGCCGACCATCAGGCCGCGCTCGGTGGGCAGGGTCGTGTCCAGGTTCGACGCCAGGTAGGTGGCGCCGCGGGCAATGGCCAGCGCGGCCTCGGACATCATCGCCCAGTTGGTGCCCGGATTGTGGCCCTGGAACACCGCGGCGGGTTCGTCGTCGGCGGAATCGACGACCTCGTACCCCGCGCCGACGGCCAGGTCGCGGAACGACGGGGCACCGAGGACGAGCACCTTCGCGCCGGCCGGGATGATGTCCGCGGCCATCTCGATGGCGGCCTGCGCGGACGTCATCACGTCATCGGCGCCGCAGTCGTACCCCAGGGAACGCAGCTGCTCGGCGACGGTTTCCGGGGCGCGCGAGGCGTTGTTCGTGACGAACAGCATCGGCAGCCCCGCTTCCGTCAAACCCTCGAGGGCACCGGGGACGGCGCGGCCGCCCTCGTAGATGGTGCCGTCGAGGTCGAGGAGTGCGGCGTCGTAGCGCCCGGCAAGCAATTCGGTGCTCATGGAAAGCGTCGGTCCAATCTTCGCGGGGTCGAGGAAGTCGATGGGGGTGCGATGAGGATGAAGGGGCGGGCCGAGGAGGGCCCGGCGGGTCCGCGGCGGCGGGCGTCCGAGCGGCTACAGGTTCTCGGCGCGCTCGCGGGCGTCGAGGAGCTCGTCGGGGTCGAGTTCCGCCGAGCGGTCGAACCACTCGCGGGCTTCGCCGGTCCGGCCGGCCTCGACCAGCGCATCGGCGTAGGCGTAGAACAGTCGGGCGCCCTCGAAGTCGGTGCGCGTCGGGTCGAGGTTCTGGGCTTCCAGCTCGATGATCGCGCCATCCAGGTCGCCCATGTCGCGGCGGGCACCGGCGATGACGATGGCCAGCTCGGTGCGGGACTCGTCGTCGAGCAGGCGGACCTCGTCGGAACGCCCCAGTTCGATGGCCTTTTCCGGGCGGCCCAGGCCGCGCTCGCAGTCGGCCATGACGGCCAGCAGGCCCGCGCCGCCGGAAATGCGGCGGGCGGCGCGCAGCTCGGCCAGCGCCTCCTTCCACTCCCCGGCGTGGTACGCGGCGACGCCGTTGGTCTCTCGGACCACGCCGACGCGGCCGGCGCGGTCCTTCGCCGCGCGCGCATGGCGCAGCGCGAGCTTCGGGTCGTCGGCCATCAGCGTCGCGGCCATGATCATGTGGCGGGCGACGGTGTCGGCGTTGTCCTTGGCCAGGCTCTTCAGGTCCTGGCGCACCGACGGGTCGAGCTCATCGGGCTTGACGTCATCGGGGATCGACGGCTCATTCTGGCGGGCGACGATGCGCTCCTCGCGGAAACCGGGGCGCTGCGGGCCGGTGCGCGGCGCGCGCTTCTGGTCGTCCTGGAAGCGGCCGCCGCGGTTGGAATGGCGCTTCGGGCCGCCGTGGCCACCGCGCCGGTCATCCCGGCGATCGCCCCGCGGGCCCCCGCCGCGCCGGTCGTCGCGCGGGCCGCCGCCCCGGCGATCGTCGCGGCGGTCATCGCGTCGGTCGTCTCGGCGCCAATCGCGGCGATCCCCGCGCTGGCCTCCGCGATCGTTGCGATCGCCGCGGCGATCATCCCGGCGCTCGCCGCCGCGGTCATCCCGACGGTCGTCGCGACGGTCATCGCGGCCGTCCCGGTTCTCCCAGCGACGCCCCCCCTGGCCGCCCTGGCCGCCGTAGCCGCCGCGGCCACCGCGACCGCCCTGGCCGCGGCCTCCCTGGCCACGTCCCGCCGGACGGCCACCGGCGCGTCCCCCTCGGAAACCGCCGGGGCGACCGCCCTGGCCCCCTCGGCGCTCGCCGTCGGGACGCGAACCTGCGTTCTCGGCCATGTGTTGGACGCTCCTCACGAAATCGATGCTCTCGCGTGCCCGCACCGCCCGGTCGGGGCGGTCGGCCGCGGAAAAGTCGGATATAGACGGATATGAAAGGAAAAAGCGGCGCAATCTGCTCGCGGGGCCACCGCCCCGATCACCGCATTCACCGGCCCAGGCTACCAGCAGCCCGGGTCGCCGCCGTTCACGGCCGGACGGAAAGATGGTGCGCCACGAGCACCGGATCCGCCGACATGTCCCACGTGGACGTCGCCGTCCACCCCCGCCCGCGGGTCACCGCGACGCCGGTGGCGCCCACGACGGTGACATCCGGGCGCGGCGACGAGAAGTCGGCGGGAAACGCGGCGTCCAACTCCTGGGGGACGATGACCGCACGCTTGGTCAGGAAGTCCAGCCGCGCCTCATCGCCCTCGCGGGCCTTCGCGGCCGCGCGCGCCAGAGTGCCCTGGGCGGTGCGGATCGCCGTCACGGCCTCTTCGAAGGGATCGGCGGCGACGTCGAAAAGCCCCTGCTGCCCCGCCGCCTTGCCGCCCGCGGCGGGCCGGCCGAGACCCTTCCTTTGCGACGCCCCCGCACCCACCTTCCGCTCCGGCTCGTTGGGCGCGGCGGACGAGGGACCGCCGGCTGCGGCGGCCATGATCAATTCGGCGCTCTTGGTCGCGCCGGGGAAACCCGGGCCCTCGTTGGCCGGCTCACCGTCCTGGAAAGCGGTCGCGGCGGCGCGGGCGCGCTCGTCGGCGGCCTCGTTCATGTCGTGGCCCGCGTGGCCCTTGACCCACTCGAAGCGGACGTTGCGGCCCACCAACAGTTCATCGATCACCGACAGGATATCGACGTTGAGCACCGGCTTTCCGTCGCGCTTCTTCCAGCCCTTCTTCTTCCAGCCGGGCATCCACTTGGTCACCGAATTGATCACGTACTGCGAGTCGCACAGGATGCGGAGCTCCTCGTCCGCCCGGTGCGCGGTGGCCGCCAGCAATTCCGCCACGGCCATGAGTTCGCCGCGGTTGTTGGTGCTCTTCTTCCACCCGCCGGCCGCCCACGTGTCGTCGTCGATGTACCAGGACCAACCGGCCGGACCGGGATTTCCGAGGGCCGAACCGTCGGCTGCGGCGATGATAGTCATGGACGCCGATTGTAACGGCGCATCATCGCCCGCCCCGGAGCGGGAGGGTTCAAAGGTGGGCCGTGCCCGTCATCACCACAAGTCCCCGAACAAGTCTGCGACGTCGGCGAACCCATCGTAAACGGTGAAGTCGATTTCGGGGTCGCAGATCTTCCACTCCCCGTTTTCCTTGCTCATCCGAATGGTGTCGCCGTTCCGGCCGACCTCGGCGACGGTGCGGCTATCGTCGGTGAACGTGACATTCGATTCATCGAAGGAGTCGTTCGCGTTCCACAGATCCACGCCGTTTTTCCCGAACGGTCCGATGGTGTCGTCGATCTTCAGCATGGTGTCTTCCTTGGCCCGGTATTGATCGCAGAGAAGCCGGTTCCAGTCCGAGAGTTTGTTGGAGCCCGCGATCGCGCTGACCGTCCGGTTGGCGCTCTCCGCCACCTCGGCCCTGTCCGAGTTCTCCGAACCTCCGAGGAACGACCAGGCCGCGAAGCACAGAACCGCGACCACGGCCACGACGCCGATTCCTCCGGCGATGAGCGGAGTTTTCGAACCGCTCGACCCCTTCGAACCACTCGAGCCCCCGCCGCCCGAGCCATACGGACTGCCGAAGCCACTGCCTTCCTGGTGTCCGTATGCACCGGGGCCGCCATGCGTGCCCGACTGCTGATGCTGGAAGGATTGAGTCTGCTGAGGTTGCTGCGCCGCCTGGCCCCGAGACCAACCGTAACCACCGTGTCCTTGCTGGTCGGCGGCCGCATAAGGGCTCTTCAAATCATCGGGAATGCCCTGGCCACCCGGCACTCCCCGACTGTGGAAACCAGCCGAAGACTGCGGAGAGCCATAACCGTAGGGGTTGCCCGCGCCCGCGGGGCCCGGGGAAACACCGTAATCGTGCGGAGCATCGAACTCCCGGGAAGCACCCGAACCGTAGTGGCCGGCGTGCCCATGCTGCTCCGGCCGCCCATACCCGCCGTGCCGGCCGTTTCCCTCGGGCCCGCCGTACCCACCGGGCTGCCCATCCTCGCCGGGTCGCCCTGAACCATTGGGCTGCCCGTACGGCCCGCCGTGGCGGTAACCGGAATCATTCATTTTCACTCCCGAAGTTTTGGCTGATCGGATACAGCCTACAACGGGTCACGGACCGCGGCTGAGCAGGGAGAGCATCGATGCCCCGGGTGCCGCGACGTCGGCCGTACCCCGGACCTGCCCCGACCGCCGCACCGCGGCCGCTAAGCCCCCCCCCCCTCGCCGCGGCCCTCGTTAACCCACCCCGAATGCGCACACCCACCCGCTGCAACAGGTGGGCCTGCCCATTCAGGGTGGGTTAACCACCACACCCCCCCAAACGCGAAGGAGCCGTCGCCGGCCCACACCCCACCAGGGGGCATGAACCAACGACGGCTCCAACACAAACCATGTTTATTGGCCGGCAGTGACCTACTCTCCCACACCCTCCCAGGTGCAGTACCATCGGCGCAGGTGGGCTTAGCTTCCGGGTTCGGAATGGGACCGGGCGTGACCCCACCGCTATAACCACCGACACGTATACACGGGACTTCTCCGCAACCCACCACAACACCCCAACAAAACCGGGGCGGGTGGGCGGTGCTGTCCCAGACGCTGGATAGTGGACGCGAACCAAACCTGGTTCTTCTCGTTACGTAGAAATGTCACACGCCATACCCCGAAGTGGGGTGTGTGTTGACGTTCGGCCTATTAGTACCGGTCACCTGAACACGTTACCGTGCGTACAGATCCGGCCTATCAACCCCATCATCTATGGGGGACCTCAAATGAAACCTGATCTCGGAACAGGCTTCCCGCTTAGATGCTTTCAGCGGTTATCCCTTCCGTACGTAGCCAACCAGCAATGCCCCTGGCGGAACAACTGGCACACCAGAGGTACGTCCGTCCCGGTCCTCTCGTACTAGGGACAGCCTTCCTCAAGTTTCCACGCGCGCGGCGGATAGAGACCGAACTGTCTCACGACGTTCTAAACCCAGCTCGCGTGCCGCTTTAATGGGCGAACAGCCCAACCCTTGGGACCTACTCCAGCCCCAGGATGCGACGAGCCGACATCGAGGTGCCAAACCATCCCGTCGATATGGACTCTTGGGGAAGATCAGCCTGTTATCCCCGGGGTACCTTTTATCCGTTGAGCGACACCGCTTCCACAAGCCGGTGCCGGATCACTAGTCCCTACTTTCGTACCTGCTCGACCTGTCAGTCTCACAGTCAAGCTCCCTTGTGCACTTACACTCAACACCTGATTGCCAACCAGGCTGAGGGAACCTTTGGGCGCCTCCGTTACTCTTTGGGAGGCAACCGCCCCAGTTAAACTACCCACCAGGCACTGTCCCCAACCCGGATCACGGGCCGAGGTTAGATATCCAATACGATCAGAGTGGTATTTCAACAACGACTCCACCCCAACTGGCGTTGAGGTTTCACAGTCTCCCACCTATCCTACACAAACCGAACCGAACACCAATACCAAGCTATAGTGAAGGTCCCGGGGTCTTTTCGTCCTGCCGCGCGTAACGAGCATCTTTACTCGTACTGCAATTTCGCCGGGTCTGTGGTTGAGACAGCAGGGAAGTCGTTACGCCATTCGTGCAGGTCGGAACTTACCCGACAAGGAATTTCGCTACCTTAGGATGGTTATAGTTACCACCGCCGTTTACTGGGGCTTAAATTCTCCGCTTCGGCCGGCCAAAAGCCAACCTAACAGGTCCTCTTAACCTTCCAGCACCGGGCAGGCGTCAGTCCGTATACATCGACTTACACGTCTTCGCACGGACCTGTGTTTTTAGTAAACAGTCGCTTCCCTCTATTCTCTGCGGCCACACGGCGCCGTCCGCCGAAAAGGCATGGACACCACGAGGCCCCCCTTCTCCCGAAGTTACGGGGGCATTTTGCCGAGTTCCTTAACCACAGTTCACCCGATCGCCTTAGTATTCTCTACCTGACCACCTGTGTCGGTTTGGGGTACGGGCCACACAACCACATCGCTAGAGGCTTTTCTCGGCAGCATAGGATCACCGACTTCCCCACTACGGGTACGCATCACGTCTCACCCTTAGCGCAACCCGGATTTACCTGGGCTGCGGGCTACACGCTTACACCACCATCCATCCGGTGGCACGGCTACCTTCCTGCGTCACCCCATCACTTGGCTACTACCAGATCAGGTCCCCTGCATCCACGACCAGACACCACCCAAAGGGCAGCGAAAAGACGCTTCAGGAGGGTTAGTCTCACTGATTCACCATGGGCGCGATTGCGCGGGTACGGGAATATCAACCCGTTGTCCATCGACTACGCCTGTCGGCCTCGCCTTAGGTCCCGACTCACCCTGGGAGGATTAACCTGGCCCAGGAACCCTTGGTCATCCGGCGGAGGAGTTTTCCACTCCTCATTCGCTACTCATGCCTGCATTCTCACTCGCGTCCACTCCACCACAGGTCACCCCGCAGCTTCACAGCCGAACACGACGCTCCCCTACCCAACCAACCAAAAGGCTGATTGCCGCGGCTTCGGCGGTATGCTTGAGCCCCACTACATTGTCGGCGCAGGACCACTCGACCAGTGAGCTATTACGCACTCTTTCAAGGATGGCTGCTTCTAAGCCAACCTCCTGGTTGTCTTCGCGATCCCACATCCTTTTCCACTTAGCATACCCTTAGGGGCCTTAGCCGGCGATCTGGGCTGTTTCCCTCTCGACTACGAAGCTTATCCCCCGCAGTCTCACTGCCGTGCTCTCACCTCACCGGCATTCGGAGTTTGGCTGATGTCGCTAAGATGATAGTCCCGCTAAACCAACCAGTAGCTCTACCTCCAGGAGGAAACACACGACGCTGCACCTAAATGCATTTCGGGGAGAACCAGCTATCACGGAGTTTGATTGGCCTTTCACCCCTACCCACAACTCATCCCCTCAGTTTTCAACCTAAGTGGGTTCGCGCCTCCACAGAGTCTTACCTCTGCTTCACACTGGCCATGGGTAGATCACTCCGCTTCGGGTCCAGGACACGCCACTACAAACACACTAGTTAGTATTCGCTTTCGCTACGGCTACCCCACACGGGTTAACCTCGCGACGTGCCGCTGACTCGCAGGCTCATTCTTCAAAAGGCACGCCATCACCCCACGAGGAGGCTCTGACGGATTGTAAGCACACGGTTTCAGGTACTATTTCACTCCCCTCCCGGGGTACTTTTCACCATTCCCTCACGGTACTATCCGCTATCGGTCACAGAAGGTATTCAGGCTTACCGGGTGGTCCCGGCAGATTCACAGCAGATTTCACGGGCCCGCTGCTACTCGGGGACAAACGCAACCAACGCGCCATGGCTTTCACGTACCGGGCTCTCACCGTCTACGGCAGGCGATTCCACGCACTTTCCGCTAACCACGAACAAACATCGGCGCACAGCTGGCAGACCATGCACGCGCAAACCCCACAACACCACACACGCAACCCCTGCCAGGTATCACACGCATGCGGTTTAGCCTCCTCCGCGTTCGCTCGCCACTACTAACGGAATCACAATTGTTTTCTCTTCCTACGGGTACTGAGATGTTTCACTTCCCCGCGTAACCACCAACCAGACTATGAATTCATCTGGCGGCGACCGCCCATAACGACGGCCAGGTTTCCCCATTCGGACACCCTCGGATCAACGCTCAGTTGGCAGCTCCCCGAGGCATTTCGCAGCCTCTCACGTCCTTCATCGGCCTCCTGATGCCAAGGCATCCACCGTGTGCCCTTACAACACAACACACAAAACGACCAAACAGAACAAACTGTTGGAACAAATCTACAGAAAAATCAAGATGCTCGCGTCCACTATCCAGTTCTCACACAACACCAACCACCACCACACCACCCCCACCACACAAGCAGGAGAAGCAGGCAATGACCGCAACAGGAAAAACCACCACACCACACACGGCCAAAACCGCCTGTAATGCGAGCGTGCCTTCCCAGACACCCGACAGCGCACCGATGCACAAACTTCTTCGTGTTGGACCGCACCATGCGGCCGGCAAGCGTCCACCCAAAAAACGCGGGCCGCCACCACACCCCACAGGAGTGACCAGGCAACAACCCGACTTTCAAAAAATAAGCTCCTTAGAAAGGAGGTGATCCAGCCGCACCTTCCGGTACGGCTACCTTGTTACGACTTCGTCCCAATCGCCGATCCCACCTTCGACAGCTCCCCCCAAAAAAGGTTGGGCCACTGGCTTCGGGTGTTACCGACTTTCATGACGTGACGGGCGGTGTGTACAAGGCCCGGGAACGTATTCACCGCAGCGTTGCTGATCTGCGATTACTAGCGACTCCGACTTCACGGGGTCGAGTTGCAGACCCCGATCCGAACTGAGACCGGCTTTAAGGGATTAGCTCCGCCTCACGGCATCGCAACCCACTGTACCGACCATTGTAGCATGTGTGAAGCCCTGGACATAAGGGGCATGATGATTTGACGTCATCCCCACCTTCCTCCGAGTTGACCCCGGCAGTTTCTCACGAGTCCCCACCATAACGTGCTGGCAACATAAGACAAGGGTTGCGCTCGTTGCGGGACTTAACCCAACATCTCACGACACGAGCTGACGACAACCATGCACCACCTGTATACGAGCCACAAGGGAAAGACCATCTCTGGCCCGATCCCGTACATGTCAAGCCCAGGTAAGGTTCTTCGCGTTGCATCGAATTAATCCACATGCTCCGCCGCTTGTGCGGGCCCCCGTCAATTCCTTTGAGTTTTAGCCTTGCGGCCGTACTCCCCAGGCGGGGCGCTTAATGCGTTAGCTACGGCACAGAAGTCGTGGAAGACCCCTACACCTAGCGCCCACCGTTTACGGCATGGACTACCAGGGTATCTAATCCTGTTCGCTACCCATGCTTTCGCTCCTCAGCGTCAGTTACTGCCCAGAGACCCGCCTTCGCCACCGGTGTTCCTCCTGATATCTGCGCATTTCACCGCTACACCAGGAATTCCAGTCTCCCCTACAGTACTCAAGTTATGCCCGTATCGCCTGCACGCCCGGAGTTGAGCCCCGGAATTTCACAGACGACGCGACAAACCACCTACGAGCTCTTTACGCCCAGTAATTCCGGACAACGCTCGCACCCTACGTATTACCGCGGCTGCTGGCACGTAGTTAGCCGGTGCTTCTTCTCCATCTACCGTCAGAAAACCTTCGTCGATGGTGAAAGGAGTTTACAACCCGAAGGCCGTCATCCCCCACGCGGCGTCGCTGCATCAGGCTTCCGCCCATTGTGCAATATTCCCCACTGCTGCCTCCCGTAGGAGTCTGGGCCGTGTCTCAGTCCCAATGTGGCCGTCCACCCTCTCAGGCCGGCTACCCGTCGCCGCCTTGGTAGGCCATTACCCCACCAACAAGCTGATAGGCCGCGGGCCCATCCCACACCGAAAAAACTTTCCACCACATCCCAACGATGCGGTCCTATCCGGTATTAGACCCAGTTTCCCAGGCTTATCCCGAAGTGCGGGGCAGGTCACCCACGTGTTACTCACCCGTTCGCCACTCGTGTACCCCAGCAAGCTGGGGCCTTACCGTTCGACTTGCATGTGTTAAGCACGCCGCCAGCGTTCGTCCTGAGCCAGGATCAAACTCTCCACAAAAGACTTTTTAAGTGAAAAGCCCGAAACCGGCAAAAACAAACGACAAACCAACCACAAAAACATGGTCAGCCTGGCATTCATCATCCAAAAAACAACAACGCACCCACCCCGACAGGGTGAAGGAGCAGGCACGCCAAAAAGGTTGAAATAAGAGCAACCAGAAACTCCTGGCACTCACCAAATCAACACAAAAAATAGTACATCGGCACACTATCGAGTTCTCAAAAAACACGCGCACACCCAAAACAACCAGGACCGAACCCGGCGCTTCAAGCAGCAAGAAGGAATCTTAAACCACCCGCCGAACCGAAGTCAAACTCGGCCCGACCAGAAGGTGAACTCCCCGCAAACAACCCCACCCGACCAGCACCTCATCGGCACCGACCCGGCGTCTCGCTTGCCCCGGTAACACTACACACGACCGTCACGGACACCAAAAGTCCTGGTCAGAGCCGATTCCCATCGACCCGGCACGCATCCGCCGCCCGTCGTAAAGCGAAAAGCCCGCCATCCCAGTCAATCTGGGATGGCGGGCCGTAAATCGGAACGCGGCGTCAGCGCTCGAAACGCACGCCGGCGAAGTTCTTCTTGCCCCGGCGCAGGACCAACCACTTGCCGTGCAGCAGGTCGGACTCGGCGGGGACCCACTCCCCGTCGAGGATGCGCTCGTTGTTGGCGTACGCGCCGCCCTCGTCGATGGTGCGGCGGGCCTCGCCCTTCGACTTGGCCAGGCCGGCGGCGATCAGCAGATCGACGGCGGTCCGCGGATCACCGGCGCCCACCTCGGCGACCTGGGTCTCGGACACCGCGGCGGCCAGCGTCGACTCGTCGAGTTCGGCCAGCTCCGCGCGGCCGAACAGCGCCTGCGCGGCGAGCTCGACGGACTTCGTCGCCTCGGCGCCGTGAACCAGCGTGGTCATTTCCTGCGCCAGGCGGCGCTGGGCCTCCCGCTTGAACGGGCGCTCGGCGACGGCGACCTCGTACTCGGCGATCTCCTCGCGCGACAGGAACGTGAACCACTTCAGGTAGTCGATGACCACCGAGTCGCCGGCGTTGATGAAGAACTGGTACCAGGCGTACGGGCTGGTCTGCTCGGGATCGAGCCACAGCTTGCCCCCGCCGGTGGACTTGCCGAACTTCTCGCCGCTGGCGTCGGTGACCAGCGGAACCGTCAGGCCGTGGACCTTCGCCTGGTCCAGGCGGCGGTTGAGGTCGACGCCGGAGACGATGTTGCCCCACTGGTCGTTGCCGCCGATCTGCAGGGTGCAGCCGTACTCGCGGCGCAGGCGCACGAAGTCGTTGGCCTGCAGCAGCATGTAGGAGAACTCGGTGTACGAGATGCCGTCGGCCTCGAGGCGGCGCTTGACGGTGTCGCGGTCGAGCATCGTGTTGACCGAGAAGTTCTTGCCCAGGTCGCGGAGGAACTCGATGACGTTCATCTTCGAGATCCAGTCGTAGTTGTTCACCAGCAGGCCGCGACCGGGCTCGTCGTCTTCGATGATGTCGATGAAGCTGCGCAGCTGGCCCTTGATCGACTCGACGTTGCCGGCGATCTGGTCCTCGGTGAGCATGGAGCGCTCGCCGACGTCGCGGGGGTCGCCGATCATGCCGGTGGCGCCGCCCGCGAGGGCAATCGGCCGGTGCCCGGCATCCTGGAAGCGCTTGAGCATCACCAGCGGGACCAGGTGCCCCGCATGCAGCGACGGGCCGGTGGGGTCGAAGCCCACGTAAACGGTCATCGGCCCTTCAGCCGCTTCGGCGCGCAGCGCGTCGAGGTCGGTTGACTGCGCGATGAGGCCGCGCCATTCCAGTTCGTCGATGATGTTCTGTTCGCTCACGCGCACCATGGTAGCCGGTCAGTTCCCGCCGTCGGCCCTGGCATGCCTGCGGTAGGCGGACACGCTCGGTTCGCCGGCGATCCAGAAGCGCCAGGGCCTTTCCGACGCCGCCCGCAGTCCCACGCGCGGCCCCGAGCGGAGCTCTGGCGCAGGCGCTTCACCGTCCGCGATTTCCGCATCGTCGTCGGCCGCATGGTCGCCCAGCAGGCGCACGCGGGCCGCGGGATCGAATAGATCCAGCCCGTAATCCGACAAGTCAATGCCGAGGGCTTGCCCCAGGTTGCCGGGGCCCCGGGCCAGACCATGCTTTGCGACGCCCGCGTTCCCGCGCAGCCGCCGCCTCATCGCGGCGGCCTCCCCCTCGAGGATCGTGGCGCCGCGGAGCAGAACTCCCCCGCCGATGCCCTCGGGGCCGGCGGTGATGTTCGCGCAGAAGTGGATGCCGTACGAGCGGTAGACGTACAGGTGCCCGGGCAGACCGAACATCACCCGGTTGCGCGGCGTGACGCCCGGCCACGTGTGCGCCCCGGGATCCGGCCAGGGGGAATCCGCCGGCCCGCCGTAAGCCTCGACCTCGGTGATCCGGGCCAGCAGCCCCTCCCCGGGGACGGCGAGCACCCGGCCGAGCAGCGTCCGCGCCGCGTCGGCGGGGTGCACGGCCAGTGCGTCCCGATTCAGCGGCGCGTCGCCGCCGATGTCCCGCCCCTCGCTCAACGGGGCCAGGCGAAGGCCTCGTCGGAGAGCATCACCGGGATGCCGTCCTCGATGGGGTACGCGATGCCCAGGCGCTCGTTGACCAGGACGGACTCGTCCTCGAGGTACGTCAGCGGCCCCTTGTCGCGGGGGCAGGCGAGGATGTCCAGCAACTTCGGATCGAGGCTCATGGCGCACCATCTTACGGTCCCGGGTCACGCGCCGTCGGCATCTCCCCTGGAGCGCCTGGAGCGCTTCTTGCGCGGCGCGTCCCACGGCTCGCCGCCACCGGTGATCGGCGGCAGGTTCGCGGTCGGGTCGAAGGGATTGTCCGCCGGTCCCGGCGTTTCCGGTGCCCGCTGCACCATGGGCATGTCGTACGACGCCGGCTCGGTCCACGTCTGCTGGTTCGCCGCCGTGGTCGGTTCGTGTGGCACCGGCGGTTCATGTGGCACCGGCGGTTGCGCCTGCGCAGGCGGCACGGCTGGTGCGGGAGCCACGGGCGGCTGAGGCGGAGCAGTGGGCTCCGGCGGCGCAGCCGCCACGGGCGGAGCAGGCGGTGCTGGCGGCAGTGGCGGCACTGGCGGCGCGGAAGGCTCGGGCAGGTCGGGCAGCTTGCCGTATTGCATTTCCACGCGCAACCGCTTCTGCTCCAGTTCCCGCAGTTCCCCATCGGATGCCGCGCGCGCCTCTTCGACCGCCTGCTCCGCCTGCGATCCGAGCAGGCCGAGCAGCGACACCACGTCGCCTTCGGCCAAGACCCGGTCCCCGTGCGGCACGGCGAGGAAACCGTCCATCACATCGGGCAGGTCATCGGTGATAATCGTCTGCACGATGACCCTGTGCCGCGCGCTGTCGGCCAGGCGATCCCACTTGTCCAGCGCATCGGACAGGTGCGAATAGACGCCGGTGAGCGCATCCGTGACGGCGTCGGACAAGTCATCGCGCTCCCACCGCTTCACGTCACGGTCCAGGGCCCGCCGCAGCTCGACGGGATCGTTGGGCCGTTGGCGCTCCCCCAGTTCCGCGTTGGCGGCCCCCGGCACCGCCTTCGCATCGCCGCGGTCGGGCGGCGTCAACAGGGCGCCGGCGCCCCATGCCGCGAGCGCCGCCACCGGCCACAGGAACCCCAGCCCAAGGCTGAGATGCAGCACGATGACGAGCGCCGCCAGCACCATGCCGACCATGTTCCTGCGCGAGAAGAAGAAGGGCCCGCGGCCCCCGCCGTCACTGGTACCCACGGATCTCCCTGAATGCCGCTCCCAAATCGCCGTCGAGGGCGTCGAACGTCTTCCCGCCCGTCGTTTCGGCGACCTCCTTCATTTCCGCGGCGTTCGCTTCGCCGTAGAGAATCACGAAAACCGGAATGGAACGCCGGTCCGCCGGCAGCGCCCGATGGAATTCGAGGAACCTCGACAAATCCGAGCCGGCCGTGTTCTCTCCGTCGCTCATCAGCACTATCGACGGGATCGCCCCTTGTCCGACTTCGATCGTCCCATAGGCGTCCATCAGGGCGTCGTAAAGCGCCGTCGCACCCGCGGGCTGCAGCCCGCCGATCGACGCACGCAGCTCGTCCCCGGGCCCCGGATCGGACGTGGAGAACCGCACCGTGGTCGGCGCCGCCGGCGCCGAGGAGAACGGCATGAGGCTGACCCGCTCGCGGTCGCGCAGCCCGACGGGGCCCGTCGACGACCGCGCGGTGCCGTCCACCAGCGACGTCAGGGTGTCCTTGAGCGACGCGATGCGCTCCCCCGTCATCGACTCGGAGGTGTCCACCACGAACGCCGTGTCGCCCGGCGCCCGGAGCGTGTTCTGGTACGCGCCGACGAGCCGGTCGGTGACCTCCCGGGAACCGGGGAACGGCAACTCGATGAGCAGCTCCGAGGTCAGCGCCGGATTGTTCTCGCCGGATTCGGCGGGACGGCGGTAGGAATCCGCCATCGCGTCCGGATTGGCGTGGAGCCACTCGACGACGGCTTCGACGCGCCTCTTCGCCAGGGGATCCGCGGGAGCGGCCAACGCGGACAGGGGGTAGTCGGCGCTGACGACGCCGTCGGCGGGCACGATGACCTTGATGTCCAGGCCGCCGGCCGCCAGCGCGTGCAGCACGGATTCGTAGTTCACCAGCGCGTCCGCCCGCGACGGATCATCGCGGAAGGTGTCCGCCAACCAGCCCGAGGACCCGGAGGTCACCGTCTGGCCGCCGAAGAGCTTCCGCAGCTGAGGGGCCACGCGATCGATGTCCTGGCCGGTCAGGGCGTTTCCGGTGTCCGACAGCGCCGTGGCCACGGAGACGAGCGCGGAGAACCCCGAGTTCGACGTGCCGGGGTCGGTCATCGCGAAGGTCAGGTCGCGGTTTCCGGCGGCCTCCGCGATCTCCGTCCACGTCGGCGTGCGATCCGTCCACCCGAGTTCGCGGGCCTTGTCGGCGCGCACGCCGAAAGCGACCGGCGAGGTGGCGATCTTGTCGGCGCCCGCCAGTTTGCCCGCCGCGCCGATCAGGTCCACGTAGCGGTTCGTGGCGAACCAGGTTCCGTCGTACTCGCCGTCGAACTCGCCGGCGGCCAGCTTCTCGGAGTTCTCCAGCGTGCCGCCGGGGAAGTCCATCCGGATGTCGAACCCGAGGTCCTTCGCGGCCCGCTCCATCGCCGGCGCCAGGTCCTCCAGCTCCGTCGCCGCGGCGATGCGCAGAGTTCCGCCGGCAAGATCCGGGTCCCGCTTCACCCCTCCTGAACCGCCGAGCCCCTCGAGCGGAGAGCCACCCGAGCACGCGGCCAGCACGAACGCCAGCAGCAGGACGACCGCCGCGGCGAACCCCCGGCGCATCATCGTCCCACCGGGGCGTCGGCGACGGCCCCCGCGTCCTGGTCGGCTGCGGTGGGCCGGGCGGCGCCGCCGAGGACCGCCCCGACGCCCTCCAGCAGGCGTTCCAACAAGTCGAATCCCGGTGGGTCGATCACCGCCACCAGCTCCGGCGGCGCGGTGACGCCGCGATCCGCCAGCACGTCGTCGAGCACCTGGCGGGACAGCGGGCGGAACCCGTGCTCGGCGGCGAGGCGCTGCAGGTCGGCATCCTCCGCGAGGAGCCGGGCCACCTCGGCGCCGTCCTCGTCGAAGGCGACGACCGTGTGCTTCGACTGGATGGTCGGCTCCGGGTACGCGAGCACCATGTCGTCGGCGATCCTGTCGCCGCCGGCGAGCTGCTGCTCCAGGAACTGGGCCTCGTAGACCATCGTCATCGGCTTCGCCCCCATCCCCTGGGAGAGGTAATCGGCGAACGGGGCCGCCGATGTGGATTCGGCGTATCCCTGCCCCGCCATCACCGGGGCGATGGAGGCAATCGCAGCGTCGACCTGTCCCGGGTCGGCTACCACCGAGCCCCCGTTGCCCACCCACGAGAGGATGGACACGTACATGCCCGCAGAGTTGGACGTCCTGGGGTCGGTCGTGGACATCTGCATGGTCCGCGGCGACGGGTACGCGCCGCCGCCGAGGTCGCGCCACCGCTTGCCCTCGGAAGCCTTGGCGAAGTACGCCTCCATGTCGATGTACCAGTGCCCGCCCCGCTCGCGTGCGATGCCCTCGGCCGCCAGCACGTCGACGATGGGCCGGAACGTGGCCACCGCCATGGGCGAATGGAACGGGGTCGTCTGCAGGACGTGCTTGTTTTCCTCGGCGACCCTCTGCGCGGCGGGCGCGGAGGAGGGGAACGCGAAGGCGTAACCGGACAGATCGGCGTCCGTCGCTATGCGCCGCGAACCCGCCGTGTCCGCGACGACCTCGATGCCGTTGCGGGCGAAGATCTTCCGCACCTCGGGGTCGGCGAAGAAGCCCTGCTTCTCCGAGCCGACGATGCCGCGGACCTGTTTGAGGTCGCCGCCGCCGATCCCGCCGATCCCGGGAACCCCGGGGAGAGAGAACCAACCCCGGCCGACGCCGACCGCCGCAGCGCCGAGAAGAACCAGGACTATCGCCAGAATCACCGCGCCGGTGCGCCGCCCGGCGGGAGCTGAGGAACGTGCCATGAACGAATGATAAGGCCCGGTTGACCTTTTCGCCGGGGGAACCTTATTCACCCCGGCCCCCGTTTCCGGCCCGCCGCAACGCTTTCCGACGGCCGCCGCCGGGCGGGGTCCCCGGAAGAGAGGCTAGTCGGCGGAGCGCACCGGGGCGTCCGCCCACGAACGGCCGTCCGCCGAGGCCTCGCGCACCCGGCCGAGCTGCTCGGCGACGCGGGCGCCGGACGTGCCCCCGCGGGTGTCGCGGGAGGCGACGGCGCCGTCGATCGTGAGCACCTCGCGGACCTCCGGGGTGAGCGACCCGTGGACGCCGGCGAGTTCGGCATCGGTCAGCTCGTGGAGCCCGACGCCGCGGCTTTCCGCGATGCGGACGCACTGGCCCGAGGCCTCGTGGGCCACGCGGAACGGCACGCCCTGGCGCACCATCCACTCGGCGAGGTCGGTGGCCAGCGTGAACCCGGCCGGGGCCAGCTCGCGCATGCGGTCCTCGTGGAAGGTGAGGGTGGCCACCAGGCCGGTCATCGCCGGCAGCAGCAGGTTGAGCTGCGCCACCGAATCGACGATCGGCTCCTTGTCCTCCTGCAGGTCGCGGTTGTACGCCAGCGGCTGGGCCTTCAGCGTGGCCATGAGCCCCGACAGGTTGCCGATCAGCCGGCCCGTCTTGCCGCGGGTGAGCTCGGCGACGTCCGGGTTCTTCTTCTGCGGCATGATCGACGACCCCGTCGACCACTCGTCGGCGAGCGTCACGTAGCCGAACTCCGGGGTGCACCAGGCGATGATCTCCTCGGCCAGCCGCGACATGTCCACGGCGATCTGCGCCAGCACGAACGCGGTCTCCGATGCGAAGTCGCGGGAGCTGGTCGCGTCGATGGAGTTGTCCGCCGCCGAATCGAAGCCGAGCTCCTCGGCGATGGCCTCCGGGTCCAGGTGCAGCGAGGACCCCGCCAGCGCGCCGGAGCCGTACGGGCTCACCGCCAGGCGGCGGTCCAGGTCCCGGATGCGGTCGACGTCGCGCAGCAGGGGCTGGGCGTGGGCCAGGAGCTGGTGGCCCAGCAGCACCGGCTGCGCGGCCTGGAAGTGGGTCTTGCCCGGCATGATCGCGTCCGGGTGGGCGGCGGACTGGTCGGCCAGCGCGTCGACGAGATCCAGCACGCCCGCGGCGATGTCGCGCACCGCGTCGCGGACCCACATGCGGAACAGCGTCGCCACCTGGTCGTTGCGGGAACGGCCCGCGCGCAGCCGGCCGCCGACCTCCGGCCCCACGCGGTCGATCAGCCCGCGCTCCATGGCGCCGTGGACGTCCTCGTCCGACTCCTCCGGCCCGAACGCTCCCGAAGCGACGTCCGCGCCCAAGGAGTCGAGCCCGGCGAGCATGGTGGCCAGGTCGTCGTCGGAAAGCAGGCCCCGCGCGTTGAGGACCTTGGCGTGGGCCTTCGAGGCCAGCACGTCATACGGGGCCAGCACCCAGTCGAAGTGGGTGGACTTGCTCAACGCCGCCATGGCGTCGGCGGGGCCGCCGGCGAACCGGCCTCCCCACAGCGAACCCTCGTTGGTGCCGTGCTGCTCGACGGCTGCGGACTGCTCGGACATGTCGGTGGTGCTCCTCGTTGGTGCCGGGAAAGGTGCCGGGGTGCGGCGGAAAAATGGGGCGGCCGGCCAATTCCCGCGGGGACTTACGCGACCGCCCGGCCCCGCGGGAAACGGTGCCGGGCGGCGCGGGGAACCGTGGCCGCGCGGGACCTACAGGTTGAAGTCGCGCTTGGCGGCCATCTTCGACGACAGGCCGTGCAGCTCCACGAAACCGCGGGCCAGGGTCTGGTCGAAGGTGTCGCCCTCGTCGTAGGTGGCCAGGTTGAAGTCGTACAGCGACGAGTTCGAGCGGCGGCCGTTGACGTTGCAGTTGCCGGCGTGCATGGTCATGCGGATGTCGCCCGAGACGCCCTTCTGCGACTCGTCGATGAAGGTGTCCAGCGCGCGCTTGAGCGGCGAGAACCACAGGCCGTCGTACACCAGCTCGGACCACTTGGCCTCGACGCCGCGCTTGTAGCGGGCCAGCTCGCGCTCGACGGTGACGTCCTCCATCGCCGCGTGGGCGGTCATGAGGGCGATGGCGCCGGGGGCCTCGTAGATCTCGCGGGACTTGATGCCCACCAGGCGGTCCTCGACCATGTCCAGGCGGCCGATGCCCTGGGCGCCGGCGCGGCGGTTCATCTCCTCGACGGCCTCCAGCATGGAGACCTGCTTGCCGTCGATGGCGACCGGCTTGCCGTCCTCGAACGAGATGATGACCTCATCCGGGGAGTTGAAGTTGAGGGTCGGGTCCTCGGTGTAGGCGTAAACGTCCTTGGTCGGGGCGTTCCACAGGTCCTCGAGGTAGCCGGTCTCGATGGCGCGGCCCCACAGGTTCTGGTCGATGGAGAACGGCGACGACTTCGACTGCTCGATCGGGATGTCGTTCTTCTCGGCGAAGGCGATGGCCTTGTCGCGGGTCCACGCGTAGTCGCGGGCGGGGGCGATGATCTTCAGGTCCGGGGCGGTGTTGGAGAAGCCGACCTCGAAGCGGACCTGGTCGTTGCCCTTGCCGGTGCAGCCGTGGGCGACGTGCGTGCCGCCGTGCTCCTTGGCGGCCTGCGCCATGTGCTTGACGATCAGCGGGCGCGACAGCGCCGAGACCAGCGGGTACTGCTTCATGTACATGGCGTTGGCCTTGATCGCCGGCAGGCAGTATTCATCGGCGAACTCGTCACGGGCGTCGACGATGACGGACTCGACCGCGCCGGCGTCGAGCGCGCGCTGGCGGATGGTCTCCATGTCCTCCCCGCCCTGTCCCACGTCGATGGACACGGCGACGACCTCGGCGCCGGTCTCCTGCTTCATCCACTCGATGGCGACGGTGGTGTCCAGGCCGCCGGAGTAGGCGAGAATGACCCGATCAGTCATGTGGGTTCGCTCCTTCTTTGAGTTATTCGTTGTCGTTCATTCTACTGCCCGGCCTCGCCGGACAGGCGCCGGGCCAGGTCGGCCCCGGTGAGGGGCTCCCGCGCCAGGCAGAAAATGGTGTCGTCGCCGGCGATGGTGCCGGCGATGTCGGGCAGGCCCGCGCGGTCGATCACGCTCGCCAGGTACTGGGCGGCCCCGGGCGGGGTGCGCAGCACGGCGATGGTGCCGGAGTGGTCGGCGGCCACGAGCAGTTCGTCGAGGACGCGCCGCATGCGGGCGACCGCTCCCCCGCTCGCCGCGATCCCCTCGGAGTCGCCCTCGATGACGTAGCGCGCCGCGCCGTCGTCGCGGACCTTTCGGGCCCCGATCTCGTCGAGGTCCCGGGACAGCGTCGCCTGGGCGATGTCGATGCCCTCCGCCGCCAGCAGAGCGGCGAGCTCCATCTGGCTGGAGACCCGCCGCCTCCGCAGCAGGTCCGCGATGCGGGCCTGCCGGGCGGTGCGGGAACCGGGGATGGTCATGGCCGCCGCCTACGCTTCCGCGCCCGCGCCGGCGCCGTTGCCCGCGCCGGCAGCGCCGTCACCGTCGCCGTCGCCTTCGGCGCTGCGCTCCAGCAGCCACGTCAGCAGCGCCTTCTGGGCGTGCATGCGGTTCTCGGCCTCGTCGAAGACGACCGAGGCGGGGCCGTCGATGACGTCGGCGGTGACCTCGTTGCCGCGGTACGCCGGCAGGCAGTGCAGGAAGATGGCGCCGTCGGCGGCCTTCGCCATGAGTTCGGCGTTGACCTGGTACGGCAGGAAGGGGGTGCGGCGGTCCAGGCCGTCGTCTTCCTGGCCCATGGACACCCAGGTGTCCGTGAGCACGATCTCGGCGCCGGCGATGGCCTCGTCGACGTCGGCGGTCACGGCGACGGTCGCGCCGGTCCCGGCGGCGACCTTTTCGGCGCGCTCGACGAAACGGGGTTCCGGCTGGAAGCCCTCGGGCGCGCAGATGGTGACGTCGAGCCCGGCCGTCGCAAAGCCGACGAGGTACGAGTTGGCCATGTTGTTGGCGCCGTCGCCGAAGTAGACGGCCTTGCGGCCGGCCAGCCCCGCCTGGCCCTCCTCGGGGCACAGGTTCTCGATGATCGTCTGCAGGTCCGCGAGGATCTGGCAGGGGTGGAACTCGTCGGACAGCGCGTTGACCACGGGCACGGTGGCGGTTTCGGTCATCGCCTCCAGCCCGGCCTGCGCGTAGGTGCGCCACACGATCGCCGAGACGAAGCGCGACAGCACCGCGGCGGTGTCCTGGTAGGTCTCGCCCTTGCCCATCTGCGACGCGCCGGAATCGACGACGATGGCGTTGCCGCCCAGCGCCGCGATGCCCGCGTCGAAGGAAAAGCGCGTGCGGGTCGAAGTCTTGTCGAACAGCACGGCCACGGACTGCGGGCCCTCGAGCGGGCGCGCCGAGTACGGGGCGGCCTTCAGTTCGGCGGCCAGCGCCAGGACCTCGGCCTGTTCCCCGCGGGTCAGGTCGTCGTCCGCGAGGAAGTGTCGGATCGTCACTTTTCCACGGCTCCTTTCGGGTTCTCTTTCGCTTGGCGACGGCCTGCGCCGCCGCTCGTCGCGTGCCCTCCGGGGAGAAACCCCCGGTTGTCGGGCGGGTGCTAGTCGTTGTTTTCGTCGAGCGCGGCCTGCGCTTCGGCGAGGCAGAGGTCGACGAGTTCGACGGCGCGGTCGATCTCCTCGTCCGTCAGGTTCAGCGGCGGGACGACGCGCAGGACGTTGGCCTGCGGGGCGTTGAGGATCACGCCGTTGCGGTAGCCCGCGTCGACCGCGCCCTTGGCCAGCGGGCCGTCGAGCACGAGGCCGAGCATGAAGCCGCGGCCGCGGACGTGGTCGACGTGCTCCAGCGACGCCAGCTTGCGGGCCATGACCCGGCCCTTCTCCGCGACGCGGTCGATGAGCCCCTCCGACTCCAGGACGTCGATGACGGCCAGCGCGGCGGCGGTGCACACGGGGTTGCCGCCGAAGGTGGTGCCGTGGGTGCCCGGGGTGAACAGCTTCGCCGCCTCGCCGTGGGCGACCACGGCGCCGAGCGGGAGGCCGCCGCCGAGGCCCTTGGCCAGGGTCATGACGTCGGGGACGATGTTGGAGTGCTGGTGGGCGAACCACGCGCCGGTGCGGCCGATGCCGGTCTGGACCTCGTCGACGATCATCATCACGCCGTAACGCTCGGTCAGGGAGCGGACCCGCTCCAGGTACCCCTCCGGCGGCGCGACGACGCCGGTCTCGCCCTGGATCGGCTCCATGATCACCGCGGCCACGCCCAGCGGGTCGGACTCGATGGTCTTGGTCAGGAACTCGATGTCGCCGTAGGGCACGAACTCGACGCCCGCGGGCATCGGCTCGAACGGGGCGCGCTTGTCGGGCTGGCCGGTCATGGCCAGCGCGCCCATGGTGCGCCCGTGGAAGCCGTGGTTGGTGGCGATGATCCGGCGGCGGCCGGTCAGCCGCGCGAGCTTGAACGCGGCCTCGTTGGCCTCGGTGCCGGAGTTGCAGAACATCACGCGGGTGTCCTCCGCTCCCCAGCCGGTCAGCTCGATGAGCTTCTCGGCCAGGGCCAGCGGGCGCTCGGAGGCGAAGATGTTGGACACGTGGCCCAGCTGCGCGATCTGCCCCGACACGGCCTCGACGATGGCCGGATGGCCGTGGCCGAGGACGTTGACGGCGATGCCGGCGAGCAGATCGAGGTACTTCTTGCCCTCGGAGTCGGTCAGCCAGGGGCCCTCGCCCTTGACCAGCTCGATGCGCGGCGTGCCGTAATTGTCCATCATCCTGGAGGTCCAGGCGCCGGTGAAGTCGGTCATCACGCTTTTCCTTCGGGGTCGGGGTTTGGGTCGGGGTTGGGGTTGGGTTCGGTTGCGGTGCGGGGGCCGGTGCCGGTCGCGGCATCGGAGTCCTCGCGGTCCGAGATGTCGGCCGCGGCGTCCGCGGCGGCGCCCGAGGGGCGGGCCGTGCGCGCGGCGACGTCGGCCGCGGTGGCCTCGGCGTCCTCCGGGGCGCCCATCGCCGCACGCAGCGCGCGGGCGCCGGGGTCGTCGCCGAGCGTGCCGTCGCCGGGGCGCACCATCGTGCCGATGCCGCCGGAGGTCAGCAGCTCCAGCAGCACCGAGTGCGGCTGGCGGCCGTCGATGACGTGCGCCGCCTTGACGCCGTTGTCGACGGCGTGCAGGCAGGACTCCATCTTCGGGATCATGCCGGCGTCGAGGCCCGGGATGACGTCGCGGAGGTCGTTGGCCGAGATCTGCGACACCAGCGAGCCCTTGTCGGGCCAGTTGGTGTACAGGCCCTCGACGTTGGTCAGGATGACCAGGCGTTCGGCGCCCAGCGCGGCGGCCAGCGCACCGGCGGCGGTGTCGGCGTTGACGTTGTAGACCTCGCCGTCGACGCCCGGGGCGATGGTGGACACGACCGGGATGCGGCCGGCGTCGATCAGGTCGAACAAGGATTCCGACTTGACTTCCACGATGTCGCCCACCAGGCCGATGTCGGTGGGCTCGCCGCCGACGTCGACGAGGCGCTTCTCGGCGGTGAAGAGGCCGGCATCCTCGCCGGAGGTGCCCACCGCGAGCGGGCCATGGGCGTTGATCAGGCCCACGAGCTCGCGGCCCACCTGGCCGAAGAGCACCATGCGCACGACCTCCATGACCTCCGGCGTGGTCACGCGGAATCCGCCGCGGAACTCGCCGTCGAGGCCCAGCCGGCGCAGCATCGACGAGATCTGCGGGCCGCCGCCGTGGACGACGACGGGCTTGATGCCGACGGTGCGCAGGAACACCATGTCCTGCGCGAACGCCGCCTTCAGGCTCTCGTCGGTCATGGCGTTGCCGCCGTATTTGATCACGACGACCTTGTCGCGGTGGTGCTGCAGCCACGGCAGGGCCTCGGCCAGCACGTGGGCGCGGTGTTCCGGGGTGAGGTCCTCGGTCAGATTGCCGCTGAACGGGCTCATGGGATGGAGGCCTTTCCTAGGTCGAGTACGCGGAGTTGATGTGCACGTAGTCGTGCGAGAGGTCCGTGGTGCGCACCGTCGCCGAACCTTCGTCGCCGGTGCCCAGGTCCACTTCCACGTGGATGTCGGGGCCGGACAGGTCGACCTCGCGGGCGTCGGGGGTGCCGCCGGTGTCGCGGCAGACCACGTGGCCGTTGAACGACACGGTGATGTGCGAGGGATCCATGGCCACGGGTGCGACGCCGACGGCGGCGAGCACGCGGCCCCAGTTCGGGTCGGAGCCGAACATGGCGCACTTGAACAGGTTGTCGCGGCCGATGATGCGCGCGGCGACCAGCGCGTCCTCCTCCCCGCCGGTGCCGGTCACGGTGATGGCGACGCGCTTGGTCACGCCTTCGGCGTCGCTCTGCATCTGGGCGGCGATGGAATCGCAGACGGCCAGCACGGCGGCGTCGAGTTCCTCCTGCGTCGGGGAATGGCCCGATGCGCCGGAGGCGAGCAGCAGCACGGTGTCGTTCGTCGACGTCGAACCGTCGACGTCCAGCCGGTTGAACGTCTTCTCCGAGGCCGCGGCCAGCGCGGCGTACGCCATCTCCGGCGTGATGTCCGCGTCGGTGGTCAGCACGCCGAGCATGGTGGCCATGGACGGGCTGATCATGCCGACGCCCTTGCCCATCGCCCCGACGGTGAAACCGTCGGCGCGGCGCACGGCCTGCTTCTCCACCAGGTCGGTGGTCATGATCGCCGTGGCGGCGGCCCGGCCGGCGTCATCGCCCGAATCGAGCTCGCGCACCAGCGGCGCGATCCCGCCCAGGACGACGTCCATGGGGAGTCGGTCGCCGATGAGCCCGGTGGAGCACATGGCGATGTCGGTCACGGGGACGCCGAGCTCGTCGGAAAGCGACTCGCAGGAGCGGAGCGCATCGTCGATGCCCGGTCGGCCGTTGCAGGCGTTCGCGTTGCCCGAGTTGAGCAGCACCGCGGTGATGGAGCCGTCGGCGACGTGCTTGCGCGTGACGGTCACCGGCGCCGCGACGACGCGGTTGCGCGTGAACACCGCCGCCGCCGTCTTCTTCGGGCCCTCGTTGACCACCAGCGCCATGTCCGGCTTGCCGGAGGCCTTGATGCCCGCGGTGACGCCCGACGCCCGGAAACCCTGCGGGGCGGTGACCCCGCCGCAGTCGGCGCCGAACTCGACCGTGCCGCCCACCGTCGCATCGGCGACGGAAAACTCCCCGGCGGTCACGGCGCGACCCCCGCCAGCGGCAGGCCGGCGGTCTCCGCCTGGCCGACGATGAGGTTCATGCACTGCACGGCCGCGCCGCCGGTGCCCTTGGTCAGGTTGTCGATCGCGGCGGTGATCAGCAGGCGGCCGGCGCGCTCGTCGACCTCGACCTGCACCTGCACCAGATTGGAGCCGATCACGGACTTGGTCTGCGGCTGGATGCCCTCGGCGAGCAGCTGGACGAACGGCTCGCCGTCGAACGCCTCGGCGTAGGCGGCCCGCGCGGAGGCCGTGGTGACGGTGGCGTCGGCGAGCGGCGCCGTGGCGGTGGACAGGATGCCCCGCGACGTCGGCGCGAGCACCGGCGTGAAGCTGACCTTGAGGTCCTCGGCGAAGGCGCCGAGGTTCTGCTGGAACTCGGCGGTGTGCCGGTGCCGGCCGGCGGTGTTGTACGCCTTGAGGTTGCCCATCACCTCCGAGCCGAGCATCGGCACCGCCGCCTTCTTGCCCGCGCCGGACGTGCCGGTGATGGACACGACGGCGAAATCGGGCTCGACCAGCCCGGAGGCCAGGGCCGGGTAGAGCGCGATGGTCGCGCCCGTCGGGAAGCAGCCCGGCACTGCGATGCGGTTGGACTCCGCGATCTTCTCGCGCTGCCCGGGCAGCTCCGGGATGCCGTAGGTCCAGGTGCCCGCGTGCGGGGAGCCGTAGTAGTGCTCCCACTCGGCGGCATCGGACAGCCGGAAGTCGGCGCCGCAGTCGATGATGGTGACGCCCTCGCCCAGCTGCTCCGCGATGGCGGCCGAGTGGCCGTGCGGAAGGCCGAGGAAGACGACGTCGTGGCCGCCGAGGGTCTCGGCGTTGGTGTCCTCGATGCGGCGGTCCGCCAGCGGCGCGAGGTGGGGCATGATGTCGCCCACGCGGGCGCCGGCGTTGGAGGCGCCGGTCAACGCGCCGATGGTCAGTTCGCCGGACAGGTAAGCGGGGTGCGAAAGGAGCAGCCGGAGGATCTCTCCTCCGGCATAGCCCGTCGCCCCGGCGATCGCCACTGAAATGCTCATGCGGCCATTCAACACGTCTATTCACTCCAATGCAAGATATTCATCACATTGGCGTGCCGAGGCGCCGGCGGTTCGACGGTCCGGCGGCCCGGGCGGCGCCGCGCGACTTTCGGCCGCCGCGCTTGACGACGGCCACCGGGACCGCGGTTCGCCGCCCTGGCGGTCGCGGCACTGGAAGCACCGCCCCCTCGTGTCCACCCGGTCGGCGCACCGCCCCCTCGTGTTTACCCGGACGGCGCACCGCCCCTTCACGTAAACCCACCCCGAATGCGCAGACCCACCCGTCACAGCGGGTGGGTCTGCGCATTCGGGGTGGGTTAGCCGGTGCGTCCCGGGAGGTTGCGGTGGTAGGGCTAGCCGCGCAGCTCGGCGTCGTGGCGCTGCTTGGCCAGCTCGATCGCGGCCAGGCGCCCCTCGGAGGCCTCGTCCTCGGTCAGCGTGCGGTCCGTGGCGCGGAAACGCAGCGAGAAGGTCAGCGACCGGCGGCCCTCGCCCAGCTGCTCCGACCGGTAGACGTCGAAGATGCGGATGGACTCGAGCAGGTCGCCCGCGCCCTCGCGGACGGTGGCCTCGACCTCGGCGGCGGGCACGTCGTCGGAGACCACGAGCGCCAGGTCCTGGTGCACGGCCGGGAACGGGCTGAGCACCGGCGCCGGGAGGTGCTCCTCCAGCGGCAGCGCGTCGAGGTTGATCTCCAGCGCGCACGTGCGCTCCGGCAGGCCCGCCGCGGCGATGACCTTCGGGTGCAGCTCACCGGCGTGGCCGACGACGCGGCCGTCCACGCTCAGCTCGGCGCAACGGCCGGGGTGCCACGGCAGGTGCTCGGCGTTGCGGATCTCCAGCTCCACGTCGGCGGCGCGGGCGATGACGCGCGCGGCCTCGATGGCGTCGGCGGCGGAGTAGGCGCGGCCCGGGCCCCACGGCGTGTCCAGCTCGATCTGGCCGCAGGCGACGGCGGCGACGTGCAGCGGCTGCTCCGGCAGCGACTCGCGCAGTTCGCGGAGCTCCTCCGCATCCGGCAGCCCGGCGGTCGACGGCATGGTGGAGCGGCCGTCGCCGCGGACCAGGCTGACCTGCTCGATGCCGTAGAGGGCCAGGTCGACCTGACCGCGGGAGACGTTGCGGCGCAGCGAGTCGAGCATGGCCGGCAGCAGCGTGGTGCCCAGCTGCGCGCGGTCGCTTTCCAGCGGGTTGATCACCTTGACGGTGTTGCGGCGCGGATCATCCGCGTCCAGGCCCCACACGTCGAAGACGTCGTTGGCGGTGAACGGGGTCGGCAGGATCTCCAGGTACCCGTTGTGGGCCAGCGCGTGGCCGACGCCGCGGCGCAGCTGCTGGCGCGGGGTCAGGCCGCGCCCGGCCGGGGCGACCGGCAGAACCACGGGGATGTCCTCGAGTCCCTCCAGGCGCAGGACCTCCTCGACGAGGTCGGCGGACATGGTCAGGTCCGGGCGCCACGACGGCGGGGTCACCGACAGCTTCCCGCCGCATTCCGACACCTCCACCGAGCAGCCGACCTCCTCCAGGCGGCCGATGACCGTCTCGCGGGAGTAGTCCACGCCGGCGACATCGGAGGCGCGGTTGACCGGGAACTCGATCGCGGCCGGGGAAGGGGCGTCGCCGACCAGCGTGCGGCCCGGCTCGACCGAGCCGCCGCCGAACTCGGCGAGCAGGCGGCACGCCAGATCCAGCGCAGGTTCGACCAGGCGCGGATCGACGTTGCGCTCGAACCGGCGCGACGACTCGGACGACAGCTTGTGGCGGCGGCCGGTGCGGAAGACCCGCAGCGGCGACCACGTCGCGGCCTCGAAGACCACGTCGGTGGTGCCCTCGGCGATTTCCGAGGTCACCCCGCCCATGACGCCGGCCAGCGACTGGATGCCCGAATCGTCGCAGATGACGACGTCCTCGGGGTCGAGCTTGCGCTCGACGTGGTCCAGCGTGGTCAGGGTCTCCCCCGCCTCGGCGTTGCGGACCACGAGCCCGCCCGAGATCGCCGAGCCGTCGAAGGCGTGCATCGGCTGGCCGAGCAGCAGCATCACGTAGTTGGTGATGTCCGTCGGCAGGTTCACGGCGCGCTGGCCCGCCAGCAGCAGGCGGCGGCGGATGAACCACGGGGTCTCGGCCGCCGGGTCGACGCCGGTGACGCGGCGCAGCCCGAAACGCACCGCGTCGGTTTCCGCGCGCAGATCGACGGGGATCGTCGCACCCTCGACGGGGATCTCCTCGACGTCGGCGGGGTCGGCGAACTTCAGGTCGAAGGCCGAAGCGATCTCGCGGCCCAGGCCGCGCAGCGACAGAGCGTAACCGCGGTCCGGGGTGATGTTGACCTCGAAGATCTCGTCGTCGAGCCCGAGGAAAGCCCGGGCGTCCTCGCCCGGGGCGCCGGACTCCGCCGGCAGGGTGAGGATGCCCGACGACGACGCGGTGAGGCCCAGCTCCGACTCCGAGCAGATCATGCCCTCGGACATCCGGCCGTAGGTCTTGCGCGCGCCGATTTCGAAATCGCCCGGCAGGACGGTGCCCGGCAGGGCCACGACCACGGTGTCGCCCTCGGCGAAATTGGTGGCGCCGCAGATGATGCCCTGCGGTTCACCGGTGCCGTTGGCGTCGCCGACGTTGACCTTGCAGTAGCGGATGGGCTTCTTGAATTCCGTCAGCTCCTCGATGGAGTCGACGACGCCGAACACCAGCGGGCCGGTGACGGGCGGCAGGGGCTCGTGGCCCTCCGTTTCGAAGCCGACGCGGACGAAACCGGCGTCGAGCTCATCGGGCGTGACGGACCATCCGGGATTGGCGGCGGCGACGACGTCGGTGACCCAGGACTGCGGGACGAACATTGAGGTGATTCTCCTTCGAGTGATGGGTTGCCGGTTAGCCGCGGATGCCGAACGGCTGGGTGAAGCGGACATCGCCCTCGACCATGTCGCGCATGTCGGACAGGCCGTTGCGGAACTGCAGGGTGCGCTCCAGGCCCATGCCGAACGCGAAGCCCGAGTACTCCTCCGGGTCGATGCCGGAGGCCCGCAGGACGTTGGGGTTGACCATGCCGCAGCCGCCCCACTCGATCCAGCCGGCGCCGCCCTTCTTGTTCGGGAACCAGACGTCGACCTCGGCCGACGGCTCGGTGAACGGGAAGTAGTTGGCGCGCATGCGGGTGCGGGTCTCGGGGCCGAACAGCTCCTTGGCCATGTGGTCCAGCGTGCCGCGCAGGTGGCCCATGGTCAGGCCCTTGTCGATGGCCAGTCCCTCGACCTGGTGGAACACCGGGGTGTGGGTGGCGTCGAGCTCGTCGGTGCGGAACGTGCGCCCGGGGCAGATGACGTAGATGGGCAGGTCGCGCTCCTGCATGGTGCGCACCTGCACCGGCGACGTGTGCGTGCGCAGCACCTGCAGCGAACCCTCCGGGGCGATGTGGAAGGTGTCCTGCAGCGTGCGCGCCGGATGGTCCGGAAGGAAGTTCAGGGCGTCGAAGTTGAAGTACTCCGCCTCGACCTCGGGCCCCTCGGCGATCTCCCAGCCCATGCCCAGGAAGATGTCGCCGATCTGCTCCGACAGGATGGTGATGGGGTGCATGCCGCCGCGCTGGCCGCGGGTCGTGTCAACGGTGACGTCGATGCGCTCCTCCGCGAGACGGCGGGCGGCGTCCTCCTCCTCGAGCACGGCCTGGCGCTGCGCGAACTCCTTCTCCACCTTCCCGCGCACCACATTGACGCGGCGGCCGGCGTCCTTGCGCTCGGCCTTCGGGATCGACCCCAGGGCGCGGCGGGCCTGCGGGATCGGGGCATCGTCGCCGAGATGCGCGCGGCGCGCGTCGGCCAGCTGCGCCAGATCGGCGGCTCCGGCGAACGCGGCGACCGCCGCGTCGGCGGCGGCGTTCAGCGCTTCCTCGGACAGGTCGATGGAGGTGGGGGTGTCGCTCACGTCAGATGCCCATTTCTTCGTCGGCGGGGACGACGGGGCGGCGGCGGGCATGCCGCGCACCGACCCCGTTCTTGACAACGGGCAATCATAGCGGTTCCGCGATCACTTGCCGCGCGCGGTCTCCCACAGGCACATCGCCGCGGCGGTGGCCAAGTTGAGCGATTCGGCGCCCCCGCGGATGGGGATGGACACGCGGGCGCCCGCGCCGGCAAGCACCTCCGGCGCCAGCCCATGGGCCTCGTTGCCGAACAGCCACGCCACGGGCCCGGCGGGCAAATCATCGCGGCCCAGGGTCACCTCGGCGTCCATGGTGGTCGCGAGCGTCGTGAAGCCCGCCTCCGCCAGGGACCGCAGGACCGCATCGACGTCGCGCTCGCGGGCGACCGGCACGTTGAAGACCGAGCCCGCGGACGAGCGCACGACCTTGCCGCCGAGCGGATCGACGGAGTCGCCTGCGAGCACGACTCCCCCGGCGCCCAGCGCATCGGCCATGCGGATGATGGTGCCGGCATTGCCGGGGTCGCCGCATTCGACGGGGACGACGAGCACTCCGGCGTCGCGGCCGGCGGCGACGGCCAGCTCGAGCGGCGACAGCACCGCCGCGGAATCGCACACGGCGAACAGGCCGACGGTGGTCACGGTCTCGGCCAGCGCCGCGGCGGCCGACACGTCGATCATCGACACCGGCCGCCCCGCGGCGGCGATCTCCCCGATCAGGCCCCCGTGCCTGTCGAGCGCCGAGTCGGTGGCGAACGCCTCGACGATCGCGCCCGCCCGCGCCGCCGCGTCGACGGAATTGAAGCCCTCGACCAGGAACCGCCCCGCCTTGCGGCGCGCGGCGGCCCTGTGGAGCTTGGAAGCCGAAACGACCCGCGGAGTCCTTGCAGTGAAGGTCTCCGCGGGTCGCCGGAAGTCGTCAGCCATGCCGACGAGGGTACGCGAACCGGTCGATTACTCGGCGGCCGGGGCGTTGACGTCCTCGGGCAGGGCGGCCTTGGCGGTCTCGACCAGGGCGGCGAAGGTCGCGGCGTCGTTGACGGCGAGCTCGGCCAGGTTCTTGCGGTCGACCTCGACGCCCGCCAGGGCCAGGCCCTGGATGAAGCGGTTGTAGGTCATGCCGTTGGCGCGGGCGGCGGCGTTGATGCGCTGGATCCACAGCTTGCGGAACTGGCCCTTGCGGTGACGGCGATCGCGGAACTCGTAGGTCTTCGAGTGGAGCATCTGCTCCTTCGCCTTGCGGTACAGGCGGGAGCGCTGGCCGCGGTAGCCCTTGGCGGAATCCAGGACTTCGCGACGCTTCTTCTTGGCGTTGACGGACCGCTTCACACGTGCCACGTTGGTACTTCCTTACTTGTCTGACGGATGTTGTGTTCGTTATCCGGTCCCCGGTCTTCGGCGGGGATCACGGGCAGTGGGAGGCTGTTACGCCTTGCCCAGGAGGCGCTTGATGCGCTTCTCGTCGGCCTTGGCGACGTCGGTCGTGCCCTTCAGGCGGCGGGTGCGGGTCGAGGGCTTGCCCTCGAGGAGGTGGCGGCGGTTGGCCTGCTCGCGGCGGAGCTTGCCGGCGCCGGTGACCTTGATGCGCTTGGCGGTGCCCTTGTGGGTCTTCTGCTTCATGTTTTTCGCGTCCTTTTCGAAATCTCGTTGTCCGGAACTCTGCGGTGGTCCCCGTTTCGGGGTGCGGCGAACCGCCCGGGATGCCTGCCGCATCCCGGTTCGCGTCGTCCCGGCCGTTGGCCGGCTACTTCTTGTTGCCCTTGCGGACCGGCCCCAGGACCATCGTCATGTTGCGGCCGTCCTGCTTGGCGCGGGTCTCGACGATGCCGTGTTCCTTGACGTCGTCGGCGAGGCGCTCCAAGAGTCGGAAACCGAGTTCCGGGCGCGACTGCTCGCGGCCGCGGAACATGATGGTGACCTTGACCTTCGACCCCTTGTCGAGGAAGCGGACCACGTTGGCCTTCTTCGTCTCGTAGTCGTGATCGTCGATCTTCGGCCGGAACTTCTGTTCCTTGACCACAGTCTGCTGCTGGTTCTTGCGAGCTTCCCGGGCCTTCTGGGCCTGCTCGTACTTGAACTTTCCGTAGTCCATGATCTTGCAGACCGGCGGCTTCGCGTTGGGGGCGACCTCGACGAGGTCGAGATCGGCTTCGTACGCGAGCTTGCGGGCGTCATCCGTGCGAACGATGCCGACCTGCTCACCACCGGGTCCGACGAGTCGGACTTCGGGAACTCGGATTCGCTCGTTGATGCGAGCTTCAGCGCTGATGTGGCCTCCTAGGTAGTGCCTGTACATTTCGTTGCCGAACCGCCGGAAGCAAATGTACGAGGGAAGCCACGCGAGGCGGCCCGTTGCCGGGCCACGACGCCTTCCGATGTGGGTGGGCGCGCGGGCCGGCAAAGGCCTTCTTCGCCCCATCGGGTCGACCCCGGCGCAACCATGATTCTTCGGCGCACCCAGGGTGGGATTCTCTCCTCTTCGCTACCAAGGCGAAGGCGCGGTGAAGCGCCGCCGCTTGGCGGTCGTGTGAATGACGCTAGCACGGGCACCCCCGATCGACAAAACGGGCGGCGCGCCCCGCACCGCACATCTGCCCGCGCACGCCACGCGCACGTCGCCCCCCGCTTGCCCGCCGTTTGCCCGCGCGCATGGCCCGCACGTTCGCCGGCATTTCGCTTTGCGACGGCCCGGCCGCGCCCCGGTTCGCAGGAAAACCGGAAACCACCGTAGCCCACGGCGAACGAAGAGCATGGCCGAAAAATAGACCGATCTGACTAGACAGACTTGTCCGTATGTGTGTAGCGTGCACACCGCGCCTGATCGACGCATGACCGTCGTCAAGCGATTTCGAGCAATTCCCCCTCCCCCGCCCGGCGCCCCGCCGGCCCGGGAAAAGATGAACAGGACGGTGCATTCGCATGCTCCTCACCGGTGCGGTCCTCGGGACCATCCTCGGTTACGTGCTCCAGCGCGGGCGCTTCTGCGTCACGGGCTTCCTCCGCGACCTCTGGCTGACGAAGTCCATGCGCGGCTTCACCGCGCTGATGCTCGTCATCGCGGTGCACGCCGTGGGCTTCTGGGCGCTCGCCGGCGCCGGCCTGGTCGAGCTGAAGGACCAGAGCTTCGCCCCCGCCGCCACCATCGCCGGCGGCCTGATCTTCGGCTACGGCATGGTGCTGGCCGGCGGATGCGCCACCGGCACCTGGTACCGCGCCGGCGAAGGTCTGGTCGGTTCCTGGCTCGCCCTCGCCGCCTACGCCGCGACCGCCGCGTTCATGCGGCTGGGACCGCTGTCCGGCTTCACCGAGGCCGCGCGCGACCGCACCATCGGCTCCGGCACCATCCACGGCGATCTCGGCGTCCCCGCGTTCGTGCCGCTCATCGCGCTCGTCGCGGTGACCGCGTGGCTGGTCTATCGAGAAGTCTCCAAGCCGAAGATCGAGATCCCGGGCCTGCCGCCGCGCAAGACCGGCCTGGCGCACCTGTTGGCCGAGAAGCCCTGGGGGCTGCTCACCACCGCCGCCATCGTCGGCGCCCTCGGCGCCATCGCCTGGCCGCTGTCCCAGGCCACCGGGCGCAACTCCGGTTTGGGCATCACCACTCCCTCCGCGCACCTCGTCGCCTGGTTCGGCACGGGCGAGTCCGAGTACATGAACTGGGGCACCCTGCTGGTCCTCGGCATCCTCGCCGGGTCGTTCATCGCGGCCAAGGCGTCCGGCGAGTTCCGCGTCCGCGTCCCCAACGCGCAGATCGCCAAGCGTTCCGTCGGCGGCGGCGTCGCCATGGGCGTCGGCGCCGTGCTCGCCGGCGGCTGCACCGTCGGCAACGGCATGGTCGCCACGGGCCTGTTCTCCTGGCAGGGCTGGATTTCCCTGGCCGCCATGGCGCTCGGCGCCGGCCTGGCCGCCCGCATCTACCTCATGCGCAAGCCGCTGCTGCCGACCTCCGTCCGTTCCGCCCTGTCCCGCACCCGTTCCCGCGATGACGGCAAGGACGGGGTCAAGGACGGCGCCGCGGACGAAAGCGACACCGCAGTCAAGAGCGGCACCGCCAACACCGGCGCCGCCGACGCCGAAACCAGCAAGGTCAACGCCTGACCTGGCGGCGGGCCCGCGCCCGGACGATTCGGCGCGGATCCCCACTCGCGGCGACGTTCCACGGCCAGAACCGGCAACCCCTCTTCCCCGCTGGTTCCACCGTTTCACCGCTGGTTCCACCGTCGCATTCAGCCACCGCGTTCCACCGTCAGATTCATCCACCACTTTCCACAGCCACAATCAACCACCACGAAAGGACCCCACATGGCCACCCACGTTCTCGAGACCAACGGCGAAGTCTGCCCCTTCCCCCTCATCGAGGCGAAGCAGAAGATGGAGGAGCTCAACCCCGGCGACGAGCTGGTCATCGGCTTCGACTGCACCCAGGGCACCGAGTCGATCCCGCGCTGGGCCGCCACCGAAGGCCACGGCGTCAAGGACTTCAAGGTCGTCGGCGACGCCGAATGGTCCATCACGGTCGTGAAGAAGTAGGCGCCGAAGAATACGACGGCGCCGATTTCGCCCGCGCCATCCGTCGCAAATCAAGCCCGTCCCGGACCAGTTCCGGGGCGGGTTCCGCGCGTCCGGGCGAGGCCTGCGGGGCAGCTGGAAGATCGGCGATTCACCGGGCATGGTTAGCGAGCCGAACGTAGTGTCGTGTGCATGAATGCGCCCGATGACCGCAACCGGCAGCTGGCCGACGCACTCGCCGACTTGGCGGATGCCGCCGACCGCGTGGCCTCCGTCGCGAAGAATCTTCGCGGCGACCTGGACGTGACGGAGGCCGGAGGCACCGGCCCCGCGGCCACGCCGACGCCCGGCCACCCCGCCCCGCCGACGCCGACCGCAGCGCCCGTCCCACCCCCGGGAGGCCCCGGTCCCGGCGCCGGCCCCGGTTGGCAAACGCCGCCCCTTTCGCCGCACTCCCCGAGCCGCGGCGGTGCGCCCCGGCCCCCGCAGGGCCCGGTTCCGGGCCCCGCACCCGGGCAGCCGCTCGGCCGAAGCCAACTGCCCCAGTCCGGCCCGGCTCACGGCGGCGCGCCCGGTGCGTTCCCGGGCGCTCCCGTGGCTCCCGGTGTTCCCCCCGCCGCCGGTTCCGGCGCTCCCGGAGTTCCCGCTGCCGCCGGTCCCGGCGCCGGCGCGGGCGAGACCCCCGGAGGCCCGCCGGGCCAGCACCGGACCGGCGTCCCCGCGGCCGCTCAGGCGTTCGCCGCGCGATTCCGGCAACCGGGCCCGGACGCCCGGGAGTCGGACGGTGCGCCGCCGGCGCCCTCACCCTATTCCCGGGTTCTTCCGCCGACCCCGATGCAGCTGGCGGCCCGTGAGCACCCGTGGTGGGAAGACGAGAAGATCGTCCTGCGCATCACCGCCGCAGTCGGCGCGCTCATCACCATCTCGGGTGTGATCCTGCTGCTGGCGTTCGCCATCCAGTCGGGCCTGCTCGGCCCGCTCGGCCGCGTCATCCTCGCCTACGGTCTCGCCGTGGCGCTCGCCGTCGTCGCGGTGGTCGTCCACCGGAAGAACCCCGGCAACGCGGGAGTCACCGCCGCCGGATCGGCTGCGACGATAACCGCGCACATAACGACATCGGTCCTGGTCAACATATTGGAATGGTGGCCCAACTGGCTGGGCACGCTCGTCGTGCTGGCGGTGATGGGGATCGCCTACGCCGGCGCCCGCTGGTGGAATTCCGTCGCGTTCCACATGATCGCCTTCGTCATCTCCTACTTCACGGTGTGCACCACCGTCTGGCCGAAGTCCTCCGACGACTTCGACGTCATCGCGGCGATCCTCATCGCGCCGGTCGCCGCCGCATGGGCATGGCGGGACCGCCCGCAGCGCCCCATGGTCTCCCTCACCGCAGCGGCGCTGTACCTGATCGGTTCGGTGACCGTACTCAACGCGGCCGACCCCGATTGGCTCGCCGTGGCCGCCTTCATCGTCGCCGGCATCGCCATCGCGGTCCCCGAGTTCCTCGACGACTCCGCCGCCGGATCCCACGAAACCGAGTCCGGCGAATCCGCGCCCCGCGAGGTCTGGGTCCCGGGTGCCAGCCTCAACACCGAGGAGCTCAAGAACCGCGGCCTGCAGACGCTCTACGCGCTCATCTGGCCGACCCCGTTGATGCTCACCGCGATCGGGCCCGGGGAAAAGTTCTCCCCCTTCGTCGCCCTGTTCCTCGGCCTCGCCATCGGCGGAGCCGGATTCGGTCCCTGGAAGCCTCTGACGGATCCGCGGATGTCCTCGCTGCGCTGGGCCGGCTTCTTCACCGCGGCCGTGCCGGCGCTGCAGCTCAGCGTCACGGATCCCCACAGCACGTGGACCAGGCTCCCGGCGCTGCTGGTGGCCGCCGCGATCACGTGGATCTTCGTCTTCCGGCCCACCGTCCTGGGCAAGCGCCTGCTTCCCCTGTGGATCGCGGTGGCGCTGCTCGGCAACATGCCGGCGCTGATCCTGACCATGTTCTCGCCCTCCTACCTGGTCGAGCACCAGTTCCGGCTCGACGTGCTGGACGCGCCGAATGTCCCGCTGTCCGCCCTGCTCATCGGCGTCATCGCGCTGGGCCTGATCGCCATCCTCGTGGCGAACCGGGGCGAGGCCGGCAGGTACGAGAAGAGCGCCGCTCTGATCGGCCTGCTGCTCACCGCGGTGCCGGTGATCATCGTGCTCACCTCGGCCGGCATGCGGTTCAGCCTGGCCCACATGCTGCTGTCCATCGGCTGGATGATCGCGGCCGCCTGGATGATGCTCGCGCCGAAACGCCTCAACATCGACGCGAACATGGCCGCTTCCCTGGTCATCGCCGGCGTCGCGGTGCTCAAGCTGGTCTTCTACGACATGCAGGCCATGAGCGGCCTGACCCGCGTCTCGGCGTTCCTGCTGTGCGGCCTGGTGCTGCTGGGCATGGTCGTCGCCCGCAACCTCCGCGACCAGAAGGCCGATCGCGTCGCCTCCGCCGCCGCACCGGGCAAGGGCACGGAACCCGGCAATGTCTTCGGCACCGGATCGCCCGGCACCGACGGGCCGCGTGCCGACGCCACGGTCGGCGGGGCGCCGCGCTCCGATGCGACGGGTGCCGGCTCGCACGGAGCCGGGGCCGGGCGTTACGACGGAACGGCCGCCACCCCATCGGAAGCCGGGGCGAAGGACTCCGGAGCGCCGGGGCCGGAGCCCGATCCGTGGGCAGCGCCGCCATCCGACCCGGAGCGCGGTCGCGATACCGACGACGGCTGGGGAACTCCCCCGGGCTCCGGCTAGGTGTCGCGTCCCGTGGCGTTGCGGTTGATTGACGTTGCGATTGGCTTCTGCGGCGGTTGAGCTGGCCTGCCACCGCAGTCTCCCGGGGCGCACCGGCTAACCCACCCCGAATCGGGCCCGGCCCGCGCAACCTCCCGGGACGCACCGGCTAACCCACCCCGAATGCGCGGACCCACCCGTCACAGCGGGTGGGTCCGCGCATTCGGGGTGGGTTTACGTCAGGGGGCGGTGCGCCGACCGGGCGAACGGCGGGGGCGGTGCACCGACCGGGCGAACGCCGGTTGCGGTGCTTCCGGTGCCGCGGTTTCCCGGGCGCCGCTACCCCGGAAGCCGACGTTCGCAACCTGCCGGGGCAGAACAGTTAAGCCTGCAGCAGCGGCCGGAGGAAACGGCCGGTGTGGGACGCCTCGACCTCGATGACGTCTTCCGGCGTGCCCTGGGTGACCAGGGTGCCGCCGCCGGCGCCGCCCTCGGGCCCCATGTCGATGATCCAGTCAGCGGACTTGATCACGTCGAGATTGTGCTCGATGACGATGACCGTGTTGCCCTTGTCCACCAACCCCTGCAGCACGAGCATGAGCTTGCGGATGTCCTCGAAATGCAGGCCGGTCGTCGGCTCGTCGAGGATGTAGACGGTCCGGCCGTTGGACCGCTTCTGCAGTTCGGCGGCGAGCTTCACGCGCTGCGCCTCACCGCCCGAGAGCGTCGTCGCCGCCTGGCCCAGTCGGACGTACCCGAGCCCGACGTCCACGAGGGTGTTCAGGTACCGGGCGATCGACTGGATGGGCTCGAAGAACTCCGCGGCCTCGGAAATGGGCATGTCGAGCACCTGCGCGATGTTCTTGCCCTTGTACAGGACCTCGAGCGTCTCCCGGTTGTACCGGGCGCCCTCGCACACCTCGCACGGGACGTACACGTCCGGCAGGAAGTTCATCTCGATCTTCAGCGTGCCGTCGCCGCGGCACGCCTCGCAGCGGCCGCCCTTGACGTTGAAGCTGAAACGCCCGGCCTTGTAGCCGCGCACCTTCGCCTCCTGCGTATCGGCGAACAGATTGCGGATCTTGTCGAAGACGCCGGTGTACGTGGCCGGATTCGACCGCGGCGTGCGCCCGATGGGCGACTGATCAACCTGGACGAGCTTGTCCAGCTGATCGAGCCCCTCGACCCGCGTGTGCCGCCCCGGAACCTGGCGGGCGCCGTTGAGCTCGTTGGACATCACCTTGGCCAGGATCTCGTTGACCAGCGTCGACTTGCCCGAGCCGGACACGCCCGTCACGCAGGTCAGCAGCCCCAGAGGGAAGCTCACGTCGACGTTCTTCAGGTTGTTCTCGCGCGCCCCGCGCACGGTCACCAGCCGGTCGAAGTCGATCGGGCGCCGCTTCTCCGGCGGCAGGATCTTGCGCTTGCCGGACAGGTACTCGCCCGTGATCGACCCCTCGGCGTCGAAGATGCCGCCGGGCTCGCCCGAATACACGATCTCGCCGCCGTATTCGCCGGCCCGCGGGCCGATGTCGACGAGCCAGTCGCCCTCGCGGATCGTGTCCTCGTCATGCTCCACGACGATGAGCGTGTTGCCCAGGTCCCGCAGCTTCTTCAGGGTCTGGATCAGGCGGTGGTTATCGCGCTGATGCAGGCCGATCGACGGCTCGTCGAGGACGTAGAGGACGCCCGCCAGGCCCGAGCCGATCTGCGTGGCCAACCGGATGCGCTGTGCCTCGCCGCCCGACAGAGTGCCGGCCGAGCGGGCGAGGGACAGGTAATCGAGGCCGACGTCGAGCAGGAAACGCAGGCGGGCCTGCACCTCGCGCAGCACGCGGCCCGCGATCATCTCCTCGCGCTTGCCCAGGGTCAGGGCATCGAGGAACGCCGAGCAGTCCGCCACGGACATCTCCGTCAGGCCCGCGATGGACTTCTCGCCGAAGCCCTCCGACTCCAGCGTCACCGACAGGATCTCCGGGCGCAGCCGCGCGCCGTTGCACGTCGAGCACGGCACCTCGCGCATGTACCCCTGGTACCGCTCCTTCTGCGATTCGCTGTCCGCCTGCTCGAGTTTCCGGTGCAGGTAGGGCATGACGCCCTCGAACGGCGCGGTGTACTGGCGCGTGCGCCCGTACCGGTTGCGGTAGCGGACGCTGATCTTGTGCTTCGACCCGTGCATCAGCGCCTTGTGCTGCGCCTTGGTCAGATCCTGGAACGGCGTCTGCGGGTCGAACCCCATCTCGTCGGCCAGGCCGGTGACGAGCTTCTCGAAGTACTTCTTGTTCAGCGTCCGGTTCCACGGCCCGATCGCCTCGGTCACCGGCTTCGACGGATCCGGCACCACCAGATCCTCGTCGACCTCCAGCTTCGTGCCCAGGCCGTCGCACGCCGGGCAGGCGCCGTACGGCGAGTTGAACGAAAACGACCGCGGCTCCAGCTCCTCGATGTCGATGCGGTGGCCATTGGGGCACGAGATGTTCTCGGAAAAGCGCTGCAGCCGGTTCTCGTCATCGTCGTCAAGCCCGACGGCGTCGATGACCACGACGCCGTCGGCCAGGCGCAGCGCCGTCTCCACGGAATCGGTCAGGCGCCGCTTCTGCGACTCCTTCACCTGCAGGCGGTCGACCACGACGTCGATGTCGTGCTTCACCTGCTTCTCCAGGGTCGGAGGATCGGTCAGGCGGTGCATTTCGCCGTCGACGATGACGCGCGCGTAACCCTCCGCGGCGAGCTCCGCGAAGAGATCCACGAACTCGCCCTTGCGCGTGCGCACCACCGGCGCCAGCACCTGGAACTTCGTGCCCTCGGGCAGCTCCAGCACCTGGTCGACGATCTGCTGCGGCGTCTGCGACGAAATGACCTCGCCGCACGTGGGGCAATGCGCGGTGCCCGTGCGGGCGAACAGCAGGCGCAGGTAGTCGTAGACCTCCGTGATCGTGCCGACCGTCGACCGCGGGTTGCGGTTCGTCGACTTCTGGTCGATGGACACCGCCGGCGACAGGCCCTCGATCAGCTCGACCTCGGGCTTCTCCATCTGGCCCAGGAACATGCGGGCGTACGAGCTCAGCGACTCGACGTATCTGCGCTGGCCCTCCGCGAAGATCGTGTCGAACGCCAACGACGACTTGCCCGACCCCGACAGGCCGGTGAAGACCACCATCTTGTCGCGGGGCAGGTCGATGTCGACGCCCTTGAGGTTGTGCTCCCGGGCACCACGGACGATGAGCCGTTCGGCCAACGTACGCACCTTTCCTGGTCGGATGTGTTTGCCGGTCGCCTGATGGGGCTCCCGGACGAGTGTGCCGCATGCATGTCGGATGCGCCGCCCGCGATGATACATCACTCATACATCCGTTCGAACGCTTCCCGGCGGGATCGCGCGACCGCCGCTACCCTGGCGGCCATGACAGCAAACGACGTCACCATCAACGACGACTACACCGGCGACCTGTCCCGGCGCGAAGTGCAGCGCGTCCGCGTCGGCGCGATCGACGTGTACAAGACCTCGGTCGGCGACATGGACAACAACTGCCACCTGCTGGTGGACACCCGCGCGCCCGAGCATTCGCTGTTGATCGACGCCTGCGACGAGGCCGATCACCTGAAGGCGCTGTGCGACGCCGCCGGGGCGACCGTGACGACGATCGTCACCACCCACTCCCACGGCGACCACGTCCAGGCGCTGCCGGAACTCGTGGAGGCGTGGGGCGCGGAGCACATCACCTCCACCCTCGACGCCCCGGACATCGCCGTGCCCGCCGACCGCCGCCTGGACCAGGGCGACGTGGTCACCTTCGGCGACGGCGCCACGCTGGTGGCCTTCATCCTCCGCGGGCACACCCGCGGCGGCGTCGGCCTGGGCCTCGACGCCGGCGACCCGTCGAACGCCGAGGGCGGCGCGGACGGAGCCGAGACCGCCGACGACGCGCCCATCCACCTCTTCGTCGGCGATTCCCTCTTCCCCGGCGGCGTGGGCAAGACCGCGAACCAGGAGAATTTCGCACAGCTCCTCCACGACGTCGAGGAGCGCATTTTCGACGCCTACCCGGACGACGCCGTCGTCCACCCCGGCCACGGCTCGGATACCACCGTCGGCGCCGAACGCCCCCACCTGGAGGAATGGCGCAACCGCGGCTGGTAAACCACGGACACCGCACCCAACCGCGGGTAGAATCGGGACATGGGCCGCAGTGCCGGTCGAACCCGGTTCCACGCGAACCGCCGACCGTCCCGGACCACGTGCGCACCAACCGCATGAGACCCACACGACAAACAGGAGTTGACCAGAAAATGATCCGCAAGCTCGCCCGTCCGATGCTCGCCTCGGTTTTCGTCGCCGATGGCGTGGACACCCTCATGAACCAGAAGGACCATCTGGAGGGCGCCCGCGAGGTGACCAAGCGGCTCCGCACCGTCGTTCCCGCGCAGTACGTCTCGCTCCTGCCGAGCGACCCGCAGACGACCGTCCAGATCGTCGCCGGCACCAAGGTCGCCGCCGGCGCCATGTACGCCCTGGGCAAGGCCCCGCGCGTCGCCGCCACCGCCCTGGCCCTGGTCCAGGTGCCCACCGCCCTGGCGCGCCACTCTTTCTGGGAGACCCAGGACCCGAAGGAGCGCAAGGCCCGCAAGACCGGCTTCCTCACCGACGTCGCCCTGCTCGGCGGCCTGTTCCTGGCCACCGCCGACACCGCCGGCCGCCCGGGCCTGGCCTGGCGCGCCGAGCACGCCGGCAAGCAGGTGAACAAGAAGGTCCAGGCCGCACTGCCCACCAAGTCGGAGGCCGAGAAGCGCACCGAGGAGCTCAAGGGCACCGCCGCCGAGTGGCTGGAGAAGGCGCAGGAAGTCGGCGCCGACCTGCAGGACAAGTCGGCCGATGCCCTCCAGCGCGCCGAGGGCTACGTCGCCGACAACAAGGACGATTGGAAGGATTCCCTCCAGTCCTTCGCCGAGGAGGCCCGCGAGACCCTCGTCGGCGCCGCCGAAACCGCCCGCGAGACCTTCTCCGACGCCGCCGACGTGGCCGCCAAGGAGACCAAGAAGTCCCGCAAGCGCGCCCGCAAGCAGCTGAAGAAGGCCCGCAAGAACCTGGCGTAGGGTCCGCGGGCCCGGTCGCGCCCGCCCCCTGCACGGGGCCCGCGCGACGATGGAGCCCAACTGACCCGAACCACGCGGCCCGCCCACCGATTCCGGTGGGCGGGCCGCTTCGCGCGTTTCCGGTGGACGGGAGGAAACGCCGGGCGTCGTGAAGCGGGGGTCTCCGCCCCGGAATGGCCGTGGCGTAAAATGGCATATTTCCCCGACCAGGATTGGAGCGCACGTGCCGCACCCGGATCTGCCCGCCGAGCAGGAGCATCTCGACGAGGTGTACGCGCATCTCGACGCCGCGCGGCGCCGCGACCAGGAGGCGCTGCGCAAGGTGATGCTCGACGACGATCCGGAGCCGCAGGCCCGCGTCGAGCGCGAGGTGGAGTACCAGCGCCTCCAGTCCAACCTGGAGCGCTACCGGCACGCGGAGGTGGGCCTCGTCTTCGGGCGCATCGACATCGCCGACGACGAACCCGACAACCCCGTGCCCGGCGCCCCGGAGCTGGACCGCAGGTACATCGGGCGCATGGGGCTTTCCGACGCCGACGACGGATACCGTTCGCTGCTCATGGACTGGCGCGCGCCGCAGGCCCGTCCCTTCTACCTGGCGACGACCGCGCACCCCGAGGGCGTGACGCTGCGCCGGCATCTGCGCACGCGGGGGCGGACCGTCCGGGCGATCGACGACGAGCGCCTGGCGGGCCCCGATGGCGCGGCGGCCGGCGGAGACGGTGGCGGAACCGGTGCCGGGGCGGATGCGGGAACCGGGGCCGGATCGGGCGCGGAGCGGCGCATCGAGGACGGCGTCGGCGGCGAGGCCGTGCTGCGCGAGGTCATCGACTCCGCGCGCACCGGCCACATGCGCGGCATCGTGGAGACCATCCAGCGCGAGCAGGACCTGATCATCCGCGATTCCGGCCGCGGCGCGATGGTCGTGCAGGGCGGCCCGGGCACCGGCAAGACGGCCGTCGCGCTGCACCGCGTGGCATGGCTGCTGTACACGCACCGAGACCAGCTGGCGAAGACGGGCGTGCTCATCCTCGGCCCGAACACGACGTTCCTGGAGTACATCTCGCGCGTGCTGCCCAGCCTCGGCGAAACGGGCGTGGTGCTGCGGACCATCGCCGACCTCTACCCCGGGGTCTCCGGCACGGGCGCGGAATCGCTGGCCACCCGCGAGGTGAAGGGTTCGGCGGAGATGGTGCACATCCTCCGCGAAGCCGTCCGCGACCGGCAGCCCGACCCGGCCGACGACGTCACCGTGGCGTTCGACGGCGTCGAGCTGACCATCACCCCGGCGATGGTGCGCGCCGCCCGCACCCGCGCCCGGCGCTCCCGCAAGCCCCACAACCTGGCTCGCCCGCTGTTCCGCGAGCACCTGGTCGAGTCCCTGGCGCGGAAGCTGGCGGACCGGATCGGCGCGGACCCGCTCGGCGGCGAGAATCTGCTGTCGGTCACCGACGTCGCGGACCTGCGCGACGAGCTCGACGACGACCCGGCGATCTCCGCGGTCCTCGACGAGATGTGGCCGGAGCTCACCCCGGAGCAGCTGCTCGCCGACCTGCTCGAGTCGGAGGAGCGCATCGCCGCGGCCGCCGCCGAGTACGACGACGCCACCCGCGCCGCCCTGCTCCGCGAGCCCGGCACGCCGATGGGCCCGTCGGATCCGCCGCTTCTCGACGAGCTGGCGGAGCTGCTCGGCGACGTCTCCGACGCCGACGACGAGCGCGAGTTCTGGCGCGCGCAGATCGAGGAGGCGCAGGACGCGCTGGACATCCTCACCGGCTCCGCCCAGCAGGAGCTCGACGACGGCTCCGACGCCGAAATCCTCATGGCCTACGACCTCATCGACGCCGAGGCCCTGGCGGAGCGCCACCGCGACCGCGACGTCCGCAGCACCGCCGACCGGGCGGCCGAGGACCGCGAGTGGACGTACGGCCACGTCATCGTCGACGAGGCCCAGGAGCTGTCCGCCATGGCGTGGCGCATGATCCGCCGCCGCTCCCCCAACGGCTGGATGACCATCGTCGGCGACATCGCGCAGACCGGCTCCCCCGCCGGCGCCGAGAGCTGGGCCGACGCGCTCGATCCGGTCATCGGCGACCGCTGGCGGCTGCATCGGCTGACGGTCAATTACCGCACGCCGTCGGAGATCATGGACGTCGCCGCCGATGTCCTGTCCCGCATCGCGCCGGGGGCCGAGCCGCCGCGGTCCATCCGTTCGACGGGCCGCGCACCGGTGCGCACGGCCACGTTGGCGCGGGCGCTCGACATCGCCCGCGGGGCTTCCGGGGGCCGGCGCCTGACGGCCGTCATCGCTCCCGCGGCGCGGGTGGCGGACATCGCGGGCTCGCTTGACGACGCCCACGCGCAGCCGGCCGCCGGAGACGAAGCCCACGCCGCTTCCCCGATTGCCGTGCACGACGTCGACGAGGCCAAGGGGCTCGAGTTCGACGAGGTCATTCTCGTCGACCCGGACGCCATCGTCGCAGAGTCTCCCCAGGGACTGCAGGACCTCTACGTCGCCCTGACCCGCGCGACGCAGGGGCTCACCGTCGTCGCCGACGGCCAGCCGGAATCGTTGCCGGCGATCGACGCCGCAGACTGAGCCACGGTTCTGGCGCCCGGCCCGTCCCCGCGGACTGAGTCACGGTTCTGGCGCACGGCCCGACCGTGCGGGCTCGCCGCGCCCGGCCTTGCCCCGCAATGCGACCGCGGTACCGAACACGAAAACCCGGCCACCCGAAAGGGCGGCCGGGGTCGGCGCATGGGCGCGGGATATCCGCGCCCGATGCCGTTGAAGCGTCGTCAGGCGACCGTGTGGACGATCATCACGTCGCAGTCGGACTGGCGCGCGACGTCGGCCGGGACGGAGCCGAGCAGGCGACCGGTCAGCGAGTTGATGCCGCGGTTGCCCACGACCAGCAGGTCGGCCTTGTGGTCGGTGACCAGCGACATCAGGGCCTCCACCGGGGAACCCGCCCGAACCTCGGTCTCCACCTTCTTGGCGCCGGCGGCCTCGGCGGCCTCCTTGGCGTTGGCCAGGTTCTCCTGGGCCGGGTCGTCGCCGAGGACCTGGACGGAGTCCTGGCGCAGCGTCGAAGAGGCGGCTTCCTGGTTCTCGTAGTACGCGCAGCCGATGACCAGGGTCGCGTCAAAGGCCGCGGCCATGGCCGCCGCGCGCTCGACTGCGAGAAGCGAGGACTTCGAGCCGTCGGTGCCGACGACGATGGTCTGGTAAGCGCTCATGAAAACTGCCTTCCGCAAAACTCGTTGATGGTGAAATTCGAGATCGTTTTTCGTCGAGATCGACGTGATGCGACTCACGTCCGGAACGCCGAACGGGCCGTGTTCCTTCGCCCAACCCTAGCAAAATACGGGGGTCCCGGACCGCGAACTTTCGGCCAACCGCGAATGATCATTCACTGAATTTTCGGCATCTGCGCACGTCATCACGGTCGCCGCGTTATGTGACCTGCATCTCAACAGGAACTCGAAGTATCCCCCATCACTAACCCCGTGCTCTTCGGTGGCGTCGGGGGCCGGGCCCCGGGCGGCCGCGCGGGATCTATTCCAGCCCCGCTTCCTCCATGCCGCGCAGCTCCTTTTTCAGGTCGTAAATCTCGTCGCGCAGACGGCCGGCCAACTCGAATTTCAATTCGCGGGCGGCGGCGCCCATTTGGGCCGTCATGTCGTCGATGAGCTTCTGCAGCTGCGCCTTGGGCATCCCCTCGACCGTCGCGCGCTCGGCCAGCGCGGCGTCGACGGCGGCGGCATCCGCCGCATCGCCGCCGCCCTCGGCCTGGCTCTCGTGGACCTGGTCGAGGATGTCCGCGATCTTCTTGCGCAGCGGCTGCGGGTCGATGCCGTGCTCGGTGTTGTAGGCGATCTGCTTCTCGCGGCGGCGCTCGGTTTCGTCGATGGCGCTGCGCATCGATTCCGTGACGGTGTCGGCGTACATGTGCACCTCGCCCGAGACGTTTCGGGCGGCGCGGCCGATGGTCTGGATCAGCGAGGTGGTCGAACGCAGGAAGCCCTCCTTGTCCGCGTCGAGGATCGCCACCAGCGACGCCTCGGGCAGGTCGAGGCCCTCGCGCAGCAGGTTGATGCCCACCAGCACGTCGTAGTCGCCCAGGCGCAGCTGGCGCAGCAGCTCGACGCGCTTGAGGGTGTCGACGTCGGAGTGCATGTAACGGACGCGGACGCCGTTTTCCAGCAGGTAATCGGTGAGGTCCTCCGCCATCTTCTTGGTCAGCGTCGTCACCAGTGCCCGCTCGCCCTTCTCCTCGCGCTTGCGGATCTCGTGGATCAGGTCGTCGATCTGCCCCTCGGTGGGCTTGACCACGACCTTCGGGTCGACCAGGCCGGTCGGGCGGATGACCTGCTCGACGACTTCGCCGCCGGTCTGCCCCAGCTCGTACGGCCCGGGGGTCGCGGACATGAACACGACCTGGCCCACGCGCGCGTCGAACTCGTCGAATGTCAGCGGCCTGTTGTCCAGCGCCGACGGCAGGCGGAACCCGAATTCGACGAGGTTCCGCTTGCGCGACGCGTCGCCCTCGAACATGCCGCCGATCTGCGGCACGGTGACGTGCGACTCGTCGATGATGGTGAGAAAGTCCTCCGGGAAGTAGTCGATCAGCGTCGCCGGCGCGGAGCCCGCCGCGCGCCCGTCGATGTGCCGCGAGTAATTCTCGATGCCGGAGCAGAACCCGACCTGCTGGATCATCTCCAGGTCGTATTCGGTGCGCATGCGCAGGCGCTGCGCCTCGAGCAGCTTGCCGCGGTTCTCGAAATCCGCCAGGCGCTCGGTCAGTTCGCTCTTGATCTCCTCGATCGCGCGCTCCATGCGCTCGGGCCCGGCGACGTAATGCGTGGCCGGGAAGATCCGCAGTTCGTCGACTTGCTTGACGACGTCGCCCGTCACCGGATTGAGGTAGTAGAGGGAATCGATCTCGTCGCCGAAGAACTCGACCCGGACGGCCAGTTCCTCGTAGGCGGGGATGATGTCCACGACGTCGCCCTTGACCCGGAACGTGCCGCGAGTGAAGGCGATGTCGTTGCGTGCGTACTGGATGTCCACGAGCATGCGCAGGAACTCGTCGCGGTCCACCTCCTCGCCGACGCGCAGCACCGCCGAGCGGTCGAGGTACGACTGCGGGGTGCCCAGGCCGTAGATGCACGACACCGAACTGACCACGACGACATCGCGGCGGGACAGCAGCGCCGAGGTGGCGGAGTGCCGCAGGCGCTCGACGTCTTCGTTGATGGACGAGTCCTTCTCGATGAAGGTGTCCGTCTGCGCGATGTACGCCTCGGGTTGGTAGTAGTCGTAGTAGCTGACGAAATATTCGACGGCGTTGTTCGGCAGCAGCGAGGACAGCTCGTTGGCCAGCTGCGCCGCGAGGGTCTTGTTGGGGGCCATGACCAGGGTGGGGCGCTGCATCTTCTCGATGAGCCACGCGGCCGTCGCCGACTTGCCGGTGCCGGTGGCGCCCATGAGCACCACTTCGCGTTCGCCCCGGTTCAGCCGCTCGGCCAGCTCGGCGATGGCCTGGGGCTGGTCGCCCGCCGGCTCGAATTCGCTGACGACCTCGAAGTCCCCGCCGGAGCGCTCGATTTCGCCCACGGGACGGAATTCGGAGTGGGCGACGACGGGCTGTTCTGCTGCGAAGGCCATGCGGCCAGCCTACAACCCCCGCCACATCGTCGCACATCCGTTCGCCTGGACGGAGTCACGGACGGGACGGCGGGCGGGGAGCCGGCCCTCCGGAACGGAACCTGCGCAGCGATTCCCCCACCTGACCGCGCATGACGAATTCCATCCGACCGACGAGCTCCCCCGGCTCCTCCTTCATCCCCTCCGCCAACCAGTGCAGAAGGTGGCCCAGCACCGTGAGCGTGTAGTGCTCGATGATGAACTGCCGGTCGGCGTCGGAAAGCGGGCGCGGGGCGCGGCCCGAGGGCGCGCCTTCCGCTTCCCCGGCCTCGAGCTCCGCGACGATCGCGCACATCATGCGGCGGAGCACGCGGTGGAAGAATCGCTCCGTCTTCACCCACGTCAGCGAATCGAGCACGGCCTTGACCTGCGGGCGGTTGCGCCGCATGTACGTGAGCAGTCGCAGGAACCCCTCGGCCCACCGCGAGTACTCGGCATGCGAGAGCACGTGGTCGGCGACCTCGGTGGTGAACACCCACGTCGCGGCGTCGTAGACGTCGTCGAAGTGGTAGTAGAACGCCTGCCTGGTCACCCCGGCCTCGGCCGCCAGCCCCGCGACCGTCACCTTGCTCAGCGGCGTGGTGGCCAATTTGCGCTTCAGGGCGGCGACCAGCGCCGCCCGTGCGCCCGCATCGTCCCGCACGGCGTCGCGGGGACTTCCCGCTGCGCCCGGATCCCGTGTCATGTTCCTCCGTCGCGGCCATTGCCGTCCCAACCACTGGACACATCGGCGAAACTGTCTATGGCCTGGCCTTTTCCCCGAAATTAGCATGAGGGGCGACAAGACATAAGGGCGTTTTCCCGCCTGTGTTCGGCCATCGAACGGCGATGGCCGGGGGACGCGCCCGCACGGAGGGTCTTCCCCAATGTTCCTGTTCGAATCGGTTCCCTGGTACGCGTGGGTCGCGTGGTTCGCGGTCCTCGGCGCGCTGATCGGGCTCAACGAAATCACCCGCCGGTGGCGCGGCGCGGCGTGGGCGATGTTCATCGCCCTGCCGATCATCCTGACCATCTTCGTGTGGCCGACGACCGCCGGCGCCGGGTCCTCGACCGGCTCCTGGTTCCACTGGGTCAAGGTCTACTCGGCGCTGGCCGGCGTCCTCGGCTTCATGGCGCTGCGGTACCACCCGAAGCTGGCCGCCAACAAGTGGGCGCTGGCTTTCCCGCCGGCCATCCTCGCCCTGAACATCCTCGAGGCGTGCATCCGCGACTTCCAGGTCGGCGCGATGAACGTCGACGGCGTCGTCGACGGCGTGCGCATGATCTCCGGCAGCTGGAACTGGATGAACGGCGTCGCCGGCCTGCTGAACCTGATCACCATCTGCGGCTGGGCGGGCATCATCATCTCCCGGGCGCCGTCGCGCGACATGGTGTGGCCGGACATGATGTGGTTCTGGATCATCGCCTACGACCTGTGGAACTTCGCCTACGTCTACAACTGCGTCGGCGACCATTCCTTCTACGCCGGTGCGGCGCTGCTGATCTCGTGCACCATCCCCGCCTTCTTCATCAAGAAGGGCGCCTGGCTGCAGCATCGCGCGTCCACGCTGGCGCTGTGGATGATGTTCACCATGGCCGTGCCGGCGTTCGTCACGGACTCCGCCTTCGCGGTGCAGTCGTCGAACGATCCCCGCGCGCTGTTCGCGGTGTCCCTCGTGGCGCTGGTCGCCAACGTCGCGGTCTTCGTCTGGCAGCTGCGCACGATCATCGTCCGCAAGCTCAATCCCCTGAAGGACGAGCTTTACGACGACACCGCACGGCACCGCGAGGTCCTCGAAGCCAACGTCCGCATCCCGGATTCCTTCGAGGCCGCCGAATCGGGCCGCGCGGCGGCAAAGGCCTGACCGGGCCCGACCCGAACGCGAAGACGGCGGGCGCACCCACCCCGGGGTGCCGCCCGCCGTTCCGCGTGCTCCGCGTCTACTGCTTGGCCAATTCGCTGACCAGGTGCTGCTGCATCGGCTCGCCGACCGCGGCCATGCCGAATTCGGTGATCAGCTCGGTGCGGTCGGCGTTGACCACCCAGGTGCGGGCGGTCGCGTCGACCTGCTTGGCGGTGCCGGAATTCACCACGGTCGACCGGTCCATGACGATGGTCAGCTCGCCGTCGTCGCCAGCCTCGACGGTGCCCTCGAGCACCTCGGTCTGGCCGGTGGGCTGGGCCAGGGTGAACTCGACGCGGCCATCGCCGATGGGCCGGAAGAAGCCGGATTCGGTGTGCATGGGCTGGTTCTCGGCGCCGGCGGTCTTCTGCTCATAGCGCAGGAAGGGCTTGCCCGGAACGGCTCCGAAGGTGAGGGTTTCGTTGTACCGGAACGAGTCGATGGTCGGGTAATGGCCCCTGCCGGGGCCCTTCCACGTGCCGACGAGGAACTCGTACTCGGCGATCAGGGGGTGAAGATTCATGCCCCCCAGGGTACCGAGTTCCGGGCCGGCCACCACCGGAGCCCCGCACTCAGCCCTTCGTGGCCAGGATCTCGTCGGGGGTTTCGGGCAGATCGGCGGTCAGCGTCTTGTTCTCGCCCTTGAGATCGACGACGTGGACCTTCTTGGTCGCCGGATCGGTCACGTAGGCGACGTCGCCCTGCACGGCCAGCGCGGGACGGGGGTCCTGCCACTCCTCGGATTCCTTCCACTCGCCGATGACGTCGATGGTCTTGACCACCTTCGCCTTCTCGGTGTCGATGAGGTGCAGCTTGCCGTCGGTGCCCAGCACCACGCCGAGACCGTCGTCGTTCATGCCGAGCGAACGGAAGGTGTAGGAGGTGCCCAGATCCACGAGCTTCAGGTCGCCGGTTTCGGCGTTGATCACGGAGACCTTCTCCGGGCGCTCCAGCTTCTCCTCGTCCGCGGCCTTCTTGTCCGACTTGTAGTCGCCGAGCACGTACTTCGACTTCGGCGATCCGGCCTGGTTGCCGATGCGCCCGTACTCGTCCGGCGACGTGACTTTCTTGACCTCGCCGTCCTTGTACACCAGGCCGCCGTCGGCGCAGCCGACGAAGACGCCCGCCGCGGACTCCTCGGCGCCGTGGGCGCCCGGGCACTGCTCGAAGCGCTTGAGTTCCTTGCCGTCGGCATCGACCTGGGCGACGCCGGTGCGCTTGCCGTCGGCGTCGGCGACGGTGACCATGTACGTCCCATCGCCGCCTAGCACCGCGATGCCATGGTGGGCGGGGACGCGGAAGTGGTCCACGGCGTCCATCCCCATCAGGCGCAGGGTGGTCACGTCGCCGGTCTCGTCGTCGAAAAGCACCGCCTTGCCGTCACCCGCGACGACGTGGCCCGGCTTGCTCGCGGCGACCTCGAAACCGGTGAAGACGGGATCGCCCGCGTAGTGGTGGGAGTGGTCACCGTGCGGCTTGGAGTACGAGCCCAGATCCAGCGCGCGGAAAGCCTTGTCGGAGGACACGAAGACGTGGCGGCCGTCGCCGGCGTGGTTGAGGCGCAGGTACCCCTCGGCGGGCAGATCGGAGAGCACCTTCGGCTTCTCGCCCTTTTCGGGGTTTCCGGCGTCGAGCACCATGACGCCGCCGTCGTGGCTGATGGCGAGCCGGGGTACGGCACCGCGGGTCTCGGAGGCGTCGGCGGCGGTCGTGGCGGTGGTCACGGCCGGGGTCCGGGCGTCGCCGTCGGCGGGCGAGGTCGCCGTCTCCCCCGCCGAGCCGTTCGCGCCGTCGGAGGAGCAGGCCGTGAAGAACAGAGAAGCGGCGGCGAGGGCGCCGACCGCGATCTTGGTTTTGGTCATGGGGGCATTAGACCATTTATTGCAAACGGTTTTCAACTAACGGCGGCGTGCGCCGATCATCCGGCGATGAGGACCCCGCCCAGGCCGATCACCGCGACGACGACGGTGGTCAGGGCCGCCATGATGAACGGCGCCGCGCCCACCTTCCGGATGAGGGAGAACTGGACGCCGATGCCCAACGCGAACATCGCGGCCCCCAGGAGCAGCTGCTCGGCGACGCCGGCGACGTCGATGACCCCCTGCGGCACGAGCCCCGTCGACCGCACCAGGACCATGGCCAGGAAGCCCGCGACGAACAGCGGGATGATCGGCGGCAACGACACGTCTCCGGCCTCCCCGTGGGCGTCCCGGATCCTGCGGCGCTCCACGACCGAGATGATCGCCATGACGGGGGCCAACATGAGCACGCGCCCGAGCTTGATGACGACCGCCGCCCCCAGCGCGGCCCCGCCGACGGACCCGCCGATGGCGACGACCTGGGCGACCTCGTGGACGGACGCGCCGGCCCACATGCCGGTGTCCATGTCGGACAGCCCGAAGAGGTGCCCGAGGGCGGGGACCAGGGCGATCATCAGCGTGCCGAAGATGACCACCAGCGCGACGGCGGTGACCACCGATTCCTGGAGGCCGGACCTGCGCGGCCGGCCGTCCTCCGCCGGAGCCTCGTTTCCGCCGAGCACGCCGGCCAGGGCGGCGACGGCCGCGGCGCCGCAGATCGAGAATCCGCACGCCACCAGCAGCCGCAGCGGCCGGTCGATGCCCAGCGCCGCACCTGTGGCGATGCCGGCGAGGGTGCCGCCGAACACCACGGCGATGACGGTGAGGATCATCCCCGGGCCCAGATCGGCGACGTCGTGGAGCGACAGCCGCAACCCGAGCAGGACGATGCCGATGCGCAGCACGCGCTTCGCCGCGATGGCCAGGCCCGGCTCCACCGATGCGGGGAGCCGGACCGCGTTGCCGACGACGACGCCGAGCAGGATCGCCACGACCATGGGGCTGAGCACGGCGAAAGGCGCGGCCACCGCGTAGGCCACGGCGACGCCCGCGGCGGCGAGCAGGAGTCCTGGAGCATTCTTCTTCACGTTCACCCGACCAGTTTCCGTCACTCGGAGCGACCCCGGTAGACGCGAATGGCGTGTCAGCACATACGCTTTTGATATGAGCACCCGGTCACCCCGCCCCGGCGCGGGATCGCAGTCCCCGGCGGACGGCCCGCCCGACCCACCGTCACTCCCGCCTGCGCGCCATGAGCGGCACGCGTCGTCCCGCATGGCCCGGCCACTGCATCTGACCGCCCTGCGCCTGCTCGCGGCGATCGACGAGCTCGGCGGGCTGGGCGCGGCCGCGCGGGCGATGGGCATGGCTCAGCCCAACGCCAGCCGCACCATCGCCTCCTTCGAGCGCGAGCTCGGTGCCGATCTGATCGAACGGGGGCCGCGCGGCTCGGCGCCGACTCCCCTGGGCCGCTCCGTGCTCGCCGCGGCGGCGCCGCTTTTCGACGCCGTCGACGCATTCCACCACGACATCGGCCTGCTCACCGCGGACGAGTCCGCCCCGCTGCGGGTGTCGGCGAGCATGACGGTCGCCGAGCACCTCATGCCCGGCTGGTTGGCCACGTACCGCGGCCGCCACCCCGGCGCCGACGTCGGGCTCCGCGTGCGCAATTCGGAGCGGGTGTTCGACGAAGTCGTCGCCGGCACCTGCGACATCGGGTTCGTGGAGACGCCGCTGGCGCGGAAGGACCTCCACGGCACCGTCGTCGCCGACGACCATTTGGTCATCGTCGTCTCGCCCGATCACCCGTGGGCGAAGCGCGGGCGGCATGCGGCGGATCACGAGCCGGGCCCCGGCGGCCGGGACCACGGGCCCGTCACCGCCGAGGAACTGGCCGCCACTCCCCTCGCCCTGCGCGAGCCGGGTTCGGGGACCAGGGCCTTCTACGACCGGGCGCTGGCCCCCTGGCATCCGGTGCCGCCCGCCGTCGAATTGGGCAGCAACGCCGCCGTCGCCGCGACGGTGCGGGCCGGCGGCGAACCCGGGGTGCTCAGCGAACTTGCCGTCGCCGATGCCCTGTCCCGCGGCGACCTGGTGGCCGTCGACGTCGACCCGCGCCTCGACCTGTCCCGCAGCATCCGCGCGGTGTGGCGCGGCACCGGCGGACCCGGACGGGTGGCGCGGGAACTGATCGACATCGCCGCGTCGTGAAGCCGCGTCGTGAAGCCGCGTCGTGAAGCCGCGTCGCGGAGCCGCGGTGGCGGACCGCCCGGGTCAGGCGTCTGCGACGCGCTCGTCGAAGTCCGGGGTCTTCTGGCGGACCAGGGTCACGGGGTTGCCCGGGTCGAGGCTCTCCCAATGCGTGCCGACGCGCCGCCACGGCGCATCGCCGATCTCCGGCTCGCCGTCGACCGTCAGCACCAGCCGATTTCCGCTGAGCACCGATCCGACGACGCCGACGCCGAACTGCCGGGTCACGCGCGCCACTTCCCGATCGATGCGCCCCGACGGCCGCACCGGCTGCGGCTCCGCGAGACCGGCGACCCCGGACATCGGCACGAGCCGCGTGCGCCAGATCTTGTCGACCTGCGTGATCAGCGCGCGCTCGGTTCCCGAATTGTCGATCACCGCGTCGGCGGCGGCCAGGCGCTCCTCGTCGGAGATCTGCGCGGCGATGCGGCGGCGCGCATCAGCTTCCGCCACCCCTCGCCCCTCCACCAGCCGCTTCACGCGCACGTCGACGGGCGCGTGCACGACGATGACGATGTGGTGGTCCGCCGCGAGGTCGTTCTCCACGAGCAGGGGCATGTCGTGGACGACGATGTCCTTCGGCCCCGCTTCGGCGAATCGTTCCGCCGTGCGGTCCCTGATGCGCGGATGGGTGATCGCGTTGAGCGTCGCCGTCTTCTCCTTCGACGTGAACGCGCGATTGGCCAGCCTGCTGCGCAGCAGGCGGCCATCGGCATCGAGGATGTCGCGGCCGAACGCTTCGACCAGCTCCCGCAGCGCCGGCTGACCGGGTTCGACGATCTCGCGGGCAATGGCATCGGCGTCGATGATGACGCAGCCGAGCTCGCGCAGTCGCCGGGCCACGGACGACTTGCCGCTGCCCATTCCTCCGGTCAATCCAACTTTCAGCATGGGCCAACCATAGGCCATCGCGTGGGCCCGCGCCGCGAAGCCCCGCCATTTCCCGCCGCTTGCAACGCATTTCACATTTCCGTAAAGCGAAGACGAGAAAAGGCCCCGGCCCGCCCCTTCGTGAAAAGGGGCGGGCCGGGGCCTCGCGGTCATGGCCGCCGGATCAACCGGCTGCCGCGACCGTCAGTTCGCTCAGTTGCCGGACAGGCGGGCGCGCAGGGCGGCCAGCTGCTCGTCGGAGGCGAGGGTGCCGCCGGACTCGGCCGGAGCCTCGGCGGCCGCCGGGGCGTCCTCCGTGGTCTCGGACGAGTAGTTCGACGGGGTCGCGGCGGCCTCGGCGGCCTGCGCGCGGTGACGCTCGATCTGGGCGGCGTGCATCTGGTGGTGGCGCTCCGCCTCGGCGTAGCGGGCCTCCCACTCGGCGCGCTGGGTCTCGAAGCCCTCCATCCACTCGTTGGTCTCCGCGTCGAAGCCCTCCGGGAAGATGTAGTTGCCCTGCTCGTCGTAGGAATCGCCCATGCCGTACTTGGTCGGGTCGAACTCCTCGGTGAAGTCCTCGTCGGCCTGCTTGAGCGACAGGGAGATGCGGCGGCGGTCCAGGTCGATGTCGATGACCTTGACCATGGCCTCCTCGCCGACGGTGACGATCTGGTCCGGTACGTCCACGTGGCGCTCGGCCAGCTCGGAGATGTGGACCAGGCCCTCGATGCCCTCCTCGACGCGGACGAACGCGCCGAACGGCACCAGCTTGGTGACCTTGCCCGGGACGATCTGGCCGATGGCGTGGGTGCGGGCGAACACGCGCCACGGATCCTCCTGGGTCGCCTTCAGCGACAGGGAGACGCGCTCGCGGTTCAGGTCGACCTCGAGAACCTCGACGGTGACCTCGTCGCCCACCTGGACGACCTCGGACGGGTGGTCGATGTGCTTCCAGGACAGCTCGGAAACGTGCACCAGGCCGTCGACGCCGCCGAGATCGACGAAGGCGCCGAAGTTGACGATGGAGGACACGACGCCCTTGCGGACCTGGCCCTTCTGCAGCTGGTGCAGGAACTCGGAACGGACCTCGGACTGGGTCTGCTCGAGCCACGCGCGGCGGGACAGGACCACGTTGTTGCGGTTCTTGTCCAGCTCGATGATCTTCGCCTCGAGCTCCTGGCCGATGTACGGCTGCAGGTCGCGGACGCGGCGCATCTCCACCAGCGACGCCGGCAGGAAGCCGCGCAGGCCGATGTCCAGGATCAGGCCGCCCTTGACGACCTCGATGACGGTGCCGGTGACCGGCTCGTCCTTCTCCTTGAGATCCTCGATGGTGCCCCAGGCGCGCTCGTACTGGGCGCGCTTCTTGGACAGGATCAGGCGGCCTTCCTTGTCCTCCTTGGTGAGGACCAGGGCGTCGATCTCGTCACCGACCTCGACCACCTCGTCGGGGTCGACATCGTGCTTGATGGACAGCTCACGGGAGGGGATGACGCCTTCCGTCTTGTAGCCGATGTCGAGCAGGACCTCGTCGCGGTCGACCTTGACGACGGTGCCCTCGACGATGTCGCCATCGTTGAAGTACTTGATCGTGGAGTCGACGGCGGCGAGGAAGTCCTCAGCGGTGCCGATGTCGTTGACGGCGACCTGAGGGGTGTTGGAGGTGGGCATATGCAAGTTGCTCCGAAGCGGATAGAAATCGAGTTGGACAGGGTCGGTCCGGGACGCGCACGTAAGCCCTGGTGGGCGGTAGGTGAAGGTGCCGGATCGGCACGCGTGCACGGGTCGCGCACGCATACCGCGAACACGATACGCCGCCACCAGCGCCAAATCAAGTCCCGCCGCAGGTGGGACGCCACGGGGAACCGCGTTATCCGCGGGCCGCGGCCAGTGGGGCATCGCGCCTAGACTCGGCGCATGTCTCACTTCGCAGGTTACGGCCCCGTCGACGACGTCGAATCCGCCAGGGCGAACCGTTCCTGGTGGGACGGCGATGCCGTCGACTACCACCTCGAACATCCGCTGTACCTGGGCGAAGGGCGCCCGGAGGGGGACTTCGTCTGGTGCCCCGAAATGCTCCGCGAGGAGGACGCCCGCCTGCTCGGCGACGCCGGCGAACTGGCCGGTTCCGACGTCCTCGAGATCGGCTGCGGTTCCGCACCGTGTTCCCGGTGGCTGGCCCGGCACCGCCCGCCGAAGTCGCTGACGGCGTTCGACGTGTCCATGAATATGCTCGCCCACGGCGTCGACGCGGCGGGCTCGTCGCAAAGCGGGGCCGGCTCGTCGCAAAGCAAAAAGGACGCCCGGGAGGTCACCGGCGTCAACCTCGTGCACGCCGATGCCGCGGCGATGCCGTTCGCGGAGGATTCGTTCGACATCGTCTTCTCCGTCTTCGGCGCGATTCCGTTCGCGGCGGATTCGGCCGCGCTGATGAGGGGCGTCGCCCGCGTGCTGCGGCCGGGCGGGCGGTTCGTGTTTTCGGTGACGCACCCGATGCGCTGGTGCTTCCCCGACGATCCCGGCCCGGCGGGCCTGAAGGCGGGCATCCCCTATTTCCACCGCGACGCCTACGTCGAACGCGACGACGACGGCCGCGCGATCTACGTCGAGCACCACCGGACCATGGGCGACCGCGTGCGCGAGCTGGCCGCCGCGGGCTTCGTGCTGGAGGACCTCATCGAGCCGGAATGGCCCGATGACCTCGACGTCGAATGGGGCCAATGGTCGCCGTTGCGCGGCGCGGTGATTCCCGGCACGGCCATCTTCGTGTCCCGGCTGTCGGGCTAGCCGCGCTTTCCCGCCGCCGCGGCTGGCTCGCCGCGGTGCGGGCCGGCCCCTGGCACCGGTGTTCGAACGGCGGGCGGCGGCGATCCGGGAGGTTTCCTAGCATGGGCGCCATGGAGATCACTTTCGGTTGGGGCCTCGACGGCGCCGCATGGGAAGGCGCCGGCCGCGGGGACGGTTCGGGCGCGTCGCTGGGGCGCGCGGTGGTCGGGCCGGCGGGGTTGGCCGCGATTCTGGGCACGCGGCTGGGGGTGACCGGATTCGTGCTCGACAGGCCCCTGCGCATCGCCGCCTACCGCGCGGCGCTGGCGCAGGCGCCGCGGCGATGGTGCGGCGGGTCATTCGATCTCGACGCGTGGGCGGTGGCCAAGAAGATGCTCGCGTGGCGCGATGAGCTCGTCGCCGCCGGCTGGGACGGCTCGCCGGTGCCCGGCGCCACTCCCCGCCTGGCCGATCTCGCGGAGGCCGAAGGGCTTTTCGACGCTCCGGGAGCGGCCGACGCGTTGAGGGACGCGGCGGCGATGCTGCGCGAGATCGTGGCCGCCGGGGACGGATGGCCGCTGGGCATCGACCGGCTGACCGTCCTCGGAGCCAAGGCCGAGCTCCCCGCCCCGTGGCCGGAAATCATCGACGACATGGCGGCGCTCGGCGTCGACGTCGCGGAAGAGCCCGCCCCCACGGTTCTGGAGCGGCTTCGCGTGGTCACGGCGCCGACGGAATGGGAGGCTGCGGAGGCCGCGGCGCGGATCCTCGCGACTGCCCCGGGTACGGCGCTGGTGGCCACGCACCACACGGAGATCCTCGATCAGGAGCTCGCCCGCCGCGGCATGCCCCGCCTGGGCGCCCTCGAAACATCCGATCAACGTGCGACGGCCCAGGTGCTGCCCCTGTTCCTCGCGGCCATCACGGGCCCCATCGACGTCCACGCGATCGCCGCGTTCCTGGACATGGGCCTGACCAGCAGGGACTCCCAGTCCGGGGCGGTGACCCACATCGGGGTCGTGCCCGCCGCGATCCGCCGCCCGCTGCTCTCCGCGCTCGCCGCGCAACCGGGGGTGGGCGGCCCCGCGTGGATGGCGGCGTTGGAGGAGATCGAAGAGACCATCGCGGCGGACGCGGAGTCCGACGGGGATTCTGACCGTGCGGTGCGAAACCGGGAAATCATCGCATCGCTGGACGCCTTCTTCCGCACGTCGCGCGTCGAGTTCGACGGCGGGAACTGCCGTTCGGAAGACATCGTCGGGCCACTGGACTGGCTGGAGAAGCGGCTGCGGAAGATGGGCGCGCACATGCGGGCGCCCGAGCTCTTGGCGGCGGCACGGTCGGTCTCCGCCGCGATCGAAGTCCTGGGGCAGAGCGAGGCCGTCGGAGAGCGGGAACTGCAGCGGATCATCGACGACTGCGGCGCCATGCAGGCGTCTCCCCTGGCGGGCGCCGAAGCTTCCGAACACCCGAGGCTGCCGTCGCCCGCGCTGCTGGGAGGCCGCGGCCCGGTGCTCTGGTGGGGCGCCGTCGACGATGGCCGGGTGCATCGCCGCATCTGGACGCCGGAGGAGGTGCGGGTGCTCGCCGACGCCGGGATCCGGGTCCCCGACCCCGGGGAGGTCGCGCGGTTGACCGCCGGCGCCGAACTCGCCGGCCTGTGCCGGGCGGGCGACGTCGTCGCCATCGTCCCGTCGGTCATCGACGGTGCCGCGACCAGCCGTCACCCCGCGCTCGCCTTCGCCGCGCACCACGTGGACGGTTCCGGTGGCCGCCCCGCGGAATTCACGGCGCGGGAGCTGGTCACCGACGGGACCTGGCGGTTCGGCGACGCCATCCTGCCGTTGCGCGTGGATGATCCGTTCGTCCCCGATGCCGAGGCGATCGAGCAGGCGGCGATGGTCCGCACCGTGCCACCGGGCACTCATCTGCTGCCGACCTCGTTGTCCTATACGCAGCTGGAGAAGCTGCTGATCCATCGCCTCGAATGGTTGCTGGCGTACCCGCTGCGCATCCGCGGCGGATGGTTGACGGAGATCCCGACCGGCAACCGGATGATCGGCTCGTTCCTGCACGCGATCATCGAGAAGATCGTGGAAGACGGCCTCGACGGCTGCCGAGGCGACGTCGTGCGTTCCTGTTTCGACGAGCTGCTCCCCCATTACGCCTCGGAACTCGATCTCCCCGGCAACGCGCGGCTGCGGCAGCAGGTGGAGACCGAGGCGCTGGAGAACATCACGGAGCTTTTCGGCACCCTCCGGCGCGGCGGGATGACCGTCGTCGCCGCCGAGGCGCCCATCGAACGTGCGCTCACGCTGACGCTGCGGGACCCCGGGTCCGACGGCGCGGCCGTCCACGAGCACTCCGTGAAGATGCACGGCTTCCGCGACCTCGACGCGGAAACCTCCGACGGGCGCACCGTGGTCATCGACATGAAGTACTCGGTCAGCCGCCGCAAGTACCGCGATCTGATCGAGCGCGGCCGGTCCCTGCAGCTGGCCGCCTACGCGTGGTCGGTCGCGGACGAGATGCCCCTGGCCGGCGTCGTCACCGCCTACTTCGAGCTCAAGTACGGGCGCTTCGATTCGACCGACCCCCAGCTCGGCGGCCCGGCGGCCGCACCCGCCGCCGTCGATCCGGACACCCTGTGGCGGCGCGCGATCGCCTCCGTCGAGGACGCGCTGTCGGAGATCATGTTCGCCGGCGAGGTCAGGGACGAAGGCAACGCGATCCTCATCGGGGCGAACGGGATTGACCGTGAAATCCGGAAACGGTCCGAAATGGCCGCCGACGCCGCCGACATGAACGACCGGCACCTGCCCGCGGACAACGCAAAGTACGTGGACTACGGGATCATCACCGGGATCGAGGCCGATCCGTCATGAGCGACCGGAAACAGACGAGCACCATGAAGCAGACGGGCACCATGAAATCGACCATCATCACCGCGAGCGCCGGCACCGGCAAGACCTGGACCATCACCGACAAGCTCGCCGACAGGATCGAACGCGGGCTGTCGCCGTCGGCGATCATCGCCACCACCTTCACCACCAAGGCGGCCGGGGAACTCTCCGAGCGCATCCGCTCCAAGCTGATCGACCGCGGGCAGATCGCCGAAGCGCAGGCCATCGGCTCCGCGCTGGTCGGCACCGTCAATTCGGTGTCTGCGACGCTGGTGCGCGACTTCGCCATCGACGCCGGGCTCTCACCGGAATTGGAGACCCTCACCGAGGTTGCCGCGAACCGCGTCTTCGAGCTCTCCTGCGACACGGTGATCGCCGACGCCGAAAGCACCCACCGCGACCTCTTCCGTCGCACCGGCTACGACCGGCCCGTCGATGCCTTCGAACACGACAACCGCAAGTCCTTTTCGGACACCGTCCGCGACGTCGCCGACGCCGCCCGCCAGAATCTCATCGCACCCGAAGAACTCGCCGCGCATGCGGAAGCGTCGCTAGACGAACTCATCGGCGTGCTCGACAACATCTCCGGAGAAGCCGCGGCCGACGATCGCCCCGACTGGGCTCGCAACGCCATCGCCGCATGCGAAGCCGCCATCGATCACGACGCCGGCGACGAGCGCAACGCCGCCGTCGGGCGCCGCCGCAAATTCGCCGACCTCGCGGAGAAGATGCGCGGTGACCTCGGCCGGATCACCTGGAACGAATGGGCCGAGCTCGCGGGCGCGAAATCCCCCAAGGCCATCGCCGCGGAATTCGCCGATTTCGAGGGCATCGCAGCGGACATCGCCGCCAACCCCGCCTACCGGGCGGACGTGGCCACGCTGACGCGGCTGGTGCTGGGCACGGCCGCGCGGTGCCTGGTCGCCTACGACGACCACAAGAAGGCCCTCGGGCTCATCGACTTCACCGACCAGGAGGTTCTGGCGCTGCGGATCATCCGCACCTCGGCGTCGGTGCGCGCGGCCATCGCCGACACCTACGAGGTCCTCGTCGTCGACGAGTTCCAGGACACCAACCCCATCCAGCTGGCCCTGTTCTTCGCGCTGGGGCAGCTCGCCGGCGAGGTCATCTGGGTCGGGGACCCGAAGCAGTCGATCTACGGGTTCCGCGGGTCGGATCCGAAGCTCATGGCCGCCGCCTTCGACGAGCTCGCCGCCCACGGCACCGTCGAAAAGCTCGACAGGTCCTGGCGTTCCTTCGAGAATCCCCTGAAACTCACGAACGAGCTGTTCTCGGCGTCCATGCCCGACGCCGACGTCCGCCTGCGGGTCGCCGAACCGATGGCGCGGGAGCACGCAGGCGGCGACGTGCGCGTGTGGCGCCCGTCCACCGACGGAGGCAACTCGAACTCACCGTGGTTCGGGGCGATCGTCAAGGGCGTGTCGTCGCTCATCGCCGAGGGCACGGCCCCGGGCGACATCGCCGTCCTGGCACGGTCGCGGGCCAACGTCGACGCGATCGTCGACCGGCTGACCGAGGCCGGCATCCCCTGCACCGGCGACAAGACGGACCTGCGCGCCACGCGGGAGGGGCAGATCATCCGCGCCGCGCTGGGTTTCCTGCTCGACGACCGGGACACGCGGGCGCTGGTCGAACTGATCGTGCTTTGCGACGACCACGCGGCGCACGGCACCTGGTTCGAGAAGCTCACGACGGCGGACACCACCCGGGATTCGCGCGACGGGCTGCTGCGCGAATGGGCGGAAGACGACGCCCTGGCGCCGCTGCGGGAACTGCGCGCCGCCGCGGTGAACCTCACCCCGGTGGAATGCGTCCGGCAGGTCATCGATGCGCTGGATCTGCGGCGCCGCATCATCGGCTGGACGCGGCCGTCGCGGCGGATGGGAACGCTCGACGCCTTCACGGGCCTGGCCCGCGAATACCAGGACGAAACCAGGTCGGCGGGCGGGGCCACCTCGCTTTCGGGCTTCCTCGCCTGGTTCGACGCGATCGACGAACCGCCGCAGACCGGCGGCGACGCCGATTCGGTGTACGTGGACACGATGCACTCGGCGAAGGGCCTGGAATGGGACGCCGTCTGCGTCGCCGTGCCCAAGCCGAAGGACCGCTTCACGCCGGACGGCCACTGGGTGGCGTCGAACGGCGCCCCGACGCTGGAGGATCCTCTGGGCGACCGGTACCTGCGGTTCTGGCCCGCCGCGCCGGCCAAGGCGAAGCTCATCGTCGAGGCGATGGCCGCGCACCCCGTGCAGAAGGAGCGCGCGGCCGCCGGCATCGAGGATGCGCGGCGCCTCGCCTACGTGTCTCTCACCCGCGCGGCCAAGCACTCGATCCTGTGCGCGCGGTCGGGGTACGACGACTTCGATGCCGTGCGGGGCACGGCCGCGTCCATGCGGCTCGGCGATGGCTCGGTGATCGTCACGGACGCCGACGGCGCCGAAGCCGTCGTCCCCGCCCGCATCGAGACGATGGTGTGGGACGACTCCGACGCCGCCCCGGCCGTCCCCTCGCGCCACCGCCCCGGCCTCGATTGGCTGCGCGGGCCGGCGCCGACGGACCGTCTCGTGCCGGCGCGCGTGGCCCCGTCGTCGATCGCGGCGACCGACGAGCAGAAATCACGGGCCGCCGTCACCGAACGCGCCGTGCTGGGCACCCCGCTGGTCTCCGGGGGCGGGCAACATTGGGACCGCGTCGGCGAAGCCGTCCACGGTTACCTGGGGTTGCCGCTGGCGCACCTCGGCGAGGAACGCCGCGAGCGGGCGGCGCAGCGGCTCATCGACGCCTGGGGCGTCGGCGCGCACGTCACCGCCGCGACGATGGCGGACGTCGGCGCCCGCTGGCTGGAGTGGCTCGGCCGCGAATTCCCCGGCGCGACCATCCGCACGGAGGTCCCGGTTGCCTGGCGCAACGCCGCGCAGCAGGTCCACGAGGGCTGGATCGACCAGCTGCTGGAGCTTCCCGACGGCCGCGTGATCCTCGTCGACCACAAGACCTACCCCGGCGACGACCCCATCGGGCACCTGCGCGACAACCACATCGGGCAGCTGTCGGGCTATGCCGAGGCGCTGGATCTCGCGGGGGCGGGGCGCCCCGCCGAGATCCTCGTTCACCTCCCGCTGAAGGGGCTGGTGGTCGAAATCCGGCCGTGAGCTCGACCCCGGTGCCGGTGCCGAGTGTCCCCGGCTTCGGCGCCCGGCGGCCGCGCGCGATCCCCTAGTGCGCGGCCTCGTCCCAGTTCGCCCCGGCGCCGACGGAAACCTCCAGCGGCACCTTCAGTTCGAAGGCGGCGTCCATCTCGCGGCGCAGCATCTCCTCGATGACCTCGCGCTCGCCGGGCGCCACCTCCACCACCAATTCGTCGTGGACCTGCAGCAACACGCGGGACTTCAGCGCGCCGCCGGCCCCGGCTGCACCGGCTCCCCCGCCTTCCCCTCCGTTCCCGGCTTCACCGGCTGCCGCGCGGCCCCGTCGCAAAGCATCGTCGACGCGGAGCATGGCGACCTTGATGATGTCCGCCGCCGTGCCCTGGATCGGCGAGTTCAGCGCGGCTCGCTCCGCCATGTCGCGGGCCATGCGGTTGTCGGAGTTGAGGTCCGGCAGGTAGCGGCGCCGGTCGAACAGCGTCGCCGTGTACCCGTCCTTCCGCGCCCGCTCCACCACGCCGTCGAGGTACGCGCGGACGCCGCCGAAACGCTCGAAATACTCCTCCATCAGGCGCTTCGCCTCGCCCTGCGGGATGTCGAGCTGCTGCGCCAGCCCGAACGCCGACAAGCCGTACGCCAGGCCGTAGGACATTGCCTTGACGCGGCGGCGCAGCTCCGGCGTCACGCCGTCGATGGGGACGTCGAACACCTTCGAGCCGACGTAATTGTGCAGGTCCTCGCCACGGCGGTACGCGTCGATGAGCCCCTCGTCGCCCGACAGGTGCGCCATCACGCGCATCTCGATCTGCGAGTAGTCGGCGGTGACCAGGCCCTCGTAGCCCTCGCCGGCGACGAAGGCCGAGCGGATCTCGCGGCCGAACTCGGTGCGCACGGGGATGTTCTGCAGGTTCGGCTCGGTCGAGGACAGGCGACCGGTCGCGGCGACGGTCTGGTTGAACGTCGTGTGGATTCGCCCGTCCTCGCCGACGGCCTTCACCAGGCCCTCGACGGTCGACTTCATCTTCTGCGCTTCGCGGAACGCCATGAGCCGCTCGAGGAACGGGTGGTCGTTGGTCTTCGCCAGGTTCTCCAGCTCCTTGGCGGCCGTCGAGTAGCCCGTCTTGGTCTTCTTCGTCTTCGGCATGCCCAGCTGGTCGAAGAGGACCTCCTGCAGCTGCTTCGGCGAGCCCAGGTTCAGCTCCGGGCGGTCGACGATCTCGCGCGCCGCGTCCTCCGCGGCCGCCTGGGCCCGGGCGGCCTCGTCCCGCAGGCTCTTGAGCTTGTCGACGTCCACCGCGATCCCGGCCCGCTCCATCCGTGCGAGCACCGGCGCCAGAGGCACCTCGATGTCCGCGTAGACGTCGTAGAGCCCGTTGGAGTCGAGCTCCTCGGCCAGCGCGCCGGCGAGGTCGTACACGGCGGCGGCGCGGTCGGCGTTGCCGGGGCCGGGCTCGACCAACAGGGTCAGCTGCCCCTCCGCCTGCGCCAGCGTGCGGTTGAGGTGGCGCTGCAGGATGTTGTCCAGCGAGTAACTGCGCTGGCTCGGCCGCAACAGGTAGGAGGCCAGGAAGGTGTCGTGGATGACGCCGCCGAGCTCGAGCTCATGGCCCCAGAGGGCGTGCATGGTCGACTTAGCGTCGTGGACGAGCTTCGGATGATCTCCGGCCAGCCACTCCGCCAGCGCCGACGCGTCGTCGGGCACGAGGGACGAGGGATCGACGATGACGGCCGAAATCGACGCGCCATCCCCGGCCCCGTCCGCATCCGCATCCGCGTCCCCATCGTCTCCGCCCTTCGCGTCGCCGGAGGCGGTGCGATCCGGCGCCGCGATGGCCAGCTCGCCGCCGGAAAAATCGACGGAAGCCGGACCGCGGCGGGAATCGAGCCATGCGCCGAGTGCGCCGTCGTCAAGCTGCTCGACGACCACCTCGGTTCCGGCCCGCCCCTCGCTCGCGGTGACCCCCGCGCCCTCGACGGACAGGGTGCGGTACACGCGGTCCCGCAGCGAGTCGCCGAACTCCAGGCGGTCGAAGAAGTCCGCGATGCCCTGGGCGTTGGCGGGCCTCAGCTCCAGCTCCCCCGGACCGTAGGGCAAGGGCAGGTCCTTGACCATCTCGGTGAGGTCACGGTTCATCTGCACGGCGGCCACCCGCTCGCGCAGGTTGTCGCCGACCTTCCCGCGGACCTCGTCGACGCGGTCGATGAGCTCGGCGAGGCTGCCGTACTGGAGGATCCACTTCTGCGCGGTCTTCTCGCCCACGCCCGGCACGCCCGGCAGGTTGTCGGACGGGTCGCCGCGCAGCGCCGCGAAATCCGGGTACTGCGCCGGCGTCAGGCCATACTTCTCCTTGACGGCCTCGGGCGTGAAGCGGTGCAGCGTCGACACGCCGCGCATCGGGTAGAGCACCGTCGTCGAATCGTTGACCAGCTGCAGCGCGTCGCGGTCGCCGGTGACGATGAGCGTCTCGAAACCCTCCGGCAGCGCCTCCGTGGCCAGCGTCGCGATGATGTCGTCGGCCTCGTAGTTTTCCTTCTCCAGGGTCACGATGCCCATCTCCTGCAGCACCTGCTGCAGCAGCGGCACCTGGCCCCGGAACTCCTCCGGCGTCTTCTCGCGCTGGGCCTTGTACTCCGGAAACTTGTCCGTGCGGAACGTCTTTCGCCCGACGTCGAACGCGACGGCGACGTGGGTCGGCTTCTCCTCCGCCAGCAGGTTCGACAGCATCGACAGGAACCCGTACACCGCATTGGTGAACTGCCCGCCCGTGGTGGAGAAGTTGTCCGTGGGCAACGCGAAGAACGCGCGGAACGCCATGGAGTGGCCGTCTACGAGCATGAGGGTTCGTTTCATGCCGACCAGTGTAGGAAACGGCGGGCGGAGCGAAGGACGCGCGGCGGGCGAGCGCCGGATGAGCGCCGGAGCGGGCAGCCGAGCGGGCGACGCGCGATCACCGGAATAGCCCCGCGCACGATCCCCGGCCCACCCCGCTTCGTTACGGCGACCGGCGTTTCGTTACCCCCGCCGCCCCAAAAAAGCCGCCACCCCAACAAGACCCCCAAAATTGGGGGCAGCGGGGGTGCTACCCCCAAGAAAACGTCCCGCCAACCAGACAATTCCGGATCTATGGTCACATGACGGACACGCTATCGCACCCCGAGGCGGCGGTTGCCCACCCCCATTATGGGTGCCTCCATCGTCCGAACACCCCCCGGATCAGAGATCCTCGGGTGCCCCGGCTATGTCCATACCCCCTCGGGCTTTATGCTGTTGGCCATGGAAAGCGATACGTCACGACCCAGGCGCCAGAACTCCGCGGCGACCAGGGCTCGGATCATCGAGGTCGCGGCGGATTACTTCACCCGCAAGCCGTTCTCGAAGGTCTCCCTCAAGGAGATCGCCACTGAGGTGGGCGTCAGCGCGCCGTTGATCATCAAGTACTTCCGCACGAAGGAAGGCCTTCTCGAGGAACTGATCGACTTCGATTCGATGAAGGACCTCATCTGCGAGGTCCCCTTCGAGGACATCGGCACGACCCTGGCGAACGACGCCATCAACGGTGATCGATCCTCCACCAGCTCGCTCATCGCGCTGCTGATGGCCACCGCCGGCAGCCCCGCCGCGGTGAAGACGGTGACCGATCAGTTCCAGGAAGCCATCGGCGGCGCCCTGTTCGACCGCATCCGCAAGGAGGCCCCGTCGGTCAGCGGCGACGAGGACGCCGAGCAGCGCTGCCAGTACGCCCTGGCCATGTACACGGGCCTGGGCGCCGTCCTGGTCAGCTACGCCCGCGGCATCCCCTCGGAAGGCACGGCGGCGGTGACGTCCTACGGCGCCCACATCCAGCGGGTTCTGGAGACCCCGACCGAGGTCCCGGTTTCCTCCCCCGAGGACTGAGTTCGAGCGACCACGGGTTTTCGCCCGCGACCTAGTAACATCCCGTCGCGATGGATACGAACGAAAACACCCGCCCCGCCGGCGGCCGACGCACCGGGCGCGCGCCCGCGCCGGTCGACGCGCCGGGGACGAACACCGACCCCCGTCCGCCGACCGCCGTCGGCACCGTCGCCAACGTCGTGCGCGGCGGTCTCATCGGCCTGGCCGAAACGATCCCCGGCGTCTCGGGCGGCACCGTCGCGCTGGTCACCGGCATCTACCCGCGGTTGATCGCCTCGGCCAAGAACATCACCGAGATCCCCAAGGCCATGGTGACCAAGGGCGACTGGCGCGCCGCCGCGCGCAAGGTCGACTGGTGGCTGCTGCTGCCGGTGGCCTTCGGCATGGTGGCCATCGTCTTCTCGCTGGCCGGCATCATGGAGTCCTTCGTCACCGGCCAGCCGGTGGCGTCGAAGGCGCTGTTCATGGGCATGATCGCCGCATCGGTGATCGTTCCCTTCCAGGAGATCCGGCCGGGTGCGCTGGAGCGGCCCGGCATGCGCGGCAAGGCCATCGCGACGTTCGTGCTCTTCGCCGTCGGCACCTTCTGGCTGACCTCGTTGCCGCAGGCGTCGGGCACGGGCGAGCCGGCGTTGTGGATGGTGTTCCTGGCGGCGTCGGTGGCCATCTGCGCCCTGGTCCTGCCGGGCGTGTCCGGTTCGTTCTTCCTGCTGGTGGTGGGCCTGTACGCTCCGACCATGGCCGCGGTGGATCAGCGCAACTTCGCGTATCTGGGCACGTTCATGCTGGGCGCGCTCGTCGGCATCGTGCTGTTCGTCCGGCTGCTGGAGTGGCTGCTGGAGCACAAGCACACGGTGACGCTCGTCGCGATGGCCGGCCTGCTGCTCGGTTCACTGCGCGCCCTGTGGCCCTGGCAGGACGGCGACGGCACGATGCTCGCCGCCGGCGACGACTGGCCGAAGGCCCTGGGCCTGTTCGTCCTCGGTGCCGCCATCGTCGGCGTCGTGGCCTGGTTGCAGCGCCGTTTCTCCGAGCAGGAACCGGTGCGCTAATATTCTTCGAGTTGCTTCACGACGGCCCGCGCCGCAGGTGAAGCAGCCTGGAGCGCCCCTGTAGCCCAATTGGCAGAGGCAACGGATTCAAAACCCGTCCAGTGTGGGTTCGAGTCCCACCGGGGGCACAACGGAAGCACCCCCGCTGACATGTTTCAAGGCAGGTCAGCGGGGGTTCTCTCGTTCTCGGACGGCGACCGGGGCCGAATCGTTCAGGGATTGGGGGTCAGGACGCATTCGGGGACTCACGCGGGTATGGGCCGGGGAGGATGCGCTCGCGGAGCTCGCAGCGCGCGCCGGGTTCAACTGGGCGACGAAGCAGTACCGGTGAAACTTCGAGCCAGCGCAGATGGCAGCCGCGAAGAGAAAGCTCGACGGAGTGCTGGTGCGTCTCGTTGCGCAGCCTGCGCACGAAATGCAAATCCGAGCGATCTTGAAGGAGGGAAGAGGATTCGCCCGCATTCCTGAACCCGGGGCATGCACGTCCCGTCTGATGCTCGCGTCCGGGGGGGGCGGCGTACTCACATACGTCGGTCGTGGGCCTGGCGAGATTCCACGATAACTGCCGGTGTGCAGGCATCGAAGTCAAGGACGATTCGCAGTTACCGCAGATCAACCGGAATCTTGAAAAGCTCTGGAGGAAGGCAGGAAGCGAGAGCGAGTTTAACGCCTTGATCAACGAACTGCGTTCGGCATCCGGCGAAAAGCTCACGGATGTAAACGCCAAGGCGGTATTGCGATGGAAACAGGACGTTGGCAAACTCGATCGATCTATCCCCCTCAACCATGTCACTCGGTGGAAAATTAGGAGAAGGAGAATTCAAGGCGGACAGGCAGTCACCGCGGATCCCGATGTCGTTTCCACACGCGGCCGCCACGGTCGAACACTCCGAAATGAAGTCGTGGACCCCCATGGGCGGCGAATTGCCCCAGCTGTGGAAGTAACCGACGCTCCCCCGTCAAGCGAGTATGACTACCAAATAGTGAACCTCTACTCGGAGCGAGGGGACGGGGTCCAAGCGCTGGGAAACGACGGCAACGTAGCGGAGGTGAGACTCGATGGATAGCTTCAACGCGCTTTGCGAAGAGGTCGACGCCGCAGTGGGCGATACCGCTCACTACGGCGCCCACGGTCTAACCACCGGAGGAATCTCACCCGAGCTCTTTCTCAACGACCTCGTGGATGCACGCGCATGGGTACCACGTGACCTGAAGCGCCGGTTCCTCGAAATCTGGAGCACCGACGAGGAGATCATCCACGCCGATCCCGATGAGCGCGATGGCATCACCCACCAACTTGTAGTTGAGTTTGCCGCCATCGAGCCGGTGATCGACCTTGGCCCGGACTGGGCGTAACCAGGAACGCGCCGCTTTTAGCCCGGCCGCCCCACTACGGGGCGCGCCGGGTTCCGGGGCGAGCGTACAAGTGGTACAGCGGCAGCTCGGGCACGCCTCGGCGACGATGACGCTGGACACCTACGCGGGCCGGAATCGCGCCAAACCGTGGGCCTCACCTGCCCACGCCCCGGCCCGCGCCGCGCGCGAATGGATGGAAGAGGACCGGGCGATGCCCGCCCGCCGACGCCCCGGAAACTCCGCCGCGCAGCGGCCGGCCCTCTGACCGGGTGAATCCCTTCGACGGGTGCCCGCCACGGAACCGGGCCGTAGAGTGGGCGACACCAATCAACACCCGGCTAGACCACGCGACGCCGCACAACCACGCGACACCGCAAACCGGACAGGGGGCGAGGAAGTGACGGGACCAGAGGACCCGACCGATCCGGGACGCCGCCCCGACGCGGGGCGACCCGGCGGAGATGACCCGGGCACCGATGGGCGCTCGAGCGGCGCCCGGGGCGGCGATGGCTTCGACACCGGTTACTCCCGGCCGCCGGCTTGGAAGATGATTCTCGCGGCCGCCGCCGCAATCGCCGGACTCGGCGCCTTCTTCTGGGCGATCGCCGTGCGTGGCCTGCCCGGCATCGCCATCGGCGCGGCATTCGGCGCCGCGGCGATCCTGCCGGCCGCATGGTGGCTGTGGCACGAAATCCGCGAACGCCGCGCGGCGGTCGACCCGGACGCTCCCGCGGCCATGCTCGACCGGCGCTGGCGGTTCATCGCGCCCATCTCCGTCGTGCTGCTCGCCCTCGGCGCCGTGCTCTCCGCCGCTCTCCCCGACCCCGCCGAACGCCCGGCGCCCGAGCAGGAGAAGACCAGCTCGCACCGCAATCCGCCGAAACCGTCGTCGACGTCGAAGTCGAAGCCCCCGACCACCACGGAATCGGAATCGGAGGAGACCTCCACCTCAAGTTCGACGGAATCGAGCACGTCGGAGGACACGTCCACGTCGACGTCGTCAAGCGAATCCAGCCCGACCGGCAGCCCGACCTCGGAACCGACGCCGTCCCCCACGTCCGAGCCGACCTCCGAACCCACCGCAACTTCGCAACCAACCGCGACGTCCCAACCGACGGCGACCTCCCAACCGACCGCGACCTCCGAGCCGACGACGAGGACCACTACCGCGCAACCGACCCGGACCACGACCCCGCGGCCCACGGACCCGCCCGCCGTCCGCTGACGTCCGGCCGCGCCCCACCCCTCAGCCACCGCCGACTGCGCCAACTGCCACCCACCCCATCGACCGCGCCCATCCCGGGCATCCGGCGATGCGGGCGCGGTCGCGTCCATTAGGCTGTCTGAACGAACCGCCGGGCGAAAAGCGCCCGGCCACGCGACGAGGAGCCGACGCAGATGGACAGCGGCAAGGGCAGGGACGACGACAACGCCGGGCGCGGCATCGGGGACGACGAGCAGGGCGCCGCCCCGAACGACGACCACGGCGCCGAGATGACCGACGCGGTCGCCGACCGCAACGCCGGCCCCGACTCCGACGAGCGCGTCGACCAGCACGTCGACGAGCCGATTGCCCAGGTCGAGGAAGCCGTCGCCGAGTCGCTCGACGGGCCGATCGGCACGGAGGAGATCTTCAAGGCGCACGAGGGCGGCAAGCTCATCACGGCGTCCACCCTCCCGCTGGACTCCACCCGCGACCTGTCCATCTCCTACACCCCCGGCGTCGCCCAGGTCTGCGAGGCCATCCACGACGACCCGAAGCTGACCCGCACCTACACGTGGACCGGCAACAACGTCGCCATCATCTCCGACGGCACCGCGGTGCTCGGCCTCGGCGACATCGGCCCCAAGGCCGCGCTTCCCGTCATGGAGGGCAAGGCGCAGCTCTTCGGCCGCTTCGCCGGCCTCAACGCCGTGCCGATCGTCCTGGACACCACGGACCCCGACGAACTGGTGGACACCATCGCCCGCCTCGCGCCGTCCTTCGGCGGCATCAATCTCGAGGACATCTCGGCGCCGCGGTGCTTCGACATCGAGCGCCGCCTGGACGAGAGGCTGGACATCCCCGTCTTCCACGACGACCAGCACGGCACGGCCATCGTCATCACCGCCGGGCTGCGCAACGCCTGCGCGCTGACCGGCCGCCGCCTGGAAGACCTCAAGGTCGTCATCTCCGGCGCCGGCGCCGCAGGCGTGGCCACCACCCGCATGCTGCTGTCGGCCGGCGTCTCCGACATCGTCGTCGTCGACTCGCGCGGCATCATCCACGAGGGCCGCGAACCCCTCAACGACGTCAAGGCCACCCTGGCCGAGCTGACCAACCCGCGCGGCCTCAGCGGCACCATCTCCGACGCCCTCGACGGCGCCGACGCGTTCATCGGCGTCTCCGCCGGCCACCTCAACTCCGAGCAGGTCGCCCGGATGGCCGAAGGCCCGTTCCTGTTCTCCCTGGCCAACCCGAACCCGGAGATCCCCCAGAAGATCGCCCTGGAATACGGCTCCGTCGTGGCCACCGGCCGGTCGGACTACCCGAACCAGATCAACAACGTCCTGGCCTTCCCGGGCATCTTCAAGGGGGCGCTGAACGCCGGCGCCAAGCGCATCACCAAGTCGATGAAACTTGCCGCCACCCGCGCGATCGCCGCCGTCGCCGCCGAGGATCTGCGCCCCGACTACATCGTCCCGTCGCCGCTGGACCCCCGCGTCGCGCCGGCCGTCGCCGCCGCGGTGGAAGTCGCCGCCCGCAATGACTCGACGTCGGGGGCATCCCGCTAAACTCATCTCACATGAGAAGACCCCTCGCCGCCGCCGCGGCAACGCTGGCGGCCGCATTGACGATGGGACTGGCCGGCTGCGTCACCAACGACGAAGGCGGCCATCCCGACGGGTGGGAACCGGTCACCCCGGCAGCCGTGCCCGAACTGGCGGACAGGGTGCCGGAGGCCATCCGCGCCCGCGGCACCATCTCCATCGGCACGAACCCGACGTTCGCGCCGCTGGAGTTCAAGGACTCGCGCGGGCAGAAGATCGGCTTCGACCTCGACCTCGCCCGGGCCGCCGCCGGCGTGCTGGGCCTGGAGCTCGACGTCCGGGAACAGGACTTCACGCTGATCCTGCCGTCGATCTCCGCGGGCACCGTCGATTTCGGCGCGTCCGGGTTCACCAGCAACGAAGAACGCCGCCGGACGTACGACTTCGTCGACTACCTGGACACGGGCCTGCAGTGGGCGCGCCCGGCGGGCTCGACCATCACGCCCGACGACGCCTGCGGCCGCGAAATCTCCGTCCAGCGCGGCACCGTCGCCGAGATGGAGGACCTGCCGGCGCGCAGCGACGCCTGCGTATCCGCCGGAAAGCCGCCGATCAAGCGTCTGGCGTACCAGGACGCCGGCACCGCAGCCACCGCCGTCGTGCTCGGCCGCGCCGACGCGATGGCCGCCGACTCCCCCGTCTCCGCGTGGGCGGTCGGCCGTGCGGACGGGAAGCTGGAGCTGGCCGGCGGCATCTACGACGGCGCTCCCTTCGGCTGGCCGGTGCCGAAGGGCTCCGAGTTGGCGCCGCTGCTGGCCGACGCCCTGCAGCACCTCATCGACACCGGTGAATACGAGCGCATCCTGCACATGTGGGGGCTCGACGACGGCGCCGTGAACCAGGCGCGGATCAATGGAGAGGACATCCGATGACGGAGACGAAGACCGGCTTCCGCCGCGAGCCGACCGAGCGCGAACTCGACGCTCCCATCAAGGCCAAGCCGCTGCCCCACCCGGGCCGGTGGATCGGCGCCGCCATTCTGCTGGCGCTGGCCGCGTGGTTCGTCATCGGCGCCGCCCGCAACGAGGCCTACCACTGGGACGTGTACTTCCGGTACCTGCTGGACACGCGCATCGCGACGGCCGCGCTGCACACGCTGGCGCTGACCGTGCTGGCGATGCTCATCGGCATCCTCGGCGGCGCGCTGATCGCCGTGCTGCGCATGTCGGATAACCCGGTGCTGTCCTCGGTGTCGTGGCTGTACCTGTGGATCTTCCGCGGCACCCCGGTCTACGTGCAGCTGGTGTTCTGGGGCCTGATGGGCACGATCTACAGCTCGGTCAGCGTCGGCTTCGCCGAGATCGACCTGCAGACCGCGCTGCAGAACACCTTCCTGCTCGCCGTGCTGGGCCTGGGCCTCAACGAGGCCGCCTACATGGCCGAGATCGTCCGCGCCGGCATCCAGGCCGTCCCGGAGGGTCAGACGGAGGCGTCGAAGGCCCTGGGCATGAGCTGGAGCCAGACCATCCGCCGCACGATCCTGCCGCAGGCGATGCGCATCATCATCCCGCCGACGGGCAACGAGTTCATTTCGCTGCTCAAGACCACGTCGCTGGTCGTCGCCGTGCCCTACACGGCGGAGCTGTACGGCCGCGCCACGGACATCGCCAACGAGCTGTTCCTGCCGGTGCCGATGCTCCTGGTCGCCGCCACGTGGTACCTGGCCATCACGTCGGTCCTGATGGTCGGCCAGCATTACCTGGAGAAGCACTTCGCCAAGGGCGCCACGCGCCATCTCACCGCCCGCCAGCTCGCGGCGCTCGCCGACGCGGAGGGCGTGCCCCCGATGAACGCCCGCGTCGTGGAGAAGTCCGAGCGCGCCAACTACGAGGAGGATCAGCGATGAGCCCCGCCACGTCCCGTTCGAACACTCCCGGCCCCGCGGCTTCCCGCTCCGCCGCCCCGCGTTCCACCGCGGCGTCGGCGAGCATCGCCGGGTCACCCGAGTTCCCGATGGTGGAGGCGCGCCACGTCCGCAAGTCCTTCGGCCGCCTGGAGGTGCTCAAGGGCATCGACCTGGAGGTTCCCCGCGGCACGGTCACGTGCCTCATCGGCCCGTCGGGTTCCGGCAAGTCGACGCTGCTGCGCTGCGTCAATCACCTGGAGCAGGTCACGGCGGGTCGGCTGTACGTCGACGGCGAGCTGATCGGCTACCGCGAGCGCGACGGCGTGCTCCACGAGATCTCGCCGCGCGACGCCGCCCGCCAGCGCGCGGACATCGGCATGGTCTTCCAGAATTTCAACCTGTTCCCGCACCGCACGGTGCTGGGCAACATCGTCGAGGCCCCCGTCCACATCAAGGGCGTCGACCCCGATGAAGCGGCGGATCGCGCGATGGAGCTGCTCAACCAGGTGGGCCTCGCGCACAAGGCCGACGCGTACCCGGTGCAGCTGTCGGGCGGCCAGCAGCAGCGCGTGGCCATCGCGCGGGCGCTGGCCATGGATCCGAAACTGATGCTTTTCGACGAGCCGACGTCCGCACTGGACCCCGAACTCGTCGGGGACGTCCTGGGCGTCATGCGGGGCCTCGCCGACGACGGCATGACCATGATGGTGGTCACCCACGAGATGGGCTTCGCGCGCGAGGTCGCCGACCAGGTCGTGTTCATGGACGACGGCGTCGTCGTCGAGGCCGGCTCCCCGGCACAGGTGCTGGGCGATCCGCGGGAGGAGCGCACCCAGTCGTTCCTGTCCTCGCTGATCTAGCGGGACGAGCCCGCCCTAGATCATCCCGGCGACGCCGCGCACCAGCGTCACCGCCGCCCCCGTGGAGGCGATGATCAGCGCGAGCCGCCGGGCCTTGCGGGCATCGGTGCGCGCGGCGATGCGCGTGCCGATCTTCAGCCCGACGACCATCGCCACGATCCCGATCGCCCACAGGTGCCACGGCGCGGTCGGGATCAGCGGTTCCTCCGCCGAGATCTCCTTCGCCGCCAGCGACACCGCCCCGGCGATGAAGAACAGGGGCTGCAGCGTCGCCGCGAACGTCTTCTGGGGCCACCGGCTCGCCTGCGCGTACACGGTGATCGCGGGCCCGGCGATGCCGGCCAGCGTGTTCATGAAACCGCCGGCCGCGCCGGAGGCCATGGCGTAACCCTTGCCGTCGACGCGCATGTGATCCGGCATGAAGGTGGTGACGGTCAGCCCCACCAGCACGAGCGCGCCGACGATGACCTGCAGCGGCGCCGTCGGCGTCGAATGCACCACCCACGCGCCGGGGATCGCCCCGGCCAGCATCAGCGGCCCGATCAGCCAGAACTTCCGCCAGTCGACGTTGTCGCGCACCGACGCCGTCTGGAACACGGCGTTGACGGCCGCCAGGACGTTGATGATCAGCACGCCGGCGACGGGGCCGATGAGCAGGCTCAGCACCGGGGCGCCGATCAGCCCCAGGCCCATGCCGGATACGCGCTGCAGGCACGAGCCCAGCAGCGCCACCAGCGCAATGACGAGCAACGCCCACGTCGAAAGGTCCATGGGCGGGAATGTTACCTCCCGCCGATGGGCCCCTCGGCGTGGGCGTCGGGCCGTCGTGAAGCGGAGCGAACGCCGGCGGGAAAGCCGGCGCAAACCCCGGGGAAAACCCGGGCGGACCGCTAGATGATGCCCTGCGCGAGCATCGCGTTGGCGACCTTCTTGAAGCCGGCGATGTTGGCGCCGACGACGTAGTCGTGCTCGCGGTCGTAGGTGGCCGCGGTCTTCGCGCAGTTGTCGAAGATGTTGGACATGATGCCGCGCAGGCGCTCGTCCGTGTACTCGAAGGACCAGGAGTCGCGGGTGGCGTTCTGCTGCATCTCCAGGGCGGAGGTGGCCACGCCGCCGGCGTTGGCGGCCTTGCCCGGAGCGAAGTGGATGGACGACTTGCGGAAGAACTCCACGGCCTCCGGCGTCGACGGCATGTTGGCGCCCTCGGCGACGTACTTGCAGCCGTTCTCGACGAGCATCTTGGCGTCGTCGCCGTTGAGCTCGTTCTGCGTGGCGCACGGCAGCGCGACGTCGCAGGCGACCTCCCACAGGTTGCCCTTGGAGTGGAACTCGGCGCCCTCGGCCTCCTCGGCGTACTCGCCGACGCGGCCGCGGCGGACCTCCTTGATCTCGCGGAGCAGCTCGACGTCCACGCCGTTCGGGGTGGAGACGTAGCCGGAGGAGTCGGAGAACGCGACGACGGTGGCGCCCAGCTGCTGCGCCTTCTCGATGGCGTAGATGGCCACGTTGCCGGAGCCGGAGACGAGGACCTTCGCGCCGTCGAGGGACTCGCCGTGCTCCTCCATCATGCGCTGGGTGAAGTACACGGTGCCGTAGCCGGTGGCCTCGGTGCGGACCAGCGAGCCGCCCCAGGTCAGGCCCTTGCCGGTGAGGACGCCGGACTCGTGGCGGTTGTTCAGGCGGCGGTACTGGCCGAAGAGGAAGCCGATCTCGCGGCCGCCGACGCCGATGTCGCCGGCGGGGACGTCGGTGTACTCGCCGATGTGGCGGTTCAGCTCGGTCATGAAGGACTGGCAGAAGCGCATGATCTCCAGCTCGGACTTGCCCTTCGGGTCGAAGTCGGAGCCGCCCTTCCCGCCGCCGATGGGCAGGCCGGTGAGGGAGTTCTTGAAGATCTGCTCGAAGCCCAGGAACTTGATGATGCCCAGGTTCACGCTCGGGTGGAAGCGCAGGCCGCCCTTGTAGGGGCCGAGCACGGAGTTGAACTGCACGCGGAAACCGCGGTTGACCTGGACGTTGCCCTGGTCATCCACCCACGGGACGCGGAAGATGATCTGGCGCTCCGGCTCGCACAGGCGCTGGACCAGACCCTGCTCGCCGTACTCGGGATCCTTGGCGAGGACGATCTTCAAGGATTCGAGGACCTCGGACACGGCCTGGTGGAACTCGGGCTCGCCCGCATTCCGACGCAGCACGAGCTGGTAGAAGTCGGAGACTCGATCGTCGACGTTCAACTATTCACCTTTCTTCGCGCCCGTCCGGCGCACCTGCTCGACGGCGGGCCTGGGCCTGCCGAATCGCGGGACCGCGCGCGAGGCGCCGGCCGGGACGGGGAGATGGTTTTTACCAAAGGGCATTCTTTCATGCCCAACGCCTTCACGGAAACGCGCCGGGCACGTTCCCGTAACAACGCCCCCTGCCGTCACCCCCATTGAAGGAGGGTGCAAATGACCCGGAAATGGACGGGAAACTGCCGCGAAACATGCCCGTAACATCGGGCTCGCGTTTCCCCGGGCGGGCTTGCTTTGCGACGTCCCGGCGTGAAACGCGTCACGCCCGCCCCCGGGAAGAGGGCGGGCGTGTTCGGGAGGCGGGTCAGGGCCGGACGGCGACGCTCCAGGGGTAGCGGGCGACTTCTTCGAGCATGTCGTCGAATTCGCGGAGCACGGGATCGTCGGGAAGCTGGGCCGCCGGGGTGAGCAGGCGGGACAGATCCATGGTCAGCGAATTGAGCGAGCCTTGGAGGCCCGCGATGTCGAGCGTGTAGCGGCGCATCTCGCGGTCGCCGAGGGGCACGTCGGGGTTTTCGCGCTCCCACTGCTCGAGCAGCTGCTCGTCGGCGGGGGCATCGGAGACGATGACGTCCGAGTTGGAGATCTTGCCCTCGGATTCCAGCTGACCCAGCCGGGCGGCGAAGGCGCGGGCGAGATCGTCGGCGTCGGCGGGCGGAACGAGGCAATCGAAAACGATGGCAGACATGCGGTAAGGGTACCCTCACAGGTCGACGGGCGCCACGGCCTCCCCTGCCCTCGCGCCGGCCGCAAAGTGCCCGCGCCGCCGTCGCCCCCGCCCGCCAGGTGTTCGGCGCGCGTTTCCTCCAAGATGGGGGAATGAGCCCACGACACGCGGACGCACGCCCCGAACGCCCCGGCGCAACGGATGACGACTCCCGGGGCGCGGGCATCGACGGACGGGGCGCGGTCGTCGATCCCGGATTCACGGTCATCTGCTGCCCCGACAGTTTCAAGGGAACGGCGACCGCCCGCGAAGCCGCCGACGCGATGGCCGCCGGGGTCCGCGACGCCGGGGCCCGAGCGATCGCCGCGGCCATGGCCGACGGCGGCGAGGGGACGGCCGAGTTGCTGGCCGCGGCGTGGGCGGCGACGGATTCCGAAGATGCGGAGGAGTCCGCGAAGGAAATCGACGGCGCCGGCCGTTCGGCGATCGCCCACGCGGCGGTCGCCCACGACGTCGCGACGGTCGACGCCATCGGCCGGCCGTTCACGGCGCGATGGTGGGAGCCGGCGCCGGGCCGGGCGGTGCTCGACCTTGCCTCCGCATCCGGTCTGCCCGCCGTCGCCGATGCCCCGGACGCGCTCGGCGCGTCGACGTTCGGGACCGGCGAAGTCATCCTCGACGCCCTCGCCCACGGCGCCACGGACATCACTGTGTGCCTCGGCGGTTCCGCGACGACGGACGGCGGCGCCGGCCTGATCACGGCCCTCGGTGCCCGGGTCCTGGGCGATGCGCAAGACCCGGGCGGCGGGGCCCTCGCCCGGGCCACCCGGATAGATTTCTCCGCACTCGATCCCAGGGCCCGGCGCGCCCGATGGACGCTCGTTCTCGACGTCACCACCCCGCCCCGCGATGCCCCGTCGGTGTTCGGACCGCAGAAGGGCGCGACGCCGGAGCAAGTCGAGCAGCTCACCGGAGCGCTGCTGAACTGGTGCCGGATCTGCGGCGTCGATCCCGTCGAACCCGGCTACGGCGCGGCGGGCGCGACCCCGGTCGGCATCGCGGCCCTCGTCGCGGCGGCCGATGGCACCGGCCGCCCGACCATCGAACGCGGCGCTCCCCTGCTCGCCCGCGCCACGGGCCTCGACCACGCGCTCACCGACGGCACCGCCGACCTCATCCTCACCGGCGAAGGGTCCGTCGACGCCCAAAGCCACGTGGGCAAGGTCGTCGGGTGGATCGTCGACGCCGCTGCGGAACACGCGCCGGGCGGGCGCACCACGCCGGTCCACGTGATCGGCGGCAGGGTCGACGAGGGCGCGGCCGTCGTCAAGCGCGCACATGCGGCAACCGCACTGCCGGGCCCTCCGGAACGGACCCGGGAACAGTTGCGGCGCGCCGCATATGACGCCACCCTCCGCGCCGCGCGGACGGCGGGGCGGGCGCGGCGGCCGTAATCTGGGGGCATGCAGGAAATCGGAACGCCCTTGGTCACGCTGGCGGACGGCACCGTCAAGCAGCTCAACCCATTCTCCGGCACCCAGGTGTGGACCGTCCCGGGCCGCGGCAACCGCCCGCTGGGCATCTCGCGCCCCGACCCGAAGCCGCTGACCGACGCCGATTTCACCTCGCGCGACGCGTTCGGCTCCGCCAACGCCCTGCAGACGCCGCCGGAGAAGGCCCGCGTCGTCCGCGACGATTCCTCCCCCACCGGTTTCCGCACCATCCACGGCGTCCTGCCCGGCCAGATCCACGAGACTCGGGCGGAGTTCCGGCGGGTGCCCAATCTCTTCGAGATCGTCAGCTACGGCTACTGGGCCGCCAACTACGACTTCATGCCGGATGACGAGACCCGCGAGCGCATGGCCGCGTACCTCGCCGATCCCGCCGGCCGCGATCACGTGCTGGCGATCGTGCGCACGCGCCTGAAGGCCGGCGGCATGGCGCCCGAGGCGGTCGCGGAGCTTTCCGACGGCGAGCTGCTCGAGCATGCGCCCGGCTACTTCGCGGGCGGCCACGACGTGATCATCGCGCGGCGGCACTTCGTCGACGGGGCGACGCGCGACGACCAGCTGGCGTCGTCGGGCACGCTGACCGTCGACGAGCACCGGGCGTTCATCGGCTTCACCGTGGAGTCGATGGCCGACCTGTACCGCCGCAACCGCTACGTGCGCTACGTCGCGGCGTTCCAGAACTGGCTCAAGCCGGCCGGCGCGAGCTTCGACCACCTGCACAAGCAGCTGGTGGCCATCGACGAGCACGGCGAGCAGCTGGAGCGGGAGATCAGCCGCCTGCGCGAGAACCCGAACATGTACAACGAGTTCGCGGTGGATTACGCGGCGCGGCACAACCTGGTCATCGCGGAAAACGACCATGCGGTGGCGTTCGCGGGGTTCGGGCACCGCTACCCCACCCTCGAGATCCACTCGAAGTCGCCGACGTGCGAGCCGTGGCGGCAGCGGCCCGAGGAGATCGCCGGCATGAGCGACCTGCTCCACGCCTGCCATGCCGCCGCCGGCCCCGACGTGCCGTGCAACGAGGAGTGGCACCACCGGCCCATCGACCTCGACGTGCGCATGCCGTGGCGGGTGATGATCAAGTGGCGCGTGTCCAACCTCGCCGGCTTCGAGGGCGGCACGAAGATCTACCTGAACACCATCTCCCCGCAGGACCTGCGCGACCGCGTGGTGCCGCAGCTCTACCGCCTGCGCGACGAACGCCGCATCGCCGGCGACATCCGCATCGCCGTCGAATGCGAATGCCGCCCCAACTCCCTGCACTACAACCCGAAGGTGTCCAAGGAGTCGCGGCTGTAGGGCGATGCTTTACGACGCTCGCCGATTCGCAACTATGTCGTAACATCCCGGAAATCCCGCCCCGGTAGTCCTGGGGGACATGGAATTGACCCCCAGGGAAATCGACAAGCTGATGGTCTTCACCGTCGCCGAGGTGGCTCGGCGCCGCCGTGCCCGCGGCGTGGTGTTGAACCGTCCCGAAGCCATCGCCCTGATCACCGACGCCGTCGTCGAAGCCGCCCGAGACGGCGTGTCCGTCGCACGGGCCGCGGAAATCGGCACTCTGGTGCTCCGCGAAGCCGACGTCATGCCGGGCGTGCGCGCGATGATCCCGCTGATCCAGGTGGAGGCCACTTTTCCCGATGGCACGAAGCTCGTCTCGGTCCACGACCCCATCGGCGGGCCGTCCGACCCGGAGGCGTCGAGGTGAGCGGGGCGCGCGAACCCGGGGCAGAAGAGTTCGGGGCGGAAGAGTCCGTGGCGGGCGAATCCGGGGCGGGCGAGCCCGCGCGCATCGTTCTGTTGGCCGGCCCCGAGGTCACCGACCCCGGCGCCTGGTCCGCCGCGCTCCCCGACTTGCTCCCGGGCCGGGACGCGATCCTGGTGTCCACGGCCGCCGAGGCGGCGGATGCGGTGGCGCCGGGCCGTTCCGGGGGAAGCCCGGCGCGCCCCCACGCCGTGGTTCCGCTGACCACCGGGCGCCACCCGGCGACCATCGCCGACGCCGCACGCGCCCTCCGGTGGGCGCGCGACGCCGGCGGGGCCCGGGTGTGCCTGTCCTCCGCGCTCGGGGACGCCACGCGGACCGTCTCCGCACTGAGGGCGAACATCGGCCGTCACGTTCCCGCGGGGACATGGGCGCTGGTGGCGTCGACCCCATTGGATGCCTTCGCCGATGCCGAGCTATTCCGCCTCGCCCGACTGGCCGCGACCCACAAGTCCACTCCCGTGGAGGTGGCGTTCGATGACCGTGACGGCGCCTACCCGACCATCGCCGAAGGCAGGGACCGTTGCCGCGCGCTCGGTGCCGCGGAGGTGCGCGTGCTGCGCGCCGATCTGACGCTCGAGCCCGCCGCAGGGGAAGTCGCCCTCTGGTCGCCGCCGGTGCTGTCGGCGTTGCTTTCCCTGACGACCGACGCGGCGCTCGACGCCCTGCAGTCGGGATGCGATGGCATCGACGCCGCGCTCGACGCCGACCACGGACACGGCTACGCGCACAGCCACGGGCATGAGGAGGGGCACCCCCATGGACACGGGCACGGCCACTCCCACGATCATGCCCATCCCCACAGCCACTCCCACGCCCACAGTCACGTCCATCCCCACAGCCACTCCCATCACGGAAAAGGACATCGCCATGGCTGACGCCGTCGCCTACCGCACCGCCGCCGCACCGCCCATCGAGCTGTATCCGGGGCGCAGGATCATCGCGTTGCGGGTGACCAACACCGGCGACCGGGCGATCCAGGTGGGCAGCCACTACCACTTCTTCGAGGCCAACCCCGCGCTCGACTTCGACCGTGACGCCGCATGGGGCATGCACCTCGCCCTTCCCGCCGGACTGGCCGTGCGTTTCGAACCGGGCATGTCACGCACGATCGAGCTCGTCGACTTCGGCGGAAAGCGGATCCTCCACGGATTCCACGGGCTCGTGAACGGCCCCCTGGACGACCCCGCCATCCGCGCCCGCGCACGCGCCGCCGCAATCGCCGGGGGCTTCCGGGGCTTCGCCGCAACCACCGCAAACGCCTCAGGCACCTCAGCCACCTCAGCCACCGCCGGCACGACAAACACCTCAGACACCACGGAGGAGCCCCGATGACCCGTGACGCGCATCCGACCCTCGGCCGCGCGGAGTACGCGGCGATCTTCGGCCCGACGACAGGCGACCGCGTTCCCCTCGCGGACACGTGCCTGGAAATCGAGATCGAACGCGACGCCGCCTCCGGTTCATACGGCGACGAATCCGTCTACGGCGGCGGCAAGGCCATCCGCGACGGCATGGCGCAGGATCCGACGATCACGCACGCCGACGGCGCCCTGGACCTGGTGATAACCGGGGTGATCGTCGTCGACGCGATGGTCGGCGTCGTCAAGTGCGACGTCGGCATCCGCGACGGGCGCATCGTCGGCCTGGGCAAGGCGGGCAACCCCAACGCGCAAGACGGCGTCGACCCGGATCTGGTCATCGGCGCGGCGACGGAGGTCATCTCCGGCGAGCACCGAATCCTGACGGCCGGCGGCGTCGACACGCACATCCACTACATCACCCCGCAGCAGTGCGAGGAGGGGCTGTCCAACGGCATCACCACCTTCTTCGGCGGCGGCACGGGCATGGCCGAGGGCACGCGCGGCACGACGTGCACCCCGGGGCCGGGGAACCTCGCCGCGATGCTCCGCGCCGCCGAGGGCCTGCCGGTGTCGACGGGGTTCCTGGGCAAGGGATCCGGCTCCGTCCACGCGCCCCTGGCCGAGCAGATCCGCGCGGGTGCGGCGGGCCTGAAAATCCACGAGGACTGGGGTTCCGCACCCGCCACGATCCGCACGGCGCTCGACGTCGCCGACGAGTTCGACGTCCAGTTGGCCATCCACACCGACACCCTCAACGAAAGCGGCTTCTTCGAGGACACCGCGGCGGCCATCGGCGACCGGACCATCCACACGTTCCACTCCGAGGGCGCCGGCGGCGGGCACGCCCCCGACATCCTCCGCGTGGCGGGCATGCCGTCGGTGCTCCCGGCGTCGACGAACCCGACGCTGCCCTACACGGTCAACTCCGTCGAGGAGCTGCTCGACATGGTGATGGTGTGCCACCACCTGTCGCATTCCATCCCCGAGGACGTCGCCTTCGCCGATTCCCGCGTCCGCGCGGAAACCATCGCCGCGGAGACGGTGCTCCACGACCTGGGCGTGCTGTCGATCTTCTCCTCCGATTCGCAGGCGATGGGCCGCGTCGGCGAGAACTGGGTCCGCGCACTGCAGACGGCGCACCACTGCAGGGAAAAGCTGGGCAAACTCGGCGACGGCCCGGCCGACAACGAACGGGTGCTGCGCTACGTGGCGAAGCTGACGATCAATCCGGCACTGGCCGCCGGCATCGCCGACCACGTCGGATCCGTCGAGCGGGGCAAGATCGCCGACCTGGTGCTGTGGCCCATCGATTCCTTCGGGGCGAAGCCGCACCTGGTGCTGCGCATGGGCCAGGTCTGTTGGGCGGCGGTCGGCGACCCGAATGCGTCGCTGCCGACGCCGCAGCCCGTGCACTACCGGCCGCAGTTCGCCTCGTTCGGGTCGGCGCTCGCCGCGACGCGGGTGACGTGGATGTCGCGGGCGGCGATCGATGCCGGCGTGCCGGAGCGCCTCGGCCTCCGCTCCACGGTGTTGCCGGTGCGCGGGTGCCGGTCGATCGGCAAGCGCGACATGGTCCGCAACGACGTCCTCCCCGACATCAAGGTGGACCCCGAAACGTACGTCGTCACCGTCGACGGCGTGCCCGCCACCATCGAACCCGCCGAGTCGCTGCCGCTGGCGCAACGGCATTACCTGTTCTGATGGCGGCACCTGTTCCGACGGCGGCACCGGGTCCAAAGTCAGCCGAACCCCCAGGCGACATCCGCGCACTCCTCACCACGCTGCAGTGGACCGATTCCGCCTTCCCCTCCGGCTTGTACACGCTGTCGCACGGCTTGGAGGGGCTGGCTCAGCGGGGCATCGCGACGCGGGAGTCGCTTGACGACGTCGTCGCCGGACTCCTCCGCCACTCCATCGGGCCCTCGGACGCGACCGCGACCTGCCTGGCGTGGCGGGCGGCCGAGGCGGGCGATCCGGACATGCTCATCCGCATCGACGACGAGCTCTCCGCCACCCGCCCGTCGGCCGGGATGCGCCGCGGTTCGCACCGCGCGGGCCGCCAGACGTTGACGATGGCCGCCGAACTCGGCGCCGCCGACGGCATCGTCGCGACCTTCCGCGACGCCGTCGTCGACGGCAGGGCTCCGGGGAACCAGGCCGTCGCGATCGCCGTCGTCAAGCGGCGCTTGGGGGTGGGGATCGAACACGTCGCCGCAGCGGAACTCGCGGGCTTCGTCAACGGCATCGCGGGGGCCGCGATCCGGCTGCGGCTGGCTGACCATGTCTCGGCGCAGAAGCTGGTGGCGTCGATGGCGCCGGTCATCGTCGACGCACTGGCCGATGCCCTGTCCCGCCCACTCGACGAACTCGGGCCGTCGACCCCGGCCCTCGACATAGCCTCCGCCGCGCACGAGACGGCGCCGGCGCGGCTGTTCCTCAACTGAACCCCGCCCCCACCTGCCCCCCCCAAAAAAAACCACGAGAAGAAAAACGGAAGAAAAGAGAACGCGACCATGAACCACGACGACCGCACCCACCGCCCGACCACACCCGCGCGCCCCTACCGCATCGGCATCGGCGGTCCGGTGGGATCGGGCAAGACGGCGCTGATCGAAGCGCTGGTGCCCGCGATGGCCGCCGCGGGGCGGGAGATCGGCGTGATCACCAACGACATCTACACGCAGGAGGACGCCGACCACGTCCGCCGCACCCTGGCCGGGACACTGGATCCCGCCCGCGTCGTTGGCGTCGAAACGGGTTCGTGCCCGCACACCGCCGTGCGCGACGACCCGACCATGAACATGATGGCGGCCGCCGAACTGCGGGCCGACCATCCGGAACTGGACACCATCTTCTTCGAATCCGGCGGCGACAATCTCACGTTGACGTTCTCGCCCGCCCTCGTCGACGTGTTCGTCTTCGTCCTCGACACCGCCGAAGGCGAGAAGATGCCCCGCAAGCGCGGGCCGGGCATCACGGAATCGGACCTGCTCGTGATCAACAAGGCCGACATCGCGCAGTACGTCCGCTGCGATCTCGGGGTCATGATGTCCGACGCCGACCGCGTCCGCTCCGGCGCACCCGTCATCGCCACGAACTGCCTCGGGGGCGAGGGCATCGCCGAGGTGGTGGCGTTCCTGGAATCGAGGCGCCCGTGAGCGCCGGCGCGAACCGGAACAAGCGCACCCCGGCGCTGCCCGCCGGCGCTCCGGGAAAGGATGGCTTGCTCGTCCTCGAATTCGCCCCGAAGGACGGCGCCCCGGGGACGGGCCACGGAACCGCAATCGGGACCGACGGCGACGGCGAAGATGCCATCACCACCGCTATCTCGCGCCCCACCGAGTGGACGCGCCGCCGCCACCGGACGCCGCTTCGCGTGACCCGGCCGCTGCACCCCGACCCCTCCCTGCCCGGCCTGCCCGTGGTCTATTCGATGTGCACCGGCGGCGGTCTGGTCCAGGGCGACCGCACCCGCACGGACATCACCGTCCGGGCGGGCAGCCACGCGCTGGTCACCTCGCAGGCGGCAACGAAGATCCACTCCATGACCCAAGGCTTCGCCGCCAACGACGTGTCCCTCGTCGTCGAGTCGGGCGCCACGCTGGAGCATCTCCCCGACCCGACGATCTGCTTCCCCCGTTCGACGCTGCACCAGACGCTCACCGCCGACGTCGCCCCCGGCGGCACGTTGATCACCGCCGACATCACGGTTCTGGGCAGGCTTTCCGACGGTGACCCGCTCACCCACGACCACGCCCGCTTGGACACCCGGATCACCGTGGACGGGAGACCGGCGCTGATCGACCGCACGGTGCTCGGAGGGCCCGGCGCGTTCCACCCCGTCATGACGGGCGGCGCGCCGGTGCTGGGAACGTTCATCGCGATCGCGCCCGATGCCGCCACCACCCGGGAACTCGCCGAGGCCATGCGCGCGGCCGGCGGTGCGGGCTCCGACCGGCCCGGCGTCACCATCCTCCACCGGGACGCGGGCGTGGTGGCGAGAATGCTCGGCCATGACGCGGAGGCCATCCAACTCGCTTTTCATCGGCTGTGGGACGCCGCACGCCGTCACCTGCTCGGCGTCGGCGCCTTCGACCTGCGCAAAAGGTGACGCGCCGGGAGTCCACGGCATCCCATGTTTCCGACGGCTTCCCCACCGAAACCCCGGCGTAACCCGCCCCGCGGAAACGTCACTGCGGCGCAACGAGAAACATCATTAACCCGAAACACCTCCCCCATACCGTCCGGAGGCATGAGCACATCACACACTCCACCCGCCATCGCCGGGCAAGAATCCATCCACCAAACGGGCCGAATCGCGGTTGCATCGGCATCGTCGCAAAGCAAGAAGGCCCACCGGGAGGGCGAAGACCACACCCTCCGTTTCGCGCCGCGCTCGTACCGGCGCTGGACCCCCGGCGTGGTTGCCGGGTCGGCGCTCGGCGGCATCGCGTACCTGGCCGACTTCTCCATCGGCGCGGGCATCGGCATCCAGCACGGCACGGCGAACGCCATCGGCGGCATCCTCATCGCGGCCGTGCTGATCTTCCTGTCGTCCTTCCCACTGGCGTACTACGCGGCGCGGTACAACCTGGACCTCGACCTGATCACCCGCGGTTCGGGATTCGGGTATTACGGCTCGGTGCTGACGAACGTCATCTTCGCCACCTTCACATTCATCTTCTTCGCGCTCGAGGGCGCGATCATGGCGCAGGGGCTCCGCGTCGGGCTGGGGATGCCGTTGTGGGCCGGGTACCTGACGGCGACGCTCATGGTCATCCCCCTGGTCATCTACGGGATGAAGGCGCTGGCCAAACTTCAGTCGTGGACCTCCCCGCTGTGGCTGATCATGATGGTCATCCCCCTTCTGTACCTGGTGTGGCGGGAACCCGACTCCGTGGACGCCTTCCTGTCGTGGTCCGGCACGGATGGCTCGGGCGCGAACGTGGCGTCGATGATGCTGGCTTCCGGCGTGTGCCTGGCGCTGACCGCGCAGATCGCCGAAAACATCGATTACCTGCGATTCATGCCGCCGAAGACGCCCGAGAACGCCAAGTCGTGGTGGGCGTCGGTCATCGCCGGCGGCCCGGGGTGGGTCATCCTCGGCGCCGCGAAGCAGATCATCGGCGTGTTCCTGGCCATCTACCTGATGTCGATGCTCGGCGGCGCCCCCGGCGACGCGCAGGAGCCGGTCAACCAATTCCTGGTCGTCTACGGCGAAATGATGCCCGCGTGGCTGGCGATGACCCTCGCCGTCGTGCTGGTGGTCATCTCGCAGATCAAAATCAACGTCACCAACGCGTACTCGGGCTCGCTGGCCTGGACCAACGCCTACACCCGCCTGACCAAGCGTTACCCGGGCCGCGTCACCTTCGTCGCGTTCAACCTGGCCATCGCGCTGGCGTTGATGGAGTTCGACATGTTCTCCGTGGTCAATTCGGTGCTGGCGTTCTATTCGAACCTCGCCATCGCGTGGATTTTCACGGTGGCGGCGGACATCACGTTCAACAAGCATCTGCTGGGGTTGTCGCCCCGGCGGCCCGAGTTCCGGCGCGGCATGCTCCACGCGGTCAATCCCGTCGGCGTCACATCGGTCGTCGTCTCCGGCGGCGGGTCCATCGCCGTGTTCTTCGGCCTCTTCGGCGCCGGCGTCCAGCCGTACTCGCCCCTGATCGCCGCGGGGCTGGCCGTGGCGAGCACGGTCGCCATGGCGTTGCTGACCGGTGGCCGCTGGTACCTGCGCCGCGTCGACGACGGAATCGAAGCCCCCTACCTCGACGAACACGGCAACCCTTCCGACCTCGAGCTGACCTGCTGCGTCACCGGCATCGCGTTCGAGCGCCCGGACATGGTCCGCTCGGCGATCGACGCTCCGGATGGTTCGCCCCGGTACATTTCGTCCCTGGCCCTGTCCATGGATGCCGCCGGCGACCATGTGCTGCCGGCCGATGATTACGCCCGCCTCACGGCCGCCCGCACCCGCGAGCTGCTGGCGCGCCGGGCCCGATTGTCCGGCGACGCCGCGGACGCCTCCGACGAGGTCCGCGTCTCCGCCCGATAGGTTCTCGCCCGCATTCCCGGCGTTCGCCCCCTGCTTTCGACCGCTTTCGCTTTCCGACGGCCCCTCGGATCGCGCGCGGCCCGGCAGGGGGTGCCGCCGTTTCACACCCGGTGTTCGAACGCGCCGATCATCGAGATTCCGCCCCGGTAGCAAATTTTCACACCCGTATCGTACGTTTGTTCGATCCTGGGGCCTTTTGCCGGATTCCAATCCGGGACGTTCGATATCTTGTTCCCATGACCAACGGGGGCGGTGGACGCAACCGGTCGGGCACGGGGCGCCCGCCGGGTACTTCGGGGATTTCGGGGACTGCGGAACATCCTGGGGTCCCGGGCGCCACGGACCTACGCGCCGCCGTCGGCCGCTTCACCGAGGCGGTGGAATCCATGACCGCCGGCTGGGATCTCCTCGGCGATGACGCCCGCCACGAGCTCTACGTCGAACTCGAGACCGCGCGCCGCAAACTCGCGATCGTCGACGCGGAGTATCTGTCGGCGACGGCGAACGGGCGCGTCGTAAAGCCAACGCCCAAGGTCATGCGGACGTTCACGGAAAATGCGCACGTGTCGCGCGCGGAAGCCCGGCGCAGGATCGCCGCGGCACACCGGCTCCAGCGGCCCGAGGCGCAGAACACGCCGCCCAAGCATGATCTGCCGGCGGTGCGGCGCCGCGTCGCGGAGGGCGTGGTCGGCGCGGATGCGGTGGAGATCATCGACAAGGCGCTCGACGGGCTGCCGCGCAAGGCCGAGGAGCTCGTGCACGTCGCGGACCCGCACATCGCCGACCTGCTGGACAAGGTGCAGGTCGACGACCTGAAGCACCTGGGGCCGATGCTGCGGGCGCTGCTCGGCCTCGATGATCCGTACACCGACGAGGATCGGCAGCGGCGGCGCAGCGTGCGGCTGTCGAAGCCGGACGCGGACAACATGTCGCGCATCAGCGGCCACGTGACCCCCGAGTTCGGCGCGATCCTGAGGCGGCTGTTCGCGGATTACGCAGGCCCCGGGAATTTGCTTCCCGACGGCGCCGACGACGACCGCACCGCCGACCAGCGCCGGCACGACGCCGTGGAAGCCGCCATCGCCGCCGGGTACGGGGCGCCAGGCTCGGATGATGGTGAATCTGACGGATGCACCCCACCGGCCGCCCCGGATGGCTCACCCGGATCATCGCCCGGTGGAGCACCAGGCGGACCGTCCAGTGGAGCACCCGGCGGACCGTCCAGTGGAGCACCCGGCGAAGCATCCGGCGGCGCTCCGGTCAGGCCGAACCTCCGCCCGGCCAAACGCCTGCGCCCCAAACGCGGCACGACGTCGATCGTGGCCACCATGCACGTGTCCGAGTTGGCGCGCATGACCGGCACCGCCCTGACGGACGTGGGCACGACGATGTCCATATCCGAGGCCGTCCGCAACGCCGACGCACGCGATTTCCACCTGTCGGTGATGGACCTCCGGGGGCAGACCCTGTGGTTCGGCCGTTCGCGGCGCTGCGGGTCGCTCGCCCAGTACCTCGCGCTGTGCGCCGAGGAGGGCATGAGCACCGCACCCGGATCATCCTCGCCGCCGGCCTACTGCGACATCCACCACATCGACCGGTGGGAAACCGGCGGCCTGACCGACATCGACGGGCTGACCCTTGCGGACTTCGTCATGCACGGCACGATCGACGACGACAGAGCCGACGAGAATCGGTGGTGGACGACGAAGGCGGGTCCGTCGTCAAGCTCCGGCCCGCCGGCGGCCGAGCCGGAGAACCCGAAGGTGCGCTGGATTCCGCCGAAGTCGGTGGATCCGGAGCGGGCGCCCCGCGAAAATCACCATCCGCTCGGTTGGCTCGCGCCGGGTCGGCGGATGCGGCGATTCTTCGGCCGGAGGAAGGCGGCGGGATCGGAGGACGACGAGCCTCCGCTCCCGTGATGGTTCAGGGCACTCCGCTGTGACGTTTTCGGGCGCCCGGCCGAAAATGCACCGATCGGTACACTGGCATGAGCGAAGCTCAGGGCCCGCGACCACGGCAAATCGCCGCACAACACGGCCGCAAAACGCGACCCGAGAGCGCACGACACGGAAACCACGACACGGAAAAGAGGAACACCGACTCGATGTCCGCCACCCAGCACTCCGACGCCCGCCCGTACCGCACGATTCCCGAAATCATCGCGGATCACGGCGCCGACCTGTCGTGGCAGAAGTCGGTGTACAGGCACCTGCACGCCAACCCGGAACTGTCGGCCGTCGAGGAACGCACCGCCGCCTACCTCGCCGAACGACTGTCCGAGTTCGACTGCTCCCTGACCACCGGCATCGGCGGCCACGGGCTGGTCGGCGTCTTCCGCAACGGCGAAGGCCCGACGGTGCTGTTCCGCGCCGACATCGACGCCCTGCCCGTCGAAGAGGCCACCGGAGTCGACTACGCGTCCGTCGCCGACGGCGTCTCCCGCGAAGGCATCGCCTCCAAGGTCATGCACGCCTGCGGCCACGACCACCACATGACCGCCCTCCTCGGGGCCTGCGCCATCCTCGACGCCAACCGCGAGGACTGGTCCGGCACCTTCATCGCCCTGTTCCAGCCCGCCGAGGAAACCGCCTGCGGCGCCCAGGGCATGGTCGACGACGGCCTGGCCACCAAGATCCCCCGCCCCGACGTGTGCCTGGGCCAGCACGTCGTCCCCGGCCCCGCCGGCCGCGTCATGTCCGCCGCCGGCCCCGTCCTCACCGGCTGCGACACCATCACCATCGACATCACCGGCCGCTCCGCCCATGGATCGATGCCGCACAACGGCGTCGACCCGACGTACATCGCGGCGGCGATCGTCATGCGGCTGCAGGGCATCGTCGGCCGCGAGGTGTCGCCCCACGAATTCGCGGTGATCTCGGTGGGCACGCTGTCGTCGGGCAACTCGAACAACACCATCCCCGGCCACGCGCGCATCGTGCTGAACATCCGCTATTACTCCGACGAGGTCCGCGACATCCTCATCGGCGCCATCGAGCGCGTCGCCCGCGCCGAATGCGTGGCCTCCGGCGCCGACATCGAGCCCCGATTCACCTACTCCGACCACGGCGACGTCACCGACAACGACCCCGAGGTCTTCGCCGACGTCCGCGCGGCATTCGACGGGGTCTTCGGCGCCGAATCCGTCACCGCCGAACGCTGGACCGCATCGGAGGACTTCTCCGACATCCCCAACGCCTTCGGCTGCCCCTACGTCTACTGGACCGTCGGCGTCACCCCGCGCGAACTGTGGGACCGGGCCGTCGCCGACGACCGGGTGCTCGAAGACGTGCCGTCCAACCACATGTCCACGTTCCTGCCGGACTACGAACCCACCGTCGACGCCACCACCCGCGCCGCCGCGGCGGCCGTGCTCGCCTGCCTGCGGCGGTAACGCGGGCCACGGAGGAAGACCGGCGACATGCCCCTGCACCTGCCCACCGACCGGATGACCATCGGCCTGGCCGAACCACTCGCCGGCGGGCGGGGCCCGGTGCCCGATCTGGAGGCGCTGCTGAGGGATACGGCGAGCGTCGCAAAGCATGCCGAAGACGCCGGCGCGACCGCCCTCTGGTTCCGCGACGTCCCGCTGCTCGTCGACGAATTCCGCGACGCCGGGCAAATCCTCGACCCGTTCACGCACATGGCGTACCTGGCGGCGCACACCTCCGACATCGGCCTGGCCACCGCGTCGACGGTGCTGACCCTGCGCCACCCCATCCACGTTGCCAAGCAAGCGGCCAGCGTCGACCAGCTCTCCGGCGGCCGCGTGGCGCTGGGCGTGGCCACCGGAGACCGGCCCGAGGAGTTCCCGGCGTTCAAGCGCCGCCGCGCCGACCGCGCCGAGGACTTCCGCCACGCCGTCGACTACGTCCGCGCCCTGTGGCGCCCGGGCACGCCGCGCACCCGCGCGAACCGGTGGGGCGGCGTCGACATGGGCATCGAGATGCTGCCCAAACCCGTCGGCGGCTCCCCCATCCCCCTGTACGTCACCGGCCACTGCGGCCAGACCCCCGAATGGATTGCCGAACACGGCGACGGCTGGATGTACTACGGGCAGGACCCGGACACCACCGCGAAGCTCGTGCGCGGGTGGCGGGAGAACGTCGCCCGGGTCTGCGGGGATGGCGCAGGGTCGAATGGCGCAGCGTCGGATGGAGGAGGCCTTGGCAGCGGCGGGGCGGGCGTCGTCAAGCCCTACATCACCACCCTGACCCTGGACCTGCTGCCCGACCCCGACGCCGAACCGAAGCCCCTGCGCTACGGCTTCCGCGCGGGCCGGACGTTCTTGCTGCGGTACCTGGAACGGCTGGCGAGTGTCGGCGTCGACCACGTCATGGTGGGGCTGCGTGCTTCACGACGGCCCGTGCCCGACGTCCTCGACGAACTCGGCGAGCACGTGTTCCCCGAATACCCGCGGTGACCAGCGGGCCGTCGCGGTGAACTCCCCAATGCCGGCGGTGGATCAGCCCGCGAACTCGGGGTAGTCGATGTAGCCCTCGGGGCCCTGGGAGTAGATGGTCTCCGGGTCGACGGCGGCCAGCGGCAGGTCCTCGCGCATGCGGCGCACCAGGTCGGGGTTGGCGATGTACGGCCGCCCGAAACCGACGAGATCCACCAGGCCGGTGTCCAGCCATTCCCGCGCCGACGCCGCGTCCTGGCCGCCCGTGAAGATCACCGCGCCGCGGTACTGCTCGCGCATGTGCTCGAGCAGCTGGCGCGGCACCGCGGGGGTGACGCGGTCGCCGGTGGTCGACGACTGGTCGGCGACGTGGATGAAATCGACGCCGCGCTCCCCCAGCTCGCGGGCGAGGGTGACGTAGGTGTTCTCGACGCCGTCGTACAGCGGGATGCCGTTGACCGTCCCGTACGGCGAAATGCGCATGCCGATGATGAACGGGCGGCCCTCCCCGGACCCGGCGCCATCCTTCGTCCGCGCCTCCCGGAGCGCGTCGCGCACCGCGTCGTTGACCGCGTCGACCACGGCCAGCGGGAACCGCAGGCGCTCGTCGACGGTCTGCGCGCCCCACCCGTCGCTGCGATCGTTGACCAGCGGATTGATGAACTGCTGGATCAGATAGCCGTTCGCGGCATGGATCTCGATGCCGTCGAAACCCGCCTCGACGGCATTGGCGGCCGCGCGGGCGTAGTCGGCGATGGTGCGGGCGATGCCGTCGTCGTCGAGCCCGACCGGATCGGAAGCGCCCGTGAAGCGGGCCTCGCCGCGGGAATCGAAGATGTAGCACTTGGCGCCCTCCGCGGGCGTCGACGTCGGGCTCTCCGGCGCCGACCCCGACGGCTGCAGCGCCGTATGCGACACCCGGCCGCAATGCCACAGCTGGGCGACGATGCGGCCACCGGCGGCATGGACCCGGTCGACGACCTGCGCCCAGCCCTCGACCTGCTTCGGCTTCCAGATCCCCGGCACCGCGGCGAAACCGCGCGCCTCCGGGGAAATGAAGGTCCCCTCCGAGACGATCAGCCCCGCCGTCGCCCGCTGGGCGTAATATTCGGCGACCATTTCATCGGCCACCTGGGACTGCGACCGCACGCGGGTCATCGGCGCCATGACGACGCGGTTGGGCAGTGACAATTCGCCGATGCGGAATGAATCGAACAGAGTCAACGACGGGCCTTTTCGGGAACTGCCGCCGCGGGCGGGCGCGGGCGGTCACCGGACGGGGACATTTGCGGTGACCTTAACACCGCCCGCGGAACCCGGTTCAATCGCGGCTCCGTTGAGTCGCCGCCCCGGGCTTGCGGCGGCGCGGAGCCGGTCAGCCCCTGCTCTCCCCCGGTTCCTCCTGCAGCTCGCCGCAGACGGTGACGTCGCCGTCGATGACCGCGCCGCCCGGGATGTGCAGGTTGCCGTCGTCGTCGATGACCGGCGCCGGCAGGGGTTCGCCGCTTTCGTCGTAACCCGGCGCCGGCGTCGACTCCTGGGTTTCCAGCGCGTCCGGGGTGAAGGCCGGGCGCCACTGGCGGGTGCGCGGTTCGGGGCGGGCGGCGGCGTCGTCGCGGATGCCCTTGACCAGCGAGAACATCATGACGAACCCGAGCACGAAGAACGGCAGCCCGACGACGGTGATGGTGTCCTGCAGCGCCGTCAGCCCCTCCTCGCCACCGCCGATGAGCAGGATGGCGGCGACCAGGCCAGTCAGCACGGCCCAGACGACGCGCTGCACCGAATTGGATTTGCGCTCGTCGCCGATCGCCATCATGTCCAGAACCATCGACGAGGAATCCATGGACGTCGTGAAGAAAATCACGACGATGATGACCGAGAACAAGGACATCACGGGCGCCAACGGGAAGTTCGACAGGAATTCGAACAGCGCACCCGGCACATCGCCTTGGTCGACGACGACGTCGACGAGCCCGCCGTGCTCCTGCTCGACGCGGAACGACGCCATGCCGAAGATGCCGAACCAGATCAGCGAAAACGCCACCGGCAGCACGAGCACGCCGCCGACGAACTCGCGGATGGTGCGGCCGCGGGAGATGCGCGCGACGAAGATGCCCACGAACGGCGCCCACGTGATCGTCCACGCCCAGTAGAAGACGGTCCACCCGCCCTGCCAGCCGGGGTTCTCCTCGAACGAGTCGTTCCACAGCGCCAGGCGCGGCAGCTCGGAGAGGTACACGCCGATGGCCTCGATGGTGCCGCGCAGCAGATACAGCGTCGGCCCCGCGAGCAACACGAAAACGAGCAGCGCGATCGCGGCGCCGATGTTGAGGTTCGACAGGCGCTTGATGCCCTTGTCCAGGCCCAGGGCCACGGACACGCACGCGATGAGCGACACGATGATGATCAGCAGCACCTGGACCGACACCGATTCTTCGATGCCGTACAGCCGGTTCAGGCCGGCGCTGATCTGCATTGTGCCCAGCCCGATGGACACCGCGACGCCGAAGACCGTGCCGACGACGGCGATGACGTCGACCAGACGGCCGATCGGACCGTAGATGCGGGTCCCGATCAACGGCGCGAGGATCGACGACAGGCGCGCCGGCAGCTTGCGCTTGTAGATGAAGTACGCGAAGGCCAGGCCCGGCAGCGCGAAGATCGTCCACGTGTGCAGGCCGAAGTGATAGAAGGTGAAGGCCAGCGCCTCGCGGGCGGCCTCGGTGGATTGGGCTTCCACGTCCGCCATCGGCGGGTTGGCGAAATGGTTGAGCGGCTCGGCGACGCCCCAGAACATCAGGATCGTGCCGATGCCCGCGGCGAACAGCATGCCGAACCACGTCGCCGTCGAATGCTCGGGGCGCTCGTCGTCGCCGCCGAGCCGGATCCGCCCGAACCTGGAGACGGCGATCCAGACCAGGAAGACCAGGAACACCGTCACGCCGAGGATGTAGAACCAGCCGAGGTTCTCCTTCAGCCAATCCGCCGCGGTGGAGAACGTCGCGGTGACGGAACCGGTGGACGCCAGCGTCCAGACGACGAACGCGAGGATCAACGCGACCGACGGCCAGAACACCGGCCCGTCGATGTTGAAGGTGAATTTTCTGCCGCGGGTTATGTCCCCCGGTTCCGCTTTCGTCGAATCGGGTTGGGACACGGGGAATCACCTCAGGTGAATTGGTCGGTCGATTGCACCTTCCACTTGACCATCATTCACCTCCGGATACAAACGGATCGGCCGAGCCCGTCCGCTGCGGGCACTTGCTCCGCCGAACTACAGGTACTTGACCAGCCCCGTCTCCGCCGGATGCGCGAGCAGCTGGTGGCGCGGCACGACGCGGACGGCGTACCCGAAGGTGCCGGGGCGGTCGGTGCGGATCGTCGTGGAGTACCGCCCGCGGCCCCGGTGCTCCATGGCGTGGATGTCGTTGTCGCGCATTCCGCCCATCTCGCCGCCGCCGTGTCCCTCGCCGCCGTGCCCCTCGCCGCCGCCGCGTCCACCGCAGCCGTCGACGTCCCCGACGATGGCCTCGACGCGGACGTCCTCGTGGGCGAGGGTGCCCAGCTCGACGTCGACGCAGATCTGGAATTCCTCGCCGGCCAGCACCCGGGTGCCGTCGCCGATGGGGGCGCCGTCGCACAGCGCGCGCGACAGCGTGATGTTCGGCCAGCCCTGCGCCACGTGGCGGGTCCAGTTGACGAACTGCCGCGCGGCATCGCCGTCGGCGGCCATCAGCCGGTTGGCGTGGTCGGCCGGGCGGTAGTAGCCGTCGACGTACTCGCGGAGCATGCGGGTGGCGGTGACCTTCGGCGACAGCGTCGTCAGCGACGCGCGGATGCGGTCGAGCCAGGCGCGCGGGATGCCGTCGTCGTCGCGGTCGTAATACGACGGCACGATCTCCTGCTCCAGCAGGTCGTACAGCGCCTGCGATTCCAGCTGGTCGCGGTAGCCCTGGTCGTGCGTTTCCACGGACGGGATGGTCCAGCCGTTGCCCTCCTGCGGCATCTCGTCCCACCAGCCGTCGGAGATCGACAGCGTCAGGCCGCCGTTCATGACCGCCTTCATGCCGGAGGTGCCCGACGCCTCCTGCGGGCGGATCGGGTTGTTCAGCCACACGTCGGAGCCGGAGACCAGGTGGGACGCCAACTGCATGTCGTAGTCCGGCAGGAAGAGGAAACGGTCGCGGACGCCGGCGTCGTCGGCGAAGCGGATCAGCTCCTGCATCAGCTGTTTGCCGCCCATGTCGCGCGGGTGCGCCTTGCCCGCGACGACGAACTGCACGGGCCGGTCGGGGTCGAGCAGGATCTCGCGCAGGCGGTCGGGGGCCTTGAGCATCAGCGTCAGCCGTTTGTAGGTGGACACCCGCCGGGCGAAGCCGACGGTGAGCGCATCCGGGTCGAGCACCCGGCGGGTCCAGCCCAGCTGGGCCTCGTCGAGGCCGCGATGCCGCCACGAGTCATGGAGGGCGGCGCGGGCGACGTCGACCAGGTCGGCGCGCATGGTGTTGCGGGCCGCCCACAGCTCCTCGTCGCCGATGGCGTCCGCGTGCTCCCAAGCTTCGGCGACAGCCGGGTCCGCCCCGCCGCAGGCCGCGGCGATCACCGGTTCCATCGCGGGGTGCGCCCACGTGGGCAGGTGGACGCCGTTGGTCACCGAACCGATGGGCACCTCATCGGGTTCGTAGCCGGGGTACAGGCCGCGGAAGCTCTCGCGCGAGATGGCGCCATGGAGCTTTGCGACGCCGTTGGCCCGCTGCGAGAGGCGCAGCGCCAGATTGGCCATGTTGAACCGGTTCGGGTCGTCTTCGGCGCCGAGTTCGAGGATGCGGTCGACGGGCACGCCCGGGCAGAGCAGCGACGTGCCGTCCCCGCCGGCCTCGATGTGGCGGCGGACCATCTCCTTGTCGAACCGGTCGATGCCGGAGGGCACCGGGGTGTGGGTGGTGAAGACGTTGCCCGCCCTGGTGATGGCCAGCGCCTCGTCGAACGTGGCGCCCTCGTCCATCCGCTCCCGGATGCGCTCGAGGCCCAGGAACCCGGCGTGCCCCTCGTTGAGGTGCGCCACGCGGGGGCGCATCAGGCCGCGGGCGTCGCAGAACGCGTTGACCGCGCGGACGCCGCCGATGCCCAGGATGATCTCCTGGCGCACGCGGTGCTCGTCGTCGCCGCCGTAAAGGCGGTCGGTGATGCCGCGCAGCTCGGTCGGGTTGGCGTCGATGTCGGTGTCGAGCAGGATCAGCGGGACGCGGCCGACCTGGGCGACCCACAGGGCGACGGAGACGGTGCGGTGGCCGGGGAAATCAACCTCGACATGGATGTGGTCGCCGGCGCCGTCGCGGACCTTCTGCACCGGCAGCGACGCCGGCGCGTGGGCGACGTAGGCTTCCTCCTGCCAACCGTCGGCCGACAGCGACTGCGTGAAGTAGCCGTGCGTGTACAGCAGGCCGACGCCGATCAGCGGCACGCCCAGGTCCGACGCGGATTTCAGGTGATCGCCGGCCAGCACCCCGAGGCCGCCGGAGTAGATCGGCAGCGACGGGTCGATGCCGAATTCCATGGAGAAGTACGCGGCGATCGGGTCGGTCGCCGTGCGGTTGGTGACTCCGGTGGTCTCGGCGTCGGCGCGGTCGTGTTCGTCGTGGCTGCGCTCGAACCACAGGGAATCCTGCAGGTGGGCGTCGAGTTCCGCGGCGGCGGCGCGCATGCGGGCGAGGAATTCCCCGTCGGCGGCGAGCGCCTCGAGCGAGGAGCGGGGGCTGGCGTGCAGCAGGGCCATGGGGCCGTTGACGCGCGACCAGAGGTCCGGGTCGATGCTCTCGAACAGTTCGCGCGTCGGACGGTGCCACGACCAGCGCATGTTCATGGCCAGCCGGACCAGCGGCTGAAGGGCGGACGGGATGTTGTAGGAAACCTCGACAATGCCTGTTGCCTTCATGGACTGAACCTAACCCCAAGCGGGCGACCCCGCCACAGCAGCGCAAACGGCTGCCGCGGCGGGGTCGCGCGGATGGGCCCGCCGGATCGGATCCGGGGCGGGCGCCGCGGGGAGGTCAGTCCCCGTGGATGTCCTCGCCCAGCATGTGGACGTGGACCAGGTTGGTGTTGCCCTCGTTGCCCGGGGGCGTGCCGGCGACGACGACCATCATGTCGCCGCGGCGGTACTCGTCCATGGCCAGCAGGGCCTCGTCGACGGTGGTCATCATGTCGTCGGTGGTGCGGACCTCGCGGGTGAGGAACGTCTCCGCGCCCCACGTCAGCGCCAGCTGCGAGCGGACCGACTGGTGCGGGGTGAACACCAGCAGCGGCAGGCGCGAGTGCAGGCGCGCCACGCGGCGGGCGGTGTCGCCGGAGGACGTGAAGGCCACCAGGGCGCGCGCGTTGAGGCGCTCGCCGATGTCGCGGGCGGCGTAGGAGATCACGCCGCGCTTGGTGCGCGGCATGTGCGTCAGCGACGGCACCTCGCCGTCGCGCTCGGCGGCGGCGACGATGCGCGCCATGGTGCGCACGGTGGTCTCGGGGTACTTGCCCACCGACGTTTCGCCGGAGAGCATGACCGCGTCGGCGCCGTCGAGGACGGCGTTGGCGACGTCGGAGGCCTCGGCGCGCGTCGGGCGGGAGTTGACGATCATCGAGTCGAGCATCTGCGTGGCGACGATGACCGGCTTCGCGTTCTCGCGTGCGATCTGCACGGCGCGCTTCTGCACCAGCGGCACGTCCTCCAGCGGCACCTCGACGCCGAGGTCGCCGCGGGCGACCATGACGGCGTCGAAGGCCAGGATGATGGCCTCGAGCGCGTCGACGGCCTCCGGCTTCTCCAGCTTCGCGATGACCGGGACGCGGCGGCCCTCCTCGTCCATGATCGCGTGGACGAGCTCGACGTCGGACGGCGAGCGGACGAAGGACAGCGCGATGAAGTCGACGCCCAGGTTCAGGGCGAAGCGCAGGTCACGGATGTCCTTCTCGCTCAGCGCCGGCACGGAGATGTCCATGCCCGGCAGCGAGACGCCCTTGTTGTTGGAGACGGGGCCGCCCTCGGTGACCTCGCAGATCACGTCGTTGCCCTCGACGCCGATGCACTTCAGGCCGACCTTGCCGTCGTCGACGAGCAGGCGGTCGCCCGGCTTGGCGTCCTGGGCGAGGTTCTTGTAGGTGGTGGACACGCGGTCGTGCGTGCCCTCGACGTCATCGACGGTGATGCGGACGGTCTCGCCGTCGGCCCAGTACGTCGAGCCTTCGGCGAAGCGGCCGAGGCGGATCTTGGGGCCCTGCAGATCGGCGAGGATGCCCACCGCGTGACCGGTCGCGTCGGAGGCTTCGCGGACCCAGCGGTAGTTCTGCGCGTGGTCCTCATGCTCGCCGTGCGAGAAGTTCAGGCGGGCGACGTCCATGCCGGCGTCGACAAGCGAGGTGATTCCCTCGAGGGAGGCGACGGCGGGGCCAAGGGTACATACGATCTTCGTTCGTCTTTGCACGTCCACCACCCTAGTCCCGAACCGGCGCGGCCGCGTCGGCCCCCGCCCCGCCGCGGACGTCCCCGGGAGCTTCGCGACGTCTCTTGCGCAGCGCGAACACGAACCCGCAGGCGATCAGGAAAACCACGGCGGACGTGACGGTGTTGATGCGCAGGCCGCCGAAGACCTCGGTCGCGGCGTCGGTGCGGATCAGCTCGATGAAGAACCGGCCCAGCGTGTAGCCGGCGACGTAGAGGGCGAAGACGATGCCGCCGCCGAGCCGCAGCCGCCGGTCGAGCCACACGAGCAGGATGCAGATGGCGACGTTCCACAGCAGTTCGTACAGGAACGTCGGGTGCACCACGGCGAGCACCTCGCCGGTGGAGACGCCGGATACGGGCGCGGCGTTGCCGGCTTCGTCGACCCGCCGGTAAATCTCGAGCCCCCACGGCAGGTCGGTCGGGCCGCCGTGGAGTTCCTGGTTGAACCAGTTGCCCAGGCGGCCGATGCCCTGGGCGAGGATGATCGTCGGCGCGACCGCGTCGAGCATCGGCGCGACGGGCACCTTCCGGTATTTCAGGACCAGCAGGCCGGCCAGGGTGCCCAGCGCGACGGCGCCCCAGATGCCCAGTCCGCCGGCGGTGATGTTGAGCGCCCGCCAGGGGTCGCCGCCCTCGCCGAAGTACTTCGGCCAGTCGGTGAGCACGTGGTAGAGCCGGCCGCCGATGATGCCCGCCGGGATGGCGAAGATGGCGACGTCGAGGACGACCTCGGGGTCGCCGCCGCGGTCGGCGTAGCGGCGCTTGGCCCACAGCACGGCGATGATGATGCCGGCCAGGATGGACAGCGCGTATCCGCGCAGCGGGATGGGCCCCAGGTGCCACACGCCCTGCGGCGGCGAGGGGATGTTCGCCAGCAGCTCGACGGTCACGCCCGCTCCCCGGCCTCGCCCGCGCGCACGCCCGCCGCCAGCTCCTCGGCCAGCGCGACGAGTTCATCGCGGCCCTTCGCGGCGGCCTTGATCAGGGCGGAGCCGACGATGACGCCGTCGGCGAAGCCCGCGATCTCCTTGGCCTGCTCGCCGTCGGACACGCCCAGGCCCACGCACACCGGCAGTTCGGTGAACTCGCGGGTGCGGGACACCAGGATGCCGGCGGCGGAGTCGACGGCCTTCTGCGCGCCGGTGACGCCCATGTGGCTGGTCGCGTAGACGAATCCGCCGGAGGCAGCGGTGGTCAGCGCGATGCGCTCGTTCGACGACGACGGCGCGACCAGGAAAATGGTGTCCAGGCCGTGCTTCTCGGCGGCGGCGAGCCACCGGTCGGCCTCCTCCGGGATCAGGTCCGGGATGATGGCGCCCATGCCGCCGGCGGCGGCGAAGTCCTCGGCGAACTTCTCCGGGCCGTACTGCAGGATCGGGTTCCAGTAGGTCATGGTCACGCAGTTGGCGCCGGCGGCGGTGACCTCGCGGATGACGTGGAACAGGTCCCTGATGCGGAATCCCGCGTCGAGGGCGATGTCCGCGGCCTCCTGGATGGTCGGGCCGTCCATCATCGGGTCGGAGTACGGCAGGCCGACCTCCACGATGTCGGCGCCCGCGGCGACGACGGCGTTGATGTTGTCGATCGATCCCTCGACCGTCGGGTAGCCGGCGGGCAGGTACGCGATGAAGGCCGCGCGGTTTTCGGCGCGGACCGTGGCGAAAACGTCTGAGAGGCTCACTTGCCCTGCTCCTTCCGCTGGTCGCTCAGCTCTTGTTCGGCCGTCTCCGGGCCGGTGGTCTCCGCGGGCGTGCGGATGCTCTCGGGGTGCAGATCGAACCACCGCGCCGCCGTGTCGACGTCCTTGTCGCCGCGGCCCGAGACGTTGACGATCAGAACCGGCTCCCGGCCGAGCTCGTCGCGAAGCTGCTTTGCGACGACCCGCGCCGCCGCGACCGCGTGCGCGGACTCGATGGCCGGGATGATTCCCTCCGTGCGGGACAGGTCGCGGAAGGCGTCCATGGCCATGTCGTCCGTCACGGGGACGTAGTGGGCGCGGCCGGAATCGGCGAGCTTGGAGTGCTCCGGGCCGACGCCCGGGTAATCCAGGCCGGCGGAGATGGAGTGGGACTCGATGATCTGGCCGTCCTCGTCCTGCATCAGCGCGGCGAAGGAGCCCTGGAAGACGCCCGGGTTGCCGCCGGCGGAAATCGGGGCGGCGTGGCGGCCGGTCTCGACGCCGTCGCCCGCGGCCTCGGCGCCGATGAGCCGGACCGACTCATCGTCGATGAAGGGGTGGAACAGGCCGATGGCGTTGGAGCCGCCGCCGACGCACGCGATCGCGGCGTCCGGGAGGGAACCCCTGGCGGCGAGGATCTGCTGGCGGGCCTCGGCGCCGATGATGCGCTGGAAATCGCGCACCATCGCCGGGAACGGGTGCGGGCCGGCGGCGGTGCCGAAGCAGTAGTAGGTGTCGTCGGCGTTGGCGACCCAGAAGCGCATGGCCTCGTTGATGGCGTCCTTGAGGGTGCGGGAGCCGATCTGGACCTCGATGACCTCCGCGCCGAGCAGGCGCATGCGGGCGATGTTGAGGGCCTGGCGCTCGGCGTCGACGGCGCCCATGTAGATGCGGCATTCCAGGCCCAGCAGCGCGCAGGCGGTGGCGGTGGCCACGCCGTGCTGGCCGGCGCCGGTCTCTGCGATGATCTTCGTCTTGCCCATGTTCTTGGCCAGCAGCACCTGGCCGAGCACGTTGTTGATCTTGTGGCTGCCGGTGTGGTTGAGGTCCTCGCGCTTGAGCCAGACCTCGGCGCCGATCATCTCGCCGAACTTCGCCGCCGGGTAGAGCGGCGACGGGCGGCCCGTGTAATCGCGCTGCAGGCGGTCGAGCTCCGCGAGGAAGGCCTCGTCGGTTCGGGCCTTGGCGTAGCCCTCGGTGACCTCGCCGATGACGGACATCAGGGCCTCGGGGATGTAGGTGCCGCCCCACGGCCCCCAGTGGCCCAGCTCATCGGGCTCGTGGCCGGTGGTTCGCGAAATGACCTCGCCCACCGTGGGCAGGCGGTCGCCGGCGGCGTCCTTGCTCTTGAATTCCTGATCGTTCACCCGACCATTGTGACCCATCGCGCCGCGCGGCGCGCCCACCGGGGTCGGATGGGCAGCGACGGGGTCGGATCAAGTCGGGATGGTCGCGTCGGGCGCCGCCGTGGCGCGTGCGCGTCCGGTCGGGCGCCGCGGTGGCGCGTGCGCATCCCGTCGGGCGTCGCCGTGACGCGTGCGCGTCCGGTCAGCCGCGGGACGCGGGGTGCTGCCCGGCGGCGACAAGGCGGCGGCAGGCGTCGCCCGGATCGCCGGCGGTGACCAGCCCCTCGCCCACCAGCACGCAATCCGCGCCCTGGTCGGCGTAGGCGCGCAGATCCTCCGGGCCCTTGACCCCCGACTCGGCGACCTTGACCACGTCGTCGGGAAGCATCGGGGCGAGCTTGCCGTAGACGCCCATGTCGACCTCGAGGGTCTTCAGGTTGCGGGCGTTGATGCCCAGGATCTTCGCGCCGGCGGCGATGGCCCGGTCGACCTCCTCGGCGGTGTGCGCCTCGACGAGGGCGTGCATGCCCAGCGACTCGGTGCGGTCGAGCAGCGCCTCCAGGGCGGGCTGATCCAGCGCCGAAACCATCAGCAGCACCAGGTCGGCGCCGTGGGCGCGGGCCTCGTGGACCTGGTACGGGGTGACGATGAAGTCCTTGCGCAGCACCGGGATGTCCACCGCCGCGCGCACGGCGTCGAGGTCGGCGAGGGATCCCCGGAAGCGGCGCTCCTCGGTGAGGCAGGAGATGACGGCCGCGCCGTTGTCGGCGTACTGCCCGGCCAGTACGGCGGGCTCGGGGATGTCCGCCAGGTCGCCCTTGGACGGCGAGGCGCGCTTGACCTCGGCGATGACCTGCACGCCCGGGCCGGACAGCGCGGCCAGCGCGTCGAGGGCGGGCGGGGCATCGAGCGAGCGGGCCTTGATCTCCTCGAAGGGAATCTTCGCCTCGCGGGCGGCCAAATCCTCGCGGACGCCGGCGATGATGTCGTCGAGAACCGTTGCCATGGTCAATCCCCTCGTCGCGGGCTCGGGCCCGCATGTCGATGAAATCCGTTTCGGGCTGAATGTTATCGGTCGGTGCGGCCGCCGCCGGGCGCGGGGTCGGAATCCGCGGCGCCGGTGTCGGTCGATCCTGGCGCGGGGTCGGAATCCGCGGGATCGGTGTCGGTCGGGTCCACGCCCGCGTCGAGGGCGTCCCACATGACGCGGCCCGACGCGGGTTCGCGCGACAGGTCGTCGCGCACGCGCTCGCGGCGCACCTCCGGCGTCTCGTACGCGCCGGAGCGCCGCTTTGCGACGGTCCCGCCCGGGCGCACGAGCAGCAGCACTCCCCCGAGCACGCCCAAAGCCGCGACGATGACGGACACCACCGGCCCCAGCGAGTGGGTCTCGAGGTTCTGGATCTGCGCCCAGTCGGAGACGGTGACCGGTGCGTTCGCCCGCTGGGTCGCCGCACCGGAGGAGAGCAGGTCCAGCGCGCGCTTGGGGTCCGCGCCGGCGGTGAGCAGCTGCAGCGGCGACCACGCGGCGGCCGCGGCGATGACCGCGGCGAGGCCGCCGACGACGCGCCGCCCGAGGCCGCCCATGATCAGCGTCGCCGCCACGGCCGCGGCCAGCGCCAGCGCCAGCGCCGTGGTCTCCGGCGCCCACGTCGCGCCGACGAGGTCGTTGACCGCCTCGCCCGATTTGTCGTCGAAGGTCGTGACGGTCAGCCACGCCGCCCGGCCGGCGAGCCACAGGCCGATCGCCGACGCGAGGATCAGCGCCAGGGCGGCGCCAGGGCGGCGATCGGTCTTCTTCGCCCCGCCGTCCTGCTCCGGCACCTGCTCACCCCGCTGCCCGGACATCTGCTCCGGCTCCCGCTTCCCCTGCGGCTCAGTCATCTGCTCCCCCTTCGGCGTCCCCGCGGGCCTCGCGGATGGTTTCGGCGGCGGCGACCGCGCGCAGCACGGCCGCGGCCTTGTTGCGGGTTTCGGCGTCCTCGTCCTCCGGATCGGAGTCGGCGACGATGCCGCCGCCGGCCTGCACGTACACGGTGCCGCCCTTGATCAGGCCGCTGCGGATGGTGATCGCCTGGTCGGTGTTGCCGCGGAAATCGAAATAGCCGACCGTGCCGCCGTAGATGCCGCGCCGGGTGTCCTCCAGCTCGTCGATGATGGCCAGGGCGCTCGGCTTCGGCGCGCCCGACAGGGTGCCCGCCGGGAAGGTGGCGGCGAAGGCGTCGACGGCGGTCGCGTCCTCGGCGAGCGTGCCGGTCACGGTGGACACCAGGTGCATGACGTGCGAGTACCGCTCGATGTGCCGGAAGTCGTGCACCTTCACCGTGCCCGGCTCGCACACGCGGCCGAGGTCGTTGCGGCCCAGGTCCACGAGCATGAGGTGCTCGCTGTTCTCCTTCTCGTCGGCCAGCAGCTCCTTCTCCAGCAGCACGTCCTCCTCGACTCCGGTGCCGCGCGGGCGGGTGCCGGCGATGGGGTTCGTGATCACGCGCCGGCCCTGCACCTGCACCAGCGACTCCGGCGACGACCCGACGATCTGGAACGCCGTCGCCGTCATCGACTCATCGGGCACGTTGACCAGGAACATGTAGGGGCTGGGGTTGGTCATCCGCAGCATGCGGTAGACCTCCAGCGCCGTCGCGTCGGTGTCCATCTCGAAGCGCTGGGACAGCACGATCTGGAAGGCGTCACCCGCGCGGATGTGCTCCTTGCACACGCCGATTCGGCGCTTGTGCTCCTCCGCGGTGCGCTGGCGGCGCACCTCCGGTTCCGGCAACTCGACCTCCACCGGCGGCGTCGACAGCGGCGCGGCGAGCTTGCCCAGCATCCGGTCGATGCGCGACACGGCGTCGTCGTAGGCCTCGTCGACCCGCTCGTCGGAGCCGTCCCAGTTGATCTGGTTGGCCACCAGCCAGATCACGCCCTCGTGGTGGTCGACCACCGCCAGGTCCTCGACCAGCAGCTGCACCATCTCCGGCACGCCGAGGTCGTCGACGCAGGTGTCGGGCAGCTTCCGCTCGATGAATCGGATGACGTCGTGCCCGAAGTAGCCGACCAGGCCGGACGTGAACGGGGGCACCGAACCGGCGGCGACGGCGGCGTCGTCGAGCGGGAGTTCGCTGTGCAGCAGCCGCAGGGTCTCGCGCAGCGCGACCAGCGGATCGCCGCCCTCCGGGGCGCCCTCGGGGGCGGTGCCGATCCAGCGGGCCTCGCCGTCGACGACGGTCAGGGCGGTGCGCGAACCGCAGCCGATCATCGACCATCGCGACCACGACTGCCCCACGTCCGCCGACTCCAGCAGGAACGTGCCCGGGCGGTCGGCGGCGAGCTTGCGGTACGCCGACAGCGCGGTTTCGCCGTCCGCCAGCACCCGCCTGATCACCGGCACCACGCGATGATTCCGCGCGAGGTCGCGGAAGCGTTCGCGGGACGTCATCGAGGTTCGCGTCGAGGTTCGCGTCATGGGGAACATCATGCCAAACGCCCGCGCGCCCAACCGGACGAGGGCCGGGGCCGAGCGGGCCTGCCTGGGCTCGCCGGGGCCGCGCCTACACCAGCGGATCGACGTCGAAGCAGGAATGCGCGCCCGTGTGACAGGCGGCGCCGGTCTGCTCGACGGTGACCAGGACGGTGTCGTGGTCGCAGTCCAGGGCGACGTGGTGGACCTTCTGGAAGTGCCCCGAGGTCATGCCCTTGATCCAGTATTCGCCGCGCGACCGCGACCAGTAGGTGCCGCGGCGGGTGCCGATCGTGTAGGCCAGCGCGTGATCGTCCATCCACGCGAGCATGAGCACGTCACCGGTGCCGATCTCCTGCACGATCGCGGGCACCAGGCCGGCATCGTTGCGCTTGAGGCGGCCGGCCAGCTCGGGGGCCAGCTCCCACGTCGCGGGGTCGTCGGGGTCCCGCTTGCCGACGACCAGCCGCTCCCCCGCTTCGCCGTTGCCGATCATCGGCGCACCTCGATACCGGCGGCGGCCATCGCGTCCTTGACTTCGCCGATGGAGACCTCGCCGAAGTGGAAGATCGATGCGGCGAGCACCGCGTCCGCGCCGGCTTCCACCGCGGGCGGGAAATGCTCCGCCGCGCCCGCGCCGCCGGAGGCGATGACCGGCACGTCGACGGCCTCGCGGACCTTGCGCAGCAGCTCCAGGTCGAAACCGTCCTTGGTGCCGTCGCCGTCCATCGAGTTGAGCAGGATCTCGCCGACGCCGAGTTCCTCGCCGCGGCGCGCCCACTCCACCGCGTCGATGCCGGCGGACTTCGAGCCGCCGTGGGTGGTGACCTCGAAGCCGGACGGCTGCGGCTGCCCTCCCTCGGGGACGCGGCGGGCGTCGACGGACAGGACGATGCACTGCGCGCCGAAACGCTGCGACAGCTCGCGCAGCAGCTCCGGGCGCGCGATGGCGGAGGTGTTGACGCTGACCTTGTCCGCGCCGGCGCGGAGCAGCTGGTCGACGTCGTCGACGCTGCGGACGCCGCCGCCGACGGTCAGCGGGATGAAGACCTGCTCGGCGGTGCGGCGCACCACGTCGAGCATTGTGCCGCGGCCGTGCTTGGAGGCGGTGACGTCGAGGAAGGTCAGCTCGTCGGCGCCTTCCTCGTTGTAGCGGTGCGCCAGCTCGACGGGGTCGCCGGCGTCGCGGAGGTTCTCGAAGTTGACTCCCTTGACCACGCGGCCGTCATTGACGTCCAGGCAGGGGATGACGCGGATCGCGACGGACATGGTTCTCCTAAAAGGGTCGGGTGTTCGGTGCGGGGTGATCGGTGTGGGGTGGGTGGGGTGAGTGGGGTGGGGTCGGCGAAGAGCGTCGGGCGCGCCTCACGCCCGGAAATCGGTGGGCGGTTGCAGGCCCCGGATGATGTGGAGCAGCCCGGCATGGACTTCCTCGGTCCCGGCGAGCACGCCCACCGAACCGTCCCGCCAGGGTTCGCCGGTCAGGTCCGTGACCACGCCGCCGGCTTCGCGGATCAGCAGCACGCCCGCCGCGTTGTCCCACACGTGCGGGGAGAACGTGACCGTCCCGCCGAACGCCCCGGACGCCGTGGCCGCGAGGTCCACTCCGACTGAACCGGAAATTCGGATCGTCGGGTAGCGGTCCCCCACCGCCGACAGCAGCAGTTGCCGCCACTCGCGGGGGAAGGTGCCGTCGCGGCGCGCTATGACGGAGCCGAAGGCGATGGAGACCGGGCGGCCGGATTTCGGGTCCATGTGCACCTCGCGGCCGTTGACGCGGGTGCCGCCGCCGAGGGTGGCGGTGACCCGGCGGCCCAGCAGCGGCATCGACGCCAGCGCCACGATGGGTTCGCCCTTGTGCAGCAGCGACACCAGGATGGCGCACATGGGGTACCCGGCGGCGTAGTTCGTGGTGCCGTCGATGGGGTCGACGACCCACACGGTGTCGGGCTCGGCCTCGCGGTCGCCCCCGGCGCCGTATTCCTCGCCGTGCACGGGGAAGCCGGTGAAATGCTGCAGCAGTTCGCGCAGTCGGCGTTCGATGGCCAGGTCGATTTCCGTGGCGAAGTCGCCGCGCGCCTTGGTCACCAGCGGGTCGGCGCCGAGGTTGACGGTGAAGAGGTCCTCGACCTCGTCGACCGCCGCCTCCGCCATCGCCAGCAGGGCCCGGGGTTCCAGGTCCGCCATGGTCTCACGACCTTTCCGCGTCGTATCCGCGCGTCGTCCGCGCCGTTGCCGCGGCCGGGCGCTAGGAGCGCGCGACCTCCAGGGCCTCCTCGAGCGTGAACCGGCCGGCGTAGAGCGCCTTGCCGATGATCGCCGAGTCGACGCCCTCGGGCACCAGGGTCTTGATGGCCTCGACGTCGGCGAGCGAGCTCACGCCGCCCGACGCGACGATCGGGGCGTCGGTGGCCGCCGCGACGTCGCGCAGCAGGTCCAGGTTCGGGCCGGCCAGGGTGCCGTCCTTGGACACGTCGGTGACCACGAAGCGCGAGCAGCCCTCGGAGTCGAGGCGCTCCAGCACCTCCCACAGGTCGCCGCCGTCGGAGACCCAGCCGCGGCCGCGCAGGCGCCACTCGCCCTCGATCTGGCGGACGTCCAGGCCGATGGCCACGCGGTCGCCGTATTCGGCGATGATCCCCTTGCACCACTCCGGGTTCTCCAGCGCGGCCGTGCCGATGTTGACGCGGCGGCAGCCGGTGGCCAGCGCGGCCTCCAGCGACTCGGTGTCGCGGATGCCGCCGGACAGCTCGACGTCGACGTCCAGCTTGCCCACGACGTCCTTGAGCAGCTCGTAGTTCGAGCCGCGGCCGAAGGCGGCGTCGAGGTCGACGAGGTGGATCCACTCCGCACCGGCGTTCTGCCAGTTCATCGCGGCGTCGAGCGGCGCACCGTAATGGGTCTCGGAACCCGCGGCGCCCTGGACCAGGCGGACGGCCTGTCCATCGGCGACGTCAACGGCGGGCAGGAGGGTCAAGGTCATGGCGGTGTATCGCTCCCCGGGGTCAGTGATTGTCGGCGGCGGCCGGCGTCGGCCGCCGTGCAGTTCCGATGTGGAGTATAGGCCAGCGCCCGGACGCCGCGACGGGGCGGGCCGGGTGGGCGTCAGCGCAGCGTGGCGGTCCAGTTGCGCAGCAGGGCCAGGCCCGCGTCGCCGGACTTCTCCGGGTGGAACTGGGTGGCCCACAGGGGGCCGTTTTCCACGGCGGAGACGAAGCGGTCGTTCTCGTGCGACGTCCACGTCACCAGCGGCGCCGCGATGCGCGAGTCGGAGTCGAGATCCCAGCGCCGGGCGGCGTAGGAGTGCACGAAGTAGAAGCGTTCGCCGTCGATCCCGCGGAACATCTCGGAGCCCTCGGGCACGTCGACGGTGTTCCAGCCCATGTGCGGCAGGATCTCGGCGTCGAGGCGCTCGACGGTGCCGGGCCATTCGCCGCAGCCGGGGGTGCCCACGGCCCGGGCCGAGGAGTCGACCTCGCCGGCGTGGATGCCCTCGGCGAACTCGACGCCGCGGTCGAAGAGCACCTGCATGCCCACGCAGATGCCGAACACGGGGCGGCCGCCGGCCAAGCGCGATCCGATCAGACGGGGGCCCTGCACGCGGTGGAGGCCCTCCATGCACGCCGCGTAGGCGCCGACGCCCGGGACGAGCAGCCCGTCGGCGTTCATCACGGTGTCCGGGTCGGCGGTGACGACGACGTCCACGCCGGTGGAGGCCACGGCGCGCTCGGCGGAGCGCAGGTTGCCGGAGCCGTAGTCGAGGATTGCGACGGTGGTCATGGGGGAATCATAAATGGTCGTTTCGCCGCGTCCCCGCATCGCCCCGCATGGCCTCCCGACGGCCTCCCGACGGGCTCCACATGGCCTCCGCATGACCCCGGATGGCCCCCACATGGCCCGCGACACGCCGGGAATGTTCACCGGTGAAATCGAACCGCAGGAGTGCTAAGGTTAACGGCAGGTTAACTTCCATTGAACTTAATGTCAACCACTGCTGGTGGGCGGGTCGCCGAATCGCTTTGCGACGGCCCGTCGCCACGCAGAGGGACGCGGAACCCGCCCGAGAAAGGCACGACGATGACCAACCCGCTGCTCAACCGCCAGTTCGAAATCGTCCGCGAGGACATGCACCGCCGCTACGGCGCCCTGCACTCCGCCGATCACATCGACGCGGTGATGGACGACACCATCGCCGAGCGCACGGCCGAGGCCAAGGTCGAGACCTTCCTGCCGGTGATCGTGGAGCGCATCGTCTCCGAAACCCTGGAGGAGCAGGCCCTGGCCGCCGGCGCCACCGACGCCGCCGCGCGCCGGGAGGTCCTCTACGTCTGCGAGCGCAACGCCGGTCGTTCCCAGCTGGCCTCCGCGATCACCGCGTGGCTGGCCGGCGACCGCCTCTTCGTCCGCTCCGTGGGGCTCAACCCCGTCGGCGGCATCAACCCGACCGTGCTGGAGGTCCTCGCCGAACGCGGCATCCCGACCGGGCACCTGTACCAGAAGGAAATCGTCGCCCGCACCGTCCACCGGTCCGACGTGGTGGTGCTCATGGGCGTCGAACAGCGGCCGGACATCCCCGGCGACCGCTACGTCGAGTGGGACATCGCCGACCCGGAGGGCGCCTCCATCGAGGAGGTCCGCGCCATCGCCGACGACGTCGAGCGCCACGTGCGCGCCCTGCTCGCGGACATGGGCCTGGACGAGGCCAAGTCCGCGTAGGCGGATTCCCCCGCGCAACACGGAGGCTCCTCACCCACCGCTCCGCCGGTTCCGGCAATGCGACCCAACCGGCCCCGATCACCGGGGCCGGTTTTCGTCATGCCCGGCGGGAACCGACCTTCAGCGCCGGCGAGCACGCCGCCGCCACCAGGCCCAGGACCACCAGCAGCCCCAGCGCCACCTGCAGGCCGAGGCCGGTGGCGGCGACGCCGATGGCGGGGCTGGTGACCAGGAACCCCATCCGCATGAGCCAGCCGACGAGTGTCACGCCCGCACCGTCGGACACCCCCGGCACCCGGGCGGCCGCGGCGAAGGCGGAGGGCACCAGCGTCGCGCAGCCGAATCCGGCGAGGGCGAAACCGCCGATGAGCACCGTGGGCGCCGACATCGCCCCGCCGAGCAGCACCAGCACGCCGCCGACGGCGATGAGGCCGCTGCCCGCGCCGGCGACCCGCGCGCGTCCGAACCGGTCGATGAACGCGTCGCCGAGGAAACGCCCGAGCGTCTGCGACGACAGGAAGATCGCGTAGGCGATGCCGGCCGACGCCGTCGCCAGTCCGGTGAGCTCGTGGGCCGCCAGGCCACCCCAGTTCTGGCCAAGGTCCTCCACGGCGGTGCCGGCCGTCGCCACCGCCGCCAGCGGCAGCACCGCCAGAAACGCGGAGCGCAGCGCCGTCCACTTCGGGGCCGTCCCATGGTCCCCGTGAGCGTCGTCAAGCTTCTCTTCCGGAAGGGGCGCGGCGCCATCCCCCACGAGCCACGCGCCGAGCGACACCATGGCCAGGCACACCGCCGAGGCGACCGCGAGGTGCAGGCCGAAATCGTTGCCGGCGACCGCGGACCAGGTGGCGATGGCGCCTCCCGACGCCGCGCCCAGGCTCCAGAAGGCGTGCAGGCGGGAGATGATCGACCGCCCCGAGCGGCCCTGGACGCGCGTGCCCGCCACGTTCTGGCCGACGTCGGCGGTGGCGTCGCAGATGCCGAAGCCGAACAGCAGCGCCGCCAGCGCGATGCCGCCGGAAATCCGGCCGATCAGGATCATCAGGATGGCCATCACCAGCGTCCCGCCGACCGCCGCGAACAGCGGGCCCCGCCGGGACACGACCCGCGCCGGCAGCGCCGAGGACACCAGCGACCCCAGCGGCATGGCGGCGACGATGAACCCGAACTGCAGGTCCGTCAGGCCCCACTCCTTGACCAGCGTCGGATACCACGGCAACAGCGACGCGAAGATCGCGCCGTTGGACGCGAACATCAGGGAGGTGCCCAGGAAACCCTTTCGCATCGGCTCAGGCATCCTCGCCGGTCCGTTCCGGTTCGGCGCGGCGCTTGGGCTTGACGACGGCGCCGCCCAGCCTGCGCAGCGTCGCCCGCGTGTTGTGGTGCTCGGCGACGCGGTGGGCGCCGATGACCCGGTCGAGGATCGCGGCGACCAGACCGATGGACATCAGCCCCGCCGCCACGGCGAACACCGCCGGGTAGGGCTGCAGCGCCGCGCCCGCGACGATGCCCAGGAGGAACGAGCCCGAACCGGTGCCGGAGTCGAACGCCATGTTCCAGTAGGCGCTGGCCTCCGCGGTGCGCTCGCGCGGCAGACGGGCGAACATGAGCAGCAGGGCCTCGTTCTGGACCATGCCGAAGCCGGCGCCGTAGAACGCCGCGGCGCCCAGCAGCCACCACGCGGACCAGCCCGCCACTACCACCACCGCCATGAACGCCAGGCCGATCACGCCCGCGGCCAGCGCCCCGACCAGCAGCGTGCCCGCCTTGCCCTTCCGATCGGCCCACGTGCCGGCGACATAGCGGAAAACCATCTGGGCGCCGCCCATCACCGACAGCGCCGCGCCCGCGACGATCGCGCCGGAGACGAGGTCGATCTCCCGGGCCGCGGGGGCCAGGAACGCCGAGATGCCGCCGAAGCCCATCGCCGTCGCGCCGATCGCCAGCGCCGGCACCGCCACGAGCTTCCAGGTGGGCACCTGCGCCGCGGGGCCGGGATCGCGGGAAGGCAGCTCGCCGCCCGCGCCGTCGCCGGCTGCGTCGCCGACCGATGAGCCGCCACCGCGCCCGTGCTTCTCCGCCGCCTTGAGCTTCGGGATGAGCAGCGCCATCGCCGAGCCCACCAGCGACACGATGCCGCCCAGCAGGTACACCCACTGGTAAGAGCCCGCCCAATGCGCGATGGCCAGGCCCAGCGGCAGACAGGCGAGCTGGGCGACGCCGACGGCCACGCCGAGCGCACCCGACGCCTTGCCCAGGAACTTCATGGGCACCAGCTCGGCGATGAGCGCGGATTCCGCCACGGTCAGCGAACCGAAGCCCATCCCCCGGATCACCGCGATGCCCAGGACCAGGGCGGCATCGGTGCCGAAGAGATGGAGGAACGTGGGCAGGCCCAGCAGGAGGCCGGAGACGAACATCGTCGCCCGGTACCCGTACCGGCGCAGCATCCGGGGCGTCTGCGTCTGCGTCAGCACCGTCGCCGCCATGAACACGCCCGTGTAGGCGCCGGCCAGGCCCGCCCCGCGGCCATCGTCGAGGATGGCCTGCGGGATCACCGGCAGCAGCAGCGACCAACCGCCGAAGGCCGCCAGCACCGCCACCAGGGTGGGGATGAGCCCCGGCGCCTTCCACATGGAATCCACGCGATCGGTCACGTCAGCTCCTTTCCCCATCCCGGCACGCGCCGCGGACGGCCACCGGCGTCACCGCCGGATCATCGGTTCGGTTGCGTCAATTCATCTCTCCCACGAGCCACAGGATGGCCCCGGCCGTGGCCAGGACGGCGAGCAGGCCCATGATGATCGTGCCCGCCCTCGAGCCGGCCTGGTACGCGGACCAGGCGCCGCCGACCAGCAGGCCGGCGAGGATGAACAGGAAAATGGTGGGCAGATCGGCCGCGCTCACAGGGTCCCCTTCGTGGACGGGACGCCCTTGACGCGGGGATCCGGCTCGCACGCCGCGCGCAGGGCGCGGGCCACGGCCTTGAACTCGGCCTCGGTGATGTGGTGCGGATCGCGACCGTACAGGCAGCGCACGTGGAGGGCAATCCGGGCGTTGAGGGCGAAGGACTCGAAGAAGTGCTCGTTGATCACCGTCGGGTAGTGCCCGCCGATGACCGAGGTGAGGATCTGGTCCGGCTCCCCGGAGATGACGAAGTACGGGCGGCCCGACACGTCGACGATGGCCTGGGCCAGGGTCTCGTCCATGGGGATGTACGCGTCGGCGAAGCGGCGGATGCCGGACTTGTCGCCGAGGGCCTCGGCGAACGCCTGGCCCAGGACGATGCCGGTGTCCTCGACCGTGTGGTGGGCGTCGACGTCGGTGTCGCCGTTGGCGTGGAGCTTGATGTCGAAGCTGCCGTGCGCCGTCAGCGCCGTGAGCATGTGGTCGAAGAACGGCAGGCCCGTGTCGATGTCGGCCTGCCCCGTGCCGTCGAGGTCGACGGTGCAGACGATGGACGACTCGCGCGTGGCGCGCTCGATGGTGCCGACGCGGGGGTTCTCGCGGTGGGTGGGATCGGACATGGCTCTACTTCACTTCTCCAGATTCGTCTGCGGCCGCGCCGGCCGCGTCGGCCGCATGCGCGTTGGGGGTCTCCCCGGTGGTGGCGCCCGAGGCGATGACTCCTGCGGCGGCCTCGAGCAGGGCATCGTTTTCCGTGGGCAGGCCGATCGTCGCACGCAGGCGGCCGGGCACCCCCACGTCGCGGATCAGCACCCCTCGGTCGAGGAACTCCCTCCACGCCGCGGCCGCGTCGTCGAAAAGCCCGAAGAACACGAAATTGGCGTGCGAGTCGATGACGTCGTACCCCAATTCCCCGAGGCGGGCGACGACCCGGTCGCGCTCGCGGGCGAGCTCGTCGACGGTCCCGAGCGTCTCCCCGGCATGGCGCAGCGCCACGGTGGCCGCGGCCTGCGTCAGCGTGGACAGGTGGTACGGCAGGCGCACGAGCATCACGGCGTCGACGAACGCGGGGTCCGCCACGAAGTAGCCCAGGCGGCCGCCGGCGAAGTCGAACGCCTTGCTCATCGTGCGGCTGACGACGATCTTCGCCGGATACTCCGAGATCAGCTCCACCGCGGACGGCTCATCGGTGAACTCCGCGTACGCCTCGTCGACGATGACGATGCCCGGCGCGGCGTCGAGAATGGCCCGCAGGTCCGCGGTCGGCGTGAGATTGCCGGTGGGGTTGTTCGGCGAGGTGACGAAGATGACGTCTGGGCGGTGCTCCCGGATCGCCGCCAGCGCCGTCGCCATGTCGATGCCGAAGGTCACCGGGTCGCGCGGAACGGCCAGGAACTCGGTCTGCGTGCCCGCGGCCAGGATCGGGTGCATGGAGTAGCTGGGGGTGAAGCCCATGGCCGAGCGACCCGGGCCGCCGAAGGCCTGCAGCAACTGCTGCAGGATTTCGTTGGACCCGTTGGCCGCCCACAGGTTCTCCTCCCCCACCCGGACGCCGGTGCGCCCGGTGACGTACTCCGCCAGCGCCCGGCGCAGCACCAGCGCGTCTCGCTCCGGGTAGCGGTTGAGGCCGGAGGCCACCTTGCCGATCTCGCCGACGAGCTCGTCGATGAGCGCATCCGAGGGCGGGAACGGGTTCTCGTTGGTGTTCAGCCGGACGTCGACGTCGAGCTGAGGGGCGCCGTAGGCCTCCTCGCCGCGCAGTTCGTCGCGCAGCGGCAGATCGGCCAGGGTGATCCCGGCGTCCTTCATCGCATCGCCTCCGGGCATGTCTTCCTTTCCGTTCGATCGTGCGTCGGCCATCACTTCTCCTCGGGCGCCGACGGATCCTCGAACCGCGCGCGGATCGCCTCTCCGTGGGCGGGCAGGCGCTCGGCGTCGGCCAACGCCACCACCGTATCCGCAACCCCCTTCAGGGCGGCTTCGTCGTACTCGACGACGTGGACGGACTTGAGGAACGTGTGCGTCGACAGGCCCGACGAATGCCGCGCGGTGCCCGAGGTCGGCAGCACGTGGTTGGAGCCGGCCGAGTAGTCGCCCAGCGGCACCGGGGAGTAGTTGCCCACGAAGATCGCGCCGGCGTTGGTCACGCGGTCGGCCATCGCGGCGGCGTCGGCGGTGTGGACCTCGAGGTGCTCGGCGGCGTAGGCGTCGGCGACTTTGAGGCCGACCTCCATGTCGTCGACCAGGACGATGCCCGACTGCGGCCCTTCGAGGGCCTCCTTGACGCGCTCCGAGTTCAGGGTCACGCCGTAGCGGGCCTCCACCTCGCGGTCGACGGCCTCCGCCAGCTCGGCGGAATCGGTGATGAGCACCGACGCGGCCATGACATCGTGCTCGGCCTGAGAGATGAGGTCATAGGCGACGGCCACGGGATCGGCGGTGGCGTCGGCGAGGACGGCGATCTCCGTCGGACCGGCCTCGGAGTCGATGCCCACGACGGCGCGGCACAGGCGCTTGGCGGCGGTGACGAAGATGTTGCCCGGGCCGGTGACCATGTCGACCGGCTCGAGCCCCTCGGAGTCGTCGCCGTAGGCCATCAGCGCCACGGCCTGGCCGCCGCCGACGGCCCACACCTCGGTCACGCCGAGCAGCGCGCACGCCGCCAGGATGGTCGGGTGCGGCCAGCCGCCGAAGTCCGCCTGCGGCGGCGAGGCCACCACCAGCGACTCGACGCCCGCGGCCAGCGCCGGGATGACGTTCATGAGCACGCTCGACGGGTAGACGGCGTTGCCGCCCGGCACGTACAGGCCGACGCGGCGCACGGGGATCCACTTCTCCCGCACCACGCCGCCCGGCACGACGTCGACGGAAATGTCGGCGGGCTTCTGGGCCTCGTGGAACGTCCGGATGCGGGCGATGGAGTCCTCCAGGGCCGCGCGCACTTCCGGATCGAGCCGTTCCAGGGCCGCGGCGATGACCTCGGCGGGCACGACGAGGGAATCGGGGCGGACCCGGTCGAATTTCTCCGAGTAGCGCATCGCCGCCTCGGCGCCGTTCTCCGCGACGTCCTCGACGACCGGCCGGACGGTCGGCAGCATGGAGTCGACGTCGGCGGATCCGCGGGGCAGCGCGCGGCGCAGTTCGGAGGTGGAGGGGACGCGACCGCGCAGGTCAATCGTGGACAGCATCGGGGCAGGCGCCGCCTTTCGGGAGGTGCTCCGGCCCACGGCCCGGGGCCATGATCCGGAGTACGGGTCTTGGGACGCGATTCATCTTAGTTCGCCCGCTTTCGCCCGCCGGGAGCGGGCCGCGGGCCCTGCCCCCTACCCCTCTTCTTCCGCCAACCGTTGCGGGCCACCGGGGCCATCCGGGACAATTGGGGTCATGTCCAGCACCGATAGTCGACACCTCGCAGACTTGGCGCGCCGATCGTTGACCGCCGCCTGGGATGGCGACGCGCGCGCGGCGCGCCTCGCCGCGGCGGAGTTCGCCGCATCGGGTTACGCGGACCGCGCGACGCCGCCGCCGGACCTCGACGAGGAGCTGCACGGCGCCTACCACGGGCTGCGCAGGTCGGTGGCGGAAGCGCTCGGCATGGACGCCGCCGCCCACGCCGCGGCGATGGACTGGACCGGGTGGGCGATCTCGGTGGACAACGCGGCCCACGAACTGCGCGCCCGCGCCCGCCTGGCGGTCGACGAAGCCAACCGCTGGCTGCGTTTCGTCGACGACGGTTCCGGCGGCGCGGAAGTGACGGACGTTCCCCTCCTCGCCCAAGTGGTGCGCGGTCTCCCGGGCCGCGAGGGCACCCCCAGCCCCGCCAAGGAACCGGCCGACCCGATCCTCGTCGATGCGATGCTGCAGGCGGAGGCCGCGGCGACGCTGGTGCGCCGCCCCGACATCGCCGATCCGCTGGCGAATTGGCTGCGCGACCAGTCCGAGGCCCCGGGCGCGGAGAACCTCGCCGATGCCGTCACGCTCATCGACGCGCGCCACCTCCACGCCGTCGGCGACCTCCCCGCCGCCGCCCGCCTGTGCGCCTCCGCCGCCGAGAACCCGGTGGGCGAACCCGTCACCGCCGCGATCGACTTCCGGCGCGAGTTGGCCATCTACTCCATGGAGGCGGGCCAGGACGAAACCGCCGCCCGCATGCTCGAGCTCGTCGCCGCAGAGGCCAAGGCGGCGGGGCTGGCGCTCGACCATCTCGCCGCCGCCCATCTGGCCATGCCGGTCCTCGAGCGACTGGGCCGCATGCGGGAACGGCGCGCCATGGCCCGGGACGCGCTGGCCGGCGCCGCCGGGTTCCCGTCCTCGCCGGCGCTGGACGAGGTTTCCGCCGCCGCGAAGTAGCCGGGTGGGCCGCGGGGACGCGGGCGTCGCAAAGCAGCCGCTTTGCATTCCCGCCCGCGCCCGCCCCACAATGGCCGGATGACCTGGTGGGATGAATCCGTAGACGCGTCGGCCCCGATTCCGGCCCGGCGACCCGTGGCCGATCCGCCCGCCGTGCCGACCGAATTGCCGGACCTGGTGGCGTTCTCGCGGGAATCGGCCCGCAGCCTGGACCACGTGTCCAGCTGGCGGGCGGTGACCGCCTACGCCCGCGACCATTGGCTCGACGGCGCCGACGGAGTGCCGGAGGAGCTGATCGGCGAGTACCACGCCCTGCGGCATGCCGCGGCCGACCAACTCGAGCTTGCCGACGAAGCGGAGGAGGCCCGCCGCGAGTGGCTCGATTGGGCGATCCGCTCCGACCGGCCGGCGGCGGCGTTCCATGCCCGTTCGTTCGGGGCGTTCGCCGAAGCCGAGAGGTTCATCGACGCCCACCCCGCCGGCGGCCGCCCGGCCGACGCCGACGTGCCGGAGCTGACGTCGCTGACCCGGGACATCCTCGACCTGCGGCCCAGCGGCCCCGAGGCGTACCAGTTCGCGCTGTCGGCGGCGGTGGCGGGGGCGTCGGCGTCGCTGGCCCGGCGCCCCGACCTGGCCGGGGCACTGTCCCGGTGGTCGGCGGAGTTCGCCCCGCCGCGCACGGGCGAGGACGACCGCCGCCTGCTGGAGGCGCAGGTCGCCCACGGGCGCGGTGATCTGGTGGAGTCGGCGAAGATGTGCGCCGCCGTCGCCGACGCGCCCGCCTCCGAACCGGTGACCAGCACCATCGAGGCGCGGCAGATGCTGTCGCACCTGTCCCTCGAAGCCGAGGATCCGGCCGAGGCCATGCGCCAGCTGGCGCCCGTGGTGGAGGTCGGGCTCGAGTACGACATGGTCGTGGGGACGCTGCGGTCCGCGCGCCTGCTCTCGGCGCTGCTCAACTCCGACGGGGAATTCGCGCGGGCGGCCGAACTGGCGGCCGCCGCCCTCGACGCGGCCACCGGCATGCCGGTCAACGCGCTGGTCATGGACCTGCGGCTGATTCTGGCGCGCTCGCTGCTCGACTCCGGCGACGACGAGGCCGCCCTGGCGCACGCCGTGCCGGTCGCCCAGTGGTCGTCCCTGACCAGCGACGAAGAACGCACCGACGCCGCGTTTTCCATCGCCGCCACAGCCGCCGGTCGTTCCGGCGATGCGGGGCGGGCGGCGGACCTGCTCATCGAGCACGCCGAGCACCTGCACCGCCTGGGCGACCGGGAAGGCGCGTCGCGGGCCCTGCGCCAGGCCGCCCGCAGCGCGGTCCACGACGATCCGCAGCGCGCGGAGGACCTCATGGTCGACGCGCGCGACCTGATCTCCGACGGCTGGGCCATCGCCGACTGGCACGACGACCTCGCCTACGTCTACTGGGCGTCGTCGCGCGAGGACCTGGCGCTCGGGCACGTGGACACCGCCGCGGCCGGGTACCTCGAAGCCGGCGACGGCGAGGAGGCCGCCCGCGCGCTGCTCACCGGCGTGCGCTGTTGCCTCGACCGCGACGACCTGCCCGGTGCCCGGCGATACGCGGCGCGCATCGACGATCTACTGCCGACGGTCTCGTGGGCCGGCCACCCGGTCCTCGAGGCGCTGGCCGCACTGCTGGACTGAACCGGCGTGCCGGTAGGATCCGGGGCCATGCGCACCCCCTCCGAACTCCTCGAAGCCGCGTCCGCCCTCGCCGCCGACGGCCGCCTGTGGGCCGCCGCGGATTCGCTCATGGCCGGATTCGCGGAACTCGGCGACGCCGCCGACGCCCCCGACGTCGATTCGCTGGGCCGCCCGATCCGCGGGTCCTCGCCGAAGCTGATGGACCGCGCCGCCGATTACCTGGATCTGCTGGACAACATCGAGGCCGACGACCCCGACGCCATCGCCGCCGAGGTCGCGGCGGCCACTCCCCCGCGCCACATGCGGTGGGCCCAGTGGCATGCGCTGGGCGGGCAGGCGGAGATCCGCCGCGGCCACCCGGGCCGCGCCGTCGACCACCTCGAGTTGGCGGCGGGCTTGTTCGGCTCCGACGGCATGGTCGCCCAGGAGATCCCGCTGCTCGCCCAGATTGCGATGTGCCAGCTGGACTGCGACGATCTGCCGCGGGCCGAGGACGCACTGAACCGCGCGTTGGCCGCCCGCGCGCGCGATCCGGAGGCGGCGGGCAAGTTCGGGCCGCTTCTCGACGACGTCGCCGCCGAAATCGGCCGCCGCCTCCGTTAGGGGCGGGCCCAGCCGGTCCCCCTAGAAGTCCAGGCCCAGGTCCAGGACGCCGGACGAGTGCGTCAGCGCGCCGACGGCGAGGAAGTCGACGCCGCAGGAGGCGTACTCGCGGGCGACGTCGAGCGTCAGCCCGCCGGAGGACTCCAGCTGCGTGGCCGGCGACACCTGCGCGCGCCGCTGCACGGCGATCTGCGTCTGCCACACCTCGAAGTTGTCCAGCATGACCAGCTCGGGCTTCATCTCCAGCACCTGGTCGAGCTGGGTGAGGTCGTCGACCTCGATCTCGCATTTCAGCTCCGGGTAGGCGCGGCGCACACGCTCCAGGGCGGGCACGACACCGCCGGCGGCGGCGACGTGGTTGTCCTTGATCAGCGCCTCGTCGCCCAGACCATTGCGGTGATTGACACCACCGCCGCAGGTCACGGCGTACTTCTGCAGGTTGCGCAGGCCGGGGATGGTCTTGCGGGAATCACGGATGCGCGTGCCGGTGCCCTCGACGGCGTCGACCCAGCGGCGCGTGTGGCTGGCGATGCCCGAGGCGTGGGTGACGATGTTCAGCAGCGTCCGCTCGGCCGTGAGCAACCCGCGCGTCGGCGCCTCGATTTCCGCCACGACGGTGCCGGGCGACACGCGGCCGCCGTCCTCCACGAGGATCTCGACCTCGAATTCGTCGGCGATGACCTCCTCGAGCGTCCACCTGATCGCGTCGCCGGCGGCGATGACGCCCTCCGCGCGCGACGCCACCGTCGCCCGTGACCGCTGCGCCGGACCGACGGTGGCCAGCGAAGTCACGTCGGGCCCGTAGCGCAGGTCCTCCTGCAGGGCGGTGCGGATGAGACCGCGGGTGATCTGTTCGTCCAGCATGGGTGGCGCTCCTCGGGAAGGTCGGTCGTCGATGTCTGTTGGGGGCGGGCGGGTTGTGGGTGGTCAGTCGGTGGTCGGGGTCATCGGTGTTGGGTCATCGGTGTTCCGGCCCGGGCCGGCGCGGCTGGGCGGCCTCGGCTTTGCGACGTCGCCGGCGTCATTCGTCCAGCCGCGTGTGGCAGCCCAACGTCGCGGGACGGGCGGCGGCGGCCGCGACGATGGCACGTGCCACGGCCACTTCGGCGGATTCGGGCAGCGCAGCCAGTGTCTCGGCGGCCCGCGCCAGGGATTCGGCGGTGCGGGTCACCCCGGCGCCGTCGGTCATCGCCCGCTGCAGCCGATCCAGATCGCGGGGCCACGGGCGCGGCCGATTGACGCGGCGGCGGATGTCGGCGGGGCGTGCGCCCAGCTCGCCCGAATCGATGGCGGCCCGGGCGTTCTCCGCGACGGCGCGGCCCACGACGAGACCCTCCAACAGCGAATTCGACGCCAGCCGGTTGGCGCCGTGCAGCCCGGTGCGCGCGCATTCCCCGGCCGCGTAAAGCCCCGGCACCCGCGTGCGGCCGGCGACGTCGGTGACGATGCCGCCGCAGGAATAGTGCACCGCCGGCGCCACCGGCAGAAGATCCTTCGCCGGATCCAATCCCGCGGTGGCCACGCCCGCGGTGACCGTCGGAAAGCGCTCGCGCACGCCGTCGATGTGCCGGGCGTCGAGGAAGACGCACTCCTCGCCGAGTTCGCACAGGCGGGTGGCGATGGCGCGGGAGACGATGTCCCGCGGGGCCAGATCGCCGCGCGGGTCGACGCCGGCCGTGACGGACTCGCCGCGGGAATCGACCAGGCGGGCGCCTTCGCCGCGCACCGCCTCGGAGATCAGGGGGCGGCGGCCGCGGCGCTCGCGGTCGAACAGGACGGTCGGGTGGAACTGGATGAACTCCATGTCCGCCAGCTCCGCACCCGCGTCGAGCGCCAGGCACTGGCCCTGGCCGTGGGCGCCGTCGGGGGCAGTCGTCGCGCGGTACAGGTGACCGACGCCCCCGGTGGCGATGAGCGTCGCCGCCGCCGTCACCGCACCCAGGCCCCGGGGATCGCGGATGAGGGCGCCGTGGGCGCGACCGCCGTCGACGATGATCTCCTCCGCCACGGCGTTCTGGAGCACGCGCACGCCGGCCGCCGATTCCTCCAGAGCCCGCTGGATCTCCGCGCCCGTCGCATCGCCGCCGGCGTGGATGATGCGCCGGTGGCCGTGGCCGCCCTCGCGGGTGCGCGCAAGGCGGCCCACATCGCGGGCATTGGTCTTGGGGTCGAACTCGGCGCCGAGGGAGATGAGCCATTCGACGGCCTCCGCTCCGGCGCCGATGATGGCGCGCACGGCGTCTTCGTCGCAGTGCCCCGCCCCCGCGTCGAGGGTGTCGGCGACGTGCGCCTCCACCGAATCGGGCCCGTCGGGGCCGCCCTCGCCACCGGGCCCCTCCGGCCCTTCCGGCGCATCGGCCAGGCCGACGACGGCCAGGCCGCCCTGGGCCAGGTTCGTCGCGGCACCGTCGAACCGGAGCCTGCGGCGCGCCCCCTCCGACCAGTGGCCCTTGTCCACCAGCAGAACGTCGAGACCCAGCTCGCGACCGCGGCGGACCGCCGCCAAACCGGCGACGCCGCCGCCGATCACCAGCAGATCGCAATGGGCGGACCAGTCGAAACCGGCCGCCGGATCATGTCCCGGCGCGGAGCCCCCGGCCACGACCTACTCGCCGCCGCCCGGGTTGCCGATGGCGATCATGCGCTCGACCGAGGCGCGCGCCTGCTCGGCGACGTCGTCGGGCACGGTGACCTCGTCGGCGCCCTCGGCGAGGCAGCGCAGCAGGGCCGCCGGGGTGATCATCTTCATGTACGCGCAGGAGGCGCGGTCGTTGATGGCCTCGAACTCCACGTCCGGGGCGGCCTTGCGCAGCTGGTGCAGCATGCCGACCTCGGTGGCGACGAGGACCTTGCGGTCCGTGCGGCTCTCCGCCCGCTGGCCCTCGCGCTGGGCGGCGGCCAGCATCTCGCCGGTGGAGAACATGTGCACGCGCTCGGGCTCGATGGCGCCCTCGCCGGCGAGGTAGATCGCCGAGTTCGCGCACCCGCACTCCGGGTGGATGTACAGCTCGGCGTCCGGGTTCTCCTCCGCGCGGCGCGCCAGCTCCTCGCCGTTGATGTTGGCGTGGACGTGGCACTCGCCGGCCCAGATGCGGATGTTGTCGCGGCCGGTCTCGCGCTTGACGTGGGCGCCGAGGAACTGATCCGGGTTGAACAGGATCTCCTTGTCCTCCGGCAGCGAGCGGATGACGTCGACGGCGTTGGACGACGTGCAGCACACGTCCGTCTCGCCCTTGACGTCCGCGGTGGTGTTGACGTAGCTGACCACCAGGGCACCCGGGTGCTCGGCCTTCCACTCGCGCAGCTCCTCCGCGGTGATGGAATCGGCGAGGGAGCAGCCTGCGCGCTCGTCCGGGATGAGCACGGTCTTTTCGGGGCTGAGGATCTTCGCGGTCTCCGCCATGAAGTGGACGCCGCAGAACACGATGACGTCCGCCTCGGTTTCGGCGGCCACGCGCGACAGGCCGAGCGAATCGCCGACGTAATCGGCGATGTCCTGGATTTCGGGCAGCTGGTAGTTGTGCGCCAGGATCACGGCGTTGCGCGCCTTGGCCAGGCGGCGGACCTCGTCGGCCCATTCCGGCGTGGCCTCGACGCCGTGGTAGCCGTCCTCCCCGTCTGCGACGGACGCCGCCAACGCGGACTCGAGGGGCTGGAGAGTGGCGCTGTCCTGCGCCGGCGCGGGGGTGGTCACATGGGCTCCTTGGCTGGGGAGGATCTTCTTGCAGCCGATATTAGCCCGTGGCCCGGACCGTCCCCGCATCGCCGTCGGGGCCGCTCTCGCCGGGCCCCGGCTGCCCGGTCCGCCGCTCGGCCGACTGCCCGGCAGCCTGCTCGCCTGGCGTCGCCTCGCCGGGCTCCGTCCCACCGGGCTCCGGCTGCTCGGCCGGCCCGTCGCTCGGTTCCGCGCCCGGCGCAAGGAAGAGGAGGCACCAATAGGCCAGCATCGCCGCGAACGGCGCGACCAGCAGCGCCACCGGCACGTCGAAGGCCGGCAGGACGTCCAGCGACGTCCCGGGCGCGACCCCGTCGAGGTCGGGTTGGCGCACGCCGGCGATCATGTTCCCCGCGACCAGCTGCACGGCGGACATGGCCAGCGCCGCCACCCCGGACCACGCCTCCATGGCGAGCCCGCGGGCCGTCGGAAAGCGGCGGTGCGCGAACGAGCCCAGGGCCAGGCCGAGCACCAGCGCGATGCCCACGAACCACAGCAGAGCCGAGAACGTGGCGTCGACGCCGTCCTGCGCCACGACGAGCCGGCCGTCGTCCAGGAACGTCACCTTCTGCATCGGGCGGGCCATGGCCCACGTGATGCCGCCGAGGACGCCGCCGGCCAGACCCGCCAGCAGCACCGCGGACGCGTCGCCGATGAAACGGGGCGGGCGGCGCGTGTGCGGCACTGCCGCCGCCGGGGAGTTGGAATCCATGTGGGCGAATCTACCCGCCGCCGCGGATCGGCTCGGGGCGGCGTGGCGGCGCCCCCTCCCGAACGGCGTTCAAATCGTGGATTATCGTGGGCCCATGACGGATGAACGCACCAGCCGGTCCCACCTGGCGGACCTTGCGGAACTCACGCGCGGGCGCATCGAAGCGGGACTGCACCGCACGCTCGCGCCGCGCCCGCCCGGGCCACCGGAACTCCTGGATCTCGCCTCGAACGACTACCTGGGCATGCACGACCACCCGGAGGTCATCGCCGCCGCGTCGGCGGCACTGCGCGATTACGGGCTGGGGTCCACGGGATCTCGCCTGGTCACCGGAGCGACGCAGGTGCACGACGAACTCGAGGACGCACTCGCCGATTTCATGGGATTCGGGTGCGCGCTGACGGCGTCGTCGGGGTACATGGCCAACCTCGCGGCGGTGACCGCGCTGGCGGGGCGCGGCGACCTGGTCGTCTCCGACGGCGGCTCCCACGCCTCGCTGATCGATGCGTGCCGGCTGTCGCGGGCGCGCGTCGCGGTCACCCCGCTCGGCGACGTCGCCGCGATCGAGGAGGCCCTGGCGACGCGGACGGAAAAGCGCGCGCTGGTGATCTCCGACGCCGTGTACTCCACCTCCGGCGACATCGCGGACGTCCGCGCGCTCCACGACGTCTGTCGCGAACACGGCGCCGCGCTGCTCGTCGACGAGGCGCACGGGTTGGGCGTCGTGGGCCCCGGCGGCCGCGGCGCGGTGGCGGCGGCGGGATTGGCGGGCGCACCGGACCTGGTGGTCACGGTGACTCTGTCGAAGTCGCTGGGCGCCCAGGGCGGCGCGATCCTCGGCCCGCCGGAGCTGCGCGATCACCTCATCGATTCCGCGCGCCCCATCATCTTCGACACCGCCCTCGCGCCGCCGGCTGCGGCCGGCGCGCTGGCGGCGCTGCGGTTGCTTCGCGACGACCCGTCGCTTCCCGACGCCGTCCTGCGCAATGCACGACTCATCGCCGGGGCGTGGGGCGTGGACGCTCCCCCATCCGCGGTCGTGCCGGTGATTCTCGGGGATCCCGGCCGAGCCGTCGCGGCGCGCGACAATCTGCGCGCACGCGGCGTGCTCGTCGGGGTGTTCCGCCCGCCGAGCGTGCCGCCGGGAGGTTCGCGCCTGCGCATCACGGCGCGCGCGAACCTCACCGCGGCGGAATTGGGGCGCGCCGCACCCCGCGACGGCGACGTGCCGCCGCCCACCCCCTAGCGGATACCCGCGCGGCGGGCCCGCAGTCGATCAGTGCTCGTCGTAATGGTCCCCGTGGGCGGCATGACGGTGGCCGTCATGGATGTAGTCGACGTGATCGCCGTGGGGCACGGCGACGTGCCCGCAATCGGGTCCGTGGACGTGGTCGCCGTGGTCCTCCGCCCGGACGTGGCCTTCCGGCTCGCACTCGACCCACTGGCCGTCGACCTTCCGGTGGATGTGGCCGTCGTGGGCGTAATCGACGTGGTCGCCGTGCTTGAACGAGACGTGGCCGCAGCCTTCGCCGTGTTCGTGATCGTGATTTTCGTGGACGTGCTTCTCGGTGGTCATCGCTCGCCTTCCCGTTGTCCGTCCCCGGGCCGGGACGACCCGGAGGAACGGCCCGGCTGCACTCCACGAACAACCGGGCCATGCACTTCCAGGGTACGCCGTTCCCCCGAACGGCGGGCGAGCCGCGAAACGGCGCGGGCCGGAGAGGGCGCGGTCCGAAGTGCGGGCAACGACCCGGCGGCAGACGTGCGTGCCGCGCCGGTCAGTGGCGCTCGAGCATCGCCCGTCAGCGGCGCTCGAGCATCGCCGGTCAGCGGCGCTCGAGCATCGCCGAGTCGACGTCCCCGTGGCGGGAGCACGTGGCGTCCCACCCGTCGGGGCGGACCTGGACCACCATGCGCCTGCCGCAGATCTGGCAGTAGCGCGGCGCCTCGAGTCCGGCGCGAGCGGACACGGACCGCTCGCGGAACTCCCCCTCGGCGAGGTTCGCGCCGGTGAACGGGTCGTAGACCGGGTCGTCGCCGAGCAGGATGGCGCGCAGCAGCGTGCCCTGCCCCTCCCCCGGCTTGGTGGCCCGCACGGTGGGGCGGCGGCCCCACGGCGAGCGCTTGCCGCCGCGTTCGGCGGCCTGTTCCCGGATGGTCGCCATGCGCTAGACCGTCGCGTTGAGGGCCTTGATGGGCAGGCGGATCTTGCCCAGCATGTCCAGGTCCTGCTCGGCCGGGCGGCCCAGGGTGGTCAGGTAGTTGCCCACGATGACGGCGTTGATGCCGCCGAGCAGGCCCTGCTCGGCGCCCAGGTCGCCGAGGGTCAGCTCGCGGCCGCCGGCGAAACGCAGGATGGTCTTCGGCAGCGCCAGGCGGAAGGCGCCGATGGCGCGCAGGGCGTCCTTGGCGGGCAGCGGCTCGCGGCCCTCGAACGGGGTGCCGGGACGGGGGTCCAGGAAGTTCATGGGCACCTCGGTCGGGTTGAGCGCGGCGAGGTCCTGCGCGAACTCGGCGCGCTGCTCCAGCGTCTCGCCCATGCCCAGGATGCCGCCGCAGCAGACCTCCATGCCGGCCTCGGCGACCATGCGGAGGGTCTCGGCGCGGTCCTCCCAGGAGTGGGTGGTCACGACGTTCGGGAAGTGCGACCGGGCGGTCTCCAGGTTGTGGTTGTAACGGTGCACGCCGGCCTTGGCCAGGCGGTCGACCTGATCCTGGGTGAGAATGCCCACCGAGGCGGCGACGTTGATGTCGACCTCTTCCTGGATGGCCTGGACGGCCTGCTCCAGCTGGGACAGGAGGTTCTCGTCCGGGCCCTTGACGGCGGCGACGATGCAGAACTCGGTGGCGCCGGTCTTCTGGGTCTGCTTGGCGGCGTCGACCAGGGCCGGGATGTCCAGCCAGGCGTTGCGCACCGGGGACTGGAACAGGCCGGACTGCGAGCAGAAGTGGCAGTCCTCGGGGCAGCCGCCGGTCTTCAGCGAGATGATGCCCTCGACCTCGACCTCTTCGCCGCACCACTTCAGCCGCACCTCGTGCGCGAGGGCGAGCAGCTCGTCGATCTTGTCGTCGTCGAGCTGGAGCACGGCCAGGGTCTCGGCGTGATCGAGGCCTTCCCCTCGGCCGAGCACCTTCTCGCGGGCGATATCGAGGACGTCGGCGGGCGAAACGGCGGTCATGGGTTCTCCTGGCTGGTCGACTGGTTCGGCCGTGCCTGGCACCGCCGAAAAGAAAACTCGAACACCGTATTGAACGATGTTCGGCAACGAATGTACCTTGCGCCACGAACGGCGTTCAACACGGCTCGCCGGGCCTCCCACCCCCTGCTTTCCGATAACGTGGGTCCCGTGCAGCTCACCAAGGACATCATCATGGACGCGGCGGTGGGGATCCTCGATGAATACGGTCTCCAGGATCTGACCATCCGCCGGCTGGCCCGCCACCTCGACGCGGCCGCGGGAGCCATGTACTGGCACTTCCCCTCGAAGCAGGCGTTGTTGGGTGCGGTCGCCGACCGTCTGCTGGCGCCATTGTCCGAGTTCGCGGCCACCGGCGACTGGCGCGCCGACGCCACCGCCTTCGCGGAATCCCTGCACGCGTGCCTGACCTCGCACCGCGACGGCGCCGAAGTCGTGTCCGCCGGGCTGGCCACCGACACGGTGGCGGTGCGGCCGGCGTCGCTGCTGGCCCCGCTGCTTGACGACGCCCCAATCCCCGGGGAATTGGCCGCGGACGCGGCGGCGACGCTCGTCTATTTCGTCCTGGGCGCGACCGTCGACGAGCAGACGGCGGCGGAGCTGGCGAAGGTCGCCGACGCCGGCGCCGACGGCCCACGCCCTTCCCGCGCCGGCGATGCGGCCGCCCACGACCGCCGCATCCGCCACGGGGTGGAGTTGATCATCGCGGGCATCGCCGCGGGCGGCGCCTGACGCGGGATCGGTGTTTTAGCCGGAGATGGCGCACACCGGGGTGAAGTCGCGCCGACCCTCGGCCTGGGGGCTGGTGATGAAGGTGCACGGCTGGTACCCGCGGTCGGCGAGGATCTCCGCGACCTTCGCCCAGTCGGCATCGGAAATGCCCGGGGTGCGGCTGAGCACGAAACCGGAGCGGCGGGCCGGATCGCCCACGATCGCCAGGGAGTAATCCTCCGCGAGGTACGTGACCCTGTAGTTGACCGGGCCGTCGGGGTTCTGGCCGGGAATGCCGTCGAAGGCCACGCGCAACGAGGCGTTGGTCTTGGCGTCCTTGACGAACGCCTTGCCCACCACGGCGGAATTGCCCCCGAAGACATCGTCGCAGGAGTTGCGCACCGACAGCGTGGACTCGTCGATGACGCCGTACTCCGCCTTGGTGTTGTCGATGCACTGAAGGCTCGTCGGCTGCGGAAGCACGGCGATCTGGTACCAGGTTCCGGCGAATTTCGTCGGGTCGACCCTGTCGACCTGGGGCAATTCCGGCCCGAAGGAGCTGCCGGAGGAAACGGCGTCGCCGATCGAGGCGAGCGAACCCGACGCATCGATGACCGCGTCGGCGATGGGCCGGAGGGCGTCGGAGGATTCCTGTGCGTTGGCGGTGCCGGCGCCGAGCAGGGTCGCCCCGGTCGCGGCGGAGATCAACAGGGCCGCGGCGCGGCGGCGGGATGAGCGGAAGCTGAAGATGGTCATGGTGATGGTCCCTTTCGGCATCGGAGCGTCGGCACGGCGCCGACTCAGCATTTGCTTAACGCCATCAAATGAAAATGCTACCGGGTTCCCAACCGGCGCGCACACCCCTGATCCGCGCCAACCGGGTGGCCGCCGCGGCGCCCGGTATGGTTATCGACATGACAAACGCGAACATCGACGGCGAATTCCAGGTCTGGCCCGGAGACCCCTACCCCCTGGGATCCACGTACGACGGCGCCGGCACCAACTTCGCCCTGTTCTCGGATATCGCGGAAAAGGTCGAGCTGTGCCTCATCAGCGCGGAGGGCGAGGAAACGCGCATCCCCCTGGAAGAAGTCGACGCGCACATCTGGCACTGCTACTTGCCCGGCATCATGCCCGGCCAGCGCTACGCCTACCGCGTCCACGGCCCGTACGACCCCGCCAACGGCCACCGCTGCGACCCCAGCAAACTCCTGGTCGACCCATACGCCAAGGCGTTCGACGGCGAGTTCGACGGCGACAAGTCCCTGTTCAGCTACGACCTCGACGATCCGGGCCGGCGCAACACCGACGACAGCCTGGGCCACACCATGACCTCGGTGGTCATCAACCCGTTCTTCGACTGGGCCACCGACCGCCAGCCGAAGCACCCCTACTCCGAGACCGTCATCTACGAGGCCCACGTCAAGGGCATGACCATGACGCACCCGGACGTGCCGGAGTCCCTGCGCGGCACCTACGCCGGCCTGGCGCACCCGGCGATCATCAACTACCTCAAGGATCTCGGCGTCACCGCCATCGAATTGATGCCGGTCCACCAGTTCCTGCAGGATGACCGCCTGCGCGATCTGGGCCTGCGCAACTACTGGGGCTACAACACCTTCGGTTTCCTCGCCCCGCACCAGGATTACGCGGCGTCGACCAAGCCCGGCGGCGCGGTGTCCGAGTTCAAGGGCATGGTCCGCGCGTTCCACGACGCCGACATCGAGGTCATCCTCGACGTGGTCTACAACCACACGGCCGAGGGCAACCACATGGGCCCGACCATCTGCTTCCGCGGCATCGACAACTCCGCGTACTACCGCCTGGTCGAAGACGACAAGCGGCATTACATGGACTACACGGGCACGGGCAACAGCCTCAACGTCCGCCACCCGCACTCGCTGCAGCTGATCATGGACTCGCTGCGCTACTGGGTGTCCGAGATGCACGTCGACGGCTTCCGCTTCGACCTCGCGTCCACCCTCGCCCGCGAGTTCCACGACGTCGACCGCCTGTCGGCTTTCTTCGACCTGGTCCAGCAGGACCCGATCGTGTCGCAGGTCAAGCTCATCGCCGAGCCGTGGGACGTCGGCGAGGGCGGCTACCAGGTGGGCAACTTCCCGCCGCAGTGGACGGAGTGGAACGGAAAGTACCGCGACACCATCCGCGACTACTGGCGCGGCGAGCCGTCGACGCTGGGTGAATTCGCGTCCCGAATCACCGGCTCGTCGGACCTGTACGCCAACAACGACCGCCGCCCCACCGCGTCGATCAACTTCGTCACCGCCCACGACGGATTCACGCTCAACGACCTGGTCAGCTACAACCACAAGCACAACATGGCCAACGGCGAGGACAACCGCGACGGCGAGAGCCACAACCGGTCGTGGAACTGCGGCGTCGAGGGCTACACCGACGACGAGACGATCCTGCGGCTGCGCGCGCAGCAGCGCCGCAACTTCCTGACCACCCTGCTGCTGTCGCTGGGCACACCGATGATCAGCCACGGCGACGAGATGGGCCGCAGCCAGAAGGGCAACAACAACGTCTACTGCCAGGACAACCAGCTGGCGTGGATGGACTGGAACCAGGTTCGCACCAACTCCGAGCTGGTGGACTTCACCCGCTTCCTGGTGGAGCTGCGCGCCGAGCACCCGGTGTTCCGCCGCCGCCGCTTCCTCAAGGGCGGCCCGCTGGGCGCCGAAACCGACGACCGCGACATCGCGTGGCTCACCCACGAGGGCCGCGTCATGTCCCAGGACGACTGGGACTTCGATTTCGGCAAGTCGCTGATGGTCTGGCTCAACGGCGAGGCCATCACGGAGCCCGACGCCCGCGGCCACCGGATCATCGACGACAGCTTCATGCTGTGCTTCAACGCGCACCACGAGGACCTGACGTTCCAGATCCCGGGCACGGAGTACGCCTCCGAGTGGGAGGTGCTCATCGACACCACGGAGCTCACCGGCCGGCCGACCCGCGAACGGCTGGTCGAGCCCGAGGGCGAGCTGCGGGTGCCGGCGCGGTCGACGATCGTGCTCATCGAACGGCACTAGCCTCATCTAACGGCACTGGGCTCATCTAACGGCACTGTGCCCATCGAACGGCACTGTGCCCATCGAACGGTACTGGGCTCATCGAACGGTACTGGGCTCATCGAACTGCACTGGGACTCGGTCGGGCCGAGCTCCGGATACGGCGCGGCCTGGCCCGCCTCCTCGCGAACACGCGAAAGCGGCGCGTCCCCACATGGGGATGCGCCGCTCGGTGTTTTCCGGGCCCTGCCTTTTCGGACCTTGCTTTCCGGGCTGAGTTCTCCCGGGTATTTCCGGGCTTCGTGCACCGGGTTCTCTTCGTTTGTGGATTATCTCGGTTTGCGCCGATTCGCCGGGCCGGATGGCCGGCATGCGGTCACGCGGCCGGTCGGGCCGCCTGTTCGTGCCAGTAGTCGGCTCCGGTGCCGAAGTAGTCGCCCAGACGGCGGGCGAGGTCGGTGGTGAGGCGGGTGCGGCCGCTGCGGAAGCGCTCGAGGGTCGAGCTGGGGACGTCGATGGCGACGGCCAGCCGGTAGATGCTCAGCCCGCGGGGCTCGAGGAACCGCTCCTGGAGGACGGTGCCGGGGTGGGTGGAGACTGCGTTGGTCATGCGTGCGCTCCTCGTCGATCGTGGCTGGTTTTCAGTCGGATTTCTCAGGGGGCTGCGATGGTCGGATGGATGCCCGGCCGTCGCGGCGGTGATCAGGTTAGCCCCGGAACCCCGCCCACGCGAACGGGCAAACTGCAGTCGGAAAATGTGTGAACCTTTCCTCGCCAAACAATAATGAGGCACGAATCACAGCCCCGCAACGGCGTTACCCCCGTCACACCTCCGGCGGCGTCCGGGGCGATCCGGGCGGGCCGCTAGGCTCGTGGGCATGCAGGTTCTCGATTTCCGACTGTCCGGCGCGATCGTCCGCGTCACCCCGGGTCCCCCGGCGTCCGTCACGGTGCATCGCATCGCCCGGACGCGCAGCACGGACGTCTCCGGCGCCACGGCTTTGCTTTCCGACGCTTCGGATTCGGCGTCGCTGACCGTGCCCGGCGTGCTCCTCCCCGGCCGGATCGAGTTCGGCGGCGACCTGCCCGCCGCCCGAGTGACTCCCTCGACGCTCCCCGCAGCGGAGGCCCTCCTGGCGCTGCTGGAAGCCGGCGCGGCAGATGACGGGGCGGCCGCGGACGCGGTTTCCCGGGCGTTGGCCGAAGCCCCGGACAATCCGGTCGCCGGCGTCACCATCGTCGACGCCGATGAGTCCTTCGAGGCGACGGGCAACGGCGCCGGCGCTTCCGCCACCGGCGCGGGCACGGGAACGGGGGCCGGCGCAGGAGGCGCCGCTTCCGGCGGGGACGGCGCTCCGGCCCCTGCGCCGAAGCTCGGCGGGGACATCCCCGATCCCGATTTCTTCGCATTCGACGTCGAGACCGCCAACGCGGACGAGGGCTCGGTCATCCAGTTCGGCATCGCGGCGGTCCGCGACGGCGCGGTCACCGACACGTACTCGTGGCTCTGCCGTCCCCCGGCCGGGCTCGAGCAGTTCGACGAGGACAACGTCGCCATCCACGGCATCACGCCCACCGACGTCGTCGACGCGCCGTCGTTCGCGCAGCGGGCCGAGGAATTCGGGCGCCTGGTCGACGGCACCCCGGTCGTCGCCCACAACGCCAAGTTCGACTTCACGGCGCTGAAGCGCGGCTGCAAGGCGGCCGGCATCGACGTGCCCGACGTCGCCTGGGCCTGCACCTACGAATGGGCCCGGCGCGTGGGTCTCCAAGTGGAGAACTACCGTCTGCCGACGCTGGCGAGGGAGGCCGGGGCCGCCGACTTCAGCCACCACGACGCCTCGGACGACGCCGTCGCCTGCGCCGAAGTCGCGCTGTGGCTGATGCGCGAGCACCCCGGCGACGAACCAACGCTCAACCCCGTGAAGTACACGGAGAATCTGGGCATGGAAATGGGGATGCTCTTCGGAACACGCCTGGTGCCCATGCGGACCACGGGCCAGTCGCAGGTCGGTTCCGGTGGCGCGGGCCGTCGCAAAGCAGGGAGCCGGCGACGGCCCGGCGGCGCGCAGGACCGGCGCGCCAAGTGGGATGCGGTCAAGGCACCCGAGGTCATCCCCGAGAAGAACGAGGACGCCGACCCCGACGGACTGCTCTACGGCCAGCGGGTGACGCTGACGGGCGACTTCGCGCCCTACGACAAGGGACGGCTGTGGGAGCTGATCGCGCAGGCGGGCGCGGACATCAACAAGGGGGTAACCAAGAAGACGACGATCCTCGTGGCCGGCCCGTGGGATTCGATGACGTCGAAGGAGAAGAAGGCCCGCGAGTACAAGGAGAAGGGCCAGGACATCGACATTTGGAATGAGAAGCAGCTTTTCGCCGTCCTCGGATTGGAAGAGGAACCGCCCTTCTGACCTGCACGGGAGCGGCGACTACCCCCGCCATCACCCCCGATGAAAATAAAGCGAACCGATTTGCCCTGCGGCGCGTCCATACACGTGACATCGTTCCCCATGCAGGAGGTCCTCACGTGCAACGGCCCGTTCCAGAATTACGCCCCGCGACCTGGCTGACCACCGCACCCGCAGACGTCGATTGGCGCGACGCGGGAGGCGGGCTGGTCGGCGTCGTCTCGTTACCCGGATACGGCGTCGAATCCGCCGCACGGGTGCTCATGGAACGGCACATAGCCAGCGGCACTTTGCATCTGACGGCACGCTCCGCCGCGGCGGTGACCGGCGCGGAAGACGCGGACCTGCGGCGGGGCATCCAGATCGGCTCGCCCGCCACCTCCCCGACCGGCTGGTTGGCGGCGCTCAGCCCCCTGCTGGAGATCGACGGCCACCTGCGCAAGCTCTTCGGCGAGCGACCGGTGTACTTCCCCGCCTCCGTCGAGCACCTGCTCGCACTGCCCGGCGACTCCGACCTCACCCGCGCCTACCTGTGGGCCGCGCGCACCTGGCGGGCGGCGGCCAACCCCGTCACCCCGCTGGCGCTGGCGCTCGGCGAAGACCGCCTGACGGTGCACGCCCCCGAGGAAGGCCGCGCCGACCACCCGACCCACCGCGCGGCGGTGCTGCTCGCGGCCGGGCAGCGGCGGCCGGATTCCAACTACCATGGTGCGGGCGACCGATCCGACCGGTCCCGGGTCCCCGCACGCTGAGCGCACGAGCCGGCGGAGTTCGGGTGATCGGGTGCACCGCGGCCGGGTGCGGCGCGGACATCCGACATAGAAAGGCGCGTGAACAGGTTCCATGAACCGACTCCCCATCACCTCCACCTACCGACTCCAGCTGCGAGGCCCCAGGGCGGATGAGGGAGGCCGGGCGTTCACGTTCGCAGACGCCGCCGAGCAGGTCCCCTACCTCGCCGATCTGGGCATCTCGCACCTGTACCTGTCGCCGATCCTCGCCGCCGTGCCGGAATCGAACCACGGCTACGACGTCATCGACCCCACCGTGGTCAACCCCGAACTCGGCGGCATGGCCGGGCTGCAGGAGCTGGCCGAGGCCGCGCACAAGGCGGGCATGGGCATCATCATCGACCTGGTGCCCAACCACCTGGGCGTCGAGGACCCGCAGCTCAACGAGTGGTGGTGGGACGTCCTGACCTACGGGCGCGACTCCCAGTTCGAGCCCTACTTCGACATCGACTGGCACGAGGACAACGGCGCCGGCGGCAAGATGGGCCTGCCCGTGCTGGGGTCGCCGGAGGACCTGGAGAAGCTGGAGATCGACCGCTCCGGCGACGAGCCGCTGCTGCGCTACTACGACAACGTCTATCCGGTGCGGCCCGGCACCGACGAGGGCACCCCGCAGGAGATCCACGACCGCCAGGCCTACCGCCTGATGTACTGGCGCGACGGCGTCATCGGCTACCGCCGGTTCTTCTCCGTCAACGGCCTGGCCGGGATCCGCCAGGAAAACCCCGTGGTCTTCGAGCACACGCACCGCATCGTCCGCGAGCTCATCGCCGCCGACATCATCGACGGCGTGCGCATCGACCACCCCGACGGCCTGTCCGACCCCTTCGGTTACCTCTCGGAGCTGCGCCGACTGCTCGGCGACGACAAGTGGCTGGTCATAGAGAAGATCCTCGGCCCCAACGAACCGCTGGACCCGCGCCTGCAGATCGACGGCACCACCGGCTACGACGCGCTGCGCGAGTTCGACAACGTGTTCATGAACCGCGAGTCCCGCGACGCGATGAGCATGCTCGCCCTGCAGGAATCCGGGTCGACGTGGGACAAGCTGGCGGTCCAGGCCACCGAGCGCGCCCTGAAGCGCGACGTCGCCGCCCATGAGCTGGCGGCCGAGGTCCGCCGCCTGGCGCGCGCCCTGCGCCGCGACAACTGGTCGACGGGCGGCCACAACGTCACCGAGGAAGAGCTCATCGACACCATTTGCGAGCTCGTCGCCGCGATGCCGGTGTACCGCGCGGACTACGTCTCGCTGTCGCGCGTGACGTCGTCGGTGATCCAGCAGATGGTGGCCCGCTTCCCCTCCCGCGTGTTCGCGCTGGACCTGATCTCGGCGGGGCTCATCGCGCAGGGCGAGGCCGCCACCCGCTTCGCGCAGGTCTGCGGCGCGGTGATGGCCAAGGGCGTGGAGGACACGACGTTCTACCGCGCCTGCCGCCTGGTCAGCCTCAACGAGGTCGGCGGCGACCCGGGCCGCTACGGCATGTCGGCCGCCGAGTACCACCTGCTGCAGTCCGAGCGCGCCCGCCTGTGGCCCCGCACCATGACGGCGCTGTCCACGCACGACGCCAAGCGCGGCGAGGACGTCCGCGCGCGCATCATCCAGATCTCCGACATCGCCGGCGATTGGGCGGAGAAGGTCCGCGACTGGTCGGCCGTCACCCCGGCGCCGGATGGCGCGACGGGCTACTTCCTGCTGCAGAACATCGTGGGCGTGTGGCCGGAGGACGGCGAGATCACCGAGGAGTTCCGCGGGCGTCTGCACGCCTACGCCGAAAAGGCGGTCCGCGAGGCCAGCGTCCACACCACGTGGACGGAGCGCGACGAGGACTTCGAGCTGCGGGTCATGCGCTGGATCGACGCGCTTCTCGACGGCCCCCTGCGCGACCGGATCACCGAGTTCGTGCGGACCATCTCCCCCGCGGCGAACGTCACCAGCTGGGGCCGCAAGCTCCTGCAGCTGACGTCGCCGGGCATCCCCGACACGTACCAGGGCACCGAGTTCCTGGAGGATTCGCTGGTCGACCCGGACAACCGGCGCTTCGTCGACTACGACGCGCGGGCCCGGGCGCTGGAGCGCGTGCGCCGTGGCGAGGTGGATCCGGCGGACGGCGACGTCGTCAAGCTCATGGTCACCCACCACGCCCTCACCCTGCGCAACGAGCGCCCGGAGTCCTTCGTCGGCGGCACCTACCAGCCGGTGTTCGCCGAGGGCTCGGGCGAGCGGTACCTGGTGGGCAACGCGCGCGGCCCGGTCGGAGGCGACCAGGACGTGATCACCCTGGTCACCCGCCGCCTCATCGGCTTGGAGCGCGACGGCGGCTGGGGCGACACGACCATCACGCTGCCGGAGGGCATCTGGACGGACCGCTTCACCGGCAACGCGTGGTCGGGCACGGTGACGGTGGCGTCGGTGTTCGGCACGTACCCGGTGGCGCTGCTCGTCGCCGATCCCGAGGAATAGGAACCGGATGGCCAAGTCGAGGGGAAGCGCCCGCCTGCGGGAGCTGCATGCGCGCTACGACGAGTGGACCGCGGCGCACCCGCGGGCGAAGGACGACTTCGCGGGAGCCATCGGGGAATTGCTTTCCGACGCCGGCCTGGCGTTCGACAGCGTGACCGCGAGGGTGAAGACGTGGCGCTCCCTCCGCATCAAGGCGATGCGCCGCACCGACGGCGGCGAGTTCCACTACCCCGACCCGTGGCACGACATCCACGACATCGTCGGCGTGCGCGTGACCACGTACCACTCCAACGAGATCCCCGACGTGCTGGCGGTGCTCGGCGATTCGCTGGAGGTGCTGCGGACGACGGACAAAACCGCCGAGACGCGGATTTCGGGGCAGTTCGGCTACGGCTCGCACCATTTGGTGTGCCGCGTCGGCGACGGCGCGCCCCCGGGCCTGGCGCCGTACCGCGGCCAGCAGTTCGAGGTGCAGGTGCGCACCGTGCTGCAGCATGCGTGGGCCGAGTTCGAGCACGACATCCGGTACAAGTCGCCCGATGGCGCCATCGACCCGCGCATCGACCGCGCGTTCGCGCTGGCGGCCGGGTTGATCGAGCTGGCGGACCAGCAGTTCGACCAGGTCGCGGCGATCCTTGACGAAGAACGCGGCGACGACGGCAACGGCGGCCGGGACGCGGACGACGACGAGGCCGCGGCGAACGCGGTGGAGCTCGGCGCGGAGACGCTGCCGGGGCTGCTGACGCTGCTGCTGCCCACGGTGCCGCGATCGAAGTCGGAGCATTACGCGTGGCTGGAGGAGCTCCTGGACGCCAACGGCGTGACCACCGTCGGCGACCTCCGCGAACTGGTGGCGCCGGAGCGGGTGGCCGCCGTGGAGGAAGCGCTGAAGTACCGGTTCCAGCCGGGCCACGTGCGCATCATCGACGACCTGCTGCTCGCGGCATTCGGAGCGGACCACGTGGCGCGCACGGGGAAGTCCGGCGCGCACCCGGCGCAGCGGCCCGCCAGGCTGCGGTCGCGACTGGGCCAGATGCGCAAGGCCGGGGTGGTGGGTTAACGGCGGTCGGTCAGTCGCGGCCGCGCAGCTTGTCGATCTGCCGCCGCTCGCGCTTGGTCGGCCGGCCCGCTCCCCTGTCGCGCACCGGCAGCGCCGCGTACATCTCGCGCGGCGGCGGGGCCGGTGTCTTGTCCACGTAGCACGTCCTGGCCACCGGCGCGCCGACTCGCTTGGCGATGGTGCGCGTGACTTGGACGATCGTTTCGCGGTGGTTCGCCCACACCCGAATCTCGTCGCCCGGCACGACCTGCTGGGCGGGCTTGACCGCGGTGCCGTTGATTTTCACGTGGCCGCCGCGGCATGCGTCGGCGGCCTGCGAACGGGTTTTGAGCAGCCGCACCGCCCACAACCATGCGTCGACGCGCACGGGCTTCGAATCGTCGACGTGGTTCATGGTCGGGTCCTGTGTTCGGGTTGGGCGGCGGGCGCGGTGCCCGCGTCGCCGGTGGGGCTTTTGCGTCGCCGGTGGTTACCGGTTGCCGGGGCTCTTGTCGGTTCCCGCGGCCGTCACCGGCTGTCCGTCATTGGTTGTCCGTCACTGGTTGTCGCGGTGGTTGACGATCCTCTGGACCTTCTGCCAGTTGATGAACCCGCCGACGACGCCGATGACCGTCAGGATGATGAAAAGGGACATCGACGACGCGAGCAGGCCGAGGGCCACGCCGGCTGCGAGGCCGCCGCCGGTCCAGACGACGGCGTTGCGGCTGTACCGGCGCACCGCTTCCTTGCGCTGCGCGATCGGGTTGGATTGGTACGGCTGAAGGCTGCTCATGGTGGATATCTTAGGCCGATCACTCGCCGGTGTAGGTGCCGGGGCGCTTCTCCATGAACGCGTCGAGTGCTTCGCGGTGGTCGCGGGAGTGATGCGCCAGCGCCTGCATGGCCGAGGACAGCTCGAGAACGCCCGCAAGCGACTGGTGCTGGGACTCGCGCAGCAGCCTTTTGGCCATGCGCACGGCGTTCGGCGGATTCTTGGCGACGCGGCCGGCCAGGGCGCGGGCGGCGTCGAGAAGCTCATCCGGCTCGACGACCTCGTTGACCATCCCCCACTCGAGCGCCTTCTCGGCGGTGACGCGGTCGCCGGTCAGCGCCATTTCGGCGGCGCGCGCGGGGCCGAGCGTCCTGGTCAGCAACCAGGCGCCGCCGTCGCCGGGGATGATGCCCAGGCCGACGAAGCTCTCGGAGAACCACGCCTTCGTCGACGCCACCCGCATGTCGCACATGAGCGTGACGTCGCAGCCGGCGCCGACCGCCGGGCCGTTGACCGCGGCGATGACGGGCACCTCGCAGTTGTACAGCGACAGCGGGATGCGCTGGATGCCCGAGCGGTAGGACTGGCGGATCTGATGCGGGGCGCCGCCGAACATGCCGGCGCGGTCGACCATGTCCTTGACGTTGCCGCCGGCGGAGAACGCCGCGCCCGCGCCGGTGAGGATCACCGCCCGCACTTCCAGATCGCCGTTGACGCGGTCGACGTTGTCCACGATCGCGTCGATGACGTCGGGCGACGAAATCGGGTTGCGGATCTCCGGCAGATTGATGGTCCACGTCTCCACGTGCCCGTCGCGTTCGACGAGCAGCACATCCCGGCTCATTGTTCCTCCACGTTCGTCCACGGTGATCGGCCCCGCATTCGTCGCGGCCCCGACCGGCCCTTGCCGTGATCCAGGTTACAGACGATTCACAGAGCCGCTTCCGTCCACGTCTCCCCCGCCTCATCGGACGTCAGCGCACCGTGCGTGATCGCCTGCAGCACGCCGTCGAGCCGCTCGGCCCCGCCGGGCTCGACTTCCACGAGATGCTTCACGACGGTCCCCCATTCGGTGTCGGAGATCGCGAAGCCGCGTGCGCGCAGTTCGGCCTCGACCCGGCCGGCGTCGGCGGCGTCGACGGCGACGGACCGGATTTCGCGGCGGACCCGGCGGGCGCGCGGCACGTCGGCGAGGCACTCGGACACCGCGTCCGAATACGCCCGCACCAGCCCGCCGGTGCCGAGCTTCACGCCACCGAAATACCGGATGACCACGGCGGTGACGTCCGTGAGCCCCGATCCGGTGAGCACGTCGAGCATGGGCCGCCCGGCGGTGCCGGAGGGCTCTCCGTCGTCGGAGGAACGTTCGACCCGGTTGGCGCCGGGGACTTCGTGGATGTACGCGGAGCAGTGGTGGCGGGCATCGGGGTACTCCGCCCGGGCCAGCGCGATGAGCTCGCGGGCCTCCGCGCCGTCATCGGTGCGGCCGATCCACGTGATGAAGCGCGACCGCTTGATCTCCAGTTCCCCGGTGGTGAGGGAACCGCGGGCTGGCACGATGAGGGAGGACATGGGTGCATTGTCGCATTCCGCATCCCCGCGGCCTCCCGCCCGCTGCCGTGAACGCGGCAAACCCCTACCATCGGTGCCATGGACAATTACCGCGTCTGGGCCCCGTACGCCGCCGAAGTGGAACTGTTGACGGGTGACCCGTCGGCACCCGAGCACCACCCCATGACCGGCCGCGACGGCGGTTGGTTCGAGGCCGACCGGAAGATGGCCGTCGGCGAGCGCTACGCCTTCCGGATGCGCGCCACCGACGGGCACGGCGCGCCCGACGCCGACGACGAAGAGGCCGCGGGCCCGAACTCCGACGCGGACGGATCCGACATCGGCACCGGCGCCGGCGACTGGACCATCCCGCTGCCCGACCCCCGCTCGCGCCGTCAGCCCGACGGCCCCCACGGATTCTCCCAGGTCGTCGACCTGGCCGCCCGCGACTGGCGGGCGACGGACTGGACCGGCCGCATTCTCCCCGGCGGACTGATCTACGAGATGCACGTGGGCACGTACGCCGATTCAGGTGATTTCGCGGGCGTCGCCAAGCGGCTGGATCACCTGGTGGACCTCGGCGTGACGCACGTGGAGATCATGCCCGTCCAGCCCTTCGGCGGCGACCGCAACTGGGGCTACGACGGCGTGAGCTGGCACGCCGTCCACGAAGGCTACGGCGGGCCGGAGGGACTGCAGGAGCTTGTCGACGCCTGCCACGAACGCGGTCTGGCCGTCATCCTGGACGTGGTGTTCAACCACTTCGGCCCCGACGGCAACTACGTGGGATTCTTCGGCCCGTACACCTCCGGCGGCGACACCGGGTGGGGCGAGGTGGTCAACCTCATCGGGCACGACTCCGACGAGGTCCGCGCGTACATCCTCGACGCCGTGCGCATGTGGCTGGCCGACTACCGCATCGACGGCCTGCGGCTGGATGCCGTCCACGCGCTGCACGACGAGGGCGCATTCCACATCCTCGAGCAGATGCAGGTCGTCGCCGACACCGTCGCCGCCCAGACCGGCGTGCCCCGCACCCTCATCGCCGAGTCCGACCAGAACGACCCGAAGCTGGTCAAACCCCGCGCCGCCGGCGGCTTCGGTTTGGCGGCCCAGTGGCTCGACGACGTCCACCACGCGCTGCACACCGTCGTGTCCGGGGAGGACCACGCCTACTACGCGGACTTCGGCACCGTGGAGACGCTGGCGGAGACGCTGCGCAACGCGTTCCACCACGCCGGCACGATGTCGACGTTCCGCGGCCGCGTACACGGCCGGCCGCTGGATTTGTCGGTGCAGCCGCTCAGCGCGTTCGTGACGTACACGACCACCCACGACCAGACCGGCAACCGCGCGGCCGGCGACCGGCCGTCGATGAACCTGGCGCCCGCGCAGCAGGCGCTGAAGGCCGCGGTCATCGCGTGCTCGCCGTTCACGCCGATGCTGTTCCAGGGCGAGGAGTGGGGCGCGTCGACGCCGTTCGCGTTCTTCTGCTCCCACGAATCGGACCTGCTGCTGCGGCTGACCCGCGAAGGCCGCGTCCGCGAATTCGCCCGCGCCGGTTGGGATCCCGAGGAGATCGCCGACCCCGCCGACCCGAAGACGTTCGAGAGGTCGAAGTTGAAGTGGGACGAGCTCGGCGACGAGCCCCACGCCACCCTCCTGGACACGTACCGGGCGCTGTTCGGCCTGCGCCGGACGCGCCCCGCGCTGCGGGCGCCGTGGGCGGGCTCGGTGGAGACGAAGGTCGAGGGACGGACGCTGCTGCTCACCCGCCGCGCCGACGGCGACGTCGTGCACCTGGCCGCGAACTTTTCGGATGAGCCCGCCGAGGTCGCCGTCGAGGCGCGGCACTCGGACCTCGTGCACACCCACGTCGACGCGCCGGCCGCCGTGGGCAAGGGCGTGGTGACGCTCCCCGCCTGGGGCTACGCGGTGCTGGCGTAGGCGGGGTCGGCTGGGCCGCGGCGGGTCGGCGGTTAATCTGCCGGCGGGGCTGCCGGCGGTCAGTCGGCGGAGCCGTTCACCTCATCGGCCGCGCGGCCACCGACGACCGCGCCGTAGATCACCAGCACGAAGGTGATGCCGGTGGCCACCATGACGGCGGTCATCATCGCCCCGACGCCGATCGGCAGCAGCGCCGCCACGCCACCGAGCAGCGACACGATCCCGGCGACCAGCGTCGGCGTCTTGGCGCGAACGTGGGCCGCGCGCCACGCTTCTTCGCTGGCCATCGTCTTGCGCGTGCGGATGCCCGCCACGGTGTTGCGTTTCAGCTTCCCAGACGCCGCGGACCGCGCAATCCACATCAACGACAGGCCCGCACCCGCCATGACGGCGAACATCACCAGGCTGACGATGTCGTATTCGCTCAACGCACTCTCCTCTTTTCACTTTCGCGGAGGCACCGGCCCCGCTCCTCGGAGCCGGCCACGCCGCGGATTCCGTCCGGTTCTGGCTTACTGTCGCCTTCGCCCGACTAGTCCGAAATCAGGTCCGGCAGGTCATCCTCGGTGACCGATCCCTCGGAGTCGCCCAGGTCGGTGGCCTCCGCAACGGCGGCCGCAACCTCCGACTCCGGCTCCTTCGGATCCGTCAGGTCTCCGTGGATCGCATGGGTGACCAGGGCGTCGGCGATGAGCAGGTCGCCCATCACCAGCGTCGGCACCATGTCGGCGAGCTGCGCCCACAGCGGGATCAACTTCCGCACGACGGTGTCGTCGACGTCGGGGTTCGCGGCCTTCTGTCGCGCCAACGCACGCGCGGCCACGGCGATGAGCAGCGACGTCCCCGGCACCAGCGTCCAGTGCAGCGACGGGTCATCGGCGTCGATGCCGTCGAGCTTGTGGAACCGCACGTTGACCGCCTTGCGCAGCTTCGGCGACGTCCGCGACACCGCCTGGAACAGCGCCCGCGACGCGGCCGCCAGCCCGGGCATGATCCCGGCCTCGACGATCTCGGCGCGGTTGGACACGACCTCGTGGATGGCGGTGAACCGCGCATCGTCCTCGGTCAGCGGCCCGGGCACCATGCGGTAGCCGTCGAAGACCTGCGCCAGAATCGCATTGGCCTGCGGTTCGGGCAGCGCGGTGATCTGCACGGACGTCTTGTCGATGCACGCCGATTCCAGCGTCGTGTCCTGCCCCGTGGCCAGCGCCCGGATCAGCGCTTCACCGCCGGCGCGCCGCAGGTGGGCGATCTGGTCCTTCTGCTTTGCGACGTCCGACGCCGGGTCGGCGAGATCGGCCATCGCCGCGAGGGCTCCGAGCCACGGGACACGGCGGCGACCCGGCGTCGGGGTCTTCTCGGTGAAGTCGCCCAGCACCAGCCCGGAGGAGACGACCATGCCCGGCTGATCGTCGAGGCGGATCGCGGAACCGTTGAGCGACGCCAGGCCGGCACGCGGGTCGGCGGTGAGCAGACGGCGCAGGGCGTCGGGAGCCAGCGACTCCGAGACCTGCGGCATGATCGTCGCGCGGCCGGCGCGGAGGGTCTCGAACAGGGACCACACGCCGGTCAGCTCGCGGATGCCGGGTGTTTCCGCGAGCTCCCCAGCCGCCGCGGCACCGGAGCCTTCGCCCGAACCGCTCTCACCCGAACCACCCGCGCCGGCCCCATCTTCGGCGAGCTCCTCATCCACCACGACCGCGGCTTCGGGCGCCGGCCACAGCGGCCGACGGTCGGTCTCGCGGCCGAAGACGACCTGCACGATCAACGTGGCCATCTCGGCGGCGTCGTCGGGAAGCGCGCAGCGCCCGTCGACGACGGGCAGGGCCATCGGCGGGCACCACGGCCGGGCCGGGCACCACACCCATGCGGTCAGAGGCTGCTCGGCGACGGCCGGATCGACGGAGACGACCAGCTCCGCGCCCTCGCGGGTGACGGAGCGCACGGGGTCCTTCGCGGGCGCATCGACCAGCGGCACCGACAGGCGCCGACGGCCGGTCACGCGGGTCCAGTCGAGGCTGATGGTCAGATCGCCCAGCATGGCCACGCGGTCGGCGTAGGTGCCCAGATCGGCGAAGGCGTCGTCGCCGCGGCGGGTCAGCGGCACCCGGCAGATGTCGCGCTCCCCCGACTTCACGGCCAGGTGGGCGTGCCGCAGCTCACCGGGCGCGGACACGCGGAAGGTGCCGTGGGCGTCGACGCGGCCCGGTCGGGTGCGCAGCGTGCGGGAACGGCGGGCGGGGGTTTCGTCGGAAAGCGGGATCTCGAAGCGCAGGCGGCCCGGCTTGACCCGGAGCTCCAGGTAGGCGCCCTCTTCCGTGGACAGCTCGACGGTGCCGGACGACTCCGCGGGGCCGAGCCGCAGCACGGCGGGCTCGACCTCGAGGGGCTTCTCGCCGGAGGTCACGCGGACCTCGGCGGGGCTCAGGCCCGATTCCTCCGGGATGCGGAAGCCGTCGCCGCCGCCGCGGTAGGAAATGTCCAGGTCGGCCTGCTCCGCGACGGCGACGTGCGCCTGGAAGCTGCGGCCGCGCGGGTTGGTCAGGCGGACCACGAACTCGCCGAGCCACGGGTAGTCGTCGTCGGTGAGCACGTCGACCTCGCCGCCGGCGGCGGGAACGTCGAGGTCGTAGATCATCACCATGTCCTCGGCGAACCGGCCGTACCCGGGGAAGTCGGCGACCTGCACGCGCCACGATTCGTCGCGGCCGGACAGCGTCGGCGGAAACACCGCGACGGGCCCGCCTGCGTGGACCGGGGTGCCGTGGACGGTCGACGCACCGTCGAGCCGGGCGTGCGGGATGGTCAGCTTCGGGCGGCGCATCGGCGACGCCGAGCGGACCTCGCCGACGACGCCGGGGCGCACGACCTGCATGGCGTGGACGTCGCGCAGATCGGCCTGCGCCACCTGCCACAGCTCCCATTCGGCGGGCGCCGGCTCAGACAGCAGCGGCACGTCCTCGCCGGTGACGGGGTCGATCAGGCGGGCGTCGTTCGGGTAGACGACGTGCACGGACGTCGAGTGCAGCGACACCTTGTCGGTGACCGACTGGCCGTCGTCGCCGAAGATGAGCACGGGGTCGGCGGTGTCGATGGCGGGCACGCGCCAGTGCGGGCCGTCGCCGAGTTCGACGAGGACCTCGCGCACCGGTTCGGTGATGGGCACGATGGGCCGCGGCGTCGCCTCGCCCAGCGCGGGGGCGGGCTCGACGACGACGGTGCCGCCGTAGGTCACCAGCCACGACCGGCCGGCGGGCGCGGACGGGGTGGGCAGCTGCACGCAGACGCGGTTTTCCAGCTCGTCGAAGAACAGCTGGGGGCGGCCGGTGGTGGCCACCACGCCGACGGCCGTGCGCCGCGACGGGGTGCCGGCGGGGCGGGCGCGCAGTTCCTCGCGGGCCGCGTCGAGCAGGATGGGCGGCAGGCCGACCTCGGCGGGGCCCAGATCCTCGCGGGACTCCCAGTTGGCGGGGTCGGCGGCGGTGGCCATGACGTAGCCGAGCGTCGCCTGCACCAGCCCGCGGGCGCGCGCCGGCGCCGACTGCGACAGCACGCGCAGCGCGCGCGGCACGTCGGAGCCCACGTCGGCCGCGAAGCCCGACACCAGGGCGTCGATGCCGTCGCGGACGGTCTGCAGCTTCTGCACCAGATCGCTTGACGACGCCTGCCCGGACCCGGCCCCGGCCTCATCGCCGCCGATGCCGGCCTCGGCTTCGATGCGCTCGATGAGCAGGGGCATGACGGACTGCTGGACGCCGGCGTGGAGCATCATCAGCCGCGCCGAATCCTCGCGGCTGCCGGGCTCGGCCGGGGCGCCGTCGAGAAGCGCGACGTCCGGCAACCCCAGCTCGGCGAGAATCTCCGGGACCCGCTCCACCACGTGCTCGACGAAGGCATCGACGCCTCCGGCGCTCGGGTCCAGCTGCAGGCCCGCCGTCCAGTCGGCCCACAGGTCCGCCGTCGAGGCGACGCGGGCCGCGCGGCCCACCAGCGACGCCAGGAGCACCGCCGGGAAGGAGTCGGCGACTCCGCGCGCCCCCTCGGCGCCGAGGGTCTTCAGCAGCGGGCCGAGGAACCCGTCGATCCGCTCCACCTCATCCATTCGGATGCCGCACCATGCGACCAGCGCCTCCGCGCCGTCCTCCCCCGCGGCTCCGGCGGCCAGGGCGGCCAACCGTTCCCGCAGGTCGACGTCCGCGGCGGCGAGCCAGGCGCGAAGTGGATTCGGATCATGCGGCGCTTCGGCCATGACTGGGTTCACACTCTCCTCTTGGGGTCCCGTTGTGCGGGCATTTCCGGGCCCGCGCATCGGGCTTCATTCTAACGACGCTCGGGGATCGCGACCTCATGGGCGTCGTCACCTCCGGCCCGCACGTTCGGCAACAGCATGCGCACGGCGACGGCCGTCGCGATGCAGCACGCCACCGCCACCGCCGCCGCCCAGCTCATGCCGGTGGTGAACGCCTTGTCCGCCACGTCGACGACCATCGCGCCCACGTTCTCCGGAAGGGATTCGGCGAGCTTGTGGGCGGAATTGACGTTGTCGGAAAGCGCCGAGGCCTGGGCCGCGTCGAGGGGCAGGTCGACCGTCGACAGCTCGCGCGCGTAGGCGCCCACCAGCACCGAACCGAGCAGCGCCGCGCCGAACGCGCCGCCGAGCTCGTAGCCGACCTCCGACAGCGCCGACGCCGCACCGGACTGCTCGGGCGGCGCCGAGCCCAGGATGATCGTGTTGGTGACCGGGTCGATCATCCCCGAGCCGATGCCCAGCAGGATGAACGACGCCGCGAACCACGCCTGCGCCCCGGAACCCGCGGACACCGCCGGCCACACGCCGGAGGCCTCGACCACGTGCATGAACAGCCCGACGGCCGCCAGCGAAATGGCGATGATCAACAGCGGCCGGGCGGAGAACCTGCGCACCAGCTCGCCGGTGAGCATCGTCGCCACCATCGACGCGACCATGCCCGGCATGAGCAGCAGTCCCGCGTGGACCGGGCTGATGCCGAGCACCACCTGCAGGTACTGTGTCAGGTAGAACATCGCGCCGACCAGCAGGAACGACGACATCGCGTTGATGGCCACCGCCATCGCGTACGCCCGGTCGCGCAGCAGCCGGACGTCGACCAGCGGATGGGGCGCGTAGTTCAGGTGCGAGATCAGCGCGCCCGCGGCGAGCAACGCGATGGTGCCCAGCAGCGCCGGAACCACCCAGTGCAGGCCGGCCGTGGCCGCCTTCAGCGCGCCGACCACGCCGAACAGGGCCACCATCGACAGCACCGCCCCGGCGATGTCGAAACGGCCCGGCGCCTTCGCCTTCGACTCCGGCAGCACCAGCAGGCCGCCGACGATCACCGCCGCGGCAACGGGCACGTTGATGATGAACACCGAACCCCAGTGGAAGTGCTCCAGCAGCCACCCGCCGAGCACCGGCCCGATGATCGCGCCGAGCGAGTAGCACGAGATCCACACCGCGATCGCGCGCGGCAACTCGTTCTTGTCGGGGAACATCGCCTTGATCAGCGACAGCGTCGACGGCATCAGCGTGGCCCCGGCGATGCCCTGCAGGGCGCGGGCGACGATGAGCATCATCGGGCTCACCGAGTACGCCGCCAGCAGCGACGCCGCGCCGAACCCGGCGATGCCCCACATCAGCAGCCGGCGGCGGCCGATGCGGTCGCCGAGGGTGCCCATGGTGATCAGCAGCGTCGCGATGACGAACGCGTAGACGTCGACGATCCACAGCAGCTGCGTGCCCGAAGGGTCGAGGTCGCGCGAGATGGCGGGCAGCGCGAAGTTCAGCACCGTCATGTCGATGGCGAGGATCACGATCGCCAGAGCCAGCACGGCCACGCCCCACCAGCGCAGCGGATACGAGGTCACGGTGGCGTCGTCAAGCTTTTCGGGAATGGTTTTTGCGCGCACGAAAGACCCCTTTCTCTCCGTGGCGCTGGCGGACCATCACCTGCCGGGGGCACGGCAGCCGGGGTCCTCCCCGGCATTCACCCGTCGCGTCGGCGGGGTCACCGTCCTCCCGCCTGGAAAGCAGGGGTCTTCGTCAGGCCGGCCCCGTGGCGTGGTCACCGCGGGGCCAGTCGTCTCAAGTGCAAGCGCCAGCGTAACAGGCGATTCGGGGCGCCGCCAGACCCCGATCAGGTCAGGAAATCGTACTCCGGGGTGCCCGGCATCAGGCGCCGGCAATCCAGCGGCGAGGCGTCCATCCGGGCGACCAGCGCGTCGAGGTCGCCGGCGTTGCGCAACTCGATGCCGACCAGCGCCGCACCGGTCTCGCGGTTGTTGCGCTTGAGGTACTCGAACAGGGCGATGTCGTCGTCCGGGCCGAGGATCTCGTTGAGGAACATGCGCAGTTGGCCGGGCTTCTGCGGGAAATTGACCAGGAAGTAATGCTTCAGCCCGCGGTAGACCAGCGAGCGCTCCATGATCTCGGCGTAGCGCAGGACGTCGTTGTTGCCGCCGGAGATGATGCAGACGATGACCTCGCCCGGGCGGGGGTTGATCTGGTCGAGCGCGGCGACGGACAGCGCGCCCGCGGGCTCGGCGATGATGCCCTCGTTCTGGTACAGGTCGAGCTGCGCCACGCACACCGCGCCCTCGGGCGCGATGACCGTGTGGATGCGCGAGCGGTTGCGGTCGACGATGGAGTACGGCAGTTCGCCGAGCTTCTTCACCGCCGCGCCGTCGACGAAGGGGTCGACGGAGGGCAGCTCGACGGGCTCGTCGGCGGCCATCGCCGCGGTGAGGCAGGCGGCGCCGGCGGGCTCGACGGCGACCATCGCGGTGCGCGGCGACATGTCCGCGAAGTAGCTGGTCACGCCGGCGAGCAGGCCGCCGCCGCCGACGGGCACGCACACGGTGTCCGGGGTCAGGCCCTGGCCGGACAGCTGCGCGACGATCTCCGCGGCGACGGTGCCCTGGCCCACGATGGTGTTGAACGAGTCGAACGGCTCGATGATCGCCGCGCCGGAGGTCTGCGCGTCGGCGCGGGCGGCGGACGACGCCTCGTCGAAGCTGTCGCCGGTGACGATGATCTCCACCGCATCGCGGCCGTGGTACGCGATGCGGTCGCGCTTCTGCTTCGGCGTCTGGTTGGGCACGTAGATGCGGCCCTTCACGCCGAGGGTGCGGCAGGCGTAAGCGACGCCCTGCGCGTGGTTGCCGGCGGATGCGGCGACGACGCCGGCGGCGCGTTCCTCCTCGGTGAGCTGCACCATCGCGTTGTAGGCGCCGCGGATCTTGTACGACCGCACGTCCTGCAGGTCCTCGCGCTTGAGGAATACCTTCGCCCCCGTTTCCTCGCTCAGCCGCGGGCAGAACTGCAGCGGCGTCGCGGCGATGACCGACGAAATCCTGGCCTGGGCGGCCTGGATGTCCGCCGCATGGACGAGGCGGCGGGCGGTGTCGGTGGACGGCGCGGAAGAAGCGTTCATGGCCGTAGACGATACTCGCCCCCGCAACCGAAAGTGGAACGCGGGGTTCAAGGAGTGGGATCGGCTAGGAAGGCGACAGGGTAGGTTGCACGGAGGGCACGGCGATATGCACGAAAAGTACATTTCCCAATGAAATCGATCGCCCGAATGGGTACCGTGGGCGCATGAATTTGCACAGAGCTTTACGACGCCCCGCCGCCGCACTGCTCCTCGTGCCCCTCATGGCGGCCGCGGCGTGTTCGACGGGCGATGGCGGCGCGTCGGGTGCCGCGAATCCGGGCGCCCCCACCGCAACCGATGGCACGACCGGCGCACCCGCCGAACGCGGAGACGGAGCCGGCGGGGATGCATCCGGCAAGGACGGCGCCGGGCCGTCGCCAAGCGTCGACGACGACGGCAACCCGACCACCGGCGAAACCCCCGCCAAGCCGGTGACCGTCGACGCCGACGCCATCCAATTCAGCCTCGGCGGGACGCAGATGCTGTGCTGGTCCGACGCCGACGACGGCGGCGAGGACACCGTATTCGGCTGCCAGGCCAACGCGGCGTGGCCGGCGACCGAAGGCGACTCCCCCGCGTCGGTGCTGCTGTTCACCTACGCCGAAGACCGGGCGGGCGGGGCCGCGGGCGAGGGGAAGCGCGACGTCAAGGCCCTCCAGGCCAATGCGCCCGTCACCTCGTGGGAGATCCAGGGAGTGCGGTCCGGCAGCCGCTACCGCCTGGGCGACGCGATGATCGACCTGACCGGCCGCGAGCGCCTCACGTTCACCGTGCCGCTCGGCGATTCGGGCAAGACCGCGTCGGGGTGGGTGTCCGTCGACGATTACGGGTGGGAAAAGTAGCGGCAGCCGCTCCACGCCCCGCCGCATCACCCCGCTCCGCCACTCCGCCCCGTTCCGTCACCCCGCCCTGCTCCTCTCCCCCCCCGCCCTGCTCCCGCCCCCTCCCGCAGATGCGCCAGCTCCGTGCAGATGCGCCCGTTGCAACGGGCGCATCTGCACGGAGCTGGCGCATCTGGGGCGGAGGGCCGGAAAGGTCGGCGCTGGCCCGACTGGGAGGCGGAATCCACCCGCGGTTGCGGCGGAGCACCGGTTCCCGGCCTGCGGAGCGCCGGTGCCGGCCGACGGGTGGCTGACGCCCGGAACAACTACCCCAGGATCCCCGTGCCCATCGTCGCCTTGAGGTCCCCGTAGAGGCTGGCGGACTTGGTCACCCGCAGGTGCTCGCCGAGGACCATCAGCGTCGAATTGTTGCCCTCCACCAGATTCAGGTACACGTCCGAATCGCCCTTGTTGTTCACCAGCACGCTCTTGAGCTTCAGGATGTTCTCCGGCGTGCACTGATCCGTGCGCATGGTCAGGCGAATCGGGCTGCCCGAGCCGTTCAGCCCCAGGTCAGGGACCTTCAGGTCATCGCAGACAATGGACAGGCGGTCATCGCGGTACTGGACGCGGGCGCGCGCCAGCACGATCGCATCCTCCGCCACCATCGTGGACACCATGGCGTACGTGCGTGGGAAGGCGAGGATCTCCACCGTCGCGCCGTTGTGGTCTTCCAGGCCGATGATCGCCCACGGCAGGCCGTCCTTGTTCACGCGGCGGTCGACGCTGGAAATGATGCCGCCGATGACCACCTCGGTGCCGTGCGGCACTTCGCCGCCGACAATCGTCGTGATGGCGGTGTCGGTCTGCTGCGCCAGGGACTCCTCGAACCCGTCGAGCGGGTGGCCCGACACGTACAGGCCGAGCATCTCGCGCTCGAGGGCCAGCTCGTGCTTGCGCTCCCAGTTCTCCTCCGGGATCTTCACCTGGAAGACGTTCTCCGCCTCGTCGCCGGCCTCGTCCCCTCCGCCGAAGTCGGCGAACAGGTCGAATTGGCCCTTGTCGGCGGCCTTCTTCGTCGGCAGCGCGGCGTCGACCGCATCCTCGTGGATCAGCGCCAGACCCTTGCGGGGGTGGCCCATCGAGTCGAACGCGCCGCCCTTGATCAGCGACTCCGTCACGCGCTTCGAGCACGGCAGCGTGTCGATCTTGTCCAGGTAATCGGAGAAGTCCTTGAACGCGCCCTTTTCCTCGCGGGTCGCCACGATCGAATCGACGACGTCGCGGCCGACGTTGCGGATCGCGCCGAGGCCGAAGCGGATGTCCTCGCCCACCGACTGGAAGTTCATCGCCGACTCGTTCACGTCCGGCGACAGCACCCGGATGCCCAGGTGGCGGCAGTCCGACAGGTAGATCGCGGACTTGTCCTTGTTGTCCGACACCGACGTCAGCAGCGCGGCCATGTACTCGGCGGTGTAATTCGCCTTCAGGTAGGCGGTCCAGAAGGACACCAGGCCGTAACCGGCGGCATGCGACTTGTTGAACGCGTACCCGGCGAACGGCAGGATCGTGTCCCACAGCGTCTTGATCGCCGCGTCCGAGTAGCCGTTGGCCTTCATGCCGCCCTCGAAGTTGATGAACTCCTTCTCCAGCACCTCGGGCTTCTTCTTGCCCATGGCCTTGCGGAAGCCATCGGCCTGGCCGGCCGTGTAATTCGCCACCTTCTGCGAGATCCTCATGATCTGCTCCTGGTAGACGATCAGGCCGTAGGTTTCGGAGAGAATCTCCTGCAGCGGCTCCTCGAGCTCCGGATGGATGGGCACGATCGGCTTGACGCCGTTCTTGCGGTCCGCGTACTCCCAGTGGGCGTTGACGCCCATCGGGCCCGGGCGGTACAGCGCCAGGGCGGCCACGATGTCGTTGAACTCCGTCGGGCGCATGCGCTTGAGCAGTTCGCGCATGCCGCCGCCGTCGAGCTGGAAGACGCCGAGCGTGTCGCCGCGGGCCAGCAGCTCGTACGTCGGGCCGTCGACGACGTCGAGGGTGTCCAGGTCGATGTGCTCGCCGCGGTTGGACTTGACGTTTTCCAGGCAGTCGCCGATGACCGTCAGGTTGCGCAGGCCCAGGAAGTCCATCTTCAGCAGGCCGATGGCCTCGCACGCCGGGTAGTCCCAGCCGGTGATGATCGCCCCGTCGGCGGCGCGCTTCCACATGGGGATGTGATCGAGCAGCGGCACCGACGCCATGATCACCGCGCAGGCGTGGACGCCGGTCTGGCGGACCACGCCCTCCAGGCCGCGGGCGGTCTCGTAGATGCGGGCGACGTCGGCGTCGGTCTCGATGAGCTGGCGAACCTCCGCGGCCTCGCCGTAGCGCTCGTGCGACGGGTCGACGATGCCGCCGAGCGGGATGTCCTTCGCCATGATCGGCGGCGGCAGGGCCTTGGTGATGCGATCGGCGATCTGGTAGCCCGGCTGGCCGAACTGCACGCGCGCGGAGTCCTTGATGGCCTGCTTCGTCTTGACCGTGCCGAAGGTGACCACCTGCGCGACCTTGTCCTCGCCCCACTTGTCGGCGGCGTAGCGGATCATCTCGTCTCGGCGGCGGTCGTCGAAGTCGATGTCGATGTCGGGCGCGGACGGGCGCTCGGGGTTGAGGAATCGCTCGAACAGCAGGCCGTGCTCGATCGGGTCGATGTTGGTGATCCACGTGGCGTAGGCGACCAGCGAGCCGGCGGCCGACCCTCGGCCCGGCCCGACCTTGATGCCGATGTCGCGGGCGTGGGCGATGATGTCGGCGACGATGAGGAAGTAGGACGGGTAGCCCTTGCCGTCGATGACGTCGATTTCGTATTCGGCGCGGCGGATGTACTCCTCCGGCACCTCGGCGCCGTCGAAACGCTTTTTCAGCCCCTCCATCACCTGGTGCCGCAGCCACGTCGTCGGCGTCTCGCCCTCGGGGACGTCGGCCTTGGGCATGCGGTCGTGCGGGTGCTCTTCCCAGACTTCGTCGTAGTCGCCGACGCGCTCGGCGATGAGCAGCGTGTTGTCGCAGGCGTCGGGCACCAGGTGGTCCCAGGTTTCGCGCATTTCCGCGGCGGTCTTGATGTAGTAGCCGTCGCCGTCGAATTTGAAGCGGTCGGGGTCGTGCAGGGTCTTGCCGGTCTGCACGCACAGCATCGCCTCGTGCGCCTTCGCCTGGTCGCGGGTGACGTAGTGGCAGTCGTTGGTGACGACGGGCGGCAGGTTGAGCTTGCGGCCGATTTCCAGCAGCTCGGCACGCACCCGCGTTTCGATGTCGAGCCCGTGGTCCATGAGCTCGAGGAAGTAGTTGTCCTTGCCGTAGATGTCCTGCCACATGCCGGCCGCGGCCAGCGCCTCGTCGAACTGCCCGAGGCGCAGGCGGGTCTGCACGTCGCCGGAGGGGCAGCCGGTGGTGGCGATGATGCCCTCGGCCCGCTCGGCGATGATTTCGGCGTCCATGCGCGGGTACTTGCCCATCTGCCCCTCGTACGACGCCATCGACGACAGGTAGAAGAGGTTGTGCAGGCCCTGCACGTTTTCGGCGAGCATCGTCTGGTGCAGGTAGGAGCCGCGGCCGGAGACGTCGTCGCCCTTCTGGTGGGGGTCGCCCCAGGTGATGCGGTTCTTGTTGAAGCGGCTCTCCGGCGCCATGTACGCCTCGATGCCGATGATCGGCTTGATCCCCTTGGCCTTCATCTGCCGGTAGAAGGCGTTGGAGCCGAACATGTTGCCGTGGTCGGTGACTCCGACCGCCGGCATGCCCTGCCGGGAGACCTCGTCGGCCAGCAAGTCGATCTTCGCCATCCCGTCCAGCATCGAGTACTCGGTGTGGTTGTGGAGATGCACGAAGCTGGAATTGGCCATGGCTCCGGATTGTAGGCGGTGGCCCGGATGGCGGGCCAATGCGCGCGAAGTTAGAACCAAAAATAAGTCCTACCTGCATATATGCATGTCGATAGACGTGTGCAAGGTCACGTTACCAAAACTTTACAATCCGCCGACCCTTCCCCATACTTGAGCGCACCCTCACGTTTCACCTCAGGAACGTATCCGCCGGAAAGCTCCGGCCGGACAACCTCCAAGGAAAGGACACGCGATGTTCACTCCCCTGCCCGATGGCGTCTACACCCTCTTCCCCGCCCAGGCCCTGAACAACGCCATCGCCTCGATGGACCGCCGCCCGGTCGCGGCCGGCTACCTGGTCGACGGCGACGTCATCTCCTCGGAGACCGACGCCACGCGCTACAGCTGGCTGGTCTAAGCACAGCTGACCGGTCCGGGCCCGCGAGCGGCCCCGGCTTCCGGGCGCGCACCCGCATCACCTTCCGGTGGTGCGGTTTTTTGCTTTGCGACGCCCCCGGGCACCTCATCCACCGCACCCGACGCATGTCGCCGGCACGGAGCTGACGGCGTTGACCACCCGCGCTCCGGAGACGGCCGCGAGCTTGCCCGAATCGTCCGCGCCCGCCCTCGCCTGCGCGTAACCTTTCCCGCATGAACGCACCGGCCCTCCCCGTTTCCGAGCCCGTCCCCCGGTCGATCCGGGACGCGGTGGCCGACGAGCGGCTGCCCGCCCTCGTCGTCGATCTCGACGCCGTCGACGCCAACGCCGACGATCTGCTCCGCCGCGCCGGCGGCACGCCGATCCGGGTGGCGTCGAAGTCGCTGCGCATCCCGGAGCTGATCTCCCACGTGCTGGCCAAGCCCGGTTTCCAGGGCGTGCTGGCGTACACGTTGGCCGAAGCGCTGATGCTGTTTTCGGAGGGCATCAGCGACGACATCCTCGTCGCCTACCCCACCGCGGATGACGCCGCGCTGGCCGAACTCGCCGCCGACGCGGGGGCGCGCGCCGCCATCGCGATCATGGTCGACTCCGCGGAACAGCTGCCCGCCCTCGCCCGCCACGCCTCGGAGGATGCCCCGCTGCGGATCTGCCTCGACATCGACGCCTCGTGGGCGCCCGCGCCGGGCGTGCACATCGGCACGCTGCGCTCCCCCACCCATTCCCCGCGCCAGGCGGCGGACCTGGCGCGCGCCGTGGATTCCACGCCGGGGCTGCGCGTGGTCGGCGTGATGATGTACGAGGGCCACATCGCCGGAGTCGGCGACGCCGGCGCCGGCCCGCGCGCCACCGCCATCCGGATCATGCAGAAGCTGTCGCGCCGCGAGCTGGCCAAGCGCCGCGCCAGGGTCGTCGCCGCGGTCGAGCGGGCGGTGGGCCCGCTGGAGCTGGTCAACGGCGGCGGCACCGGTTCGCTGGAATCGACGTGCGCCGAACGCGCCGTCACCGAGGCGGCGGCCGGTTCCGGATTCGTCGCGCCGACTCTTTTCGACGGCTACCGCGCATTCACACTGCGGCCGGCCAGCTGGTTCGTCCTGCCCGTCGTCAGGCGCCCGAAGAAGGACACGGTCACCGTCGCCGGCGGCGGCCGCATCGCATCCGGACCGGCCGGCGGGGACCGCCTGCCCAGCCCCGTGCACCCCGCCGGGCTGACCTACGCGGCCGACGAAGGGCCGGGCGAAGTGCAGACGCCGCTGACCGGCGACGCCGCGCACACGCTTCGCATCGGCGACGCCGTGTGGTTCCGCCACGCGAAAGCCGGCGAAACCGCCGAGCACGCGAATGAAGCGGTCGTCGTCTCCGGCGGCGACATCGTCGGCCGCTGGGCCACCTACCGAGGAAAGGGACTGATCTACTCGTGAACGACAACAGGTGGAGCAATTGGGCCGGCACCCAGACATGCGTCCCGGGTGCCGTGCATCAGCCGGCGGATGCGGCCGAAGTCGGCCGCATCGTGCGGGAGGCGGCGGCGTCGGGCGGCACCGTGCGTCCGCTGGGCGCCGGGCATTCCTTCACCCCGGTCGCCGTCACCGACGGCCACCGGGTGCAGCTGGACAAGATGCGCGGATTCGTCGGGGCCGATCCCGACGCGGGCACGGTGACGCTGCGCGCCGGCACCCGCCTGCGCGACGTCCCCGGCATCCTGCGGCCGCGCGGCCTGGCGCTGGCCAACCAGGGCGACGTCGACCCGCAGGCGCTGGCCGGCGCGGTGTCCACCGGCACCCACGGCACCGGCCTGGGCTTCACGGGGTTCGCCGGGATGGTCCGGGGTTTCCGCGTCGTGGGCGCCGACGGCGAAGAGGTCCACGCATACGAGGGCGCCCCCGGCGTGGCGGGCGAGCTGTTCCGCCTGGCCCGGCTGGGCCTGGGCGCCTTCGGCGTGATCACCGAGCTGACGCTCGACGCGGTGCCTGCCTTCCGACTGTCCGCCGACGAGCACGCCGAGGACTTCGACGAGGTCCGCCGCACCTTCCCGGAGCGCGTCGCCGCCGTCGACCACATGGAGTTCTACTGGTTCCCCGGCACCGACCGGGCGCTGGTGAAGGAGAACACGCGCCTGCCGGGCATCGAGGACATGGCCTCCGCCAACGCCCCGGGGCTGCTGGGCCGGGCGGGCGAGTTCATCGCCGACGAGGTCATCAACAACGCCGGCCTGCTGGCCCTCTGCGAGATCGCCAGGACCGCGCCGACGCTGACGCGGAAGCTGAACGACTTCGCGTCGAAGACGGTGTCCACCCGCCGGTACGTCGACGAGGCCCACAAGGTCTTCGTCTCGCCGCGCCGCGTGCGCTTCGCCGAGATGGAGTACGCGATCCCGCTGGAGTCGCTGCCCGAGGTCCTCGACGAGGTGCGCCGCATCATCGACCGCCACCACGCGTGGGTGTCGTTCCCCCTGGAGATCCGCGCCGCCAAGGGCGATGACGTCGCCCTGTCCACCGCCTACGGGCGCGACAGCGCGTACATCGCGGCGCACCGCTACCACCGCGAGGATCACCGCCAGTACTTCGATCTGCTCGAGCCGATCTTCCTGGCCGCGGGCGGCCGCCCGCACTGGGGCAAGCTGCACACCCTGGGCGCCGAGCAGTTGCGCGAGCGCTACCCGCTTTTCGACGACGTCGCCGCGCTGCGCCGCCGGGTCGACCCGGAAGGCGTGTTCCTCAACGAGCACCTGCGGGAGCTCTTCGGGGCCTGACCGGCCGCGCGCCGTGCGGTGCGGTCAACCCTCCAACCGCTCGGCGCGCCGGCGCCGGCGGTTGCGCCGGTGGCGCAGCAGGAGGTCGGTGACGAACACCGCCACAGCCACCCAGATGATGACGTAACCCAGCCAGCGGGCGGGTTCGAGCTGCTCGCCGGCGATGAAGATGGCGATGCTCATCTGCATCATCGGCGTGATGTACTGCATCAGGCCGATGGTGGACAACGGGATCTTCTTGGCTCCGACGCCGAAGAGGAGCAGCGGCAGGGCCGTCGCAAGGCCGGAGGACGCCAGCAGCAGGGCGTGCCCGGTTCCCTCCGCCGTGAAGGTGCCGGTACCGCGCTCACCCAGGTCGACGAGGTACGCGATGGCCAGCGGCGCCATGATCAGCGACTCCGCCGTCAGCGACGCCGTCGCCGAGAGGCTGACGCGCTTCTTCAGCAGCCCGTAGAAACCGAAGCTGAACGCCAACAGCAGGGCGAGCACCGGGGGCCGGCCGACGCCGATGGTCAGGACGATCACCGCGACCGCCGCGATGCCGACGGACCACTTCTGCAGGAACGTCAGGCGCTCCTTGAGGAAGATGACGCCCAGCAGCACCGAGACCAGCGGGTTGATGAAGTAGCCCAGCGCGGCCTCGGCGATGTGGCCCGAGTTGACCGCGTAAACGTAGACGCCCCAGTTGACGGCGATGAAGGCCGCCGCGGCGGCGACGATGCCCCATGTGCGCGGGGACGCCCCGCGAAGTTCGCGCCACTTGCGCAGCGCGAGCAGGATCACGGCCATGACCGCGAGGGTCCACACGAACCGGTGGGCGAGGATCTCCACCGGGCCCGCGGGCTGCAGCAGCGGGAAGTACAGCGGGAACGCGCCCCACAGCAGATAAGCGAGAAATGCCTCGATCACGGCGCCCTCGTTCCGGGGGCGGGGGCGGGTGCCGGCGCGGGAGCGGGTGCGGCGCCCGCGGCGGGAGCCGGAGGCCGCGGCTGCGCGGGGGCGGGAGCGCCCACCCGGGCGGGAGCCGGAGCAGGGGCACCGACCGGTGCGGGGGCGCCAACCGGTGCGCCGACCGGTGCGGGGGCCGGAGCCGGTGCGGGGGCATCACCTCGGCCCGGCGCCGGAGCCGGAGCGGGGGCGCCGCCCGGCTCGGGCGGCGGCGCGGGCGCACCGTCCGGTTCCGGAACCGGCGCGGGCCCGGGATCGGGCAGCGGCAGCGGGCGCACGCCGAAGCGGCCGATGACCGCGTCGGCGGCCAACGCCTCCACCGCGGCGACGCCCGGGCGCCCCTCGATCGAGCGGAGCGCCCCGAGCGTGCCCCGAACCAGCAAGCCAGTCACGCCCGTCCCTCCGGTGCCCCGGGCAGCGGGGCCGGCGGAGCGCCCGAGCAGGGCCAATTCCCGTTCGATGATCGTGGCGCGCGTCTCTCCGGCCACCGGCTCGGGCAGGCTGCGCGAGACGATCTGCCCCACGTACATCGTCCCCACGCGCAGGCCGTCGAGCCCGGCTACCGCCGCGGCCGCGGTCGCGGCGTCGGCGGGCGGGTCGAAGGACACGAGCGCCCAGTGCAGGTCGGACGCGGCGGACGCCGAGCCATCGGCCAACGGCGGCGGAGTGAGCAGCGTCTTCGCCGCGCGCGCGGCGTATTCGGCGATGGGTTCGCCGGATTCGGCGCCGACCATGTCGCCGTTGACGTTCATGGGCCCGTGCACCCGGTTCGACCCCGCCATCAGGATCAGCGTGAGCGCCAGTCCGAGAGTGCAGACGATCGCGACGATCGCCGCGACGGGGCTGACCTCGCCGCGCTTCTTCTCGGGCTCGGGGGCGCGGTGGCGGCTCATTGGGCCCTCAACACGTCGAGGGCGTGCTGCAGGTCATCCGGGTACGGGCAGTCGATCTGCATCCACCGGCCATCGGCCGGGTGCCGGAATCCCACCGACACGGCGTGCAGCCACTGGCGGGTCAGGCCGAGCTTCTTCGACAGCGCCTCGTCGGCGCCGTACATCGGGTCGCCGCAGCACGGGTGGTTGAGCGCGGAAAAATGCACGCGGATCTGGTGGGTGCGGCCGGTCTCCAGGCCCACCTCCAGCAGCGTCGCCGGGGCGAAGGCCTCCAGCGTCTTGTAGTGCGTCACCGCGTGCTTGCCGTCGCGGCGCACCGCGAACCGCCACCCGGCCGACGGGTGCCGGCCGATCGCGGCGTCGATGGTGCCCGACGACGGGTCGGGGTGCCCCTGCACCAGCGCGTGGTACGTCTTGGTCACCTCGCGGTTCTTGAACGCCCGCTTGAGCACCGAGTACCCGCGCTCCGAGCAGGCCACCACCATCACGCCGGAGGTGCCCACGTCGAGCCTCTGCACGATGCCCTGGCGCTCGGGCGGGCCGGACGTCGAAATGCGGAACCCGGCCGCCGCCAGCCCGCCGATGACCGTCGGACCGGTCCAGCCGACGGACGGGTGCGCGGCGACGCCGACCGGCTTGTGCACGGCCACCAGATCGCTGTCGTGGTAGAGCACGTCCATGCCCTCGACGAGCTCTTCCTTGGGCATCAGGGGCGCCTGCACCTCGGGCAACAGCACCGACAGCCAGGCGTCCTCGTGCAGGCGGTCGGACTTGCCCACGGTCACGCCGTCGACCTGCACGTCGCCGGCCTCGGCCAGCTCGGCCGCCGCCGTGCGCGACAGCCCCAGAAGCTTGGCCAGCCCCGCGTCGACGCGCATGCCGGCCAGCCCCGGCGGCACGGGCATCTGCCTCGTCTCACGCATCGCGGTCACGCTCCCCCGTCATCTCGTCGACGTCGGAGGAGAACATGATCCACCCCGCCAACATGATCACGCCGACGGTGATCGCCGCATCGGCGAGGTTGAACACGGCGAAGCCGCGCACCGACAGGAAGTCGACGACGTGCCCGAAGTAGAACGACGGATCGCGGAACAGCCGGTCGATGAGGTTGCCGGCCGCACCGCCCGCGATGAGCCCCGCCGAGACCACGGGCCACGGGGTGCGCAGCCACTTGGATCCGGCGGCCACCGCGACGATGAATCCGATCTGGATGGTCGTGAACAGCCACGTCGACCCGGTGCCCATGGAAAACGCGGCGCCCGGGTTGCGCAGCAGGGTCAGCTGGAACCAGTCGCCGAGGATGTTCACCGGCGGTTGCCCCTCCAGCGCGTCGACGGCGACGACCTTGCTGACCTGGTCGATCACGGCCACGAGCAGGACGGTCGCCGCCAGCAGCCCGCGCTTGGGGCGCAGGGTGGCCCACCGCCGGGCGGGGGCGCGGTCGGGCGGGGAATTCGTCTCTGATCCTGTGGAGGGGGAATTGGTCACGCGCCCATCATCTCCCATGTCCCCCGTTCGGGGCCAACGGCCCTGCGACGGTAGCCTGGGCCAGGTGAAGATGCGTCGCCTTGCCCCCATGTTGCTCGCCGCCGGCCTGGTCCTGTCGGGCTGCGGCTCCGATCCCGCCCCCGAGACCGCCCCGGTTCCCCTCGAGCCCGCGAAGGTGACCCTGGTCGATGCGGGCCAGGGCACGTCCGACGTCGTCGCGTGGTCGGACGGCGGCAAGGAGCAGAAGACGTCGATCATCGTCACCCAGGGCTTCACCCAGAAGGCCGAGGGCCCGCGGGCGGACGGCTCCGCGGACACGACCACGCCGGACACCCGCCTGGAAATGCCGGTGACGGTGTCCACCTCGGGCTCCGGCGCGGACCGCGCCGCGGAGGCGAAGGTGGGCGTCCCCTTCGGCTCCAACGCCGCGCTCAACGACGACATCGCCACCGCCGAGGGCTTCGTGGCCAAGTGGAAGGCCGACGCCACCGGCCGCATGGCGGATCTGGAGGTCGGCGCCCCGGAAGACGCGACCGACACCGCCCGCGCGGGCACCGAGGCGGCGCTGCTGCAGTGGGCGCGCCTGCCCATCGTCTTCCCGGCCGAGCCGATCGCGGCGGGCGCGGTGTGGAAGGTCGACGCCCACCTCGGCGGCGATTCCTCCCTCACCCAGACGCTGACCTACACGCTGCGGTCCCGCGAGGGCGACCGCGTCGAGCTCGGCGTCGTCGTCGACCAGACCCCCACCGTCACGGAGCTCGATTCCGGCGAGGGCGTGACCCTGCGCGTGGTCGAATCCAGCACGGAGACGCGGTCCGGGAACCTGACCATCGACCTCGATTCGCCGCTGCCGACGGCCGGCCTCATCGACTACGTCACCACGGTGACCTACGGCGACGGCGAGGACGCCGATTCCGGCACCCGCATCGTCCAGCAGACGCACCGCGCCGTGCAGTTCGGCAAGTAGGCGTCCCGGGCGCCGCACGAGTGGGACGAAGCCGGGCCGGACGAGCCGACGCAAGCAGAGACCGGCCGAACGCGCGGGAGGGCCCCGCATCCCATCGGGGATGCGGGGCCCTCTCCCATTCGCGGTGCTTTCGCGTGCGCAGGACTCCGCGTCTGCCTTCCTTTGCGTCCGCCTTGCTTTGCGACGCCCGCGGTCCAGCCCTTCCGGCCGGAACCCGACGGCGCCGCGGAGCCGGTCAGCCCGGCTGGCCCTCCGGAGCCGGGGGCGCCGGCGGGGCCTCGGGGGCCGGGGCGTCGGCCGGCGGGGCCGGAGGAGCCGGGGGCGCCGGCGGGGCTTCGGGGGCCGGCGGCGCGGGCTCGGCGGGCGGGGCGTCCGGCGCGGCCGGAGCACCCTCGGCCGGCGGCGGCGGGGGCTGGACGCCCTGCGGCAGGCACATCGGCGGCACCTGGTCCGGGGCGACGTTCTTCACCAGCTCACACGCCCACGTCCGCGACAGCTTCCACTTGCCGTCGACGTTGCGGAACTCCACGCTCTCGATCAGCTGCGGCGGCTGCTCCGGCAGGATGAAGTTGACGCCGGCCAGCACGGAATCGGGCGTGTAGCCCGGCAGAACCGGCTCGACGACCTCGAGGGTGGCCCCCGACTCCTGCTTGGAGCGGGTCATCACGTCGAAAAGCTCCGCGGCCTCCTCGCCGTTCTCGACCGTCTGCGCCTTCTCCTCGACGGGCAGGTTCGGGTCGGTCGCGCGGGCCAGGATGTCGTTGAGCTCCATGGCCGTGGGGAACGCCGCGACTTCGGAAGCCGACGTCGTGGGGGTCGTGCTGGACTCTTCGGTGCCCTTGCCATCATCGCCGCACGCCGCAAGCGTCAGTGCGGTGGCGCCCGCGACCAGGGTCGCGGTCAGACTGCGGTGGAACTTCATTTCACTCCTCATCGGGCCCGGGCTGCGGCGGTGAGCCGGCCCCGGGGTCCTTTGGCGGTGGTTGCCGGTTGATCGGTACGCCCGGCGATTCTACACCCGACCGCACCTCCGTAGAGTGGTGCGCATGTCCGACACCGATGCCGCACCCGCCCGCCTCGTCGTCCTGACCACCGGCGGAACGATCGCCTGCACCAGCGACCGACAGGGCCATCTGCTGCCCACCCTGGACGGGGAATCCCTCGTCCGGCCGATCGCCGACCGATTCCCCTCCGGTTCCGTCGACGTCGAGGTCCGCGAGATCGCCCACATCGACTCCGCCTCCATGACCCTGGCGGAGGTCGACGAGCTCAACGCCGTCATCCACGAGATCCTCGCAGACCCCGGCGTCGACGGGATCGTGGTCACCCACGGCACCGACTCGATGGAGGAGACCGCGATGGCCGTGGACGTCTTCCTCGACGACCAGCGCCCGGTGGTGTTCACCGGCGCCCAGAAGCCCGCCGATCACCCGGAGGCCGACGGGCCGAACAACCTCTTCGAGGCGATGGTCGTGGCCATGGACGCCTCGGCCCGCGGCATCGGCGCGCTCATCGTCTTCGGCCACGCGGTGCTGCCCGTGCGCGGCGCCGTGAAGTGGCACACCACCGACGAGCTCGGATTCGCCACCAACGCCCCGGAGGACCCGGTGCGCCCGGCCGCCCTGCCCCTGAAGGAGCTGGCCGACGTCCGCGTCGACATCGTCCCCGCCCACGCGGGTGCCGACGGCGCGTTCGTCGACGCCGCGATCGACGCCGGGGCTCGGGGTCTGGTCGTGGAGGGCATGGGCGCCGGCAACGTCGGCACCGCGATGGCCGCGGCGATCGGCCGGGCGATCGAGGCCGACATCCCCGTCGTCATGTGCACCCGCGTGCCCCGCGGCGACGTCCACGGCACCTACGGCGGCGTCGGGGGCGGCGCGACCCTGGCGGCGCGCGGCGTCGTCGGCGCGGGCTGCGTCCACGCCCCGCAGGCGCGCATCATCCTCGCCGCCGCCATCGCCGCCGGCGTGCACCCCCAGACGTTGTTCTAGGCGCGTGCACCCCCGGACTCCGTTCCAGGCTTCGGGCCCGTCTAGGCGTCGGGCCCCGGCGGGCGCGGCGCACCCGGCGGGTCCGACTTCGGCGGCTGGTCCGCCCATTCGGCGGCGTCGTCGTGCTCCGAGAACCAATCCTCCCAGTCGAGGCTGCACAGCGGCGAGCATTCCCGCAGGTCCGGATCGTTTTCATCGAGGCTGATGCCGCGCCCCGGCCCCGTCGACCGCGATTCGAACCGCACCGACACCACGCCGTGGCCCGACCCCTGCACCCACCCGTGGCCGTACTCGGGGTGGTGGACGTCGGAGGTCGGCGCCCACTTCGAATCCGAGGCGCGGAACGTCGGCAACGTGCCGTCGCCGGTCAGCTCGACCAGGCCGGCGGGCATGTCCGCCAACCCCGGCACGGCGTCCTCCACGATCTGGCCGCGATCCAGCTCGGGGAACAGCACCTCCTGCATCGTCGCGTCGAGCCCGGACAGCCCCACGCCGACCAGCCGCACGGGGCCGATCGACGCGGGGTCGAACGCCAGCCGGTGGGCCACCGACAGCAGCGTCTCCGCGTCCTGGGTGGCGTAGGGCAACGTCTCGGACCGCGTGTGCAGGCTCAGATCGGCGAGCCGGACCTTGACGGTGATCGTGCGCGCGCCGCGGCCGTCGGAAAGCAGCCGGCCGTGCGATTTCCGCCCGGCGCGCTCGATGGCCGAATGCATCTGCGCCGTCGATTCCAGGTCGCGCGGGTACGTGTACTCGGCCGAGATGGACTTCGCGATGTCCCGTTCCTTCACCGGCCGATCGTCGATCCCGCGCGCCAGCAGCTGCAGCGCCGGCCCGACGGTGCGGCCCAGGGTGATCTCGACGTCGCGGGGTTCCAGCGCGGCGAAATCCGCGATGGTTTCCACGCCCTGCGCCTTCAGCTTGGCTTCGGTCACCGGGCCGACGCCCCAGAGCTTTCCGACGGGCAGCGGGTCGAGCAATTCATGCTGCCGCGATTTTTCGATGATGTACACGCCATCGGGTTTCGCCAGCCCGGAGCCGATCTTGGCGAACTGCTTGCCAGGACCCGCGCCGATGGACGAGGGCAGACCCGTCTCGGCGCGGATGTCGGCGCGCAGCCGCTGGGCCCACTCCTCCACCGTCGCGGCGTCGGCGCCGGCCAGCTCGGCGGGCTCCATGAACGCCTCGTCGACGCTGAGCTGCTCCACCACGGGCACGCGCTCGCGGATGACGGAAAACACCCGCCGGGACACCGGGCCGTAGATGCCCTTCCGCGGGCCGACGACCACGGCGCCCGGCGGCATGAGTCGGCGGGCCTGCATCATCGGCATGGCCGAATGGGCGCCGTGGGCGCGCGCCTCATAGGAGCACCCCGCGACCACCCCGCGGCCGGAAACGCCCCCGACCAGGACCGGCCTGCCCCGCAGCGTCGGCCGGGTCAACTGTTCGACGGACGCGTAGAACGCGTCCATGTCGATGTGCAGGACCCAGCGATGCATGACTGCCCAGCATAGGGGGCGGCCACCGCTCAGGCGGCGTCGGCCTCCCCGCCTGCGGCGGCCACCTCACCGCCTGCGGCGTCGGTCACCCGATCCACGGTAGCCACCTCACCAGTCGAGCCGGCCGCCTCTCCGTCCGCCGCCGCGCCTTTCCTCTTCGGCCGCACATGCGACCGCGCGGCCAGCAGCGACAGCGCGTACTCGACGGCCACCGGCGGCACGTCCATGGCATCGGCCACGCCCAGGATCACGTCCTTGGCCCACGACGCCGGCACCGCCCTGCCCAAACCCAGGAAACGCAGCACGCGCGCCCCCGGGTCCAGCACGTCGGAGCCCGCGAGCAGGCGCAGATGGCAGAACGAGGTCTCCCCCAGCCCGTGGACCCCCAACCACTCGTTGCGCAACGCGATCGGGCTGATGCGCAGGCGCCGGCGGAAGCTCTCCAGGCCGACGATGCCGGCGTCGTCGAGGACCGTGGCGGCCTCCTCCGCGATGATGGTCTTCAACCTGCCCGCGATGCGGTTGCGGGGGAACACGGGCCGGCGCGCCCCGGGTTCGCCCTCCACGACGCGGACCGGCCCCGCCCCGGTCAGCCCGGGCAGATTGCGCAGCGCCACGGCCAGATCCCACGCCGTGACCGCGGCGATGCCCTCCTCCACCTGCCAATGCCGCCACCGATCGACGACGCGGTCGACGTCGACGCTGCGGGCGCGGACCGAAAACACCGCGTCGATGACGCATTCGGCGATGTCCGCCCGCCGCGCCCACGTCCAGGGCCAGTTCTTCCCCGGCCCGAACTCCTCCCCGAGCAACCTCGCCACCGCGTCGACGGTGCCCAGGTACTCGACCTCCTCCAGCTTCGGAGCGTCCTCCATCCCCCGATTCCCCCTCATGATCCGCGGGGCCGGCCCGTCCGGCGCCCGATGACCCGAACGCTACGGCCACCGCCTCCCGCATGCTGCGCGGGAGGCGGTGGCCGTGGGGCGATTGTGGATCGATCGGGTGCCGTGGACTACTCCGCTGAAGCCTTGGCGACGTCGGCGGTGCAGCCGTCGCCCAGATCATGGGCCAGGGCGCCGCCGTCGACGGTCACCTCGAAGGACGTCGCCAGCACCTCGCCGGCGATGAGGTCCCTGTGGCGCTCCGCCCACTCGGCGCGCTCGGCGGGAACGGCCATGGTCACCGAGATCCGGTCGGTGATCTCCAGGCCGGATGCCTTGCGGGCGTCCTGCAGGCCGCGGATCCGGTCGGCGGCCCAACCGCGGGCCTCCAGCTCCTCGGTGACGGTCATGTCCAGCACGACCAGGCCGTCCACGCCGTCGACCTCGGCGGTGGACTCGGCGTTCTCCGCCACCAGTCGGCGGGTGTACTCGCCCTCCTCCAGGGCGATGCCGCCGGCGACGACCGTGCCGTCGACGACCTCGTAGTCGCCGGACTTCACGGCCTTGATGACCTTCTGCACGTCCTTGCCCAGGCGCGGGCCCGCGGCGCGGGCGTTGACGGCGACCTCGAAGCGGCCGACGGACGCGACGTCCTCGGTCAGCTCCACGTCGTCGACGTTGACCTCGTCGCGGATGATGTCCTTGAACGGCTCCAGCGCGTCCGCGTCCGGGATGGCCACGGTCAGCTTCGGCAGCGGCAGGCGGTTGCGCAGCTGGTGGGCCTTGCGCACGCGAGACGACGCCGAGCACACCGCACGGACGTCGTCCATTGCCGCGACGAGCGCGTCGTCGTCGGAAAGCTCGTCCGCGGACGGCCACGGGGCCAGGTGCACCGAACGGCCGCCGGTCAGCGACTTCCAGATCACCTCGGTCGCCATCGGCAGCATCGGCGCGGCCAGGCGGGTGAGGGTCTCCAGCACCGTGTACAGGGTGTTGAAGGCCTCGGGGTGCTCCTCGTCGCCCGCCCAGAAGCGATCGCGGGAACGGCGGACGTACCAGTTGGTCAGCGCGTCGCAGAACCAGCGGATCTCGTCGGTGGCGCCGGCGATGTCGGTGTCGTCCAGCTTGGCGGTCGTCGCCTTCACCGTCGCCGCGAGCTTCGCCAGGATGTAGCGGTCCAGCACGTTGTCCGAATCCGTCGCGTGCTCGGCCGGCTTGGAGGCGTAGAGCTGCAGGAACGAGTACGCGTTCCACATCGGAAGCAGCGCCTGGCGCACGCCGTCGCGGATGCCCTGCTCGGTGACCACCAGGTTGCCGCCGCGCAGGATCGGCGAGGACATGAGGAACCAGCGCATGGCGTCGGAGCCGTCGCGCTTGAAGACCTCGTTGACGTTCGGGTAGTTGCCCTTGGACTTGGACATCTTCAGGCCGTCGTTGCCCAGCACGATGCCGTGGGCGACGACCTTCTTGAACGCCGGGCGGTCGAACAGCGCCGTCGACAGCACGTGGAGGGTGTAGAACCAGCCGCGGGTCTGGCCCGAGTACTCGACGATGAAGTCCGCCGGCGAGTGGGCGTCGAACCATTCCTTGTTCTCGAACGGGTAGTGCTTCTGCGCGAAGGGCATGGAGCCGGACTCGAACCAGCAGTCCAGGACCTCCGGCACGCGGCGCATCATCGACTTGCCGGTCGGGTCATCCGGGTTCGGGCGGACCAGCTCGTCGATGTCGGGGCGGTGCAGCGACTTGGGGCGCTCGCCGAAGTCGCGCTCCAGCTCCTCCAGGGAGCCGTAGACGTCGACGCGCGGGTACTCCTCGTTGTCCGACACCCACACCGGGATGGGCGAGCCCCAGTAGCGCGAGCGCGAGATGTTCCAGTCGCGCGCGCCCTCGAGCCACTTGCCGAACTGCCCGTCGCGCATGTGCTCCGGCATCCACTCGATCTGCTCGCGGTTGAGCTCGACCATGCGGTCGCGGAACTTGGTCACGGCGACGAACCACGACGGCAGCGCCATGTAGATCAGCGGCTCGCCGGAGCGCCACGAGTGCGGGTAGGAGTGCTCGATGGTCTGGTGGCGCACCACGCGGCCCGCGCCCTTGAGGTCGCGGATGATGTCCTTGTTGGCATCGAAGACCAGCTGGCCCTCGTACGGCGGCGTCAAGGACGTGAACTTGCCGTCCATGTCGACAGGGATGACCAGCTCGATGCCGTAGCGGCTGCAGGTGTTCATGTCGTCCTCGCCAAAGGCGGGGGCCTGGTGGACGATGCCGGTGCCGTCCTCGGTGGTGACGTAATCGGCCACGAGCACCTGGAACGCATTGGGCTGATCGGCGAAGAAGTCGAAGATCGGCCGGTACGTCAGGCCCTCCAGCTGCGCGCCGGTGTAGGTCGCCACGACCTCGCGGTCCTTGCCCAGCTCCTTGGCGAACGACGCGACCAGGTTCGATGCCAGCAGGAAGGTGCGCCCGGCGAACTCCGCCAGGCCCTTCTCCCCCACGCGGACCAGCGAGTACTCGACCTCGGGGTGCACCGCCAGCGCCAGGTTCGACGGCAGGGTCCACGGGGTGGTCGTCCAGGCAAGGGCGGCGGAGTCGGAAAGCTCGGGATGCTCCGCCAGCGTCGCCTCGGCGGCGGAGCCGGCGACGGCGCCGGTGACCGGGAAAGTGACCGTCAGGGTCGGGTCCTGGCGCATCTTGTACGAGTCGTCCAGGCGGGTCTCGTGGTTGGACAGCGACGTGTGCTCGGCCCACGAGTACGGCAGGACGCGGAAGCCCTGGTAGATCAGCCCCTTGTCGTAGAGCTCCTTGAACGCCCACATGACGGACTCCATGAAGCCGGGGTCCATGGTCTTGTAGCCGTTGTCGAAGTCGACCCAGCGGGCCTGGCGGGTGACGTAGTCCTGCCACTCGTTGGTGTACTCGAGCACCGACGTGGCGCAGTACTCGTTGAACTTGGCCAAGCCCATGTCCTCGATCTGGCCCTTGTCGGTGATGCCCAGCTGCTTTTCTGCCTCCAGCTCCGCGGGCAGGCCGTGGCAGTCCCAGCCGAAGACGCGGTTGACCTGCTTGCCGCGCATGGTCTGGTAGCGCGGGACGATGTCCTTGACGTAGCCGGTCAGCAGGTGACCGTAGTGCGGCAGGCCGTTGGCGAACGGCGGGCCGTCGTAGAATACGTACTCCTCGTCGCCGTCGCGCTCGTCGATCGACGCCTGGAAAGTCTGGTCGGCGGCCCAGAAGTCGAGGACTCGATCTTCCAGGGCCGGGAAGCTGGGGCTGCCCGAGACGTCGCCGAACTGGTCGGTGCGCGGGTAGGCGCCGCCTGCGGGGGTGGGCTTGTTCACGTGGGTCCTCCGTGGGTCGACTGGCCCCCGGCCGGAACCGGGGAAAGTGCCACGGGGACGCCTGTCGGCGCGGTACCACCCCGCTTGACCGCGTCCCTTCCGAAGGAAAGGCGCGCGGCCCGCTCATCATCCGGGCTGTGCGGGCCCGACCCGTCCGGTTCTACTGGGCGTCCGCCGCATGGGCGGCGGGCGCCGTTCTTCCGGAACGCTCCCCGGTGATTGCCGGATCACTGCGCATGTTCTGGATCAGTATAGACCGGGCGCCGCGCATCGGCGAAGCGCCCGTCCCCGGCCCCGCGTGGTGCGGGGCCGGGGCGGGCGCTCCCGGTCCGGCCGGCTTTGCGACGGGCGGCGCGGCGGTTGAGCCGCGGGCCCGCCGGGTGCGGCCGCTAGTTGTTGTAGCCGTCCGCCGGAGCGGCGGTCTCGCGGGAGTTGAGCTCCTCCAGCTGGGATTCCAGGAAGGTCTTGAGGCGGGTGCGGTACTCGCGCTCGAAGATGTGCAGCTCCTCGATGCGGGCTTCCAGCGCCTGCTGCTGCTGCTTCACCGTGGTCATGATCTCGGTGTGCTTGCGCTCGGCGTCGGCCTGCAGCTCCGCCGCCTTGTCGCGGGCGGTGGTGATGGTCGCGGTGGAGCGGGCGTCGGCGTCGGCGATCATCTGCTCGCTGCGCTGGCGGGCGTCGGTGAGGGTCTTCTCGGACTCCGACTTGGCGTCGGCGATCATCTGCTCGGAACGGCGGCGGGCGTCGGTGAGGGTCTCGTCGGCCTCGCGGCGGGCCTTGGTCAGGGTCTCCTGCGAGCGGGCGTCGGCGTCGGCGACGGTGCTCTCCGCGTTGTTGCGGGCCAGCGACAGCATCTCGTCGGACTCGCGCTTGGCGTCCGCGGTGAGGCGGTCGGCCATCTCCTGGGCCAGGCCCAGGACGCGGGCGGCCTGCATGTGGGTGTCGGCGGTGGCGGAGTCGGCGTCCGGCATGCCGGCGAAGCCCTGCTGCTGACCGCCGGCCTGGGCGCGGGACTCGGCGGCGGCGGCGCGGTCCTCGGCCTCGCGGACCCGGTCCTCGGCCTCGGCGCGCAGGCGGGAGGCCTGCTCGTCCAGGCGGCGGTCGTACTCGGCCCGGAGCTCGGCCTCGATGGACGCGCGCAGCGAGTCCTCGTCGACGCCGGAGGGGACGGACACGGGAGCGGAGGCGCCGGAACGGGCGTCCTCCAGGTCGCGCTCCAGGTCCTCGACGCGCAGACGCAGGTCGGCGTTTTCGTCCTGGAGCTCGCCCAGCGCGTCCTCGACGAGGTCGAGGAACTGGTCGACCTCGTCCTCGTTGTAGCCGCGCTTGCCAATCGGCGGCTTGCTGAACGCGACGTTGTGCACATCAGCTGGAGTCAGCGGCATGGAGAGTTCCCCTTCAAAATTTGTGGACCGGTATTGTCACGGGACGCTCCCCGCCGGTGATGGCCGGGAACCCGCGCGTCGGGGACCGGGCTACCGCCGTTGCGGGCGGAAGAACGCGATCCTCGAACGACGATACTTGTTTCTTCCCGGCCCATAGTACCGACATCACACCTGCAACACACGTCCAGTGCATCCCGAAAACCCCAGGATGCACCGGAGTAAGGTTCGTTCACACGCACCACAAACCCTAAACCTCCCGCTCAACCTGGGACTTTGCCGGATTCACCCGATTAGCCGAAAGTCCGCCTCCGATGTGGGCGAATCAACGAAATTTCACCGTCCCGACCCCTTTGCGACGTCCCCCGCCGCCGTCGCCGGTCGCCGAAAACGCACGAAAAGAACGAACCGGCGGGCCGCCGTGGGGCGGCCCGCCGGTTCGCGGGGCATCAGAAAGCGAGGCCCTGCAGCACCATGCGGAGGATCATGAGGATGAAAAAGAGCACGAGCACCGACATGTCCAGCTGCACCCCGCCCATGGGCATGGGCGGGATGACCTTCCGGAGCGCCTTCACCGGCGGGTCGGTGATGGTGAAGATCACCTCTCCGACGATGGAAAACGCCCGGCCCGGCTGCCACGCCCGCGAAAACGACTGGATCATCTCGATGACGATCCGCGCCAGCAGAAGGTACGTGAACAGCTGGACGAGGATGAGGAGGATGCCGAGGAAAGTCTGCACGCCTAGAGCTTAGACGGACAGGCGATCACGCTCGGCATCGGACAGCTCGACGCCCTCCGGCAGCAGCGTGAACCGGGTGCCGTCGGCCTCGATGCGGCCGCGCAGGGCGAACGCCAGGCCGGCGACGAAGTCCAGGTAGCGCTTGCGCTCGGCCGGCTCGAGGTCGACCAGATCGAAGACGACGATGTCGCCGTCGCGGAAGCTCTCGCCGATGACCTTCGCCTCGGAGTACTTGTCCAGGAATTCCGTCTTCGGGGTGATGTGGTGCACGGACGGCGCGACGGGGCGGTCCAGCGGGCGCAGGTGCGGGCGGCCGTAGGAGTCGTCGCGGTCCAGGTCGCGGTCGGCGCGCTCGTCGCGGTCGTAGTCGCGCACGGCGGAGCCGCGCGAGTAGCCGCGGCCGGAATCGCGGTAGTCGTCCTCGTAGTCGTCGGCGTAGCGGCCGGCCGGGCGGTAGTCGTCCTCGTAGGCGTCGCGCTCGTAACGGTCGCGGAAATCCGCGTCGTCCCGCGCGGGCGTCAGCCCGAAGAAGTCGGAAACCTTCCTGGAGATGTTGGACATGATCATCCTTTGCATGTCGTGGGTGATGGTGCGGTGCTGATCACAAAGGTACCCGGATGAAGGTTCTCCGCCGGGCCGACACGCCCGGGCCCCGCCTACTCCTCCAGGAGGACGACGATGCCCGCCTGACGACCGGTTTTGCCCTCCCGCCGGTACGAGAAATAGTCCGGTTCGGAGATCGTGCAGCGCGGTTCGGCGTTGATGTTCGTCACGCCCAGGCCATGCAGCTGCCGCATCAGGCCCGCGCGCACGTCGAGGCCCGGGGTGCCCCGGTCCGTGACGGTCCGCGACCCCGGCAGGTGCTTTTCGACGTCCGCCGCCATCGACTCGGGCACCTCGTAGGATTCGCCGCACGCGGCGGCGCCCAGCAGCGCATGGATGGATGAGGGGGACGCGCCGAGCCCGACCATGGTCTCCACCGTCCGCGCCACGATCCCGTTTCGCGCGCCGATGCGCCCGGCGTGGACCGCGGCTACGACGCCGGCGTCGTCGTCGGAAAGCAGGACCGGGACGCAGTCGGCGACCAGGACCGCCAACGCGAGGCCGGGCACGGTGGTGACGATGGCGTCCGTGGCGGGGACGGGCTCGTCGCGCGGGCCGTCGACGACGGTGACCGTGTTGGAGTGGATCTGCTCCATCCACACGAAGCGGGACGGGTCGAGGCCCATCCCCTCCGCCAGGCGGAGGCGATTCTTGGCTACGGCCGCGGGGTCGTCGCCGACATGATCGCCCAGATTGAAGGAGTCGTACGGGGGCGCGGAAAACCCGCCGCGGCGGGTGGTGAGCACCTTCCGCACGCGACGGGCACCGCTCCCCTGCGGGGAGGTCGGGTTCATGCGCCGGGGCCTACGCCCAACCCGGCAGATCGAGGCCGTCATCCTTGGGGGCGCGCTCCTCGCGGCGCTCCTCGCGGCGGCCGCCGCGGCGGTGCTCCCCGCGGTAGTCCTCGTCGCGGCGGGAACCGTCGGTGAACAGGCCGCCGGACACGCGGGTGCGCGGGGTGAAGCCCGCATCGCGGCGCTCCTCCCGGACCTCGTCGCGCACGACCGGCTCGCGGTCGCGGTCGGCGGCGCCCAGGTTGTCGCCGCCCGGCAGGCTCGCCGACGGATCCTCCGCATCGGGCTTCGGCTGCGACGGGGTGACCGTGGCCTTGCGGGCGCGGTCCTCGAAGCCGGTGGCGATGACGGTCACGCGGACCTCGTCGCCCAGGTTGTCGTCGATGATGGTGCCGAAGATGATGTTGGCGTCGTCGTCGGCCTGCTCCTCCACCAGCGAGGCGGCCTGGTTGACCTCCATCAGCCCGATGTCGGAGCCGCCCGCGAAGGACAGCAGCACGCCGGTCGCGCCCTCCATCGTGGTCTCCAGCAGCGGGGAGTTGATGGCCATCTCCGCGGCCTTCTGCGCGCGGTTCTCGCCGCGCGCCGAGCCGATGCCCATCAGCGCGGAACCGGCCGAAGCCATGACGGAACGCACGTCGGCGAAGTCCACGTTGATCATGCCCGGGGTGGTGATCAGGTCGGTGATGCCCTGGACCCCGTTGAAGAGGACCTCGTCGGCGGCGCGGAAGGCCTCCATCATGCCGATGTTCTCTTCGCCGATCTGCAGCAGCCGGTCATTCGGGATGACGATGAGCGTGTCGCAGGCTTCCTTGAGCTGCTCGATGCCCTCCATCGCCTGCTTGGTGCGGCGCTTGCCCTCGAAGGAGAACGGCTTGGTGACGACGCCCACGGTCAGCGCGCCGGCCTTCTTGGCGATCGACGCGACGACCGGCGCGGCGCCCGTGCCGGTGCCGCCGCCCTCGCCGGCGGTGACGAAGACCATGTCGGCGCCCTTGAGCGTCTCCTCGATCTCGTCCTTGTGGTCCTCCGCGGAAGTGCGGCCGACCTCGGGATTGGCGCCGGCGCCGAGGCCGCGGGTGGCCTCGCGCCCGATGTCGAGCTTGACGTCGGCGTCGGTGAACATCAGGGCCTGCGAGTCCGTGTTGACGGCGATGAACTCGACGCCCTTCAGACCCTCCTCGATCATGCGGTTGACGGCGTTGACGCCGCCGCCGCCGACTCCGACGACCTTGATCACGGCGAGGTAGTTATTCGGGGAGGTCATGTGGTTCAGCTCGCCCTTCCTTTGTTGCGTTCCCGGCTTTGTTGTCCGCCCCATCATCGTTCATGGAATGGCGCGGATCCGCCACCGAGCGCCCGGCGTGTCGGCACCCTCAAGTAGAGGTTGAGGGCTAGGTTGGGCCGCGAACCCGCTCCACGTGCGGCGACGCGGCCACAGCGGCGCCGCATCGGTTGCGCGGCGCCGATTCCGCAAGGGCGGGTGCGCGCCACCCGGTCCGCACCGCCCGTCCCGGAACGTCAGTTGCGCAGCGTCAGTTGCGCAGCGTCGGCTCGACCGGGTTGGACACGTTCCAGCGCTGGCCTTCGCGGCCCATGACGATCTCCGCAGCGCGACCCTTCTCCCGCACCCGGTCGGAGGAACCGAAGAAGATCTCCCTGCCGTCGTGCAGGATCAGCGCCACCTCGGTCTGGCCGGGCGCGTCGATGCGCGCCACCTCGGCGCGCACGCCCTCGGGCAGTGCCGCGAGAATGTCCAGCACCGTCCGCACGGTGCGCGGGTCCGGGTCGAGCTTGCCCGGCTCGGGGGCGTCCACCCGCGGCACCCGGACGACTTCCACGCTCCCGGGCGGCGGCGGGGCGGTGAGGAATTCCGTGCCCTCCGCGTTGAACAGGTGCTCGCCGTCGGTGGCGCGTATGTGGATCACCGCGGTGTGCTCCACGACCCGGACCGTGATGGCCGACGGCCACGAACGGCCGACGGTCACCTTCTCCACCCACGGCTGCGCCGCGGCGGCACGGGCGGCGGCGTCCGTGTCCACGCGGATGAGCTGCTCCCCGATGGGGATGCCGGTGGACTCGGAAATCGCGGCGGCGTCGCCGTTGACGACGCCTTCCACGCGGATCTCCTTGACCGTGGCCACCGGCGTGAACCACAGGACCGCCCAGACGAGTGCGGCGACGCCGACCAGCACCAGAGCGATGATCCCGGCGCGCTTGGCGCCTCCCGCGCCCCGCATCAGCCGAGCTCGCCCAGGATCTCGTCGGCGAGCATGGTGACGCTGCCGGCGCCGATGGTCAGGATGATGTCGCCGGGGCCGGCGACTTCGCGGACGCGGGCGGGCGCGCTGGTGAAGTGCGGCTCGAACACGGCCGGGGCGGTGACGTCCCGGGCGATGAGGTCGCCGTCGACGCCGGCCATCGGCTCCTCGCGGGCGCCGAAGACGTCGAGCACGATCACTCGGTCGGCCAGCGACAGCGCCTCGGCGAATTCGGCGTGGAAGGCCTTGGTCCGCGAGTACAGGTGCGGCTGGAACACGGCGACCACGTTGCCGCGGCCCGCCTCGTCGACGAGTTCGCGGGCCGCGCCCAGCACGGCGCGCACCTCGGTGGGGTGATGGGCGTAGTCGTCGTAGACGCGGGCGCCGTCGAAGTCGCCGCCGTCGATGCGGCCGTGGTAGTCGAAGCGCCGGCGGACGCCGGTGAACTCGCTGAGGCCGCGGGCCATCCGCGCGGCGTCGGCGCCGACCAGGCAACCGGCGACCAGGGCGGCCAGCGCGTTGAGCAACATGTGGCGGCCCGGCTGGCGCAGCTCGAAGGTCACGCGCTCGCCGAGCACCGTGGCCTCGACGCGCGCGCCGCCGCCGTGGGCGGTCCAGCCGTGGAGGATGCCGCCCGGCTCGAGGGCCGGGTGGGCTTCCAGTGCCTCGGGCCCGCCGTAGCCGTACACGCGGATCCCCGCGGCCGAGGCCCTCTCCCCGAGCGCCGCCGCGTTGTCGTCCTCCGCGCAGACCACCAGCGCACCGCCGTCGACGATGCGGCCGGCGAACGCGTCGAACACGGCGTAGTACTTCTCGGCGGTGCCGAAGAAATCCAGGTGGTCGGGCTCGATGTTCGTCACCACGGCGACCTGCGGCGAGTACGTCAGCAGCGAGGCATCGGACTCGTCGGCCTCGGCCACGAAGACGTCGCCGGTGCCCTGGTGGGCGTTGACGCCGGCCTTCGACATCAGGCCGCCGACCGCGAAGGACGGGTCGAGGCCCGCGGCCTGCAGCGCGGCGACGCTCATGGAGGTGGTGGAGGTCTTGCCGTGGGTGCCGGCGATGAGCACCGCCCGGTTGCCCTCGAGCAGCATGCCGAGCACGTCGGAGCGCTTGAGCACCGGGATGCCCAGTTCGCGGGCGCGGGCGAGCTCCGGGTTGGTGTCGGGGATGGCGGCGAAGGACACCACGACGGCGTCCGGGAGGCTTCCCGACGCGTCGAGGTTCGCCGCATCGTGGCCGATGGACACCGTGGCGCCCATGGCGCGCAGGCCGACGACGGCGCGGGAGTCCTTCATGTCGGAGCCGGACACGGAGACGCCCCGGGCCAGCAGCAGGCGGGCGACGCCCGACATTCCGGCGCCGCCGATGCCGATCATGTGCACGCTGGCGGGCAGGGTCCCCTGCTCGCGGGCGGATCCGGTGGAGGGGGAATCGCTCATCTGTTGGTCACCTCGGGGAAGAAGATGGGACGGGACTGGAAATCAGTGTCGGGGCAATCGGGAAAAGCGGGGCAAGCAGGTGGCGCACCGCGCACGCGGGCGCCGTCGCGGGCACGGGTTCGGCCCCGCACGACTCCCGCGTCACCGGATGGCCGGCCCATGCCCGGAAAACTACCCGCGCGCCCCGCGCATTGCGGCGGAGAGCACCCTGCGGGCGATCGTGTCCGCGGCATCGCGATGGCCCGATTCCGCGGTGGCGCGCGCCATCTCGGCGAGCCGGCCGGCGTCGGAAAGCAACGGGATCACGGTGTCGCGGATCGTGGCCGGGGTCAGCGAAGCGTCGGCGACCAGCAGGCCGCCGCCGGCCTCGACGATGTCCGTGGCGTTGAGGGCCTGCTCCCCGTTGCCGTGCGGCAGGGGGACGTAGACGGCCGGCAGGCCCACCGCCGAAATCTCGGCGACGCTCATCGCGCCCGAGCGGCACAGGATCATGTCGGCCGCCGAGTACGCCAGGTCCATGCGGTCGACGTAGGGCACGGCGACGTACGGGGGCTCGGCGTCGGCGCCCCGGCCCTCCGGCAGGGACACGGTGTTCTTCTTGCCGTGCGCGTGGAGGACCGCGATGCCCGCCCGGGCGAAGGCGTCCGCGGCACCCGAGGCGGCCTCGTTGATGCTGCGCGCGCCCTGCGAACCGCCGGTGACGAACAGCACGGGGCCATCGGCCGGCAGGCCGAAGAACGCGCGGGCCTCCGCGCGCATCGCCGCCCGGTCCAGGCTCGACAGCGCCTTGCGGACGGGAATGCCGACGACGTCGCCCGCCATCCCCGACCCCGACACCGCGGCCAGGCCCTCGCCGCCGAGCTTCACGCCCAGCTTGTTTGCCATGCCCGCGCGCGCGTTGGCCTCGTGGACCAGGAACGGGATGCGGCGGCCGCGCCGGCACGCCAGGTAGGCGGGGGCGGAGACGTAACCGCCGAAGCCGATCACCGCGTCCGCCGCGACGTCCTCGAGGACCGCACGGGTCTCCGACACGGCGCGGGCCACGCGGAAGGGAAGCTTGAGCAGGTCACCGCTCGGCTTGCGGGGCACCGGCACGGGCGGGATCAGGCGGAGGTCGTAGCCGCGCGCCGGGACCAGCGTGGTCTCCAGGCCGCGGTTGGTGCCCAGCGCCGTCACGCGCGTATCCGGCGCGATCTCGCGGATCGCGTCGGCGACGGCTAACGCGGGCTCGATGTGCCCGGCGGTGCCGCCGCCGGCGACGACGATGGACAACGGGCGTCCGTCGGGCCACTCGAACGGCCGGCCCTGCGGAGTCGCTTCGGTCACCTGATCCTCCTGTCGGGGCCGCCCGGCCGGCGGGTGCCCCGGCCACGGGGTCGGCGATCCCCTCGCTCGGATTCACGGTACCGTTCCGCGACCCCCCGGGAGGAACCGCCGGCGCGCCCTCCCCCGCCACCGGCGCCGGGGCGCGGTTCGGCGGTGCCCCGGGCGGTGGTGCGGGTGGGCCGGACGACGGGCTCCGCGTCGCGGCGGCGCTGGCGGCGCTCGAAACGGTCTCCCACGACATCGTCGGAACCGGTGACCGGAGGGCCGAATCGGCGGGTGTCGCGGTGTCCGCGGGACGGGCGGTCATCGCGGCGCGACGGATCGTAGGGCAGCGGCTCCGGGATGCCGAGGATCCGGTCGATCGCCGGGCGCCCCGACGTCTGCATCGCCGACACCGATTCCGGTTCATGGCGCGCGCACGTGGCCAGCAGGCCCATCGACAGCAGCGTCACGATCGCCGACGTGCCGCCCGCCGAAATCAGCGGCAGCTGCAGGCCCGTCACCGGCAGCACGCCGACGACGTAGCCGATGTTGATGAACGCCTGCACGACCGTCGCCATGGTGATGGTGCCGGCCAGCAGGCGCAGGAACGGGTCCGCCTGGCGCTGGGCGACCCGCAGGCCGATCCAGCCGAGGGCGGCGTAGAGCAGCACCACGATGCCGGCGCCGAGGAAGCCCAGCTCCTCGCCGATGATGGCGAAGATGAAGTCGTTCTTGGCCTCGGGAAGGTAGAACCACTTCGCCCGCGACTGGCCCAATCCCACGCCGGTCATCGATCCGTCGGCAAGCGAAAGGATGCCCTGGTAAGACTGGTACGCCGGACCCTGGGTCTCCTCGAACCTGCCGAAGAGGGTGTTGAAGTAGACCGAAATGCGCGCGGAGCGGAAACCCGTGGTCAGCGTGGCGATGGCCATCACCGCGAGGCCCACGCCCACGATGCCGCCGATGATGAAGCGCGGCAGGCCCGCGAAATACAGCAGCCCCAGCACCACGAAGCCCATCGACGCGACCATGCCGAGGTCGCGCTGGAAGAACACCAGGGCCAGCACCAGCACGGAGACCACGCCGAAGGGGACGAAGATGTCCTTGACCGCCGTCGCCGTGCGCAGCCGCTCCGACAGGAACTTCGCGCCCCACACCGCCAGCGCCACCTTCGCGACCTCCGACGGCTGCAGCGACACGCCGCCGACGTAGATCCACGACTGCGCGCCGGTCTCCTCGAGGCCGACGCCGATGCCCGGTATCAGCACCAGCACCAGCAGCGCGAATGCGACGACCAGGCCGAGCGGCGCGAGCTTCCGGATGGTCTCCACGCGGACGCGGGTGACCAGCCAGAACATCACCAGACCGGCGCCCACCATCGCCGCCTGGCGGATGAACACCCCCCAGACGTTGCCTTCGGTGCCGGACGACGCCATCGACGACGACAGCACCATGACCAGCCCGATGCCGGTGAGCAGGGCCGTGATCGCGAGCAGGACGTGGTAGTCGAACAGGGGCCGGGACATCCAGTCGCGCATCATCGCGCGGGCCTCGGAGCCGCGGCCCTCCTTGCGGGCGGGGCGGTCCGGCCGCGCGGGGCGGTCCGGCCGCGCGGGCCGTGCGGGGCGGGCGGGGCCGGTCATCGCGGGTCACCCTCGAGGGGGCCGGAAGGGCCGATCGATTCATCGGTGCCCGGCTCCGTGCCGGGCGCCGTGGCCTCGCGGGCGGCGTCGGCGAAGAAGTCCCCGCGCTGCGCCATGCCGGTGAACATGTCCAGGCTCGCGGCGGCGGGCGCGAGCAGCACCACGTCGCCGGGGCGGGCCGCGCCCGCGGCCGCGGAGCACGCCTGGCCCATCGCCGCGGCGGGGTCGGTCTCCCCGATCACCGTCACGGGCAGCCCGGGCACGGCGGACGCGAGGGCCTCGGCGATGACGGGCCCGTCCACGCCGAGGACCACCGCCGCGCGCATGCGGTGCGCGTGGTCGGCGACGAGCCCCGACACGTCGGCGCCCTTGAGTTGGCCACCGGCGACCCACACGACCGAATCGTGGCCGCGCAGCGCGGCGTCCGCGGCGTGCGGGTTGGTGGCCTTGGAATCGTCGATCCAGTCGACGCCGCCGGCCGAGTGCACGACCTGCCCCCGGTGCGCGCGGACGGTGAAGCCCGCCAGCGCCTCCGCGATGTCGGCGGCGCGGACGCCGACGGAACGGGCGAGCGCCGTCGCCGCCAGCGCGTCGAGCACGCCTGCCGGCCCCGGGGGCGAAATGCCCTCGATGGGCGCGACGTCCACTCCCCCGACCGCGGTGTCCTCGTGGGGCTCGTCGGTGCTGCGGTCGCCGAACGCGCGGTCGATGATCCGGCCGTCGCGCACGCCGATCTGCCCCGGCTCCGGCTCCCCGATGGTGAAGCCGACGGCCGCGGGCGCCAGGCGCCCGTCCGCGGCGAGGGCTTCGACTTGCTTGACGACGTCTGCGTCGTCCGCCCCGAACACCGCCACGCCGCCGGTCAGGGCGATCGCCTTGTCGGCGCCGTAGGCGTCGTAGGAGCCGTGCCAGTCGATGTGGTCCTCGGCGAGGTTGAGCAGCGCCCCCGCATCGGGGCGCAGCTCCGGCGCCCAATGCAGCTGGAAGCTCGACAGCTCCGCGGCCAGGACGTCGACGCGGTCGGCGGCGGTGAGCGCGTCGTGCAGCGCCACGCCGATGTTGCCGACGGCCGCCCCGCGGTCGCCGAGCATGGCGGCGAGCATCGCGGTGGTCGTGGTCTTGCCGTTGGTGCCCGTGACCACCAGCCACGTGCGCGGGTCGCCCCACGTGCCGGCGCGATCGCCGGCGAAGGCCACGGCCACGTCGCCCACGACCGGCACTCCGGCGTCCGCGGCGTCGACGAGCAGCGGCGTATCCGGGCGCCACCCCGGGGAGGTCACCACGGCGGCGGCGTCGGAAAGCAGTCCCCGCGCCGCATCGGCGGTGCACCAATCGACCCCGTGCGAATCGGCCAGGGGCCGGCCGCGCTCGGCGGAATCGTCGACGAGGTGGATCTCGGGGCAGCCGAGGTCCCGGAGGATCTTGATCGCGCCCTCCCCGGACACGCCCGCCCCGGTGACCAGCACCGGGCCGGAACGCACCAGCGCCACGAGATCGGTGGACGTGTCCGTGAACGTCATCGCATGACCCCCGATTGCACGAGCCAGTCGGAATAGAAGATTGCGGAGCCGAGCATGTTGAAGATGCCGGCCAACAGCCAGAAGCGGATGACCACGGCCGTCTCGGCCCAGCCCTTCGCCTCGAAGTGATGGTGGATCGGCGCCATGCGGAACGGGCGCTTGCCCACCGTCTGGAACGCCGCGATCTGGATGGCCACCGACGCGACCTCCAGCACGAAGATGAAGCCGATGATGACCATCAGCAACTCGGTCTTGGTGACGAAGGACAGGCCCGCGATGAGGCCGCCCAGCGCCAGCGAACCGGTGTCGCCCATGAAGATCTTCGCCGGGGCGGCGTTCCACCACAGGAAGCCCAGGCACGCGCCCAAACCGGCGGTGGCCAGGATGCCCACGTCCAGCGGGTCCCGGACGTCGTAGCAGCCGGCGCCGACGGCGACCTCGCAGGAATTGCGGAACTGCCAGAACGTGATGGCCGTGTACGTGCCCAGCAGCAGCGTCACCGTGCCGGCCGCGAGGCCGTCGAGGCCGTCGGTGAGGTTGACCGCGTTGGTCCACGCCGCGATGACGATGAACACGAACACCAGGAAGACGATCATGCCCAGCCACACCGGGCCCGGGGCGAGGTTCCACGTGGTGATGTCGCGGGCGAAGGAAAGGTTCGTCGAACCCGGGGTGATGCCCGCCGCATCCGGGAACTGCAGCAGCAGGACGCCGAAGATCAGCGCCGCGGCCAGCTGGCCGACCAGCTTCGCCGTCTTGTTCAGGCCCAGGTTGCGGGCCTTGTACAGCTTGATGAAGTCATCCGCGAAACCGAGGCCGCCCATCGACAGCGTGAGGAAGAGCACCAGCAGGCCCGAAGCCGACGGCCCGGAGCCGGTCTGGAAGAGACCGATGGCGTGCGAACCGAAGTAGCCGACGAGGATGCCGACGATGATGGCGATGCCGCCCATCGTCGGGGTGCCGCGCTTGCGGAAGTGGCTCTTCGGCCCTTCCTCGCGGATCTCCTGGCCAATGCCCTCCGCGGAAAAACGGCGGATGAGCACCGGGGTCAGGAAGACCGACGCGATGAACGCGAGGGCCCCGCTGTAGATGAGTTGAGTCACTTACCTCGCCTCTCGGTCGAATTTCGCTGCGTCACCGGCGCCAGTGCGTCGGCGACGCGCCACAGGCCGTCGGCGTAGGACGCCTTGACCAGGACAACATCACCGGGTTGGAGCTCCGCCGCAACCGCTTCCGCGGCCGCGTCGGGATCCGACGCCCGCAGAGTATTTAACCCCATCGACTCGGCCCCGTCCGCGAGGGCACGCGCATTCGCCCCCTCCCCGACGGCGACCAGACGGTCAACGCCGTTTTCGGCGAGATACCCCGCCAATGCGGCATGTTCATCGACGGCGGAGTCACCGAGTTCGCCCATCTGCCCCAGCACCGCCCAGGAGGCCGCGCCCTCGCGCGCGCCCGCGGCCAGCACGAGGGCATCGACGCCGGCGCGCATGGAATCGGGGTTGGCGTTGTACGAATCGTTGATGACCGTCGTGCCGTCGTCGCGCTGCCGCATCTCCATGCGCCGCTCGGAGGCGGCGACGTGGGCGCAGAGCGCCTCGGCGACGGCGGCGGGGGCCAGACCGGCCTCCACGCCGACGGCCGCGGCGGCCAACGCGTTGGGCACCTGGTGGGCGCCGTGGACCTTCAGCGACACCGCATGCGCCGAGCCGTCGGGGCAGCGCAGGGTGAACGACGCGCGGGCGAGGCCGTCGACGGTGACGTCGGTGGCCCGGTAATCGGCGGCGGCCGAATCGACGCCGAAGGTGACCACCTTCGCGCGCGTGCGCGGCGCCATCCCCGCGACCAGGGGATCGTCGGCGTTGAGCACCGCGACTCCCCCGTCCGTGGCCGCCGGCAGCGCCTCGACCAGCTCGCCCTTCGCCTGCGCGATGGCCTCGCGGGAGCCGAACTCGCCGAGGTGCGCGGTGCCCACGTTGAGCACGGCGCCGATCCGCGGCGGGGCGATGCGCGCGAGGTGGGCGACGTGGCCGACCCCGCGGGCGCTCATCTCCGCGACCAGGTAGCGGGTGTCCCGCGTGCAGCGCAGAACGGTGTACGGGTGGCCGATCTCGTTGTTGAACGACCCCTTCGGCGCCACCGTCTCGCCGTCGGTGCGCAGGATCGTGGCCATCATGTCCTTGACCGAGGTCTTGCCGGCCGAGCCGGTGACCCCGACGACGACCAGGCCGTCGGCGGCGAGTTCGTCGACGTCGCGGCGGGCGAGCTTGCCCACGGCCTCCAGCACGGCCGCGCCGGACCCGTCGGGGTCGTGCGCGAACGCGTCGGCGTTGGAGTCCTGGGCGCCCAGCGGCTCCACCACGACCGCCGGGACGCCGACGGGCCGGGCGGCCAAGGTGAGCGCGGCACCGGCGGCCGCGGCGCCCTCGGCGAAGTCGTGCCCGTCGGCCCGCGCTCCCGGCAGTGCCAGGAACACGGAGCCGGGCACGATGCGCCGGGAATCGAATTCGACCGGCCCGGCGACCGGGGCCGCCGGGTCCGCGTCGTGGAGCTCTCCGCCGACGATGTCGGCGATGTCGCCCGCAGTGCGTTCGATCATCTAGTTCTCGCCCTCCTCGTCGGCTCGGCCGGCGTCGCCCTCGCGGCCCGCGCGGCGCAGCAGCGCCTCGCGGACCTGCTCGCGGTCGTCGAAGTGGTGCATGACGCCGTTGATCTCCTGGCCGGTCTCGTGGCCCTTGCCCGCGACGACGACGGAATCGCCGCCCTCGGCGAGGCGGATGGCCAGGTCGATGGCCTCGGCCCGGTCGCCGATGTTCTCCACGCGGATTGCGTCGATGCCGATGGCCGCGGCGCGCTTCTCGGCGGCTTCCACGGCACCGGCGGTGACGGCCTCGCGGATGGCGGCGGGGTCCTCGGTGCGCGGGTTGTCGTCGGTGACGATGACGACGTCGGCGACGCGGGCGGCCTCGGCGCCCATGAGCGGGCGCTTCGACGAGTCTCGGTCGCCGCCGGCGCCGACGACGGCGATGACCCTCCCGACGGTCTGGGCGCGCAGCGTGCGCAGCACCTCGCCGACGGCGGCCGGCTTGTGTGCGTAGTCGACGACGGCGAGGAAGTCCTGGCCCTCGTCGATGCGCTCCATGCGTCCGGGGACGGCGACGCGGGAGATGCCCGCGGCGGCGTCGGGGCCGTCGACGCCGAGCGCGGCCAGCGCCGCCCAGGCGACGGAAGCGTTGGCGATGTTGAACGCGCCCGGCAGCGGGACGTCGAGCTCGACCGCCCCGCCGGGGCCGGTCAAGGTCACGTGCTGGACTCCGTTGTCGGCGACCGTGACGTTTCCGGCGCGCCACGTCGCCCGCGGCGCGATGCGCGACCCGTCGTCGGCGGTCTCCGCGTCCTCCGTGTGGGGGGTGCCGACGGTGTCGACGGTGACCCCGGGCGCGGCGGCGATCTCCGCCATCCGGTGGCCCCAGGAGTCGTCCACGCACGCGACCACCCGCGGGGCGTGCACCGGCGATTCGGGGCGGAACAGCCGCGCCTTCGCGTCGAAGTAGTCCTCGAGGCCGTCGTGGAAGTCGAGGTGGTCCTGCGACAGGTTCAGGAAGCAGGTGACGTCGAACGAGACCCCGTCGACGCGGCCGAGCGACAGCGCGTGCGACGAAACCTCCATGACCACGTGGGTCACGCCGTCGGCAAGCATCTGCGCGAACAGCCGCTGCAGCGCCGGGGCCTCCGGCGTGGTCAGGTGGCTGGGCACGGGGCGCCCGTTGATGCGGGTGCCGGTGGTGCCGATCAGCCCCGTGCGCTTGCCCGAGGCCAGCAGCGCGCCCTCGAGCAGGTAGGTGGTGGTGGTCTTGCCGGAGGTGCCGGTGACGCCGATGACGGTCAGCTTCTCGGACGGGTGGCCGTGGATCTCCGCGGACACCGCGCCGAGCACCGCGCGGACGTCGTCGACGAGCAGCACCGGGCGGTCGGGGCCGCCGGCCCCTTTGAGGATCTCCAGGCCCGCCTCGTCGGTGAGGATCGCCGCCGCGGGCGACTGATCCGCGTAGGAGGCGCCATGGACGCGGGTGCCGGGCAGGGCCGCGAACAGCCCGCCCTCGGGGGTCTCCGCGGCGTTGAGTTCCACGCCGGAGATCCGGGTGCCGGCGCCGCCGTCCGGTGCCTCGCCGGCTCCGGGCGGCAGCACGGTGCCGCCGATCAATTCGGCGAGGTGTCCGAGGGTGACGGTCATGTGCGCTCCTAGTGTTTCGGTGTCTGTGTGGCGTCGGAGGTGTTCGACGGGTGCGCGGTGCGCGCGGGGGGCGAATCGATCGTGCCTTGCTTTGCGACGGCCGCGTCCCGGTGGTCGACCGGAGCATGGCCGACGACGTGGTCGGCGGTCAGGGCTGCAGCAACAGCGTCCCCTCCTCGCGTGGGGCGGGAGCCACGTTGTAGCGGTTGAGCGCCCACGCGGCGATGTCCCCGAACAGCGGCGCGGCGGACTGGCCGCCCTGGCCGTGGACGCCGCGGACCGGCTCGTCGAGCATGATGCCGATGACGAAGCGGGGGTCGTTGGCGGGCGCCACGCCGGCGAAGGTGATGTGGTACTTCGAGTTCGAGTACCGGCCGGTGGCCGGGTCCACCTTCTGGGCGGTGCCGGTCTTGCCGGTGAGCTGGTAGCCCTCGATCCCCTCGCCCGCCGCGGTGCCGGACTGCCGGCCGGTCGGGTCGGACTGGAGGACGGACTGGAACATGTCGCGGACGGTGCGCGCGGCCTCCGGGCTGACGACCTCCACCGGTTCGGGGCGCTCGGCCGGGACGACGGTGCCGTCGGGGGCGGTGGTCGACTTGATGATGCGCGGCGGGATGCGCACGCCGTCGTTGGCGATGGCCTGGTAGACGCCCGTCATCTGCAGCAGCGACATGGCCATGCCCTGGCCGATGGGCAGGTTGGCGAAGGTGCCGCCCGACCACTGCGGCCGCTGGGGCACCAGGCCCGCGGACTCGCCGGGCAGTTCCACGCCGGTGGACTGGCCCAGGCCGAAGTCGTGCAGCAGCTCGGCGAACCTGTCGGGGCCGAGCCGGTCGGCGAGCATCAGCGTGCCGACGTTCGACGACTTGCCGAAGATGCCCGTCGTGGTGAACTGCTCCGGGCCGTGCTGCCAGGCGTCGTTGACGGTGACGCCGGACATGTGAATGGAACCCGGGACGGTGAGCACCTCATCCGGGGTGGTGACCCCGTCCTCGATCGCGCCGGCGGCGGTGATGATCTTCGCCACCGAGCCCGGCTCGAACGGGGTGGACACCGGCGTGTTGCCGATGTTGCGGCCCTCCTCCACCTCGCGGCCGATGTCGCGGTTGGGGTTGGCGGTGTCGGACTGCGCCATGGCCAGGATCTCGCCCGACTTGGCGTCGAGGACCACCGCCGACGCTTCCTTCGCCCCGGAGTTGTTCTTGGCCTGCTGGACCTGCTGCTGGACGAAGTACTGCATGTCCGCGTCGATGGTCAGCTGGTAGCCGGTGCCGTCGATCGGCGGATGCTGGTCCCGCGTGGAGCCCGGGATGGCGATGCCGTTGGCGGCGATGTCGACGGTGCGGCCGCCGTTGACGCCCTGCAGCGTCGCGTCGCGGGAAGCTTCGAAGCCGAACTGGCCGACGCCGTCCATGCCGATCTTGCCGATCACGTTCGCGCCGACGGCGCCGTTGGGGTACTGGCGGATGTCCTGGCGCTCGGAGACGAGCTCCGGGAACCGCGCGACGACCGCGGCGGCCTTGTCCGGGTCGACGTTGCGCACCAGCACCTCGTAGGTGCTCTTCTCGTCGCGGAGCTTGTCCAGGATCTCCTTGGAGCTGATCCCGCCGGGGGTGTCCCGGATGCCCTGCTCTGCCGGTTCCTCGGCTGCGTGGCGACGCCGGCTCTCCCGGGACTTTTTGGCGTCCAGGTCGGGCACGCCGATCATCTCCGGCAGCGCATCGGCGATGTCGCGCAAACGCTGCTCGTACTCGGGATAGTCGTCCGGCCACAGCTCGTGGGCCTTCTCCAGGTGCGCGCGCAGGCTCGCGGGATGCGCGGTGATGCTGCGCGCCTCGAGGGTGAACGCGAGCGACGCGCCTTCCCGATCCGTGATGGTGCCGCGGCGGGCGGCGTCGACGACCTCGATGGTGCGCTGGTTCTGGGCCCGCGCCGCGAGATCCGGCCCGGCCACGAGCTGGACCCAGCCGAGTCGGACGATGAGCACCGCGACGACGACTGCACCAATGACCTGCAGGATCTTGCGCCGTCGCTGGAACTCGCTCCCGGAGGAGTCGACCCGTTCCGACGGCGCCATCGCCCTGTTGCGGCGCGGCGCGGGTCGGTTCCCCGACTCGACGGGGATCCGACGATCCCGGCGATCCCGGAACTGTCCGGAATCGCCGTGGTCGTCAGTGGAACGGATCATGCCTGGTGCCTTCTCGGTGGACGGACCACGGCGGCGTGCCGCGGTCGCATGCGGGCGTCAGTCTACAGCCGGGGCCGGGGGCGCCACGGGATTGGCGCCCTCTGCGGGAGCCGGGGCCGGGGCGGGCGCGGGAGCGGGGGCGGGCGCCGGCGGGCGCGCCGCGTTGGGCGCGTACGGCGCCTGGGCGGGCAGCCGCGGCGCGGCCGGATTGGCCTCCTGGACGGCCGAGGCCTGCATGCCCGGGACGCGGTCGGTCTCGGCGGGGTTCGAGGTCGGGGCGTCCGGGCGCACGGCGGCGCCGTTGATGTCGATGATCCGCTGGTGCGCCGGATCGCCCGGCCGGACTTCGTGGACGGCGCCGTCCTCGCCGACGACGAGGATGGCCGGCTTTTCGACGTTGACCATGCCCATCTCCGCGGCCCGGCGGGCGATTTCCGCGGTGGAACGCTGGAACTCGACGTCGCGCTCGAGCACCGAGATGCCGTCGCGCAGGCGCTGCTCCTGCTGGCGCGCCTCGTTGAGCTGGAAGGACTGGGAGGTGGACAGGCCGGACAGGATCATGGCCAGCATGATGCCCAGGACGACCACGACGATCGATCCGATGGCGAAGCGGACCGCCGAACGGTCCGCCGTGGTGTTGGTCAGCCTCCGTCCCCGCAGGGACACGACTTGCCGGGACCCGGTGCGCCCGCGGTACGCCGACCGGCGTCCCCTGCCCCGGCGGGTCGGTGCGGGGGCCGAGGGCGATTCGAGGCGGCCGCGCCGGATCGGGCGGGCGGGGGCGTCGTCCGTGATGGTGGCTGCCATGACTTCTCCCTTGGTCGTCGCCGCGAGCGGCGGATCGGTGGTCTGGGTTCGGTGGTCCGGGGTTGGGTGGTCTGGGGTTTTGTTGGTCTGGGGTTTGTTGATCTGGGGTTCGGCGATCGTTGGTCGGTGCGCCTTCGGTGTTATGCGGGGTTCGGACGCTCGGTTGCGGTCATCCCGCCCGGATGCGTTCGATGCATCTCACCCGCACCGGCGCTGCTCGGGGGTTGTCCTCGATCTCCCGGGCATCGGCCTTTTCGGCGCCGCGCGTGACCAACCGGAACTTGGGTTCGTGGCCCGGCAGTTCCATGGGCAGGCCGGCGGGGGTCGTCGACTTCACGCGCTCCGCGAAGTCGCGCTTGACCAGCCGGTCCTCGAGGCTCTGGTAGCTCATGAACACCGCCCGGCCGCCGACCGCGAGTCCTTCGCAGGTCATCGGCAGGACGTTTTCCAGCGCCTCGAGCTCCCGGTTGACCTCCACGCGCAGCGCCTGGAACGTGCGCTTGGCGGGGTGGCCGCCGGTTCGCCTCGAGGCCGCCGGGATGGCGTCGTAAAGCAACTCCACGAGGCGCCCCGAATTGGCGAAGGGCTCCTTCTCGCGCTCGCGCACGACCGCCGTGGCGATGCGGCCCGCGAAACGCTCGTCGCCGTAAGTCGACAGGATCCTGGCCAGGTCGCCGTGGGAGTAGCCGTTGAGCACGTCCGCCGCGGTCGGGCCGGTGGTCGGATCCATGCGCATGTCGAGGGGTGCGTCGACGCGGTACGCGAAACCGCGGTCCACCTGGTCGAGCTGCATGGACGACACGCCGAGGTCGAACAGCGCCCCGGCGAGCCCGGCCTCGCGGGCCAGGGCGATGGCCGGTGCCTCGGGATCGAGATTCCCGGCGTCGTCCGGGTCGAAGCCCGGGACGGCGACGGCGCCGCCGATTCCGATGACGTCGGCCAGGCCGTCGAACCTCGTCTGGACGCCCGTGAACCGGTCTCCGAATCGGGCGAGCCGGGCGCGGGCCGACGCCAGGGCCGCGGCATCGCGGTCGAGGCCGATGAGGTGGAGCCCGGGGAAGGTCTCGAGCAGATGCTCGGCGTGGCCGCCGGCCCCGAGGGTGCCGTCGACGACGACGGCCCCGGAACCGTCGGCGGAACCGACGCCGGTGATGCCGGGTTCGAGGAGCGCGGTGACGCGGTCGAGGAGGACGGGCACGTGGCCGTGCTCGCCGGACTTGCGGTCTCCGGCTGCGGGGCGCTTCTCCGGCGCACCTTCAGTACCGTCAACCACTCCAGTCACATCGTTGACATCGGTCATCGGCACTCCCTCCGGATTCATCGCAATCGGTTGATTTCACCGCGCTCGGCTTCGTCCGCGGGGCGCGTGCACAGGGCCCTGCCCGACCCGAACCTGGTATCGGGGAAGTACACCAGGGTCGGTTCGGACAGAGTCCTTGCGGACGCTCCCGTCCCGGGCGTCGCGGTGAGGGCTACAGCACCCCGAACAGCGAATCGTCTTCGCCGTCGGAGAAGTCCTCTTCATGCTCCGCCTGGTAGGCCTCCCAGGACTGCTTGTCCCAGATCTCCAGGAAATCGATGGATCCGATGACCACGCATTCCTTGGTGAGGCCCGCGTAGTTGCGGTGATCCGCCGACAACGTGATGCGGCCCGACCCGTCCGGCCTCTGCTCGTCGGTGCTCGCCGCCAGGTTGCGGATGAAGGCGCGGGCGCGGGTGTTGGTCCGCGACGCCTTCGTCGCACGCTGCGCGAGCTTGACGAACTCGTCTTTGGGGTAGACGGCCAGAGAGTGGTCCTGCCCCTTGGTCACCATCAACCCGCCGGCCAGTTCCTCGCGGAACTTCGCCGGGAGCGTCAGACGACCTTTGTCGTCCAGCTTCGGGGTATAGGTGCCGAGGAACATGTCGCTTCCGGCTCCTCTCCCCTCGTCCGGACGACGCGGTGGCGCCGCTTCTCGTCATCTCATCGGTATTCGTCTTTTTCCTGCGATGCCGGTCGACCTCTCCAACATCACGGCCCACACTACCCCACTTTGCCCCACAAGCAACACTGCCCTGCCCCAGTTTCCTGGCGTTTTTCAACATGCAAAACCTTTTAACCTGCATATTCGCAGGTGGGGCGCCCGCCCGTGCCGTCCGTCACCGGGCCCGCTTCACGACGATGCGCGTCAAGTACCCGATTCTCCGGGCGTGTCGCACATCACACCCGTCGAAAACGACCAAGTGCCACAACCTGGGGTAATGCAAAAATCACGCGGACGCGCCGCTGAGAGACCGCAGGCAGACGACCAAGGGAGCGCCCTGTGATTGCCACGATGGGTCGATGGTGGGGCAAAGTGGGAGATCCTGGTGGGGCCGAGTGGGAGATCGCGGTGGGGCCGAGTGGGGCGGCCCGAGGCGGCGGGTGCGCGAGCATGCGAAAACCCCGCCCCGGCGAAAGCCGGAACGGGGTTCGGTGAAGCTTCGAAGGAGAGGCGGCGGGTCAGCGCCCCTGGAATCGACCGCGGAAGCGATCTTCCATGCCGCCGCCCGGAGAGCTCGGGCGACGGGGCTTCCTCGGCCTGGGGCCGCGGGAACCGTCGGCGCCGACGGACACCAGGTTCGAGCTTCCGGAGGAACCGGTCAGCGCCCACACGCCGGCGCCGAACATGGCCAGGAATCCGACGATGCTCAGGGCCAGGAACCACAGGCTCGTAGTCGCCAGCGCCATGCCGCCGATCAGCAGGAGAAGGCCGACGCCGATGATGGCGATGACCCGGGGCGAGAAACCGCGGGGCGCTCCGCCGGAGTCGAGGCCCATCGCCTTTCCGGACATGGCTGAGCCGAACTTCGGATCCTCGGCGTACAGCGCCGATTCGATCTCGGCAAGCATCCTCTGTTCCTGCTCGGAAAGTCCCATGGGTTTCCTCCCCTGACTCGCGGTAGGGCCGATCGTCCTTGACATCATCGCTGCGGCGAATGCCGGCGGCCGCAGCGACCGCTCATAAAGTTCAACGGCCGAAGCGCCCTCTTTGTTCCCGAATCGGCCCTGCGGTCCGCATGGCCGATCACGCACTGAAACTGAAGCGGAAGAGCGTGGCCCGTACCGGCCAGTGTACGCACGCCCCCTTCGGTGAACCACCACCATCCCACACGATCAGGCCACTCCGGAGAGCATCCCGAAATCCGCCTCGACCTCCGCCAGAAAATCCGCCGCCAGAGACTGCACCCGGCGGGCCTCCAGCTCGTCGACGCCGCGGGCCAACCCCAGGCGCACGTCCTCCCACTGCCGCGACAGCGCCTCGAACCTCGCGGCCCATGGGGCGTATTCGGGCGCGTGCCTGCGCACCCTGGCCCACGCGCTCTGGTCGGCCTTGCGGCGCCGGCCCGGATTCTCCGCGATCAGGGCGCCCGCCACCCGCAGCGCGGCCTGATACGACAGGTCCAGCCTGTCGGCGGGAGACGCCGTTTTCGCCTGCGCCAACAGCGACGCCGCCCGCCCCAGGAAGGTCACGGCCTGAGAAGACAGGCCCGCCGGCGCGACCACCGCGTTCCTCCCGTTTCCGATGCGTGCCATCCGTCTTCTCCTTTCTTTCCGTTCCCTCGGCCGCGCCGCCGCCGACGCCGACCGAACTTCAACCGTCCGTTCGATGGGTTCCGCACCACCGGCCCGCCATCGCCTCCGCGACAACCCGAACACTAGGGACCTTCCCGGATTCACCTTCCATCATATTCGAACGCCCATTCGCACGCAATGCCCTTTTCGCCGCTCAACCCCGGTCGACGCGCCGCCGCCCGAACCCGGGCCGCCGCCGTTCGACTCCCCCGCCCCCGCCCCGGTTAAGCTGAACGGGTGCGATACAGCGTCCTCCCCATGCCGGAATCGGTTTTCCGGCTCCGGCTCCACGAGGCCGTCTCCCTTTACGTCGGGGCGATGGGCTACGACCCGTCGATCGTCGACGCGCGGGTGCGGGCGTGGGCGCTGGCGCGGCACGAGCCCGGTTGGGCGGCCGTCGCAGCCGTCGCGCATCCCGAGGACGTTGCGCCGGAAGACGCCCTGGCCGACACCTCTTTCCCGTTGGCCGGCATCGCCTACTGCCAGCACGGCACGTCGACGCAGTGGTGGCACGTCCAGGTCCGCGCGGGAATGGCCGAGCGCCGCACGCCCCTTCACATCGTGTCCGACGTCCTCGGCGACTACGTCGAGCTGTCCGAAATCCACGTCGATCCCCGCCACCAGGGCGGCCGCATCGGCGAACGCCTGCTCCTCGAGTTGATGCGCGGCCGCCCCGAACGCCGCGTGCTGCTGTCCACGCCGGAAGTCGCCGACGAGGGCAACCGCGCCTGGCGCCTCTACCGCCGCCTGGGGTTCGACGACGTCCTGCGCCATTTCCATTTCGCGGGCGATTCGCGCCCGTTCGCGGTGCTCGGCGCCCCGATCCCGCTGCGCGGCACGGACTCGCTTGACGACGCCGACGGGCCCGAAACCGACCGCACCTCCCGGAAGGAGCCACCGCGATGACGGTTGCACGTCTCCGCGCCCGATTCATCGCGCTCGCCGCGATGCTCCTGCCCGTTCTGGCGCTGACCGGCTGCTTCACCGCCGACGCCGCGATGACCATCTCGGGCACCGACCGGGTCAACGGCACCGTTCACGTGGCCGCGCCGAAGGCCGCGTCGGCCCGGGACTCGCTCTGGGAGGTCCCGGAGGCCTTCCGCGGGAAGGTCACCGTCGAACGCGGCGAATCCGGGCAGGACCACACGGGCACCTACCGCGTCCGCGACCTGACCTTCGACGAGGTCCGCGAGTTTCTCGACGCCGCCTCGTCCGACGCCATCGACCTCGAACTCGAGCGCGTCGGCGGCAACCAGGTGTCGCTGTCGGGCAAGGCCTCGCTGACCCGGTTCCCCGGCTCCAGGGTCACCCTCGCCATCGCGTTCCCCGCCCCCGTGACCGGCACCAACGGCACGGTCGACGGCGGGGACACCGTGCGCTGGACCCTCGAGGGCGGCACCGACTCCACCTTCTGGGCCACGTCCCCCGCGGGCAGCACCGACCGCGACCGGCTCCTGCTGTGGACCGGCCTGGTCACCGCCGCGGGAGTGCTCGCGGCGCTGCTCGTCGTCCTGTGGGCCCGGCGGGACCACGACATGCTCGACTGAGCCCCCACGGATACCGATCCGCCGCGAACACGCGCGGGCGCCGCAAAAAGGGGCGACGGCCCGCACGCGTGCGCCGGCCGTCGCAAAGCCACGTGCTAGAAACCGCCCCGCAGCATGTCCTGTCCCGTGCCCCACGCGGGCGCCATGCCGAGGTTGTGCAGGACCTCCTGGGTGGCGCGGGCGAAGTTGAGGGTCATGAAGTGGATGCCGGGCACGCCCTCGGAGATGAGGCGCTCCGCCATCTCCGTGGTCACCTCGATGCCCACCTCCCGGATCGCATCGCGGTTGGCCACCTCGTCGCCGGCGGCCGCGCGCGTCAAACGCTCGTCGAGCGCGGGCGGCAGCACCGAACCGGACAGCTCCAGCTGGCGGCGCACCGAACGCATCGACGTGATGGGCATCAGGCCCGGGATGATCGGCTTCGCGCCGTGCTCCGGGTCCGCGGCGACCAGGCGATCGCGCAGCCGCAGGTAATGGTCGACGTCGAAGAACATCTGGGTGATCGAGTACTCCGCGCCCGCCCGGAGCTTCGCCAGCGTGTGGCGCGTGTCGGACTCCAGATCGGGGGCGCGGAAGTGCCCCTCGGGGAAGGAGGCGATGCCGATCTCGAAGTCGGCGAACTCCTCTTCGGCGCGGATCAGCTCGATGAGCTCCGACGCGTACCGCAGGCCGCCCTCCAACGGCTCCCACTCGCCCAGCGGATCCCCCGGCGGATCGCCGCGCAGGACCAGCAGATTGGTCAGGCCCCGGTCCAGGTAGGCGCGCAGGATATCGCGCAACTCCGGCACCGTGTGACCGACGAGCGTCAGATGCACCAGCGTGGTCAACGGCTCCCGGGTCACGCGCTCGGCGATGCGCAGGGTGCGGTCGCGCGACGACCCGCCCGCGCCGTACGTCACCGAGGCGAAGGACGCCCCGAGGTCATGGAAGGCCTCCGCCGCGCGGAGCAGCCGCTCTTCCGCGGCGTCATCCCGGGGCGGCATGAACTCGACGGAGAACGGGAGCGGACCGGGGCTGGGCAACGTCAGCGCTTGGCGGATCGGAACCTGGCGGCCCACCGCGGGTGGCGGGAAGTCGGACATGAACGGTTATCTTATTGGCAGGACGAAACGGCGCGCCGACCCGGCCCCCGTTTGGAGTCGAATACACCCGAAAGGTGGCGCAATGGCCGACTCGGCGAAGTACCCGGCGATCGAACCCGGGATGTCCCCCCGGGACGTCCCCGCCGCCGTGACCGGGGCATTGACGGACTTCTTCGACGCGCGGTCGGCGATGGTCGCGGACATCGACGAGGAATTTTCCCACGTCATCGGCGCATTGGCCGATTTCACCCTGCAGGGCGGCAAGCGCGTCCGCCCCGCCTTCGCCTGGGCGGGATGGCTCGGCGCCGGGGGTGACCGCGGCCCGAACTCCACCCCCGAAGACGCGGATGCGGTGTTCCGCAGCGTGTGCGCGCTGGAGTTCATCCAGGCCTGCGCGCTGATCCACGACGACATCATCGACGCCTCCGACACCCGCCGGGGCAAGCCCACCGTGCACAAGGTCTTCGAGGCCCGGCATCGCGACAACGGCTGGCGCGGCGACTCCGCGCACTACGGGCGCTCCGTGGCGATTCTCGCGGGCGACGTCGCGTTGGCGTGGGCCGACGACATGTTCCACGGGTCGGGGCTGTCCGACGCCGCCCGCAACCGCGCCCGCGAACCCTGGTGGCACATGCGCACCGAGGTGCTCGGCGGCCAGCTGCTCGACATCACCGCGGAATCCTCCGGGGACTCGCGCGTCGGCGTCGCCGAGAAGGTCAACCGATTCAAGACCGCCGCCTACACCATCGAACGCCCCCTGCACATCGGCGCGGCCATCGCCGGGGCCGGCGAGGACGTCATCGCGGCCTACCGCGAGTTCGGCCGGGACATCGGCATCGCCTTCCAGCTGCGCGACGACCAGCTCGGCGTCTTCGGCGATCCGGAGGTCACCGGCAAGCCCGCCGGCGACGACCTGCGCGAAGGCAAGCGCACCGTGCTCGTCGCGACCGCGCTGGAGCGGCTGCGCGCCACCGACCCCGACGGGGCGCACTACCTCGACGAGAAACTCGGCCGCGTGGAGGGCCCCGACGACATCGCCGAACTGCGCGATCTCATCCGCGCCTCCGGCGCCGACGAACTGCTCGAAATCGAAATCGACCGGCTGACCCGCCTCGGGTTGGCGTCCCTGGAATCCGCCCCGATCGTCGAGGAACAGCGCGAGCGCCTGGCCGACATGGGCCGGCGCGCCACCGCCCGCACCTGGTGACCGCGCCGCCGGACCACCCGCGAAAAACAGACGAGGACGAACCGCCTTGCAGAACCCCGCTTCCGCCATCATGAAGTTCCTGCCGCTGTCGCCGGTGCCGGTGCCCCGGCGCCGCGTCCCCGCCGCAGCCGACGGGAAGGCCCGGAACATCGTCGTCATCGGCGCGGGCCTGTCCGGCCTGACCGCGGCGCTGCACCTGACCGGCGCGGGCCACCGCGTCACGGTCGTGGAATCCGCCGATCACGTCGGCGGGCGCTGCGCCACCGAAGACGTCGCCGTGCCCGGCGCCGGCGTCACCGTCCGGGCCGACACGGGCGCCACGGTGTGGACGATGCCCCAGTTGGTGGACTCCGCGCTGTCGGCCGTCGGAAAGCGCGTCGACGACGTCGACCCGGATTTCCGGGTCCGGCGCATGGCCCCCGCCTACCACGCGACGTTCCACGACGGCCGCTCCATCGACGTCTACGGCGACGCTTCCCGCATGGCCGCGGAGATCACCCGTTTCGCGGAGGCCGGCGGCGACGACCCGGCCCCGCGCGTCGACGGCTACCTGCGCATGCGCGAGTGGCTGGCGCAGATGTTCGGATCCGCCTACCCGCACTTCATGGCCGCGAGCTTCGATTCCCCCCTGGATCTGGTCGGCGATTCCGGTGCGGCCGGGGACCTGGGCCACCTGGTGCAGCTCGGCGCGTTCGGCTCGCTGGGCCGCAGGGTCGAGGATCTGCTCGGCGACGATCTGCTGGCGCGCGTGTTCAGCTTCCAGTCGCTGTACGCCGGCGTCGCCCCGAAGGATGCGCGGGCGGTGTACGGCTGCATCGCGCACATGGACACGACGATGGGCGTGTACTACCCGACGGCGTCGCGCACCGGGTCCGGGATGGGCGCGATCGCGGGCATCATGGCCGACGCGTTCGTCGGCGCCGGCGGCGAACTGCGCTTGTCGACGCCCGTGTCCGGCCTGTCCGTCGACGCCGCCGGAAAGGGCGTGACGGCGGTGCTCGGCCCCGACGGCCCGATCCCCTGCGACGGCATCGTGGCCACCGTCGACCTGCCGATCGTGGAAGGCTGGCTCGACGCCGCCGGCGCGCCCGCGAAGAAGCGGCTGGTGCCCACCAGGACCTCGCCGTCGGCGATGGTCGCCCACGGCGCCGCGCCGGTCGACGTCACGCGCAATTGGCCGGACCGCCACCACCTGATCTCCTTCGGCGAGGCCTGGGACGAGACGTTCCGCGAGATTTCCTCGCCCCGCGCGGGATCGCTCATGTCCGATCCGTCGCTGCTGGTCACCCGCCCCGCCGTGACCGCCCCCGACCGCATCGTCGCCGACTCCGACGGCCGCGAGTGGGAGCCGGTCAGCATTCTCGCCCCCTGCCCGAACCTCGTCTCCGCCGACGTCGCCTGGGATCTCGTCGGCCCCGCCCACCTCGCCGAAGTCACCGCGCTGCTGGATCGCCGCGGATTGCCGGGAATCGCGGAGCAGTGGGTCCTCGGCGCACTCGACACCCCCGCCACCTGGGCCGAGCAGGGGATGATCGACGGCAGCCCGTTCGGGCTGGCGCACCTGTTCCGCCAGACCGGCCCGTTCCGGCCGCGGAACCTGTCCCCGCGCCTGCCGTCCAACCTCGTGCTCGCGGGATCGACGACCGTGCCCGGCGTCGGGGTGCCCACGGTCATGCTTTCCGGCGCGCTGGCCGCCGACCGGTTCACGGGAGGTGCGGTCCGGTGAGCGCCGACGCCACGGCCGGCACCACGGCCAACGCCGCAACCGGCGCCCCGGCGGACGCCACGGCCGTCGAAAAGCCCGGGGACGCCGGCACCCGCCGCGGCCGCTGGTGGACCGACCCCGCGAAACTCGGCTTGGCGGCGGCGCTGCTGCTGGCCCTCGGGTCCTACGGCGCGGGGGCGACCCGCTACCGCGGCGGCGTCGTCGAGGCGCTGGGCCTGGGCTGGATCACCTACGGCCACGGTTTCGCGCTGTTCGAGATCTTCATCTGGGTCGGCATTCTCGGCGTGCTCGGGGCGTGGCTGCTGGCCGGGCGCCGCCTCATCTGGGAGGACCGCCGCCCCGCGCTGGACCGGTTGCGCGACCTGAACCGTTCGCTGCTGTGGTGGCTGGTCCCGCTGTCGGTGTCCGCCCCGATCTTCTCGCGCGACATTTACTCGTACCTGATGCAGGGCGCGATGATGCGCGACGGCTTCGACCCGTACACGGAGGGCGCCGCGGTCAACCCGGGCCCCATGCTGCTGGAGGTCTCCGCCGACTGGCGCAACACCACCACGCCGTATGGCCCGCTGCACCTGGGCATCAACGAGGTGATCACCCGCATCGTCGGCGACGGCATCTCCGTCGGCGTGGTGCTGTTCCGCATCCTGTGCATCCTCGGCTTCCTGGCCATCGCGTGGTCGGTGCCGCGGATCGCGCTGAAGCTCGGGGGCGATCCGGCACTGGCGCAGTGGCTGGGCGTGCTCAATCCGCTGGTGCTGCTGCACCTGGTGGCGGGGTTGCACAACGAGTCGATCATGGTCGGGCTGGTGTCGCTGGCGCTGGTGGCGGGGCTGTCCATGCCGCGGCTGCGCGGCGCGATCGTCGCGTCGTTGCTCGTGGGGGTGGCGGTCTCGCTGAAGGCGACGGCCGTCATCGCCCTGCCGTTCCTGGTGTGGATCGCGGTGACCCGCGGCGGCGAGCTGCCGCGCTGGGGCGACGTGTTCCGGCGCCTGCCGTCGCTGTTGGGCTACGGGCTCGGCATGTCCGCGCTGATGCTCGGCGCGTTGACGGCCGTGACCTGGGCGACCGGCTCGACGTGGGGATGGCTGACGGAGATCAGCGGCAACACCAAGGTGATCAACCCGCTGGCCGCCCCGTCGGCGGTGGCGGGCGTGATCGCTGCGATCATGGCGTGGATCGACGACACCGTGGTGTTCAACTCGATCGTCGCGGTGGCGCGCACGGTGTCGTCGGTGATCATGGTCGTCGGCCTGGTCGTGTGCTGGTTCGTGTTCCGGCAGGATCCGCGCCGCAGCATGGCGGGCATGCTCGCCGCGTATGGCGTGGCCGTGGTGTTCAACGCCGTGGCGCTGCCCTGGTACTACGCCAGCCTGCTGACGCCCATCGGCACCTTCCGCCCGCCGCGCTGGCTGGTGCAGGGCACCGTCGTGGCGACGCTGATCCTGTGCATGTCCTTCTCCGGCGGCGGCAACAACCGCTTCTACGACGTGCCCTGGATGCTCGTGGTCACCGTCGCCGCCTGGTTCGCGTTGCGGTGGCTGGTCAACGGCGACGTGCGCCGGCCCGTGCGGTGGAAGGGCACGCTTGACGACGGCCCCTCGTCCGCCCCCTCATGAGGCTTTTTCCGCGCCGGACCGTTCCGTGCCGGGCTTTTGCCGCCACGGGCTTTTCCGCTCCCGGCTTTTGCCGCTCCAGTCTTTTCCCGCCCATTCCGGCGGCGGACCGTCGCCGGCCGCACATGAAAGAGAGTGCCCGATGATCCCTTCCCCATCCCCCGCGGCGCGCACCGGTTTCCGGCGCGGCCTGGGGGCCGCCGCGGCGGCGCTGCTGGCCCTGCCTCTGCTCGCCGGTGGCGCGGCGGCGCAACCTTCCGCCACGGGTTCCTCCCCCGCGACGGGATCCTCCGACGTGGGCCTCGGCCCCGAAGGCATCGGGCTGGGCCAGGTCCAGTCACCCGTCATGCCGGCTCCCGAGGGCACGATCCGCGCCGATTTTTCGGTGCCCGGACCCCACGAAGTCGCCGCGACCCGCGAAGTGCAATCCTGCGATGACCTGGTGTATTCGCTGTACAACACCCTGTTGACCCACGCGTTCGACGTCAAGGAGCTGCCGTCGTGCTACGACGTCGTGCCGACCGGCGGCCGCAGCCCCGTGGGCGTCGAGTACTACTATCCGGCCGGTTTGGCGGAGGGGACGATGGAATCCGCTCCCCTGATCGTGCTGTCGCCCGGCATCGCCACCAACCCGGGGATGCTCGACCGGCAGGCGCGGCTCTACGCCGGCCACGGGTACGTGGTGGCGCTGGGCTATTCCTTCCTCAACTGGTTCGGCTACCAGGTGGAGCTGGCCGCCAAGGGCGCCGTGGACCAGTCGCTGTCCCCGGGGTCGCCGCTGCACGGCAAGATCGACTTCTCGCGCACCATCCTCGCGGGCCATTCGGCCGGCGGCGGTTCGGTGGCGCGCATGGGGTCGCTGCTGGACGGGGCGATCAACGGCTACCGCGACGTCGGATTCCGCACCGCGGGCTTCGTCGATCTGATGGGCGGGCCCGCCGACGGGGGCGCGACGTCGCCGCCTCCGTCGGTGCCCGCGCTTTTCGTCGTCGCGGAGCACGAATCGCTCGTCCCCTGGCCCGCGACTCGGCGGTCCTACGACCGCCATGCGGGCCCCGCGTGGTGGACGGTGGTCGCCGGAACCACGCACGGTTCCTACCTCGACGACCCGAAGTACAACGCCATCGGCGCCCTGGTCCTGTCGTTCGCCGAGTACGTCACGGGCAATGGTTCGCAGTCGGGCACCCCGAACCCCGCCGCCGTCTTCGAGGGCGACGGCTACCGCCTCGCGTCGGATCCGGAGCTCAAGCTCACCGAGCGCAAGGGACTCTGACGCCGGGCCCGCGCAACGCGGGCGTCGTCATGGCGGCGCCCCGCGTCGTCGTCGCGACGGCGACGCAACGGCGACGCGCAGGCGGCGGGCTCCCTCAGGCGGTGGTACCTCGCGGTTAAAACGCCATCGCCTGGGCGCGGCGGATGACCTCGCGCGCCAGATGCCCGTGCAGCCCGTCGATGGGCCGGCCGGGCAGGGAGTCATCCTCGGCCCACAGCCAGGTCAGCGCCTCCTCGGGCCGGTAACCGCCGTCGGAGAGCACCGCCAGGGCGCCGGAGACGAACTTGTTCACGCCGTCGTCGTCGAGGAACAGCGCCGGCACCTGCGGCACGCCGCGGCGATCGACCGCGACGAGCTTGCCCTCCTGCAGCAGCGCGTGGACGCGGGTCACCGGCACGCCGAGGCGGTCGGCGACGTCGGGGACCACCAGCGTTTCTTCGTCGGCGGGCAGAACATCGGGGCACGTGGGGATCTTTCTCACGCCGTCACCATACCGCGATCCGCACCCGCCCCCGACCGCGTTGGCACCGCTGCCCAGCGGTCGGTCATACTGGTGGGCGGCAACGGAGGGAGAACAGGCTGATGGCTGAAGTGAGCGAGGGCGACATCCTCGACGGCCGGTACCGCATCGGTCCGCTCATCGCGCGCGGAGGCATGAGCTCCGTCCATCGCGCGACGGACCTGCGGTTGGGCCGCGACGTCGCGGCGAAGGTGATGGACCCCCGCTTCGTCCACGACGAATCCTTCCGCGTCCGCTTCGAGCGCGAGGCCCGCGCGGTGGCGCGCATGGCGGACGAATCCCTGGTCAACGTCTACGACCAGGGCCACGACGACGCCGGGCACGTGTTCCTGATCATGGAGCTCGTCGACGGCGGCACGCTGCGCGAGCTTCTGCGCGAGCGCGGCCCCATGCCCCCGCACGCGGCGGCGGCGGTGCTCGGCCCGGTGCTCCGCGCGCTGTCGCTGGCGCACGACCGGGCGATGGTGCACCGCGACATCAAGCCGGAGAACGTGCTCATCTCCGATTCCGGCAAGGTGAAGCTGGCCGACTTCGGTCTGGTTCGCGCCGCGGCGGATTCGAAGGTCACGTCCAATTCGGTGATCGTGGGCACGGTCGGCTACCTCTCCCCCGAGCAGGTCACCGGTGCGGAGATGACCCCGGCGTCGGACGTGTATTCCACGGGCATCCTGCTCTACGAGTTGTTGACGGGGTCGACGCCGTTCACGGGCGACACGTCGCTGGCGGTGGCGCTGCAGCGGCTGAACAAGGACGTCCCCCCTCCCTCGGAGGCCATCGACGGCGTGCCGCCGGAGTTCGACGACCTGGTCGCCCGCGCCTGCGCCCGCGCCCCGGAGGATCGTTTCGCGTCGGCGGCGGAGTTCGCCGCGGAGCTCGACGACATCGTCGACGAGCTGGGGCTGCCCCCGTTCCGCGTGCCGGCCCCGGTCGATTCGGCGGCGCACCGCGCCTCCCGGACGCGCGACGATCTTTCGGCCCCGGATCCGGAGGACGTGCGGGGAACGGAGCTTTTCGACGGCCCGCCGGCACCCGGCCTGTTCGGCCCCCATGGCCGCGACGGGATGAACGAAACCCGCCACGACGTTCCCGCCGCGCCCCTGCCGGCCCCGGGGACCTTCGCGTCGCCGGATTCCGGCGACGGTTACGCCGACCGGTACGGCGACGGTTACGCCGACCGGTACGGCGACTCTTACGACGACTCCTACGGCGACGAGGACTTCGCGCGCCGGCCCGACGGCACGGCCGTGCTGCCCGGCGCGGCATCCGGTGCCGCCGCCGGCGCGGTCCCGGGCATGCCCACGGGAATGCCCGGCCAGACGCCGTACCACGGCAACGCCCCCGCACCGCGCCATGCGGCGCCCGACGACGGAGACCACGGGCACGACCGACGTGGCGGGGCGCCGGGACGTCGTCACGCAAAGGCCCGCGAAGGACGCCAGCGCACCCGCACGGGCTGCGCCATCTGGCTGATCATCGCGCTCATCGCGACGCTGGGCATGGGCCTGGGCGCATGGTGGCTCGGCTCCGGGCGCTACGGCGAGGTGCCGTCGATCTCGGGGATGACCGAGCAGCAGGCGTCGGCTGCCGTCAGCGAAGCCGGGTTCGAGCCGATTTCGCAGCAGCGGTACCACGACGCCGTACCCCAGTCGCAGGTCATCGGCACCGAGCCCATCGCCGGGGCGCGGGCCGTCAAAGGAGCCCCGGTGGCCGTCCTGGTCAGCATGGGCCGCCCCACCGTGCCCGCCCTGCCCGCGGACCGCTCCCCCAAGCGGTACTCGGCGCTGCTGGCCGAACGCACCCTCGTCGAGGAAGCCGGCGAGCCGATGTACTCCGACTCCGTGCCCGAGGGCGACATCCTCATGACGCACCCCGCCGCGGGACAGACCGTCGCCACCGGCTCGACCGTCACCGTGCACAGGTCGAAGGGGCAGGCCCCGGTGAAGGTCCCCGACGTCATCGGGCTCTCCCTGGACGACGCTCGCAAGGTCATCGAGGACGCCGGCCTGAAGGTCTCCGACGTCACGGACGAATACTCCGCGACCCGCGACCCGAAATCCGTGCTGTCGGTCACCCCCGAACCCGGCACCGGGCTGGCCCGCGGCTCCGACGTCACCCTGGCCGTGAACAACGGCATCGAGGTGCCCGACGTCGAGGGGCTGCCGCTGGACGAAGCCCGCAGAAAACTCACCGAGGCCGGGCTGGTCGTCCGCAACGTCACCAAGTCGGAATCCTCGCCGCGCAGGGCGGGCCAGGTCGACTCCACGACGCCGCAGGCCGGCACCGTCGTCGACCCCGCCGACTCCGCGGTGGACATCGTGGTCTCCGACCGCGTGGAAGTGCCCAACGTCCTCGGCTCGAAGATCGGCGACGCCCGCAAGACGCTCCGGGAAGCCGGCCTGCGACTGAAGATCAGCGGCGACGCCACCGACGACGACCGCATCTACAGCCAGTCGCCGCGCTCGGGCAGCGACGCCAAGCGCGGCGACGTGGTCACCGTCCGCGGGTTCTAGCGGGCGCCGCGCCGGCTCCCGGTCAGCGCTCGAGCGGAATCTCCACCAGGGCCCGCGTCGGCGCCGTGGAGCCGCCGGTGGGCTCGACGGAGATCATCAGGCTGTCGGCGGCGTCCACGCCGTCGATCTTCACCGTCATGTCATCCGTGACGTCCTCGGGGCCCATCACGCCGACAGAACGGCTCGAGCCCCGCGCGACCAGCCACATCTGGTACGCCGTACCGGCTTCGGGGGCGGGAACGCCCGTCAAACGGACCACGGCGTCGGAGTGGCCCTCCACCCGCTCCACCGTGACCTCGCCGCCGGCGACGTCGGCCTTCTCCACCATCGTCGATGGGGCCGCGGACGGGCCGGCCACGACGGATCCGGCGTCCGCCCCATCGGATCCGCGGTCGGGCATCGACAGCCATGCGATGCCGCCGCCGATGGCGACGACCACCGCCGCAGCCGCAGCCAGGCCCCACGACCACATGCGCCCGCGATCCGCCGCACCCGCGCCCGCCGGACCGCGTCGGCCCGAACCAATGGGGGTCACGGCGGCGGGTTCCGCCGCGGGCGGCCGCTCCGCCACCGCATCCAGGACCGATCCGCGCAGCTCCGGGGGTGGTTCGGCTGCGGCGGACGCGGCCAAATCCGCCGCGTCACGGCGATAGCGTTCCACGCGGTCGTCGAAAAGCGGATCGCGCTCGCGGAGTTCCCGGACCACGTGCTCGTCCTCCGGGTCGACCGCATCGACCGCGACGAGCGCGGCCCACAAATCCGAATCGGAGGCGCCGCCGCCGGCGGGCCCGTCGCCGATGTCGTAGCCGGTCATTGGTCCAGGCACCTCCTCAGTGCGATCAAACCATCCCTGATCCGCGACTTCACCGCCGACAATCCGGCATCGAGCATCCGCGCGATCTCCTTCTGCGTCATCCCGCCGAAATAGGCCAGATCCAGCGCCTGCCGCTGCAACTCGGACAGCGTGCCCAGGCATTCGGCGACTTCCCGGCGCTCGTCGTCGGCGAGGACCTCCTCGTCCGCGCCGCCACCCGCCCGACCCGCGGCATCGCGGTCGGCTGCGGCATCGTCCCGCCTGCGGCCCGCCTCGATGCTGCGCACCGCATCGACGGCCCGGCGGTGCGCGATGGCCAGGACCCAACCGGCCACCGAACCCCGGTCCGCGTCGAACGTCGCGGCGGAATCCCAGATGGCCAGCCACGCTTCCTGCGCGACGTCCTCGGCGATCTTCGGGTCCACCGCGATGCGCAGGGACATCCCGTACACGCGCGCGCCGAACCGATCGTAGAGCTCCGCGAACGCCGCACGATCACCCGCGGCGACCCTGCCGATCAATTCACCTTCGGCAATGACGCGAAGCGGCCGCGGTTCGGGCGAAACCGGTGGGGGCACGTGCCCTCCCTTCTTGGCCTGGCACGCGCGGGCCCGGGGCGGGGCGACGCGGGTGCGGTCCAGTCACCCCCGACAGTAGTGCGGGACGCTTCCCCGGAAAAAATTCCGGCCCAAACCCATCCCCGGTCCCTTCGGCTCCGAACACACCGTGACGGCCGGCAATCGCGGAACGCGGATTGCAGGACCGACAAGGGTTTTCGCCGCTCCGCCCCCCACCGGCGAGCCGACGGGAACCGCGCCCCATCCACGCCGGGCCCGCGCACGGGCCCCTCCATCCGTAAAGGACACGACATGCGCACCACGAACCGACGCACCGCCGGCGCCGCCGCGATGCTCGCCGTCTCCGCCCTCGCCCTCGTCGCGTGCGGCGACGAAGCCATTGACGTCGACGCCCCCGCACCATCGACCGCCTCGTCCACGGCGGAAAGCACCGCCACCGAGACCTCGGCCGCGGGCGACGGCGCCCCCGCCGGGCCGGGTTGCCGGGCCTATGCCGACGCCCACCCGGATGGCCCTGCGTCGCTGGAGACGATCTCCGGCCAGAACATCGTCGACGCCATCCCGAACATCCCGGAACTGGCCACCCTCACCTCCGCGCTGACCGGCGGCCTGAACCCCGACGTCAACCTCGTGGCGACGCTGAAGGACGGCGAATGGACCATCTTCGCGCCGACCGAGGACGCCTTCGCCAAGGTCGACGCGGACACCCTGGAAGCCCTGAAGACCGACGCCGACCTGCTGACCGGCGTGCTCACCTACCACGTCGTCGATGGCCGGGCGGGCCTCGACGCGGTGAAGGGCTCGCACACCACCGTGCAGGGTGCGGAACTGAAGGTGACCGGGGACGGCGACATGATGAAGGTCAACGACGCCTCCATCGCCTGCGGCGGCATCAAGACGGGCAACGCGACCGTCTACCTGATCGACTCCGTCCTCCTGCCCCCGACGCAGTAGGCCACGGACGACGGGCCCGATCGAATGGGCGGGGCGGCCCTCTCCCGCGATGCCCCGCCCCATCCACAACGCGACGAAGCCGGCTCCCTTTCCCGGGAGCCGGCTTCGTCGGTGGTTGGGCCGGGCTGGCGCGCCGATCCCCTAGTTGCGCAGCATCTCCGCGACCAGGAAGGACAGCTCCAGCGACTGCTGGGTGTTCAGGCGCGGGTCGCACGCGGAGGCGTAGCGGCCCGGCAGGTCGACGTCGGCAATGTCCTGGGCGCCGCCGAGGCACTCGGTGACGTCCTCGCCGGTGAGCTCGATGTGCAGGCCGCCCGGGTGGGAGCCGATGGACCGGTGGACCTCGAAGAAGCCCTGGACTTCGTCGACGATGCGGTCGAAGTGGCGGGTCTTGTAGCCGTTTGACGCGGCGTAGGTGTTGCCGTGCATCGGGTCGCACTGCCAGATGACCTTGTGGCCGGTGGCCTCGACGGCCTCGACGATCGGGGGCAGCACGGTGCGGACCTTGTCGTTGCCCATCCGCGACGTCAGCGTCAGGCGGCCGGGCTGGAACAGCGGGTCCAGCTTCTCCACGTAGGCGATGGCCTCTTCCGGCGTGGTCTTCGGGCCGATCTTCACGCCGACGGGGTTGCCGATCAGCGCCGCCAGCGCCACGTGGAAGTCCTCGAGGCCGCGGGTGCGCTCGCCGATCCACAGCTGGTGGGCGGACAGGTTGTACAGCTTGTCGTCGCCGGACTCGTCGTGGGCCAGGCGCAGCATCGCGCGCTCGTAGTCGACGACGAGCGCCTCGTGCGAGCAGTAGATGTCGGCGGTCTGCAGGTTGGAGTCGGACACGCCGCAGGCCTGCATGAAGCGCAGCGCGTGGTCGATTTCGCGGGCCAGGTCCTCGTAGCGGGCGCCGGCCGGGGAGTTGGTGACGAACTCGCGGTTCCACTCGTGCAGGCGGTGCAGGTCGGCGGTGCCGGAGCCGGTCAGGGCGCGGACCAGGTTCATGGCGGCCGAGGAGTTGGCGTAGGCGCGGACCATGCGCGCGGGGTCGTGGACGCGGGCTTCCTCGGTGGCCTCGACGCCGTTGACCATGTCGCCGCGGTAGCTGAGCAGGCCCTCGGAGTCGCGGTCGGCCGAACGGGGCTTGGCGTACTGGCCGGCGATGCGGGCCATCTTCACCACGGGCGTCGACGCGCCGTAGGTCAGGACGACGGCCATCTGCAGCAGCGTCTTGATGTTCGCCCGGATGTGGGGCTCGGTGTTGGACTCGAAGGTCTCCGCGCAGTCGCCGCCCTGGAGCAGGAAGGCGCGGCCCATGGCCACGTCGGCCAGCTCCTCCTTGAGCTTGCGGATCTCCGGCGCCACGACGATCGGCGGCACGGATTCGAGGATCCGGCGCACGTTGGCCGCCGCGGCCGGGTCCCACGACGGCTGCTGCAGCGCCTTGCGCGACAGGACGTCGTCGAAGCGCTCGCGGATGCCGTCGGGCAGCGGGGGCAGATCTGGCAGATCGTTCACGGGAAGGTCAATGGTCCAACTCACGGATGCAATCGTAGCCGACCATGTGGATGCCGCCGACGGACGGCGGATTTCGATTCCGATCGCCGGTGGATTCCCGGCTTCCCCGCAGTCATGTACCGGCAGTCAGGTATCGGCGGCCCCGTGTCGGCTGCCCCCGTCCGGGCGGCCATGCCCCGGCGGCCTTGGCCCGGCGTCCCCGGCCCCGACGCACCGTGCCCGCGGCGGGGCAAGATGCTTCGCGACGGCCCGCGTTGCCTTGCGACGGCCCGCGCTCAGCGGGGAGGCCGGACCTTCGAGATCGCCCGGAAACGCACCAGATTGTGCCGCGCATCGGCCAGGGCGTCGTGACGCCCGTCGTCCTGCCTGGGCAAACGCGGCTCGCCGGCCATCTCCCAGTACTGCTTGAGCTCGCGGGTGAACCGCGGGATCCGCCGCGGCAGGCGGGTCATGTCGCCCCACAGCTGCGCCAGCACGACATGGTCGTAGGCGCCGACCCAGGCCCACAGTTCGGGGTCGCCGGCGCCGGGGGCGAGCAGGAAGCGCTCGAGATCGTCGCGGATGGTCGACCGCGGCTTCCACAGCGCCGACGAAGGGTTGGGCAGCTGGCCCAGCACGTTCGCCCGCACCCACGGGCCGGCGGCGCGGGCATCGAACTCGGAGGAGATGGCGTAGTACTCGCGCCCGTCTTCGGCGACGACACCGATGGACACCAGATCGATCGTCCGGCCGTCCTCGATGAATTCGGTGTCGTAGAAATATCGCACGACGGACAGGATAGCCCGTGCGTCGGGCGGTCCCGCCCGGTGGGGCGCCTACCCGGCCTTCTGCCCCGGCTCGATCTCCAGGCGTCCGCCGGGCTCGGTGCCCTCGGGGTAGCCGTTGCCCTTGGCCAGGGAGTCCTTCACGTCCGCGGAGTAGGCGTCGACGTAGGTCTGCCCGGACATGGCGGCCAGCGCCTTCATCAGATCGTCGGTGAGGGCGCGGGCGCAGGCGTACTCGTCGCCGCGGTCGCGGTAGTCGGCGGGGTCCAGCGGGTCGCCGATGACCACGCCGACCTTCTTCGGGCGCGGCACCCAGGTGCCGATGGGGTTGACGTCGGCGGTGCCGATCATCGCCACCGGGAAGACCTTCACTCCCGTCTGCAGCGCTACGCGGGCCAGCCCGGTCTTGCCCCGGTACAGGCGGCCGTCGGCCGAACGCGTGCCCTCGGGGTACATGCCCAGCACGTCGCCGCGGTCGAGCACCTTCACGGCGGCGTCGAGGGCGTCCTGCGCCGCGTCTCCGGACTTGCGGTCGATGGGCACCTGGCCGGTGTTGGAGAAGAAGAACTTCTGGATCCGCCCGACGATGCCCGGCGTGGTGAAGTACTCCTTCTTCGCCAGGAACGTGATCTGCCGGTCCAGCACCAGCGGGAAGAAGAACGAGTCCATGACCGCAAGGTGGTTCGACGCCATGATCGCGGGGCCCTGCTCGGGCACCTTCTCGCCGCCCTCGAAGGTGGGGCGGTTCCACACCCGCAGGAACGGGCCGATGAGCACGTACTTGAAGAACTTGTACCAGGGGTTATTCACCCGACTGAGTGTACAGGGCTTTTGGTGTTGTTCCAGTTCAGGGCGCTTTATGCGGGTGTCCCCAGTGGACTGCATGGCCTCCGTGTCCTGGGTTTACGGCGCTCGTGCGGGATTTTTGCGGGATTTTGCGCCGCCGACGCGCCCTTCGGCGTGCGTTACACATTGCCCCCCGCCCCTCTGCCCCGGCGCTGTCCGGTTGGGGGTGCGGGGTGCGCCGGGGCGTGACCGTGCGCCCGTGGTGAGCCAGTGCGAATCGCACATCAGTCCGCTCGCCCCTTAACTCTGCGCCCCACGATCACCCCTCAGGCAAGGGCTCCTGAACGAGCGTGCCGATAGCACCTTGCGCGCGTCCTACTCACCTGGACATGCACGTGAACGTGCTCAAGCCGCCCGACGCTTCGTCTTTCACCAGGGACGTTTTCACGCCTGTTTCCGCCTGGTTCTGCGCCATAGTGAGCCAAAAGTGAGCCAAACGCGAGCCAGCAATACCCCACTTCTGCAGTCAGCATCGAGCGCTGCAACCACGCGGTAAGGACACTCCCCTGTTGCCGCTAATCTCGATACATGCTCGGTGAAACGTTCCCCCACTCGAACCATCAGCTAAAGAAGCTCGGGAAGGCCCTCAAGTACGACACTCCGCACGACGTTCAGCTCTACCAAGAGTGGATGACGTGGAATGCCGAGCTTCTCGCCACGGTGTGGCTTGAACTTGACGACTGCTTAGAGAGCTTCGCCAACAGCGAGCCCCCACCACCCTTCGGGGCATTCCCACCTCTGACCAGGGATTCTTTTGAACTGTCCGGCCGGGTGAAGACCGAAGACACCACCAGGGAGAAGCTCCGCCGCAACACAACTTCCCTGAACGGCATCCAGGATATCGTCGGGCTCCGCATCGACGCGCCAATGAGACTCTCGCAACAGTCACGGCTGGCGGATCACGTCGCCGGGACGCTCCAGGCCAAAGGCGCGTCCGTCACGCTGAGAGATCTTCGCGATGGAAGTCACTGCGGCTACCGAGCGGTGCACCTTCACGCCACGTTTCCAGCTGGGCGCACAGAGATCCAGTTGCGAACTACGTACCAATCGACTTGGGCGAACTTGTACGAAGTGCTGGCCGACGTCGTTGGGCGAGAAATACGCTACAAACAGGAGTTTTCTCCTGAAGTAGAAGAAGCGCATGGCCCGATCGTTCGAAAGTTTTGGCGTGCTTCCGAAGCCCTCCACAAGTCAGACACGGAATGGAACAACTGGGTTTCAGGCTGCGAAGAGCTTATGCTTGACCTCCACAAGGTTCCCGAGCCGTACCCCGATGACTTGCAAGTCGAGATTGACAAGATCAAGGAAAGGCTGACGACGGCCCACGAAAACCGTGAGGAGGCGCGCCAGCGGCTCAGCCGGTTGGCAGACACGGTTCGCCGCCTGCCACCCGCGAACCGACAGGAAGGAGTTGTCTGAAATGCCAGGATTTTTGATCGAGTACAACCGACTCACCGGAGCCGTGGACTGCACCCAGTTCCCGAGCATCGTCGAGGCAACCATCCAGCGCATGACCCGCGACCTCACTCGCGTGGATTCCAACGTCGAAATTGTGGCTGTTACCAGCCCCAACCGCGAGTCTCTTGAGCACTCTCACTCCCGATACTTCGCGCGGCGGGAAGACCTCACGCTCGCGTGACCCCCTTGTGAAGCAACCCCCGCACCAGACGGTGAGGGGGTTGCTTGTTTTAGGTAGGTCGGCCCGCGCGGGAGCGGGGGGTGCTCAACCAGCGCGGGCCTGGCCGCCGGCGCCACCCGGGGGGGGTGGGCGTCGCGCAGCGGTTACGCAGAAGATATCCCGCGCGGCACGATTCCGCGCGTCGAGCGAGCCGGGCGGGGAACACCCGCGTGAAACGATCCTCGCATGACACAGATCATCCTTGCCCTCATCATCTCCGCCCTCATCGTCATCGGATTCGTCGCAGCTCGACGCGGCGGCTACTGGTGGATCACGGCCGCCGCCGCATGGGTGCTCGCCCTCGCGGGCGCGGCGGATTTTGTCGCCATCATGATCGCGTTCCTGGTGGACCCGCGGCCCTTCCTTTAGCACCCGAAATGCGAAAACGGCCCCGGCCGCTGCCCGTCAAAGCGGGCGGCGGCCGGGGCCGTGCTCGTTCGTCATGAAGGTGTCGGGGGCTCGCGCGGGTGCGGGCCGGGGTGGAGGTGCTCCACGAGCTCGTCGCGGACACCGGGTGGGTCGCCGTGGCGGCCGCCGGCGTTCCAGGCGACCCAGGAGCGGATGTTCGCCAGTGCGATGTCGAGCAGCGACCGCCATCGGCGGGACTCCTCTCGCACCGCTTCGACCTCGCCGCGGAGATCCTTAACCTCCCCGCGCAAATCAGAAATGTCCTGATTCTGATCCTGCATCAGCAGCTCGATCCGCCGGGTCGTGTCCTCGGCAAGCTTCGATCGGAAGCCAATGACTGCGGTTACGATCACCCCGACGAGGCCAAGGACTCCAGTGATGGCCGCACCGACGATTGCGCTATCTGAGATCTGCATCCAGCCGCCCGCCTCCTCCAGTCCATGCCGCAATGCACACGCCGAGGGTGGCTATGAGCCCGTAGTTTTTTGCGCTCACCCATGCGCGGCCGGAGGCGCCCACCGCCCACGCCTCCAGGAAGCTGGCGGCCCACACGATGTTCATGCCGACGAAAATCGCCAGGCCGATGATGCGCATGGTGCGGGACCAGATGCCGATGGCGACGATGACAGCCACGATGATCCACGCCACTCCCCACGCCTTGAGGTTGATGAGCGTGCCGGCCAGCGACAGCTGGCTGACCTCGGAGCCGCTGGGGACGAGGTAGGCGGCGGCGGTTTGGGCGCACCAGGTGCTCACTGCGGCGAGTGCGGCGATGTCGAGTAGTCGTCCGCGGGGTGTGCGTGGGGTGGTCATCATTCCCCCATGCGGTGTTCGCCGACGTAGTCGCCGCCGCCGGTGGTGGCGGCGGCGGTGCCGATGCCGAGGACGGGTGCGGCGATGGCGAGGATGGATTCCCACTGCATGTCGGAGCCGTAGCCGAGGTAGGTCATCAGCACCGTCACGGCAGCCATCAGGGAGTAGAGGGCCATGCGCCACGGGGTGTCCGAGTGGATGACCGCGAAAAGCAGGGTCACCACGGCGGTGGCCACACCCACGACCGCGGGGGCGGCGGTGGAATCGAGCACACCCCAGGACACGAGGGCGGTGACCAGGGCACCGGCGACGGCGTACCACGTCGCACGCTGACCGACCGGGACGGTGGATCGGATGGAATCGAGCATGTGTGCCTCCTAGGCATGAAAAAGACCGCCCAGGGCGGGGCGGCCGTCAGTTGATGCGAGTGACGCCCTCACTTGCTTAAGTGACGGCATCAGTTTCTTAAGTGAGCCCGTCACTGACGGGCAGTGAGGACTACTTCGGGTCGCCGGCGGCGGCGTCACCGATCAGCGGGGCGCGGAAACCGTCGACGCCGAGCTTCTCCCCGATCGCGGCGAGCCCATCGACCAGCGTGCGGCCGCCGAGCTGCTCCCAGCCGCGGTAGCGCTGCACGCCGTCGTCGTCGCGCATGCCGGCCTGCTGGTCGTGGATGCGGTTGAGCAGATCGCGATCCTGGTCATTCATGATGGTCTCCTTCGTGTCGGTGGTCGGCGCATGCGGCAGCGCCGGGGTCGGTGCGGGGGCTTCGAGCTGCTTGCGCAGCAGCCCGAGGACGTAGTCCCAGGGGAAGCCGCCCGCCGTGCGGGGCACGCCAGTGGTGCCGTCGTAACCGCCCGGATCCCAGTGATCCGAGCCGCCGTAGAACTTCGAGCAGTCCCAATGCCCGAGGATTCCCTTGCGGCCCGCGCGGAGGTCGGCCGGGGCGATACGGCGCGGCTCGATGTCGTGGAAGCGGCAGTAGTGCGCGAGGACGTCGGCAAGCTTGGCGAGCTGTGCCTTGCCGAGCGACAGCCATTGCTCTCGGGTCTGGTAGGCGGTGCCGGTGCAGCAGACGTGGAACATTTCGTCGTTGCCCAAGCTGCCCACCGACCATGTGCCGTAGACGTCGTCGTTCTGCCGGACGGTGCGGCCCGCCCGGTCGATGCCGAGGTGGTAGGAGCCGCCGGAGATATCGCGGCGGCGGTTGTACTCGGCGAGCTGATCGGCCGTCCACGCCGTCGGCCGGAGCTGGCCGGTGGCGTAGTTGTAGGCGGACTCGTCAGTGTGGATGCAGATGCCACGGCGCGCGCGGCGGGCGATGCCGTTGTCCCGCCACGTCAGCACGTCGGCGTCGCACTTGAACTGCGCGGTCGGCTTCGGCGCGGGCCCGGTCGGCAGCGACGGCGCCGTCGGCGCGGGGTCGGTGACCGTCTGGTCTTGGGACTGGTCGGGGCGCGGCGGGTGCTGGCCCCAATAGACATGCAGGATGTCGTTGACGTCGACCTGCATCCCGGCGGGCCCGGGCACGTTGTGGGTGCGCTGGTACAGCACCGCGAGCGGGTGGACGTAGTCCGGCGGGAGTTTGACCTTCGCGTCGGGATCATTGACCCACGAGCGGGTCTGCCACATGAGGAACTTTCCGGCGCCGGCGGAACCAATGACGCCGTCCTCGCGGGCCCAGTCGCACACGCGGGAGTGCCCGTAGATGCCGACGCGATCACGGCCCAGCACCTTGCACGCGGCGCGGAAATACTCGACGGCGACGCTGTTCCACTGCTTGAGGGTGATGTCGAAGTCGACGGCGAAGAACACCGGGTAGCCGGTGCGCTTGATCAGCTTCAGCTGTTCATCGGCGGCCTTGGCGTCGAGTTCGCCGCCGCGTGCGCCGCGCATGGCGTCGGGGTTGTCGGCCCCGCCGTACTGCCACACGAAAGCGGTGTCGAGCGCATTGGCCTTGTAGTCGGCGACTTCCGCCGCGGTGGCGGGCTTGCCGCGCATCCACGATTCACGCGGGGGGCTGATGTAGCGGACGGAGCCGATGTGGCCGGCGTCGCGTACCGCTTTGGCCGGGATGATCCCGGCGGAAAAATCGAGCACGGTACTGGTCACTCGTGCCCTCCTTTCGGGTTGCATGACGAAGCCCCGCACCACGTCTGGTGCGGGGCTTCGAACGGGTTGATGTGCGGGGGTTCCGGTTTTTGCGCGAATTGCGCAGGGTTACATCCAGGGCTGGACAGACGAGTAGAAGGCGACGATGACCAGACCATTGCCCCCAGACTGTCCTGGGTTCGCCCCGCCGAAGGTGCCGCCGCTTCCCCCACCACCGCCACCGCCCGGCGCGCCGCCGATTCCGTCGCGCGAGCCTCCGGCCCCACCGGTCACCTTCGGGTACTCGGGAGCTGCATCGGTAACGTCGAGGGAGTTGGCTGTGGCGCCGTTGGCATCGCCGTACCCGGATCCACCTGCCCCACCCTTATTCACTTCGCTGAAGGATCCGTAGACGACTCGACTGTCACCGCCGGGACTGCCCGACCGCTCGACGGCTCCCCCGGCACCACCGCGCCCAACGATGATCGATAGCTCTCCGCCTCTGGAGCGAGAGACGTCAAGGAGCGAGAGCTGCGCCCCGCCGTTCTCTGGGGCTTTTCCGCCTGCGCCGTCTCGTCGGAATGCTCCGTCGCCGCCGGCACCGCCTCCTCCGCCACCCCAAAGTGCGGGGACAGCGAAGGCCGCCCACCACGGGACAGGCAGCCTCCATGCCCCGAGTGGGCCGGGGCCATTGGGGTCGGCGAACTGGTGGACTTCTACGCGGCCGATCGGTGGCCAGATCTGGTGGTCGCCGAGGAATACCGTGTTGACGGCGCGGGTGCCGAGAAAGATCTGCTCGGGCTCCCGGCCGCCCACCCAGAGTCGTCCGTCTCCACTCATAGCGGTGTCACCACCAGGGTAATCCGGTTGGCCGGTGCGCCGGTGGGGATTTGGTTGGATTCGACGATTTCGTAGGCGCCGGTGACTTTGCTGGCGATCTGGGTGGTCAGTGCGGAGGCGAGGTCTTGCTGGGTTTTCAGGGCCGTGGCGATCTCGCGGAGCGTGTCGAGCTCGGCCGGTGCGCCATCGACGAGCTCGGCGATGGCCGTAGAAACGGCGGTGGTAACGATCTGCTGGGCAACGGTGGAAGCTTCCTGAGCGGCGAGCTGGGCGGCCTCAGCCTTCGCCGTGGCCGTCGCCGCCGCAGTAGTTGCCTCCACTGCGTGAGACTCGGAGGACGATGCGCCGGTGTTTGCTTTGTCGCGGGCGTCCTCGGCGCCGGTGCGGGCGTCGACGGCTGCGATCTGCGCGGCCGACGCTGTCGCCGCAGACTGCTGAGCAGCCGACGCGGAGGCTTCTGCGTCATCGCGTGCCGTTTCGGCCCGGTCGGCGTCTGCCCCGACTGCGGACCGCACGGCTGCCGCGCCATCATCGATGGCGGCCTGCACCCGGGACTGGACCTGCACCGACGTCGACGCGGCGGTCTCCGCGCGAGACGCGGCACCGGTAGCGGTTTCTTCGGCCGCTTCCGCCCGGTCCGCCCCGGTCTCAGCGCGCGCAACAAGAGCCTTCATGCCCTTGTCGATCCACCCGCCCTCCTCGAAGGATGCACTGATCTCAGTCGCGGTGGCCGCTGCGGTCTTCGCTTCGTCGCGGGCGGACACGGCCTCCAATTGGGCGGTGCTGGCCGTCGACGCAGACGACGTCGCCGAGGCGGCCGCGTCCGTCGCGGTCTGTGCGGAGCTTGCCGCCTCATCGCGGGAGGCCTCGGAAGCAACCCGCGCGTCGGCGGTGGCGGTGATGTCGGTTTGCAGCTGCGTGCGTACCGCCGCCGCGCCGTCGGCGACGACCGTCTCTACCTCAGTTGCCGACGTCGCGGCCCGCTCCGCGCTGTCCGCCGCTGCAGCTGCCGATCTGGCGGCCTCCGCCGACGCCGCCTGCGCCTGACCCACGACGGCTGGGCTGTACTCGACCTGCGCGTCGATCAGCGTCAGAATGTCGTGGGTACCCGTCTCCGGCAGCAGCAGATCCCACCGCTTATGCATGCCCCCCGCGTTGAGTTCCACGCGGACCGGCCCCGGATCAAGCTCCGGGGACGTAAACGCACCGCGGACCAGGTTGAGCACATGCCGCTCCTGCGTTACCACCTCCCCCACCCCATCCTGGGCAGGCCTGGTCATCGTCGACGCAAGCGTCACAGTGCCCTGTGACGCTCGGCGCGCAATATCACGGAAATGCCCCGTGAGAATGGTCATGGCTGCTCCTCCCACACACCCGGGTCACCCGGGTCAGTTGTCGATTGCACTCTCGTACTGGACTGCTTCTGCGCCAGCAGGTACGTGTAGCCCGGGCCGCCGAGGATGTACCTCCACCGGCCCGCGTCGGCGTAGACCCTCACGGTCACACCGGCCGCCGCCTCCTCGGGATTGATCACCAGGGCCATCACGTCCGACGTGGTGCCCTGGTCGGCGCCCGGCACCGACGTCGCAAACGACTCGGCCAGTTTTGAACCATCAGCCCGGTACGCCTCGATCCACATCCGCGCCCAGTTCGCACCGACGGCCATCGTCCCGGACACGCCGGTTTTCGCCTGAACCTGCCAGGACCCCGCAGTACGCAGGACCAGTCCTCCGGCGGGGTCGATGGTCACGCCGACCAGCGGCCCGACCTGCTCGGTGAACGGGATCCGCATTCGCTGGTTGTGCTGCTGGAAACCTCGGTAAGCGAGGTTCTCTCGGCTGTACACGTGGGCACGGCCCCGCTCGTCGTAGAGCTCCTGGACCTTCGACTGCTGATCCGTTAGCGCAGACGTGATCGCGGGCAAGCCAGCGCCGGAGTTGCCGGTGAAAGCGTCGATTATCGCCTCAAATCCCGGGGGCGGTGTCCCCTTCAGCGCGTCAGCAATACCCGCGAGGAGACCCTTCGTCATGCCGTCCTGCGCCTTATCCAGGAAGGACGCCGCCGGGCGCTTCCTCCGGTCCTTGATCCGCTGCTCATTCCACTGCCGCAGATCCTGGATCGAGGAGAACCGGGGAATCTCCGGCGGGATCATCGGCTCCGGGGCGGTCACGACGCACCACCACGACGCGCATCGATCGCCGCCTGCAGCACCGCGATCTCCTCATCGGTCATGCCGTCGAGGCTGACGCCACCGGCCAGCGAGTCCGGAGCGACGTCGGGCACCTTGCCCGGCTCACATTCGAGCCACTCGACGCCCAGCGGCGCCGACTCCGACACCGTGTCGTCCGGGCGGCGGTACAGCGTCTGCAGCTCCGGGTGGTGCCGGAACCCGATCTCGTGGAGGAATTCGGAGACGAACGTCGCAGAATGCATCGGCAGCGCAATCTGCGTTCCGCCGGCGTCGATGGGCATGCCGCACAGCGCCCACAGCACATGCTGCTTCGGGTCGTCCATGTCGGCGTTTTGCTGCTTCAACCAGGACATTTACTTGCTCACCCCTAGGTCTTTCCACGCCTCGAAGAACAGGCGCGATTGGTCGAGTAGCCGGGCGATCGGCGCTTGCCCCGTGCGGGGATCGCCGACCGTGAGGTCGTATCCAGGTGCAGCGTCGCGCGACCAGGCCAGGGTGATTTCCTGCACCTGCTCGACCACGATTCGGCCACGCACCGGCTTGAGCTCCACGCCGATGCGGTCACCGAGCCAAAAGTGCCCGCGCCCCGGAGCCCCGAGGAGGTACGGGCCACCATCGCCGACCTGGATCGTGTACGACTCCCGAGACCTCGTCTCCCAGAAGCGCTGACGGAAGCCGACGACACCGGACAGCGCCCAGGCCGTTTCCATGCCCTGTGCCCAGTCCTCGAGGTAGTGGTGCTTGCCGAGTCGCATGGCCCGGATGGGGCTTTTCACCGACCCGAAAGCCAGGAAAACATCCTCGTAGAGCGGCGCCAGCGCCGTATCGGCGATGGAGCCGAGCGTGTCGAGGAAAAAGACGGCTCCGATCATGTTGCCGACGAGCTGCACCGTCATGCTGATGGTCTCGTTGACGCCTGGGGCGGACTTGCCACCGCCTGTGATCGTCACCGCGGTGGCCGGCTCCCGGCGGTACTTGCCGTTGCGGATCGCGGTGTACTGGCCGTCGCGGAAGACGACCCACGGCTGGCGCGGCGCGGTGCCGAGCCACTTCGACACGGTGTACTCGGCGGGCTCCGCTGGCGACGCGATGACCGTGACGAGGTCATCGATGACGTTGTCGGCGAGCTTCGTGGCCGTGCGCAGCATGCCTCCGAAGATCGTGCCGCCGGTCGCGGTGCCCTCGAAGACGCCACTTTTGTCCACGATGTCCACGATGAGCTGCCCCGGTTTCATCGGCGCCAGCCAGCCCTTCGGCTTCGGTTGGCCGGGCAGCCACCGCCGGGTGGTGATCATCAGCCCGGCGTCGGCGAGGATCGGCCGCGCCAGCTCCATGAAGCTCTTCATGCGGGAGCTGATGATGCACCACTGCGACGAGTCGCCGATGATGCTGCCGGGCTCCACGACGACGGTCCAGTCCCACGGCAGGACGCCTTCCAGCCACGACACGGGGTCGAGCGGGTTGTCTGCGACCTGCCACAGGTTGCCGTGCAGGCGGTACAAGTTGAGCGCCAGCGTCATCTTCAGCGTGGTGATCGCCGGGCCCGCCAGCACGAAGCTCTTCGGGAACTGCGCCGCAGCTGGGGAAAACGGGTTCGGCCAGCAGCGGACGTGATCCAGTTCCGCGAGGTCGTGGAGGAAATCCAGGACGATGACGCGGGTGCCGTCGTCCAGGAAGCTGTACTCCACGCCGGTCATCCGCCCGGCCCACTGGGAGCCGTCGCGGTCCATGATGACGTGGATGTTCTCGGTCTTGCGGCCGTGTACGTCGAGCGCCCACACCGCGAGGTGGTGCGCTTCCGGCAGCGTGATCGTCGCCGTCCCGGCCTCGTTGATGCGCCAGGTGAACTTGGAGTCGTACTCGCCGGCGACGCGTCCGCGGGCGTTGTAGTCGCCGTCGTAGAGGATCGTCACCGGCATTTGCTGGCGGCGAGCTGCCCGGGCCATTTTCTGGTTGAGGCATGCGTGGTAGATGCCTTCGAGTTGCTTCTCGAAAGCGTCGTCCCACGGGTACTCGGTGGCGCCGGGCACCGTGGTGGTTGGGGTCGTCATCTACAGCTCCATCCCGTAGGGGCGTGTCCACTGCGTGGGCACGCGTACCTGCACGCCCGAGCCGGCCATCGTGGCCACCGATCCCCACGCTTCGGCGATGATCTCGCCGAGCGTCGGGATCGACAGGGCTTCCAGCAGGACGTCGGCCCACTCCCCGACGAAGCCGGGCAGCACCGACCGGATCGCGGTGTCGATTTCCTGGGCGAGACGCTCCGGTGTCCAGGACAGCACCGTGTCGGTGCCGAGCGGCTCCAGGAGCTTGGTCAGTGCCTCGGCCATCGCGACGAGCGCGTCGACGGGGATGTCGAAGGGGATGCCGAGGCGGGCCCAGAGGTTCGGCAGCCACGGCAGCGGGTTGACCACTACCGGGATGCGCGTCGGCGGTGTCCACGGCGGCACCGGGTACACGAAGGCCTGGCCGTTCATCCGCGCCCAGAACTGGCTGCCGTCCGAGGAGACGACCTGCTCGGTCATCGGGTCGGTGTCGATGAGCAGATTCTGGTGGCGGTTCTGGAAGGGGAGGACGACCCGACGGTCGCGGTGCTCGTACCCGGGCCACCCTTCCCGATCCTCGAACGAATGATCGGGAAGAATCAGCGAAGCGGGCCCCACAGAAACGTACTTGACCCATGCTTGGGTATCCGTCGGATTCGTCACTGTGACGAAACCCGTGTAGTGGATTCCGTCGAATCGCCACACGTCCGTGGTGTCCTCCTGGGTCCACATCGGGTTCCCGGCGCGAAGCGACAGCGCCATCTCCGTGTGGCCGCCGGCGTGACCGCCCTCCTGCCCGAGCTTGACCTCCGGGGTCTGCGACAGGCGGCAGCGCAGTCGCCGCTCCCCCGAATCCGACCGGACGATGAGCTCCGAGTCCCGCTCGTACGACCACGCCCGGCGCCACAGCGAATCGGTGACCTGCCAGTCCCACCGGTCGTCATCCCAGATCCACAGCTTCAGCTGAAGATCGCGGGCGGCGTACCGGGCGGCCTGGTAGGTCGAGCCGATCTGCGTCGCGCTCGACTTCCAGATGGTCGACACGGGCGGGTCAATCAGCCCATCCGCTTCCGGGGCCAGGACAACTCCTCGGTTGCCACGCCCCGGGCCGGACAGGATCCACTCGGATCCATCGACACCGCGGACGAGAATGCTGATCGGCTTGCGCTGCACAGCTCACCTCCAATCGGTCATCGCAGCGGCCCGAAGCCCTGAGCGTCGCGCCACTGCTGCTCCTTGAAACGACGCCAGGCGGCGTCCTCGTCGCGGTGGTTGAACTCGTAGTGGTTGTTCACCACCCGGGCGTCGCCGTTGGCGACTCCCGCTCCGACGAGCTCGCCCGGTGCGCGCTCGGCAGGCGCCGGGTTCGGGGTGCGGGCCGCGACGACCGGCATCTGATCCGCCGAGCCCGCGGCGTTGGCCGCGCCCTCGGCGAGCGTGTTGATGCCGGCGTGCGCGACGCGGCCCGCAGCGGCCGCGACCTCATCGACGGCCATGCCCGCCCAGCCCTCGGCCATGCCGATAGCCGCAGCCGCGGGGGCCGCGGCGGGGCCGAGCGTTCCGGCCGCCGACTTCGCCATCCCCGCGATGCCGGAGACCCCGGCCTTGCCTGCGGCAGCACCGGTCTCGATGACGCCGTCGGCGACCATCCCGGCGACGTTGGCGCCGCCGTTGATGGCCTCGAGCAACGCCCGGTTGTCGCGCACCGCGCCGGCGTTGACGACGTATTCGCCGTTGGACAGCCATGCGCGGATCGCGTCATCGCGGGGACCGCCTCGTCCGGAGACGTAGCCGCCCGACGCGTAGCCCGGTGCCGAGCCGAAGGTGCCGTACTGGGCCACCAGCTCCTCGGCGCGGCCCATGACGGGCTCGTACCGAGACGGGAACGCGCTGCGCTGCACCTTCTGCGCTGCCGCGCCGCGGCTCATTGACTTCCAGTCGAACTTCACGAGCTCGCGGAAGAACATCAGCGCCGACTCGAAGGGGCTCATGCGCTGGGCGACGGTGCCCCACGCGCCGTTGTCGCGCTGCTGGAAAATGCCGACCGAGTCGTAGTCCGAGCCGATGCGGTCGTGCCGGAAGTTCAGCGACTCCGGCACCGCCCGATTGGCCCACATCAGGATCGGATCAGACGCCTCGACCAGCGAGGTGCCCGTTCCGATCACCGCAGCCTCACGGTCGAGGCCCTTGGACTGCGCCGCGCGGCTGATCTCCCGGACGAAGAACGGCATTCCCCAGTCCGGGCCCGCCGGCGCCGGTTCCGGCGCCGGCGGGGCGGCGTCCGACAGACCGGCGAGGTCACCGGCAGCGTCGCCAGCGGTCGACGTCGCCGTGGTGGAGGTTCCGGACGCTTCCGCGCCGACGACCTCCTGAGAGGCCGCGTTGTCGCGCTCCTCCACGGCGATACCGACCGACCGCAGTGCCTGGAGCAGCGGCGGAATCTCGTCGGGCACGCCGAAGACGCTCAGCGCGTCCTTGACCTGCCCCGACACGATTGCCTTCGCCGACGATCCAGCGAGCTCCGACCACGTCGTTGGCGCAGACTCGGCCACAGCAGCCGGGCCCGCGCCGACGTCGGGGTTGGAGCCCGACGCGCCGGAGCCACCAGTGGTGGACGTAGCGTCGTCGACGGCCGGCATGTCCGACAGGTCACCGATGGCGGACGTCGCCGCGGCTTCCTGCGCTGACGACGTGGGAATCCATCCCCAGTGGTCAAACTGCGGGTGATCCCACGCCACGGCACCGCCGCCGATCGCGCCGCCACCGTTGCCACCGCCCATCTCGACGTTCGTGCCGTCCGGCAGGGTGCCGGAGGTATGGGCCATCGAGCCGCGGTTGTTCCAGCCCATGCGGAAGGACCCCTCCGGGCCCTTGCCGATGTGCCCACCGTTGGAGCGGATGTACTGCTCCTGCGAGTGCGTCGAGAACGCGCGGGGGCCGATCGGGTTTTTGCCGATCATGAAGTCGAAGATTCGACCCTGCGTCGAGGAGCAGTCGCCCCACGCGCCCGGCCCCGGGCTGTTGGTGTACGGCGCGCCTTGTAGGGAGCGGTCCATCGCGATGCCCGCGACGTTTTCGCCCTCCACGAAGCGACGTACCTCCGACGCCGTGCGCACCCCGCCGTCGGCGAACGCTTGCACCGCGCCACGTGCCGGGCCGAGGCTGCCCCGGTAGGTCGACTCGACCGGCGCTCCGGTGCGCTTGTCGACCAGGCCCATGCCGAAAATGTCGGCGGTCTGGGCGAGGATCGCCGTCGACCGAGTGCGCTTCGTCGGGTGCAGCGGGATGTACGCTTCACCACCGGTTTCGTCCTCGGCCCACACGCGCCACGCCCCTGCCGGGGCGATCTGGGCGACGTGGTTCTCCTTGCGGCGGCCGCCGTTGGCGTACGACTCGAGCTGGGCGATGCCGCCCTGGGCGTAGGCGGTGATCCCGCCGTCGGCGTACCCGATGACGCCTCCACCGGCCAGGCCGATGAGCGACCCGATGGCGGAGAAGTTCAGCGTGCTGGAGATCCAGGACTTCACGCTGCTCCACGCGGCCTTCATGCCTTCCCACAGGCCGTTGAGGATTCGGCGGCCGGCATTGACGAGCCAGCGTCCGGCGTCGGAGAAAACGTTCTTCACCTTGCCGGGGATTTCGCCGACCCTCGCCAGCACATCTCCGACCGCGCCAGCGACTTGGCCGGGCAGGGGGGCGACGTGGTTGTTCCAGAAGTCCGCGACGGACTGGCCCATGTCGCGGAACCAGTCCATGACGGAACGCCACAGGTCAGAGAAGAATTGCTTGACCGAGGAGATCGCGTCACCGACCTGGCCGGGCAGCGGCGCGATGTGCTCGTTCCACCATCCGGAGATGGACGCACCCATCTCGGTGAACCACGCGGCGACATTGGCCTTCAGGTCGGAGAACCACTGCTTGACGCCGTTGACCGCGCCCATGACCCAGCCGGGCAGCGACACGATGACGTAGACCAGGCCCATGATTACGCCGACGACGATGCCGATGATCGCGACCACCGCGGTGATCGCCAGGATGATCGGTCCGAGGAGCAGCGCGGCCAGCGCGATGAGCGCTGGCTTGATCAGCGGCTCCCACATTTCGGTGACGAAGGCGCCGAAGCGCTGTTTGAGCTCGTCCCACTTCTGCTTGAAGGCGTCGACCACGGGGGCGATGTGGGCGTCGTAGGTTTCACGCAGGGCCGTCGTGAAGACGTTCCACTTCTCCTTGATCGAGTCGATGATCGGCTCGACGGCGGCCTTGAGCTGGCCCCACTTCTCCTTAAAAAAGTCGAGGATGGGGACGATGTTCTCGTTGTACTTCGTGCTGACGGCGTCGGTGTACTCCGACCACATCGACTTGAGGAAGCCGATCGCCTCGCCTGCGCCGTCCTTGAGGCTGATGAAGCCGTCGCGGATGCCCAGGATGATTCCGACGATCGGACTGTCTTCCTCGATGCCGAAGGCGTCGCGCAGCGCACCGGAGAAGTCCCCGTCCACGATGAGGGACTTCAGGCCGGAGAAGGCGTCGCTGATCCAACCGAAGAAGCCGGTCAGCTTGTCCCACGCCCACTGGGCGCCGGAGGAAATGCCGTCCCAGACGGGCTGGATCGCCTGCAGCCCGGCGGCGAAGGCGGCCTTGATCCGCTCCCACGCCGAGCCCATGAAGTCGGTGAACCGGGACCACAGCTCGCGTCCCTTCTCCGTCTTCGTGAAGAAGGCCCACAGTGCGACGCCGAGGGCCACGACGACGCCGATGATCGCGCCGATGACGTTGGCCTTCATCGCCATGTTCAGGGCGATCTGGGCGACGGTCTGCCCCTTCGTCGCCAGCTGCCATGCCTTGAACGCGGCGACCATCGCGCGGACCTTCCCGGCGATGAGGACGCCCGCGGCGGCGACCTTGACGGCGATGAGCGAACCCACCAGCCCCGACGCGGCGACGCCAAGGGCGATCATCACGGTCTTCGAGCCCAGCAGGCCGGAGAAGAACCCCGAGATGGCGGGCTTGACGGTCTTGAGCATCGACGTGAGGAACTCAATGCCCGTGGTCAGCGGGCCGATGAACGGCTCGATGATCCCGGCCGACAAGGTCGCGAACGCGGTCTTGGCGTTGGCCATCTTCGCCGGCAGCGTCTCGCCCATCGCGGCGGCGTAGTCGCCCATGCCGCCGTTGATGGCGCCCACCAGGTCCTCGAAGCTGATCTTGCCTTCGGAGGCGAGCTTGCGGACTTCGGCGACGGACTTGCCGGTGAACTCCGACAGGTACTGCGCGGCGTTGACGTTCGCGTCGGCGAGCTGGTTGAGCACGCCGGCGTCGATCTTGCCGCTGGCGGCGACCTGCTGCATGATGCGGCCAACATCGATGCCGGTGCCGACGGCCGCAGCGGACAGGTTGGTGAATGCTTGGATTGCGTCGTCCATCGGCGCGCCGAGCTCGACGCCCGCCTGAGCGAACATCGCGCTGTACTTCGCCGCGTCGGCGAGGCTGACCGAGGTGCCGGTGACCTGCTCGGACAGGCGCGCCATTTGCGCTTCGGTCTGCTCGGCGGTCAGCCCGATCGCCTGGAAATTGACCTCGGCGCGCTGGATGTTCATCAGGCGATCGAAGCCCGACGACAGGAAGCTGGTCGCGCCCTGCACACCGATGAACGCGCCGGCGGCGATGGCGGCCTTACCGGCGATGCCGCCGAGGTTGGTCATCAGGCCCCGGGACGGCCCGGACGTCGACGTCATGTCGTTGCCCATGCCGCGGATCTTGCGGCCCGCGGCGGCGGCTTCGGTGCCGGTGCGCTTTTCGGCGTTGGCGACGTCGGCCTGCACGGCCTTGAGGTGGGTGGACTTCGCCCGGACCTGGTCGTTGGCCGTCGCCAGCTGCGCCTTCGCCTTGATCGAGTTGCCTTCGGCGGTGGCGAGTTGGTTGGTCGAGGTGATCAGCTGCTTGCGGGCCTGCTCCAGCTCCCGCTCGGCCTGCTTGACCTCGCGCGAGCCGTTGCCGTGGTCCATCTTCGCCAGGGCGAGTTGCACCTCGGCGGTTTCGGCCTTCTGCGCCGCGGCGGATGCCTTGTCCTTGGCTTCCGACTCGCGCAGCTCGGCGGTCCGAACGTCGCCGGAGGCCTTCGCCGCGCGGGTCTTCGCCGCCGCGAGACGGTCCTCGGCGTTGGCCAGCGAGATAGACGACGTCGCGCCGCCTTCCTGCGCGGAGGTGAGGTCTCGCTGCCACCGGGTGACCTGCTGCGTCGCGTCGCCCTGGCGGCGCTTGGCGTTGGCCACGCGGTTTTCGGCGGCCTCCAGCTGCGACGCGGTCGCCTTCCCCGACGACCGCAGCGCGTCAAGCTTCTTCTCCTCGGCGAGGACGCGCGCGGCGGCCTCCGCCTCGGCCTTGCGGGCAGTGCCCAGCTTGGTGGAGACCTGCTCGATGGTCTTCGCCTGGGACTTGAGCCCATCGGCGGCGGCCTTTCCGGCCTGCTCGCCGCCCTTGCGGAAGCCGTCTTCGAGCCGCTTCCCGCCCGCCTGGGCGGCCTGGTTGGCCGCCTGGTCGACGGACTTCATAAAGCCGCGGACTTCGGCGTTGACGCCGATCCACACGGTATCTCCGGCCATGCTGGGGCACCCCCTGATCTAGTGCATTGGGCTGACGCCCATGGATTCCAGGTAGGCCATGACCTCCCCGTGGCTTCGGTCGCCGAGCGAGCCGAACTTCTTTCCTCCGCCGCCCTCGGGTTCGGCCCACGGGTACTTCGGCATGCCGTCGTAGACGTCCTTGCCGGTGGCCTTCTCCCCCATCAACGCCTGCGCGACACGGGTGAGCGCCCACTGGGACGCCCACCTGGTGCTGTCGGCCAGGGTGAAGGGGCGGTCATCGGTGAGGTGCCAGCGGGTGGCCGCGTCCTGCGGCAGGTAGGTCAGAAGCACGCGGAGTTTCCGCAGCGTGACCTGCCCTCGCCAGAACCCGGCCATGACGTCCCACCCGTAGTGAGCCTCTAGTGCTGCTTCCGCCGCTTCCGCGCCGCCATGCGCCGCGAGGAGCGATTTCCACGAGTAGGGTTTCCGTCCTCCATGTAGCCGGTGACGGACTCGCGGTAGGCGTTGACGACTTGGCCGAACAGGGCGCCGGAGCCGCCGGCTTCGAGGAAGCGCTCGTACTCCTCCTCGCCCATGAGCAGCAGGCCGACCTCGGTGTTGGAGTCGGCGACCTCTTCGAGCTCGTCGGCGACGTCGTCGGGCAGGGCCACCGGGTCCATGAAGGAGAATTCGAGGCGCTCGCCCTTCTTCGGGCCATCCTTGGCGGTGAAGCCGAAGGGGACGCGGCCGTCGGCGACGCCGGTGGCCTCTTCGCGCTGGGCGACAATCTGGTCGAGATCGAGCATGGGTGTGTACCTCTTTCGGGTAGAAGGTGTGAAAAGGGGGGCCGGTGATTGAGGGGCGCGAACCGGCAACCGCCCGGGGCGCGCGGCTACGCCGCGGCGTTGGAGATGGTGAGCTTGACCTTCTTCTCCGCCGCGTTGTCGGCCAGGTCCTCGACGCGCAGCTGCAGGTCGGTTTCGCCCGCGGCGGTCGGGGTGCCGGAGATCGTGCCGTCGGTGGACAGATCCAGGCCCTCCGGCAGCGTGGTCTCGCCAGCGATCTCCCACAGCGCGGAGCCGACGCCGCCGGAGGCAACGAGCTTCGCGGTGTACGGCGTGCCGACGGTGCCCGCCGGCAGGGCGGTGGTGGCGATGGACAGGGCGCCGCCGCCGGTCTCGGAGCCAACGGCTCCGGACTCGTCCCAGGACTCGGAGAAGTACCAGCGCGACTGCTTGCCAGCGATGGTCGGGTCGTCCGGGTACTCCGACGCGTCGGCCGGGTACGCGGTGATGGTGACCTCGAGGCCGATGATCTCGTCGGACTTGAAGGTCACCGAGCCGCGCTCGGTGAGCTGGGCGTTGGGCAGGATGATGCGGGCGGCGTCGTCGCCGTCGACCACGTCGACCACGAAAAGCTTGCGGTCGAACTTCGGCTTGCCGCCGACGTCGATGTACCAGCCGCCCTGGCCGTCCTCCTGGACCTCGCCGCCGAGGAAGAACGACAGATTCTTGCGGGAGGTCTGCCACAGGACGAACTTGATCGCCGTGATGGACTTGGTGATCTCGCGGCGGATCGGCGCGATCTCCTGGAACGGGATGAACTCGGTCGCGTCCTCATCGAAGCTGACTTCGATGCCGTCGGGGCCGATGTAGCCCATGTTGGTGAAGATGCCGTCATCGAAGGACGGCTCCATGCGGGGAACGGGCGAGCCGAGGTCGGCGTAGCGGACGGCGCCGGTCGTGCCGACGTGGGCCAGCGCGGCGGCGAATCCGTCGAGGGTGTTCTGCAGGGCCATGAGGCTTGCTCCTTACGAGAAAAGCCCCGACCGGCGACCGGCGGGGCTGGATGATGTGGTGGTTGGCGCTAGATGCGCGCGGTGAATCGGAACTCGGCGCCGACGCGCTTGAGCTTCGGGTTCATGTCGGGGCGCGGGTGCCACGTCGACGGGCACCGCGTGCGCGTGATCGGGACGTGCCGACGGTTCGGCAAGTCGGACAGGGTTGCCTTGACCTGATCGCGCACCGCTTTCGTGGAGATGCGCGACGGACCGTGGATATCGACGTCGAGGACGTGATCCGCAATGAGCGGCGCATGTCCTCCCCACGGTGCGACCTCTTCGCCGGGCAGCTCGTCCACGACGACGTAGACCTGGCGAGGGTCGAGCTGCTCTGCCGGTGGCAGGACGTCGCCGACCCACGTTCCGTCGAGGTCGGCGCGCAGCTCGGCCCACACGTGCTGGAGCACATCGAGGGTGTCGGTCATCGTCTGGAACCTCCCGCCGCGCGGCGCAGCGTCTTGCGCGCCGCGGTGGTGGAGTCGCCGTATTCGCCGGCGACGTCGGTGGACTCGACGTTGTAGATCGCGCGCCCGGAGGGGACGTGCACTCGGCGGACAGTGATCATCGCGTTGCCGCCTTCGGCGGCGTCGATGGCGCGGGCCTTCGCGGCGATGTTCACCGCCTTCTGCTCGACCTTGGCGAGCACCGAGGGCATGGACATGACCTCCTGGAAGATCGCGTCGTAGTCGATCTCGTTGCGGACGTCAGCCACGGGCCACCTCCACGTCGATTTCGGAGTGCCGCATCGAGGTGTGCTCCCACGTGCCCGGGTTGCCGACGACGTCGAGGTCGTCGGCCATGCCCTCCACGCGGATGCGGTCAAGGTCGCCGAGGGGGATGACGTGCCCGGGCGGGGAGATCACGCGCCATCCGACCTGGATGAAAACGCGGCGCCCGTCGTCGGTGTCCTCGGTGGTCATCCTCGGCTGCACCTCGACGCCGAAGGGCACCTCGGTGACGGTCGCGGTTGCCCAGTCGGGCACCGTGACGCCGCTGTAGCCGTCGGTAGTGGTGCCCGGGGTGACAATGGAGATTCGACGGTCGTACATCAGCGGCCCCCTTTCACCAGCGGTACCTGGGCTCGTACTCGGACAGGGGTTCCTCGCCGCGCCACCCGAAGGCGTAACTGGCGCCGGGCATGGTCGGCAGGCCGAGCAGTTCGAGGTGCCCGGCCAGCAGTTGCAGCGTGACCTGGGGATTGAGCATCGACGCGGATTCGGACACCGCGCCGACGGTCGTGGCCCACTGCGTCTTGCCGCGCTGTTCCATCGGGACGGCCAGCGCGTTGAAGACCATGTCGAGGCTGACCCAGCGGGCCACGGCGCGGGTTTCCTCGTCATCGACGGCGACGCGCCGGCGGATGAGGATCCCGGCCATTTCGAGCAGCTTTCCCGCCCTCGCCTTTTCAGGGGCGGTGAGCGGGCGCCACTCGGCTTCGAGGTCTGCGACCTCGGCGTAGGTCTCCATGCGGGCCTCCCTTGGGTGCGGTGCTTAGGCCTGGGCGGTGGCGGCGATGAGCTGCGCGCGCGTCAGGTCCTCGGCGGCGGACGGGGCCATGCCGAGGGCGACGGCGTACGCGACCCACTCGGCCTTGTTGGCGGTCTGGCGGGGCCGCTCCGGCGCGGGTTCCGCCTCGGCGTCGACCGGATCGTCGGCGTCCACCTTCACCTCGGCCTTGCGCTTGGGCGTGGGCTGCTTCGGGACAGGCTCGGCGTCAACGTCGACGCCGGCCTTTGCCCGCACGAGCCACGCCCCGGTGTCCGCGTCGACGTCCACGACGTCACCGCGGTAGCGGCGCACGTACTCGCCGTCGACGCGCTGATCCCAGCGGCCGACGGTCAGGCGGACACGCATTACGCCGTCACCCCGGTGATGGTGAGCACCGACTTCGGCTCATCGACGGCGATGATGCGCTTGCGCACCGCGTCGGAGCGCCAGGACATGTTCGGGCCGCCCATGCCGGACTCGCCGCCTTCCTGGTACAGCGGCGTCATCTGCAGCGGGATGGTGTCCGAGCGGAAACCGGCGACGCCGGATTCGAGGACGATGGCCTTCGTCGGGTCCATGAACCGCGACGTCGCGACGGTCAGGCCGAAGATCGTCTTCGGGTGCACGCCGGTGTACAGCGGGTTCTCGGCGGCGTTGTCGCCGATGTAGAACTTCTGCACCTGCTCGTTGCGCAGCAGCGCGGTCAGTGTGACCGGCGCCAGCACGAGGGTGTTCGGGTTGTAGCCGAACACCTCGTCGTCCTTGGCGTTGTCCGGCTTCGCCGCCTGGATCTGCTCGATCGCGTCGAGGACGTCCTTCGCCGGGTCGCCGGCGCCGCCGGACCAGGCGGCAGTCGCCGCGGCGGTCGGGGTTTCGGCGGCGTCGAACGCGGCCAGCGACGCGCGGACTCCGGAGCGGATCATGGTGTTCTGCAGCGCGGTCTGCTGCTTGCTCACCATGTCGAGGCGGTTCTCGTGGCGCTGCTCGTAGGACACGCGGATGCCCATCGCGACCTTCTGGCCGATGACGGTGCGCACCTTGCCGAGGTTCAGCCCGGACACCGGGATCTCGCCGAACTCGGCGACGACCTCGGCGTCGTCGGCGAGGAACGGCGACGCGGCCTCGCGGAACGCCGCGACGCCGGAGTCGTTGGAGCCGGCGTTGCGGAAGAGCAGGTCCTCGAGGAACGCGCCGTCGAGGTTCTGGATGGTGCGCTCGGCGATCCACTTGGGATCCTTGATCAGCGAGTCGACGGTGATCGGGTCACCGTCGTACGCGGAGGTGATGATGTTGCCCATTGGTCCTCCTTGGAATTGGGCATGAAAAAACACCCCGGAGGCCGGTTGGCCTGGGGTGTTGCTTCAGCTGACGGTGGTTTAGGCGTCGAGGCGCAGGTGCACTCGGACGGTGGACGGGGCGTCGCCCGGGGTGGCGACGATGACGCCGGCCTTGACGGTGCCGGTGTTGGAGACCTTGCCGTCGGCGGCGGCGTAGACCGTCGCGCCGAGGGTCAGGCCGGTCGCGCCGTCGGCGACGGCCAGCGGCACGACGCCGCCGATGTGGACGGCGACGACGGACGGGGCGGTGATCGCGAGGTTGTTGGCCTCGCGGGCGGTGTCCGGTGCGGCGTTTTCGGTGACGGCACCGAAGACGACACCGTCGGCGCCGGCGTGCGAGATGCCGTTCTCGCCGAGGGTAACCAGGCGGTGCTTCTCGACGGCGGCGGCGGCCTTCTGGGTCACCGGGCCGGAGCGGAAAGTGGGATTCGACATGAGTGCTTCTCCTTAGGTGGTGGGGCGGCCGAACATGCCGGCACGGTCGGCGGCGGCCGACAGCTTCGCGCCGTCGTCGTCCTCGTCGGCGCCGAGGCCATGTCCGACCTCACGGCCCGCCATGGTCACCAGCGGCTCCATGGAGTCGAGATCGTCGGCGGTGAGCAGGCCCTTCTCCATCTGGGTCAGGGCGGCGTCGCGGCGGGCGGGCATGAGCTTGCCCGCGGCGATTGCGTCGCCGACGGCGCGTTCGCGGGCGTCGCGGACGAGCTTGTCGCGCTCGGCGCGCTCGGCGGCCAGCGCATGCTTGTCGACCACGGCCAGGCCCAGCTGGTCGGCGGCGGCGTGGATGGTCGACGCGGCGACCGGCGCGGCCGGGGCCTTACCCTTGCCGTCGTCGGCCTCATCGTCGTCGGTCTTCTTCTCCGCGTCCTTGGCCATGGTCTCCACGGCCTTGACAATCGCGGCGGCGTCAGCGCCTTCGTCCAGGCCCAGCGCCTTGACCAGCGCGGCGGCCTGCTCTTCGGTGAACTCCATCAGGTGTTCCTCCTTCTCGGCCGCCGCAGCGACCGGCTTGTACTCGCGGCCGCGGGATTCCGCGGCCGATTCCCACCGGGCGTCCGGGGTGCGCGTCGACGCGGCGACGTACTCACGTCGTACCGTCTCCGGTTCCCCCCACTCGATGGCGTCGTCGTCTCCGACGGCGTAGGCGACCTTGTGCAGCTCGCCGGTGGTGTCGTCCATGGCGATGATCTCCGGCGGGGAGAGGAAGAGCTCCTCAATCCACCAGAAGTCGTCAGCGCCGGGACCCTTCTCGTAGAAGTCGCGCCGCACGTCCTCGACGGACGCCGACGCGATGATCTTGTCGGGCATGATTGCCACCTCTCCTGCCGCCGGGCCATCTCGCCCGGCGGCGACGTCGTACAGGGCGGCCACGTCGCGCAGCGTCGACAGCGTGCCGACCGCCGGCGGGGACACGCCCAGCAATGCCAGGCCGGTCAGAGCGAATTCGTGCACCATGCCGGTCTGGTCTCGGTAGTTGAATGAGCCCTCGATCGAGCGGTTCGGGTACGCCGACGGCAGAATGTCCGCCAGCCACGCGGGCAATCCACGCAGGTCCCCGACGAGCGTCGAACCGTCCTGCGAGAGCCGCAGATTATCCACGAAGCCGACAGCGGGTTCACCGTCGAAGCGGGGGTCGACATGGCCGAGCTTGATCACCGGCCGTCCGACCGCCGACGACTGCGCGGCGCGCACCGCCGCGGCAAGGACTTCCGGCGTCGCGGTGAACGGGCCCGTCGACGCGGGCCACTCCCCGACCTTCAGCAACTCGACGTCGGGGACGTCACGCAGGATCGGCCGATTCGGGGCTGTTGGTGTCTCCGGCATCGTCTCCACCTCCTTGGTCAGGTGTCCACGGGGTTTCCGGCGGCGGGGTGTCCTTCGCCGGGGCGCCCATCTCGCGGCGCAGCCATTCCTCGATGCCTCGATCCGGGCGGATCAGTCCGGCGTCGGCCAGCGTCCGCAGCGCGTTGGCGACCTCCACCGACGTCGACCTCATGTCGTCGAAGACGATGCGCGGCGCCGGGACGTCCTCGCCGAAATTCCAGTCCACGAGATCGTTGACGATGTGCTCGTTGGCGACGTCGGCGATTGCGTCGGCGGTCGCGGCCAGCGACGTGGTGAACAGGTCGCCCTGCGTCGTCGCCAGCGCGTAACTACCGCCCTTGCCGTCGAGGTTGAGGAAATGCGCCAGACCGGTCTTGCCGATCATCGCGTCGTGGTATTCGATCGCGCCGCGCGGGTCGGGCAACTGTCCGGTCACGCCGAGCAGCTGCAGCTTCGAATCGAAGGGCAGCGACACGCCGGACTGGTCGCCGGCGGCGTAGGCCTGGGCCATGGCGCGGCCCTTTTCGATCTGCTCATCCGACGCGTTCGGCGGGTTGATGTACACGGGCACTCCCATGCCGTTGCGCTCGTGGGTGACGGCCTCGACCTTGAGCAGCCGATCGCGCAGCATCCAGTGCTTGAACGCCGGCCGCAGCAGCGATTCGCCCGTCCAGTCCGCGCCCTCGCGGTCGTTGACGTAGGCGACGAGCCGGGTGACCGGGATGATCGTCCGGCCGCTGGACCGCGTGGGTCGGATCAAGGTCCCTCCGGTCGGGGCCTTCTGCTCGATGGCGATCAAACCACCGTCGCGGGCGACCTGAATGTCGGCCAGCGACTTCGGCATGCGGGGCGCAAGTTTCCGCAGCCCCCACCGGCCCTGGTCGTCCATCTCCACGACCTGCTCGAAGTACATCGCCCCGTACGGCAGCATCCACAGCGCCATACGGAGGTGCTCCGGCCAGGAGAACCGACGGGACCGCCGAGGAAGCGCGTCCTTGGCCTCTTCGCCGATGATCGGCAAGCCGAGCTGGCGGGCAACGAACTCGGTGACCTCATCAGGGGCGCCGGCCGGATCGATGCGCCACGGCGTCGCACGGATCGGCAGGGTCACCGCCTTGAGCAGCGATGCGACCGACGAGTCCTTGCGCATCTCCGCGTACGTATCGAGGCACTGAGGCCACCGGAGCTCGTCCACGTGCTCCTCATCGACGCCGCGGATCGATTCCTCCGATCCGGCGTGGACGTAGCCGATCTCCTTCGGCGCAGGGGCTTGCGTCTCATCCGCCATGCTCCACCTCCATCACCAGTTCATGCCCAGCGCCGACCCTCGTGGCACCGCGAAGTCTCGCGGCGCCGACGACGTCGTCGTCTGCTGTGCTTGGAATCCGATGGCAGCCGGTGGAATCTCCACCTCTGCCGTGTACTCCCCCAGCCCCCATGCCGCGTACGTCGCGGCGACCAGCGGCGAAATGTCCCCCTCGGACATGGTCTCCGACCAGGCGACCGACGCCCCCGAGTCGAAGGCCTTCGTCACCGCGACGGCGACGGCCTCATCGAGGCGCTGGTCCCCGCCGTGGGTCACCGTCCCGTCGGACACCCGCTTGAGGATCTCCGCCGTCGACAGCTTCATCTGCGGGAAGGTCATCATCTCCGGTTCGACGCCCGCGTCGATCAACGCACGCTCGAGCACCGCCGCGGGCGAATTGCGCGGGATGACGATGGCCACCGGGTCGCCGGATTCGACTGCGGCCTTGATGAAGTCGACCATCTGCGCGACGGTCGCTTCGGCGTGTCGGCCGATCTCGACGTGCACGCCCCGGGTGGTCTTCACCGCGGCGGCGACCGTCCACAGGTCGGAGCCGGGGCTGACGTTGATCGCCAGGCACGCCTGGCCGGTCGACGCGGGCTCGGCCCACCGAAGCTCCGCCCACCGCTCCGGCGTAATCGCCGGTTCAACCTCTTCGAGGTCATCGACGCGCTGGCACAAGTTCTCGGTGCGGAACTCCGGCTCGGACTTCGCCTCGAACTCGGCTTGGATATCGCGGACGGTCATGCGCCCGTGCCCCAGGTCGGGGTTAGCCTGCGCCCAGCCGCGGCGGTCATCGACGGCGAGGTCGGGGTCAGCGGACCATTCGAAAAGCCCCACGGTCGCCTCCGTTCCCCCGGTGTCGATGTTGGCCAGCGCGCCGTCGCGCAGCGAGTTGAGCACCACCGACCGCCAGTCGCCGGCATTGGACGCCGTGAGGTTCAGGCCGAACACCGGCGACAGCGTCGTGGACGACAGCGCCGCCCAGCCCTCCCAGGTCTTGTGCTCTCGCAACTCGTCCATGAACAACAGGTTCACGGTCTTGCCGCGCCCGGCCTTCCGGTCAAGCCCGGCGATGCGGTACGCGCCCCACTTCGAGCGCAGCGCCTCCGAGCCGTTGTTGAACGTCGTGCGCTTCATGCGCTTGTTCAGTCCGGGGTGCTCTTCGCATTCGAGGACGATCTCCTCCCACAGCTCCTTGGCGTCGTTCTTCGTCTGCGCGGCGCCGAGGATGTACTTCAGGCGCTGGCGGAACAGCGCCCACTTGATGACGACCTTGACGACGTGAGTCTTGCCGTTCTGGCGGGCGACCATGAGCAGCACCGTCTTGAACCGCGGTACCTGCTCGTCCCACAGGTCAGGGCGATCCGGGTACAGCGCCTGCTTCGCGTCCAGCGTCATCAGCTCGAAGGCGTGGATGACGAACCACTGCTGCCACGGCGTCAGGGGCTCGCGGAGGATCTCCTTGGCGAACCAGATGATGTCGAATCCGAGTGAGGTCTCGGGGGTCAATTCGACCAGCGGCGGGGTGAATACTCGCGGCTCGCGGGACCCGATCAGTGCCGCGGCCACCGTCACCACTCATCGTTGTCTTCGCCCGAGTCGAGGTTGAGCTTCTGCCGGCCCTCGGGGTTGAGCCCGAGGGAGGTCAACACCTTGTGCAGGGTCGGCATGGGGCCGAAGCTGGTCTTCTCGAAGGCAGCGGGGTCGCCGGAGTCGCGGGCGTTGTCGATGATCTCGGCGAGCTGCAGTGCGAGCTCGACGGCGGCGTCGTCGGTGATCTCCAGGTGGTCGGCGGCTTCGATGGCTTCGAGGACGTGGGCGCGCATGCGGCCGGTGACCGGTTCGGATTCGATGTGTTCGGCTTCAACCCAGCCTTGAACGTCGTTCATTGGTGAACCTCCTTCACGCGCGCGCGAGCCCCCGGTTCAGCGTCGGGAGAGAGAGCCTGGCTACCCGAGGCGCTGGGGGTCAGGCGCGGGGCCCTCCAGGATTTTGGACAGGGCCCCTTAGGGTTGCCTTACCTTTCGGGCCAGTGGAATGCCCGGGCGGCGGGGAGGCGACGCAGCGCCGGCCGCTGGTCGTCGCGCTCCCCCTTCTGCCTCGACCGGTTGCACGACGCGTGCAGCAGCCGGTCGGCTTTCCTACCGCCGTTGCTGCGTGCTTGAGTGTGGTCAGCGTCGAGGGCCTGGGATCGGTACATCGGCTCGCCGCACCACCAGCACGGCGTGCCGTCGACGTGGAGCTTGAGCAGGCGTGCGCGCTGCTGCTGGTGATCCCACCCGAGCCCACGCTCGGTGGTCGTCTTCCCGGACTTGGCCATGTCGACCTCCTCGAGACATGAGTGCCGCACCTCGACGTCGTGCCCTCGTGCCGTGAGTTCGTGCGCGAGCGCTTCGGCGATGACGACGCTTCGGTGTCGGCCTGCACTGCACATGGTGCCGATGGTCAGCTGCCCTGCCGTGATCGTCGGGATGCGGCTGGCTTCGGTGGCGATGAGCGCGCGGGTTTCGTCGTGGCTGGTGAGCCAGTCGGTGACCATGGGGTCGCGGCCGTCGCGTGGCCGGAGTGCTTCGACGTCGTGCGGGTTGGGTAGGTGCCGGCAGTCGATGGTGCGGTTGGTGCGTGGTGCGCGTTTGGTGCCGTGGCTGATGATGGTGATGTGCATTGGGTTTGGGGCGCGAGCGTTGGTCGACACGCTGGTTGGTGTCCTGTTGTTGTGGCGTGTGCCGCACGCTCGCGCCTGGTGTCCTCGGCAGGGGTCGAACCTGCTCTGTGCGGGGTTTGAGGCCGCTGCCTCTGCCGGTTGGGCTACGAGGACGCACCCCGGGGGTGGGGGTGTTGGTGGGGGCGGGGTTGCCATGGGGTGGGGGGCAGTCGACCCCCGGGGTGGATGGGGCCCCGGGGGTCTTGACCTTCACCCGACCTCCCCTGTCGCAGCGTCGTGTCGCTGATGGTCGACGGGGAGGGACCATGACGAGCGCATGAGAAAACCCCCCGTGGAGACAGGGCCTCCCGGGGGTTCATTTCACGCGCTAGCGCTTAGCTTACACGATGTAACCGGACAGTCCAGGTCGCGGGCTTATTGGCGGGTCGGGGGGGTTTCTTTCCGGCGTGGGGTGAGCGCGACGTATGGGCCAAGGTCCATGCGAGACAGTTCGCCGCATGCCCATCCGGAGAACACTTCTGGGAGGTGTTCTCGCTTCCAGAGGTATTTTCCGGAGATGACAAGGTCGTCGGCCGGGGCCGCGTCGAGTTCTTCGTTGGTCCAGTAGACGACGAACTGGCGGGTTTCGAGGAGCTTCTCTAGGTCGACTGGTCCTTCGCTGGGGTTGTCGGTGAATTCGCCGGTGGGAATGTCGGTCGATATGAGTTCAACGTGTTCGATTGGCATCAGTCCGGCTGGGGTGGTTCCCGTGTGAACGTAGGCGTTGCTTTCGTCGTCGTGTCGGATGTCAACTGGGTATCGGACGTTGCCGTCCAGGAAGCGGATAGTCATGGGTTCATGATGGCAGCTGGGGGTGACCTGTCCTGTGGGGTCGTTTTAGGAGAGTTCCGTCTTCAGGTTTTTCCAGTGGTCTTCCAACTTGGTATCCACTGGGCGCGAGATGATTTCACGAAGGTCGTCGCCTTCTTCGTTTTCCCCGCGTTGGAAAGCTTCGGCTGCTTCGAAGTAATCGGGGCCAGGTTCAATGCCGAGCCGGCGAAGGCCATCGGCGGTCTCCTTCGTGAGTTCCCCGTGCTGTTGAACAGTGCGGACGTAGTCCGGGATCCATGCGGGGATCGCGAGCCATCCGGGGAGAGCTTCCCCGCTACGCAGCGCAATTGGAAGCCACTCGTGGGCGTGCCCAAAGCCTTCGGTCGGCTCCGACAGCTCTTCGACGGACGTTTCCGTCAGTGTCATGTTGTCGGTTATTTGGTACTTCAAGAACCTTGCGGGCTTGGACGGGTGCAGTAGATAAAACATGCTTCACTCCTTTTGGCGGGGTCTCCCAGTGTACGTTCGGCGGTGAACGATTCACTTGTCCTGACGTGAGGGGCCGTTGATCGCCTGGTCCATCGGGTAGATGGACGCGCCGATGAAGATTCCAATTGCGAGATGGAAGTCGGCTAGGTCGCGGGCGGGTGACTCCCACGCGATACCAGCGATGATCGCCATGGCGATGACGTTGAAGGCGACGTACGCCAGGTGAATTTTCCTGCTGCGGTTCATGCTGCTTTTCCTTCTACAGGTAGTGGTTGGTCATGTAGTCGGTGGGTTCGAGGTCGTGGCCTTCGTAGGTGGTTTTGCCTTCGTGGATGCGCCAGTGGTGGGCGCGGGCCAGCTCGCCTGGGGTGACGGCGATGGCGCATTTTTGGGCGAGGCCGCACCGGTGGGTGGTGCCGTCGGGGTCCGCGGCGGTGACGCTGCGGGCGGTCCAGTCCGGGTGGTCGGTGTCGGTGCTGACGAGGCGACGCCACCGCACCGACGCCGCCGTTGAGGCCCGGTCGTCGGGGCGGCACCAGATCAGCCGCCCGGCGAAACCGTCATGCAGGCTGGCGGATTCGATCGACGCCCGGCGGGCCGGTGGTTCGTAGCCGTGGCCGTCGTCCTGGGCGGTGAGCTCGCCGCACTCGTGGGCGGGTGCCGGTGCGATGAGCGTCGACGTGAGCAGCTCCATCTGCGGCGCGGTCATTGGTGGACCTCGAAGGTGGTGAATCGGGAGCAGCCGATTTCCACGAGCCCCGCGTGATCGACGTCGCGGCCGCGAACGAGGACACCGACGGCTCCAAGGTCGGCGACTTCCATCACCTCGAGCAGCGGTCCGCGGGGACGGCTGACGATCTGACGGGGCCGGAGGTGCTGCGCCTCGACGTGCACCACGCTGAACAGCGTGGGCTGCGGGAGGTTGATCATGGTTTGCCCCAGAGGATGTGGAGGGCGCGGGCTTCGGCGCGGAGGATCGCGCATCGGATACGGGCGAAGGTGCTCATGCTTCCTCCGGTTCGGTGACGTAGCGGCGGACGACGACGATGGGGAGCGGGTAGTGAATGCAGATGCCCATGCGTTTGGCGCACTGGTCTGCTTCCTCGCGGGATGCCCACCACGCTCCGGGCTTCTCCCCGCCGCATGACACGCCCCATTCCTCGCGCATTCCGGCGATCATGGCGGCCATGTCCGGGGCGGCGGCAATCAGGGCCGCGTCGGCTTCGTTGTGGATTTCCTGGGCGATGTTGTCGCAGGCGATGAGCGGGCCACCGTCGACGGTTCGGTGCTTAACGACGGCGGGATGCTCATCGGGCGCGCCGCCCACGTCCCACGGGCCGGGTGTGGTGCCGTCGAGCAGGTCGCGGGCTTCGTCGGGGGTCACTGGTCGGCCCCCTCGTGCAGGTCGCCGTCGGGGTCTCGGGGCTCCTCGCAGAGGCGGGGGCCGATTCCGCAGCAGCCGGGCTGGCACTGGGGGCGAGTGCTGAAGCGGGTGCGGCGGTAGGGGCCGGGGCAGTGGTTGCCGTCATCGTCGAAATCATCGGCGGGCGACCAGCTCATCGGTCGTCTCCTTCGTGTTCGTCTCGGGTTTCCCAGGGGTCGCAGCACCATTGGTCGCGGATGGTGCAGGTGGCGCAGGTGGCGCAGGGGTCGGTGGGCGGGATGCGGGTCAGGGTGCCGGCGCGGTCGATCACGACGATCTCGCGGCGGCCGGGGGTGAACGCGGCCGAGTACCCGTCGCGGCGTAGGTGCTGGACGATCTCCGCGGCCTGCTTGCCGGTGCCGTCCCAGCAGATATCGAGAGTGCTCATCGGACCTCCGTTTCGAGGCGGTAGCGGCGCCCGTTGACGACGAGGACTTCTTCGGGGCTCGTGTAGTCGTCCGCTGATTTCACGACGTCTGAGAGGGGGATCCCGCGGGCTTCGCACAGGAGCCCCAGGACGACGGCGAACGGCGCGAACCGCTCGTACTCGGTGACATCGAGGCCACTTGGGAAGGGGCAGAGCAGCGTTTCCAGGGCATCTCTGGGGCAGTTCCGGGCCCATTTGAGCGCGGTGTTGATTTCCCCGGCGATGGCTGCGCGTTCCCGCGCGGTGAGGTCAGCCATTGCGGTGCTCCATGCGGGGCCGGTCGATCTCGGCGATGACGGTGGTTTCTGCAGCTACCGGGCGGCCGCCGCCGAACGGCTGGTGGTCGTCGGGGAAGCGCCACTGGGTGCGTTTGCCGGTGACCTTCCGGTCGGACAGTAGCCTCGCGTCATCCAGGTAGACCTGGTGGCCTTTGGGGGACCACGGCGGCCCGTAGCGGTTGGTGATGCCGTTGAGCTGGGTGGCTAGGTAGCCGTCGGGATCGGGGACGTCGAGCGTTGCCTCGCGGACTTCCTGCCCGTCGGGGTTGGTGTAGTAGATCCGGGCGACGACCGACGGGCGGTCGGTACGCCCGGCCCATGCGTCCATCGTTCCGCCGGGGATGTGGCCCATGCGGGCGAGCTTGTGGGCGAAGGCCACTGCGTCGGCCCAATCCGAGAATCGTCCGACGTTCGGGTCGATGGGCAGGCGGTCGTCGTGTACTTCCCAGACCCGGCCGAAGCCGTGCTGGAAGGTTCCGGTGACGCTGACGTGGTTGCTCACTGCTGGTCACCTCCCTGCGTGTCGTTGTCGGTGCCGCGGGCCTTGTTGCGCATGTCGCGGGCGACCTGCTTCATCCAGGTGTCGCCGGCGACGGTGGCCTTCTCCCCCAGCTCGGCGGCGAACTGGGCGAGCTCCTGGGACAGCAGCGTCATCGCGACGGGCCGGGGGATGATGCCCGGCGTGATGGTCATCGACACGGTCATGGCGTCGTCGGTGATCGCCAGCGTTCCTTCGACCGGCGGGGTGGTGTTGAGGTCGAAGATTCCTTCGCGCGGGGTAGTCATGGCGGGGTCCTCCTGGTGGTTAGGCGGATTTGTGGGTGAGGCGGGCGGAGATGTCGCCGAGGCGGTAGAGCAGTCGCCCGGCGCGGGTGGCGCCCTGCGGGGTGATGTGTCCGCGTTCGCGCCACTTGCGGATTTGGTCGGTGGTGCACCGGTAGCCGAGTCCGTCGAGGACGGTTTGGGCTTGGGCGGCGGTGACGAGCTGCTCGGCGGCGTCGGCGGTCATCGTTCGGCGGGTCGGCTCGGCGGCTGGGGTGTCGCTGGGTGGGTCGACGTAGGCGACGATGCGGGCGGTGATGTGGTCGATTTCGTCGGCGGCGTCGGGGCCCCATTCGCGTTGGGCGACGTGGGAGACGACTTGTCCGAGGCGGGCGGCGAGGTGCCCGGGGTGGCGGGTGGGGCCGATGAACCACGCGGGGGGCAGGCCGAGGTCGCTGGCGAGGTTGGTCAGCCAGCCGTGGAGGATTTCCTCGGCTTCGGTCTGCAGGTCGAGGGGGTGGAGGTTCATTGGTGGGCGGGGGCCGGGGAGGTTGGGGGCGCGGCCGGCGTTGTCGGTGCCGCCTTGGCTGCGGGTTTTGGTGCCGTTGAGGCGGGGGGCGTAGCGGACGATGAGGGCGAGGTTCCTGCCGAGGCGTTCTGCCTGGGTGGCGTCAAGCACGCGGTGCTCCCTTCGTGGTGATGGTGAGGTAGAGGCGGGATTCTCGGGGTCCGGGGGCGTCGCGTTGCGGCGGGTCGATGGTGGGCATGTGCTTGGTCATCTGGTCGGGGGTGTCGTCGGCGGTGAGGCCGGCGTCGACGAGGCCGTCGCAGGCGGCTTTGAGGGTGGGGACGAGGTTGTCGGCGTCGCGGCGGCGTCGGTCGCGGGGGACGTAGTGCAGGGCGACGGTGGCGTGGTCAACGCCCTGGGGGAGCTTGGCGTTGCGGGCGAGGACGTTGGTGGCGTAGCGGATGTCGCGGACGGTGTCGGCTTTACGGCGCCAGTGCATGCGCTGGTTGGCCGTGAGGGGCGGCAGGGCGTATGGGAGCCACAGGGTGTACTCGGTCATGCCGTGCGCCTTTCTCGGGCGTCTGCGGCGGCTTTCCGCGCGATTTCGCGGGCCTCCTGCGCGGCGCGTTCCCTCTCCTCGCGTTCGGTGATCTGCTGCATGACGATCTCGGAGTTGCGGTCGGGGTCGTGGGTGCAGCGGGTGACGGGCTGGACGTCGAGGATCCACCCGCCGTCGTCGCACAGCTCGCATCCCTCGATCGCCGCGCGTTTGGCGGCGGCCTGCTGCCGGCGCTGTGCCGCCCTGCCCCACGACGCCCGCTCGGCCGACTTGCGTGCATCGGCGCACCCACCGCACGGCGGGGGATGCGGATCTCCGATGTGCGTCGCACACCTCGCGGCGCCGGGATCATCCAGCCACGCGTCGGGAATCTGAAAATTCTGGGGAGGGGAAAAACCCGGCTCCGCTCCCCCAGTAACGTTCCCGACCGCCTTTCCCCCCAAGGTTGAGTGTTGTGTGTTGAGGGTTGCTGTTGCTGTTGCTGTTGAAGGGCTTGGGTTAACCGATGGGTTACCGGAAGGGATGCCTTCACCCTTAACCGATGGGTAAACCGAAGGGTTACCGGAAGGGTCAACGGAACCCTTAACGGAACCCTTAACGGAAGGGTTCGGGGAAGGGTTAGCCGAAGGGTTAACCGAAGGGTTGCCGGAACCCTTAACCGATGGGTTCCAGCATGGGTAAACCGAAGGGTCAATCGAGTCCCCGGCCATCAACTCCGACAGCTCCTGCGACCCCCACCCCTTCATCCCCGGACGCTCCCGCTTGAGCCGATTCAGCTCATGCACGAGCACCCCACGGATCCCCGCCGACGCGACCTCCGCCGCGGCGCGTGCAGCGGCGGTGGCCATGTTCGGCATCTTGAGGAGATCGTCATTGCGGTGGAACGACCGCACCAGATACTCCTCGGTCTCCTGGTCGATGACGACGTACAGGTGATGGGCCAGCTCGGCGCCGGCGTTTTCCACCACCTCCACGTCATGACCCTGGGCGAGCGCGGCGAGACGGTTGGGCCGCCAGTCCCCCACACCGGCGCTGGTGAGCGTCGGGTGGGTCAGCAACAGGAAGTACAGCCACTGCGCCGCCGGGGTCAGCGCCCGAAATGCATCGTCGTTCCAGATGCTGAGTCGGATCTGGGCATATTCACGAGCCACTGGCGGACTCCTTTCTCACTAGTCGTTGGTCACCCACGGCGGCTGGTCGCCGCCGCTATTGGGCTTGGACGACGCCCACGGATCCGGGTTGGGCTGGCCGACGGCCGGGCGCCCGCCACCGCCGCGCGGGTTGCGGATCACCTGCGCCGTGGCGAACTTCAGCGACGGACCGACCTCGGCGTCCTTGATCTCGTAGACGGTGCGCTGCTGCCCCTCGCGGGTTTCGTACGACCGCTGGTGCAGCGTGCCGGTGACGATGACGCGCATGCCCTTGGCCAGCGTTTCCATGACGTTTTCCGCCTGTTCTTTCCAGACGTTGCAGGTCAGGAACACCGCGTCGCCGTCCTCCCACTGGTTGGCGTCGCGGTTGAACACCCGGGGCGTCGACGCCACGCGGAAGTTCGCCACCGCGGCACCCGACGGGGTGTAGCGCAGCTCCGGATCAGCGACGACGTTGCCGACCAGCGTGATCGGGGTGTCTCCCTGCGCCATTACTGCTGCACCTCCGCGGCGAGCTCGGAGGCCCGCTCGGTCCACGCCTCACGAAGCACCGCAAGCGCGGCCTCGTCGTCACCGAGCTTCGACACATGCGCGCCGACCTTGGACTGCATCTCCTCCTCGGATCGCGACGCCACAAGCCCATCGAGGAGCTCACGGAGCATCGCGTTGCCGTCGATGACGGCCTGCGCGTCGACGGCCGGGGCTTCCTGCATCTCCGACACGTCGACGGGGGCCTGCTCGTCCTGGCGGGCGTGCATGCGGCTGCGAGCAGCCTCAATCGCCGACACCGCACCACCGCCGGCGGTCGGCCGGTCCGCGCGCGTCGCCTGCGCCTGGACGGGCTCCGACAGGCGGAGCTCCTCGACGCTGTAGGCGATGCCGGACAGGATGTGCGACCCGAGGCGGCGGCACACCTCGGTGGCGGCCTTGGCGTAGAGCATCGCCGCGGGAATCTGCTTGTACAGGCTGTTCTTCGTGTACCCAGCCTGCTGGGCCATGTCGATGGTCCACCGGGCGGTGTACGTCTCGCCGGTCGGGGCGGTGCCGACGACGGTGACGGCGGTGTCGGTGTTTTCGGTGACGTCGAAGCGGTAGCCGTGGGCGCGGAGCAGGCCGACCATGGTGCGGGCCTCGACGCCGGGCTTGCCGTTGATGACCATGACCTGCTGCAGCGACTGGATCGCGTTGAGGCCGAGCTCGGCGCCGTAGAGGATGGCGGCCGCGCCGTCGTGGGGCTTGCCGCGGTACTGCTTGGGGACGAGCTCGGTGGAGCACATCGCCTCGGCGACCTGCATCGCCGCGCCCATCGCTTCGGCCTGCTCCTTGAGGGAAGCCAGGGCCTGCGAGCTGGACGGGGCGGTCAGGGGCATGGCTTCGCCCTGGTGGGCGGTGTCGGGGAGGTTCTGGGTGGTCATGGTGGTCTCCTAGATGTAGGTGGTGATGAGGATTGCCAGTGCGGCGATGACGCCGACGGCGACGACGATGAGGTACGGCCACAGGCCCGGATCGTCGTCAAACGGGGCGCCATGCAGGCGCTTGTAGTCGCGGGGGAACCGCGGGTCTTCGGTCACAGGTGCTCCTTGATGACGTCGCGCACCCACGTCGGAATGCGCTTGTCCTGGTACTGGGTGCGGCCGTGGGCGACGGCTTCGGCGATGCCCAGGTGCTCGACCTGGCTGGCATCGTCCAGCTGCTCCCACCGCCGGGGCGCGTAAAAGCTATTGCGGCGCTGCTGGCGCTTCTCGTACGCCTGGTGCAGGGCAACCGCGGCTTTGATGACGGTCACGGGGGCTCCTAGCTGGTGATCGGGGTGCGGGTCAGCAACGTCGCGGCGACCTCCGGCGGCAGCACTGCGAAGCGGTCGCGGTTGCTGGTGGTGATCAGCACGTCCCCCGGCCTGGCGCGGTGGTACGACCCGTCCTGCAGCGCAATCCGCACCTCGCGGATCGCCCCGCCCTGCTTGCGGATGATCTGCCAGTCCGCGCGGTGCGGGAGCACCGCATGAAGCACGGCGTCGACCTGGTCGTCGCTGAACGCGGCCGCCGCCAGCGGAAACACCGTCGCCGCGTACACAGCCAGCTGCGGCTCCACCCGCACGAACGTGCCCGGCAGCGGATTACCCAGCCTGCGCAGCGCATCACCGCGCGACCGGGCGCGGAGGGCGTGGTGTCCCTCGCGGATCTTCCGGCCCATCAGACGTCACCTCCCGTGCGGCCCGCCGGCAGCGGCATACCGCACTTGGTGTGCGCCGCTTCCAGGGACTGCACGAGCTGACGTCCCTTCTCGGTCAGGCGGACGGGGCCGGACATCTGCACCCACCCGCCACGGCGCAGGGAGCCGAGCAGCGACGGGTGCACCTCCGGGGTGTCGGTGGCGGTGTAGATGCGCCACACGCCGTCGAGGATCTGCGGATTCGTCGTCACGCCGCCACCTCCTTCGGCAGCGGCACGTGCCGCAGCTGCACGCCTCGTTTCGTAGCGACGCGCTTGGCGAGGACATGCCCATCGGGGTCGATGGCGACAGCCGCGCGGCCCATCTCCTCCAGCAGCCGCGCTCCGGCGATCTCCGCGTCCTTGTCGGCCGCGCGTTTGGCGGCGGCCGCGTCCTTCGACGCGGTTTTCGCCCGATCCCACGCGGCGGCGAGATCCGCGTCGACGGACACCGGGTCGGCGTCGTCGTCAATGTCGGGGTGGCGGAGCTTCGCGATGCGGTAGTCATTCGGCGCCGTCGGCGTCGGCGGGTGCCCGTCGAGCGTCGCGATGAACGCGTGGACGCTGGCGACGAGGTCCGCGGCGAACTCGGCCACGTACGGCACCTCGAACTCGCGCCACTCGTAGTACGGCCCGGCGACGACGATCACGGCGGGGTGCTCGACCAGGCCGGAGCACAGCATTTCCCAGGTCTCCTGGATCAGCCAGTCCACCGGCAGCGTCTCCTCGGTGAGGTTCTGGAATTCCTCCCAGTCCCGCACCGTCTTGAACTGCACACACCTGGAAAAACGCGGCCCGCGGGAGCGGTTGACCATGGTGGCCACCCGGTCCAGCGTCGCCGCGTTGTCGAACCCGAGGTGAGGATTCTGCACCTGCACCTCCCCACGCGACAGACGCCACCCCGGATTGCGCTCGGCCCACCAGTACGCCAGGGCGTGCTCCATCGCGTGGCCGGTGAGGAACCGATCCTCCATCGAGGAGTCCTCGACGCGGATGCCGTTGAGCATGTTCCACACGCTGTAGGGCGTCTCGTAGGCGGATTCCCCGGCGATGCCGGCGACCTTCGACGCGGTGATGATTCGCGCCCACTCGGCGGTGCCGGGCTTGGCGGGCTGGCGGACGACGCACAGGGACGTCGGGGTCGGGGTGGCGGTCATCATCCCCACCCCGCATCCAGGGCGGCGGCGAGGTGCTGGTCTGCTTGGTGGCCGATCCACAGGGTGAGCGCCAGCGCGGCGGCGGCGAGCGTGGCCCACGTGGCGGCGGTGGCCCACCGTCGGGGCGGGCGTGCGTTGATAGGCGTGCGCACGGTGACGGGCACGCCGACGGCGAGCATCAAGTCCAACTCGTCGGAATAGTTCGTGTAGGTCATGCTGCGTCCTTCAAGTTGTCAAACCACTGGTCAAGGTCAGCTTTTCGGGCGCGCCACCCCATGCCCGCGACCTTGCGGGCCGGGAGCGGGTTCGTCGGGCGGGTCGCCAAGCGCGTCAGCTGCGGCCCGCTGAGCCGCAGGTACTCGCGGATCTCCGGGCCGGTCATGATCTCCGGGGCGCTCATCGGCGGCCGTCCTCCCGGTCGAGGTGGCGCATCGCCCGGTGAAAGGCGTCGCGGGCCTCGTCGGAATCGAGGCCGGAGAAGCTGTAATCCGCCTTGGCGGTCTTCTTGGGGGCGATGCGGCGGATCTCGACGCGCACACGCGTCATCGTCCGCAGCTCCCACAGGATCGCGACGAGCAGCAGCAGCGCCGCCACGTCGAACAAGATGGTGATGAAGGTCGTCATGATTCGAATTCCTCTCCGGGATTCAGGCCGGCGGTGCCGACGACGTAGGCGATGGTGATCGCGCGGGCGGAGTACCCCTCGCGGCGGCACTTGTCGGCCAGGGACGAGCGGGTCAGGTCACGGCCGGGCATGTACTCGGCGGCCTGCAGGTCCGTCAGCTCGGCTAGGCGGCCGAGGGTGTTGAGCTTCTGGGCGGTGGCGTGGGTCATGCGGCCACGTCCTCGGCGGCCCAGCGGCGCATCGCCCGCTCGATCGCCACCGCACCGGCCGGGGTGATCTTCAGCGTCTGCCGCACTTCACCGGCCAGCCGCGGCGCGTCGTGCGCCGGGATCAGGCGGAAGTAGCGCTTCTTGTCGGCGACGGCGCGCCACTGGTACTCGGTGACCAGGCCGTTCTTTTTGTTCGACCAGCGCTGGTAGTCGCGGCGGTAGATCCAGCCGCGGGCCATCAGCACCTGCCGGAGGTGCTTCTCCCCCACCTCCAGCTGGTTCGCCAGGGTGCGGAATTGGATCAGGTCCTCGTCGGCGACGAACTCGTCGTGGTAAGCGACCTTCGGGGCGTCCTCGGCGACCTTCGCTTCGAGCTCCTGGACCTTGCGGTACGTCAGCTGCAGCGCCCGGTGGACGATTTCATCGTCCGACAGCGGTGCCGAGTAGGAGCCGGTCTTGCGGATCTGGGGGAGGACCTCTCGGGTGACCCAGCGCTTGAAGTCCTTTGCTTCCGGGCGGCGGGAGCGGAGGATCGCGGAGTACAGGCCGGATTCGGCGATGGTGATCATCTGCTGCTCGCCGCCGGGGGTCTGCCAATTCGACAGACCCTTTTCGTCGGCGTCGAGGTGGCGGGTCATCGCGGACGCTTCGGAGAATCCGAGGACCTTGGCGACGTCGGCGGCGACCCATCGGGGCTCGCCGTCGTCGCCCTGGATGACGCGGACCTCGTGCCCTCGGAAGTCGAAGGGCTGGATGGTAGATTTCATGGTGGTTTCCTTTGGTAGGGACTGAAAACGCCCGCCCCGGCTGCAACCCGGGGCGGGCACTCACATAGATGGGTTGGTGGGTTCGTGGCTGATCCCGTGACGGTGGCTGGGGCGGTTTTCGCGGGCATTGCCGCAATGGGCGCACCTTTTTCCGTGTATCTCGCCAAGCGGCAGGTGTCTCTCGCGCAGCAGCAGTTGGAGCAAGCCGGCGGAATCCAGATCACGGTGAAAAGGTCGCGGTCGTCGGTGTCCGTTAATGGCTCTGAGCCGGCAGAGAGATTTGAGTGCACGGTCATCCTTGGCGGGCCCGGGACTCGGCACTCCACCGATTTGTCGATCTCCGTCGGGGATCGGTTTCGGGTATTGGATGGCCCCGTAGATCTCTTTCACGCATCATCGCCGCCGCTCAGTGGCGTATTCCGACTCACACACGATGAAGCGGAGAAGGCTTACATCCACGTGAACTGGGTGTCCCACTACAACGGTGGCGTACTCCCCCAGGCGATCCGTTGTCGACTCCTGGAGGAACGGCACACGGAGTACTGGAAGTGGAATCGGAGGCGACTCTGGCGCCGGCGCGTCGCTATGGCGCGAGGGTGGGAGAAGGTCTTCCGGCCTAAGGATCTTGGGAAATGGTGTAAGACACCAAACCGCCCTTATTTGGATCGTGAATTGCCAGGGTGGCCGCTAGGTAGACCAGACCGCACACTAGGTGTACACCCAGAGCCACCAGGCCAATTGCCCATATGATGGCCATCTGCTGTTCTCCTTCTCGTCGTTGGGTGTGCGCAGCTCGCCGGCCCGGGGCCAGCCGCAGGGCCGTCATCGACTGCGAATCAACTCATCGACTGCGAATCAACTCATCGGCGTTCACCAGACCGGCGCGGGACAGCACCGCTATCGCATCAAGCACCTCACTGGCGGCAGACTTGCTGATCCGCTCCTCCCCATCGGCAGGCCACTGGATCGGCGCTGACCGCTGGATGATCGCCTTGTACCCGGCGGCTTCCAGAATGTCCCGACGGATAGCCGCCGACGACCGCGACCTCCACGCCTTGTCGAGGTTGGGTTCAATCCACTTGGACGTGCCGAACTGCTTGATGTAGTCGTCGTGCGGTTCCCACCCGACGGGGCACATCTCCTCGGTGTAGTACCGCTCCCCTGCACGTGGCCCGTATTTGTACGTGTTGAAGCAAATCCGCTTTTCCCACTCGGGCTGAGCGGTGATCTGCACTCGGTAGTAGTAGTCAGTCATGCTCCAAGCTCCTTCATCTCTTCGTTGCTGATCAGCACCAATCCAGTGCTGTGCTGGTTGACGGGCAGTCCCTCTGCGGCGAGGCGGTCGCGAAACTCCAGCTCCATCTGCGGACGGATTCGAGGGTTGAACCGGCGCTTGCCGCCGTGAACCCCCTTGTCGTGGTTGTAGATGTAGGGGCGGCCCTTCGCCTTTGGTTTGCCGTGGTCGGGGCCAGGGCGGGCCTTTCCTTCGTGGTTGACGCGCGCGCCGCGCTGGTCGATCTGCCAGCCGTGCCGGTACAGGTGTTCCTGAAATTGCTTTGCGGGCACGTCGGAGAAATACTTCTTGCCGAAGTCCGTCGGGGTGATGCCGTCGCTGCCTTCGATGCCACGCTTGAAAGCGTTGAGTGCGTCGGCTCGTCGCTCTGCTTTGGCGGCGCGGGCGCCTTCGAGTTCCGCCCGCTCGGCTTGTTCGGCTGCGGCGCGTAGCGCTCCGGCGTAGGTTGCGGGGATTTCGAAGCGCTGGGGCGCTGTTTCTGCTTCGCGGGTGCGGATCGCGAAGTATGCCTGGGCGGCGGCGATCTCCCGCTTACGCGGGTCGCCATTCATCGCGACGAGATAGCACGCGAAGCGAGACAGGTGCACATCCTCGCGCATTTGATTCGTCGCGCCGGAAGGTTCCCGGAGCCGGGAAGCTTCCTCGTCTGCGCGGTGCCCTTGTGCGACGAGAGAAGCGGTAGCGCGTTCGATGGCGCCGTTGAACCGCTCCCACTTGTCATAGCCCAACAGGGGCATGAGGTCGCGGGCCGACCAGAACTCCGAACCGTCGGGCCGGGTACGCTTGATGGTGTCAAAGGGGGATGCGTCCCCGTTGACTGGCTCCAGGTGATTGCTGGTCATCTGGGGCCTCCTTTCTTATGCGGCGATTTTGTCGTGGGTGATGGTGAGTCCGTGCCAGATGCCGGGGGTGTCCATCAGGGTGGAGACGTGCAGCGCCATTGGTGCGCCGACGGTGGCTCCGTGGCGGAGCTTGCCGAGTTGGTCGGTGGTGATGCCCAGGGCGGTGGCGAGCGCTTGCTCGCTGGTGAGTCGTTTTTCCTGGGCGATGATGTCCAGCGCTCCGGGCTGGAATCGGTAGGCAACCATGTGCCCTCCTTTCGTCGGTGGGTAGGGGCGGGGGCCAGGTGCCACGGGGTGTGGCTGGTGTCCTGGTTGTAAAGGGAGGACTCCTGATCTGGTGGTCCCCCGCCCCTGGTGCCCGCGTGCGGATTCGAACCGCGCCCCACTCCCGCGTGGGGCCCATGCGCGGGCTTGGATTTGTACTGCGCTGGCCTCTACCACGGCAGGGCGCGACCCCTGCCGGTTCCGTCGTCCGCCGCGTACGCCCTTCTTCCAATCAGGGCGCCCATAGCGACGGCAAGTGCATGACCAGCGCGTTCCACTAATTCAGTTCTGCAAACATCTCCTGCAACCGCTTCCCCGGCTAGGCCGTCTCCGTGGTGCTGGAATACAGTTTGCGCCCATCGGATACGCATCGCAAGCCTGTGATTCCAGGCCACCCCCTCGCGCCACCCCCGCTAGCCCGATTGCGCTGCGTCTATTGCGGTTGAATACATTCATCAAGTACCGTTCGTGGCATGGACTTCCACGCATGGATTCAAGAACTCATCGGCGACGACACCCGCCGCGAAGCATCAGCAAAAGCGGGCAAATCGGAGAGCACCCTTTCCAGGCAGCTCAGCCGCGACACCCTCTCCCCCGAGATGGTCATTGCCCTGTGCCGCGCCTACGACCGACTTCCCGCCCAGGGGCTCATCGAGACCGGGTACCTCCGCCCCTGGGAGGTCGAAGGAGCGGGCATCCCCCACGCCCTTGATAAGGCGACGAATCAGCAGTTGCTCGACGCGATCCTCCGCCGCTCCGACCCGGAAGCGACGTACCTCTTCGGCATGGGAGATGACCAGATCAACCCCGACGCGGCCGTCCTCGACCTGCCGCAACGCCCTGACGACACCCCCGCGATCCGGGCGGTGTCCGACGATGACCTCCCGTACGTGGCTGACAGCAGCCCGGACAACCCCGAGGAGGACATCGAGTTTGACGATTGATGACCTACACGACCTAGCAGCCGCCATCGGTGCCCGCGTCGAATCGCACGCCGCGGGCCCGAAAGGCCGGTACATCCACCAGACCCGCACGATCAGCATCCGCTGCGACCTCGGCCCCACCCGCTACCGATGCACCCTGGCGCATGAACTCGCCCACGCGATGGCCGGCGACGAGCCCACGGGCATCGGCTGGGCGGACGCCCGGATGGAGCGGGCGGCGGATATCACCGCGGCGCGGTGGCTGATCTCCCCCGACGCCTACGCCGCGGCGGAAGCGCTCTACGGCCCCCACCCTGGGGCACTCGCCCGCGAGCTCGGCGTCACCCTCCACACCCTCCAGGTGTGGCAATCCCTCCACGAAAGGACCCCAGCATGAAAATCACCGGCCCCGGCACCTTCTCCCAGGACCTCGACGGCGAATCATGGGCATTCGATGAAATCCGCCAGCTAGCCGAAGAGGGCGGACACGCCCCCGGCACGTCGTTCACCACCACCGTCCGCCTCACCGAATTCGTTGGCACCGTCGAAGCAGAGCATGACCTCGGGAAGTTCGGTGAAATACCCGCAGCCGAAGTTGCGCCATGGATCGAAGCCATGTCCTACATCGAAGAAATCTTCGGAGAAACCATCGAGGTCGACGCCCGCGTGTGGACCTGCCGGGACTGGGAAGACTTCTATGCCTCCGTTCGACTCGATCTGCCTTCGCCCAACGAGGTGATTGCCCAGGCGCGGGCGAAGGCGGGCATCGATCCGGACATCGAGAAATCGCTCGCCCTAGATCGGGCGGAGGCTATCGCGCAGCTCGATGCGATCGAGGCCCGGCGGGATGCCGCCCCGGAGCCCGCACCGAATCCGTACGGCGCGCCCCCTTCCGCACTGCCGCCCGCGCCAATGGCCCCGCCATGGTTCGAGCTGCTGGCACCGGACGGCACGCCAAGGGCGACGCCGTTTCAGCGCGGCTACGTTCGCGGGTCGATCGGCAAGCACTTCCCTGCCGCCCGCGCGCCGCGCATGGATTACCTCACCGTCGGCCAGGCACACCGCGTGTGCGAGCACTTCGGCGTCGATCCGGCGCCGCTGACGCAAAGCGGCCGCGGCTCGATGGCGCTGTTCATCACGGTCCTGGTGCTGTTCAACGTCGCCGCGCTGCTGCTGACCTTCGCCGGCATCGGCGTGGTCTTCCTCGTCGCCGAGGCAGCGTTCTTCATTTGGTACTTCAACGTCCGTGGGAAGCTGCAGCCGCCGTTCGGAAAGCAGCCCGGGCAGTAAAAGAAAATCCGGCCCTGCCGCACGCCTTGGACAGCATGAGCGGCAGGGCCGGAGGCAACCGCCCCCTTCGTAGGGGCAGCAAGGAGAGCTTACCGTGAGTGCAGCGAATCCCCGCAAGATCATTCTCAAGTCCGGCGAGGCCCGGTGGGAGGCCCGGTACCGGGACACCGCCGGCAGGCACCGATCACGAACCTTCCACTACAAGCGGGACGCGGTGGCGTTCCTCGAGGAGACGCGGCGGGAGCTTCGGCGTGGCGAGTGGATCGACCCCGCAGACGGGACGATCACGCTCCTGGAGCTGGCGGAGGACTGGATCGATCGGTCTGACGTGCCCAACACGATTGCGGGGAGGATCACGTTCAGCCGCAACTTGGGCGACTTCGGGGGCATCGAGGTCGGCAAGCTCACGCCGCGGCACATGCGGCAGTGGGAGAAGCAGCTGCGCACCGGCAGGCCATGGAAGGGCGGTAAGCCCCTGTCGGACGGCACGGTCGGCGGGTACGTCCGCGAGATGAAGGCGATGCTCACCGCGGCGGTGGTCGATGAGCGGATCCGGAAAAGCCCTGCCGATGTGCTGAAGTCGAGGAAGGTGATCCGCAAGGTCGCGCCGGATGAGGTGCTCACCGCCGACATGGCCAACGCCATGATCGACGTTTTCGAGTCCGGGCGGCGGCGGATGACGAAGGCGGAGCGCGAGGCTGCCGGGCGCGGGGAGTTGGCCCCGTGGACGTCGATGCGCGCGGTGCCGGAGATGGGGTACCTGGTGCGGGCAGGGGCGGCAATCGGCCCGCGGCCGTCGGAGCTGCTGGATATCCGCCTGGAGGATATCGACGTCGCGCGGGGGACGGTGTACCTGAGGGGCACGAAGTCGGATGCGGCGCCGAGGACGATCGGTGTGCCGGCGGAGGTGATCCGGGAGATGCGGAAGCGGGCGGCGGAGTACCCGACGAAGGAGGGCTTCGTGATGATGCGCTCGGATGGGCGGCGGATGACGCTGCAATGGATCGAGCAGCGGTTCCGGGCGGCGCGAGAGGCGCTGGGGCTGCCGGATTCGATCACGCCGCATTCGCTGCGGCACCTGCATGCGACGTCGCTGATTGCCGCCGGGGTGGATGTGAAGGCGGTGCAGCATCGGCTGGGGCATAGCAGCGCGATGGTGACGTTGGACATTTACGCTCACTGGTGGCCGTCGCGGGAGGGGCATGTGGTGGAGGCGGCGGCGAATGTTCTTGCGGGATTTGTGCGGGATTTGCCGGGTTTGCGGGTCGTCCAGTAGTGGCAGTGGTGCTGGTCAGGGCGGTTTTTGTGCTCTAGTTGAAGAACTTGTACCAGGGGTTATTCACGGTCGCTAACCTTACCCTCAGCTTCGGCGCGCGCGAGGTCGGCCGCGCCGATCATGCCGGCGTCCGCCCCCAGCCGGGCGACTTCGATGCGCGCGGTCGGGCGGTGGCCGGCTCCGGTGATCTCGGTGGCGAAGACGGCGCGGGCGCGTTCCAGGTACTGGTCGGCCGCCTGCGCGACGCCGCCGCCGATGACGATGAGCTCCGGGTCGAAGACGTCGGCCACCAGCGCCAGGGCCCGTCCGAGCCAATCGGCGAAGTCCCCCACCGCGGCGACGGCCAGCGGGTCGCCGCCCTGCGCGGCGAGCATGACGTCGGAGCCGGTGGCGGTGCCGTCGATGCACGCCTGCGCCAGCGGTCCGCCGAACCGGCCGGTGGTGGCCAGCTCGCGCGCGGTGGCGGCCAGGGCCGTGCCGGAGCAGTAGCGCTCCAGGCACCCGCGCTTGCCGCAGGAGCACGGGCGACCGCCCGGCACCACGGTGAGGTGGCCGAATTCCGGGGCGGTGCCGTGGGCTCCGCGGTAGATGCGGCCGCCGCTCATCATCGCGCCGCCGATGCCGGTGCCCAGGGCGAACAGCACCCAGTCGTCGGCCCCGCGGGCGGCGCCGAAGCGGTATTCGCCCCAGGCGGCGGAGTTGGCGTCGTGTTCCAGGGTCACCGGCAGCGGCAGCCGCTCCCCCAGCCGCGCGGCGACGTCGGCGTCGCGCCAGGGCAGGTGCGGCGCGAAACGCACGACGCGGCGGGCGGAATCCAGGAACCCGGCCACGGCCAGGCCCACGGCCACCGCATCGGGGTGGTCGCGGAGCAGTTCTCCCGTCATGGCGACGATGCCGTCCTCGAGGTCCTCCGCCGTGCCGTCCGACGACCGCCGCATGCGGTCGATGACGTGCCCCTCCGCCGACACCACGGCGGCCCGGAGGTTGGTGCCGCCGATGTCGAAGCTGATGGTCGGCCCCGCTGTCGCGGTTTCGGGGGGCATCGTCACGGGTGGCTCCTCATGGGTGATGGCCGAAGATGGCCGGGGCCGGATTCGGGGTTGCGGCCCGGTCGGGGTCACGGAAGTCGCGCTGGGTCCGCGCGGAACCAAACAAGAATATCCCCCCAGCCGTCCGCCCACGTATCGGGCGGCGCGACGCGCACCTTCTCCATTTCGCAGGCGCCCAGGACCGCGGGTGCCGCGAACCTCCTGGAGAACCCGGCGACCTGCACCACCACACCGCCATCCGACACGTCCACGCCCACGGTGGATCCGGGGATATCCGCCGGATCAATGCCGTCGTCAAGCGAAAAAGCTTGACGACGGCCCTCCGTCACCTCTTCGGCCGACCCGGCGCCGGCAGCCGCGGCCTCATCCGCCCCGGACGACTCCGGCAACGCGAGGTGCAGCGGGGCGTGGACGCGCATGCGGAACAGCCGGGCACCGTCGCCTCCGACGCCGAGGTCGGCGAGGGTCAGGCGGGGCTTCGGCGAACCGTCGGGAACCCCGTCGACGACGACGCCGGCCCACGCCGCCACGCCCGCCACGCGCGGGTCGGGCGGGCCGTCGCCGCGCAGATGCAGGCTCCCGGCGTCGACGGCGCGCTGCCACGCGCGTCCCCAGGACCACAGGGCCTCGAGAAGCCTCGCTCGCCGGGCGCGGTCGCCGAAGACGTCGGGCATCGCGCGGTGGCGATCGACGCGGGGGCTGATCAGGTCGAGCAGATCAGACAGTTGCGCGGGCCCCTGGACCCTGCGCAACCAGGACAACTGCCGGTCCGGAGTCAGGCCGATGCGCACGCCCACCGGGCCCTCCGCCGCCATGGCCTGGGCCTTGGCCCACACCAGAAGACGCTCCAGCCCGGCGAAACCGGTCAATGCGTCAAGCGCCGAGGCGTCGGCATCCAGGCCCCGCAGCAGCCCGACGGCGTCGGCGATGGGATCCGGGCCGACCTCCGCCCACCTGAGGTCGGGCGGCAGGAAGCCCTCCGCCGTGCGATCCCCGAAAGCGCCCGGCACCAGGTACACGGGGTGGCGCAGGGAGGACGATGGCCCGGGTTTCCGCTGCGGCCCGGTTTGCCGTGGTCCGGTTTGCCGCGACTCGGTTTGCCGTGGCCCGGGCTCTCGCGGGGACTCGGCCGCCTGCTGCGATTCGGTTTCCCGCGGCGCCCCGGCCTCGCCGGCGCCGCGCCCGTCGTGGTCGGCCGTCACTCAGACAGGCCCTCGACGCGGCGCTTCAGCGACTTCAGCGCCGTGTCCACGATGCGGTGCTCGGCCTTGCGGCGCAGCAAGCCCAGCATCGGCACGGCGGTGACGATCTCCAGCTCGTAGCGCACCTTCGTCGCCCCATCGCCGGCATCGGTCAGCGAGTAGCTGCCGGACTGCGACTTCTGCAGCTGCGAGGACAGCAGCGACCAGCTCACACCGTCTTCGGTCCATTCGTAGGCGAGCTCGTACACGTCCCTGAGCACGGTCTCCAGCGTGAACTTGGCGCGCTTGGGCCGCAGCGGGCGGTCGCCCTCTTCCGTGACCACGGCGGCCGTGGTGCCGGTGGCCCACTCCGGGTACGCCGTCACGTCTCCGACGACGTCGAGGATCCGCTCCCGAGGGGCGTTGATCAGGATCTGTCCCTGCGTTCGGTCGCTCATGCCCTAAGAGGTTACCCGCGGGCCGCGCCGCCTGCGAGGATACGGCGCAGCCGGGCGCCCATGACCTCCCAGGTCCAGTGCTTCACGACGTGTCGGCGCCCCTCCTCCCCCATCCGTCGGGCGCGTTCGGCGTCGGAGCAGATGCCGGTGACGGCGGCCGCCAGCGCATCGCGGTCGCGGCCGTCCACGACGACGCCCGTGACGCCGTCGACGACGGTTTCCGGGGCGCCCCCGGAGTCGCCCGCGATGACCGGCACGCCGCAGGCCTGCGCCTCGAGATAGACGATGCCCAGGCCTTCCACGTCGAGTCCGCCGCCGCGGGTGCGCGCGGGCATGGCGAAGACCGTGGCGGCGTTGTAATGGTCCGGCAGCTCCCCGTAGGGGACGGCACCGGTGAAGATGACGTGGTCCGCCACCCCGGCCGCGTCGGCCAGCGCGCGCAAGCGGCCCTCGTACGGCCCGGAACCGACGATCATCAGGCGGGCATCGGGCAGGTCCTCGAGAACCGCGGGCAGCGACGCGATGAGGGAGTCCTGGCCCTTGCGGGACACCAGGCGGGAGATGCAGACGATCAGCGGCTGATCTGCGGCGATGCCGTGGCGCGCGCGGATGCGGGCGCCGGCTTCCGGGTCGGGCCGGAAACGCTCGACGTCGACCCCGGAGGGCAGGCGCTCGAACGCCGTGCGCGGGCCGAACGCCGCCGCGAAGCGGTTGCGGGTGTACCGGGAGATGTAGGTGACCACGTCGGAGCCGTCTCCGATGATCCGCAGCGCGCGGCGCGAGACCGGCAGCATGGACCAGCCGACTTCGTGGCCGTGGGTGGTGGAGATGATCCGCTTCGCGCCGGCCCTGCGGCACGCGCCCGCCACAAGGCCCATCGGAGCCGCGGCGCCGAACCAGACGACGTCGATGCCCTCCTCCGCGATGATCCGCGCCGCCGCCCGCGCCACGTGCGGCAACGGGAGCAGCACCCGGTCCCGCAATCGGTGGACCCGGTACGGCAGCGCCGCGTCATGCGCCCGGGTCTCCGCGGCCGACACGCGCGTGGACGCCAGCACGGTCAGCGAACCCGGGTCGAGCGTCCCGCAGAAGTCGCGCAGATACGACTCGATGCCGCCCTGGCGGGGCGGGAAGTCGTTGGTGATCAGGAGGACGCGCGGATGCGCGCCACGCGGGCCGTCGCAAAGCGGGCCGCCGTCCGCGGAAACGCCGTCAGCCCCGTCGCCGCCGAGCGGCGACGCGCTCCCCCGCCCCGGAGCCGTCATCGGGCGCCCACCGGCCCGCGCACGCCGATCAGTACCGGACGGCGCCCATGTAGGGGCCGCCCTGCTCGATCGGCACGACCTGGACGGGCACGCCGTAGGTCGACGCGTGGATGATCATGCCGTTGCCCACGTACATGCCCACGTGGGTGATGCCCTCGTAGAAGCCGATGAGGTCGCCCGGCCGCAGGTCCGCGCGGTCGACGGGAGTGCCGCCGGCCAGCTGCGCCTGCGAGGTGCGCGGGATTTCCTTGCCCAGCTGCTGGTACGCCCAGTACATCAGGCCCGAGCAGTCGAACGAGTCCGGGCCGGCCGCGCCCCAGGAGTACGGGGAGCCGACCTTGGTCATCGCCATGTCGACGGCCGCCGAGGAGCCGAGCAGCGCGGCGAGCCCCTCCGTGATCGGGTTGTCCTTCGCGCGCCACGCCGCGAGCTCCTCCGGCGACAGCGAGTCGACGCGGTCGCGGACCTCGCGGGTGCGCTTTTCGAGTTCGGCGGACTTCTTCTCCAGCTCACCGCGCTGATGCTCGAGGGAGCCGAGCTGCACGCGGGCCGCGGCCCGGGCGGCCGCCGCGCGGGCGAAACCGTCTGCCGCCTCGCGCTGCCGCTTGGCGACCTCCGCCAGCGTCCCCTCCTTCTCCCGCGCGAAACGGTTGACGTACGACGACCGGTCGAGGGCGTCCTGCGCGTCGACCGAGCCGATGACCGCCGTGATCGGGTCAACGACGTCACCGCGCATGCGCTGGCGGGCGAAGTCGGAGATGTCGCCTCGGTGCTGGTCCATTGCGCCGCGCGACGCCTCGGCGATCCGGGTCGCGGTCTCGACGTCGCCCTGCAGCTTCCGGACCACTTCCTCCTGCTTGACGACGTCGCCGTCGAGGCGCAGAACGTCCTGGGAGTTCTTTTCGGCGTCGCGCGCCAGCGTCTCCAGATCGGCGATGATGCCGTCGGCCGTCAATTCCTGCGCGGCGGCGGTCGGAACGAGGGATGCCGAAGCCGCGAAGGTCGCGGCCACTGCGGTGGATGCCACCAGGCTGCGGAAGTTGGTCCTGCGGTGCTGCACTGTGCGGGAAAGCCTTTCGAAAACGGGATGCCTGCGGTCCGCGGCGCGGTTCGGGTACGCGGGGCACGGAAACGCGGGGTACGGATCCGCCGGCATCGTAATCATGCCCTGGTCGGGCGGGCGATCTGCGGTGAACTTTAACAACCGTTTACATCACGGTCGAATAACTCGGGCGTGATTGGCGCGACATTTCTGCACGCCGCGCGAAAAACCGAGGTGGCCCGTGACTGGAGTGAATGGCGGGGACCCCCGGAAACGCCATCGGGCGGGGCCCGGGAAGAATCCCGCGGCCCCGCCCTCGATGGCAGGAGTCGAGCGTCGCTTTAGTAGCGGACGACGGAGTGGACCGGCATGTAGTCGATGCTGGCCTCGTGAACGGTCTGGCCCTCCTGCGGCGCGTGGATGACGTTGTTGCCGCCGGAGAAGATGCCCACGTGGGTGGCGCCCGGGTAGAAGACGATGATGTCGCCGAGCTGCTTGCCGCCCATGCCGACCGACTGGCCGCCCTGGGCCTGGGCCTGGGAGGTGCGCGGGATGGACTTGCCGACCTGCTGGTAGGACCAGGAGGTCAGGCCCGAGCAGTCGAAGCCGCCCGGCTGGGTGCCGCCCCACACGTACGGGGTGCCGATCTGCGAGCGCGCGGCGTCGACGATCTTCTGGCCGGTGGAGACGGACGGAACCGCCGCCGGGGAGATGCCGCCGGAACGGTCGCCCAGGAAGTTGCCGCCCGGGATGGCGCCGGCAATGTTCTCCACGCCCGGAACGTCGAAGGAACCGACGCCCGGAACGGCGACCGGCGCGGCCGAGGCGGTCGGCGCGGTCAGGGCGGTGATGCCGGCGACGGTCGCGCCGAAGGCGGCGGCGTTGCGGGCGAGGTTGGAACGGCGCTGGTGCTTACCCATGTTGAAAAACTCCGTATTCTCTTCCAGTTTCGTGCCGACCGGGTTAGCTGTCGGGTTCGGGAGCAAAGGAAGTTCTCCCTACCCTCCGGCTTCCGCCGGTGGGATTCACCCCGGAAAGGAGTGGGTCCCCGGTTCGGTGCCCTCGCGGGCGCCGATTAGGCTTGGTTTCCTGCCATGAGCGGCACCTCTCGGAGGGGCCCCGCTTCAATGTCTCGGCAAGATTACGAAACGGGAACGGAACTTGTCCAGCGAACGCGCCAAGTCCGATTCGAAATCGGCCCGTTATCGCCCCGCACCCCGTTCCGTTACTGCCTTGTTATGAAACGGGGGCACCTTCGACGCCAAGACTGTCACGCACCGATAACGTCCCGAGACCTGCGACTTTTACACATTTGCCCATGTTGCGCCACAGATTGCCCTGGTCGCCGAAACACTTCTGAAGGTACAGCTATGTGAATCGCGTCACATTTTGGCATTCACCCGATGGCGGCGGCACATCTTTCACATCCGTCACATGACCTCCGGCTGTTCGGCCGATCGGGCCTCCGACTGGTTGGGAGTTCGAGTCTCCGGCAGTTCGGGTGATGCGCCCAGCCGACCATTCGGACCATCCGGACGCCCGCCTACAATCAACCGGGTGACCGACCCCGACCCCCTCCAGCTTTCCTTCGCCGACGCAGCCGGCGGCGCGGGCGACGGTCGGGCGACGGAGGAGCTGGGCCTGGGCGAGACCACGTTCGTGGTCGTCGACCTGGAGACCACCGGCATGCGCGCCGGTGAAGACCACATCATCGAGATCGGCGCGGTGCGCGTGCGCGGGGGCATCGAAGAGGGCCGCTTCAGCGAATTGGTCGATCCCGGCATGCCCCTGCCCTCCGTCATCTCCGACCTCACGGGCATCACGGACGCCGACCTCGAGGGCGCTCCGCAATTGGGCACGGTCCTCCCCCGGTTCCTCGAGTTCGCCCGGGGCGCGGTCTGGGTCGCCCACAACGCACCATTCGACATGGGTTTCCTCCGCGCGTCCTGCGGGCAGCTGGGTCTGCGGTGGCCGGCGCCGACGGTCGTGGACACCCTGCAACTGGCGCGCCGGTTGCTCGACCGGAGAAGAACCGGCAGCTTCCGGCTCGGCGACCTCGCCGCATACGTCGGAGCGGACGTCACCCCGAACCACCGCGCGCTCGACGATGCGGCCGCGACCGTCGATGTCCTCCACCACCTGATCGAAAGGCTGGCGGGGCATTCCGTGGAAACCGTGGGCGAGCTCGAGCACTTCACTCCCGACGTCGACCCCGTGCTCCGCGAGAAGAAGGCGCTGATCGCCGATGCTCCCCATTCGCCGGGCGTCTACGTTTTCCGCGGCGCCGCCGGCGAGCCCCTATATATAGGCACCGCGGTGGATCTGCGCCGCCGCCTGCTGCAGTACTTCACCGGCGCCGATCCCCGTCGCAGGATGAAGGAGATGGTGATGCTCGCCGAATCCGTCGACGTCGCCGAATGCGCGCATGGCATGGAAGCCGAGGTCCGCGAGGCCCGCATGCTCGCGGCCGCGCGGCCCCCGTACAACAGGCAGCGCAAGGAACCCGGCCGGGGCTGGTACCTCACCGCCCCGACGAAGAAGGCGGGGCCGCGCGTCTCCCGCACCGCCGTCGGCGATGACGCCATCGGCCCCTTCCGCACCCGCAACGCCGCCCAGGCGACCAAGGACGCCCTGTCGTTGGACTCCGAGTCGTTCCCCGCCATCGCCGAGGAGATGCGGGAGGGCGGCGCGGCGCTCATCGAGCGACTCATCGACGACGTCACGGCGGCCGCCGAAGCCGGCCGCTACCGGAGAGCCGCTTTTCTCCGCGACATCACGGCGGATCTGATCATCGCCCTCGACTCGCGGCAGAAGCTCGGCGCGCTCGCGGCGGTCCCCCAATTGCAGGCGGCGTTCCCCGACGGGCGCGGCGGGTGGAACCTCGCCGTCGTCCGCCACGGCCGTCTCGCCGCCGCCGGTCGATCGCCGCGCGGCGCGAATGCCGCGCACGTCGCTTCCCTGCTCTGCGAGTCCGCGGAAACCGTCATCCCGGGCGACGGCCCCTACCTCGGCGCCAACCACCATGAACTGAGGGTCGTGCACAATTGGCTGCTCCGCGACGAGGTGCGGATCGGCCCGACCGACGCGCCCTGGACGTCCCCCGCGCAGGGCGCGGGCCGGTGGCGCGAATGGGCGCTGGCCGCCCTCGCCGCACGGAAGAGCTGAGGGCGCAGCCGAATCAGCGGCCGATCGCCGCCTCGACGATGTCGGCGCACCGGCCCGAGTCGAGCGTTTCGCGCACGACGTCGAGGGCACGGGACATCGCGGACTTCAGGTCCCCGCCCTCCAACCCGCGCGCGGCGACGAGCGCGGCCGCGGAATTGAGCAGCACGGCATCCCGGATGGGCCCGCGCAACTCGCCGTTCCACACCCTCCGCGCGACATCCGCGTTGTATGCGGGCTCCCCGCCCCGCAGCGAATCGGCCGGGGCGTACTCCATGCCGTAATCGCGCGGGTCGATGACGTCTTCCGCCACCTCGCCGTCCTCCACGACGAAGACGCGGGTCGTGCCGGTGACCGTGATCTCGTCCAACCCGTCCGATCCGCGGACAACGAGCACCCGCTGGCCGCGCCGCGCGAAAGCGCCGGCCATCGTCTCCATCTGATCCTCGAAGGCGCAGCCGATGAGGCTGCTGGCGGGCTGGGCGGGGTTCGTCAGCGGACCGAGCAGATTGAACAGCGTCGGCACGCCCAGCTGCGACCGGACCGGCCCGGCGTAGCGCATGGCCGGGTGATGGGTCGCCGCGAAGAGGAAACGAAGGTTGAAATCGGGGTGCTCCGGGGAAGCCACGCGGCCGTCCGCGATGTCGATGCCGAGCGCCTCGAGCATGTCGGCGCCGCCCGACTTCGACGACGCGGCGCGGTTGCCGTGCTTGAGCACCGGAACGCCGGCCGCCGCGACGACGACGGAAGACATGGTCGAGATGTTGACAGTGTGCGCGCCGTCGCCGCCGGTGCCGACGATGTCGACCGCGCCCGAGGCATCCGGAACCCCGGCATCGGAGGCATGGGCGAGCATCCCGGTCGCCGCGGCATCGAGCTCGGCGGCGGTGATCCCCTTGGCGAAGATGCCGAACGCGAAGGCGGCGATGGTCGCGTCGACGGCCTGGCCCGTCATGATCTGGTCCATGGCGAACCGGATCCCGTCCGCGGGCACTTCCTCGCGCGCCCCGATGAGCCCCAGGACCCGGCGCCATTCTTCCTGGCTCGTGTGTGCGGTCTGCTGGGTCATCAGTCGCTCCTTACTGTTCGCCGATCGTCGCGGCGCCGGCCATCCGGCAGTCAATGTGCCTTGCCCGGTGAATATTACGGCGGAACCGGCGCGGACGCGCCGCCGGGTGCTCACCGCCGCCGACGATTCTCCACTTCCGCCCCGCCGACCACCCGCGGACGGTGGCCGCCGGCGATTGTCCCCCGCCCGACCGAATGCCCTCCGCCCAGCCGAAAACTCTCCCCACCCCTCCGGGCCCCGGCATCGAACACGGGGCGGTCATCCGCTATTATTGGCCTCATTCGCGGCATTGCTCAGCTACGCCTGAGCATCCGCACAGGCACGCGGTCCCCTCGGGGGATGCGGACCACGGAGCCGGAAAGGTCCCGCGAGGGGGAGGCGCGGCGGGCGTCGCAAAGCAACCGGATAAGTTCCCCGCGTCGGGAAAAATTAGTGGAACTCTCAGGAACTGCGATCAGCGACCTGGGACTTTGCAAAAAACTTTCCCAAAACGGGGGTTGCAACGTGACTCTTCCTTAAGAACAGGTCATACTGTCTAACGTGACGAGCGCAGTTGAAAACACAGGTATGACAGCACCACGTCGTGCCGCGACACTGAACCGACCGAACATGGTCAGTGTCGGCACGATCGTGTTCCTGTCTCAGGAATTGATGTTCTTCGCCGGCCTGTTCGCGATGTACTTCGTATCGCGCGCGAATGGCCAGGGAGAATCGTGGGAGTGGGGTACCGGCCACCTCAACGTCCCGTACGCACTGGTGATCACCGTGATCCTGGTGTCGTCTTCGTTCACCGCCCAGTGGGGCGTGTTCGCGGCCGAGCGGGGCGACGTGTTCGCCCTGCGCAGGTGGTATGCCCTTTCTACGCTGCTGGGAGCGATCTTCCTGATCGGCCAGGGCTACGAGTACTTCACCCTGGTCGGTCACGGGCTGACCATCCAGAACTCGATCTACGGTTCGGTCTTCTTCATCACCACCGGCTTCCACGCCGCGCACGTCCTCGCGGGCGCGCTGGCGTTCGTCGTGGTGCTGATCCGAACCTTCAAGTCGAAGTTCACCCCGGCGCAGGCGACGGCCGCCATCGTGGTCTCGTACTACTGGCACTTCGTCGACGTCGTGTGGATCGGCCTGTTCATCACCATCTACTTCATCCAGTAGGCCGTAACGGTCGCCACCCCCGGTGCGGCCTACTACAGCCATCCACTTTCCACGCACAACAAAGGGAAAACGATGGAAAACCATAACCCCGCAGCAGAGGACCGCACGTCCTCCGCGGCGGCCGGCCGCAAGGCCAAGGTCCGCCGCAAGATGCGCCGCACCGCCTCCGGTGTCATGGCGCTGGCCCTCGCCCTCACCGGCGCGGGTTTCCTGGCCAACGCCCTGACCCCGGACGCTCAGGTCGCCACCGCCCAGCAGGACGAAGCGGCGATGATCCAGCAGGGCAAGGAGATCTACGACGTCGCGTGCATCACCTGCCACGGCGCCAACCTCCAGGGCGTCAAGGACCGCGGCAAGTCCCTGATCGGCGTCGGCGAGGGCGCGGTGTACTTCCAGGTGCACTCCGGCCGCATGCCGATGCTCCGCAACGAGGCCCAGGCCGCCCGCAAGACCCCGCGCTACTCCGAGGAGCAGACCCTCGCCCTCGCCGCCTACGTTCAGTCCCACGGCGGCGGCGCCGGCATCGTCCGCGACGAGGACGGCTCCATCGCCATGGAGTCGCTCCGCGGCAAGAACGCCGGCCCGAACGGCGAGATCGATCCCCTCGACGTCGCCCGCGGTTCCGAGCTCTTCCGCCTGAACTGCGCCTCCTGCCACAACTTCACCGGTCGTGGCGGCGCGCTGTCCGGCGGCAAGTACGCCCCGGTCCTGGACCCTGCCAACGAGCAGGAGCTGTACCAGGCCATGCTCACCGGCCCCCAGAACATGCCCAAGTTCTCCGATCGCCAGCTCACCGCTGACGAGAAGAAGGACCTGATCGCCTACATCAAGAACTCGGCGGAGACCCCCGGCCCGTCCGGTTACCCGCTCGGCGGCCTCGGCCCCGTGACCGAGGGCCTGTTCATGTGGATTGCCGGCATCGTCGCCCTCGTGGCGGCCGCACTCTGGATTGGATCCCGACAGTGACCGACAACGTGAAGAAGAACTACAGCTCCGAAGAGCTGTCGAAGATGAGCAACGACGAGCTGGCCCGCCTGGGCACCGAGCTCGACGACGTGACCATCGCGTACCGCAAGGAGCGCTTCCCCATCGACGGCGACCCCGCCGAGAAGCGCGCCGCAGCCGGCGTGATCTTCTGGCTGGCCCTCGCGGTCGTGCTGGGACTGGCGTTCATCGCCGTGTACCTGTTCTGGCCGTGGGAGTACCGCGGCCACGGTCAGGAGGGTCTGTGGATCTACACCCTCTACACCCCGATGCTCGGCATCACCATCGGCGGATCCATCATCGCCCTGGGCGTCGGCGCCGTTAAGTACACCAAGCGCTTCGTGCCCGAGGAGATCTCGGTCCAGCGCCGCCACGACGGCCCCTCGTCCGAGACGGACCAGAAGACCATCGTCGCGCTGCTGAACGACTCCTGGGAGACGTCGACCCTCGGTCGCCGCTCCGCCATCAAGGGTCTGCTCGGCGCCGGCGCCGTCCTGGCCGGCATCGGCATGATCCTGCCGCTCGGCGGCATGATCAAGAACCCGTGGAAGCCGACCCACGACATGGACATCACCGGCGACGGCACCCTGTGGACCACCGGCTGGACCCTGGTCGAGCGCGGCAAGAAGGTTTACCTCGGCCGCGACACCGGCGCCATCGCCGAGGAGGGCCCGCACGGCTTCTCCTTCACCGGCGTGTCCCGCCTGGTTCGCCTGCGCCCGGAGGACCTGTCCGCCGGCGCCATGGAGACCGTCTTCCCCCTGCTGGAGGAGGACGTCAACGACGGTGAGAAGTACTCCCCGGATGCCGAGGTCTACGAGGCCCACATGCACTCGATCCACGGCTCGCGCAACGCCGTGATGCTGATCCGCCTGCGTTCGCAGGATGCCGCCCGCGCCACCCTGCGCGCCGGCCAGGAGGACTTCCACTACGGCGATTACTTCGCCTACTCCAAGATCTGCACGCACATCGGTTGCCCGACCTCGCTGTACGAGGCCCAGACCAACCGCATCCTGTGCCCCTGCCACCAGTCGCAGTTCGACGCCCTGCAGTACGGCAAGCCGGTCTTCGGCCCGGCCGCCCGTGCGCTGCCCGAGCTGCCCATCGATGTCGACGAGGACGGATTCCTCTACGCCAAGGGCAACTTCATTGAGCCCGTCGGCCCGGCCTTCTGGGAGCGTCAGTCATGAGCAAATCCAATAACCGCGTCGCCATGATGGCGCGCAACATGGACGACCGTTACACCATGTCGTCCGGCATCCGCCGCCAGATCAACAAGGTCTTCCCCACGCACTGGTCCTTCATGCTGGGCGAGATCGCGCTGTACAGCTTCATCGTGCTGTTGCTCTCCGGCGTCTACCTGACCCTCTTCTTCGATCCGTCGATGTCGAAGGTCATCTACGACGGCGCCTACGCGCCGCTCAACGGCGTCGAGATGTCCCGCGCCTACGAGACCGCCCTGCAGATCTCCTTCGAGGTCCGCGGCGGCCTGTTCATCCGCCAGGTCCACCACTGGGCCGCGCTGCTGTTCGCCATCTCGATCATGGCGCACATGTTCCGCATCTTCTTCACCGGTGCGTTCCGCAAGCCGCGCGAGGCCAACTGGGTCATCGGCTGCGTCCTGCTGCTGCTGTCCATCGCCGAGGGCTTCATGGGCTACTCGCTGCCGGACGACCTGCTCTCGGGCGTCGGCCTGCGAATCATGTCGGCCATCATCATCGGCCTGCCGGTCATCGGCACCTGGATGCACTGGATGATGTTCAACGGCGACTTCCCGGGCGACATCATCATCCCGCGCCTGTACATCGCCCACGTGCTCATCATCCCGGCCCTGCTGCTCGGCCTCATCGCCGCGCACCTGGCGCTGGTCTGGTACCAGAAGCACACCCAGTTCCCCGGCCCCGGCCGCACCGAGAACAACGTGGTCGGCGTCCGCATCATGCCGGTCTTCGCCGTCAAGGCGATGACCTTCGGCCTGATCAACATCGGCTTCATCGCCCTGCTGGCCGGCGCCTTCCAGATCAACGCGATCTGGAACCTGGGCCCGTACAACCCGTCGCAGGTCTCCGCCGGCTCGCAGCCCGACATCTACATGCTGTGGACCGACGGCGCCGCGCGAGTCATGCCCGCGTGGGAGCTGTACCTCTTCGGCTACACCATCCCGGCCGTGTTCTGGGTGGCGCTGCTGCTCGGCCTCCTGGTCGTGCTGCTGTTCGCCTACCCGTTCATCGAGGCCAAGATGACCGGCGACGAGGGCCACCACAACCTGCTCCAGCGTCCGCGCGACGTGCCGGTCCGCTCCGGCATCGGCGCCATGGCCCTGGTGTTCTACACCCTGCTGACCCTCTCGGGCGGCAACGACCTGATCGCCTACCACTTCCAGATCTCGCTGAACGCGATGACCTGGGTCGGCCGCATCGGTCTGATCCTGCTCCCGCCGATCGCGTACTTCGTCACGTACCGCATCTGCATCGGCCTGCAGCGTTCGGACCAGGCCGTCCTGGAGCACGGCATCGAGACCGGCATCATCGACCAGCTGCCCTCGGGCGCCTTCATCGAGGTGCACCAGCCGCTGGGCCCGGTGGACGAGCACGGTCACCCGATCCCGCTCGAGTACCAGGGCGCCTACGTGCCGAAGACGATGAATCAGCTCGGTGCCGCCGGTTCCCCGGGCCGCGGCGGCTGGTTCTTCCCCGACCCGCAGGACATCGCCGACGAGGCGAACCGCATCGAGGCGGAGAACCACCACGAGCAGGCTCAGATGTTCCGCGACCTCGAGGCCCAGCAGGCCGAAGAGCGTCGCCAACTCGAAAAGTAATAATCGGCGCCTCAACTGCGCTCGACGAACCGCCCCGGCGGCGAGATGAAAATCTCGCCGGCGGGGCGGTTCCCCTTTTCCCGGCAGGTGGCGCTCTTGGTCCCCCACAAGGAGGGTTCCCGTAGTCCCCGCCGGCGATGCGCCTTCTCCGGCGGACCCGGTTCACCGTTTTTGGTGAGCCCGCACACGCGTAAGCTGGACACATGAACATCTGACGCCTCCCGTCGCGCACGCCGCCGTCGTCAAGCGATCCGCCCAACCGGACCACCGCGCACCGACCACCCGACGGCCGCCCGCGACCACTCCCCTCCCCCACCCGTTTCAGTACCGCAGGAGGCGCCGCCATGGCAGAATCCCCCCTTCCCTTCATCGACGGCTCCGCCACCCAGCTGGTGGCCAATTCCGTCAACTACGACTACGAGGGCACGCCCGTGCTCCGGGACGTGAACATGACCGTCTCGGCCGGCGACGTGCTGGGGCTCGTGGGCGACAACGGCGCGGGAAAATCGACGCTGCTGTGGCTGCTGTCGGGCCGGCGGAAACCGACGTCCGGGTCCGTGACGCACGTGGGCACGCGCGTGCTGGGTTCGCAGGAGCTGGAGGCGCCGTTCGAGTCGACGGCGCGGATGCTCGTCGATGAGGCGCTGGGGCCGTCGAAACGCCGCCTGCAGGCCCTCGAGGACGCCGCCGAGGCCATGTCCGCGGCGCAGTCCCCCGAGGCTGCGGAAACCGCCGAGAAGGCCTACTCCGCGCTGTTTTCGGATGTGATGGCCCACGACGACTGGAACGCCGAGCATCACGCGGAAGTCGTCCTCGATTATCTCGGCCTGTCCGGCGACGGCCCCGACGGCCCCCTGCTCGATCAGAAATCCATCGAGCTCTCCGGAGGCCAGAGGGCCCGGCTGGGGCTGGCGCTGACGCTGATCCGCAAGCCGGAGATCCTGCTTCTCGACGAACCGACCAACCACCTCGACGACCGCGGCCGCCAGTTGGTCATAGACACGATCAACAACCACCCCGGCGTCGTTGTGGTGGCCACGCACGACCGCGATTTCCTCGACGCGGTGTGCACGATCATCGGCGATCTGGTGCCGGGCCGCGAGGGCATCGGCATGTTCCGCGGCAACTACACCGACTACGACAAGCACCGCCGCCATGAGCGCCAGCTGTGGGAGCACCAGTGGCGCACCGAGCAGCACGAGAAGATGCGGCTGGAGCAGACCATCGAGATCGCCAACGAGGACTCCGGGCCCGTGCGGGCAAAGCGCGACAACGAAAAGATGGGCTACGACCACGCGGGCGGCCGCGCCGACCGCCAGGTCGCCCGCCGCATCCGCTCGGCCCGCCAGCGTCTGGAGGAGCTCGAGGAGGACGGCGTGCCCAAGCCGCCGGCGCTGCTGGGCTTCGATGCCCCGCTGACCAAGCCGCTGTCCACCAAACGCGCGCCGGCCGGCAGCGACGAGGATTTCCACGTCAAGCTCCGCGGCGTCGTCGTCCCCGACCGTCTGCACGTCGGGTCGCTGACCATCCGTCCGGGCGACACCATCGTGGTCACCGGGCCCAACGGCGCGGGCAAGTCGACGCTGCTGAAGGTGATGCTCGGCCAGGTCTCCCCCACCGCCGGCGAGATGCGCATCGGGCAGGAGGCCCGGGTGTCCATGCTCGCGCAGGAGCAGGATTGGGAGGACCCGACGCTGAGCCCCAACCAGCTCTACGACCTGAACCCGTCGCCGAAGGTCACCCTCGAGGATCTGGGGCTGCTCACGGCGCGCGACGCAAAGCGCCCCGTGGGCGACCTGTCGGTGGGCCAGCAGCGGCGCGTCGCCCTGGCGCTGGTGGTCGCCGATCCCCCGGACATCCTGCTTCTCGACGAGCCGACCAACCACTTGTCCGTCGACCTCATCGAAGAGGTCCAGGACGCGATCGCCGAGGCCGAGGGGACGGTCATCGTGGTCACCCATGACCGGCGGATGGTCGACCGCCTGGAGGCGCGGCATCTGGTGGTCGACGAGGGCGAGGTCACGGAGCTGCCGAAGGGCCGGAAGCCCGTCGAGTTTGCGTAGAGGCGCGGCCCGCAGGGTCAAGAACTGCGGGCCCCGCCCTGACCGCGCGCTCGCGGCCGCGCCCGGGCCCCGGCCGGACTGAGCCCCGCGACCGCCCCAGGGCACGCGAAAACCCCGCCACCGGAAGGCCGGGTGGCGGGGTCTTGTCGCGGCCGCGTCAGGTGATCGCGTGGATCACCGTCGCGGTCTGCCGGTGAGCTAGTGCTTCTCCGGCGGGGTGATGTACTGCGTGTTGAGCTTCGTGCCGGACACGATCAGGATGACCGCGCCGAGAACGATCAGCCAGTACGCCATGAAGGCGATGCCGTAACCCATCAGCAGGATGCCCATCGTCATGACGAACGGCCAGATGGAGCTGGCGGAGAAGAAGCCCAGGGTGCCCGCGCCATCCGCGACCTCGGCCTCCTCCCAGTCGGAGGGGGTGATGTCGGAGCGGACCTCGGTGAAGTGGAAGTACACGCCCAGGAACAGGGTCAGGAGGGTGGCCATGACCAGGCCGGTGGCGCCGGCCCACTCGAGGCGGCCGTGGTTCTCGTTGATGATGTTGCCGGTGTCCTGGAGGTACATCGTGCCGAAGATGTACACGACGGTCATAACGCCCAGGAACACGGTGAGGCCGTAAAACAGCTTGGCTGCGGACTTCATGTCTGACTTCTTTCTGGAGTCGTCGGGCGGTTAGTTCTGCGCGTTCAGGTCGACCGTGTTGGCGCCGCGGTCACCCAGATCGCGGGTGTCCTTGCGGCCGGAGTTGAACGGGCTGGTGGACACGGCGAAGGGCTCCTGGCCGATGTGCTTCAGGGCGTCGGCGTTGGAGGCCTGGGGGTTGTCCAGGCGGAACTTCATGTACTTGGTGAAGTCCTCGCGGGAGACCGCGCGGATCTCGAAGTTCATCATCGCGTGGTAGGTGCCGCACATCTCGGCGCAACGGCCGACGAAGGCGTTGGAGTAGCCGTCGCGCGGGTTGTCCTTCGGGCGGGCGTTGATCATGTCCGAGGAGATCGCCTCGATCTGGAAGCGACGGTTGGACTTGTTGGCCTCCGGGTGCGGGAAGGCGTCGCGCTTGAACAGGAACTCCGGGACCCAGAAGGAGTGGACGACGTCGGCGGAGGCCAGGTCGAACTCGATCGGGGTGTCGACCGGGAGAACCAGAACCGGGACCTCTTCGGTGGTGCCGAGGGTCTCGACCTCGTTGAAGTGGAGGTACGAGCGATCCTGCTTGGACTGGCCGTGAACCGGGTAGTCGCGCTGGTTCGGGCCGTCGCCGTGGCCGTGCTCGTCGGTGAAGTACTGCTCGGGGCTCTGGCGGACGTCGCGGCCCTCGTAGGCCTGGCCGCCCATCAGGTCAGCGGAGACGTTGGCGTAACCGAACTTCCAGTTCCACTGGAACGCGGTGACGTCGACGACGACCTCCGGGTTCTTGTCCATCGCGGTGACCTTGTCCTGCGTCTGGACGGTGAAGAAGAACAGGGACATGACGATCAGGATCGGGATGATCGTCAGAACCAGCTCGAGGGGGACGTTGTAGGCGGTCTGGCGCGGGAACTCGCCCTTGCCGGCCTTTTCCGCCTTCTTCGCGGTGAAGCCGACCATCGAGTAGCTGGTCAGGCCCCACACGGCAATGCCGATGATCCAGGCGGCGACCCACACCCAGACCCAGAAATTGCCCATGACGTGCGCCTCCGGGGTGACGCCCATCGGCCAGCCGAAACGCAGCAGCTTGAAGAAGCCGTTGTCCGGCGGGGTGACGTCGCAACCGGCGAGCAGGGTCGCACTGCCGGCGAGGACGCCGAGCAGGCCGAGCTTACGGGCGGCTCCGTACTCTCTACGCTGATTCACGTGTGTCTGCCTTCCTGATCCACACAATTCCTTAAGAACCCATCAGAGTTCCGTCTTTCCCATGCAGGTTAGCCCATTCCTGTGAATTCTCCATACCGGACTGACCCCACGGGGTGTCATCCAGTATAGACGGCCTGATAAAACGCTGAGAAGGGGCATGGTCACGGGGGTGCCGCCCAAAATTGTGATCCCGGTCACGGTCGGCGGCGGGGGCGTGTCGCGGGTGGAGTGCTTTGCGACGGCGGCGTCGCGGAGGTCCGGCGCGGGAATTCGCGCATGCCCGAATGAAGACTAATGTCTTACCGGTCCCATTACCCCCCCACGAAAGGTGTTCGCCCAAGCCATGTGCGGTCTCCTCGGAATTCTCACGGCCCGCTCCGATGCGGCGGACCTCGTGCCCGCCATCGAGCGCGCGCTGCCCTGCATGCGACACCGCGGCCCCGACGAAGCGGGCACCTGGAACGACTCCGACGTCGTGTTCGGATTCAACCGCCTGTCGATCATCGACCTCGAGCATTCGCACCAGCCGCTCGTGTGGGGGCCGGAGGATCAGCCCGAGCGCTACGCCATGACGTTCAACGGCGAGATCTACAACTACGTGGAACTGCGCGAGGAACTGACCGCGGCGGGCTATTCCTTCAACACTTCCGGCGACGGCGAGCCGATCGTCGTCGGCTTCCACCACTGGGGCGCCGACGTGGTCAAGCACCTGCGCGGCATGTTCGGCATCGCCATCTGGGACACCGTCGAGAAGAAGCTGTTCCTCGCCCGCGACCCCTTCGGCATCAAGCCCCTCTATTACGCCACCACCGACCGCGGCACCGCGTTCGCCTCCGAGAAGAAGACCATCCTCGAGATGGCGCCCGAACTCGGGGTGGACGCCAAGGACGTCGACAAGCGGGCCCTGGTCCACTACGTGGACCTGCAGTACGTGCCGGAGCCCGAGTCGCTGCACACCGGCATCCGCCGCCTGGAGTCCGGCTGCACCGCCATCGTCGCCCCGGGCGGCGAGGTCGAGCAGACCCGCTACTTCCACCCCAACTTCCCCATCCGCCCCGTGCCCAAGGGCGGCGAGCAGGCCGTGTTCGACAAGATCGCCGAAGCGCTCGAGGATTCCGTCGCCAAGCACATGCGCGCCGACGTCACCGTGGGCTCCTTCCTCTCCGGCGGCATCGACTCCACGGCGATCGCCACGCTGGCCAAGCGCCACAACCCCAACCTGCTGACCTTCACCACCGGCTTCGAGCGCAAGGGCTTCTCCGAAGTCGACGTCGCCGCGGAGTCGGCGGCGGCGATCGGCGTGGAGCACATCGTCAAGGTGGTCTCCCCCGAGGAATTCGCCGCCGCCATCCCGAAGATCATCTGGTACCTCGACGACCCCGTCGCCGACCCCGCCCTGGTGCCGCTGTACTTCGTCGCCGCCGAAGCCCGCAAGCACGTCAAGGTCGTGCTCTCCGGCGAAGGCGCCGACGAACTCTTCGGCGGCTACACCATCTACAAGGAGCCCTTGTCGCTCGCCGGCTTCGACCGCGTCCCCGGCCCGCTGAAGGCCGGCCTGGCCAAACTCGGCGACGCCCTTCCCGACGGCATGCGCGGCAAGTCCCTGCTCCAGCGCGGCACCACCCCGCTGGAGGATCGCTACTACGGCAACGCCCGCTCCTTCAACTGGGAGCAGCTGCAGCGCGTCCTGCCGTGGGCCCAGCGCGAATGGGACCACCGCGAAGTCACCGCCCCCATCTACGCCCGCTCCGCGGGCATGGACCCCGTCACCCGCATGCAGCACCTGGACCTGTTCACCTGGCTGCGCGGCGACATCCTGGTCAAGGCCGACAAGATCACCATGGCCAACTCGCTGGAGCTGCGCGTGCCGTTCCTCGACCGCGAGGTGTTCAAGGTCGCCGAAACCCTGCCGGTGGACATGCGCATCGCCGAAGGCACCACCAAGTACGCCCTGCGCAAGGCGATGGAGCAGATCGTGCCCGCGCACGTGCTCAACCGCCGCAAGCTCGGCTTCCCCGTGCCCATCCGACACTGGCTCGCCGGCGACGAACTGCGCGGCTGGGCCGAGGACGTCATCCGCGAGTCGCAGACCGACGCGTTGATCGACAAGGCGCAGGTGCTGCGGATGCTCGACGAGCACCACCCGACCGAGCGCGACCACTCCCGCCGCCTGTGGACGATCCTGGCGTTCATGGTGTGGCACGGCATCTTCATCGAGGGGCGCATCAAGCCCGACATCGAGGAGCGCGACTACCCCGTGCACCTGTAGGGGCGGGCTGTTGGGGGCGGCGCGTCCGTCAGAAGCGCAGCCACGTAGAACGCGAAAAACCCGCCGCCGACGATGACGTCGGGGCGGGTTTTGGCGCATCCGAAGAGAAGATGCGACGTCCGCACGGCGGACTTCGGCGCACCCGCGGCGGGCATCGCCGCACCGGGGCGCGCGGGGCACCCGAAACCGGGCGCCGGGTTCAACCGATCAGTTGAAGGAATCGCCGCAGGCGCAGGAGCCGGTGGCGTTCGGGTTGTCGATGGTGAAGCCCTGCTGCTCGATGGTGTCGGCGAAGTCGATGGTGGCGCCCATCAGGTACGGCACCGACTGACGGTCGACGACGAGGCGCACGCCGCCGAACTCCTCGGACACGTCGCCGTCGAGGTTCCGGTCGTCGAAGTACAGCTGGTAGCGCAGGCCCGCGCAGCCGCCCGGGGCGACGGAGATGCGCAGCGACAGGTTGTTGGCGCCTTCCTGGTCGAGGAGGGCCTTGGCCTTGGCGGCGGCGGTGTCGGTCAGGGTCACGCCGGTGGTCTGTGCGGTGGTCATAGCGTGGTGCTCCTTGTATTGCGGTGCTGGGTTACTCCGGGGAACGCGTCTGCGGGTTGGGTTATTCCCCATCGCCCGCACGGATTTCCGGCGGCTGGTCCGGGGACGTTCCGCGCCCACCCTTTCTCGGGATGGCGAAACGCCCCGTCCGGTCGCCGATCCGCGTGGCCCGCGTTCCGGTATGGCCGAAGGATACCCGCAGCACCGTTCTCCCGTGGCTCAACCCCCGCCGGATACCCGCCGTTCTCCCGCCCGACCCCCGCAGCACATCGCCCGGCGAACCTCGGCAGGCGGCACGACCGGCGCGCCACTTTGGGCCGTCGGCGCAGGCCCGATAGGGTGTTGGCCGTGAAGATGCCCTGGAAGAAGAACGAGTCCCCCGCCGCCGACGCCACGGACGCCGCCGCAGCCGATGCGGCAGGCGCCACCGCGTCCGGCGCAGCCGATGCCGCCGATCGCGGCCACGTCCCCGCCGCGGACGATGCCGACCATGCGCGGTCGGGCAAGGGCAAGGCGTATACGCCGAAGAAGGGCCGTCCGACTCCGAAGCGCAATGAAATCGAGCGCGCGCACGGCATCCGCCGCGGCCCGGTGACGCCGCCGAAGACGCGCAAGGAGGCCCGCGAGCAGCGCAAGCAGCAGAAGGCCTCCATGTCCAAGGAGGAGCTGAAGGAGCTGCGGGCCCGGGAGCGCGCGGAGCGCCGCGAGCAGCGCCGCATCGCCGATGAGCGCATGGCCGCCGGCGATCCGAAGTACATGTTGCCGCGCGATCAGGGCCCGGAGCGTGCGCTGGTGCGCGATTGGGTGGATTCGCGCCGTTTCTTCGCCAACATTTTCCTGCCGTTCGCGCTGGTGCTGCTGTTGATCATGTTCGTGGGCCAGGCGATGCCGCAGGTCGCGAACATTGCGTCGATCATTTCGATGCTCATGATCATCGGTTTGGTCGTCGAGGCGATCACCATCGGCAAGCGGGCGAACAAGGTCGTCCGCGAGCGTTTCCCGGACACCGACGCTGCGGGCGCGGGCCTGGGCTTCTACGCCTACTCGCGTGCTTCGCAGCCGCGCCGCCTGCGCACCCCGCGTCCGCGGAAGAACATCGGCGACGAGATTTAGGCCGCGCATGCGCACGCTCGTCCTGGGCGGGGCCCGATCGGGCAAGTCCGCGTGGGCGGAGTCGCTTTTCGACGCCCACGCGGTCCCCGGTTCGCCGTCCGGGCAGGGCGCGGTGGATTACGTGGCCACGGCCCGGCCCTGGCCGGGGGCGGATGGGTTCGACGCCGATTTTTCCGCACGCATCGACGGGCACCGTCGGCGCCGGCCGGGGCATTGGCGCACCGTGGACGACGTCGACGCCGTGGAGGCCCTGCGCCGCCCGATCGGGCCGGAGGGGTCGGCGCCGCTGGTTCTCCTCGATGACGTCGGCACGTGGCTGACCGGCGTGTTCGACCGGGAGGGGCTCTGGGACGCGCCGCGCGGGTCGGTGGCGCCGTGGACGGATGAGTTCGTCGCGGCGGTGCGCGACTGGGGCGCCGGTCCGAGCCGAATTCCGGGTTCCGATCAGGGGGCGGACTTCCGGGATTCGGGCGTCGCCGACACCGAAACCGGAACCCCGCCGCACCGGGACATGCAGGCGTCCGACGAGGCGGCGGGCGTCGTCAAGCAAAAGCCGCACTTGGTCATCGTGACCCCGGAAGTGGGCATGGGCGTCATCCCCGAGCACCGCTCGGGGCGGCTGTTCCGCGACGAGATCGGCGAGCTCAACGGGCGCCTGGCCGAGGTGTGCGAGCGCGTCGTGCTGGTCGTCGCCGGCGTGCCGCTGACGCTGAAGTAAACCGCCGCCGCGCCGACTCCCATCCGGGGGCTGGGATAATCTTTTGAACCATGACCAACAATCGCTTCGGTACCGTCGTCGCCCCCGATGAGCACGTGGAGCAGCTCGCCCGCGAGCGCCACCTTCAGCTGACGAAGCCCGCCGGGTCGCTCGGGCGGCTCGAGGAACTGGGCATCTGGGTTTCCGCCTGCCAGGGGCAGTGCCCGCCGAAGCAGTTGGAGGATTGCCGCGTCGTCGTCTTCGCCGGCGATCACGGCGTGTCCGCCGGCGGCGTGTCGGCCTACCCCACCGAAGTGTCCATTCAGATGCACGCCAACATCAACGCCGGCGGCGCGGGGGTCAACGCCATCGCGGGAGTGGCCGGCGCGTCGGTGAAGTCCGTGGACATCTCGCTGGACCACGACGCCGAAGGGCCGTTCCGCGTGCGCCGGTCCTGCGGATCCATCGACTCCGAGGACGCCATGACCCAGGCGGAGTGCGACCGCGCGATCGAGGTGGGCAAGAAGCTCGCCGACGACGCCATCGACGAAGGTGCCGACCTGCTCATCGCCGGCGACTTGGGCATCGGCAACACCACCCCGGCGGCGGTGCTCATCGGCGCGGTGACCGGGTCGGAGCCCGTGGTCGTCGTCGGCCGCGGCACCGGCATCGACGACGAGGGGTGGAAGCGCAAGACCGCCGCCGTGCGCGACGCGATGTTCCGCGTCCGCCGCCTGCGCAACGACCCGGTGGAGGTGCTGCGGCGCGCCTCCTCCCCCGACATCGCCGCGATGGCCGCGTTTTTGGCGCAGGCCGCGGTGCGTCGCACGCCGGTGATCCTCGATGGTGTGGTCGCCGCCTCCGCCGCGCTGCTGGCCGATCAGATGGCGCCGGGCGCCCGCGCCTGGTGGGTCGCCGGGCACCGCAGCGCCGAGCCCGCCCAGTCCATCGCGCTGCGGCACCTGGGGCTGGAGCCGCTGCTGGAGTACGGCATGCGCCTGGGCGAGGGCTCCGGCGCGGTGGCGGCGCTGCCGATTCTCAAGCATGCGGTGGCCGTGCTGTCCGAGATGGCGACCTTCGGCGACGCCGGGGTGTCCGAGAAGGACGGTGCCGCGCCCGCCGCCAGCGTTTCGGAACTCCCCGCACCGCCGGCGGAGGACGTTCCCGCAGCGCCGGCGGAGGAAGTATCCGCGGCGTCGGCGGAGGACCGGCCCGGGCAACGCGAGGGCGGCGAGCAGCCGTCCCAGCGGGACTGACCGCACCGGTGTCGGGCAAGGCCGGGCCCTCGGACGGGGCTCCCCTCGACGGCGACCGCGCGGCCCATGGCAATGCGGTTGCCGAGGGCGTCGCCACGGCGATTTCGTGGTTGACCATCGTGCCCATGCGCGGCGCGGCGGTGTTCGACCGCATCACGGGGCGCCGCGCGCTGGCCGCCGCGCCGGTGGCCGGGCTCGTGCCGGGGCTCGGCGCCGTCGCCGTGGCGTTCGCGGTCACCGGCCTGGCGTGGCTGTTCGGGGGCGCCGCGGCCGGGTGGTTGCCGACCTGGGCCGGGGGGCTTGACGACGCCCACGGTGCCGCCGGTTCGTCCTCGATCTTCGGGCCCGCCGGGGATCCCGCAGGGGCGGTGGGCTTCGGCGCGGACGGCGGAGCGATGTCGGGCGCTGCTGCCGCGGCGGCTGCGGCGGCGACGTCCCCGCTGGTGGCGGTGTTGGCCGGCGTGCTGATGGTGTGCGCCGCGGAATTGCTGACCCGCGCCATGCACGTCGACGGGCTCGCCGACGTCGCCGATGCGCTGGGGTCCTACCGCGATCCGGAGGGTGCGCGGGAGATTCTGCGTTCCTCCGACACCGGGCCGATGGGAGCGGCGGCGGTGACATTGACGTTGGTGGCGCAGGCGGCGGCGTTCGCGGTGTTGGCCCATGGATTCGCCGCGGCGGTGTTCCCCGCTCCGTGGGTACTCGGAGCGGACGTCGATCCGGTTGGCGTCGTTGCGGCGGCCGTGATCATCGTGCTGCCGTTCATCGTCGGCCGCGCGGCGGCGACGGCCGCGTGCCACCGATCACTGCCGCCGATGTCGCAGACCGGGTTCGGGAGTCTCGTCGCCGGGACCCAGCCAACGTGGGCGGTCGCGGCGTGGTGGGTGCCGTTGACCGTCGTTTCAGGGGTGTTCGCGGGAGTGGCGGGCGTGATCGCGTGCGCGGCTGCCCTGGTCTTCACGATCGGATTCGGCCGGGTGGCGGTGCGGCGCCTCGGCGGCGTCAACGGCGATGTGCTGGGCGCGACGGTGCAGGTGTCCACGCTGATCGCCGCGGTATTCCTCGCGTTGGGCTGATGCGCCCCCAACCTCCGGCACCGCGTCGAACCCCGCCCCCTTCCTCCGGCGCCTCGCCTGTCCCTTGGCCGTCGACCGACTCCGGGCCCACCAGATGCCGCCGGAGGATCCTGCTTCATCCCACCTTCCGACCCTGCGCCGATCCCGCCGCGACCAGCAGCTTCGCGCGGAGTCGGGGGTGCCTTCTCCCCCGTTTCCACCGCAAAACGGCGAAAAGAAAAATTGACCATTGACGTAATCGGAATGGTGCGCTTAGACTGAGGGCACACCGCCGGAGAGGCGGAGTAGGAGGCTCGTTTCGGGGCTCGCCCAATTTAAATTCGCGCCGTCCGTTTGCCGGGGCGCCACACACGAGCACACCTTCGACCTCCGGGTTTTACGGAATGCGCCTTGCGGAATGACTGCCGCGGGGCGCATTTTCGTTTGCCTTTATTGCGCCACTCATACGAGGGTCGAATTCAATTCCACATTTCCACTTTTCATTCAGTGGAATTGTCGAAGAAACTAAGCGCGGGCTAATCTCCAACTCAGGAACATGCGCCCCGCCGGCACATCTCCCGCGCCCTCCCGTCACGGCCACCGCACGGTCGCCATCCCCCACTCGAGCCCCACGTCCCAACCGCGTGGACCGCCTCGGCTGCGGGACCACATCTCGACTGCCTCGGCTGCACCCCGCCAAGACCGCCAGATGCGCCAGCTGCGTGCAAGTACGCCCGTTGCAACGGGCGCATCTGCACGCAGCTGGCGCATCTACGAGATGGGACGCTGGAACTGACGCAACTATGGGGTGGACGGCCGGAACTGGCGCAACTGTGGCGCGAACGGAGACCCACCGACCGCATCTACGAGGTGGCCGGCTGGAACTGGCGCAACTATGGGGTGGGCGGCTGGAACTGGCGCACCTGCAAGGTGGCCGGCGAAACTCCCGCGCTACTCCCCCGTCGCCTCGACCATGGTGCGCACCCAGCCGTGCTCGTCGGCGACGGCACCGCGCTGGATGCCGGTGAGGCGCTCGCGAAGCTTCATGGTCCACTCGCCGATCTCGCCGTCGTTGATCTTGAACGACCCGTCGCGCGAGGCGACCTCGCCGACAGGGGTGATCACGGCAGCGGTGCCGCAGGCGAAGGTCTCGGTCATTTTGCCGCTGGCGGAGTCGTTTTCCCAGTCGGCGGTGGAGATGCGGCGTTCCTCGACGGTCATGCCCATGTCGCGGGCGACGGTGAGCAGCGAGTCGCGGGTGATGCCGGGCAGCAGGGAGCCGGACAGCGCCGGGGTGACCAGCTTGACGCCGGCTTCGGCCTCGTTGTCCTCGTAGATGAAGGCGAGGTTCATGCCGCCCATTTCCTCGATCCAGGTGTGCTCGATGGCGTCGAGCCACACGACCTGGTCGCATCCCTTCTCCTCGGCCTGGGCCTGGGCGGCCAGCGAGGCGGCGTAGTTGCCGGCGAATTTGGCGTCGCCGGTGCCGCCGGGGCAGGCGCGGACGTATTCGTGCGACAGCCAGACCTTCACGGGGTTGATGCCGCGGGAGAAGTACGCGCCGGCGGGCGAGGCGATGAGCAGGAAGATGTAGGACGTCGACGGGTGCACGCCGAGGGTGGTTTCGTTGGCGATGAGCATCGGCCGCAGGTACAGCGCTTCTTCGCCGCCGGCTTCGGGGACCCAGTCGCGGTCGACGTCGAGGAGCAGGCGGACGGCTTCGAGGAACATTTCCTCGGGCAGTTCGGGCATGGCCATGCGGACGGCGGAGCGCTGGAGTCGGCGGGCGTTCTGCTCGGGGCGGAACGTGACGATCGACCCGTCGGCGTGCCGGTATGCCTTGAGCCCCTCGAAGATCGCCTGGCCGTAGTGCAGCACCGACGAGGCGGGGTCCATGGTCAGCGGGCCGTAGGGCTCGACGCGGGCGGAGTGCCAGCCACGGTCGACGTCGTAGTCGATGCGGACCATGTGGTCGGTGAAGTGCTGGCCGAACCCGGGGTTGGCCAGGATGCGGGCGCGCTCCTCGTCGGAGCGGGGATCCTCGTTGCGAACGATGTCGAAAGTCGTGGCTGCCATGGCGTACATCGTAGACGCGCGGCGGCGGGAGGGTTGCCGGGCCCCGGCGCGTGATCCGGTTGCGGCGGTACGGTTGGGGGCGATTCACCGGGATCGGCGGGTTGCTTTGCGACGCCGCCGGTCCCCCGATCCAATCGACCCGATTAGAGGAGCGTTCGCATGACCGATTCCCGCACCAATGGTTTCGCCACCCCCAATTCCGAAGTGCTGGGGCAGCTGCTCCCGGCGACGGGCACGCGCATTTCGATCGAGGCCGGCGATGGCCGTGACCTCGCGGATCTTGGCGCGGATTGTCTGCTCGTGGCGCTGCTCGACGGCGATGATCTGGAGCTGGTCGCGTCGTCCGTCCTGGGCGACGCCGCCGCGGGCGTGCTGGCGCAGCTGGAGGCCGTGGGCGCGTCGGCGAAGTTGGAGAAGGTCACCCGCATTCCGGCGCCGGAGGGCCTGGGCGTCGCGTCGATCGCGGCGGTCGGCCTGGGCGACGGCGACCCGGATTCGGAGACCATCCGCCGTGCCTCGGGTGCCGCGGCGCGTGCGCTGGGTTCGGCCGATCACGTGGTGTCGGCGCTCGGCGAGCTCGACGCCGCCGCTGCCGCCGAGGGCTTCGGCATGGGCGCGTACTCCTACGGCGGGTTGAAGAAGAAGGGCTCCGACTCCGACTCCGACTCCGCCTCCGGTGCGGCCGCTTCCGGTTCCGACGCCGATGATGCGGGCGCCGGGGCGTCGGAAAGCAAGGATCGCAGGGTCACCGTGCTCGGCGCCTCCGAGGCCGAGGTGGAGCGCGCGGCGGCCGTCGTCGACGCGGTGGCCACGGCGCGGGACTTCGTCAACACCGCGTCGTCGCACCTGTACCCGGAGGTGTTCGCGGACGCCGCGGCGAAGCTGGGCGAGGCCGCGGGCCTCGAGGTCGAGGTGCTCGACGACGACGCGCTGGCGGCCGGCGGCTTCGGCGGCCTCACCGCGGTCGGCGGCGGTTCCGTGCGCGGCCCGCGCCTGGTGCGCATGACGTGGAACGGCGGCGACGGCGCCGCCGACGGTGCCGCGAAGGTCGCGCTGGTGGGCAAGGGCGTCACGTTCGACACCGGCGGCATCTCGCTGAAGCCGGGCGCCAACATGGAGAACATGATCTCCGACATGGGCGGCGCGGCGGCGGTCATCGCCACCGTGGTCCTCGCGGCGCGTCTGGGCCTGAACGTCCCCGTCACCGCGACCATCCCGATGGCCGAGAACATGCCCGGCGGCCGCGCCTACCGCCCCGGCGACGTGATCACTCAGTACGGCGGCAAGACCATCGAGATCCTCAACACCGACGCCGAGGGCCGCCTGATCCTCGCCGACGCCATCGTCCGCGCCTGCGAGGACGGTCCGACCCACCTCATCGACACCGCGACGCTCACCGGCGCGCAGCTCGTCGCCCTCGGCGGCCGCACGCCGGGCGTGCTGGGCACCGACGACTTCCGCGACCGCGTCGCCGAACTGTCCCGCGAGGCCGGCGAGGGCGGCTGGGCCATGCCCATCCCCGAGGAACTCGCCAAGGGCCTGAAGTCCCCCGTCGCCGACCTGCGCAACGTGTCCAACTCCCGCGAGGGCGGCATGAGCGTCGCCGCCGCGTACCTGCGCGAGTTCGTCGCCGACGACGTCGAGTGGGTCCACATCGACGTCGCCGGCCCGGCGTTCAACACCAATTCGCCGTGGGGCTACACGCCCAAGCGCGCGACCGGCGTTCCCGTGCGCACCATGCTCGCCGCGCTGGAGGACCTCGCCGGCGAGTAGAGGATGCAGCGACCCGGGACGGCCGACCGGAGATTGGCGGTCTCGGCGCCCCGGGTCATCGGACGGTCCGGCGACGGCTGCGACGGTTCCGGAAGCCCCGGCCGAATCCCACGACTCGGCCGGATGCGGGACACGTGGGCGTCGCAAAGCAACGCCTCCCCGCACCGCCGACACCCCGTCCGGCTCACTCCGTTCGCCCCCGAACACGCCCGACGCACCGCACCCCGGCGCGTCGGGCGTACCGCGTAAGCGGGAGCCTTTGCGAAACGGTACCCTTGTTCGTGATCACCAACTATTGAGCGATTGTCGAGGAGAGCACACATGGCGACCTCTGTTGAGATGCCCGAACTGGGCGAATCCGTCACCGAGGGCACGATTACCACCTGGCTGAAGAAGGTCGGCGACACCGTCGAGGTCGACGAGCCCTTGCTGGAGGTCTCCACCGACAAGGTGGACACGGAGATTCCGTCGCCCGTCGCCGGCGTGCTGCTCGAGATCCTCGCCGACGAGGACGACACCGTCGACGTGGGCGCCGTCATCGCCAAGATCGGCGACGAGGGCGAGGCGGACGACGCCGGTTCGGACGACTCCGCGGACGACGCCGACGAGCCCGCCGACGAGGCCACGTCCGACGACGCCGAGGAGAAGGACGAGAAGCCGAAGAAGAAGTCCGGCGGATCCGGCGGCGGCAAGGCCACCGACGTCGAGATGCCCGAGCTCGGCGAGTCCGTCACCGAAGGCACCATCACCACCTGGCTGAAGGAGGTCGGCGACACCGTCGAGGTCGACGAGCCGCTGCTCGAGGTATCCACCGACAAGGTCGACACCGAAATCCCGTCGCCCGTCGCCGGCACCCTCGTCGAGGTCCTCGCCGAGGTCGACGAAACCGTCGACGTCGGCGCCGTCATCGCGCGCATCGGCGACGCCGACGCCGCCGGCTCCGACGACGCCGCGGACGACGAGGACGAGGACGTCCCGTCGGAGGAGGCCATCGAGGAAGCCGAGTCGAAGGACGAGAACGAGACCGTCGACGAGGCCGATGAGGCCGGAGAGAAGGACGAGAAGCCGAAGAAGTCCGGCGGTTCCGGCGGCGGCAAGGCGTCCGACGTCGAGATGCCGGAGCTCGGCGAGTCCGTCACCGAGGGCACCATCACCGCGTGGCTGAAGGAGGTCGGCGACACCGTCGACGTCGACGAGCCGCTGCTGGAGGTCTCCACCGACAAGGTCGACACCGAAATCCCGTCGCCCGTCGCCGGCACCCTGATCGAGGTCCTCTTCGACGTCGACGACACCGTCGACGTGGGTGCCGTCATCGCGCGAGTCGGCGATGCCGACGCCGCCGGCGGCGACACCGAGGTCGAGGCCGCCAAGGCCGAAGCCGAGAAGAAGGCCGAGCCGGAGAAGGACGAGGAGCCCAAGAAGCCCGAGCCCAAGAAGGAAGAGAAGAAGGCCGAGCCGAAGAAGGAGGAGAAGGCCGAGAAGGCCGCTCCGAAGCAGGAGAAGAAGGCCGAGCCGAAGAAGGAGTCCAAGCAGGACACCTCCGGCAACGCCGACGTCCCCTACGTCACTCCCCTCGTGCGCAAGCTCGCCGACAAGCACGGCGTCGACCTGACCAAGGTCGAGGGCTCCGGCATCGGCGGACGCATCCGCAAGCAGGACGTGCTCAAGGCCGCCGAGGGCGGCACCGAGGCGTCGAAGGGCGACGAGGCCGCCTCCTCCAACTGGTCCACGAAGGGCGTCCGCCCCGAGCTGGCCGACCTGCGCGGCACCACCAAGCGCGTCAACCGCATCCGCGAAATCACCGCGGCCAAGACCCTCGAGTCCCTGCGGGAGTCCGCGCAGCTCACCCAGCTGCACGAGGTCGACATGACCGAGGTGTGGGAGCTGCGCGCCGAGAAGAAGGCCGCGTTCGAGGAGAAGCACGGCGTGAAGCTCACCTTCCTGCCGTTCTTCGCCAAGGCGATGGTCGAGGCCCTGGTCTCGCACCCGAACGTCAACGCCTCGTGGGACGACTCCAAGAAGGAGATCACCTACCACGAGAAGGTGAACCTCGGCATCGCCGTCGACACCGAGCGCGGGCTGCTCTCCCCGGTCATCCACGACGCCCAGGACATGTCGCTGCCCGAGCTGGCCGCCGCGATCGTCGACATCGCCGACCGCGCGCGCAACAACAAGCTCAAGCCGTCCGACCTGTCCGGCGGCACGTTCACCATCACCAACATCGGTTCGGAGGGCGCGCTTTCCGACACCCCGATCCTCGTCCCGCCGCAGGGCGCGATGGTCGGCACCGGCGTGATCAAGAAGCGCCCGGTCGTGGTGACGGAGAACGGCAGCGACGCGATCGGCATCCGCGCCATGGCGTACCTGCCGATGACCTACGACCACCGCCTCATCGACGGCGCCGACGCCGGCCGCTTCATGACGACCGTCGTCGACCGCCTGCAGGTCGCCAACTTCGAGAGCGACCTGGAGCTCTAAACCGGTACGGGAGCTCTGAGTTCGCTCGGGAGCTCGACGTCGACACAGGCTCGGGAACTCTGAGCCGACTCGAGTCCTCCACACCGGCTGAACCGAGCCAGGGACCGTGACCCGGTCATCTGCCCGAAAGGGCGGGTGGCCGGGTTTCGGCGTTTGCGGCAGAAAGTTGGCACGGAGCGGCATCGAGCACCACTCTCCCTCCCTCCCCCACACACAGATGCGCCAGTTGCAGGCAGATACACCCGATGCAACGGGCGCATCTGCCTGGAGCTGGCGCATCTGCCGTGGGTTGGGGCGGGGCCGGGGCTGGGCGCCGAGAAGCGGAGCGGCAGCTGCCTCGGGAACGGCGGGCGGGGTGGGCGCCGGGACGTCGTAAAGCGGAGCGGGGCTAGACTGCTTCGCATGACGAACACGGTCAGCACCCAGGACCACCAGCACACCGCCGCGACCCCGCCGGAACCCACGACGCACCCGGCCGATTCGATCCGGGCGAGCGCCGAGCCGATCGAGATCGTTGATCTGGGCACCGTCGACTACGTGGACACGTGGCGCAGGCAGGCCGACGCCGCCGCCGCCCGCGCCGCCGGCGAAACCCGCGACCAGCTGTGGTCGCTGGAGCACCCGAGCACGTACACCGCCGGCAAGCGCACGCAGCCGGAGGACCGCCCGGACAACGGGCTGCCGGTCGTCGACGTCGACCGCGGCGGCCGCATCACGTGGCATGGGCTGGGGCAGCTGGTGTGCTATCCGATCGTGAAGCTGGCCGAGCCGATGGACGTCGTCGATTACGTGCGCCGCATCGAGGAGGCCGTCATCCACGTCGTCCGCGGGCTGGGGCTTGACGACGCCGGCCGCGTCGAGGGCCGCTCGGGTGTGTGGCTGCCGGCGGGGGTCGTCCGCGGGGAGCTGAAGCCGTCGCGGAAGGTCGCGGCGATCGGCATCCGCGTGACGCATGGGGTGACCATGCACGGCGTGGCGCTCAATTGCGACAACACCCTGGACTACTACGGGCACATCGTGCCGTGCGGCATCGCCGACGCCGGAGTGACCACCCTCAGCGAGGAGCTCGGCAGGGACGTCACCGTCGCGGACCTGCGGGAACCTTTGACTTCGGCTATCGCCGCCGCTCTGGACGGCGACCTTCGCGTCGAAGATCACGATCTGTAGGGTGGTCGACATGTCTACCGCACCTGAAGGTCGTCGTTTGCTGCGCATCGAGGCGAAAAACGCCGAGACGCCCATCGAGCACAAGCCGTCCTGGATCCGCACCACCGCGAAGACGGGTCCGGAGTACAAGGCGATGAAGAAGCGGGTGTCGGGCGCGTCGCTGCACACGGTGTGCCAGGAGGCGAACTGCCCGAACCTGTACGAGTGTTGGGAGGATCGGGAGGCGACGTTCCTCATCGGCGGCGACCAGTGCACGCGGCGCTGCGATTTCTGCAACATCGCGACGGGCAAGCCGGAGGCCCTGGACCGGGATGAGCCGCGTCGCGTGGCCGAGTCGGTCCGCGAGATGGGGCTGCGCTACGCGACGGTGACGGGCGTGGCGCGCGATGATCTGCCGGATGGCGCGTCGTGGCTGTACGCCGAGACGTGCCGCCAGATCCGCGAGCTCAACCCGGGCACGGGCGTGGAGCTGCTGGTCGATGATTTCCGCGGCGACGCGGAGGCGGCGGAGGCGGTGTTCGAGGCGCGGCCGGAGGTGTTCGCGCACAACATCGAGACGGTGCCGCGCATCTTCAAGAAGATCCGCCCGGCGTTCCGCTACGACCGCAGCCTGGAAATGATCTCCCGCGCGCGCCAGGCGGGTCTGGTGACCAAGTCGAATCTGATCCTCGGCATGGGCGAGAACCGCGAGGAGATCCTGGGCGCCATGCGCGATCTGCATGACGCGGGCTGCGACATCCTGACCATCACGCAGTACCTGCGGCCCTCGGCGATGCACCACCCGATCGATCGCTGGGTGAAGCCGGAGGAGTTCGTCGAGCTGTCGGAGGCCGCGTACGACATCGGTTTCGCCGGCGTCATGGCCGGTCCGCTGGTGCGGTCGTCGTACCGCGCGGGCCGCCTGTTCGCCCGGGCGCTGGCGGCGCGCGGCGAGGAGCTGCCGGAGCACCTGTCGGCCCTCGGCGAGGACGTGTCCACCAACCAGGAGGCGTCGTCCCTGCTGCAGCGCTACGGCGCATCGAAGGACGCGGAGGTCTCCCCGGCCCGGTAGTTGCCGCCAGTGCGGCGGCGTCGGCGTGGCACGCCAGTGCGGTGGCGCGGCGAGGCCATGCGGTCGCGGTCGTGCCGCCGAGGCCATGCACACCCGGCCGTTTTCGCTTTGCGACGTCCCCGGCCCGGCTCGCCACGTGCGTGCCGGGCCGGTTTCGTCCCCGGAAACGCGCATGCCCTAGAGTTGGGGCCATGGCGAACAAGGACGAGCTGAAGGCGTCGAAGAAGGCCCAGCGGTCTGCCAAGCGCGCGAAGCGCAAGGAGACCCGCGGCCAGCTGTGGCAGGCCTTCAAGATGCAGAAGGCCCGCGACAAGAAGCTGATCCCGTACATGCTGCTGGGGCTGCTGGCCCCGGTGCTGGTGCTGCTGATCATCGGCCTGCTCATCGGCGGCACGTGGACGTGGTTCCTGCCGGTGGTCGGTTTGTCCATCGGTTTCGCGCTGGCGATGTGGATCTTCACCAAGCGCCTCGAGTCGTCGTTCTACTCCGAGGCGGAGGGCCAGATGGGTGCCGCCGGCTGGGCGCTGGAGAACATGCGTTCCGGCGTCGGCACGGTGTGGCACGTCAAGACGGCCGCGCAGGCCAACCAGCACCTGGATGCGGTGCACCGCGTCATCGGCAACCCGGGCGTGGTCCTGGTCGGCGAGGGCGACGAGAACCGCGTGAAGGCGATGATGGCGCGCGAGAAGAAGACGCTGTCGCGTTTCCTCGGCGACACCCCGATCTACGAGATGATGGCCGGCCCCGGCGAGGGCCAGGTGCCGGTGAAGAAGCTGCAGCGCGAGATGCTGCGATTCCCCCGCAACTACAACAAGGACGAGGCCAACAAGATCGCGTCCCGCGTGGATTCGATGGAGAAGATCCGCGACGCCCGCGCCGCGCTGCCGAAGGGCCCGCTGCCCAAGGGCGCCCGCCAGCAGTCGATGAACCGCCGTGCCCGCCGCATGCAGCAGCGCCAGGAGAAGCGGGGCTGACCCCTTTTCCGGTTCCGAGGCCGCCGCGCCCCCATACGGGGTGACGGCGGTTTCCGCTTTTTTGGTTGCCCCCGTTTTCCCAGGTGAGGGACGCCGCGACGCGGGTCACTGAACGGGTGATAATCCGGCGGATGTGCCACGATGGATCTCGTGCACATACTCGTTGAAAACCAGCTGCTGGCCCTGCTCGTGATCATGGGCGTGGGTTTGGCGCTGGGTCAGATCCGCATCTTCGGCTTCAAGCTCGGCATCGCCGCCGTGCTCTTCGTCGGCCTGGGTTTGGCCACGTTCGAGCCCGGCATCCAAATCCCGCCCCTGATCTACATCGTGGGACTGGCGCTGTTCGTCTACACGATCGGCCTGGAATCCGGCCCGGAGTTCTTCGCGTCGCTGAGGTCGACGGGCATCCGGCACAACCTGTTCGGCCTCGTGGTGCTGGCGGTCGTCGCGGCGGAGTCCTTCCTGCTGATCAAGTTCTTCCCCATCGACAACGTCGAGGGCGCGGGCACGTTCACCGGCGCGCTGACCAATACGCCGGCGCTAGCGGCGGTGGTCGATGCGCTGCCGAACGTCATCACCGACTCCGGTGACCTGAAGAGCAAGCTCGAGATGCCCGTCATCGGTTACTCGCTGGCGTACCCGATCGGCGTGCTGGGCGTCATCGCGTCGATCGGCATCATGGCCAGGGTCTTCCGCGTCGACCACGACAAGGAGGCGCTGGACGCCGGCGTGGCCGCCCTGCCGCTGCACACGCGGCGCGTGGAGGTCACCGAGGCGGGCCTGCCGTCGGTGACGGACATGCCCGCGGCCTTCGGCCTGGACCTGATCATCTCCCGCATCGAGCACAAGGGGCACCTGTACGTGCCTGCCGAGGGCGACACCATCGAGGTCGGCGACATCGTCTCGGTGGTGGGCACCGAGGAGGTCATCGACAAGGCGGCGGAGCGGATCGGCACGCTGCTCAAGGGCGATCCGACGCATGACGGCCGCCTGGAGTTCCGCCGAATCTTCGTGTCCTCCGGCGACGTCTGCGGCGTTCCGCTGGAGCAGCTGCACACGAAGATGAACGGCATGGTCATCACCCGCGTTCGCCGCGGCGACCTGGACATGGTCGCGTCGCCGGAGATGAAGCTGGAGTTGGGCGACCGCGTGCGCGTCGTGGCGACCCCCGACCGCATCGACCAGGCCACGAAGTTCTTCGGCGACTCGTACAAGAAGCTCTCCGACGTCAATCTGCTGCCGATGATCCTGGGCCTGCTCCTGGGCGTCGCCGTCGGCATGATCCCGATCCCGATCCCGGGCGGCGTGACGCTGACGCTGGGTTCCGCCGGTGGTCCGCTGGTGGTCGCGCTCATCCTCGGCGCGCTGGGGCGCACGGGCCCGCTGGTGTGGCCGATCCCCTACTCCGCGAACCTCGCGTTCCGGCAGGTCGGTCTGGCGCTGTTCCTGGCGGGCATCGGCACGACGGCCGGCGCCGGCTTCAAGCGCGCGCTCGGCGACCCGTCGTCGCTGACCGTGCTGGGCCTGGCGGCCATCATCGCGCTGAGCTCCGCGATGCTGACGCTCATCATCGGCCACAAGGTGCTGAAGATCCCCTTCGGCCAGACGGCCGGCATCCTCGCCGGCCTGCAGACCCACCCGGCCGTGCTGACCTACGTCAACGACCAGGCGAAGAACGAGCTGCCGGCCATGGGCTACACGACTGTGTATCCGATGGCGATGATCGTGAAGATCATCCTGGCGCAGATACTCGTCGTCGCACTGGTCTAGAAGATCATCCTGGCGCAGATTCTCGCCATCGCACTGGTGTAGAAGCCGTCGAGGGGACACCAGGCAGCGGGCGCAGTCCCCCGAAAGGGCTGGCAAGGGCCCGAAGTGACCGAAACCACGCGGGATTTCGCGCCCGCGCGGAAAGTGAAACCGCCGCCGCCCCCGATGAGGGGCGGCGGCGGTGCCTCGTTGAAGACCGGATCCAGCGCCGGTGCCTCGTTGAAGGCCGGATCCAGCGCCGGTGTCTCGTTGAAGGTTGGATCCAGCGGCGGTGTTTCGTTGAAAGTCGGATCTACCGGATCCAACTGCCATATCCCATGAGGTTGCGGACGCCGGCCACTGGGACGTAGCGGGGACCTGGGATGGTCCGGTGCCGGTCGGCGCATCGCCCCCTGACGTAAACCCACCCCGAATGCGCAGGCCCACCCGCTGTAACGGGTGGGCCTGCGCATTCGGGGTGGGTTAGCCGCCAAGGTCGCGCCGGCCGGGCCGATTCGGGGTGGGTCTGCGCATTCAGGGTGGGTTAGCCCGCGCGCCCCAGCGGGTTGCGATGGTGGGGCGGCTCAACCGCCGCAAAAGCCAATCGCAACGTCGCGGGACGCGAAATCTAACCGCGGATGACGGCGGTGCCGGTGGCGCGGTCGTGCATGCCGCGCAGGTCGGAGTCCTGGATCGCCGGCGGAAGCAGCAGCAGCGTCAGGAAGGACCGCACGAACGCGCGCCAGAACCCGACGCGCTCACCCGGCACATCGACGCGGGCGACGCCCATGCGCAGCATCGCCTGGCCCGGCGTGCGGCCGAACAGCCACACCGTCACCGTGCCCAGGACCAGGAAGATCAGGAACGTCCACGTCGCCGTGAACGACTGCCACGCGATGAACGGGTCGCCGAACTGCTCCATCTGCTGCTCGCTCGGCCCGGCGAAGGGGTACACGGCGGCGGTGAGGAACATGCTGACCACCCAGTCGATCAAGATGCCGCCGACGCGCCGCAGCAGCGACGCCTGCGACCCCTCCCCCGTTTGCGCCAATCCGAGGTTCTCCCCGGGGTACGAGGAAAGGTTGTCGGGGTCGTCGAACTGCCCGGGGACCTTGGGTCCTTCGAGCCAATTGCTCTTGTCGGCCATGGGGCCACAGTGTAGCCGCCCGAGACGCCGGCCCTAACCTCGGCCGGGCCGTCGTCAAGCGGGAAAAGCCGGCACCCGAAAAAGCCGTCCGCGCACGCCTCCCCCTCCCCGCGACCACGTGTGGCGCGGGTTACGCGCCGCGGGCGGAAACCGGCGGGGCGATATTCGTTAAGGTGGATTACGACATTCGCCACGTTAGGAGTCGCACATGAACTTCACCTCCCCCGCCGAGGTCGTCAAGTACATCGAGGAGGAGGGCATCGAGTTCGTCGACGTCCGCTTCACCGACGTACCCGGTACCGAGCAGCACTTCACCATCCCGGCCTCGGCCTTCGACGAGGATGCCGCTGCCGAGGGGCTGGCGTTCGACGGTTCATCGATTCGCGGATTCACCACCATCGACGAATCCGACATGACCCTCCTGCCCGACCTGGCCACCGCACGGATCGACCCCTTTCGCAAGGCGAAGACCCTGAACATCAAGTTCTTCGTCAACGACCCCTTCACGCTCGAGCCGTTCTCCCGCGACCCCCGCAACATCGCGCGCAAGGCCGAGGAATACATGGAGTCCACCGGCATCGCCGACACCTGCTTCGTCGGCGCCGAAGCCGAGTTCTACCTCTTCGACTCCGTGAAGTTCCGGGTCGACGCCCACGCCGCGTACTACGAGGTCGACTCCGTCGAAGGCTGGTGGAACCGCGGAAAGGACACCAACCCCGACGGTTCGCCGAACCTGGGCTACAAGACCCGCATGAAGGGCGGCTACTTCCCCGTCGCGCCCTACGACCACTACCAGGACCTGCGCGACGAAATGTGCGGCTACCTGGCGGGCGCCGGCTTCGAGCTGGAGCGCCAGCACCACGAGGTCGGCACCGGCGGCCAGCAGGAGATCAACTACAAGTTCAACTCCATGCTGCATGCGGCCGATGACCTGCAGAGCTTCAAGTACATCATCAAAAACGCCGCGTGGCGCGCCGGCAAGTCGGCGACGTTCATGCCCAAGCCGCTTGCCGACGACAACGGTTCGGGCATGCACGCCCACCTGTCCCTGTGGAAGGACGGCGAGCCGCTGTTCTACGACGAGTCCGGCTACGGCGGGCTGTCCGACACGGCGCGCTACTTCATCGGCGGCATCCTCGAGCACGCCGGCGCGGTGCTGGCGTTCACCAACCCGACGCTGAACTCGTACCACCGCCTGGTCAAGGGCTTCGAGGCGCCGATCAACCTGGTGTACTCGCAGCGCAACCGCTCCGCGGCCGTGCGCATCCCGATCACCGGCTCCAACCCGAAGGCCAAGCGCGTCGAATTCCGCGCCCCGGACCCGTCGGGCAACCCGTACCTGGGCTTCTCGGCGATGCTGATGGCCGGCCTGGACGGCATCAAGAACCGCATCGAACCGCACGCCCCCGTGGACAAGGACCTCTACGAGCTCCCCCCGGAGGAGGCCGCCGACATTCCGCAGGCCCCGACTTCACTGGAGGCGTCGCTGAAGGCCCTGCGCGAGGACCACGAGTTCCTCCTGGAGGGCGACGTGTTCACCGAGGACCTGATCGACACCTACATCGCCTACAAGTACGAGCACGAGATCGAGCCCGTCCGCCTGCGCCCGACGCCGCAGGAATTCGAGATGTACTACGACTGCTAGTTCGGCGAACGCCGTCGTCCTGGCACTTCGTTTCCGCCGGTGGGATAATGGCGTTCATGAGCGCTGAAAAGTCCGTCGCCGGCATCGCTTCGAAGGCCAAGCGCCACGGCAGTCGAGCCGGACGCAAGGCCAAGCGGAGCGCCGACCGTGGCGCCGACAAGGCGGACGACAGCCGGGCGCTGGGCATGCTCGCCCGCGTCGGCTACGTCGTCGTCGGCGTCCTGCACCTGATCATCGGCTGGTTGGCGGTGCGCATCGCCATCGGCGATTCCGGCGGCGAGGAAGCGTCGAACTCCGGCGCCCTCGCGCAGATCGCCGAAGCCCCCGGCGGGCGGCTGCTCCTGTGGCTCGCCGTCGCCGGGCTGGCGGGCCTGGCCATCTGGCGGCTGATCGGCATCTTCGTCGAAGAAGAGGCCAAGGACAAGGCCAAGAGCCTGGTCCTCGCCGTGGTGTACGCCTCGCTGGCGGTCACGACGTCGACCTTCGCCCGCGGGGCGTCGACTTCCGACGGCGACACCGCCTCCGACATCACCGCGAAGGTCCTGGAGCAGCCGATGGGCGTGGCGCTCGTCGTCGCCGGCGGCGCGGTGGTGCTCGGCGTGGGGCTGTACTCCATCTGGAACGGCGCCACCAAGGGATTCAAGGACGACCTCGAAGCCGGGGCGGAATCCGGCCACGTCGGATCGGCGATCGTCACCGCCGGCGTCGTCGGCTACGTGGCGCGCGGCCTGGCCTTCGGAATCCTGGGCGTCCTCATCGTCATGGCGGCGATAACCAACGACCCGGAGAAGGCCGCCGGCCTGGATTCCGCGCTGCGCACCCTGGGCGGGCAGCCCGCCGGGGCGGCCATGCTCATCGTGGTCGGCGTCGGCGTCGCCCTGTACGGCCTCTACTCCATCGCGCGGGCACGGTACGTGCGCCGCTGAACGCCGCCTAGCTTTACGACGTTGCGGCTTTACGACGTGGCGGCCGCCTCCGGCGCCACCGCTCCCCGCACGATTTCGACCACGCGCTCCCTGCCGTCCGCATGATCGAGATCGCGGCGGAACTCCTCGCGCATCAGCGCGCGGGCCAGCTTCGCCAGGATCTTCAGGTGGCTCTTGCCGGCGTCCTCCGGCACGGAAATGAGGAACACCATCCGCACCGGCTCGTCGTCGGGTGCGGGCCACGCCGCGCCGTCGGAAAGCCTGGCGAACGCGACCATCGGCGCGGTGCCTCCGGCGCAGCGCGCATGCGGGATGGCGACGCCGTGGCCGACGGCGGTGGTCGACGATTCCTCGCGGGCCAGGGCAGCGGCGACGACGGCGTCGACGTCGCCGATCCGCCCGGCATTCGCGCCGGCCTCGGCCAGGGCGCGGATGATCTCCTCCGGGCGGGAGCCCGCGCCATCGAGATCGAGCAGAACCAGCTCCTCGGTCACCAGGGAATCCCGCGACGGAGACTCCCCCGACTGGGACTCACGCGAGCCGGAACCGGTGCCCCCGGTGGCGGCGCCCGATTCTGCTGCGGCGCCTGCACCGGCACCGGCCACTGCGGCGCCAGCGCCCGCGCCGGCAGCGCCGGCAGCTCCCACAGCACCAGCACCCGCATCCTCGCCGGAGCGGCGGCGGGACAGGCCCATGAGCAGCAGCGTCAGCACGCAGGTCACGGCCACGCCGACGAGCAGCGCCGCGAAAAACCACCCGACGTTTTCCACGGCGCCGAGCACCGCGACGATCGGGCCGCCGTGCATGACGTTGTCCTTCACGGCGAACAGGCCGGCCAGCGCCGCCGCGACCGCGCCGCCGATGACGTTGGCGGGGATGACCTGCAGGGGACGCGCCGCGGCGAGCGGGATGGCGCCTTCGGTGATGCCGAAGAAGCCCATGAACAGCGCCGCGATGCCCGCGTCACGCTCGGGCTTGGTGAACCAGGCGCGGCGGATGAGCGTCGCCAAGCCAACGCCCAGCGGCGGCACCGCGATGGCCACCGCCGCCATGCCCATCGGGGCCGCATTGCCCGCGGCGATGAGCCCGCCGGCGAACAGGAACGCCGTCTTGTTGAACGGCCCGCCCATGTCGAAGGCGATCATCGCACCGATGATCGCGCCGAGCAGCAGGACGGAATCGCCCTCCATCCCGCCGAGGTACTCGGTCATCGCGGTGAACAGCGCCGCGATCGGCTGCCCCAGCAGGAACACGAACAGCAGACCGACCACGACGGTGGTGATGATCGGGATGACGATGATCGGCCAAATCGGCGCGACGTACTTTTGCACCGGGATCTTGCGGATGCCCAGCGCGACATAGCCCGACAGCAGGCCGGTGACGATGCCGCCGAGGAACCCCGCGCCGGTCTCCGCCCCGTACAGTTCGCCGGTGACGGCGATGAGGCCGGTGACCATGCCCGGCGCGAGCCCCGGGCGGTCGGCGATGGCCATGGCGATGTAGCCGGACAGCACCGGAACCATCAGCGAAAACGCCAGCGCGCCGATCTTGCTGACCGTGTTCCAGAGGGAATCGTCCGGGATCGTCAGCCCCTCCGGGCCGGGGACGCCGCCGAAGGACAGCGCCACGGCGATGAGCAGACCGCCGGTGACCACGAACGGGATCATGTGGGACACGCCGTTCATCAGCGCGCGGTAGAGCGTCCGGCCGAACTCCGCGGCCGCGCCCACCGGTGCCCCGCGATCGGAACCTGCGCCGCCCGCCCCGGCCGTCGCCGTTGCCGTCGCCGTCCTTGCGGTCGCCCGTCCGCCGTGCCCGGCGCCCTCGGCACCCTCGGCGGCACCGCGGGCCCCCGATCCCCGGCCGCGCGAGGCCGGGGCATCGAGCGCGGACCGCAGGAGCTGCCCCGGCCGCCGGATCGCCTCGTCGACGCCCGTCGCCACCAGCGGCAGGCCGGCGAAGCGCGAGCGGTCGATCTGCGTGTCGGCGGCGATCACCACCGCGTCGGCGGCGGCGAGCTCATCGTCGGTGAAGGCGTCCTCGACGCCGATGGACCCGTGGGTCTCGATGCGGACGCGGACGCCGGCTTCTTCTGCGGCCGCGGCGAGGTTTTCGGCGGCCATGTACGTGTGCGCGATGCCCGTGGGGCACGCGGTGATGGCGAGCACCAGTGGCCGGCCATCGTTGCCTGTCGTCGTCATGGGTCAAGGGTATTCCGCGTGAGGCGGCGCCTGCACCCCTCGATGCGGCGGTGAACGTCACACGCGGGCGTCGCACAGCGCGCTACCCCAGGCCCGTCTCGCGCAGCGTGATGTTGACGCGCCCCTCCGCCAGCCCGCACCCCGCCGGCGCCGTGCCGGGGTGGATGGCGGTGACGCCGTGGTACGCCAGGCGCGACGCGCCGCCGAAGACGAACGCGTCGCCGGATTCCAGGACCAGATCGCGGTACGGGCGGTTGCGGGAGTCGGGGTTGCCGAAGCGGAACGTGCACGCATCGCCGATGGACAGGCTGACCACGGGCGCCCGGCTGACCTCGTCGCGGTCCTGGTGCATGCCCATCCGCGCGTCGCCGCCGTAGTAGTTCGCCAGCGCCGCGTCGGGGGCGTAGCCGGGCGCGGGCCCGGCTCCACCGCTTGACGACGGCTCCTCGCCACCACCTTCGCCCACCACCCCGCGCAGCAGCGTGGATCCGGACGCGGTCTCCTCCACCGTCGCCGCCGCCTCCACCGCCGACCGGCCCAGGCGGACCAGCCAATCGGGGAACGGCAGGACGGGGCGGCCGTTGACGTCGACCGCCGCGCGCGTGTACGCGTACGGGCGCCAATGCCAGCCCAGGCAGACGGTGCGCACGCTCATCGGTTTGCCGCGGATCTCCGCCGCCCGCGCCGGGACCGGACCGGCGGCCCACTCGCGGAAACGGTCCGCCAGCCACGCCTGCTCCCGCAGATCCAGTAAACCCGGCAGCCACACCGCGCCCGGCGCGATGACGGCGTCGGGGCGGGGATCGGGCTGGTCGTCGAACAGCGTGGGCATGGGCCGATCCTAGGCCGCCGCAGCGCCGTTAACGCGGCGGTTATGACAGTGGCCCAGCTCACACGAGGTGTTACACGGGCGAAACACGCAGGAACGGGACGCGAAACCTCGATCCCATAATTTCGTTTTCGTCATATCGCGGGGCCCGGGATTCTCCGGTGCCTCGCGCGCACGTTCCCCGACATTCCACCCGAGGAGTCACCGTGGGCTTCACCTCCCCCGAACAGGTCATCAAGTACATCGAGGACGAAGGCGTCGAGTTCATCGACGTCCGGTTCACCGATGTGCCCGGCATCGAGCAGCACTTCACCATCCCGGCTTCGGCCTTCGACGAAGATGCGGCGTCCGAGGGCCTGGCGTTCGACGGTTCCTCCGTCCGCGGCTTCACCACCATCGACGAGTCCGACATGGCGCTGCTTCCCGACCTGGCCACCGCGACCCTCGATCCCTTCCGCAAGGCGAAGACGCTGAACATCAAGTTCTTCGTCAACGACCCCTTCACCCTCGAGCCGTTCTCCCGCGATCCCCGCAACGTCGCCCGCAAGGCCGAGGAGTACCTCCGGTCCACCGGCATCGCCGACACCTGCTACTTCGGCGCCGAGGCGGAGTTCTACATCTTCGACAAGGTCCGCTACTCCACCGAGATGAACGCCGGCTTCTACGAGGTCGACTCCGTCGAGGGCTGGTGGAACCGCGGCAAGGAGGAGAACCCGGACGGCTCGCCGAACCTCGGCTACAAGACGCGCATCAAGGGCGGCTACTTCCCCGTCGCGCCCTACGACCACTACCAGGATCTGCGCGACGAAATGTGCCTGAACCTGGAGCGCGCGGGCTTCGACCTCGAGCGCGCCCACCACGAGGTCGGCACCGGCGGCCAGCAGGAGATCAACTACAAGTTCAACACCCTGCTGCACGCCGCCGACGACCTGCAGAGCTTCAAGTACATCATCAAGTCCACCGCCTGGCGGGCCGGCAAGTCCGTCACCTTCATGCCCAAGCCCCTGTCCGGCGACAACGGCTCCGGCATGCACGCCCACCAGTCGCTGTGGAAGGACGGCAAGCCGCTGTTCCACGACGAGTCCGGCTACGGCGGGCTGTCCGACATCGCCCGGTACTACATCGGCGGCATCCTGGCCCACGCCGGTTCCGTGCTCGCCTTCACCAACCCGACGCTGAACTCCTACCACCGCCTGGTGAAGGGCTTCGAGGCGCCGATCAACCTCGTCTACTCGCAGCGCAACCGCTCCGCCGCGGTCCGCATCCCGATCACCGGCTCCAACCCGAAGGCAAAGCGCATCGAGTTCCGCGCCCCGGACCCGTCGGGCAACCCCTACTTCGGCTTCGCCGCGATGATGATGGCCGGCCTCGACGGCATCAAGAACCGCATCGAGCCCCACGCCCCCGTGGACAAGGACCTCTACGAGCTCCCGCCGGAGGAGGCCGCCGACATCCCGCAGGCGCCGACGTCCCTGGAGGCCGCGCTGGAGTCGCTGCGCAACGACCACGACTTCCTGCTCGCCGGCGACGTGTTCACCGAGGATCTGATCCAGACGTACATCGACTACAAGTACGCCAACGAGATCGAGCCGGTCCGCCTGCGCCCGACGCCGCAGGAATTCGAGATGTACTACGACTGCTGATCCGGCGCCGCCGGTTCGGTGGCTAGCTGAACCGGCGGCCGTCGGGATTGGCGGGAACGGCCGGGCGCGGGAGGCATTCGGATGGGCGGTTTTCCGCCATGGCGGGGTTTCGGCGGTGAAATGAGCCGTCGGCCGACACCTGATCGGGGGACAATTCCGTTCACCCGGAAGGAATGTCGTACTCGCCGTGACAACGGCCGCCCGGTGCCCCACAATCGACCCATGCAGTCCGTCCGCGCCGCCGAGGGCACCCGATCCCTTCGGGTGCTCCTCTTGAGCGATTGCTGGTCCCCGACGATCAACGGCGTCGTCCGGTCCGTCTCCGATCTCCGCGACGGGTTGGCCGCAGCCGGCCATGACGTGCGCGTGCTCACCGTCGGAGATTCCCTGGCCACGAGCTTCCGCGACGGCGTCTACCGGATGGGTTCGCTCCCGGCGGGCGCCGTCTACCCGCATGCCCGCATCGGCCGCCCCTCCGGGCGCCGCGTGCGGAGGCACATCGAAAAATGGGCGCCCGACGTCGTCCACAGCCACACCGAATTCCCGGCGTTCCTGTGGGCCCGGTCCGTTTCCCGCCGGGCCTCGGTGCCGCACGTGCACACGTACCACACGGCATACGAGGACTACACGCATTACTTCTGTCCCAGCCGCCGCGTGGGCCGCGCCATGACCAGGGCATTCACCCGGGATCGGCTGCGGCGCACCGACCGCGTCATCGCACCGACCGAGAAGGTCGCCGATCTCCTGCGCGGCTACGGGGTCACCAACCCGCTGGAAGTCGTGGGCACCGGCGTCGACCTCGACCGGTTCCGCCCCGACGACGACCGCCGCGATCCCGCGGCGCGGGCCGCCCGCATGTCCGAGCTGGGACTGGATCCCGCGACGCCGACCGTCCTCACCGTCGGCCGCCTCGCCGCCGAGAAGAACCTTCCCGAAACCCTCGATCTGCTGGTGGGGCTGGAGAACACTCCCTGGCAGTGGCTCGTCGTCGGCGACGGCCCCGACGCCGGTCGGCTGCGCGAATACGCGGCCCGGCTCGGGGTGTCCGACCGCGTGCACATCATCGGCGCCGTCCCGGCCGACGAAGTCCACCGCTGCTACGGGCTGGGCGACGTGTTCGTCACGTCGTCGAGAAGCGAAACGCAGGGCCTGACTTGCCTGGAGGCCCTCTCCTCCGGGGTGCCGGCCGTGTGCCCCGACGACGAGGCGTTCCGGGGCGTCATCGCCGACGGCGTCAACGGCCACCGGTACCGGGGCCCGGAGGACTTCCGGGAAGTCATGTCCGCTCTGCTCACGGACCCCGACCTGCGGGATCGGATGTCCGCGAAGGCCCGCGACAGCGCCCGCGACCGGGGTCGCGACCGGTTCATCCGGGAGGTCGTCGGCGCCTACGACCGCGCGATCGCGGATGCCCCGGCCGATGCGCCGCATGTCGGCGGGGACACGAAGCGGTAACGAAAAGGATTCGTTGTGCACACGATCTCTTGCACATGGCGTGCACGTCGTACACCATGAGGTGGGAGCAACTTTGCAGCCCCGACGGCGATGCCGGTTGGACGGTTGCCGTCGCCACGCACTGGAGCCCCGACGTCACCCACGACAATTCAGGAGTCCGAAATGCGCAAGACCACCATGACCCGCGCCACCGCCGCCATCTTCGGCGCGACGCTGATGCTTGGGGCGGCCGCCTGCTCCACCGATGAAGCCAAGGACAACGCCTCGAAGGCCACCGACGCCGTGTCGTCGGCCGTCGACGACGCCACCGCCGGCAACGACGGCGCGAGCAGCGCCCCCGCGAGCGAGAACGCCGACGGCAAGGAGGGCGAGGCCGACGTCGAGACCGAGGACGTCGCCGAGGGCGACGTCCCGGCCGAGATCACGCAGGCCGCCGAGGCCGCGAACCTGGGCGGCTTCAAGTCGGCCCAGAAGGCCGGCGACAACATGCTCGCCGAGTTCGAGAACGGCTGGGTCGCGTCCTCGCCGGACGGCGGCGCCCACCCGATCATCGGCAAGATCGCCGAGACCTGGAAGGAAGACGGCGCGCTGGGCAACAAGGTGGGCCTGCCCACCAACGCCGAGACCGAGATCGAGGGCGGCTGGGAGCAGACGTTCACCAAGGGCAAGATCCAGTGGACGCAGGACGAGGACGGCGGCTTCTCCGCGAAGTACATGTAAGCGGAGTCGAGCACGCCCGAAGCGAGCTCACGCACCTCTGAGCGAACCCCGCGGCGCCGGCCATCCAGATGGATCCGGCGCCGCACCCCTTTGATACCCCCAGGGGGATATGGGCTATAGTTGCCACGTCAACTATTGGGCCGCGCCATCGGGCGCGGCCATACCCGTTCCCGGAGGTCCCCTCATGTCCGCCGCCCCCGCCACGGCCACGGCCACGCGCTCGCCGATCCGCGGCCTCATCCCGCCACTGCTGCTGGGCGTTCTCGCGCTCACCACGGCCGCGGAGCCGATGTCCATCAACATGTACCTGGCCGGCCTGCCGCAGCTGGGCCGGGAGTTCGGCATCGACCAGGCCGCGGCACAGCTGACCATAACCTTCTTCCTGGCCGGCATGGCGGCGGGACAGCTCGTCGCCGGACCCGTCTCCGATTCCCGCGGCCGCCGCGGTCTGTTCCTCATCGGCGCCGCGGGTCTGCTGGCCGCCACGGCCGCCGCGGCCCTGGCCCCCGGCATCTGGACCTTCTACCTGGCCCGCCTGGTGCAGGGCCTCGCCGGCGGCACCGCCGTCGTACTGGCCCGCGCCGCCGTCGTGGACCTGGTGCGCGGCCCCGACGTCGCCCGGATCTTCTCCATCCTCATGCTGCTCGGCGGCATCGCGCCGGTGCTCGGGCCCATCATCGGCGGCCTGCTGGTCGAGCCGGTCGGCTGGCGCGGCATTTTCTGGGTGCTCGTCGCCGTCAACGCGGTGATCCTCGCCGGCGTGTACTTCGCGGTCCCGGAGACCCTGCCCGCGGAGCGCCGCAAGGCCTCCGGCTTCGCCCCGATGCTCGCCGGAGCGCGCGCCCTGTTCTCCGACGGCGCCTACGTCGGGTTCACGGTGGCGTTCATCGCGTCCTTCGGCACGATGTTCGCCTATGTCGCGGCGTCGGCGTACGTGCTCCAGGAGCACTTCGGGTTCACCCCGGTCCAGTACTCCGCCATTTTCGCGGCGAACACCTCGGGCCTGTTCGTCGTCGGGCTGATCAACGCGCGCATCGTGCGCCGGGTGGGCCCGCTGCGCATCGCCGTGGCCGGCAATGCGGTGCTGCTCGCGGCGGTGGCGGGGCTGGTGGCGGCGACGCTTTACGACGCCCCCGCCCCCGTCATCCTTCCCCTCCTCTTCGTCACCGTCGCCTCGATGGGCGTGAACATGCCGAACAACTCGGCGCTGGCGCTGTCGCGGGCCACCGGCATCGCCGGTTCCGCGTCGGCGTTCATGGGCTCGGGCCAGTTCATCGTCGCCGGTCTGCTCAGCCCGCTCGTGGGCGCGGCGGCCGCCGCCGGCATGTCGCAGCCCGTCGCCATGGCCGCTGTCATGCTCGTCTGCGCCGTCACCGCGACCGCCTCGCTGCACCTCGCGGCGCGTGCGGCCCGGCGCAACCCCGTCTCGGACGCGTGACGACGACGGCACCGGCCCACCGCTTCACCCAACCGGCCCGGTGCCGCACCGGCGCCGCGCAGGCGCCACGTCAACGATCGCGCGCGAACACCGCCAGCGACGCCCACACCGCGGGATTGTCCGCCGGATGCCCCTTCGCGTCCCAGGCCCGGGCCCGCTCCACCTGCCAATCCAGCAGGTGCCTGGCCGGGTCCGCGCTGCGGAAAGCCTCCGCCATCGCGTCGGCGAATTCCCGCAGCGGATTGCGGCCCCCGAGATCGCGCTCCGCGCCACCATCTGCACCACCGAACCCGCCGGCACCGCCGAACCCGCCCGCGCTGGCGGACCCCTCTGCCCCACCGGCGAACTCCCCCAGGGCCGCGTGCGTCGGCAGGGTCCACGTGCTCGCGGCGACCAGTTCCGCACCGCACGCCACCGCCGCCATGGCCAGGCCGAACGGTTCGGGGTGGCGCAAGTCGGTGCCGGCCCCGCAACCGATCACCCCGACGCGCCGAGGCGCCCGCCACCCGTCGCGCAGCAGATCCCCGGCGGTGACGGGCTCGGTCAGGTGCATGGCCGTGGATTCACCCGACGCCTTCTCCTCGCCCGCGGCGGAGACGTGCCCGACGAACAGGAACGACGACGCCGCCGCACTGCCGTCGTAAAGCCACTGCCTGTCCAGGCGCGGCCCTTCCCCGCCCGGGCCGGAAGGCCTCCCCAGCACCGGGCGCATCCCCGGAACGGACGGGTCCATGGCCACGAGCTCCCCGTCGCCGTCGTGCGGCTCGCGGGTCCGGTCCGCGATGGACGCCGGCACGCCGATGACGACGTCGACGAGCTCGCCGAGCATCCGCCGCCGCGGCCCCACCCGCAGCGCCGACCACGGGATGCGGGCCAGCGACGGGCTCGGCTCGATGACCAGCCGCCCATGGCCGGGCAGCAGGGCCGGCAGCCCGGGCGGCAGGAGCACGTCGGCGAGCTGCGAGAAATAGGTGGCGGTGTCCTCCGGCGACCGGAAGGCGCCGTCGCGCAGGCAGCGCCGCACCGCCTGCTCCTCGGATTCGCCGCCGACCGGATCGGGCAGCGAGCGGTCCAACGAATCGCGGATGAGCCCGAGTGTCGGCGCGGTCACGCGGATCGCCGCCGGGTGCCCGGGAACGGGGATGCCCCGCGCGCCGGCCTCCGCGGGGGTCGGGTGCGGGCCGGGCGCCTCATCGTCGACCCGCCACGCCACGTAGGCGTTGACCGCCTCGGCATACGTCAGCCTGTGCATGGTCAAACCATAAACGCGCGAAGCCCGCCGAGCGCGGGCTCGCGGGCGGTACGTCGCGGCAATCCTGTGCCGTGGTGGCCGCGGCGTCGGCCGCGGCTCGCCGGTTACGGGCAGGCCACCTTCATTTCGAAGGACTTCTCGCTCGGGCCCGCCATCGGGTTGTTCATGTCCGCGGCGGTGAGCTTGCCGGTGATCTGGTAGGTGTTGCCGTCCTTGGTGGCGGTCGCCTCGTTGCCCGGCACGCCCGGGGCGTAGGCCAGCGCCTCGCCGGATTCGGTCGAACCCAGGCCGACCGCCTCCACCGCCAGGCTGCCGGCGTCGAGGACCGCGCTGACGCCCGTGGCGGCGGCGGTGTCCTGCGAGCCGATGGCGATGTTCATCTTGCCGGCCTGCTCGGCGCAGACCACGGCGGCGTCGGCGATCTCGACGGGCTTGCCGTCGACGGACACCGACCACTCGGCCTTGCCGGAGGCGTCGACCCCCGGGGCCTTCTCGGCGGCGTCACCGCCGGCTCCGGAGCAGGCGACGAGCCCGGTGCCCAGGGCCAGGACGGCGGCGGCGGAAGCGGCGTACTTGATGATGGTGCGGGACATTTTCTCTCCTCAGGTCTGCCGGAGCCCAGGTGGTCTTCCGGTGTCTTTCCCGGCCCCCTTGGCGTTGCCGGTGACCTGAAGGTATGACCCGCATGGGGCCTACCGATCACGAAAACGGCGATCGGCAGTCACATATCCCCTGGTCAGAGAATTCCCGCGTCACCGCGACAGGCGGGCGGCGAGCTTTTCGACGACGAACGGCGCCCCTTCGTCCACCGTGCCCCCGTCGCCGCGGGCGAGTTCCAGGCGGCGCGCCGCGAAGGCCCGCACCCGGTCGCGCACGGCGGCCGTTTCGGGCTCGACGGCGTCGTCATCGTCTCCGTTCGCCGCTCCCGCGCTCCGGCCCACGTGGACCTCGACGTCGTCGGCGTCGAGCGCCCACGCCTCGGCCGCGCCGATCGCGATGGGCAGCACCGCCGTGCCGTCCGCGCCGAGTTCGCCGGTGGCCACGACCCCGCCGACGGTCGCCCACACGGGGATCCCCGACGCGTCGGCGCCGCCGAGGACCGCGGCGCGCACGGTCAGTTCCACCGCCCCGGCTGCGTCGAGGGCCCAGGTCACGGCGCTTTCCGACGCATCCAGCGTCCCCGCGGGCACTCCGTGCCAGTCATGGGCGACGGTCCCGGAGGCGACGGCGTCCTCATCCGCGTCCGCGCGCCCGCCGGCCACGAGGGCATAGTCGTCCCGCCATCCGCCGGAGCGCTCGGGCGCCGGTTCCTCGATCAACTCGAGCGCGGCGAGCGCCACGTCGCGGACTTCCGGATCGACGGACCCCGCCCTGCGGCGCAGGCCCTCCGCGTGGTCGCGCAGACCGGCGAGCTCCGGCCCGTCGACGGCGTCGGCGCCATCGGACAGGAGGTCGTCCAGATCGGCGGCCGCGACCGCGAGCTCCGCATGGAGCAGGACGCCGTCCAAAGCCGCCACCCCGTCGATCGGGCTGGCCGGCCACCACGCGCGCAGCCAATGGCCATGGGCCAGCCGGCGCAGGTCGCCGAGCAGCTCGGGCTCCCATTCCACGTCGACGGCCATCGCCGGCGCTCCCTCGGGCAGGGCGGGCCCCGGCTCCCCCGACATGGCGGACACGACGGCGGCGTGCCCGCGTTCCCCGATCAGCCGCCACAGCCAATCGCAGGCGGCGGGGTCGGTGACGGTCAGCGTCGGAACGCGGGACCCGCCGACGAGCCATTCCAGGACCGCCCCGCGGGCCTGGACCACCTGGACCAGCGGCGGCGGCCCGGCCACGGGATCGCCGAGCACGTGCAGCGCATCCGCGTGCGACAGGGACGCCGCGGCGGGGAGATCGCGTGATCCGGTCATGCCGAGGCCTCCAATGCCGTGCGGATGAGCTGCCGGTGGTCGTAGACGACCGAGCGGGTCACGCCGGACAGCAACTCGCGCGCCCCGTCGGCGTCGATCGGTTCCTGGCCGAGGACGTCGAGCCCGTGCAACCGCGGCCAGAGGCGGTTGAGATACGGCGCGTGGAAGCCGCGCAGCTGCTCGACGACCTTTTCCTGCCGCGCGTGGATGGCGCCGCCCTGCACCAGCAGCCTGCGCACGTGCATGATGTACGCCTCCTTGCGCAGGCGCGCCTGCAGCTCCCTGATCAGGCGCGGGCCCTCCGGCAGTCCCCGATTGAGGGGCTGCAGGCCGCCTGCCACCGCGATGCCCGCGACGAACGTGGTGCGGGCGCCGATGCCGGCGACGCCGAACGGCGCCAACACGCGCGCGACCTCGTCGGCGACCAGCGCCGCGACATCGCCCACGAGCGCCGCATCACCATGCTCGCGGATGCGGCGCAGCGCGGACCGGCACCGCGAATCCAGCGACCGTTCGAGCACGTGCTCGCCGTCGCCCGTCAACGGCGGCGGAGCGACCGGATCGACTGAGGCCAGGGCCATGTCGGGCGTCGGCGACTCGAACGCCGCCAGCAGCTCCGCGACCACACCGCCGCGCACCCGCATCGCGAGCCCGGCCGCCGTGCACTCCCCCGTCTCCAGCAGGGCGTCCCACGACGGGCCGGCCGATTCGGGTTCGTCGAGGAGCATCCACAATTCGTCGGCGAGGACGTCGAAGTCCGGTTCGGTCGTCGCCTCGTCGCCGGTCGCCCACCCTTCGTCGAAGTCGGCCGCGATCGACTGGCCGACGCCCGGGGAGGCGAGATGCGCCGCGACGTCGGCGGCGGTGATGTCGGCGTCGTGGATCTCGGTGAGCACCCCGTCGCAGACCTCGGCGATCTCCTCCGCGGCGAGGCCGCCCGGCGCGCCCCGCATGACCGCCAGCTCATGGGCGCGGGGAAAATACAGCTCCTGGGCGTTGCCGTCGGTGATGCCCCGGCGCCTCCGCGCGCGGCGCAGCTCCACGAACCACGCCGAGGCGTCGGAAAGCCGGTCGCGGTGCTCCTCGAGCAGGGCGGCGAGGTCCGCGGCGGCGGAGGCATCGAGAAGCGGCGCCGCCAGGTGCGGGCGCAACCGCGGCCGGATGATCAGCGGGTCGATGAGGCACTTCACCGCCCGCGCCACCGGGACACCCTGCTTATTGCACAGCGCCGGGGCGTCGATCCCCGCACGGGCCCAGCATTCCGCCAGCACGAGCGTCCGGGGCCTCCCCCCGACGGCGACATCGACCACCGCGCGCGTCCTTTCCGTGGAATCGTTTCCTTCGTGACCACCCTAGACGCGCATCACCGGTTCCGTGCTCTGCTCACCCGCGCGGAAAGCCTGCTTGAACGGGGTGAACCCGGGTGGCGGGAGCTTCTGCGCGACGCCCGGCGCATGGCCGCCGGGTTCGATTCGGATCCCGGGATCGACCAGTCGGTGAGCGACGACGCCTCGATGCGCCTGGGCCTGTTCGACTCGCACGTGGCCATGCTCGACGGCGACGGTGCCGGCGCGCTGGCCCACGTCGATGCGGCGATCTCGCACTTCGAACGGCACCGCCTGCGGTCCGGGCTGCCGCGCGCCATGTTCGCCGACGTCGAATTCGACCTCCGGTCGGCGCGCTTGGCGGTGCTGCACCACATCGGCGAGAAGGAGGCCGTCGACGCGGAGCATGCGCGGTTGATCGCCATCGCCGGAGAGGCGGCCGCCGGCTCGAGCGGGGGCACGGACGGCGGCAACGACGATCGCGGCATCCGTCTGCTGCTCATCGCCGGCGATCTGGCCCGGGACCGCCATGACCCCCATTCCGCCATCGCCGCGTACCGGGAGGCGGTGCGGGCCGGCCGCAAGCGCCCGGAGCTGCTGGGCCCCGCTCTGGTGAGCCTCGCCGGGGCGGAGGCCGCGGCGGGCGATGCGCGGGCGGCCGCGCGCACGGCGGCCCGGGCCGAGGCCCTCGTCGCGGGCCTGCCGGACCAAGTGGCCCGGCTGCGGGAGGCGAAACGCGCCATCGCCGCTCTGCGCGTCGACGAGGACGCACTGGCCGCCGTCTCCTACGACTACCTGGAATTGGCCGCCGAGCACGCCGGGGCCATCCACCGCACGTATCTGACCGAAGCCGCCTCCGGCACGGCGTTGGCGGCGCGGCTGTCGGGCGATCACGGAACGGCGGCACGCCAGTTCCTCGATCTCGCCGAACGGGCGGCGACGCGGGCGCACCGGGCGCTCCTGACCGCGCGGGCCGCCGAGGCCGCGCATGCGGGGGCGGTTGCGGCGGTCGATGCCGCAGCCCGGTCCCGCGCGCTGTCGCTGCTCGACGACGCCGACGCCCTCGCCGCGGACGATCCCCAATTCGCCACCGGCCTGACCGTGCTGCGCGCCGCGCTGGCGACCCAATGGCCGTACACCACCCACGACGACTACCGGGAGCTGCTGCCCAATGTGCAGGCGGCGGCGATTGCCCTGCGCCACGCCGCGCTGGCCGGCGACACACCGGCGGCCAGGCGCGCGCATGCCGACGCCCACGTGACGTCGGCCATCGAACTCGCCTGCCACATCGCCTTCATCACGGGCCGCCCCGACCAGGTCGCGGCGATGGCCGGTTTCGCCGCGGCGACCCCGGCGCTGCGCGTCATCGGGCCGTCGCTGATGGTCGGTCCCCCGCCGATGACGGACGGCTTGGACGACGCCCACGGCATCGCTTCACGACGATTCGGTCTCCGGGTCCGGCGCCCGGGTGAATCGTGACCCGATTGATACATCCGGCAACGACATTCACCTCGTTTCGGGCCGCAGCATTCGACCTGCCTGGACATTCGCCGATGGTGGCGGGGATCACGTTTCAGACACGGGCGACCTCACATGCCACGCACATCCCATCCGTCACGCATTCGGACGGTCGCCCACACTGTGCGTGAACGTCATTTTCCTTACCGTGGTTCATGTCGGTCACCCGAGATCGGCGGGACGCACCCCGGCCCCGCCGCCGCGGTGGCCGGACGGGCACGAGCCCGAGCCAGACCGCACGAATACGGCGGCCGCCGAAACCCCGGCGACCGCGATGTGAAAGCAGTCAACGGAAGGAAGCTCGACATGACCACCGAGAAGAACATCAAGGATCTCTTCAACGCCACCGCGTACGACCGCAACGGCGACAAGCTGGGCTCGATCAAGGAAGTTTTCGTCGACGACAACACCGGCCAGCCCACCTTCATCGAGGTCGGCCACGGGCTGTTCGGAATGGCCAGCAGCCTGGTCCCGATGCGCGGCCACCGTCTGTCGGGCGACGAGCTGAAGCTCGCCTTCGACAAGGACCGCATCAAGGACGCGCCGAACCTCGACGCCGACGAGCACCTGACCCCCGAGGATCAGCGCCGCATCTACGAGCACTACCGCCTCACCGACGCCCGCGACGAGGAGCGCTACGCCTCCGACGACCGCCGCGACCGCGACCATGGCCGCCGCGAGGCCGCCGCCGGTGCCGGTGCGGGTGCGGGTGCCGGGCTCGGCGCCGCCGGCGAGCGCGCCGAGAGCCGCCCGGGCCAGGTCCACGACCATCCGGATCACGGCCACCGCGACCACGCCGGCGACGACGCGATGATCCGCTCGGAGGAGCGCCTGAACGTCGACAAGCAGAACGTGGAGACCGGCGAGGTCCGCCTGCGCAAGCACGTGGTCACCGACACCGAGACCGTCGAGGTCCCCGTCACCCGCGAAGAGGTCCGCGTCGAGCGCGAGCCCATCACCGACGCCGACGCCCGCGATCTCTCCGGCCGCGACGCCGCCATCGGCGAAGACGAGGCTTCGGTGACCCTCCACGAGGAGCGCGTCAACGTGTCCAAGGAGTCCGTGCCCGTGGAGAAGGTTCGCCTGGACAAGGAAACCGTGCGCGACACCGAGACCCACACCGAGGAAGTGCGCAAGGAGCAGATCGACGCCGACGGCCTCGAGGGCCGCGACGGCCGCCACGCGCGCTGACGCACGCACCGGGCGCTCCGCCCGCGACGCCTCGACCCGCACCATCACCGCTCCCGGTGGGTGCGGGTCGCGCCGTTTCCGGACAGCCGGGCGTGACGTGCGGGCGGTGGCCGTCGTCAAGCGGGCCCTTCAGTAAGGTTGGGCCCGTGGAATACATTTCGACGCGCGACCCGAAGCGAACCCCGGCCAAGTTCTCGGACATCCTGCTCGGCGGGCTGGCGCCCGACGGCGGCCTGTACCTGCCGGTCGAGTACCCGCGGATCGACGACGCGACGCTGACGCGCTGGCGCGGCATCCTCGCCGACGAGGGCTACGCCGCCCTGGCCGCCGAGGTGCTCCAGCTGTTCGTCGACGACATCCCGGCGGATGACCTCAAGGCCATCTGCGCCCGCGCGTACACCACGCCGAAGTTCTCCGACCCGGACATCGTCCCCGTCACCGAGCTGGAGGACGGCCTCCACATCGGCCACCTGTCCATGGGCCCCACCGCGGCGTTCAAGGACATGGCCATGCAGCTGCTCGGCGAGCTGTTCGAGTACGAGCTCGGCCGCCGCGGCGAAACGCTGAACATCCTCGGCGCCACCTCCGGCGACACCGGTTCGTCCGCCGAGTACGCCATGCGCGGCCGCACCGGCATCTCGGTGTTCATGCTGACCCCGGCGGGCCGCATGACGCCGTTCCAGCAGGCGCAGATGTTCGGCCTCGAGGACCCGAACATCCACAACATCGCCCTCGACGGCGTCTTCGACGACTGCCAGGACGTGGTCAAGGCCGTGTCCGGCGATCTGGAGTACAAGGCCGCCAACCGCATCGGCGCGGTCAACTCGATCAACTGGGCGCGCCTGATGGCGCAGATCGTGTACTACGTGTCCTCCTGGATCCGCATGACCGAGACGAACGACCAGGAAGTCAGTTTCTCGGTGCCCACCGGAAACTTCGGCGACGTCTGCGCGGGGCACATCGCCAAGTCGATGGGCGTGCCCATCGACCGCCTGATCGTCGCGACCAACGAAAACGACGTCCTCGACGAGTTCTTCCGCACCGGCGCCTACCGCGTGCGCACCTCCGCGGAGACCCACGAGACGTCGAGCCCGTCGATGGACATCTCCCGCGCCTCGAACTTCGAGCGGTTCATCTTCGACCTGCTCGGCCGCGACGCGGAGCGGATTGCCGAGAAGTTCGGCGTCAAGGTCAAGCAGGGCGGGTTCACGCTCACCGGCGATCCGGCGTTCCCCGAGGCGTCGTCCGTGCACGGCTTCCTGTCGGGCCGCTCCACCCACGCCGACCGCATCGAGACGATCCGCGACTGCTGGGAGCGCCTCGGCGTCATGGTCGACCCGCACACCGCCGACGGCATCCACGTCGCCCGGGGCCTGCGCGATCAGGTGGCCACGCCGATCGTGTGCCTGGAGACGGCCCTGCCGGTGAAGTTCGCCGACACCATCAAGGAGGCGACGGGCACGGAGCCGGAGATGCCGGAGCGTTTCGCGGGGATCATGGACGCCCCGCGCCGCGTGGTGGACCTGCCCAACGACGTCGACGCGGTCAAGGATTTCATCCTGGACAACATCGCCACGAAGTAGGGTCCGGCACGCCCCGGCCGGCGGTGCGGCACTGCGCCGCACCACCGGATCGCTTTGCGACGCCCGCCTTCCCGCGCCCCGGCCACTCGGCCGGGGCGCCACTTTTTCACCCCCGTTACCCCCACCCCATCCCATATTCACCCCCTCGCACCACCCCCGTGAAACGCGCAGCCCAATCCGTCCCAAAGCGCCATATACCCCCGCTTTTCACCCCCAACGTTTCGGCAAAACGCGTGATCAATCCGTTATCTCGGAATTTCCCCTTTCGCGTACCAGCGACATCGGCAAGAATCGGCCCCTGCACTTGCCAGCAGCGCCCGTCCGCCGTCGAAGGAGACCATCCGTGCAGCGATATTCCGCCGAAACCGCGACCCCCGAATCCAACACAATCGGACACGGGGCCACGGTCGCCGTCGACGCGACCACGTCCCCCGCGAAGCGCACCTCCGCCCGCGCCGTGGACACCGCCGCCGGCGCCACGGTGTCGACCGCCATCGCCGACGTCATCCTCGCCCGCGCCGACCACGTCTTCGGCCTGGTGGGCAACGCCAACTCGCACGTCGTCAGCCACTTGACGGCCTCGGGCTTCCCGTACACCGCCACCCGCCACGAAGCCGGCGCGGTCGCCGCGGCGGACGCGTTCTTCCGCGCCGGCGGCGGCATCGCCGTGGCCACCACGACCTGCGGCGCGGGCTTCACCAACACCATCACGGCGCTCGCCGAGGCCAAGGCCGCCCGCGTGCCCATGGTCTACGTGACCGGCGCCGCGCCCGCCGCCGGCGCCCGCCACTTCGACCTCGACCAGGCCGCGCTGCTCGACGCGCTGGGCATCGACCACTTCACCCCCACCCCGGAGACCGCCGCAGCCGACGCGCACGCGGCGTTCGCGCTGGCGCAGACGCACCAGGAGCCGGTCGTGCTGCTGCTGCCCTTCGACCTGCAGACCGCGCCGCTCGTCGACGGCGGCGACGTCCTCTCGCGCCCGGAGCTGCTGCGCCCGGCCCACGCCACCCCGACGCGGCCGATGTCCGATGCCCTGCGCGCCGAGCTTTCCGGCGTCGCCGACGCCCTGGCCTCCGCGCGCCGGCCGCTGATCCTGTCGGGCCGCGGCGTCGTCCGCGCGAAGGTGGCCGACCGCGTGGCCGCGCTCGGCGATCGCATCGGCGCGCTGCACATGCACTCGGCGATGGCGCGCAACGTCATCGGCGGCGAGTGGTGCATGGGCACCGCCGGCGGCTTCACGCACCGCGCCCACGTGCCCATCGCCCGCGACGCCGACGTCGTGCTCGTCCTCGGCGCCAGCTTCAACGCCTTCCAGGCCCGCGGCGGTTCGCTGTTCGCCCCGGATGCGACGGTCATCCACCTCACGCTGGAGGAGCACCCGTCGAACCGGGACGTCGACGAGCGCATCCTGTGCGACCTTGGCCCCGTTCTGCCGGTGCTCGACGAAATGGTCGCGGAGCGGCTCGCCGCCCGCGACGGCGGCGAGTCCGCCGGCGCGCGGCGCACGTGGCGCGACGAACTCGGCGCGCTGCCCCCGGCCGAGGATCCCGCCACGCAGCCGGAGCTGTTCCACGAGCGCGGCGCCGACGGCCGCCTCGACCCCCGCGCCGCCCTGCGCGAGCTGGACCGCATCCTGCCCGCGCAGCGCACCGTGTGCACCGACGGCGGCCACTTCCTCGGCTGGGTGCCCATGTACCTGAACAGCCCGGATCCGCGGGCGCAGGTGCTGGTGGGCACGGCGATCCAGACCATCGGGCTCGGCTTTCCGACGGCCATCGGCGTCGCCGCCGCCCGCCCCGGCGATTTCAACGTGCTCGTCACCGGCGACGGCGGCGGCCTGATGGCGCTGTCCGACGCGGAGACGGTTTTCCGGACCGTGCGCCGCGGCGCGGTCATCGTGATGAACGACGCCGCCTACGGCGCGGAGCTGCACCAGTACCGCGCCGAGGGCCTGGACACCGCCTCGATGGTCATCGACGACATCGATTTCGCCGCCGTCGGCCGCTCTCTCGGTGCCCGTGGCGTCACCGTCGCGGAGATGTCCGACTTCGAGCGGGTCCGCGAGATGCTCGCCGAGGACGACTCCGGCGTCCTGGTCATCGACGTGAAGATCTCCCGCGAGGTCATCGCGGACTTCATCGCCGAGGTGCTGAAGAAGCAGTAGCGGGGCGCGGGGCGGGCGGCCGCGCGCCGGCGCCGCCGTCAGCGGTCCGTCAGCTGTCCTGGTTGGGCAGCTCGCCGTCGAGGACGACCTTGCCTTCCGACTCGCTCCAGGTGAACTTCACCTTGGTCGTGTACTTCGGGGCCGCGGCGTTGGGCTCGCCGGATTCCTCCAGGGCCTTCCAGTCCTTGTACTCGACCTCGAACCATCCGTCGCCCTCGCCGATGATCCACCCCTGCTGCGGATTGAGGGCGTCGACGCCGAGGTACTCGCCGTCGTGGAACATCAGGATCTTCGTGGCGAACTGCGCGTTGCCCTGCGGCATCTGATGGAACAGCGCGTACGTCAACTCGCCGCACGGGTCGAAGTTGGTCGACTCGAGTTCCCAGCGGTCGCCCGAGGCCGGAGGGTCCACCTTCTTGATGGAGTCGGAGATGACCCGCGCATTCCGGTCGACGCCGCAATCGCCGCCCGAGCCCCCTCCGCCACCGGTCGTGGTCGTCTCGGTCTCCGTCGTCGGATTCGGCTTCCCCTCGGCGCCGTCGGTTCCGGTGACGGTCGTCGTCTCGGTCACGACCTCTTCGCCGCCGTTCCCGCTCCCGCCGCCGTCGCCGCACCCCGCCAGCGCCAGTGCCAGCGCGCACGCCGCGGCGAATCCCGCCTTCGGCGCCTTGCTTGTCAAACCCTTCGCGTAACGCATCGTGGATCCCTCCTGATTCGTCGGCTCACCCGTCGCCGGGTCCGCCATCGCTTCCCCCGGTCGGCGCATCGCCCGCGCCCGGGGCATTCCAGTCATCGAACTCCGCGCGGAAGACGGACTCGAGGTCCTCGCCGAACAGCACGAAGATCACCTCGGCGACGTCATCGCGGGTGTCTTCGCTCCGCGACTCGATCGCCCGGCGCGCCGCACCGGCGACCTCTTCCCCGCTCCACCCGTAGGCGCCCGCGCCGATCGCGGGCATGGCCACCACATGGGCTCCGACCCGGTCCGCCGCGTCGAGGGCGCTGCGGAACGCCGACTCCAGCACGGCGACGTCGTTCTGACCCGCATGCTTGTTGGGCCCCACGGCATGGATGACCCATTTGGCGGGCAGGCCGTGGGCCGGGGTGATGGCGGCACCTCCCGCCGGCAGGCCGTCGCCAAGCGAATCCGCCCGCAGCTTGCGGCAGTCCTCCAGCAGCCCCGGCCCGGCCGCCCGGTGAATGGCGCCGTCGACGCCACCTCCGCCGAGCAGCGTGGAGTTCGCGGCGTTGACCACCGCATCGGCCTCCACCTCCGTGATGTCGCCCCGGATGATGGTGATCTTCATGGTGCGCTCCCCTCGGTAGCCTCGGGCGTTACCTTCGGGTGTACACGTATTTCACCGATCGTGTGTTTCGAATCACTCGGCGGCGGCGATTCGGGCGGTGTTTCGGGCGGCGATGCGGGCGGCGTGTCAGATGGTGCGCGGGCGCTCGTGCGCGTGGTGGGCGGCGGTCTCCAGCTGCAGCGTCGCGTGGCCGATCCCGAATTCGCCGGCGAGGCCCGATTCCATGTCGCACAAGATCGAGCAGGCGTCGTCGAAGCCGACGCCGTCCTCGACCGTCACGTGCGCGGTGAGCAAGGCATCGGTGCCGTGGATCGACCACACGTGCAGGTCATGGACGTCGCGGACGCCGGGCCGGGCGATCATCCACTCCTCCACCGCGCCGGCGTCGACCCCCGAAGGCGCCAGCTCCAGCAGCACCGTGCCCGCGCGGCGGATCAGCGCGACCGCCTGCGGAACCACGAGCACCGCGATGAGCACCGCGGCGACGATGTCGGCGCGCGCGAATCCGGTCCACCGCACCACCAGCGCCGAGACGAGCACGCCCACCGACCCGAGGGCGTCGACCATCACGTGGAGCAGCGCCGCCCGCACGTTCATGTTGCTCTTGTCGCCGCCGGCGAGCACCACCGCCGCGATCACGTTGGCGGCCAGGCCGATCACCGCGATGATCAGCACCGTCCCCGAGGCGACTTCCACCGGCTCGGTCCAGCGGCGGAACGCCTCGATGAGGATCCACACGCCCGCCGCGCCGACCAGCACGGCGTTGAACAGCGCGGCGAGGACTTCCGCGCGGCGGAAACCATAGGACGCGCTGCGGGTCGCCGGGCGCGATCCGATCCAGGCGGCCCCCAGCGCCACCAGCAGGCCAAGCGCGTCGGATGCCATGTGCGCGGCGTCGGCGAGCAGCGCCAGCGAATTGGCGATGATGCCGCCGACGACCTCCGCGAGCAGGATCGTCGCCGTCAGCCCGAACGCCAGCGCCAGCCTGCCGACCCCGGTGCCCGAATGATCGTGCTCGTGGGCGCCGAAGAGCCCGTGGGAGTGATCGTGGCCGTGGGAGTGGTCGTGGTCATGACCGTGCGAGTGATCGTGGCCGTGTGCGTGGCCCTGCCCATGCGCGTGCCCTGCTGCGTCGTTCCCCATGCCCACAGGTTAGGCCACCCTATGACAGAAATGCACACTTGAAAACGGGAATCGTCCCCATCAGGCGGCGCCTCCGATCATGGGGCATCCGGCTCCTCACCGGCGGTCAGGTACGCAACGGTCTGATCGGGCGCCTCCAGGAACTCGCGCATGTCCGCCACGGCAGCGCAGTCACCCCATTCCGTGACGCGGATGCCATCCTCCGTCAGCTCGAAGATGGTCGCGCCGGGGATCGCCAGGAGGATCGGCGAATGCGTCGCGATGATGAACTGCGCCCCGCCTTTCGCCAGCTCGTCGATCTGCGCCAACAGCGCCATCTGCCGCACGGGCGACAGCCCCGACTCCGGCTCGTCGAGCAGGTACAGGCCGTCGGCGAAACGATGAGTCACCATCGCCCACACCGATTCGCCGTGCGACAACCGATGCAGCTCATCCGGCCCGTAGATCGGGGTCTCCGGCGGCTTCTCGTCGATCTCCTGCAACAGGCGCAGATGGCTTTCCGCCCGCAGAAAATAGGCGTCGGGAGGATTGCGGCGCCGCACCAGCCCCATCGCATGGTGCAGCGGCGAGGCGTCGTCGAGCCCCGAGAACCGCATGTGCCGCGATCCGCCGTCGGGATTGCACCCGGCCAGCTGGGCGATGGCCTCCATCAGCGTCGACTTTCCCATCCCGTTGTCGCCGGCGAAGAGCGTCACGGGCGTCGGCAGCGGCAGTTCCCCCAGGTCACGCAGGTGCTTGACGACGGGCAGCCGCAGCACCCAGTCCTCCCCCGCCCCGGGACCGCCGTCTCCGAAGGCCTCGTCGACGCCGGCGATGCGCAGCGCCCTGACGTACGGGGCCCGGTCCGGTTGTCTCATGCCCGCGACGATACGCGCGGCACCCGGGGCCTAGACTGCCGGGAATGACCGTCGATCCCCGCAGCCGAATCACCGCCCGAGCCCTCACCGTGTGGGCCGCGGCGGTGCTCGTGTACCTGGCCGCGATCACCGGGCGGACGTCCTTCGGCGTCGCCGGCGTCGAGGCACTCGACCGGTTCGGCGTCGACGCCTCGCGGCTGGCCGTGTTCACCGCCGTGCAGGTCGGCGTCTACGCCCTGGCGCAGATCCCGGTGGGCCTGGCCATCGACCGCTTCGGCGCGCGGCGCACGATGGTCGTCGGCGCGCTGGTGATGGCCGTCGGCCAGATCATCCTGGCGCTGACGGCGTCCTACCCCATCGCCATCCTCGCCCGCGTGCTCATCGGCGCCGGCGACGCCAGCGCATTCCTGTCGGCGATGCGCCTGCTGCCGGCCTGGTTCCCGCTGAAGGTCACGCCGCTGTTCACCCAGCTCACCGCCGGGCTCGGGCAGATCGGCCAGTTCATCTCGGCCGTGCCCTTCCTGCTGCTGCTCCACGCGCAGGGATGGACCGCGTCGTTCCTGGCACTGGGCTCCGGCATCGCGCTGGTGGGCATCGCCGCCGCCGTCGCCATCGCCGACGTGCCCAAGGCCCCTGCCGAACCCCAGGGGCATGACTCGCCGCGCGCCGGGGCGTCGTCAAGCGAAGGGCCGCGCGCGACCGTGGGCGAAATGCTCGGGATCGTGCTGCGGCACCCGGTGTGCTGGCAGGGGTTCTTCACTCACTGGGTCGGGCTGATGCACCAGGCCACGTTCACGCTGCTGTGGGGCATGCCCCTGATGACGCTGGCCATGGGCCTCGACCCGGCGACGGCGGGCGGCGTGCTGGTGGTCAACACCATCGCCGCGGTGGCCGCCGGGCCGCTGATGGGCATGGCGTCGGCGCGGTTCGCGACCCGGCGCGGCACGCTGACCGTCGTCATTTCCGTTGTGCTGATGGGCATGTGGGTGGTGTTCCTGCTGCCCGGCGCCCCGCGCGGGTTGGCGGCGATCATCGCCCTGAACATCGCCATGGCCGCGCTGTCCTCGGCGTCCAGCCTGGGCTTCGACTCCGTGCGCGAATCCGTCGACCGCCGCGCCCTGGCCACCGGCACGGGGCTGGCGAACATGGGCGGCTTCCTGGCCGCGATGATGGCGGCGCAGGGCATCGGCGTGCTTCTCGACGCCTCGTCCGGCGGCGACGGCTACCAATGGGCCGATTTCCGCGTGGCCTGGGCGGCGATCGTGGCCGTGTGGGCGCTCGGCATGACCGGCCTGATCACGTCGATGGCGCTGCGGCGGCGCGCCGAAAAACGGGAAGGCCGCCACGGCGTCGAACTCCGGTGATGGGCCGGTCGGCGGATCAGGCGCGCGAGGCGGGACTCCGGACGGTGCCCGGCCCCCTGCCCGAGCCGGTGTCGGGCCCTCTTACTGGTCCTTCACCCACGTACCGCATTCGGTGGTCTGGAACGAGGCGTCCGTGTCCGAGATGGTCACGATCTGCTGGCCGCCGCCGAAGTTGTTGGCGATGATCTCCTCGAAGTTCCCGGACGTCCCGGACAGCCGCGCCCAGTAGCACGAGTCGGACCCCTCGGTCCGGTACGTGCCGGGCTCGACGTCGGTGCCCACCTGGAAGATGCCGTCACCCTCGATCTTCGGGGCATCCGGGTTCTCGCCCTCCGGCGGGGCGGGCTCCTCGGACGCGGGGACCTCGACCGTCGACTCGATGGTGGTGGTCGCCGTCGTCGTTTCCGTCACCGGCGTCGGCTCGGCCTGCGTCGCGGACGCCCCGAAGTAGCCGCCGAGGCCGCCGAGCAGCAGACCCGCGACCAGGCCGATGCCGCCGAGCAGCAGCCCCTTCGACGCGCCGCCGCCCGATGCGGGCCCGTCACCCTGGGGCTGCGCCGATGCCGGCGCGCCGCCGTACGGGGCCTGCGGTTGCGAGTCGTCGGCCGCTGGCCTCTCGCCGCCATCCGCCGTCCGGCCGTAGGGATTGGGCCCGCCGAACTGATGCGTCGGGGCGTCCCCGTCGAGACCATCGCTCCAGCCGTTGCCGGCCGACCCGTACCAGCCGCCCTGGGGCGCACCGGGAGTCCCGTGAGCGCCCGGAGCCCCCGCCGCCCCGGCAGAACCCGCCGGCCCTGCGGAACCGGTGGAACCCGCCGCCCCGGCGGCACCGGGGTAGCCGGAGTGCCCGGGATAGCCGGAATGCCCGGGGTAGCCGGGGTAACCGCTGCCGGAGGCCCCGCCGGTGCCCTCGCCGAATCCGGATTCGGGGCCGGCGTCGCCATGCCGGCGGTTGTCGTCGTTCATGTGGGTCCTTTCGGCGGAAAACGTCGTCGATGACAATACCCAGTCGTTCGTCCGTCGTCCGGCGACGCGGCGCGGATACCTGCGCCGGGGCCGTTAGTCTGGGGCGCATGAACCCGATTGACATCCGTTCACCCTTCCGCGAGACGCTCCACCGCCTGACCGAAGACTGCCGCCCGGTCACCGACGGCGAGAACGCCTCGTACATCCCGTCTCTGGCGGATGTCGATCCGGACCTGTGGGCGACGGCGGTGATGAGCCCCGAGGGCGACCTGTACGCCTTCGGCGACGTCGATCACGAGTTCACCATCCAGTCGATTTCCAAGCCGCTGGTCTATGGCCTGGCCATCGAGGAGCTGGGCCTGGACACCGTCCTCGAGCGCGTGGGCGTCGAGCCCTCCGGCGACGCCTTCAACGAGATCTCCTTGGATGCGAACGGCCGCCCGGTCAACCCGATGATCAACGCGGGTGCGCTGACGGTCCACGGCCTGCTGCAGGAAAAGGTGGGCGGCCGCGCCGACGACCTCATCCTCGACGGCCTGTCGCGGCTGGCCGGCCGCCGCCTCGACTCGGACCGGGAGGTCGGCGAGGGCGAGCGCGACACGGGCTTCCGCAATCGGGCCATCGCCAACCTCCTGCGCTCCACCGAGACCATCACGTGCGATCCGCTGCAGGTCTTCGACGGCTACAGCTGGCAGTGCTCGATCAAGCTCAACGTGTGCGACCTGGCGACCATCGGCGCGACGCTGACCACCGGCGGCGTGCATCCCGTGACCGGCGACCGGGTGTTCCGCGAGGAGACCGTGCAGTGGATCCTGTCGGTGATGTCGACGTCGGGCATGTACGACTCGGCCGGCAACTGGATGAACTACGTCGGCGTGCCCGCAAAGTCGGGGGTGTCCGGCGGCTTGTTCGGCGTCATCCCGGGCGAGCTGTCGCTGGCGTCGTTTTCGCCGCGGCTGGACGAGCACGGCCATTCGGTGCGGGGCAACGCGTTCTTCCACCGGGCGTCGTCGGAGCTCGGCCTGCACATGATGCGCGTGACGGGCCGCCCGCATGGTGCGCTGCGCCATCGGGCGGTGGTCGACTTCGACGAGGACGGCATTCAGGACACGACGCTGCTGCGCCTGTACGGCGACATCGATTTCTGCTCCTACGAGGCCATCGACCGCGAAGTCACCCGCGGCGCCGCCTCCGGCACGGGGTTGTTCGTCAACCTGGTGGAGGTCCGGTCGCTGGCGCCGAAGGCGAAGGAACTGCTCGAGGAGCTGCTGATGGCGGCCGGCGAGAAGACCACCACCTACGTCCACGATCCGGCGAATCTGCTGGACCACGCCGCGTGCTCGGCGCCGCAGTGGGTGGACCAGGCCGAGATCCGGGAGTACCGCTCCGATCAGCCGGAGCGCCGCCCTCCCCGCAAGCTGCTGCGCCGCCGGGACGCGCGCAAGCCCGGCCCCGGGCGCAAGCCGGCGGCCAAATCGACGGCCAAGGGTTCCGATTCGCGCCGCAAGCGCTGACCCCGTCTCCGCACCACCGCGCCGTCCCGGCGGCGCGGGCTTCCGCACGTCCCCGGGGCCCCGGCAGCGGCGTCTTCCTCCCGCACTGCGGGGGCTTGCGCCCCGTGCTTGACGACGCCCGCCGCTTCCGGCTCCGACGTGGGGCGTCGTCAAGCGGCGCAGCGATTGCGGGGGCGGCGAGGGAGCTATACCGTTGACGTGACATCAACTAGCGAAGGGTCACGTCACACATGAAGCTCGGCATCATCACCGGAAGCACCCGCACCGGCAACGTGGGCGCCGCCGTCGGCGACTGGGTCGTCGAGAACCTCTCCGACCGCACCGACATCGAGATCGCGGACCTCAGGGTCGCGGACTTCGACCTCGACTTCGTGTCCGAGGCCATCATCCCGGGCCAGGCCAACGGCAAGTACGAGAGCGCGCGGACCACCAAATGGGCCGAGGCGATCACGGCGTGCAACGCATTCATCTTCGTCACCGCCGAGTACAACGCCGCTCCCCCGGCGGCGTTCAAGAACGCCGTCGACCTTCTCTTCGTGGAATGGGCGGACAAGCCGGTGGGCTTCGTCGGCTACGGCTTCCACGGCGGCGAACGGGCCATCAAGCACTGGCGCGACATCACCGCCAACGTGAAGCTCAAGCCCGCCGACGCCACCGTGAACATCTACCTCGGCGACGAGTACCCCGACGGCGTGCTCACCCCGGCCGAGGGCAGGGCCGGCGAGCTGCAGAAGCTCGTCGACGAACTCGCGGCACTGAACGGCCGCGACTAGCGGAGATCGAGCCGGCATGAAGCCGGCATGAAAAATGCCCGCGCGACGACCGTCGCGCGGGCACATGGGGCTCCCTGCCGGGGCTCCCCCGGCCGCTAGGACCGGGGGGCGTCGCCGGCCTCGACGCGGTGCATGCCCGACGGGCACGAGGGCATCGACGGATTCTCGGTGAGCACGCCGCGCTCGGGCTCGAGCCGCAGCTCCCACAGCGGGTTCTTGCCGCGCTTCATGTGCCAGCGCAGATCCCAGAGGATGACGCGCTGGAACAGCTTGCCCATCCACGGCTGGGTGATGGCGTCGGCGATGCGCATCGGGACGAGGAACGCCCGGTACAGCCGCGCATCCTTCTCCGTCCACTCCCAGCCCATCAGGTGGCGGATGTCGGCGGGCGTCGACGCGATGGTCAGCCACCGGTACAGCGGCCCGGCGGTCGAGCTGATCAGCTTGCCGATGGGCCCCCACGCGTCGTTGACGAAGCGCAGGCTGGCCAGCTCCTCCAGCTTCTCGCGGATCGGCTCGTCGATGGTCATGTCGGCGACCATCCCGTTCCAGCGGTCGACGTACTCCGAGTAGGACTGCGGCCACATCGACTCGCGGACGTTCAGCGCGGTGCCCAGCGGGGCGGCCTCGCGGATCATGCGGTCACGGACGTCCTCGGGGAGATCGCCGTAGAGCAGCTGCCACTGGTCCAGGTAGAACCGCATGAGGCACATGGCCACCCACAGCTGCAGCTCCGGGCTGTTCGCCGAGTACTTGACCGGGCTTCCGCCGGGCCTGGACCGCACGTGCGAGTGCACCTCGCGGACGACCTCGCGGAAGTAGTCCATGTCTTCCTTGGTGCCGTCGGTGGCGACGGCCAGGAACATCGCCGTGGTGCGCGTCCGCTTGAGGGGACGGTGGAACGCGCTGCCCGACGTGACGCGGCTTTCCGCGACGCCGTACCCCACTCCGGGGTTGGCCAGCTGCATCACGAGGTTCGCCGCCTGGTTCGTCATGCCGACCATGGTCAGCAGATCCGACAGACCTTCCGCCTTCAATCCTGCTCGTTTCATGTGGATGAGATCCTTCCGGGGTTTCATGCGGGCGATCGTTGGAGCCTGGTGAGCGGCTCAACCCGTCACTGTCCGCAACACTACAACACCTTTCGTTGCAGCGTTGCAAAAATCACTCGCGGGGGTGGATTCTTTCATCTTACAAGTGATCGCTGTCACATATGTGATATACAAAACTTCAACGCTTTTTGCATCACCCCCCTCCCCCAACTCGAAGGAATCACGGCATGGGCATCGAAGTTTCCGTCGAAGGCCTCGGAAAGTCCTTTGGCAAGCAAAGCATCTGGGAAGATGTGTCCCTCACCCTCCCCGCAGGGGAGGTCAGCGCCCTGCTCGGCCCGTCGGGCACCGGCAAATCCGTGTTCCTCAAAGTGCTGCTCGGCCTGATCCGGCCCGACGAGGGGCACATCTACGTCGGCGGCGTCGACCTGACCACATGCGCCCCGCGGCACCTCTACGACATCCGCCGCTACTTCGGCGTCCTCTTCCAGGACGGCGCACTGTTCGGCTCGATGAGCCTCTACGACAACGTGGCATTCCCGCTGCGCGAGCACACCAACAAGACCGAGACCGAGATCCGCTCCATCGTCATGGAGAAGCTGGAGATCAACGGCCTGGCCGACGCCTGGGACAAGCTCCCGGGCCAGATCTCCGGCGGCATGCGCAAGCGCGCCGGCCTGGCGCGGGCCCTCGTCCTCGAGCCGGAGATCATCCTGTGCGACGAGCCGGAGTCCGGCCTGGACCCCGTGCGCACCGCGAACCTCTCGCAGACGATCATCGACATCAACGCGCAGACCGATGCGACGGTGCTCATCGTGACGCACAACATCGGCATCGCGCGGAGCGTTCCGGACAACCTGGGCATGCTCTACGCCCGCAAGCTCGTGGAATTCGGGCCGCGCGAGCTTCTGCTCACCTCCGACAAGCCGGCCGTCCGCCAGTTCCTGGCCGGCTCGCGATTCGGGCCCATCGGCATGTCCGAGGAGAAGGACGCCACGGACTTCACCGCCCGCATCACCGACGACCCGAACATGATCCGGGACCTCGACGTGCCCGTCGAACCGCAGATGGAGCCCTCTCCGGGCCTTCCCCCGCGCCAGGGCGCGCTGCGCCGCCGCGAGCGCATGCAGCGCCTCCTGCAGGGCAACGGCATCTCCCCGGCGGCCCGTGACGCCATCGAGAACTGCCTCCGCACCGGCCAGCAGCCGAGTCTCTCACGGTGACGGCCGGCGGCGGCGCGGGTCTCTCACGGTGACGGCCGGCGGCGGCGCGGGTCTCTCACGGTGACGGCCGGCGGCGGCGCGGGGTTTCCCGCCCGCCGCCGCTGAGTCACCGCCACTGAGCCACCGCCACCGCTCCATCACCGCCACCGTCTCTGACGCGCACGCGCAAAACGCGAGAAACGCCGGCGGCCCCCGGAATTCCGGGGGCCGCCGGCGTTTTGCCGTCTTCAAATTCTCCGTCGGTGGCTTCTTCGTCGGTGACTTCTTCGTCCGTGATTTCTTCGTCGGTGCCCGGGCATCTACTTCGCCGGTCCCGGGACGCGCGGCTTCTTCGTCGAAGACGGAACCGCCCGACCGGGAGGATCCCGGTCGGGCGGCTGGGCTCGGGTGGCACTGTTCTGGCGGCTGGGCTCGGGTGGCTCGGATGGAGCCGCCTCGGCGAGGCGACTCGGAGTGAGCCACCTCAGTCAGAGGCCTTCGGTCAGGCGACCTCGGCGTTGTCCAGCAACCACCTGCCGTCGCCCCACTTCAGGGTCACCACCATGCGGCTCAGCTCGACGCGGCCTTCGGGGGCCACGACGTTCTTGACCTCCTGGTTGAGGAAGACCAGCACCGTTGCCGTTTCCCCGTCGATCTCCTTCACCGCGGCATGCGGGACCTTGGCGGTCGACGATCCCTCGCCCTTCGTGATCAGCTCGTTGAGCTTGCCGACGGTCTCCTCGTACCTCGAAGAGAACTCGTCGGTGGAGTTCTCCATGATCTTCTTCTTGTTGCCCTCCAGGTCATCGAAGCTGTACGTCGCCATCGCCGCGGTGTACTCCACCGCCGCGTCCCGGGCCTGGTCGCGGCGGTCTTCCGCGCGGTTCTGCATGAAGGCCATCACCCCAAGTCCAATGGCCGCCAACGTCGCGACCAACGCGATGGCGATCCAGACCGCCGGCGAGGAACGTCGCCCGTCCTTCTTCCCGGTCACGTACGGTTCGGCGCTTCTGTCTTCGTCCTCGTACTTGGCCTTGGTCTTCACCTTGCCGTCGTATTTGGACTCGATTTCGTTCCCGACCACATCGGAGGAGTCACGGGCTGCATCACCCGAGGAATCCCCCACGGGGCCGTTGTGGTCGATGCCGGATGAATTGCTGCTCATTACCTTCTGATTCCTTCGAGTAGATTCTGCCAATAACCAATGATCTCATCCCCATCGGGAATGATCAGCGGGTTCGGGGGAATTGTGGGGCCCGAAATCGATCCGGGCTGGGTCCAGTTGGACATGCCCAGCGAGTCCGGCCTCGGCGCGGTCGCCGGGCCACGCTGACCCGACTGCTCCGTCGTCGGGCAGTACCGGTTCACGTTCGGCGGCTTCGGGCCGGGTTCGTCAAGCGCCCGCCGGGGAACCTCGTAGAAGCACACGGGCCCCTGGGCACCGATCAGGATGAAGTCGGCGCGATCTCCCCGCACGGTCCCGGAAATCGTGTTCAGGGCATCCGGAAGATCCACGAACATGCTGTTCATCGCGGGATCGCGATCCGCGGCCACCTTGGCCACCGTCGCCCCGTTGACCAGCAAGGGGCCGAACGGCTCGGTCAGGGCCTCGGACATCCCGGCGATGTCCTCCATGTCGCCGGCGCCCTCCTCGAGCATGTACACCCACGAATCCGAGTTCTGCACCAGCTGCCCGGTCATGCGCTGCAGCCATTCGGCCGTGCCCGGAATGTCGTAGTCGGGCCCGCCGAGCTCGTGAAGCGCGGGCAGTGTCCCCGTGACCAGCGAACGGAACGTCGGCGCCTGCTCGGCGAGCATCTGCGTGATGACGTCCGCATTGCGGATGAAGCCCGCCAGCTCCTCGCCGCGTCCGCCGATGATCTGCTCGGTCGCGGTGACGACTTGGCCGACGTCCTTCGGATCGACGGTCCGCAGCGTCGACTGGGCCCGGAGCAGCAACTCGTCCAGCGTGACTGCCTGCGCGTCGGCGGGCATCGGCAACTCGGCGCCGTCGTCAAGCGACCCGGAGGCGTGCGAGAAGTCCGGTGCCGCGGGGGCCGCCTGCCGTTCGCCGTACGACAGCCGGCGCTGCTTGACCTCGGTCGCGGCCGCGCCGCTGACCAGGGACAGGCTGACGCCGCCCATGGCACCGACCGCCTCGACGACGCCGATGGCGTCGGCGGGAACCTCGATGCCTGGATCCAGGCGAATGTCGATGTCGGCGCCGTCGCGGCGGGCCTTGACGTCCGTGACCTTGCCCACCGGGATCCCGTGCAGGGTCACCTCGGTGCCGGAGACGACTCCCTCGGCGTCGTCGGGACGCGCCGTGAGGGTCTTGCCACCGGCCAGGGGGTTCGTCGGCGCGATGATCGCGTAGCCGAGCACCAGCGCCACGATGCTGATCAAGGCGATGGCGACGGCCTGCGCCCACATGAGGACGCGATTGTTCGTTCCACCCATGTCACTGTCCGTTCTGGTTGGGAGGCTGCGGGGAAAGTTCCGGCCCCGGAGGTTCGATCGCCAGGCCGCCGGAGAGGATCCGGTCGATCGGCGGGAAACCACCGGTGCGCGGCGGCACACCCGGGCGATCGGGACGCTCGGGGTCGATGTCGCCGCCCCCGGGCAGCAGGGACTCGGGGCCGCGGCCGCCCGTGATGATCTGATCGATGCTCTCCGGGATCAGCAGGGCGCCATCGAAGGTCAGGTAGTCGCCCTTGACGGAGGACACGAACGCGGGAACCAGCGAGTTGATGTTCCCCAGCAGCGGGCCGACCTGGCCGTTGAAGGCATCCGTCGCCTCGATGATGGACAGCAGATTCTCGGCGGGCGGGCCGAAATCGCCGTCCGACGCCTGCAGGGCGGCGTTGGCCAGGCCGGAGAAGTAGTTCGCCTGATCCACCAGGCGTCCCATCCGGTCGCGCTGGCCGGCCAGGGACTCCAGGACCGGGGTGGCCGACTTCGTCAGCCGCTCCATGTCGCCCTGCGATTCCTTCAGCGTGCGGGTCAGCTCGTTGGCCGAGCGGATCATGGTGGTGAAATCGCCGGAGTTGGCGCGCATGTCGCCCGTGATGGCGAGGGCGTCATCCGTGAGCGTGCCGACCTTCTCGCCGCGGCCGTCCATGGCCTTGCTCAACTCGTCGAGGGACGTCCGCATCTTGTCGATCGTCGACCCGTTGAGAAGCTCGGCCATCGCGGCAAGCTGCTGGGCGACGTCGAGGCCGGTGGCGGTCCGCGATTCCGGGATCACGGCCCCGTCGCGAAGCGAGCCCGTCGCCTTGGACGGCTGGGAGCTCAGCTCCAGGATCGGATCGTGGAACAGGATGCCGGGCTGGCCGGACGCGCCCGCCAGACGGGCCTGCTCGTCGTACTCGCGGTCGCGGATCCGGACGAACGGGGCACCCAGAGCGGAGGGGACCTCCAGGGTCGCAGAAACGTTGGCCGGGACGTCGATCCCCTCGTCGAGGTTCAGGGTCACCTGGCCCAGACCGCCCTCGGTGCCCAGGTCCGACACGCGGCCGATGACCTGCTCGCCCCAGCGGACCTCCGCGCCCTCCATCAGACGGTCGACGCGCGTGAAGTTCGCCGTGACCTGGTAAGTGTCGGGCCCGTTGTTGCGGCCCATCGGGATCGAATACAGGGACGTGTTCCACAGCAGGATGACGGTGAGCAGCATGGCGCTCAACGACAGCGTCGCCAGGATCAACGGGGATTCGGTGATCCTGTGCCAGACCGACGAACCGCCGCCCATCGACGGGCCCGGGCCGGAGACGGCCGTGGCACCCGCCTTGCGGGCGTCGCGCTTGGCGCGGCGCTCGTTCTTCTTCGAGTCGGTCTTGCGGTTTTCGTCGCTCATCGTCCACCTCCGGCGGCCGCGGAATTCAGCCCGTCAATGATGTTCGGCGTCCTCGGGTCCGCGAACGGAACCGGGATCGGGTTGGTGACGCCTGGCGCCAGGCACATCGGCAGCGGGTGCTGGGCGCAGACTTCCTTGAACGCCGGGAACTGCTCCAGCGCCGTGGAAACGTTCAGGCGGATGCGGATGCGCCCGTCTTCCGACCTGGACCTGGTGATGTTCTGCATGCCCAGGGGAAGGGTGTCGATCAGCTCGGCCAGGTTGACCTTCTGATCGGCGAGCGCGCCACCGAGCGCCGCGCTGGCGTCGACGGTCGCCGCCACGTCTTCGCCATGCTCAGAGGCGATCTTGGAAGATTCCTCCAGCAGGGTCTTCAGGTCGGCCATCGACGTGCCGATGTCCGTCTCGCTGGCTTGGATCGCCTTCGCCACGCTGTTGGAGTCGCGCAGCAGCTGCGTCAGCTCGCCGTTGTTGGCTCCCGCGGCTTCCATGATCAGCTGCAGGTTCTCCAGCAGTGTGCCGATGTCCTCGCTGCGGGCGCCGACGACGGAGGTGGCCCTCATCATGGCGTCGAGGCTGCGGGCCATTTCCTCCGAGTTCGCGGACATGCCGCCGGCCAAATCGTTCAGCGCGGCGCCGCCTTCCTCGGACCCGGCCTGCGACAGCCCCTGCGTGATCACGTCGATGCTGTCGATCATCTTTCCGAAGTCCAGGGGCGCGTGCGTGCGCTCCAGCGGGATCGCCTCGTCGGCGCCGAGCTCCTGGCCGCCCTGGTAGGCGGGGCTGAGCTCGACGAAACGCTCGGCGACCACCGACGGCGTCATCACGTACGCGCCGACGTCGGCGGGCAGCTGGATGTCGTCGTCGAGGCTCATGACGACCTCCGCCTGGTCCCCGACCGGCTTGATTTCCGTCACGGTGCCGACCTCGACGCCCATGATGCGCACGGGCGATCCCTCGAAGAGGCCGGACGTGCTGCTGAACTTGGCGGTCACTTCGCGGCTGTTTCCGCCGACGACGGCGATGAGCCCGATGATGACCACGGCCACCAGGGCGAACAGCCCCGCTCCGAGAACGATGTTCTTAATACTGCTTTTCATATTCACACCCACTCAAAGCACCCAGGGTGCACAGGAAGTTGTCGGGGATCGGACCGGTCGGCGTGGTCACGTCGAACCACGGGCCGTTGCCGGAAGCGGAGGTGATGTTGCGCGCGCCCGGGGCCAGCTGGTTGAGGATGGCGTCGATGTTGTCCCGGTTTTTCTTGAGGGTTTCGGTCACCTTCCTGTACTTCGGCATGAGCGCGGCGATTTCCGAGCCATGGTCGCGCGTCAGCGCGGAATAGTTGCTCAGCAGCGTCTCCAGCGCTCGGATGAGTTCGCCCAGCTTGGCCCTGCGCGCGGCGAGCACGTGCATGAGCGCCGCGGACTGGCCGCGCACCGATTCGATGGTCGTCTTCTGCTCGACGGCGGTGACCGACAGCTCGGTCGCCGTCTTCAGCAGGGCGTCGAAGTTGCCCGACTGCCCCGCCAGCGACTCGAGTGCCGCGGCACCGGCTTCGATGGACTGCCGGTTCTCCGGCGTATCCTCCGGCATCGCCTCCTGCAGCGTCCGGATCATCCGCTGCATCAGCTCCGGGTCGAACTCCTCGTGGACCTTCTGCATGTCGGCGCCGAGGTTGTCCGGGGTGTACGGGGGCAGCGTCCGCGACGTGGGGATGGTCCGCGGCTGGTCCTCGTCGGCGATTCCCCTGGGGGTGACGTCGAGGCAGGAGTTGCCCAGGATCGACTTCAGCCCGATCTTCGCGGTGGTCTGGTCGCCCAGTTCCAGGCTGCGGTCGACGCGTAATTCCACGTCGACGTGGTCGCCCGCCATGTGCAGCTTTTCGACGCGCCCCTGCGGGACGCCGGCGATCAGCACCGGGGCTCCGACGCGGAGGTTGCCGACGTTGGTGAAGCCGGCGCGCCACGAGGCGGAGCGCAGCATGTAGCTGGCCATCGGCACGATGGCGACCATGGCCAGGAGCGAGATGATCAGGACGATGCCGACGACGCCGATGAACAGCGGGTTGCCGCGCGTGCGGTGCCGCGGGTCCTCGAAGAGGCCGGCGAATGCGTCCTTCAGGGATTTGACTGCGTTCACTGTTTCATCCCCCTGCAGATCGGCGTGTACCGGTCACCGAAGAGGTTGGCTTCGACCGACCCCTCGCTGACGGTGAAGTTGCACATGTACAGCATCGCCATGCCTCCGTAGGACGCCATGTTCTCCAGGCTCAGGGTGAGTTCGGAACCTCCGGTCAGCGCCTGCGTGAACTGCTCGTCGTTGGCGTTGTAGGTGTCGCCGATGCGGTTGAGCTCGCCGGGCGTCGCCTGGATGCGGCCGCCGTTGTTCTGGACCATCGCGCCGATCGACAGGATGGACGGCCCCGCCTGGTCGAGGAGGGTGCCCAGCTGCTCGTTCCTCTGGGTGATCCCGCCGAGGCTCGTCGCGAGCGCGTCGCTCATTCGCTTGATCTCTTCCTTGTTGTCCTTCGTCGTGCCGGCCACTTCCCGCAGGTTGCCCACGAGTTCCGTGACGACCTGCTCCTCGCGGAGGAACGGTCCGGCGACGTCGCCCACCGCGCGCACGAGTTCCTCGATCGCGCCCTGCCTTCCTTCGAAGGCTTCGACGATGGTGCGGTTCATCTGGTTCATCTGCGACGGCTCGAGAGCCTCGAACAAGGGCTTGAAACCGTTGAAGAGATCCGCGAGGTCGACCGGCGGCACGGTCCGGTTCAGGGGGATCGTCGATCCTTCCGCCATGTACGAGTCGGCGCCCTGCGGACGCTGGTCGGCCACCTGGACCACGTCGCGGTCATCGCCGAAGGGCGCGGGGCCGGTCCTCGGCGTATCGGCGGACAGGGACAGGTAGCGCAGGCCGAGCATGTCCCCGTGGAGCACCGCGGCATGGGCCTCGCCGGGGACCGGGACGTTCTTGTCCACGATGAAGTCCACCCGGGCGATGCTCGTGCCATCCGGCCCCGGCTCGACGTCGATGCCGGTGACCTTGCCGACGCGAACGCCGGCGATGTTCACCGCATCGCCCTTGGCCAGGCCGGCGATGTCCGTGAATTCTGCGTGGTACTCCCGGTCGCCGCCGGCGACCGGCTGGTCCAGCGTGTTGAGCATCAGGACGAGGCAGATCACGGCGGAGAGGGCGAAACCGAAGAGCCCCCAGGAAATTCCCTTGCCCCGGAAGGGGCGGGTATTGGTCATCGTCGTATCCATGATCAGTGCACCTCCACGATCGTGCCGCGGACGATGGGGCCGGCCATCAGGGCCATGGCCGGCGACGGGCCGCGGCGGGGGTCGCCGCCGACGGACTTCTCCATCTTCGCGAGGTTCTTGTTCCCGGCCGGGTCGACGACGTACGCCGCCGGCTTCGCGCCGAGCGAGTCGCCGCTGCCTCCGGAACCGGAGCCTTCCGTCCCCTGCCCCGCCGGGGAGGGGGCGGCGCCTCCGGCGGACGGCGGCAGCGCGCCGCCGCAGACGCCGGGGGTGTCCCCGTAGCTCGGGCAGTCGGCGGAGGTGTACGGCATCGGGTCCGCGAAGCTGGGCACCGCGGTGATGGTGAAGTGGCCGGTGCGCATGACCGTGTAGCCGGCCTGGGCGAATCGGTCCATCGACTCCAGCGAGGTGCGGATGTTCGGGGTGTTGCCGCCGAGGGTCTGGGTCAGCGCCCCGGCGTGGTCGATGAACGTGACCAGCTGCTCTTCGCGTCCCAGGAACAGCCCGGCGTTGGCGTCGCCGGTTTCCACGGCGGCCGCGAACAGGGATCCGATGCCGTCGGGATGCTCGTTCGCGGTCTCCGAGAGCGTGATGGCGTTGCGGATGAGTTGCCGGACGCTCGGCGATGCCGCGTTCAGTTCGTCGACGAGCCCCCGCATCTCGGGCACCGCCGCCATCAGCGCGCGGACGTCGCCCACGGCGTCGTGGACGGGGCCCGCGAGCCGGTCGACGCTGGCGCCCAGCGCGTCGCCGTTTCCGCGCAGTGCGGTGGCCGACGCGTCGAGGATGCTGTTCACCTGATCCGGTTTCGCGGCGTTCATCAGCCGCACCATCGACGTGTAGATGTTGTACAGCTGGACGGCGTCCGGGGACGTGTCCGCGGCGAGCTGGATCCCCTCGGAGATCGCGCCGTCCGCGGCCGCGGCATCGTGCGGGGCCGACAGCTCCACCGCGACGTCGCCGAAGAAGGTCCTGGGCACGACGCGGGCCACGGCGTTCGCCGGGATGGCGTCGGCCCGGTCCTTGTGGATGTCGAGCTCCAGCTGGGTCTCGCGCGGGTCGGCGTCCACGCCGCCGACCTCGCCGACGGCGACGCCGGCGTAGCGCACCTCGGACCCCCTGAGCACCTTTCCGGCGTTGGCCGGGAGGACGGCGTTGACGCTGATGGTCGGGTCGAAGGCGCCGTTGCCCCACTGGATCGCCGTGACGGCGGTGGCCACCGCGACGATCAACCCGAGCACGCCGGTGGCGGCGCGGCCGAGCACCGAGCGCTGCGCGACGGGCTTCCTGCGGGCGAAGGGCCCGCGGATCGGCGACAGCTCGATGGTCGGCGATCCGGCCGCGCGCGTTTCCTGCCCCGAGGACGGGGTTCCGTGCTTTTCGGTCATGTCAACCCCAATCCCGGGACGCGGGGAATGAGTCCCCAGAAGGTGAAGGTGAGAATCAGGTCGGCGAAGCCGATGGCCAGGATCGTCGTGCGCAGCGCGCGGCCGGCGGCCCGGCCCACGCCCTCCGGCCCGCCGGAGGCGAAGTAGCCGTAGGCGCAGTGGATCATCACCACGAGCAGCGCGAAGATGATCACCTTCAGCAGCGAGTAGAAGACGTCGCCCACCGTGACGGTGAGCTGGAAGTAATGGTCGTAGGTGCCGGCCGAACCGTTGTTGAACCACACCACCACCAGGCGAGTGGTGACGTAGGAGCACAGCAGGCCGATCAGGTACAGCGGGACGACGCAGATGAGCGCCGCGACCGTGCGGGTGCTGGCCAGGTACGGGATGGGCGGGATGCCCATGCTCTCCAGGGCGTCGATCTCATCGGAGATGCGCATCGACCCGAGCCGCGCGGTGAATCCGGTGCCCACCTTGGCGGCGATGGCGATGCCGGCGATGACCGGGGCGAGTTCGCGCGTGTTGACCACGCCGGACAGCACGCCGGACAGCGACGACAGGCCGATCAGGTCGAGGCCGCGGTAGCTTTCGACGCCGACCATCATCGCGGCGATGACGGACATGGCGGCGACGATGGTGAGAGTGCCACCGCCCGAGGCCACCGATGCGGTGCCGAAGCTGATGTCGATGACCTGGCGGAAGATGTCCTTCGGGTGGTGCTTGATCGCCCGCGGGATGCCGGCGATGGTGCGGCCGGCGAAGACCATGTAGTCGCCGGCGGAGGCCAGGGACTCCAGGCCCGCGCGGATCGGCTTGCCGACGGCCGATCCCCCGCCGGTCGCGGCCGCGCCGGCGGGCGCCTTCTTCTCGGGGGCGGTCGCCGCCCCGGTGCTCATGGCGTCGGTGGCCGACGCGTCGTGTTCGCGGGCGCTCATACGTAATTCCCCACTGCCGGAACGAGCACCGAGTACAGCTGGCTGAGCACGGTGTTGACCACGAAGGCCACGACGAAGGCGATGACGACGGCCTCGTTGACCGCGTCGGCGACGCCCGAGGCGCCTTCCTTGGCGATGAGACCCTTGAACGTGCACACCAGCGCCGAAGCCAGGCCGAAGAACAGCGCCTTGACCAACGACGCGATGAGGTCGGAGGAGCGCGAGTACGCGGAGAACGTCGCCAGGAACTCGCCGCCGTTGCCCTTCAGGTAATAGACCTGGTAGAGCATCGTGGCGATCACGCCGGCGAAGGCGACCAGCGAGCACATGGCCACCGCCACGAGCATGGTCGCGATCAGGCGCGGGACCACGAGGCGGTCGACGGGATCGACGCCCATGACCTCCATCGCGTCGATTTCCTCGCGGATCTTGCGGGCGCCGAGGTCGGCGGTGATGGCCGAACCCGCGACGCCGGCGAGCATCAGCGCGCACACGAGGGCGGCCGCCTGGCCGACGATGACCATGCCGGTCGCGGCGCCCGAGTACCCTTCGGCGCCGAGCTTGCCGGCGAGGTTGCCGACGGAGATCGCGATCAGGGCGCCGACCGGGATGGTCAGCAGCAGCGCGGGCACGGAGCACACGCGGGAGATGAAGCGCGACTGATCGTGGACTTCGCTCAGGGACAGGCGGAACGTCAGGCAGACGACGATCATGCGGTAGATCGCGTAGACCGAGAAGCCGACGAGGTTGCCCATCTCGGAGGCGAACTCCTTGAACGGCTCGATGAGCTTCGCCGCGCCGCCCTGTGCGGCTCGGGGCGGACGCTCGGGCGGGGCGATGGGATCCATCGTCGCCGCCGAGGCGTTTTCGGGGCTTGACATGGAAGTTCTCCTCTTCCGTTGGTGCACTGGCGATCGCAGTGGCGCAGGGTTCGGCCGGCCAATCCTGCTTTGGTTGGCGATAACATATCATATATGTGACACAGGTCATACGGTTCGGCGGACTTTTTCCGGGAATGACGCGGCCGCTCCTCGAACTGCGGCGAATGACACCGACGGGCTCCGTCGGAAAGCACCGACGACCTGCATGAGCGCTCCGCCGCCGGCCGACCCCCGGCCGGCGGCGGAGCTCCCCCCCCCTGATCAACCGGTGCGGTCAGTGCACCGGGCACCCCCGGCCGCCCACCACGGCCCCCTCGCGCAGCGGGACGGCGCCCATTGCCAGCACGTTCGAGTCATCGTCGAAACCGGGGTACGTGAGCGTGTTCGCGGCGGTGTGCGGGAACTTCGACTTCTTCCGCGACGGCGTCGGGCGCAGGGCCATCCCGCGGATCCGCAGGCCGAGCTCCAGCGCCTCGCGCAGCACAGGGTTGGCGCGGCGGAAACCGAAGCACCGCGTCATGGACGGGCCGATCAGCGACTCGACGCTGCGCTTGACGACGGGAGCCAGGAACCCGGGAAACCACGAGCAGTACAAGTCGACGGTGTACTTGCCGATCACCGCACTGCTCGGGTTCGCGCGGAAGTTGCGCTCCTCGTAGGCGTCGTACCAGCCGCGGAACTCCCCCATCGTCTCCGGGATGTCCCGGATGCCCAGGCGCCTGCCGAACGCCCGGTAGTAATGGAACGCCGCCTCGCGCTCCACGGGCAGCAGCCGGCGCCAGCCGAAACGGTCGATCCATTCGAGCGGCTCGAAGATGAAGGCGCCCAACACGTAGAGCATGTCGTCGTTGGTGATGTCATACCGCGCGTGCTGCGCGTTGATCACCTTCAGCGCATCCTTGCCGCGCCGCGAGTCCAGGCCGTGCTCCAGCGGGAGGACCATCAGCAGCGACGTGTCGTCGTAGCGCTTCTGCGGTTCGCGCCGGAACTGGTCGCTCTGCACCAGGACGTCGGCGATCGACGGCACGCAGTACGTGCGGAACAGCGCGAACTCCAGGGCCCGCTGGTAATCCCACGGAAAGTCGAAGCAGACCGTGGTGTAGTGGATTTCCTCGGCGTCGCGCTCAGGATCCAGGCCCTTGAGCCGCTCGAGGCGCTGCGCCTTCGACTCCGCGCGGATGCCCGCGCCATTTCGCTTCACGTTGGCGCCGTTGCGCTTCACGTTGGCGCCGTTGCGCTTCACGTCGGCGCCATTGTGCTTCGCCGTAACCATGCCGCCCCGCTTCATCGCTTGCCCCCGCCGTGCATGTAGCGGATGACCTGGCGGACGGTCTTCATCGCCTTGGGGTCGCGCTTGAGGTTCATCAGGTCGAGCGGGGCCTTGAACCGCTCCACCGTGACCGCGCGCGGGCGCGTGAACTCGCGCAGGCCATCGGCGCCGTGGATCCGGCCGAAGCCGGAATCGCGCACGCCGCCCAGCGGCAGCGAGCCGACGCCGCCGAAGGCGATGATCCCGTTGACGCTCACGGCACCGGACACCAGGCGCGAGGCGATCTCCTCGCCGCGGCGCGTGTCGCCGGTGTAGATGGAGCCGCCGAGGCCGTAGGTCGAGTCGTTGGTCCGGGCGACCGCGTCATCTTCGTCGGCGACCCGGTTGATCACGATGACGGGGCCGAAGGTCTCCTCGCGCATCGCGGCGGCGTGCTCGTCGACGCCGGAGATGACCACCGGCTCGACGTAGCGTTCGCCGACGGAATCGGGGCCGCCGCGCAGCGCGACGCCGCCGTGCGCCAGGGCGTCGTCGATGTGGCGGCGGATGATGTCGACCTGGCCGGGCAGGGTCATCGGCCCGTAATGGCAGCCCTCGCCGGCGCCGGGGCGGACCCCGTCGATGGCGCGCAGCAGCTCGTCGATGAAGGCGTCCGCGACCTTCTCCACGACGTACACGCGCTCGATGCCGACACAGGTCTGGCCGGCGTTGCCGAAGGCGCCGAAGGCGGCGGCCTGGGCGGCGGCCTTGAGGTCGGCGTCGTCGAGCACGATCATCGCGTCCTTGCCGCCGCCCTCGATGACCAGCGGCGTCAGGTTCTTGGAGCAGGACTCCATGATCTTGCGGGCCGTGCGCGGCGAACCGGTGAATGCGACCTTGTCCACGCCGGACTCCACCAGCGCCGCACCCGTGTCGCCGTAACCGGTGACCACCTCGATGATCTGGCCGGACGCGCCGAGCGAGCGCCAGGTGTCCGCGAGGAATTCGCCGGCGCCCGGCGTCATCTCGGACGGCTTGAACACCACGGCGTTGCCGGCGGCCAGCGCATGCGAGATCGAGCCCATCGGGGTGTACACCGGGTAGTTCCACGGGCCGATGACGCCGACGACGCCGAAGGGGATGCGGTCGACGTAGGCCTTCTGGTTGCTCATGAGCACACCGGTGCCGACTTTCTCGCGCTCCAGGACCTTGGGCGCGTTCTTGGCCGCCCAATCCAGGTGCTCGATGGCCAGGAGGACCTCGAGCAGGGCGTCGTCATGCGGCTTCCCGGTTTCGCGCGCGATCACCGAGGCGAGTTCCTCGGACCGCGCCGCCAGCGCCTTCTTGAATTCGAGCAGCCAGCGCTTGCGGCCGCGCGGGCCCTGGTTCCACCACCACTTCTGGGCCTGCCTGGCGCGGCCGACGGCGGCGCCGACCTCCTGCGGCCCATGCTGCGGGTATTCCGCGATGACGGATCCGTCGCGCGGGTCGAGGCTGGCGAAGGTGGTTTTCACGTCGGTGTTCTCCGGGGTTGCGGTGGTCATGTCGGTTCCTTTCGTCGTTCCTTTTATTTGGGGTGCGCCGTGTGATTTCGGGGGCGCCGCGTCATTTGGGGTGCGCCACGTGATTTGTGGTGCGCCACGCGGGGCTCGGTTGAGCTTCGGGTGCGGCGGGGTGTCGGGTGCGGCCGGACTTCCCTGGCGCGGTGGCGCTCCGGCGGTTGGGGTCGCTTTGCGACGCCGCCGCGCCGGGGTCCGCCGGTCAGATGACGTGCTTCCCGCCCTTGAAGCGGCGGCGCAGATCGGCCATGTACAGGCGGGCCGGCACCGTGCGGAGCGGCGCGGGCACCAGGCGGTACACGAAGGCGACCGTCTTCATGAGCAGGCGGAAGCGACGTTCGTCGACGGGGCTCCAGGGAAGCTCGAACAGGTCCCGCACCCTCCGGTCGAGGATGCCGGTGGTGATGAAGGCGTTGAGCGGCATGAGCAGCCGCACCGGCCACGGGGCGTCGCGGCCTCCGACGAGCCGGTGGACGTACCGCACGATTTCCGGGTCGGTGCTGATGCGGTTGTCCAGCATGTCGTCCCAGTACTCCTCGAACGACTCGAAATCGCCGGGCCACATTTCCTCCTTGACCTGGAGGGCGTTGCCGAAGATCTGCGCCTCGCGGTAGAGGTTCTCCTCGGCCGCGGCGTTCTCCGGCCCCCAGATCCAGTCGCGGAACCACCTGGTGTTGCGCACGAGGGTCGCCCCGACCCAGAGCTGAAGTTCGGGGTCGAAGGCGGTGTACCCATGGCGTTCGCTCCGCACGGGCACGTGGGCCTTGTTGACGAGGCGCACGATCTTGCGCTTTTCCTCCTCGGTGCCCAGGCTCACCGCGTATACGTATTGCATGGTGGTGCGGAGCCGGTCCAACGGGCGGTCCGTCGTAGTGGAATGCTCGGCGACTCCCTTGCCGACGCCGTACAGCGCCAACTGGTAGATCACGGTCGCGCCGGCGCCGGCGTAAATGCCGCTTTCGCCGATGAAGTCCGCCAGTGCGCGGTACTCGCGGCCCGCGCCATTGCGCCGCGCGATGGCGCCCGCGATGCGCCGGGGGCTGCGCGACGCGGGCGCCCCGGGCAAGTCCGGCGCGCGATGTCCCGCGGCGTTCGTGTCAACGGCCATCTCTTCGGCCCACCTTTCCCCGAGGGCGTGACCTGCGGGTCCCTGCCCCGGAACCTGCACCGTGACGGCTCGGGAACCCGGCCACGGATGCAAACTATGAAAAACATGAAACAACAGTTCAACTGTTGTGGTTGCATTGTTGCATAGCCGAGATGATTTTTCACCGGAAATTTACGGGCCGTTCCCCGGCCCGCCCGGGCGCCGGTCAAAGACCGGATCGGATAGCGTGTTTCCGTGGCCACCGCCGCACTTCACCCCCGCTAAGGAGTTCCAGGATGCAGACGAACAGCACCACCGCCGGCCTTTTCGAGCTCTTGGGCCTCGGCGACGAGCTCGACCCGGCCGCCAATGAACTCCTCGACGCCGCGGTGGAGCAGTTCTGCATCACGGGCGTGCGGCGGACCACCACCGACGAGATCGCCCGCGCCGCCGGGGTCAACAGAGCGACCCTCTACCGGCACCTGGGGCCACGCAAGAAGATCATTTCCGCCGCGTACCGCCGTGAAAGCCACCGCGCGCTCGGCCGGCTCGTCGCCGCGCTGAACACCCCGGAACCGTCGACGGCACGGGAGAAGATCCGGGCGATCATCATCGCGGCGATGTCGGAGCTGCACGGCAACGCCCTGCTGCACCGGCTCCAGCGCGCCGACGCGGATGAGACGCGCAAGGCCCTGACCACCGACGCCGCCGAGGTCGTGGAGCTGGGAACGCTGACGCTGCGGTTGCTCATCGACGACATCCGCGCGAGCCACCTGGCCCCGGACGAGGAGCCGGACTTCGATGCCGCGACGGTCGCGGCGATGCTCACCCGCATGACCCAATCGATCGTGGTCTCCCCCGGCGGGCCGCTCAGCCTCGCGACGGAGGAGGAGCAGATCGCATTCGCGGATGAGATCGCCACGCCGCTGATCATGAACGCCACGGCGCCGAAACGGCCCTAAGGGTCACCTCGAACTCAACCCCGAGCGCGATTTTCCCCCTCGGCCCGAACCGCACCGGGTCGCCCCGAACCTCGCCCCCTCGGCCCGAACCGCACCGGGCGCCCCGAACCTCGCCCCCTCCGCCCGCTACGGGCCGCAGGGCGACAAGGCGGGGATCAGAACAGCGGGGGCTGCGTGGGCACGCCGGGGCCGCTGCCGGAATCGGGGCGGCGCAGCGGATCCTCGATGTAGGACGCGTCCGCCGAACCGGACCCGCCGAAACCATCGGTGACGTCGCCGTTCTCGCCGGCCTCGTCGCCCGCACGGGCCGCACCGGCCGCGTCACCGAGACGATCGGCCCCATCACGGGCACCGGCACCGGCATCGCCATCGCCCTCGCCATGACCGGCACCTCCGCCACGGACACCGCCATCCCCGTCGCGGTCGACGCCGTCCTCCCCATCGGCGGACTCGCCCAGCAGCGACGCCGACGGCCGCACGCCCGGAATGTCGAACAACGGGGGCTCGACCACGCCGTTTTCGCCAACGACGACGTCATCGACCCCGACGACGTCGAACAGCGCGGCCTCCTCGGCGGCATCTTCCCGGACGGGGCCATGCGGCGGCGCCTCATCGTCCGCATCATCCGCCACGTCGGGGCCGAACCACTCGTCGGCCGGGTCGTCGGGAAGCAGGAGCTCCATGCCGGCGCTTTCCTCGACGGCCCGCAGCCGGTGCCGCAGGATCCGCAACCACGGGCCGGCGGCGGTGGCGTGGCCGACGGCCTCGAGGATCGCGGCGACGTCGCCCTCGTAGTCCTCGAGCGCGGCGGCCAGCGATTCCTCGGTGAACACCCACAGCGACGTCGTGCCGCATTTCTCGCGATGCGCGACGGAATCCAGCGTCACCGCCAGGTCGTGGCCGGGCACGCCGCGGACCATCGCGACCAGCTCGACGCGGTCGGCGACCAGCACGTTCGGCGGGGTCACCAGCTGCGCCCGGCGCGTGACGGGCACGAAGTCGCCGGTCTCCCCGGCGATCATGTCCACGGCCTCGTCGACGAGCGGGTCCTGCCCCGACAGCCACGCGTGCCCCATCGCGGCCGCGACCGCGCGCACCGGCATCCCCGCCGCGCCGTCGACCAGCAGCCCCAGCACGCGCATGCCCTGCATCACGCGGTGGAGGAGCATGCCCCACATGTCCTCGAGGCCCTCGAACAGCGCGCCGCACGTCCAGCCCAGGTGCGATTCGATGCAGCACGGGTACCACATCATCCCCTCGTCGAGCCGGGCGGCGAACATGACCGCTTCACGACGAACGCGCTTGGCCACGTCGGCCATCAGCTCCGGAGCGGGCATCCAGCTTTCCGGCGCCTCATCCGCGACCCAGCGGTCGGGGCCGCGCAGCCAGCCGGCGACCAGCCACGCCCAGCGGCGCGAGGCGTCGGCGGAGAACCACTTCTGCGCCGAACGGGCGGTCGGCTGGCCGCTGACCGGGTGCATGAAGCCCGCGGCGGCGAGCATGCCGACGACCTCGTGCACCACCGCATCATCCGCGCCGATGGACGCGGCGAAGTCATGGACGGCGACGGCGCCGGTGAACTCGTGGAGCCCGCCCGCGCCCAGGTAACCGCCGTCCTCCCAGCGCTGCATGATGGCCGTGGCGACGGCGACCGCCGAGGTGGCGGCGTCGACCTGGGCCTCCGGAACCGCCCACGCCGGGCGCGGCTCCTCCGGGTGCGGGGTGGGCAGGTACAGCCGGCCCAGCTTCAGCGCCAGCGCGACGGGCGAAATCAGCGACGCATTGAGGTCGACCTCCGGCGTCTCGGCTGCCCGGGAAGCTTCGTCGGTCTCGGCAATGCCGGGTGCGTCCGCCGCCCCGGAAGACTCGGCAGGGTCCACTGACGCGGGCACCTCGGCGGCACCCGCAGCATCGGGAGCGCCCGCCGAATCGGGAATCTCCGGGTTGCCGCCGCCGTCGATGGCGGTGGGCATCTCGAAGGTGACGGCCAGCAGATGCTCGACCGCCCACTCGACGGCGTCGGCGCGGCGGTCGCCCCACTCGCGGGCGTCGAGGAAAATGCCCTCGCGGGCGAACAGGAGCAGCGACTTCTGGATCGCATGCGGCGCGGTCGCCACCAGCGCGCGGACCCGCCGCGGCGAGCACAGGAACTCGCGCAGCCGGGCCAGGAGCTCGGCGTCCGACGGGACCCCGGGCCCCTTCGAGCGCAGCACCGTCCCGTCCAGCTGGTCGGCCACCCGGCCGGCGACCGATTCGCGGTCGAACTCCGCGGCGTCGACGAGCCCCAGGTTCTCCATCTTCCGCAGCAGCTCCGCACGGGAGTTGAATTCCAGCAGGCACTCGACCGGCGTCGCCATCGTCGGATCCTGGACCAGGATCTCGGACACGTGCGGCGGCACGTTCCACACGCCCTTCGGCTCCTGCCACGCCAGACCGAGATCCTCGGCGCGGCCCATCAGGCCGGCGACGTCGGCGCGGGTGGCGGGGGCGCGGACGCTCGACGGCGGCTGATCGCCGTCGTGCGGCATAGCGTCGGCCTCCGACCCCCAGACGGCGACGGCCGCGATGTCGTCGACGGCGGCGGAATCCTCCAGGACATGCACGAGTTTCACCGCGGCCAGGACATCCGGCGTCGCGGCGGACACGGCGGTCTGCGCGGCTTCGCGCGTCATCAGCAACTCGGCGGTTTCGGTCCGCGACCCCGGGACGGGAACGCCCGGGCAGGCGACGCGCAGGAGCCTCCGCAGCTCCGCCTCGCCCAGACGTCCGACGTGTGCGCCGAAGTCCGGGCGGGATGCGTAATCGACCCTGCTCTCCATTCGGGTCATTATGGCCCATCGGCCCCGGTCTTGGGGAGTTTCCCCCTCCTTGGGGCCGGTGCGGGGCCGGTCCGGGGCCGGTCCGGGATCGGTCTGGGCCAGACCGAGGCTGCGCCGGGCCCGCCCGAGGCCGCCCGAGGCCGGCCCGTCAGTCGTGCGCCGGATTCTCCTCGCCCCAGAACACCCGGTCCACCACGCGGCGGGAGTGCCGGGTGACGCGGAGGTAGTTCTCCATGAACCCGGTGTTGTCGTCCGGATCCCACCCGGCCGCGCCGGCCACCTGCGCCAAATGCGGACCCGGCTGCGGCAGCTCGTCGGTCCGCTTGCCGCGGGTGAGCACCAGCGCATTGCGGGCGTTGGTGGCGGTCAACCACGCCGTGCGCAGCGTGTCGGCGTCTTCCTTGGAGAGGATCTCCTCGTCGGCAAGCGCCTTCAGGCACTGCAGGGTCGACGTGTTGTGCAGCGCCGGCACTTCGTGGGCGTGCATGAACGTCAGCAACTGCACCGTCCACTCGATGTCGGTCAGCGCGCCCGACCCGAGCTTGGTGTGCGTGCGGCGGTTGGCTCCGCGGGGCAGCCGTTCGTTGTCCACGCGCGCCTTCATGCGGCGCACGTCGCGCACGACCTCCTCCGACGCCCCGCCCTCCGGGTACCGGAACTTGTCGATGCCGTGGAGAAACCTCTCCCCCAGGTCCCTGTCCCCGGCGATCCACGTCGCGCGCAGCAGAGCCTGGATCTCCCAGGTCTCGCCCCATCTCTCGTAGTACGCCAGGTAGGAGTCCAGCGTGCGTACCGGCGGACCCGACCGCCCCTCCGGGCGCAGATCCAGGTCGACCTCCAACGGCGGATCCTGGCTCGGCTTGGCCAGGCGCCGGCGCAGCGCGTCGCAGATGCCGATCGACCAGCGCACCGCATCGTTGTCGTCGACCACCGGTTCGCCGTCGTCGCCCACGGCCGGCTCGCACACGAACATCACGTCCGCATCCGACCCGTAGCCGAGTTCGCCGCCGCCGAGGCGGCCCATGCCGATCACCGAGATGATCGCCGGCACCGGCTCATCCGGGTGCTGCTCCTTCCACCCGCGGATCTCGGCCGCCAGCGCGGCTTCGAGCACGTTGTCCCACACCAGCGACAGCGACGTGCACACGTCCTCGACGTCCATGAGACCCAGCAGATCCGCCGACGCCACGCGCGCGAGTTCCGCGCGGCGCAGCGCACGGGCCACCGCGATCGCCCGATCGGGATCCGTGTGGCGGTTGGCCGACGCCACCAGCGACCGACCGACGGTGCCGGGATCGGTGTCCAGCAGCTTCGGCCCGGCCGCACCGTCGCCGTAGAGCTTGATGGTGTCCGGCGAGGACACCAGCAGCCCGGACACATACGGCGACGTGCCCAGGATGTGCATCAGGCGCTCGCCGACGACGCCCTCGTCGCGCAGCGTGCGCAGGAACCACGTCTTGTCCACCAGCACGTCGGAGAGCTTGCGGTAGTTGAGCAGGCCCGCATCCGGCTCCGCCGTGTCGGACAACCACTCCATCAGCGTCGGCAGCAGCATCGCCTGGATGCGCGCCTTGCGGCTGCTTCCCGACGCCAGCGCCGAGAGGTGGTCGTACGCCCGGTCGGGGTAGCGGTAGCCCAGCGCCGCCAGCTGCCGCTTCGCCGCGTCGGCGGACAGCTGCATCGTGCCGATGTCCTGCTCGACGACGGAGTTGAGCAGCGGACGGAAGAACAGCTTGTTGTGCAGCGTCCGGATCTGCCGTCCCGTGGCGCGGATCCGCTTGGCCAGCGCGTCCGCCGAATTCTCCGAGCCCGCAGGGGTGACGCCGGCGGCGCGGCCCAGCCACCGGCGGGCGCCGACGTCCTCGTCCGGCGGCAGCGTGTGCGTGCGGCGCATCTTCTGCAGCTGCAGGCGATGCTCGAGCAACCGCATGAACTCGTAGCACTCGATGAGGATGCGCCCATCTTCGCGGCCCACGTAACCGGCCTCCACCAGCGCATCCAGGGCTTGCACGGTGGGCAGCACGCGCAGCGTCTCGTCGTAACGCCCGTGCACCAGCTGCAGGAGCTGCACCGCGAACTCCACGTCCCGCAGCCCGCCGCGCCCGAGCTTCAGCTCGCGCTTCTTCAGGTCATCGGGGACGTTCTCGATGACCCGGTCGCGCATGGCCTGGACGTCCTCGACGAAGGAGTCGCGCTGCGACGCCGTCCACACGAGCGGCGACAGCGCCTCGACGTAGTCCTTGCCCAGATCCAGATCGCCGGTCATGGGACGGGCCTTGAGCTGGGCCTGGAACTCCCAGGTCTGCGCCCACCGCTTGTAGTACGCCTTGTGCGAATCGAGCGTGCGCACCAGCGCCCCGGACTTGCCCTCCGGGCGCAGCGCGGCGTCGACCTCGAAGAAGCAGCGGCACGCCACCCGGATGAACTCCGAAGCCAGGCGCGTGGCGCGGGCATCGGCGGGCTCGGCGACGAAGATGACGTCGACGTCGGAGATGTAGTTCAGCTCCCGGGCGCCGCACTTGCCCATCGCCACCACCGCCAGGCGGGTCGACACCGGCGCATCCGGGTACGTCGTGGCCACCGCCACGGACAGGGCGGCGGTGAGGGCGGCGTCCGCCAGATCGGACAGCGCCTCGGCGACGCGGGTGAACGGCACCGGCGGCTGCCCCGGGCGGCGCGGGCCGCGCGGGTACGTCCCCGCCAGGTCCGCCGCCGCCACGCGCATGATCAGGTTGCGGTACGTCCGCTTCATGGCGACGTCGGCGTCGCGGCCGGTGACGCCCGCCCGGTACAGGCCGGCCTCCTCCAGATCCGGCGACGACGCCGTCGGCTCCCGGTACTCCAGATCCGCGGCCTCCTTCACCGACTCATCGTCGGTGCGCACCGGGGTCTCCGGCCGCGCCTCCACCGCGGTGAGCATGTCGCGGAACATGTCCGCGCGCGTCGGCAGATCCGCCAGCAGCAGCGACCACGTCGTCGGATTGGCCACCATGTGGTCGCCGAGCATCGACGACCCGCCCAGCAGCGCGAACACGCGGGTGCGCATGAGCACCTGCTGGCGCATCGCGGCGTCGAGCGCGGACCACGACGCCCACTGCGGCAGCTCCCCCGACCCGACGCCCGCGTCGAGCTTCTCCTTCAGCCGCACCAGCGACGTCAGGGCCAGCTCCGGATCGGCGGCGCCCGCCAGGCCCCACAACAGCTCGAGGCCGTCTTCGTCGTACCAGCCGAGGTCCTTCAGGTCTGCCGCCGCACGCTCCGAGTCCGCCAACCCGAGTGCGGCCGGGGTCGGCACCGTCTGCCGGGACGTGCGGGGGCGGTTCCTCATCACCATGTCGTGCTCGCCGTTCTGCTATGCCGTTCTGCCATTCGGGGGCCCGGTTATCCGGGTGCCTAGTAATCCAGGTTCGTGCGCAGCTCCCATGCCGTGACCTGGCTCTGGTACTCGCGCCACTCGCGCCACTTGTTGCGCAGGAAGAACTCGTGGACGTGGTCGCCGAGGGTGTCGGCCACCAGGTCGGAGCGCTCCATCTCGCGCAGCGCCTCCTCCAGCGACGTCGGCAGATCGCGGTAGCCCATGGCCCGGCGCTCGCGGCGGGTCAGCTCCGAGATGTTGTCCTCCGCCTGCGGCGGCAATTCGTAGCCGTCCTGGATGCCGCGCATGCCGGCGGCGAGGATGACGGAGTACGCCAGGTACGGGTTGCAGGCCGAATCGACGGAACGTATCTCGACCCGTCGCGAAGCCGCCTTGCCCGGCGAGTACATGGGCACCCGCACCAGCGCGGACCGGTTGGCCAGGCCCCACGTCGCGGCGGTCGGCGCCTCGTCGCCGAAGACGGTGCGCTTGTAGGAGTTCACCCACTGGTTGGTCACCGCGGAAATCTCCGGCGCGTGGGTGAGGATGCCCGCGATGAAGCTGCGGGCCGTCGTCGACAGCTGATGCTCGTCGTCGGGGTCGTGGAAGGCGTTGTCGTCGCCCTCGAACAGCGAGATGTGCGTGTGCATCGCGCTGCCCGGCTGATCCGCGAACGGCTTGGGCATGAAGGTGGCGCGCACGCCGTTGCGCATGGCCACTTCCTTGATCAGGTAGCGGAACGTCATCACGTTGTCCGCCATGCTCAGCGCGTCGGCGTACCGCAGGTCGATTTCCTGCTGGCCGGGCGCGTTTTCGTGGTGCGAGAACTCCACGGGAATGCCCATCGCCTCGAGGGCATTGATCGCGTGACGACGGAAATCCGGCGCCTTGTCGTGCACCGCCTGGTCGAAATAGCCGCCGTTGTCCGTGGGCACCGGGGGCTGGCCGTCGGTGTCGAGGGAATCGACCAGGAAGAACTCGATCTCCGGGTGGATGTAGGACGTGAAGCCCTGGTCCGCTGCGGCCTGCACCTGGCGGCGGAGCACGTGGCGCGGGTCCGCCCAGCTCGCCTGGCCGTCGGGCATCGAGATGTCGCAGAACATCCGGGCGGTGTGCAGCTCCTGGTCGTCGTGGCGCCACGGCAGGATCTGGAACGTCGAAGGGTCGGGGCGGGCGATGGTGTCCGCCTCCGACACGCGGGAGAAGCCCTCGATGGCCGAGCCGTCGAAGCCGATCCCCTCCTCGAAGGCGCCCTCCAGCTCGGCGGGGGCGACGGCCACCGATTTCAGGTAGCCGAGGATGTCCGTGAACCACAGGCGGATGAAGCGGATGTCGCGCTCCTCGATGGCGCGCAGGACGAATTCCTGTTGGCGATTCATGCCCCCCAAGTTACGCGGGCGACCCGGGTTCGTGTGCCGTCTCCGTGTGGCATGCTTGGCGAACATGAGCACCCGGAAGATGCGTCTGAACGATCTCGCGACCCGCAAGGCCGAAGGTCGGCCCTGGGCGATGTTGACCTGCTACGACTACTCCACCGCCCGCGCGTTCTCCAACGCCGGCGTCGAAGTTCTGCTGGTGGGCGATTCCGCCGCCAACGTCATGTACGGATACGACACCACCACCGAGGTGTCCCTCGACGAGCTGATCCCGCTGGCCCGCGCCGTGGTCCGCGGTGCCCCGAATGCCCTGGTCGTCGCCGACCTGCCCTTCGGCGTCTACGAGGCCTCCGACGAGCAGGCCGTGCTCAGCGCCGCGCGCATGATGCGCGAGACGGGTGCGCACATGGTCAAGATCGAGGGCGGCGAGCGCATCGCCCCGCGCATCCGCGCGCTGGTCAACGCCGGCATCCCCGTGATGGCGCACATCGGCTTCACGCCGCAGTCCGTCAACGCGCTGTCCGGCTTCAAGGTCCAGGGCCGCGGCGAGGGCGCCGAGCAGCTGCGCCGCGACGCCCGCGCCGTCGCCGAGGCCGGGGCGCACGCCGTGGTGCTGGAGATGGTGCCGGCCGAGCTGGCCAAGGAGATCACCGCCGAGTCGCCGATCCCCACGTGCGGCATCGGCGCCGGCAAGGACTGCGACGGCCAGGTGCTGGTGTGGCACGACGCGTTCGCCGTGCCGTCCGACGGCCGACGCCCGTCGTTCGCGACCGTGTTCGGCGAGGTCGGGGAGCTGCTGGAAAAGGGCGCTCGCGATTACGTCGCGCAGGTCGAGTCGCGTGATTTCCCGCCCGTCGACAAGGATTTCAAGGGCTGATCGACGGCCCTGCGGCAGCGCTCCGCGGCGCTTCCGCCGACCCCGCCCGCGGGTGGGCCGGCGGGCGCGCGAAACGGGCACGACCGGCTGTGCCGACCCCTCCAATCCGGGGGTAAGGTCAAGGCCATGAGCGCATCCGACACCTCCCCCGAGAAGAACCGTTCCGACGGCAAGAAGGAGCGGACCGAGCCGTCCGCGTCCCTCGAGGTGGAGGTGAAGTTCTCAGCCCCCGAACAGGCGGTGGTCCCCGGGTTCGATTTCGTCCCCGGCGTCGCCGACGTCGAGGTCGAGGTCCGCGAAATGTCGGCGACGTACGTGGACACCCCCGATCTTCGGCTCACCCGCGCGAAGCGCACCCTGCGCCGCCGCCTGGGCGGCCCCGACGAGGGTTGGCACCTGAAGACCCCGGCCGAAGCCGGCCGCATGGAGTACGGCGCGCCCCTCGATGAGGGCTCCGTCGAGGGCGAGGGCGCGGACGCCACCTACGTCGTCCCGGATGCGCTGCTGGCGCCGGTCCGCTCCATCGTGCGCGAGCACCCGCTGCGCCCCATCGCGCGGGTGGACAACGTCCGCCACGTCTCCACGCTGAAGAACGCCGACGGCGAGCCGATCGCGGAGTTCTGCGACGACCACGTCACCGCGGTGTCGCTGCTGCCCGGCGGCGAGGAGACGTCGTGGCGCGAGTGGGAGATCGAGCTGATCGGCGACATCGCCACGCAGCCGGAGGGCGCGGAGTTGCTCGAGCGCCTCGGCGCGGTGCTGCGCATCGCCGGCGCGACGCCGTCGGACAGCCCGTCGAAGCTGGCCACGGCGCTGGGCGATTCGAAGGACGCCGCCCCGGTGCCGCCGACGCCGGCCGATCTGCCGGAGGGCACGCCGGGCCGCGCGGTCGTCGACGCGCTGGCGGCGAACGTGGCGAAGATGGTCGAGTGGGACCCGAAGGTCCGCCGCGACGAGTGGGATTCGGTGCACCAGATGCGCGTGGCCACCCGCGAGCTGCGCAGCCACATGCAGACGTTCCACGGCATCCTGGTGGGCGATCGGATCGCGCACATGGAGTCGGAGCTGAAGCTGCTGGCCGGCGTGCTGGGCGTGGCCCGCGACGCGGAAGTCGTGGCCGAGCGGTTCGAGAACCAGCTCAAGCGCGACGAGGCCGACGTCATCGGCGGCGAGATGCGCGAAGAGCTCATCGCCGACATCCGCCGCGATTACGATCGCGCCCACCGCCGCGTCGTCGCCGCCCTGGATTCGAGCCGGTACCTGACCATCCTCGACCAGCTCGACGAGCTGCTGGCCGACCCGCCGGTGAACCCGAACGCCGCCGAGGACGCGGAGGAGGCCGAGCGCGAGGCCGCCGAAAAGAAGGCGGCCGAGGAGGCCGCCGAGGAAGCGGCCAAGGAAACCGAGCGGGCCGGCGAGCCCGATGAGCCGGCGGAGGAGAAGGACGGCACCGCGGCCGCCGCGTCCGCCGCGGCTGGGCTTGACGACGCCGACGCCTCCGACGAGGAGCCCGAGGACGATGACCTCTCCCCCGCCGAGACGGCGGAGCGGATCGTCGACGAGTCGGACGCCGCCGATGACGGGTACGGCGCCGCCGAGGCGCACGGCGGGGATGCCGGCGCCGGGGCGTCGGAAAGCGAGGGCGAGCCGGAACCGGCCGAGACGCCGGACGCCGAGACCGCGCCCGAGCCCGCACCCGCGCCGGAGAAGACCCCCGAGCAGATCCGCGCGGAAACCAACGCGGTGCTGGCGATCCATCTGGCGAAGGCGTTCCGGAAGTTCGAGCGGCGCCACCGCAAGGCCGTCGAGGGCCGCGGCGACACGTCGCTGCCCGTCGCCGAGCGCGAGGAGCGGTTCCACGACGTGCGCAAGGCGGCGAAGAAGGTGCGTTACTCCGCGGAGGCCGCGCAGGCGTCCGGACTGCCCACGAAGAAGCTGTACGCGGCGTGCAAGCAGCTGCAGTCGTCGCTGGGCGATTTCCAGGACACCTGCACCGCCCGCCACGTGCTGCTGCAGAAGGCCCGCCGCGCGCACTCGCATGACCAGGACACCTTCGGCTACGGCGTGCTGTACCAGATCGAGCGGATGGACGGCCTGAAGGCGCTGGAGGCGTACGACGACGACGTCAAGGGCGTGCTGAAGTCCTACGCCAAGCTCGAGTCGAAGATGGAGAAGACCCGGGAGAAGGCGAAGAAGGCGCGCAAGGCCCGCACCAAGCGGGATTGACGGCGCAAAAGGGCGGCCGCGCCAAACCGGATGGAACGGGCGGCCGGGCCCTGCCGGGGCGGGATCGGCGACCGGGTCCGCCGCTCGCAACCGCCGCGAAAAACCGGCGCGCACGGGTCTTGTGTGCGCGCCGGCTTTCTCTTATTCTCCGACGTTGATACGTCATCATCCGGCGTCGATCGCCGCCGATGACCATCACCGAAACCACCCGCGAAATCGACCGGCGAGATCCCCGGCGAGATCCATGGACTAAGGAGAATCATGACCATCCCCCAGCTGCCCGCCGTCGCCCGCGACGTTCTGGGCCTCATCGCCCGCATCGGCCTCGGCGTCGTTCTGCTCGCCCACGGCTGGCAGAAGCTGTTCGACTGGACCATGGCCGGCACGCAGGCCGGGTTCGAGAAGATGGGCGCGCCCGTCCCGGCGCTGTCCGCCTGGATCGCGGCGATCGTCGAATTCGGCGGCGGCCTGCTGATCCTGATCGGCGCGTTCCAGGCGATCGTGGGCATCGTCGTCGCTCTGCTGATGTCCGGCGCCTGGGCCATCGCCCACACCGGCAACGGCCTGTTCGTCGCGAACGGCGGTCCGGAGCTGGTCATCGTCATCGGCGCCGGCGCGCTGTTCCTGGCGGCGTTCGGATCGGGCCGCTTCTCCGTGGATGCGGTTCTTGCTTCGCGACGGGCCCGCCGCACCGCCACCGCCGCCGAGGCCTAAGCGTCGGCCGGGGGCTTGCCCCAGTCGTCGTCTTCCTCGTCCCAATCGTCGGCGGCCTCGTTGCGGGCGGCGACGCGCTCCATCGCGGCGCGGGCCTCGGCCTCCGTCGCGTAGGGCCCCATCCGGTCGTCCCAGCCGCTCTGCTTCCCGCGGGTCACTTCGCCGGTCGAGGGCTTGTAGTACCAATCCTTGGCGTCGTCGGCCATGTCATCCTCCTGGGATCGTCGCGGTGGCGCGGCGGCCGCGTGCCCGGCATCGGGGTCGCCGCGGCCGACGGGCCGGTTGTGTCCAGGTTACCCGCGGGTACTATCTCTGGACATGGCTCGCGGCGACGCGGCCCCGACGATGATCCGTCCCACCCCTCCGGCACCCCGTGCCCCGCGGCTGTGTCCGCCTCCGCCCGCGCGAGCGAGCGGTGGCGGGAGGGACCCCGGATCCGACGGTGGCCGCGGCGCCGCCGCGCCCGTCCACCATCCCCGTCGAAAGGTCCCCGATGCCCGTCCCCGCCGCCGTCGAACGAGTCCGCGAGTCCGCGGGGCCGGACGCGACGATCGCGCATGCGCCGGGATCGGTGGAACTGCTCGGCGAGACCTGCGCCGCCACCGGCGGCATGCTGCTGGCCACCGCGCTGCCCGCTTCCGTCGCCGTGGCCCTGGAACCGAACGACTCCGGCGAGCTGACGGTCATCTCCGCGAAGACGGGCGAGGAAACCTCGCTGCCCATGCCCGATTCCGTGCCGGAGGCGTACCCGGCGGAGGTCACCGCGGTCGCGGCGGCCATCGTGGCGCTGCAGCACACCATGCATCTGATCCCCCGCACCGATTCGGGAATCACGGTGCGCTGGGCGTCGAACATCCCGGGCGGGCGGGGCCTCGGCGAGATCGCGGCGCTGCAGTCCGCGGTGGCGCTGGCGGCCAACGCCAGGTGGGGCGACCGCGACGACGTGCCCACCCGCGCCCGGCTGGCCGCCGCCCTCCACGAGGCCTCCGCCGCGCACTACGGCGCCCACTGGCCGCTGCACCCGTACACCGCGGCGCTGCGCAGCCGCCCGGATTCGGTGCTGACCTGCAATCACTCCGACGAGGCCGTCACCCAGACCCCGCGGCCGGACAACCTGGCGCTGATGGTCGCCTACTCCCCCGACATCACCGGCGCGTCGCCGCAGGTGGAGCGCCACGAGTTCTTCGCGGAGGCCTGCTCCGCCTTCGGGGTGCCCACCCTCCACGGCCTGCCCGAGGCCCAGCCGCGCGTGCTCGAGTGGGTCCGCGCCCGCCGCGAGGTCAACCCCGACGACGACGCCCCGACGGTGGGCCGCGCCACCCAGTGGCTCGACGACGCCTCGGGCTGCTCCGACCGCGCCCGCGCCGTGTCCGCGCACCTGCGGCATGGCGACGCCGCCGCCGCGATGGCCGGCGTCGCCCACGACGTGTCGGTGCGCGACACCGCCCCGTCGTGCGATTCGCCGCTCGGCCGCCTGGTCGAGGCGCTGGACGGTTTCGACGCCGTGGCCCGCTGCTGCCCCGCCCGCGGCGCCGCCGTGGTCGTGTGGGCGCATGCCGACGACGCCGACGACGTCGAGGCCGCCCTCCGCCGCGGCGGATCGGTGATGCGCATCGAGGGCACCGACGCCGGCGACGCCGTCGATTCGCCGTTCCAGGGCTGAGTTCCCGCCCGGTCGGCCCGGTCGGCGCGGCCGGCATCGACTGGGTGTCGTGTCCCGTGACGTTGCGATCGGCTTCTGCGGCGGTCGAGCCGTCCCGCCACCGCGACCTCGCGGGACGAAACGGCTAACCCACCCTGAATGGCGCCCGGCCTGCGCCACCTCCCCGGGGCGCACCGATTAACCCACCTCGAATAGCGCCGGCCGCCGCTACCTTCGCGGCTAACCCACCCCGAATGCGCAGACCCACCCGCTGTAACAGGTGGGTGTGCGTATTCGGGGTGGGTTTAGGTGAGGGGTGGTGCACCGACCGGGTGAACGGGGTGCGGTGCACCAACCAGGCGGACGGGGCTCGACACCCCGACCGGGTGGACGGGGCGCGGTGCTTCCGTGGCCGCGATTCTCCGGGCGTCATCACCCCAGCACGCGCCGTCCGCAACCTCACGGGTCATGACGGCTAATCCGCCGACCAGTAGTCCGCCGACCAGGCAAGCACGCGCCTGGACTGCTCCCCCGGCCCCGCCGGACCCGCCCAGTCGGCTCCCCGCTAATCCGCCGGCCAGCCGAACACCACCCGCGGCTCCAGTGGGTTCGACGGGTCCGCGGTGACCAGGCTGATCCGCTGGGAGGTGCCCTCGGCGGGCACGCCCTCCCCTGCGGTGGCGCGGCACGTCGCGAACACCGGCGGCTCGAACACGAACACCTCGACTTCCTCGCCGCGGTCGTGGAGCACCGCCGAATCGAAGGCCATGCCCACCCACGGCTCGAGCACGACGGCCTCGGTCAGATCCAGGCACGCCCGGTCGACGCGCGAAGCCAGCTGGCCCGACGTCGCCATCGTCGAGATCGCCTCGTCGACTCCGGCGCCCACCCACTCCGGCACCTCCACGGTTTCGGTCTCGCCGCGCCGGTGGGCGGCGATGGCCAGGCAATACTCCAGCCCGAACCTGTCGATGAGCCTGCGCAGCGGCGCCGTCACGTGCGCATATGGCCCTCCGACGCCGGAATGCACGGGCGCGGCGGACGGATCGGCGGCCGGGCCGTCGTCAAGCGACCCCAACCGCTCGTAGCCGGACCCGCGCAGCAGGCGCGTGGCGTCCTTCATCACGGCCATCCCCCGCGCCGATTCGGCGTCGACGCCCGCGAGGAACGCGCTGACCTCGGCGATCCCGGCGTCGTCGGGCAGGTCGTAGCCCAGCGCCCGCGCGGCGACGCGGAACTCGGCCAGCGCCTCCTCCCCCGCCGGTCGCAACGTCCGCAGCACGCCGACGCCGGCCTCCGCCATCATCCGGCCCGCGACCATGCCCGCCAACAGCGAAATCTCCGAATTGTGGTCCATCGCCGGCGGCCGCGCATCCAGGTGCAGCTCCCACCGCCCGTCGCCCGTCGGCGCGACGGTCTGCGAGGGCAGGCGCAGGTTGATCGCTTCACGACGCAGCGCCGACCCCTGCCTCGCCCGGCCGACCTCGGGCAACGCCGCAATGGAGGGGTGCGGCTCACCCGCGTCGAACGACTCCTGCACCTCCACGTACTCCAGCCGCGCCACCGACCGCACCAGCGCGGGATACACGTCGCATTCGGCCGGCTCGCCGTCGGCGCCGACGACGATGTCCCACACGATGGCGGGGCGGTCGACGTCGGGAAGCAAGCTGCCCAGGCCCTCCGACAGGGCCGCCGGGTGCAGGCGCGTCGGCTCATCCGGCAGATAAATGGTCTGGCCGCGGCGCATGGCCTCGCGCGCAGTCGGCGAGTCCGGGTCGAGCAGCCCGCCGACGTCCGCGATGGCGTACAGGACGCGCCAGCCGCCGCCCCCGAGCTCGCTCAAATGCATCGCCTGATCCAGATCCATCGAACCGGGCGGGTCGATGGTGACGAAGGGAACGTCGCGCATGTCCTTCCGCGACGCCCGGCGATCGGCCGCCGCGGCCGCATCGGCGTGGACCTCCGGGGCGAACGTCTCCGGCACCCCGAACTCGCGGGCGACGGCGCGGAAATCGAGGGCCGCTGCATAGAGCTTCATGTCCGCCGAGCCTAATGGCGAACGCCGCCGACGGCGCCGGATAGCCTGTGGGGGTTCACTTCGCACTACACAGGAGCACACATGACCGCGCAGGCCACGCCCGCAAACGAGATGACCAAGGCCATCCTCCCCGATTCGGCGCTGCCGACCCACTGGTACAACCTCGCCGCCGACTTCCCCGAGCCGCTGCCGCCGCACCTGCACCCGGGGACGCGCAAGCCGCTGAAGCCGGAGGAAATGGAGCCGATCTTCGCGTCCGGACTGGTCGAGCAGGAGTTCTCCACCGACCGGTGGATCGAGATCCCCGAACCGATCCGCGAAATCTACCGCCTGTGGAGGCCCGCCCCGCTGGCCCGCGCCCGCCGCCTGGAGAAGGAGCTGGGCACCTCCGCCCGCATCTACTACAAGAACGAGTCCGTCTCCCCGATCGGTTCGCACAAGCCGAACACGTCGGTGGCGCAGGCGTACTACAACAAGCTCGACGGCATCTCGAACCTGACCACCGAGACCGGCGCCGGCCAGTGGGGCGCGTCGCTGTCCTTCGCGGCCGGGTTCTTCGGCCTGGGCGTCGAGGTGTGGCAGGTCCGCGCGTCGTACGACTCGAAGCCGTACCGCCGCATGCTCATGGAGGTCTACGGCGGGTCGGTGCACCCGTCGCCGTCGAACCTGACGGAGGCCGGCCGCGCGATGCTGGAGAAGGACCCCGACACCCCGGGTTCGCTGGGCATGGCCGTGTCGGAGGCCATCGAGGTCGCCGTCAAGGGCGACAATTCGCGTTATGCGCTGGGCAGCGTGCTCAACCACGTGATGCTGCACCAGACGATCATCGGCCAGGAGGCCGCCGCGCAGCTGGCCATGTTCGGCGAGTCCGGGCCGGACGTGGTGGTGGGCTGCGCGGGCGGCGGGTCGAACCTGGCCGGCCTGACGTTCCCGTTCATCGGGCATTCGCTGACCGGTTCCGTGCTTGACGACGGCGGCCGTTCCTCCTCCCCGACCGACCGGTCGGGGACCCGCCGGGATCCGTCGGAGTTCCTGCGCGACGGCGCGCCCCGCATCGTCGCCGCCGAGCCCGCGAAGTGCCCGTCGCTGACGGAGGGCGAATACCGCTACGACCACGGCGACGTCGCGGGCCTGACGCCGCTGCTGAAGATGCACACCCTGGGCCAGGATTTCGTGCCGGACCCGATCCACGCGGGCGGCCTGCGCTACCACGCGATGGCGCCGATGGTGTCGCACGCCGTGGAGCTGGGCCTGATGGAGACCACCACCGTCGAGCAGGAGGACGCGTTCGCCGCGGGCGTGCGTTTCGCGCGCTGCGAGGGCACCGTCCCCGCGCCGGAGTCCAATCACGCCATCGCGGCGGCGTGCGTCGAGGCGGAGAAGCACAAGGGCGAGCCGGGCACCGGCCCCGTCATCCTGATCGGCCTGTCGGGCAACGGTTTCCTGGATCTGCCCGCGTACTCGCAGTTCCTGTAAGAGGCCACGCGGCGCGGGGCGCGGGTTTTCCGCCGGGTTCCGGGGGAAACGCGCGGGCCGGGCCGTCGTCAAGCACGTGCGCAAGCGAGCTCGGGCCGTCGCAAAGCACGTGCGCGGCCGGGCTCGGCCGGGCCCAACCGCGTGACCCGCGCCCACCCCCGCCCTCGGGTGCCGGGAAATTCGACGGAACCGGGGCGCGCCGGGCGGCGTCCAAAGGGGCATGAACCCCATTCGAGGAATCACCGACGCCGACCGCGTCGCACTGTCGCGCGGGCACCGGGCCGGCGACCTGCACCGCATCCGCCCCAACAGCTTCTACCCCGCCGACCAGTGGGACGCACTCGACGACCACGGCAAACGGCGGCTCCGGCACATCGCCGCCGCCGACGCCCACACCGGCATGGTGTTGATCGGGCGAAGCGCCGCGCTGATGCATGGCCTGGACGTGCTCGACGCCGACGGCCTCCGGGGCGACGCCCTGGACCGTGCCCCGGCGCGTGACGTCATTGAGCTCGCCCACCCCACCCGCAGGCGGTCGGCGACCATCGGCGATGTACGCGAAAGCCGACTGACCTGGGGTCCCGGCGACCTGGTCCGGGTCGATGGCCGTCTGGTCACCGGCGTCGGCGCTACCGTCGCGGACATTCGGCTGCGCCACGGGTTCCGGCAGGGCCTTACGGCGGCGGACTCCGCCCTGCGCCTCGGGCATTCGAATATCGACCTCGCGCGGGCGGCGGCGCGCAGCCGGGATCCGCGCGCGGCGCTGGAAACCATCGCGATGGCCTCGGCGTCGGCCGACAGCGCGGCCGAGTCACTCGCGCGGGCACAGTTCATCGAGGCCGGGTTGCCCGCGCCCGAGCTGCAGACCTGGGTGTTCGACGAACGCGGCGTGCTCATCTGCCGCGTCGACATGGCCTACCGCGACTGGCCCGTCATCTTCGAGGTCCACGGCGAAGAAAAGTTCACCGGGACCTACGGCGACCCCCGCGACCGGGTGCGGCGCGAATGGCGGCGCGAGAAGGAGCTCATCGACGTCGGCCTGACCCCCGTGCGCATCGACTGGATCGACCTGATGACGGAAAACGCCGTGGTCAAAGCCCGCGAGGCCCTGAAGCGCGGCGAAAAGGCGCTGGCCCGCGGCGAGACGTTCCGGGGGTCGTTCGTCCGGTTCGGCGAGCGGTGGCCGGAGGGATTCCGGACGCGGAAGCAGGATTTCGAGGCGCGACGTCGGGACAGCTGACGCCGTAGCCGGATCACCGGCTCGACGGCGGGCCAACTGTCGCGGAAATCGTCTCTGCGGCCTCGAGCCGCGGCCCGAGGAGTCGCGTACCCGCTCGTCGCCGCTGAGGCGATCGCGACCCACGCAACGCCAGTCACACGCGCCACAAGTACCCATCACCGCGTTCAAACTGAAACACGCGCGCGGCAAAACACCTGGTCATTTGCCGGCCCGGTGTTTCAACTTGAACGCAAACGACCGATGTTGGGGCTGGTGTGACTCGCACCCTCCCAGCAAGCGGGCCAGCGGCCACGCCTGCGCGACGTTGGGCGGAATAGGTCGGCGCGACCGAGTTTGCCGAAACAATCACGCGACCGGAGCAACGGAATCGGCCGGCAGAGCCGGCGCGGCCACTCGATCGACGCGACGCGCGCAATCGAAGTAACGCGTGCGGCCAAAGTGGCGGGCCGCAGCCGGAAACAGCCGCCGCCCTACCCGCACAACCAAAACGCCCCCGAGGTAGTCAACCCCCGAAGAGTCCGGGGTGGACAACCCCCGAAGTACCCGAAGTAACGGTGAACGAGCCGGCCTGTGAGCCGGATTCTGTTCCCGCCGGTCCTTTCGGCGCCGGCGGGCGATGACCATCCATCTCGACGCACCATTGCTGGGCGCCTGAAGCGGCTTACCCTCGGACTCGGGCGGGCGCCCTCGATCGTCCGAGCAGGCACACCGCGCGAACGTGGTGCGCCCTCTTGCCTTGCTCCCGGTGGGGTTTACCGAGCCGCCGCAGTCACCTGCGGCGCTGGTGCGCTCTTACCGCACCTTTTCACCCTTACCCGGTGCGTAGCGGACGAATCCGCGCCGCCCGGGCGGTTTGTTTTCTGTGGCACTTTCCCGCGGGTCGCCCCGGGTTGCCGTTAGCAACCACCGTGCCCTGTGGAGTCCGGACTTTCCTCGGCGCCGGGCCGGGCCCACCTCGCGGTGCGCTGGTCCCCGTGCCGCGGTCATCCGGCCGGCTCGCTCACGTGGTGGAACTTTACAGCACGTCGGCGGGATTCCCGTCCGCGGGTTTGTCTGCGCGCTTTGCTTTGCGACGCCCACGTCCCCGCCATTCGCCGCCCGAGCCGAACACGAGCCGAACACGAGGCGGACGGCGAGCGGCGAGCGGCGAACTACCCGGCCAGCGGCGAGCTACCTCAGGTGCGCCGTGTCGTTGACCAGTGTGACCGACGTCGGGCCGTCGGCATAGAACTCGGCGACCGACAGCGACGCGAGATCCAGGTGCAGGCGGGTGTACAGCTCGAACCCGGCACCGAGGCCCTGCCGGATGATCGCCTTCACCGGCGTCACGTGGCTGACCACCAGGAACGTGCCGGGGCCGAAACTCTCGGCGATCCGTCGGCGGGCGGCGGCGACGCGGTCGTCGACGGCGCGGAACGCCTCGCCACCCGGCGGCGGCAGCTCGGGGTCGGTGAGCCAGCGGGCGTGGATGTCGGCGTCGCGGGCGGCGGCCTCGCCGAAGGTCAGCCCCTCCCACGTGCCGAAGTCGGTTTCCCGCAGATCGTCGTCGACGCAGATGTCCAGGCCGAGTTCCGCGGAGGCGTACTCCGCAGTTTCCAGGGCGCGGGCCTGCGGCGACGCGATGATCCCGCCGATTTCCCAGTCCCCCAGCGCCAACCGGTCGGCGGCGGCGCGGGCTTGGCGACGACCGAAGTCGGTCAGCGACGGGTTCGACGTCGACCCGCTGTACCGGCGGTCGATGCTCATGGGCGTCTGCCCGTGGCGCAGCAGAAGCAGCCGCGTGGGTTCGCCGACGGCGCCGGTCCACCCCGGGCTCGCCGACGACGCTTCGCGCGCCGACCCCGAACCCGACGTCGTGGACACCAAACCCGCGCCTCCGGTTCCGGCCGGGCCCGCGGCTCGCTCCGCCGACCCCGCATCGCCGCTCATCGGCCGCCCCCCTTGCCGCCCTTGCCCGCGGCGTTGAGGGTCACCGGCCGCACCAGCCACGCCCGGCACTCGGGGCAGTTGACCACCACCTCGGGCGGAAGCCGTTCGAAGTCGCGCATGGTCGACGCATCGAGCTCCATGTAGCAGCTCAGGCAGGTGCGCCCCTCGAGGCGGGCGACGCCGATGCCGGTTTCGGCGGTGATCTTGTCGTAGCGCGACAGCAGCGTCGGGTCGACCTTGCCGCGCAGCTCCTCCATGCGCCGCTTCAGCCCGTCGACCTGGGCCTGCACGTCCAGATCGGCGTCGGCAACGCGCTTTTCGGCGCCGCGGATGCGCTCCTCCAGCTCGCCGGCGTCGGCGCCGGTGTTGATCTCGTGGGCATCGCGGATGTCGCGGACGTCGGCGATGTGGTGCTCGAGTTCCTCGCGGCGCCGCCTCGTGGACGCCAGATCATGCTCCAGGTCGCGCCGCACCTCGGGGTCTTCGGCGGCGCCCAGGCTGCGGCGGTCCTCATCCTCGCGGCGGCGCAGCTTGTCCAGGTCCGACTCCAATTTCTTGACGTCCACGCCCAGATCCCGCGCCGACAACCTCGACCGGGCGGAACTGGTCCGCTGGGCGGCGCGCTCGGCGAGCAGCGACGTCAGCTCGGCCCGCTCGGGCGACGACTGGCGCCGCGCTTCGAGCCCGTCCATGCGCGCCTGGGCTTCGGACAGCTCCAGGATCGTCACCTGCGTGACGGGGTCGAGTTTCATCGTTTCTCCTCGGTGGTGTCGGTGGTGGTGCGGGCGGCGACGGTCCACGGGTCGGTGCGGATGTCCAGGACCTCCGCCTCGATGCCCAGCGCGTCGCCCAGCAGCTCCGCGGCCTGGCCGCACCAGGGGAATTCGCTGGCCCAGTGCGCGGTGTCGACGATGCAGGGGCCGCCGTCGCGCAGCGCCTCGTCGACGGGGTGGTGCCGCAGGTCGGACGTGACGAACGCGTCGACGCCCAGTTTGCGCGCGGTGTTCAGGAAGGAATCGCCGGAGCCGGAGGCCACCGCCACGCGGCGGATCATCCGGTCCGGGTCGCCGGCGCCGCGCACGCCCCACTCCGTGGCCGGCAGGCGCTTTGCGACGCGATCGACGAAATCGCGGAAAGGCATCGGCTCGTCGAGGTCTCCGACGCGCCCGATGCCCAGCGCGGTGCCGGGGTCGAGATCGCCGACGAGGGATTCGAGGATGTCGAAGCTCGGCTCCTCGTACGGGTGCGCCTCCAGCAGCGCGGCGTGGACGCGCGACCGCAGCGCGGGTTCGGCGACGAACTCGATGCGCTGCTCCTCCACGTGCTCGACCTCGCCGCGCTCGCCGATGAAGGGGTCGGCGTCGTCGCCCGGGCGGAACTGGCCCCGGCCGGAGAGCTCGTAGGCGCAGGAGTCGTAATCGCCGACGGACCCGGCGCCGGCTGCGAAGACGGCCTCCTTCACTGCGTCGGCGTGGGACGCCGGCACGCGGACCACCCATGCGTCGAGGTGCTGGCCCGGCTTCGGCGCCAGCGGCGCACCCGGGGTGACGCCGAGGATCTCGGCGAGGCGGTCATTGACGCCCGGCCGCGCGGAATCGGCGTTGGTGTGCGCCGCGAACAACGCCACGCCGCCGCGGATGAGCTTGTGCAGGATCCGCCCCTTCGGCGTGTCCGCCGCCACGGAAGACACCCCGCGCAGCAGCAGCGGATGGTGCACCACGAGCATCTGGGCGCCCGCCGCCACCGCGGCATCGGCGACGGCGTCGGTGCAGTCCAGCGCCACCGCCACGCGCGAGACGGGCTCCTCGGGGTCGCCGCAGATCAATCCGACCCGATCCCACTCTTCGGCGAGCTCGGGCGGGTAGGCGGCATCGAGAACTCGGCGCACGTCGGCGACGGTCACGTTCATCTGCGTTCCTCTCGGGTCGTGTGGTCTGTTGGGCGGTGGACGGCGATGCGCCGGCCATGCGGTGGAGCGCCATGCGCCCACCCGGTGGTGGACGGCACTGCGCCGTTCGGACACTGCGCCGGTCGATCACTTCGGCGGGTGCCCGCGCCCCTCCCGGATGGCGGCGATGCGGGCGACCTCCCCCACCAGTGTGCCGACGTCGGTGGCGCCCCGCACCGCCAGGCGCCACCACGACGTCCCCAGGCCTGGAAACGTGTCGCACCGGCGCACCGCCACGCCACGGTTGGCCAGCGCCAGGCGCGCCGCCTCGGGATCGGCCACCGGCGGCCGGGCGAGCACGAAGGGGCCGGATGCCGGTTCGACGCTCCACCCGGCGTCGTCGAGCGAGGCGACCATGGCCGCCCGCTCGCGGGCGATGCTCTCCCGCTCCAGCTCCAGCGGGCGGTCCATGCCGTGTTCGGCGACCAGCCGCATGGCGTGGAGCTGCAGCGTGCCCACCGGCCACGACGGGCGCCGCCGCGCGAGCTTCGCCAGCACCTCCGGCGCGCCGAGCGCGTAGCCGCAGCGCAGGCCCGCCAGGGCCCACGTCTTGGTCAGGCTGCGGAAAACGAGCACGCCGGGGTCGCGCACGGAGGCGACCTCGCTGACGTCGTGGTCTTCGGCGGCGACGACGTCCATGAACGCCTCGTCGACCACCACGATCCGCCCCGGCGCGCGCAACGCCAGGATGTCCTCGCGCGAATGCAGCACCGACGTCGGGTTGGTCGGGTTGCCCACGACCACGAGGTCGGCGTCATCGGGGATCCGCACCGCGCTGGCACCCGACCGCCCTTCTTCGCGCACCTGGGCCACGTCCCACGGGCGGCGCAGGATGACGCGCTCGACGGGCACTCCGGCGGCGCGCATGGCGGCCTCCGGCTCGGTGAACTGGGGGTGGATCACCGCCGGGCGCTCGCACAGGTTCGGCAACAGCGCGAAGCCCTCGGCGACGCCGGCGAGCAGCAGCACCTCGTCGGCCGTGCGACCGTGCCGCGCCGCGATGAGCCTGCGCACGCGCCGATCCAGCATCGGGTCGGGGTAGGCGGACAACTCGTTGAGGTGGCCACCCACGGCATCGAGAAGCCACCGCGGCGTCGCCCCGCGAACGTTGACCGCGAAATCGACCAGCGCCCCGCAGGCGGCGACGTCGCCGTGATAGTTCAGATCGCCGGCGAATCCGGTCTCCGCGAACGCGGTCCCGGCGTCATCCCCCATCTCCATGCCCTTCACATTGCCACACCGCCCGGATCGCCCACCACGGGCCCGCGGAGCCATACTGGAGGGCATGGCCCCCACCTTGCTCATCGACGTCGACGGCACCATCAGCGATTCCCTCGCGGGCATCCAGAAGAGTTTCCGGACCGCGCTGGCGGCGATCGATCACCCGCTGCCCGACGACGCGTTCCTGGCCACCCTCGCCGGGCCGCCCATGCGGGATTCGATGGTGCGGGTCGGGCTGGAGGGCGATGAGCTCGAGGAGGCCATGCGCGTCTACGGCGCGCGGCAGACCGGCGGCGGCTGGGCGGAGACGAGCATGTTCCCGGGCTGGCCGGAGCTCCTCGACGGCTGGCGATCCGACGGCATCCGCTTGGCGACGGCTACGTCGAAGGGCGGGCACTTCGCCCGGAAGGTGCTGGCGAAATTCGGGATCCTCGACCGGTTCGACTTCATCGGCGCCGCCGACGACGGCGGGGACCGGCGGCAGAAGGACGACGTCATCGAGCACACGCTGCGGGTGCTGGGGTTGCCCGCGGACCGGCGGGAGATCGACGGCGACGGCCCCGGGGACGACGCGCTCTCCGGCGTCGTGATGATCGGCGACCGCGTCCACGACATCGAGGGCGCGCACCGCTTCGGCATCCCGTGCATTCTCGTCGGCTGGGGCTACGGGCCCGACGACGAACGCGCCCGCGCCGACGCCGTCGCCCACGACCCGGCGGAGCTCGGCCGGTTGGCGCGGGAGCTGCTCGGGCTCTGAACCGGCCACTGATCCGGGAACCGGCGTCGGGAATTGGCTCCCGCGGCGCCGCCGTTATACCTTGTCATTCGGAAAAATCCGCCTCTCGGGCGGCGACCCGGCCGGGTCGGCGACCGAGCCGGGCGGCCGTTGCGGCGCGCCCCTTCGCCGAGGTCCCCGACCGGACCCCGTGACCGGGCCGCCGCGTGTTCCGGCGCCATCCGCCGGTCCCGTCACCGAGGAGATCCCATGTCCGCCCCTGGCCGCACCGAGTCCGTGTACCTCGTCTTCGTGTGCAGCGGCAACATCTGCCGCTCTCCGATGGCGGAGATCATCGTCCGCGATGCCCTCGAGGATGCCGGGATGGCCGACGACGTGCTCGTCGCGTCGTGCGGCATCGGCGCCTGGCACGTCGGCCAGCCCGCCGACTCCCGCGCCCGCGCCGAGCTGGAGCGCTCCGGGCACGACTCGGCGCACGTCGCCGCGCAGCTCGGCGCCGAGCACATCGACGCGACGCTCTACATCGCCATGGACAACGGCCACGTCTCCCAGCTGATCGCCCGCGGCATCCCGGCCGAGAAGATCCGCCTGATGCGGTCCTTCGACCCGGACTCCCCCTCCGACGCCGAAGTCGCCGATCCCTACTACGGCGACGCGTCCGGTTTCGCCCGCACCCGCCGCGAGATCGAGGCCGCCACGCCGGGGCTCCTCGCCGCGGTGAGCGGGTTCCTCGTGGACTCGTCGACGCGGTAGGTCCGTAGCCGCGTCGGCTGCGCGCCCCGTTCCCCGGCCCTTAGAACTCCTTGAGCTCGATGCGCTCGCGGTCCTTCGGGCGGGGATCCTTGCCTGCCAGCGTGCGCACGCGGAAGGTCCAGATCTTGTTGATCAGGAAGTTCGCCGGCGTGCCCAGCAGCACGCCGATCAGGTTGGCCCAGTAGAACTTGGTGCGCAGGCCGCTGGAGTCGTCGAAGATGTGGTCCGGCAGCGCCAGCGGCGACGTCGGGTTGGTCAGCGCCGTGATGGTGATCAAGCTGACGATGAGCCCCGACAGCCCGGCGAGCAGGAACGGCCCGAACTGGCGGAACCAGTTGGGGCGATTGTCGGTGCGGAAGGTCCACGAGCGGTTGAGCTGGAAGTTCCACACGTTGGCGATGAGGAACGCCAGCGTCGCGTAGACGTGCGACCAGCGGATGTTCCAGCGGGTGCCCAGCAGGTTGGCGAACACCTCGTGCTCGTTGATGCCCCACTCCAAGCCCAGCTTGCGCGCGCCGACCGCCACCGCGGTGTTGACCAGCACGCCGGTGCCGCCGACCATCCCGAACTTGAGGAACTGGCGGAAGACCGCGCCATAGCGCGAACGCGACGGCGGCGTAGCGGCGGTTGAGGACACGGGCACCTTCCGACTTGCGAACATGTGGGATAACGGCCGATTCTACTCCACGACCGTGCCCGAACGTGCCCGCCGATGATGAACGTCACGGTGCGTCGCAAAGCGGCGGCCGGCCCACACCACCGCCCCGCGGCAACCGCCCGCCCAACCCCCTTCCGCGTCCGGGGCGATCCGGGCGGGTGAGTAAGGTGGGCGGCGTGAAATCCCGAATCCGCCAGTTCCTGACCCCCGGCTGGGTGCTCACCGCCGTGGTCTGCGTCGCGTTCGCCTACATCGCGTTCACGGTGCTCGCGCCGTGGCAGCTCGGGAAGAACGAGGCCCGCCAGGAGCGCAACGAGCAGCTCCGCCACGCCTTCGAGGTCGATCCCGTGGACGCGTCCGAGCTGTTCCCCGCCGAGGGCGAGTTGGCGGAGGGCACGGAGTGGCGGCGGGTCACCGCGCAGGGCGAGTTCCTGCCCGATTCGGACGTGCTGCTGCGCAACCGCCCGGTCGACGGCACTCCGGCGACGCACGCGCTGACCGCCTTCCGCGCCGATGACGGCACGCTGTACCTGGTCAACCGCGGTTTCGAGTCGCCATCCGACGGCGGCATCCCGGCGATGGAGGCGGCGCCGAAGGGGAAGGTGACCATCCTCGGCTACGCGCGCCGCGGCGAAATCCCGCCGGAGCGTCCGCCGCTGGAGGGCGCCGCCGGCGAGCCGACGCAGGTCTACGGCCTGAACATCGACCAGATCGGCGGGATCATGGGCCTGGACCTGCACCAGGACTACATCCAGCTCGCCGAGGGCCAGCCCGGCGGACTGCGCCCCATCCCCCTGCCGACGCTCGAGTCCGGCCCGTACCTGGCGTACGGCATCCAGTGGATCTTCTTCGGCATCATGGCCCCCGCCGCGCTGGTGTGGTTCATCGTCGCGGAGGCCCGGGAGCGGCGCCGGGACCGGGAGGAACAGGAGTCGGCCCTGCGGGCTTCGCTTGACGACGGCGCGGCGGCCCCGTCCCCCGCCGAGCCTCGTGCGGGCGCCGCGGAAGGTGGAGCGGCGGTCGACGATGGCGCGGGAGCCGCGACGAAGGAGCGGGCGACTGATGGCGTGGCGGATCGGGAGGCGCGGGAGGCCTCCGCACCGCCGGCGAGTGCACCGGCTCCGGATCCCGCCGCGGAGCGGGCTCGGAGGCTGGCCGCCCGCTACGGCGATTCCGGGCACAAGGGCCGCCGCCGCAAGGGCCACGGCCTCGACGACGAACGGTTCTGACCGGACCGTTTCCGACCGGGCGATTCCGGCCCGCCGAATCCGATGCGGCCGCGCCCGACGCGCCGGTTCCGGGTCAGCGGGCGGCGATCGCCGCGACCAGCAGGCCGCCGACGCAGATCGCGGCGGTGATGTCCTGGACGCGCCGCGTCAGGGTCACGGCGCGGCGCACGTCGGCGACCGTCGGAGATGACCCGTTCCCCAGAACCGCGCGGTGCTCCACGCCGCCCTCGTAGGCGGTGGCGCCGCCGAGCCGCACCCCCAGGGCTCCGGCGGCGGACGCCTCGGGCACGCCGGCGTTGGGGCTGGGGTGACCGGGCGCATCGTCGCGCCAGGCCCGCCACGCGCCCGCGCGATCGGGTCCGGCGATGACGGTCGCGGCGCCGGTGAGGCGGGCCGGCACCCAGTTGATCAGGTCGTCGAATTTCGCCGACGCCCACCCGAAGTTCGCCCACTTCGGCGTGCGGTAGCCGACCATCGCGTCGAGGGTGTTCCCGCAGCGGTGCGCCACCACGCCGGGGGCGCCGAAGACCGCGCCCCACAGCAGCGTGCCGGACACCGCATCGGAGGTGTTCTCCGCCAGCGACTCCACGGTCGCGCGGGCCACGCCGTCAAGGTCGAGTTTCGCCGGGTCACGCGAGCACAGCCACGGCACCAGCTCGCGGGAGGCGGCGAGGTCCCGGGCTTCCAGGCGGTCGGTCATCCGCTCCCCGGTGCGCGCCAGCGTCGTGCCGCCGAGCGCCGCCCACGTCGCGGCGGCCAGGGCGATTTTCGGGGCACGGCGGGCGATCAGGGCGGCCGCGAGGGCCGGGGCGCCGACGAGCGCCGCCGCATACGCCGTCCCCCGCGGCTTCGAGTCGGCCCACATCCGCTGCTCCAGCCGGTGTGCCGCGGTGCCGAACCAGGCCACCGGGTGATGGCGGGCGGGGTCCCCGAAAACCCGGTCCGCCGCGAAACCCGCCGCCAGAGCCGCGGCGCGGCCGAGGATACGGCGTCGGAGGGTGGACGTCATCGCTGCTCCTTGCTCGGGGACCGCGGGCCCATTCCGGGGCCGCGCGATCTCGCGTCGGGGGTTCGCCCGATCATGCCGGGCCGGAATGAAGACGGGCCCCGCCCGATCATGCCGGGCCAGAATACGGCGAAACCCCGCCCCGGTGACGGTCCGGGACGGGGTCGAGGTGCCGTGATCGGCGCACTTTTCGCGTGCGGCGAGAGGGTTTCGAACCCCCGACCGCTGGTGTGTAAAACCAGAGCTCTACCACTGAGCTATCGCCGCTGATGCCGCTTGGGCGACGTCGCCGAAAACGGTAACACACCCGTTTCGGACGACCGTTCTTCGGGCCGGGGCGGCTCACGCCGTTCCGACTGCGCTGACGGGAGGCCGATGCACCGGTGCGCAACTTGGACGGGTACGGCGCCGAGGACGCGGCACGCGGTTCCACCCGGCACGAGCCGGAGGGCCGCTCCACGTTCGACGCCGGCGTCGCAAAGCCACCGGCGCGAAGCTCGCTACTGGCGCTTGACACCCCGCTGGACCAGGCAGTTGCCCTGCCACTGGCCCAGGCGGATCGCGGAGGTGCCGGTCAGCCCGGCCAGCTGCGCCGATTCGTCGATCAGGCCCGGATCCACGAAACCGGGGCGGCCGGCGCCCGGGGTGAGCAGCCAGATGCGGCCGTTGTCGTTCATGGGGCGGGCGGCGTCGACGAGACCGTCGACCAGATCACCGTCGTCCTCGCGCCACCACAGCAGCACGACGTCGACGACCTCATCGGTTTCCTCGTCCAGCAGATCCTCGCCGAGGAATTCCTCGACGGACTCGCTGATGGCGGTGTCGCAGTCTTCGTCCCAACCGACTTCCTGAACCCGCAGGCCCTTTTCAATGCCCAGCGAATCCGCGTAATCCTGCACAGCGCCAGTGGCGTCGACCACTTCTCCGGTCCTCCATATCTCGAGAATGCCGCGGGTCCCGTCAATGACCCACGATCCTTTCTCCGGGGAGTTTACCGCCCCGGGGGGCCTTGTACAGGGATTGGGGCCATCAAGGCCCGCCGCCACCGGCCCAGATCAGCCCAGCGTCCACTCCGCCGCGCCCCGCAGCGTCTCCCACAGACGCGCGTACAGCCCACCGCCGGCGAGCAGGGATTCATGGTCGCCCTCCTCCGCGACCCGTCCCCCGTCGAGCACGACGATGCGGTCCGCCGACGAGATCGTGCCCAGCTTGTGCGCCACCACGATGGCCGTGCGGCCCTCCAGCAGCGCCGCCAAACCGCGGTGGACGGCGGCCTCGTTGACCGGGTCCAGGGCGGCGGTGGCCTCGTCGAGGAGCACCACCGGCGCATCCTTCAGCGCCGCGCGCGCGATGGACAACCTCTGGCGCTGGCCGCCGGACAGCCCCGCGCCGTCCTCGCCCAAGACCGTCGCGTAACCGTCGGGCAGCTCGCGGATGAACTCATCGGCGCAGGCCAACTCGGCGGCGGCGCGGATTTCGGCGTCCGTCGCATCCGGGTCGCCCACCGCGATGTTCTCGGCGATGGTGCCCGGGAACAGATGCACGTCCTGGAAGACGACGGTGACCAAGCCGGAACGGGCGTCCGGGGTCAATCGCCGCAGATCCGTTCCCCCGATGGACACGGTGCCCGACTGCGGGTCGTCGAAACGCGCGATCAGGTTGAGGATGGTCGACTTGCCCGCGCCCGACGGGCCGACGATGGCGGTCATCTTCCCGGCCTCCGCGACCAGGTTCACCCCGTCGATGCCGGGAGTGCCGTCCGGGTAGCGGTAGCTCACCGCATCGAGGCGCACTTCCGCGCCCCGGCCGGGACGGTCCGCGTCCGACGCCGGAAGATCGTGCAGACGCTCGATGCCGAGCACGGCCATGACCCTGCGCAGCGACGCCTGCGCCATCTGCCAGGACTCGTTGGTGGACAGCAGCCCCTGCACCGGCTGGTACACGTTGAGCGCCAACACGAGCACCACCGCGGCCAGCGCGGCGTTCGCGGTGTCCGCCACGGCGGCGCGCCCGGCCACAGCGACGGTCAGCGGGATGCCGGCCATCAGCACCAGTCCCGCGGCCGACACCGGCACGAGCAGCCGGTGCACCATGGTCACGCTGATCGCCCGGAACTCCTCGACGGCCGAGCCGTACCAGTTCAGCGTGCGGTCGCGGGTGGAGAAGACGCGCAGCGCCGGCATCGCGGAGACCGTGTCGATCATGCGGGCCGACGCACCGGCCTGCTTCGCCTGCCGCACGTCGCCCAGCGCCGTGAGCTTGCGCCCCGACCAGGACATGACCGGCAGCATGGCGACGATGGGCAGCGCCAGCGTGGCGGCGAGCAGGGGATCCTGCATGCCGACGGCGACGATCACCAGCACCGGCAGACCCAGCGCCTGCCCCAGCCGCGGCAGCCCCTCGGACAGGAAATCCTCCACGAGCTGCAGATCGGAGCTGAGCAGCGCCGCCGTATCGCCCCGGGAACGCTCGCCGAGCACCGCGACCGGGATCTCCCGGAGGTGGCCCAGCACGCGCAACCGCATGTGCGCCACCGCCCGGTAGGACGCCAGCCAGGACAGGCGCGCCGCGAACCACCCGGTGACCAGCTGCCCCGCCAGGGATGCCAGGCACATGATGAGGACGCGGGTCACGTCGGAGCCATCGGGGATTTCCCCGCGCACCAGCTGGACGACGATGGAAATCGCCGCGCCGAATGCGACGCCGAGGAACAGGGACTGCACCACCCTCAGCAGTGCGCCGCCGGCGACCGCCCACCGGTGCGGGCCGGTCAGCCGCCACAAAACCATCAACTGCTTCATCGGTCGTCTCCTCGGCGGATCGGGGTCATGGTTTCCTCCTGGCGCCTCCACAGGCGCGCGTATTCGCCGTCCGCGGACATCAACTCCTCGTGGGTGCCGCGTTCGACGATGCGCCCGCCGGACATGACGAGGATCGCGTCGGCGCGGCGGATCGTATGCAACCGGTGGGCGATGACCAGCACCGTCCCGTCGGCCGTCAATTCGGCGAGGCCGTTTTGGATCAGCGCCTCGTTGTCGGGGTCGGTGGCGGCGGTGGCCTCGTCGAGGATCAGCACCGGCCGGTCCGCCAGCAGCGCCCTGGCGATGGACGTCCGCTGGCGTTCGCCGCCGGACAATCCCGAACCGGATTCGCCCAGCCGCGTGTCCAGGCCGTCGTCGAGCTCATCGGCGAAACCGGTCACCGCGGCGGCGTCCAACGCGGCGGTGATCTCCGCCGGAGATGCATCGGGGCGCCCCAGCAGGATGTTCTCGCGGATCGTCCCGGCCAGCAGGTGCGGTCGCTGGAATACCGCCGACACCATCGGGTAGAGGTCGGCGTCGGAAAGCCGCGAGACGTCGCGGCCCCCGATGAGCACCCGGCCGGAATCCGGCCGGTGGAACCCGAGCGCCAGCTCGCCGATCGTCGACTTGCCCGAACCGCTCACCCCCACCAGTGCCGTCACCCCGCCGGCGGGCGCGGTGAACGAAATGTCGTGGAGCACCGGGACGCCGGGTTCGTAGGAGAAGGTCACGCCCTCGAAGCGGACATCGACGTCGCGTCGGCCCGGCGCCTCTCCGGCGTCGCGCGGCTCCGACGTGGCGCCGCCGGATCCGCCCGCCGGCACGGACGCGAGCTGCGCCTCGATCTCGGCGGCCCCCGTGGCCAGCATCGGCAGCACCACCATGCGGTAGAACAGCGTCACCAGCGGCACCGGGTACGTGGGGCCGAGGATGATGAACAGCAGCACCACCGCGGGCTCCACCTCGCCCCGCGACAGCAGCCACGCCGCGACGGGCGCGATGACCGCGATGCCGGAGGCGACCAGCGTGGAAAACGGCGCACCCCACGTGACGAACGCCTTGCCCCACGCCGACTGCAGCTCCGCATTGCGGCGGACTGCGTCGGAGGTGCGGCGATGGTCCTCGCCGGTGCGGTTGAACACGCGGATGACCGGCATGGCGGTGATGAAATCGAGGATCGCCGCGCCCATGCGGCCGTTGGCGGCGACCCACTCCCCCATGCGGTGCCCGTTGGAGCGCATCGCATGGATCATCGTGGCGAACGCGAACGGCACCAGGAAGACGGTCGCCAGCGCCAGCCGCCAATCGACGGCGAAGAGCCAGATGGTCACCGCCGACCACATCGTGATCGCCGCGGCGGCCTCCGGCACGGCGTGCGCGATGAACAGCTCGAGCTTCTCGCAATGGTCGAGCGCGATGGTCTTCGCCCGCGAGGAATGCACGCGGGCCAGCGCGCCGACGGACGTCGACGTCCACACCCGGCCCAGCTCCATGCGGATGTCGGCGATGACGCCGAACGCGACCAGATGGGCCAGGGCCGTCGACGCCGCGAAGAACACCGCCTTGCCGACCACGCCCGCCAGCGCGATGAACGCCGCGGACGTCACGTCGCCCATGTCGGCGCCGCCGTCGACGATGGCCGACACCAAACGCCACACGGCCCACGCCGGCAGAACCTCGCACACGCCGGCGACGATGCCGCACGCGATCGCCGCGGCCATCACCGGGGCGCGGCGGCCGATGAACCGCGACAGCAGGCGCGGCGCGGACCGGTAATCCGGGCCCTGCGGACGCCGCTCCTCCTGGGGCGGAGCCTGCGTCTCCATTGAACCGGGCAAATCATTCTCCGCCATCGACGGGCTCCTTCGTTCGGGATTCCGCGGGCGTCGGCCGCCCGCCGGATCCATGGTCTGCGCCGGGACGATCGTCCCCGGCGGGTCGTGCAACTTCCTCGCGCCCGGCATCGAGTTCATCGCCGATCCGGGCCAGGAAGCCCCCGACCAGGCGGACGACGTCCTGCAGCGCGGGGTCCTTCAGAATCGAATAGTGGTGCGCGGCGACGGTCGCCACCTCGGTGGCGGCCGGGAGGGCGTCGCCCCAACCGAGCTTTTCGACGCCCACCGCATCATCCACGCCCATCCCCACGCCGGAGTTCGCGGGGCTCTTCTCGCCGGCCTCGACCAGCAATGCGGGAACGCCGGAGAGCGTCGGTGCGCTCAGCTCCGCGAGACCCGCCAGATGCCGGGTGAACACGGACAGCCGCCGTTCGACTTCGCCGGCGGATAGCCCCCGGGCGTCCAGGGCGCGGGCCACCGACGCCGCCGGTCGCTCGGCGGTCACGGACGACGCGTCGACGTCGCCGTCGGCGAAGGCCTGGAGCGACTGCAGATACCGGCGCGCGAATTCGGCGTCGACCTCGGCCTCGTCCATGCCGGTCAGGGCCCGGATGAGGTCGGGCGAGTTCGAATCGAGCAGGATCAGGCCGGCGACGCGGACGCCGCGGCCCTTCAACAGCACGGCCAGGGTGTGGGCGACGGTGCCGCCCATCGACCAGCCGCCGAGCAGCAGGCCATCGCCGTCGCCGTCGAGGCCGTGGGTGCCGCGCTCGCCGAGTTCCCGGCGATGGGCGACGATGACCGCCGCATAGGCGTCGGCCACCGCGGCAATGTCCACGGGCATCGGCGTTCCCTCCAGGCCGGGGTCGGAGATCGCGTACACGGGGCGGTCGCCCAAACCTCGGGCGAGCCCCATGTAGCAGAGGACGTCCCCGCCGGACGGATGCAGGAGGTACAGCGGTTCGCCGGTGCCGCCGCACAGCGGCAGCACATGCGACGCCGGATCGAGCCGCGGCCGGACCCGGGCGGCCACTCCGGCCGGGGTGGGGTCGGCGAGGAAGTCCTCCGGCAGGATCTCCAGGTCGCGGCGGCTCCGCAACCCGGCGACGATGCGGATCATCGTCAACGAATCGCCGCCTTCCCGGTACAGGTCGGCATCGGCGGGAACCGGGCGGCCCAGCGCCGCGGCGAACTCCTCCGCCACCGCCGCCAGCGCCTCGGGAGAACACGTGCCCTCGTTCCACGCCGCGGTTGCGGCGGTCGGCGGCGCGGCACGGACCGCACCGGCGGCATCGGTCGCGCCGGTGCCCGCCGCCGCGCCGGCACCGCGCGGGGCCGCGGAATTTTCCGGATCCATGGGATCGACGCCGCTTTCCGACGGCCCGCCGGAGATTGCGGGTTCCTCCGTTTCCTCCATCTTCGCGAACCCTTCTCCGTCGATGAACCCGTCGACGTCGGCGAGGACGCGCTCCATCAGCCACTCCGTCACCTCGGGGCGGAATGCGCCCGCGGGGGAATCGAGGTTGACCGCGATGGACCCGTTTTCGGCGGAGGCCTGCAGGTCCAGGAGCACCTGCGGCGTCACCACGCGTTCATGCACGTCGGATTCGTCGATGCGCGCGGTGGCGGCTTCGCTGGCCCCGTCGCCGAAGCCGAGCGTGGACGTGAACACCACCGGCGCCACGACCTCTCGGGAGGCGCGATGTCGCGACAGCATGCGCGCCACCTCGACCCCGGTCACCGCGCCGTGGGCCAGGGAACGGGCCAGGGCACCGGTGAATCCATCCGGCGCACCGGAACCCCACGCCCGCGGGGCGCAGGTGATCAGCGTCGTCGTCGAGAACGGGCCGAGCACCCGGTCGATGTCCTCCGCCACCGGGCGGCGGTTGAAATACAGGACCGTCAGCAGCAGCTCCTCGTCCCCCGTGAGCGCGCACACCGCGCGCGCCCATGCGGCGCCGATGACGGCGGTCGGCGTGGTCGACCGTTCCCGGCACCGGTCGAACAGCTCCCGGGCCCGGGCCGCGTCGAGGCGCCTGGCCTCGCGGACCATGCCGTGCCCGCTGGCCGAGACCAGCGGCAGCGCCGGCGGGGCCGGCAGCGCGGGCAATTCGCCGCGCCACCACTCGGCGTCCGCGTCGCGCTTCGCCCCGTCGAGCTCGGCGACGGTGGCCGTGTAATCCGCGAACGTCAGCGACGGCTGCGGCAGCACGACGTTCGGGTCGTCGGCGAAGGTCAGCAGCTGATCGAAGAACAGGTAGAAGGACCAGCCGTCGACGAACAGCAGGCTGGCCTGCACGTGGACCCGCGCGCCGCCGCCGGGGAGCAGGTGGGCCAGCACTCGGAAGCTCGGCCAGCGGGTCGGATCGACCGGCTCGTCCGGCCAGGTGCGGCGGATGCCGTCGATGGCCCCGGAGACGGCGCCGTCGTCGGCGTCGCGCAGGTCGATGACCTCCACCGGAGGTTCGTCGAGAGCCGGGTCCCGCGGATCGAGGACGACCTGGTTGCCGTCGTCCAGCACGACGGCCCGGAGCATCGGCTGGTGCCGGATGAGCGCGCGCACCGCGCGGCGCAATGCGTCGCCGGTGACGTCCGGGTCGAAGTAGTCGACGTAGAAGTGGGCCGAATCATGGCCGAAGGCCCACCCGCCGCGGGAGCCGACCAGGTAGGCCTGCTGCAGCGGCGTGAGCGGGAACGGCTCACCGGCCGGGTGCCGCACGATGGCGGCGGGGACGGCCGGGAGGTCTGCATCGGCCACGCGGCGGGACAACGTGGCGGGCGTCGCGCCGCCGATGATCTCGTCGACGTCGGCGTCGATGCCGAGGGCCCGCAAGGCCGCGACCAGGCGGATGGCGTCGAGCGAGTCGCCGCCGGATTCCGCCCACGTGGAATCGGGGTCGACGCCGGCGCGGTCGACGCCCAAGATCCGCGCCCAGGTGGCGAGCACCGGGTCGGATTCTTCGGGCACCGGACCATCGCCGGGCACGGGGTCGGCGTCGGGCGATGCCCCGGCGTCTTCGGGCGCCCGGTCGGCGTCGTCGGGCTCCGGCCCGGCGGGCCCGTCCGCACGGGCGGCCGGCCCGTCGGGACGGCCCTCCCCCGCGGCGACGATGGCGGCGAGGTTGTCCAGGTAGGCGGCGAGGAACCCGTCCAGGCGCGCCGCGTCGAAGACGGACGCCAGCGCGTCGAACTGCACGTGGGTCGCGCCCTCCCACAGGAAGACCTGGTGGTCGAGGATCACCTGCGGCGTCTGGCTGGCGCCGCCGACCAGCGACCCGAGCCCGCGCCCGCCGGCGCCGCCGTCGACTTGGGTGCCCAGCGTCGACGTGAACACGACCGGCAGTCGGAACGGTTCCCCGTCCAGCGCGGACCTCGTCGCGAGGATCTCCGGCGCCGGCACCGTCGCGTGATCGAGGACCTCGAACATCGCGGCGCCCGTGGACCGGACGTCTACGCGGGAGTTCCCCGTGACCTCCAGCGCGCACGGCACGAGGGTGGTGAAGTCGCCGATCACGCCCCCGAACCCGGCCGGGCGGTCGAACACGGTCAGGACGACCGACAGCTCCGCCGCCCCGCTTTCCGCGGCGAGCGTGGCGGCGTAGGCGGTCAGCAGCACCGTCGTGGGCGTGACGCCCAGCCGGGCCGCCGCGAGGGTGAGCTCCTCGTCGAGGCCGGCGTCGAGCCGGTGGGTGGCACGGATGAACTCCGCGGCCGCGCCGTCGCCCGGGTCGCCGAGGTCGGGTGCGGGAGGCAGCAGCTCCGCACGTTCCTCCCAGTAGGCGGCGTCCGCGCCGGTGATGCGCAGGCTCCGGACGTGATCGCCGAAGTGGACGGACGGCGCCGGCGGCAGGGCCTCGCCGCGGTAGGCGCGGGACACCTCGTCGAAGAGGACGCCGAAACTCGCCGCATCGCAGACGAGGACGTCGACCGACCAGCCGATGTGCGCGCCGTCGTCGGCCAGCGCCACGGACACCGACACCAGGGGCCACCGGTCGGCGGGCGTCGTCCGTGTCGCATTGCGCTCGCGCCAGCGATCCAGGGCCGCCGCGGAGTCGCCCCCGCGTCGGCAGTCGGTGACGGGGACGATGTAGTCGCCGGGCTCGACCGCGTGGTGCCCCTCGGCATCGACGATGGCCCGCAGCATCGGATGCCGGCCGATCACGGCGGTCACCGCCGCGCCGAGTCGCTCGACGTCGAGGTCGGGGACGACGGTTTCCACGAAACTGTGGCAGGCGGCGGCCGCGATGCCGAAGGATCGGGTCCGCCCGGTCAGGTAGGCCCGCTGCACCGGCGTCAACGGCCAGGTCCGATTGCTTTGCGACGGCGCCGGTTCGGCGTCGCCCGCTCCCGCCCGGTCCGCGGGACCGCCGGCGGTGGTGGCGGCGTAACCATCCGCCGTCTCCGCCGCGGAGACGGCGTCGGTGCCACGCGCGTCGGCGGCGGGGGCCGCGGGGGCGGCAGCGACCCGTCCGGCCATCCCCGCGAACGTCGGGTCGGCGAGCAAATCGCGCAGCCGCATGTCCAGGCCGTGGCGATCGCGGACCTCCGCGAGGAGTTTCGTGGCCTGCAGCGAACTGCCGCCGAGGGCGAAGAAGTCGGCGTCGTCGGGGATGTCGCGGCCCAATGCCCGCCGCCACGCCGATCGGATGCCCTCGACGCGGTGTTCCGGGGACGCCGTTTCGTCGGTCGCGCTTCCGTCCGCGGAACCGGCGGCGTCAGCCGATGGGCCGTCTCCGGTGCCGAGGACCCGGTCGCCGCCCACGTCGCCCGAGCCGGCCGCGGCCCGGCCCGGCAGCGCGGCGCGGGGATCCCTGCGGGTCAGCAGCACCGTGCCATCGACGGGATGGCGGAGCAGCCCGACGACGTGGCGCACGGCGCAGTCGGCGGGGAGGGCGCCGTCGAGAAGCCGGTCGCCGAAGGAATTGGCCCCGCCCAGCATCCAGCCATCCGAGGCGATCACGGTCCAGGTGGTCCGGGTCGACGGGGGCGGCACCAGCTCGGCCGCGCGGTTCGCCGCGGCGTAGGGGGCGAGGCCCAGCCCGCCGACGTGCGCGGCGAGCGACGACATCACCAGCACGCGGCCCGGCGCGTCGGCGCCGAGCATGGCGCAGGCGTCCGCGACCGCGCCGACGACGTCGGATTTCGCCGCGAAATGCTCGCGCACCGTGTTCTCGTCGATCTCGGAGGCCTCGGAGAACGCCTTCTCGCCGACGACGCCCGTGGACACGATCACGGTGGAACCCGGCCCGCAGCCGGCTCCCCTTAGCAGCCGCGCGACGTCGTCGGCGTTCGCCGGATCGACGTGCCCGGGGCCTTCGCCGCGGGTGCCGACGAGGACGCGGACCCCCGACTCCGCCAACGCGGAACCGAGGGCGCGGCCGACGCGCCCGCCACCGCCGAGGATGACGGCGACGTCCGGCAGCTCCCACTCCCCCGCATCGAGGGCGCCGGGAGCATCGGCGGCGACGCCGGCGGCCGGCACCGGCATTTCCACCCGGGGGCCGCGCCCGTCATCGAAGACGGCCATGGCCCCGGCGGCGGCCGCCGCATCGACGGCGGTGACGTCGACGTCGCCGGCGACCGCGATGGCCCGCGCCGGGATCTCGGCGAGCAGGGAACGCAGCGCGGCCCCGACGAGACGGGCGATGTCCGGGGACGCGCACCTCAGCTCCAGGATCCGATCGGCCGCGGCGTGGCGGGCGAGGATGCCCGGCAGCGCAGCCACGGCGGACTCCGCGTCGGCGGCGAGTGAGACGGCCGTCCGGGGCCCGGGGGCCCGGCGCCCGATCGGCGGCAACGGGACCTCTCTGATGCGGTGGAACGGTCCCGCCTCTGCACCTGCCGCTCCGGAGCTAACCGCCCCGCCGGACCCGGCGGCGCCACCGGATCCACCGGATCCACCGGGAGAGTTTCCGCGTCGCGGGGAAGTGTCCGGGTCTGCGGGCCACAGCTTCCTGCGGTCGAACGGGTACGGGGGCAGCGGCACCCGGCGGCCGCGCGGCACATCGAGTTCGGCGCCGGCGGTCCACAGCTCGGCGGCGGCAGCGGCCACGGAGGCGTCCGACACCGTGCCGTCGTCGCCGGCCGCGGTGACGGTGGCGATGATGCCGGGATCGCCGGCTTCACGCGCGAGCGCCGCCAACGACGCCCCGGGGCCGACGTTGACCACGGCCACGGGGCCGCCGGCATCGCGGACGAGGGCGACCAGCGTTTCATGGAAGCGCACGGGATTGCGCAGGTGGCCGGCCCAATGTCGGGCGTCGGAAAGCTCATGCCGGTCCACCGGCCCCGCTGTGGCCGCGGAGTACGCCGGAAGCGCCGGATCGCCGGCCCGCAGCCCTTCTGCGGCGCGGAGCACCCGCGGCAGCGCCGGCTCCACGAACGAGGAATGCGCGGCTACGGTCACCGGCACCACGTCGGCGGCGTCGCCGAGGGAGGCCACCAGATCGGAAATGGTCGCGACATCGCCGGCCACGACCGTCGAAACGGGCGAATTGAGGGCGCTGATCTCCAGGGACGGGAACTCCGCGCGCAGGTTTTCCGCCATGTCCGCCCCGCCGCGGACGCGGGCCATCGCCCCCGCCGCAGTCGACGCGAGTGCGCGGGACCGGGCGCCGAGCAGCGGCGCGATGTCCCGGAAGGTCAGGGCACCGGATACGACCGCGGCGGCGTACTCGCCGGTGGAGTGGCCGATGAGCGCGGCGGGGCGCACGCCCGCGTCGATGAGCGCCTTCGCGCAGATGATCTCCGCGGCGACGAGCGCAGGCAGGCCCAGCAGCGGGTCCTCCGCCGGCACCGGGTCGAGGCCGTACGCACGCGGCGCGCAGATCGCCCGGATGTCCCCGCCGACGTGCGGGGCGACGGCGTCGGAAAGCTCATCGAGTTCCCGGCGCCACCGCGGGTGCGCGGAGACCAGGTCCTCGAGCATGCCCGCGCGCTGGGCGCCGCCGCCGGGGAACGCGAAGACCACCCGGGCGTCGGCGGAGCATTCCCGCGGGCGGACGACGTCGAGGGTGCGCCCTGTGGAATCGACGACGACCGCGCCGCGGTACGGCAGCCGCGCCCGCCCGTCCGCGAGCGTCCACGCGGCGTCGGCGGCCTCGCCCGGGTGGCGGGCGGCCCAGTCGGAGAGGGCGTCGGCGAATGCTTTCGCGGAGCGGCGGGTGGCCGCCGAATGCGGCAGCAACGCCGGCAATCCGGTGTCGACCGCACCCCCATGTCCACTCGCCCCGGCCGCATTCGGCGCTTGGGCGACGACGACGTGGCAGTTGGTTCCCCCGAAACCGAGCGAACTGACGCCGGCGACGAGGACGTCGTCGGGCTTGCCCCAGGTCCGCGGGCGATCCGCGATTCGCAGCGCGGAGCCTTCCACCGGAAGCGCCGGCGACGGCGCCCCCGTGCCGATCAGCCCGGGAAGCTCGCGGTTCCGCAGGGCGGCGACGACGGCGAGCAGACCGGCGATGCCGGACGCCGCCTCCGAGTGCCCGAGGACGGACTTCACCGATCCGACGGTGCACCAGGGGCGCTCCGCCGGGCCGAAGGCCCCGGCCATGGCGGCGATTTCCAGCGGATCGCCGAGGATGGTGCCCGTGCCATGGCCCTCGAGGTACGTGACGTCGCGGGGGTCGACGCCCGCCATCGCCTGCGCTTCGGCGATGACCTCCGCGTGGGCGGAGCTCGACGGGGCGATGAGCCCGGCGGAGCGGCCGCCGTCGTTGTTGACCGCAGACCCGCGGATGATCGCGAGGATGGGGTCTCCGTCGGCGATCGCGTCGGTGGCCCGGCGCAGCGCGACGACTCCGGCGCCCTGCGTGAACACCGCGCCCGTGGCGTCGGCCGAGTACGGGCGGGTGCGGCCGTCGGCGGAGAAGGGGCCGTCCGGCACATGGACGTATCCGCGGCCCGAAGGGGTCCGGATGGTGGCTCCGCCGGCCAGGACCAGATCCGATTCCCCGGACAGCAGCTGCTGGGTGCCCAGGTGCACGGCGACCAGCGACGTGGAGCACGCGGTCTGCACCGTGTAGCTCGGGCCGGTCAGCTTCAGCCGGTGCGCGACGCCCGTGGCCAGGTAATCGAGGTAGGAACCGAGGGACTGCTCCATGACGGACACGGGATCCGCCCCGCCCACCGGATCGAATTCCGGGAAACGGTCGTGGAGGAACGACGGGTGGGTGGCGCCGAGCACCACCCCGGCCCGCCCGATGCCGGCGCCGAACCCGTGGCCGCAGGAGTCGAGCGCCCGCAGGCACAGTTCGTGCAGGACACGCGCCTGCGGTTCGAGCAGCTCGGCTTCCCGGTCGGACATGCCGAACACCGCGGGGTCGAACTCCTCGACGGGGCCCGGGTCCGAGCCGACCGGAAGGTAGCCCGGCGCGTCCACGGGATCGCCGGGGGCTTCGCCGTCGACGGGGCCGGTGACCGGTGCTCCCGCGCGGATGCGGCGGTGCAGGTCATCCAACCCGTCTATTCCGGGGAACCGGCATTCGGCCGCGACGATCGCAACATCGGTCGGTGCGATTGCGGGGTTGGCGGTCATCGCCGTGCTCCATTCATGTCGGTGCCGGTCACGTTCGCGGGGACCGGCGCGGACCCGGTGGCCGGGTCCGCGGTGATGAGGTCGATTGCATTGCGGCGGCGCGACCCGCCGCGCAGGCGGGCGGCGTCGAGCGGCGCCCCGGAAGGCTCGCCGCCCACGGGCTTTGCGACGGAGCGGACGGCGGGATCCGGTTCGGGCGCCCGCGCCGGTTCCGCCGCCGATTCAGGTGCCGGTGCCGGTGCCGCCCCGGCCAGGAACGCGGCGAGTTCCGCGATGCTCGGGTGCGCGAAGACGTCGAGAAGCGTCAGTTCATGGCCCGCGGCGACGAGATGGTTGCGCAGCCGGACGAGGTCCGCCGACGCCGCGCCGACGTCGAAGAAGCCGCGGGACCGATCGGCCGCGCCGATGGCGGTGCCGAGGATGCCGCCGAGCCCCTCCGCGATGACGCGCTCGATCCGCACCGCACCGCCGGCACCGCCCCCGAGAGGTTCCGCGGGCGCGGGGTCCGGTGCCGCCGCGCCCGCGGTCGGCGGCGCGACGCGGGAGGTTCCCGTGAATGCCGGCGTCTCGAAATTGCCGCGGGAAACGTCCACCGGCCGCAGCACGGAAGCTCCATCCGGGAGGAACGACGAGGGCCGGACCAGGGCGTCGGAAAGCCGCAGCGCCCCATCGGCGATGGCCCCCAGCGCGGCGGCCATGCCCTCGGCGATGGCGTCGCCGGCACCCGCCTGGAGCGCATCGGCGGCATGATCGACGATGATGGCCAACCCGCCGTCGCGCCGGAACACCTGCACGTCGACGAGCACCTGCGGGGTGGACGAGATCGCGTCGACCGTGCGGCCGAAAGCGCCCAGCACCTCGGACTGGTCTCCCCCGGAACCGAGCCCCGAGGAGTAGACGATGGGCGGCACCGGGCCATCCACCGGGCCCCCGCCCGCCCCGGCGCCGCGCTCGGCGGCGGTTGCCGGATCGGCGGCGCCCGCGTGCGCCCGGTCCGCGGCGTCGACGAGGATCCCGGTGAGGTCCCGCGCCCGGGCGGCCATCGGGCCATCCAGCGCGGGCAGGACGACGGTCGACGTGTACTCGCCGATGACCCGCTCGTGTCCGCGGGGCCGCGACAGCACCGTGGCGACGATGGGTTGGGCGGGGGAACCGGTCACCGCGCCCGCGACGGCGGAAACCGCCGCGGCGATCAGGCCGTCGAGCGTCGCGGATGCTTCGCGGGCGCGAGCGGCCAGCGCGTCGGCGGCCGCGGAATCGACGAACGCACGCGAGCGGGCGAAGCGCCCGGACGTCGGCGCGGCCGCGGGCAACAGCACGGGCGCCGGCCCGGCGGATCCCCCGACGGATCGCTCCGAGGCACCGCCGATGGCGCGGGTGCCGCGCACGGGCGCCGACGCCAGTGCCCGCGCATGCCCGAGGAAGGACGCCGCCGGCGGATCGAGGCGCTCGCCGCGGTAGGCCCGCAGCAGATCCTCCGCGAGGACGCGGGCCCCGATCACGTCGCAGAAGAGCATGTCGATGGACATGTGCAGGCGCCAACCGTCGTCGAGCCGACTGGCGGCGAGCCGGAGCCACGGCTCGCCGAAGGGCTCGGCCACGCCGCGGCGGCCTTCCGCGCGCACCGCGGCGAGGTCGCGCTCCGGATCCGCGCTGCCGCGGAAATCGCGGTACGCCACGTGCGGGCGACACGCCGGATCGATGATCTGCGATCCGTCGGCGCGGACGGTCAGCGACAGCGCCGGATGGGCGGCGACCACCTCATCGAGGGCGGCCCGCAGCGCCGCGACGTCGAGCGATTCCATCGCGACCTCGGTGTAGTAGTGCGGGGTCACGGGGTCGACGAGCCACTCGTCCGCGCGACCGACCAGGTATCCCAGCTGCAGCGGCGTCAGCGGGGCCGGGCGGAGGTCCGGCTCGGGGACGGCCGGCGCGACGATCCCGGCCGACAGCTCCACGGTGCACAGGGTCTCCCCCGTCCCGGGCTCGGCGATCACGTCCACGCCGTCGGCGACGCTCGCGCGCACGGACCGCAGCCAGTGGCCGACCCTGAGGAACTGCTCCTCCAGATGCTCCCCCGTTCGCGGGAACTCGGCGCGGAAGCGCCCCCCGGCGGCCACGCCCGCGGCGAGGAGATCCCCTTCCGGCGGCTGCTCGGCGACGACCCCGCCGCCGGACTCTTCCGTCTCCCCGACGTTGCGCCGCTCGGCGGCGGGGGCCGGGACCGCCGGCTGCTCGTCCACGAGCCCGGCGGCCTCGAGCGTCCGCCGCCACGGGCGCGACAGCAGTTGCGCCAGCGGGGGCCGCTGCCCGGTGCGGTCCTCGATGACGTTGGCCATGCGCACCAGTTCGAGGGAACCGATGCCCAACTGGGTGGGGGTCAGATCCCCGTGATCGTCGGCGGCGGGTGCGGGCTCGGCGGCGGCAGCGGGGACCGGAGCGGAGGGGAGGATATCGGCCGGGGTTCCGGCCGGGGTTCCGGCGACGGCGGGTGCAGGCCCAGCCGGCGCGGGCGGAGCGGTCGGAGCGGCCGGAATGTCCGGCGCAGCGGGAGCGGCCGGTGCAGCCGGAGCGGCGGCCCCCTTCTCCCACGGATTCGGCAGCGCCTTGTGGTCGATCTTCCCGTTGGCGGTCACCGGCAGCCGGTCGTGGACCATGAACCGGGAGGGGATCATGTACGTCGGCAGCAGCCGCCCGAGTTCCGCCCGCAGCGCGCCGTCGTCGATGTTCTCCGGATCGGCCGGCACCACGTGGGAGATCAGGCGCTTGCGGCCCGAGGCGTCCTCGGGAGCGGCGGAAACGGCGGCGCGCACCGACGCGCACCGGGACAGCGCGGCATCCACCTCGCCGAGTTCGATGCGGAAACCGTTGATCTTCACCTGCCGGTCAACCCGGCCCAGGAAACGGATCTCCCCGTTCGGGAGCCACTCGCCCATGTCACCGGTGTCGTAGAGCCGCTCGCCCGTGCGCGGATGCACGCGGAAGCGCTCGGCCGTGCGCCCGGGGTCGCCGATGTACCCGCGGGCCACCCCGGCACCGCCGATGTGCAGATGGCCGGGGACGCCGATCGGGGCGGGATCGCCGTCGTCATCGAGGATCCGGAACCACTGGCCGCCCAGCGCGGCGCCGTACGGGATCGACGGCTGGAACTCGTCGCCCGGCGCCACGGGGTGGTGGATGGACCAGATCGACGCCTCCGTCGCCCCGCCCAGGCTGTAAACCCGCGCGTTCGGCGCGAGCTCCCACAGGCGCCGGGCCAGCGTGACGGGAATCCAGTCGCCGGACAACATGACCAGGCGGAGGTGCCGCAGGGCTTCCTTCGCCGGCTCGGGATCGATCTCCGCGTATTCCACCAGCATTTCGAGCAGCGGCGGCGCCGAGTTCCACACGCTGACCCGGTGCCGCGAACACAGTTCGAGCCAGTGCGACGGATCCCGGAGCTTCTCTCCGTCGGGCAGCAGCAGCGCGCCGCCGGCCCCCAGGACGCCGAAGATGTCCCACACGGACAGGTCGAAGCTCAACGCCGACAACCCGAGCACGACGTCGGAATCGGCGAGCCCGAAGCGCACGTTGACGTCGTCGATGGTGGTGCGGGCCTGGTCATGCTCGATGGCGACGCCCTTCGGTTCGCCGGTGGAACCGGACGTGAAGATCACGTACGCGAGATCCTCCGGGCCGGGTTCGATTCGGTCGGCCGCATCATCCGGCGCGGAGCCGCCCGCGCCACCGGGCTTCTCCGTGCCAACGTCCCCCGAGCCGAGGTTCTCCGTGCCGAGGTCGATGCGCGCGACGCCTTCCGCGAGCTCGACCCCGTCGTCGGCGATGCACAGTTTCGCGCCGGACCTCGCCGCGACGGCGGCGACGCGGCGGGAGGGCCACGAGGGATCGACGGGGATGTAGGCCAGGCCGGCCCGGACGATGCCGGTCACGGCGGCGATTTGATCCCTCGACTTGCCCATCTGGACCAGCACCGGGGCACCCGTCCGGTATTCGCCGATGTCCCGGGCGGCGGCGGACACCGCGGCGGCGACGGCGTCGGCGCACAGGTCCAGTTCCGCCCTGCTCCACGTGCCCTCGGCGTCGATGACGGCCGTGGCCTCCGGCGCCGCACCGGCGCGCTCGCGGAGCAGGGCGTCGATGGCGGGATCCCCGGCCGTGGCCGACCGGGGGCGCTGCACCTCATCGGGGTGGCGGAACCACGGATCGGTCGCGAGGGCGGCGTCGTCCCAGGCGGCGGCGTCGGCCAGCGCCCGGATGGCGGCGACGGCCACGCCCAGCGCCGTGTCGCCGAATCCCTCCGGCAACGCCGCGTCCACGCAGTCCCAGGCCAGCACCAGGTCGCCGTCGCGTTCCCAATGCAGCAGATCGGCGAGCACCTGCGGGGTCTGGCTGACGCCCCAGCGGGGAATCCCGGGCCAGTGGGCGGGACCGCCGCCGTGGCCGATGGCGGAGGTGAACACCACGGGGAACTCGGGCAGGGCCGCCGCGTCGTCCGCGGGAGCCCCTTCCCCGGACGCCGCGGCCGCGCGCATCCTCATGATGTCCGCGGACGTGACCGTGGCGTGCTCCAGCGCATCCCACAATTCCCGGGTCGCGGCGGCCGCCCGCGGCCCCATGGCACCGCCCGGTTCGCCCGCGTCCACGACGCCTGTGCGGGTGTAGTCGCCCACCGGGGCGTCGCCGGTGCCGTCGGGAGAGAAGAACGTGGCCCCCAGGCTGAACCGTTCCCGCGTTCCCGCGCAGCGCAACGCATGCGTCGCCACCGCCAACAGAGCGCCCGACGGGCTGGCGCCGTGCGCCCGCGCGTTGTCGCGGAACTTGGCCCACTCCGGCGCGGGGATGGTCGCTTCATGGCGGTGGAACCGCGGCGGCCGCGCGGCATCGGCATCGACTTGCTCGTCAGTCAACGGCCCCGGGTGCAGCTGCGGAGCCTTCTTCTCCCAGTGCGCGAGATCGGCGGGGGCCGGCGCCCCGGGCAGGCCGTTGACGATTTCCGGGAACGTGGTCGTCTCCTCGCCCAGATCGGCGCCCTCGAGGGCCCTGCCCCAGTCGTCGAGCACCCTGACGATGCCCGGGAAATCGATGAGCACCACCTCGAATCCCACATGCACGCGCACCGTCCGATCATCGATGACGCCCACTTCGACATCGTGGACCGGCCATTGCGCGAGATCGGGCACACGCCGGGCGAGGCGCTCCCGGATCGCCTCCGTCGGCTCATCGCTCACCGCGATGCGGTGCACCCCGCGCTCCTCCGGAAGACGCTGGAGCCCGTCGCGGCCCACGATGGCGCGGAGCATCCCGTGGCGGTCGACCACGCGGTTCCACGCCTCTTCCAGATGCCCGACGAAGGCGGTGCGGTCACCGTCGTGAAGCAGATCGAACTCCAGGTAGAAGCGGGTCGAAATCCCGCCGAGGGGGTAGTCCCCGTGGCGGCCGACCCAGTACGTGGCCTGAACCGGGGTCAGCGGCGACGAGTCCCGGTCCACGGGGCCCGGCGCGACCTCCGCACGCACCGGCGATTCCGGTGACGGCGCGGCGCCGCCGACGGTGCGCGAAACGGTGTCGGCCAGCTCGGCGGCGGGCGCGTCCCGGAGGAATTCCGACAACGGGACGTCGACGTCAAACTGATTGGCGATTTCCCGCTGCACCCGCACCGCACCGAAGGAATCCAACCCCTGGTCGATCAACGACTTCCCCGGATCGAAATCCCCCAGCACCCCCGCGAGCAGTTCCTGCAGCTTCTTGGATTCGATCACCGGTCTCCTTCTGCACCATCCAAGGTGACATGTATTCTAATTGCCAATGGTTTCCAATAGGCGCCAAATGTGGGACACGCTACATCACGCGGGCTTCGCCCACCATTTCCTGTGTCACACCTCACACATTTCCATTCACGCAGTTAGATGCGCATTTTCTTTGATTTGCAACGATGCCCGACGCACCCTCCGGAGCGAATGCTAAAGGTTAGGCTTGCCTACAGATAGGCATCATCGGGACTATACGATAAGTTGATTTCCACGTGGTGTGAAACGCACCGCCATCGACTCCGAGGAGCTACCTTGACCGGCAGACAATCACCCCCGAATCCGGGCCCGGAAACATGCGACGTCGCCATCGTCGGAGGCGGGGCCGCGGGCCTGGAGTCCGCGCTCGTCCTGGGCCGCCAGGGCCGATCCGTCATCGTGTTCGACTCCGGCGATTACCGGAACGCGCGGTCCACCGGGGCCCACATGCTCATCGGGATCGAGGGCACGCCGCCGGCCGACATCCGCGCGCGGGCGCGCGACGAGCTCGCCGCACTGGACACGGTCCGCTACCGCCGCACCGCCGTCACGGACGGGCGGGCGGATGCGGAACGCGACGGGGTCGAGCTGGCCTGCGACGACGGCACGGCAATCTTCGCCCGCCGCGTCATCGTCGGATCCGGGCTTCGCGACGTCATCGACGGACTGCCCGGCCTGTCGGAATCGCACGGCCGATATTCGTTCCACTGCCCGTACTGCCACGGCCACGAAGCACGGGGCAAGGACATCGTCGTCGTCTCCGTCCCCGGGACGCCGCCGATGAAAGCCGCGTATCAGGCCCTTTACCTCCGCGACCGCATCTCGGACCGCGTGCGGCTGCTCGCGGAACGCTCCTCGATCCCCGAGGTTCTGCTGGCCGCCCTGCCCGAAACGGGCGTAGAGCTCATCGACGGCGCCGCCACCGGAATCTCCGGCGAGCCGGGGACGGTCGAGGTGACGTCGACCTCGACGGGACCGCTCCAGTGCGAGGTCGTCTTCGCCGTGCCGCCGACCGTCGCGGGCGGAGACCTCGGCGAACGGCTCGGCGCGGAGATGAACGGCGGCTGCATCGTCGTCGACGACCACGGCAGGTCTTCGGTCCCGCAGGTGTTCGCCGCCGGCGACTGCGCCGTGCGCCGCGGCGAACCGGAACCGCTGACCTTCGTCGCCCAGGCGATCGGCGAAGGACAGAAGGTCGCGGTGTGGGCGGATCAGGACCTGTTCATGTCCGATCCCCGCATCCCCGTCCCGACGGCCCAGTAGCCCCGTGGCCCCGGCCACCGACCACCGGCCACCGGCCACCGGCCACCGACCACCCGGACCACCCGGGCTCCCGAACCACAAACGAATCACAGAGAAGAGAACCACATGCAACGCCGTACCTTCCTCCGCATCCTGGCCACCGCCGCAGCCGCCGCGACCGCCGGCCCCGTCCTCGCGGCCTGCTCGTCCGACCCCTCCGACGGCGGCAACGGCAAGGAGCCCGGAAAGAAGCTGGACACCCTCCGCATCGCCGCCATCGGCGCCCCCGGCGAGGGCCTGAGCCCCGCCGAGGCGATGTCGACCGCCACCTGGGCGGTGCTGTACGCGGTCTACGAATCGCTGGTCATCGCCGGCGACGACGGCGCGCTGTTCCAGCTCGCGGCGAAAGCCGAGCCGAACGACGACGCCACGGTCTGGACGGTGTCCCTGCGCGACGGCGCGAAGTTCTCCGACGGCTCCCCCGTGACCGCCGAAGACGTGCTGGCGTCGTTCCGCGAGACGGCCAAGGATCCGATGAAGGGCATGACCCTCGCCGACATCGACCTCGGGGCGTCCTCCGCGAAGGACGACTCCACCGTCGAGTTCACGCTGTCCCGGCCGCGGGCCGATTTCGTCGGGGCCGTCCTGGGCCTGTCCAGCCTGGTGTTCAAGGGCGGCGACCCGTCCAACGGCATCGGTTCGGGCCCCTACGTGGTGGACTCCGGCGACTCGGGCCAGGGGTGGAAGCTCACCGCCAACCCGGAGTACCCGGCCGAAAAGCGCATCTCCGACAACCTCGAGGTGCAGGTCATCGCCGACGCCGACGCACGGAGCAGGGCGGTCGATTCCGGCGCCGTCGATCTGGCCGTCGATCTCCCGGCCACGGCCCGGCGCAGCCTGCGGACCGCCGAGGCGTGGGTCCCGGGCACCGCCGACTCGAAGGGGCTCATGTTCATCCTCAACACGACCGTCGCCCCGTTTGACGATCCCGACGTCCGCCGCGCGGCCAAGATCGCGCTCGATCGCCGGGCGCTGGTGGACCAGGCGCTCGACGGCGCCGGCGAGCCGGGCGCGGACATCCCGGGCCTGGGCTTCCCGGGCTACCCGGAGAAAATCAAAGCCCCCAAGCGGGATATCGAGGAGGCCCGCCGCATCTTCGAGAAGAAGGGCGTCAAGGAGTTCACCATCGTCACCGCGGACTTCTCCCCGGGCATGAACGACGGCGCCGAGCTGGCCGCGCGCCAGTTCGAGGAGGCCGGCGTGAAGGTCACCGTCGACAAGCGGGACCCGACCACCTACTTCGCCGACATGGGCGCGCTGAAGAAGCTGCCCGTGTTCGCCTCGTACTTCGTCAACCGCCCCCTGGAATCCGGCCTGTCGTTCCTGACCGGCTCGAAGGCGATGTTCAACCTGTCCGGCTTCGGCTCGAACCCCGAGTGGGATGGGAAGCTCGCCGCGGCGCAGGCCGAAACCGACGACGGCCGCCGCGCCGGCATGATCGCCGACCTCGCCGAAGAGATGCACGAGGACGGCGGCGAGTTGCTGTGGGGTTACGCCAACGCCGTCCACGGCCGGGCCGAAGGAGTGCCGGACATGCCCGTGTCCTTGTCGGTTCCGCTGCCGGAGAAGAAGTGAGGTTCGGGCCGCAGCCGGCCCGTTCCGCCTTCGCCGGCGCCGTGCGGTGGCTGTCGGTTCTCGCCGGCGCGTCGGCGCTGACCTTCGTGCTGATGGACTGGCTGCCCGGCGACGCCGCGACGATCATCGCCCGCACGTCGGATGCGGCGCGCATCGAGCAGGTGCGCGCCGACCTCGGTCTGGACAGACCCCTGGCGGTGCGCCTGGCCGAATGGGCGTCGGCCCTCGTGCTGCATGGCGACGGCGGTTCGCTGTTCTCCTCCGGTGCGCCGGTGTGGGAGGCGGCGGCCGTCCCCGCGCGCAATTCTGCGATCCTCGTCGCCTTCGCCCTGCCGTCGCTGATCCTGCTCGGCGTGGTCACCGGCGCGGTAGCCGGGGCGCGCCCCGGATCGGCGCGCGACGGCGCCGTGTCCACCGGCGCCCAGACCACGTTGGCCGTTCCCGAGTTCGCCCTGGCGACCCTGCTGCTCGTCGTGCTGGCGGGACTGCTCCGCGTGGCTCCGGCGGTGTCGCTGGTTCCACCCGGCGGCACTCCCCTGGACCGGCCGGCGGCGCTCATCGTCCCGGTGCTCGGCATCGCGTTGACGGGCGGTGCATGGTTGCAGCGGATGGTCCGCGCCGCGGTGGTGGACGCTTCCCTGCGGCCGCACGTCCGGGCCGCCGCACTCGCCGGGATGCATCCGGCGGCGGTGATGCTCCGCCACACCCTGCCCGCCGCCGCGGGACCGATCGCGCAAGCGTGCGCGGCCACGGTCCCCTACGCGGTCACCGGCACGGTGGTCATCGAGAACGTCGTCGGGTACCCGGGCGCGGGCACGCTCGTCGCCGGGCTCGTGTCGGCCCGGGAGACGGTCGCCGTGTCGTCCCTCGTCGTGATTTTCGCGGCCATCACGGTCGCCGCCTTCGCCATGGCGGAGCGCATGTCCGGCCTCGGCGACGAGATCAATGATCGGAGGGCCCGCCGATGATCCGCCCCACTCTTTTCACGGGTCCCACCGATCCCCGGGCCGCCGCAGCCGACGGGACACGCGCCCCTTCAGCTGACCCGGCGACCGCCCCCGCAACCGACGCGACGCCGACCCCTTCAGCCGACGCGACGCCGGCAACGCGGTCCCGTTTCGCCCGGTTCCGCGTCCCCGACCCCCGCGGCCGCAGTCCGCGGAGGACCTACGCCTGGGCGCTGGCCCTCATTTGGTGCGCCGTGCTGGCCTGCGCCATCGCCGGCCCGCTGATCGCGGGGTGGCTGGGCGCGCCCGATCCCGGCGAACCCGTCGGCCGGCCGTTCGACGAGCCGCAGCCGGGTCATCCGCTGGGCACCGACCGGCTGGGCCGCGATCTGCTCGCCCGCATGCTCATGGGCAACGCGGCTCTGGTCATTCCGCCCGCCATCGCGGCCCTGGCGTCGACTGCCGCCGGCCTGGCCGTCGGCCTGGCCTCCGCGGCGCTGCCGAGGTGGCGGCCGGTGTTCCGGTGGTTCACCGAAACGCTGCTGGTCATCCCCGCGATGGTGATCCTGTTGGCGGTCATCGCGGCGACGGGCGGCAACATCGCGGCGGTGGCCGCGATGGCGGTACTGGTCTCGCTGCCGATGTCCGCGAAGTACCTCGATGCGGCGGCGCGGCCGGTGCTGTCCTCCGGGTTCGTGGAGATCTCGCGCGCCACGGGCGCGTCGTGGCCCTCGATCATCGTCCGCGACGTGCTGCCCGCCATGCGCCGGCCGATCCTGGCCGACGCCGGCATCCGCTACGTCGCGGTCGTCTTCATGACGGCCACCGCCTCGTTCCTGGGCGGCGCGTCCGGCTCCGGCGGCGAAACGTGGGCGGCGATGGTCGGCGCGGGCATTTCCGGCATCGACCTGAACCCGTGGTCGGTGGTGGCCCCGGTGGCTGCGATCATCGCGCTGACTGCACCGCCGGCCCTGCTCACCGACCTGGCCACGGGAGGTCGCCGATGATCCCCGTGTCCGTGCGAGGCCTGTCCGTCGCCTCCCGCGGCGGCGCCGTTTTCCGCGACCTCGACCTGGAGGTGCCGGCGGGCTCCGCCATCGCGCTCGTCGGCCCCTCGGGGTCCGGCAAGTCGACGCTGGCGCACGCGCTGCTCGGCGACGTCCCCGACGGACTGACGGTCACCGCCGGCGCCATCGCGGTCGACGGCCTCGATCCGTTGGCCATGTCCCCGCGGCAGCTGCGGACCCTGCGCCGCCGCTGCGCCTACGTGGACCAGGACCCCGGGGCGTCGCTGCCGCCGCATCTGACGGTGCGCCGCATCCTGGGCGAACGCGCCCGCATCGCGCATGGCTCGCCGTCGCGCGGGGGCCGGGCCCCGGTGCTTTCCGACGACGCCATGCTCCGCCTCCTCGAGGATTTGGGGCTCTCCGGCGTGACGGGCATCCTCGACCGGCGCCCATCGGAGTTGTCGGGCGGGCAGCGCCGCCGGGTCGGGGTGGCCGCGGGCCTCGCGGCGGCCCCGGAACTGCTGATCATCGATGAGCCGACCGCCGGCGTCGACGCCGCGGCGGTGGAGCTGATGATGGACACGCTTTGCCGGGCCCGCGAGCGGACGAAGGCGACGTTCCTGGTCATCACCCACGACCATGCGGTGGCCGATGCGCTCGCCGACGTCACCTTCGCGTTCGACGGCGCCTGCGCGGGCCTTTCCGGCCCGAAGACCGCCGACCCGGCCGCCGATCACGAAGAAACCGCCGAGCCGGACTCCGCCGTTTCGGGCCCCGCCGACGCCGGCATCGCCTCCGCCGCTCCCCCGGCTCCCGCACCCGCCTCCGCCTCCGCCCCCGCCCCCGACTCCGGCGCCGCGCAACGTCCCCTTCTGGACGTGCGCGATCTGGTGGTCCACCGCAACGGCAGCCGCATCGTCGAAGGCGTATCCCTCGCCGTGGACGCCGGCGGCGCGGTGGCACTGTCCGGCCCCTCGGGCGCGGGGAAGACGACCGTCCTGCGGTCCATCCTCGGTCTTGTGCCGGCGACGGAGGGCCGCATCTCCTTCGACGGCTCCGACCTCGCACCCGACCTGGGGCACCGCCCGCGCCACGTGCGGTCGGGGTTCGGCTGGGTGCCGCAGGAATCGGAGCTCGCCCTCAACCCCTCGGTGACGGTGGGCTCGCAACTGCGGCGGACGGGAGCTCCCGACGACGACATCGCGGCGATGCTCGACCGCCTGCAGCTGCCCGGCTTCCACGCGATCCGCCGCAGCCGGCCAGGCGATCTTTCCGGCGGCCAGCGCCAGCGGGTGAGCATCGCGCTCTCCCTCCTGCGCAATCCGCGCGTGCTGCTGTGCGACGAACCGACCTCCGCCCTCGATCACCGGTCGGCGGAGCTCGTGCTCGCGGCGTTGGCCGACGCACGGGCCGGCGGCATGGCCCAGGTTCTGACGAGCCACGACCCCCGCGTCCTCGCCGCGGCCGCGGAAACTGTGGTCATCGGAGCCGGACAGGCGGTCGCGGGGGCGTGACGACGGCCCGCCTCCGGCCCCTCCGGCGGCGTCGGGCCGAGCGGCGCTCAACGCCGTTAGTCGCGGTGCGGGCGGACGATGCGTCGTCAAGCAAAAGTGACGCGGACACTCCCCGCCACCGCAACCCAAACGGAAGTAGAGTGATGTAGAAAACAATCCGGGCGAAAACCAGCCCCGCACCACAGGGGCCGACCGCCCCACGATCCGAGAGGAAACACATGGCCGACAAGGCGGACCGACATGTCGACGATTCCAACTTCGCGCTCATCCGAGACGGCGTCGAGTCCTACCTGAAGGACATCGACCCGGAGGAGACCCGCGAGTGGCTGGAGTCGCTCGACGCGCTGCTGGAGGAGGCCGGGCCCGACCGCGCCCGCTTCCTCATGCTCCGTCTGCTCGAGCGCGCCACCGCCCGCCGCGTCGCACTGCCGCCGCTGACCTCCACGGACTACGTCAACACCATCCCCACGTCGATGGAGCCCGAATTCCCGGGCGACGAGGCCGTCGAGCGCCGCTACCGCAAGTGGATCCGCTGGAACGCCGCGATCATGGTCCACCGCGCGCAGCGGCCGGGCATCGGGGTCGGCGGGCACATCTCCACCTACGCCTCCTCCGCCCCGCTGTACGAGGTCGGCTTCAACCACTTCTTCCGCGGCAAGGACCACCCCGGCGGCGGCGACCACGTCTTCTTCCAGGGCCACGCCTCCCCCGGCGTATACGCCCGCGCATTCCTCGAGGGCCGCCTGGACGAGGACGACCTCGACGGCTTCCGCCAGGAGGTCTCGCGCCCCCAGGGCGGCATCCCGTCCTACCCGCACCCGCACGGCATGCCGGACTTCTGGGAGTTCCCGACCGTCTCCATGGGCCTCGGCCCGATGGGCGCGATCTACCAGGCACGCTTCAACCGCTACCTCCACGACCGCGGCCTGGCCGACACCTCCCAGCAGCACGTCTGGGCGTTCCTCGGCGACGGCGAGATGGACGAGCCGGAGTCGCGCGGCCTGATCCAGACCGCCGCGATCAACAACCTGGACAACCTGACGTTCGTGGTCAACTGCAACCTGCAGCGCCTCGACGGCCCGGTGCGCGGCAACACCAAGATCATCCAGGAGCTGGAGAGCTTCTTCCGCGGCGCCGGCTGGAACGTGATCAAGGTCGTGTGGGGCCGCGACTGGGACGCCCTGTTCGAGAAGGACCACGAGGGCGCGCTGGTGGAGCTGATGAACGGCTTCCGCGACGGCGACTACCAGACGCTCAAGGCCAACGACGGCGCATTCGTCCGCGAGCATTTCTTCGGCCGCGACCCGCGCACCGCCAAGCTCGTCGAGGACATGACGGACGAGGAGATCTGGAGCCTGTCGCGCGGCGGCCACGACTACCGCAAGATCTACGCGGCCTACGCGAAGGCGCTGGAGACCAAGGACCAGCCGACCGTCATCCTGGCGCACACCATCAAGGGCTACGGCCTGGGCCACAACTTCGAGGGCCGCAACGCCACGCACCAGATGAAGAAGCTGACCCTCGACGATCTGAAGCGCTTCCGCGACAAGCAGGAGATCCCGATCTCCGACGAGGTCCTGGAGAAGGACCCGTACCTGCCGCCGTACTACCACCCGGGCGAGGACTCCGAGGAGCTGCAGTACCTCAAGGAGCGCCGCAAGGAACTGGGCGGTTTCGTGCCGGAGCGCCGCGAGACGTACGAGCCGCTGGTCGTGCCCGAGATGGACTCGCTGAAGTCCATTTTGAAGGGCTCGGGCAAGCAGCAGGTGGCCACGACGATGGCCGTGGTGCGCATCTTCAAGGAGCTCATGCGCGACAAGGAGCTGGGCAAGCGTTTCGTGCCGATCATCCCGGACGAGGCCCGCACCTTCGGCATGGACTCGTGGTTCCCGACGCTGAAGATCTACAACCCGCACGGCCAGCAGTACACCCCGGTCGACCATGACCTGATGCTGTCCTACAAGGAATCCGAGCAGGGCCAGATCCTCCACGAGGGCATTTCGGAGGCCGGGTCGATGGCGTCGTTCATCGCCGCCGGCACGTCCTACGCCACCCACGGCGAGGCGATGATCCCGCTGTACATCTTCTACTCGATGTTCGGCTTCCAGCGCACCGGCGACCAGATGTGGCAGGCCGGGGACCAGAAGTGCCGCGGCTTCCTGCTCGGCGCCACCGCCGGACGCACCACGCTGACCGGCGAGGGCCTGCAGCACATGGACGGCCACTCCCCGCTGCTGGCGGCGACGAACCCCGCGGTGGTGACCTACGACCCGGCGTTCGCCTACGAGGCCGCGTACATCATCCGCGAGGGCATCGACCGCATGTACGGCGAGGGCCGCGGCGAGGACGTCATGTACTACCTGACCATCTACAACGAGCCGACCCCGCAGCCGGCCGCGGCGGAGGACCTGGACGTCAAGGGGCTGCTCAAGGGCATCTACGCCTTCAAGGAGTCCAAGGGCGAGAACCACGTCAACCTGCTGGCGTCGGGCATCGGCATGCAGGGCGCGCTGAAGGCCGCCGAGATGCTGGAGGAGGAGTACGGCATCCCGTCGTCGATCTACTCGGTGACCTCGTGGAACGAGCTGGCCCGCGACGGCCTGGCCCGCGAGACCGAGGTGCTGCACAACCCGGCGGAGTTCCACGAGCGCCCGTTCGTGCAGCGCGTGCTGGAGGACGCCGATGGCCCGTTCATCGCCGTGTCCGACTTCCAGCGCGCCATCCCGGAGCAGATCCGCCAGTGGGTGCCGGGCGACTACACGGTGCTGGGCTGCGACGGCTTCGGCTTCTCCGACACCCGCGAGGCCGCCCGCCGCTACTTCAACATCGACGCCGAGTCGATCGTCGTCGCTGCGCTGGCCGGCCTGGCCCGCGAGGGCAAGCTGCCGGCGTCGGTGGCGCAGAAGGCCGCCGAGAAGTACCAGATCACCGACCCGACGGTGGTGTAGTCCGGCTTTGCGACGCCGGCCGGTCGGATGATCGGCCGGCGCGCCCGAGCCACCCGCGAGACCGTTGCGGGAGCGAAGCCGCGGAAGGCGAAGCCGCGGCGGGAGGAGACGATGCCTCCCGCCGCGGCTTCGCCGTTTTTCGTGGGCGGGCTCCCCGCTCGCCGGTTCTGGTTGGCGGGATCCGGAATTGCCGGCTCGGGAGATGCTGGTTCGGCGACCGCGGAGACCGGGAGCGCCGGGGCCGGAAGCGCGACAATCCGATCCGGCGTGCATGAGATAGTGGCGGCATGCACTTCGAATTGACCGTCCACGCCGATCCGGACGCCGGGTTCCCGGTCGCCACCGACGCCGGTTTTCTGCTGGGCAAGCATCCCCAACGGGTCAATTCGTTCACGTTGCCGTTCGGGATCGCGACGGTCGCCGCGCCGCATGCCGACGACGACCGTCTCCGCATCGCGATGTGGGTCGACGTCTCCCCCGCCGATGAGATCAAGGACAAGCGATCGCGTGCCCGCGAACTGGCGACGTCGGGATACGTATCGTCGCGCCCGCACGTGGCCGGATCCTTGATGTCCACGGCGTTGTCGCGGGTGTTCAGGAGTGCGATGGCGGGGGCCGACGGCGTATCGGCCGAGTACGCCGGGCTCGCCGAAACGCCTCTGCCGTTGGAGCTCACCGTCGCCGCCGTGGGGAGCCCGGAACTGGCGAAAGCGATGTTTTCACCGATGGGGTGGCGTGTCCGGGTCGAGAGCTCGCCGGCCGATGAACGGTTTCCGGAGTGGGGCGATGCCCCGACAGCAGTCTTGCGCTTGTCCGGGCGATCAACGATCGCGTCGGCCATCTCGCAGCTCTACGTCCTGCTCCCCGTTCTGGAGGGGCGGAAGCATTTCTGGGTGGGCCCCGAGGAAGCGGAGAAGATGGCGTCTTTCGGCGGCGGTTGGCTGGCCGGGCACCCGGAACTCGACACCATCTTGTTCCGGGGGCTGGCTCGGCAGCGGGAACTCGTCGACGAAGCCCGCCGCCGGCTCGGCGCCGGAGAGAAGGCAGGTGATCGGCCGACGAATTTGACGAACGGCGCTGCCGGAGGAGACGGAGAGGCTGGGACGGCCGGCACGAATCCCCACCGGCTGCGCGATGATCGGATCGATGCGATAACTGCGGCAATCGATGACCTGGGGGCACAAAGCGTCCTGGAGATCGGCTGCGGCGAAGGCAGGATTCTCGCCGCCATCGCGGGGCGGCCCAGCGTCAGGCACGTGGTGGGCATCGATCCCGCCCCGGTGGTCCTGGAGAGGGCGAAAAACAAGCTGGGCATCGATGAAGAGCCCGACCGGTGGGGCGCGCCCATCGAACTGGGCCACGGTTCGGCGCTGCTGTGCGACACGCGTTTCCCGGGCAAGGACGCGATCGTGTTCTCGGAAGTGCTCGAGCACCTGGACCCGATCCGGTGGCCGGAGGCCGAGCAGGCCATCTGGGGGCACGCTCGCCCCCGAGCCGTCATCGTGACCACTCCGAACGCCGAATACAACGTCAACTACCCGGGGCTGGCCCCGGGCGAGAAGCGACATCCCGACCACCGCGTCGAACTGGACCGCGAGGGCTTCGCCCGCTGGTGTGGAAAGGTGGCGGATGCCCACGGGTACTCCGTCGACATCGGCGGTACCGGAAAGCTCGATGCGGCGACGGGGCACGAATCCCAGGTGGCAGTGTTCACCCGCACCGCTACCACCACCACAGATTGCGCCCCGGAGAAAGGACCAACGGAATGAGACGGCTCACCCACGTGTCAGTTCCCGAAGCGGGCCTCGTGGTCCTGGCCGGCGTCCCCGGCGCCGGCAAGTCGACGTATGCCTCGTCGGTGTTCGGCGAAGGCGAAGTCTTCGCATCCGACGATTTCCGCGAAATGGTCAGCGGCGATGCGTCCGACCAGGATGCGACGGGTGACGCCTTCGCCATCTTGGAGGCGGTGGTGGCCGCGCGGCTGAAGCGGAATCTGTTCACCGTCGTGGACGCGACGAATTGCAGAGCGGAAGACCGGCGGCGGTGGGTCGAAATCGCCCGCGACAACAATTGCCTCGCTTCGTTGATCATCGTCGACGTACCCGTGGATGCCGCGCTCGAACGCATCGGCGCCCGGGTGGCCGCGGGTGGGCGCGATGTGCCGGAAAGCATCGTGCGCGGCATGTCCCGGACATTGTCGGGAGCGGCCCGGGCCGCCCGAAAAGAGGGGTTCGGCAAGGTCTACCTGCTCGACGGCCTGCGGTTGGGCGAAGCGACGGTGGAGCGCACGAAGCTCTTCTGCGACAAGCGGGATCTGCACGGCCCCTTCGACCTCATCGGCGACGTCCACGGGTGCCTGGCTGAACTCGTCGAGCTGTTGGGGGCGCTCGGGTACGTCATCGACTTCGATGAACGGCGCAGGCCGATCGGTGCCCGTCACCCGCATGGCCGGACGGTCGTCTTCGTCGGCGATCTGGTCGATCGCGGCCCCGATACGCCGGGGGTGCTGCGCCTTGTGATGGCGATGGTGGATTCCGGCGATGCGCTGTGCGTGGCCGGCAACCACGACGTCAAACTGGCCCGCGCGTTGGGCGGCGCGAAGGTTCGCCGAACCCACGGGCTGGCCGAGTCGATGGAGCAGCTCGAGGGGATCGCCGACGAAGACCCCGGGTTCATCGATCGCGCCCGCGAGTTCCTGGCCGGATTGATCGGGCACTTCGTCCTCGACGATGGCCGGCTCGTGGTCGCCCACGCCGGCTTGCCGGAGGCCTTTCATGGCCGAGCCTCCGCGAAGGTGCGTGCGTTCGGTCTGTACGGCGATGTGACCGGCGAAAAGACGGAGCACGGGCTGCCCGTCAGAGGCGAATGGGAACGCGACTACGCCGGGTCGGCGGCGGTCGTCTACGGACACGTGCCCACCACCCGGGCCGAATGGGTCAATAACACGCTCTGCCTGGACACCGGGTGCGTCTTCGGCGGTGAGCTTACGGCCCTCCGGTACCCCGAACGGGACATCATGTCGGTGCCGGCCCATCGGATGTGGACCGAGCCCAGTGCCCCTTCCCGCGAACCCGCAAGCGACGCGAGTTCACATGACGGGCGCCCGTCCGCGGAGCAGGCCGGCGAAACCGATTGCTCCGGCCGCGCGGACCAGACGAAGCCCGACCTCCCCGTGACGATCGCCCGACCGGAGAGCTCCGCGACTCGGTCCCAGTCCGCGTCCGAGGTCGCGGCGCTTCCCGAAGGTGCGGTGGCGGCTTCGAGCATCCTTGGAGATCACCGGATTTCGACCGGTCTGTTCGGGCACGTCAAGGTGTCGGCCGAGCGGGCCGCGGGCGCACTCGAACCGTTGAGCAGATTCGCCATGCCGCCGGCGAAGATCATCTATCTTCCGCCGACGATGGCCCCCGCGCCCTCCTCATCCGTTGCGGGCTACCTCGAGCATCCGACGGAGGCTCTCGCGCATTTCCGCTCACATGGCGTGAAGGAGGTCGTCTGCGAGGAAAAGCACATGGGCTCGCGGGCCGTGGCCGTCCTGCACCGGGGTTCGCCGGAATCGTCGTACCTGTACACGCGCACGGGCCGGTCGATCGATGGACCTCGCGTCCGGGAGCTGATCACGTCCGTGCTGGCCTCCGCCGACGCCTCGGGTCTGTGGACCGAAGGCAACGAAGGCGGTGGCACCGCAGGGCACGCTCCACACGGCGAACCCGCGGACGTTGCCGTGCTCGACTGCGAGTTGCTCCCCTGGTCATTCACCGCGATGGACCTGATTCGCGACGACTTCGCGGGGCCGGCCGCCGCAGGAGAGTCGTCGCTGTCGCTGGCGGCCGCCGCTTTCTCCGAGGCCAATCACGTCATTGATGGACCCGACGCCGGGAAAGCCGCAGCCGTCGCCGGGCAAATCGAGGAACGGCTCGGTGAACTGGGGGCGTTCCGCGACGCCTACCGCAGCTACAGCGCTCCCGCCGAGGCTCCCGTGCAGTTGGCCCCGTTCGCGGTTCTCGCCGTTGGGTCACGCTTGACGGCAACTCGGCCGCACCGGTGGCACCTGGGGGTCATCGACCGACTGATCTCGGCATCCTCCGAAGTCTGCGATGGATCGCCCCAGGACTCGCCGTTCCGGGAGACCCGGCGGATGTTCGCATCCACGGACCCGGACTCCGTGGACCCGGTGACCGCCTGGTGGCTCGACCTGACGTCGGCCGGCGGTGAGGGCATGGTGATGAAGCCCGCGGAAACCGTCTCCCGTCACGGCGGCAAACTCGTGCAACCGGGTATGAAGGTCCGCGGGCGCGAGTATCTGCGCATCATCTACGGGCCCGATTACCTGCGCCCCGAACGGTTGGAACGCCTCCGGCGCCGGAACGCCAACCGCAAGATGGGCAACGCCCTGACGGAGTACGCCCTCGGGATCGAAGCATTGTCGCGCTGGTGTGCGGGCAAACCCGTCGATGAGGTGTATCAGGCTGCCGCGGGAGTGCTCGCCTTCGAGTCCGACCCGGTGGATCCCCGCCTGTAGCCTGGGACATGACCATTTTCGGGCCCGACGGATCGGAGCGGACATGACCAGTAGTTTGGGCGATGCCCTCAGCGCTTTGCTTGGCGACGGCGCCGGCACCGCGGGTGACTCCTCCTCCGACTCTTCCGGCGGCCGGGGTTCGGGCGGCAACGCCCTGGACGGTTTGTCGGGCGCCCGGGCAGAAGTCACCGACGTGCTGTTCCGCGTGCTCGGCGACGACGCACCGGAGGAGGCGCCGGGCCTGGACTCCACGCTGCGCGGCGACATCGGGCTCGACCGCCTCGGCGTGGTGGAGCTGCTGGTGCGGTGCGAAGAGGAAACCGGCGTGCGTTTCGAAGACGAACACGTCACCGCCATGAAGACGCTCGGCGACGTGGTCTCCCACGTCGAAGCCGGGCGCTCCGACTGAGCCTCGTGAGCCGACCCGCCCGAACCGACTGAGCCGACTGAGCCGACTGAGCCGACTGCCCCTCCCGAGCCGCTACATCACGGCGCGCCGCGACAGGAGCTCGACGACGTCGCAAGCGGTGCCCTCGTACTCCCCCGCCGCGGGCTGCACGGCGCCGTCGTCCACGGCGCCCTGGGCACCGGTGATGTCGGCGGAGACGGTGGCCGGGTCCGGGTTGGCGTCGTCAAGCATCGCCGTGCCCTGCCCGAAGCCGACCGCGTCCCACGGCTCGAAGCCGGCGGTGCCGGGACGCAGGGGTTCGAGGGCGGCGTCCCAGGCGGTGCCCAGCTCGGCGTCGAGCGCGCTCGCCATGCCGGCGGCGTCGCCCCGGTGGGCGGCCATGATGGCGCGGAGTCGCTGCTCGCCGATCTGGATGTCCCCCGCGGCGTCGGTGACGCCCGACCACGTGCCCAGCGCGGGGACGTGGCAGTGGCGCTCGCCCTGGGCGCCGGGGACGTCGGCGGCGGGGTCCTCGGTGATTTCGAAGACGAGGTCGGGCCAGCGCGCGAGGTCGCCGACGAGGCGCGCGGCGGCGCCCGCAGGGCCGCGCCACTCGATCTCCGCGCAGATGCGGGTGTCGTCCTCGGGGCGGGCATGCCACATCGACGCTGCGGGGCGGGTGCCGTCGGGCAGCGTGAGACCGGCGCGGGCGAGTGCCCACGCGACGTGAGGCGTGAGGGCCGGGCGCGCTGCGTGGATCCACAGCACTCCGGTGGAGTCGTGTCGGGACATGATCACCTGAGGTGTCGGCGGAAGAGACGGGGCGCCACCGGTGGTGCCGGTACCGGTGGCGCTCCGCCTCAAGACGAGGCTCGTCTTCCCCTACGCCCTCGTCGCCGGGGCCTCGCCACTCTGCGGCGGGTCGTCGGGTCGCGGTCGGCCGCGGTGCGGCTTTGTGCTTGTCGACGGCCCGAGTGGCGATGCCCACGGGTGCCGATGGGGCCAGTGTGGCTACGGGACCGGGGTGCGACAAGGGTCAAGTTGAGGTTGACACCCCCGAAGACTGAAGTTGCGGTTGAGGTTTGTGGGGCGCCTTGCCGGGCAGCCGACGTGCAGCCCAGAAGCGGACCGCGCCCCGTTCATGCGCTGCGGGAAGCGGCCGCCGTGGCCGCCGGGATCGGGCTGCGGACGCTCGCCGGGCGGAAAGAGGTCGGCGGTGTTAGAACTCTTCTCGTGCGCGACGGACACGACCGCCGCACGATCGATTCTTGAGATTCGGGGGGGGAATCCAGTGAAGAGACCACGCATGCGCCGGGCGTTGGCCGGGCGGTGGCGCGCACGCGGTGCCACCGCGACGGCGCTCGCCGTCGCAGCCGCCGCCACGCTGGGGATGGCGGGGTGCGGCGCCGTCGGGACGGATGACGCCAATGCAGCCACCGCAGGGAAAGAGACCGGGAAAAATGCGCTTGCACCGGGGGTGCTGCCGCCGAATGATCCGCCGCAACCCGGCGACGCCCGGCTCGGGCCCGACGGGCACTACGACTACTCGGCGCCGGACTTCGTGCTGAAGAACCCGTGCGACACGGACGCCTACGGAGTCGCGCTTGAAAAGGGATGGGAGCCGCCTGTCATCGGAAAACAGAATTTCGATGCGGAGACGGATCGAATGTGCGGAATCGTAAAAGGTTCTGACGGAATCGGGATCACTCTTCACGCATTCAACAGAGCGGATCTCAAAGGAATGGATCCCGATTTTGCGATCCAGAACAACGGCAACGTTTCTTGGTACACGACTGTTTGGCCGAACTACATCGGATCCAGCTGCTTTGCCGGGATCGACTTGCCGAGCGGCGCCGAAGGGGTAACCGTTCCCATCGGGGGGTTTTCAAACTTCAGCACTCGAGAATCTGCTTGCAAGTTCGCATCTGATCAGTTCATTCAATTCTTCGGGGGAAAACATGGTCTTTAACGCTCACCTGTCCGGAATCGAGTCGGTTCACGGCGCACTTACTCTCAACATTGCAGGAAACGCCGCACCGTCTGTCTCACTTTCGGGGTACTCCCCCGTGCCGTCGATGCAGATGGTCGCCACGCAGCATTCCTTGGCAATCGTCGGTTCCTCCGGCTGTTCCGTCGTCGTGTCCGCCGCCATCGACCACGAAATCCAGTGGTCCGCCGCTAACCTCAAATCGATGATCACCGCCCTGCAGTCCCACGAAGCCGACACCGCGGGCGCATTCACCGGCATCGATCCCCTCCACACCCCCAAGAAGCTCCAAGTAGCCGACGGCATCGTGCACCACGCCTTCGGCGCCCGGCCGCCCTTCAACCCGGGCACCCTCGTATTCTCCCCGGCCGTCGTCGGCCCCGAACTATCCGAATCCGCCGAATCTCTCCTGGGCAAGTTCGTCGCCACCAACGACGCCGCCGTCGGCGACGCCATCACCTACTGGACCGGGTACGCCACCCGCATGATCGACCTGGCCACGACCCTCGGCGACGCCGCCCTCAAACTCGCCGCCGACAACGAAGGAGCCGCCTTCGACGCCGCCGCGGCCAGCCTCACCGGCCTCGCCGCGCGCGTCGGCAACGTCGCCGCATCCGCCTCCATCCTGGTCTCGCACCTGGGTGCGCTGCCCGCGGTGAAGGCCATGGCCGTCAACACCCTCGGCTCCATCGAAGCCCAGGCCCAGACCATCCCCGACGCCGCCGCCCGCGAATCCTTCGAACGCGCCGAGATCTCCGCCTTCATCAACGGCCCCTACCTCGGGCAACTCCAGTCCGCCGTCCCCACCCTGCCGAACCTGACGCAACCCGACTTCTCCGTCAGCGCCCCGGACCTCGTCGCCGCCGGCATCGCCGGCGGCCACGGCGCCGCCGGAGCATCCCAAGCAGGACTATCCCCGGCCGGCATGACCACAGCCGCCTCCGCACCCGGCGCGGCGGCGTCATCCATGGCCCCGGCCTCCTCCGCGCCCATCACCGGGCCCAACGGAATGAACCCCATGGGCAGCGCTCCCGCCAGCACACCTGCCGCGCCGGCGACGTCCGGCCCGGTCCCCACCATCCCCGGCGCGGCCGCCGCCCCGATGACCCCGGCCGGCGCCACCGCACCGACGGCGATCGGAACCGGGGCCATGCCTCCCGCGCCGACGGGAATGTCGCCCGCCGCCTCGACAAGCGGGGCAGGCGCCGGCGGAGCGGGATCGCGCGGCGCGTCGGGCATAGGCAACATCGGCGGGCTCGGCGCCGGTTCGTTCGGCGGTCGACCCGGCGGCATCGGTTCCGGCGGCTCGGCCGGACCGGGCAATCCGGTTGCCCGCGGTCGCGGCGGCATCGGCGGACCGGGCGTCAACGGCACGGGCGCCGGTTCCGGCAGGACGCCGTCGACGGTCGCCGTGGCACGCACCGGCCCGGCGGCCGGCTCCGGGGCGAACGGGGCGTCGTCAAGCAAAAATGGCCCGGGACACGCCGCCGTCCTCCGGCACCAGCCCCGGCCCGACGCGAACGTCGGGGCGATTCGCGGCACCGGCCACGACTTCGAGCAGGACGAATACCAGCGGGAACTCTTCGGCGACGAACCCACGACGGTGCCCGCCGTCATCGGGGCGAACGTGCGCGGCTAGCCGATGCCTTCGAACACCGACCACAGTTCGTCGTTGAAGTCTCTCCACAGCGGCTTCGCCCAATCGCCGAACGGCCGGTCGGTGAGCGCCACGCACGCGCGCCCGGTATCCGCGTGCACCCACAGGAACGTGCCGGCCTGGCCGAAATGCCCGGCCACGTCCGCGGGCATCGACTCGCCGAACCACAGGCCCTGGCGCGACTCGGGGCGGGAGAAAATCTCGAAGCCCAGCCCCCAATCCGCCGGCTTCTGCGGCCCGTAGCCCGGCACCACGCCGTCGAGCCCCGGAAACTGCACGGTCAGGGCCTCGGCGACGGTGTCCGGGTGCAGGATCGCGGGGTCGAGGATCTCGTCGGCGAACTTCATCAGATCCGCCACCGAGCCCTCGCCGCCGTGCCCCGCCGAACCGTGCAGCACGGCCGACCCCATGCCCAGCGGCTCGAACGTCGCCGCGCGCAGGTACTGCGGGAAGCTCATGCCGGTCTCCTCCGCAATGCGGTCGGCGATGATGTCGAACCCCGCCGAGGAATACAGCCGCCGCTCCCCCGGCGCCTTCTCCGGCTTCGGCGACGCGAACCCGACGCCACCGGCATGCGACAGCAGGTGGCGCACGGTCGCCCCGGGCGGCTCCAGCTCATCGTCGAGTTCGAACACGCCCTCCTCCACCGCCACCAGCATCGCGTGGGCGGACAGCAGCTTGGTCACGCTGGCCAGGCCGTACACCCGCGATTCGTCGCCGTGGACGGCCCACCGGCCATCGGCGCCGCGGGCGGCGGCGCACACGGACTTCACGGGCCACTCGTCGACGGCGGCGAGCTGGCTGGACAGGGCGTTGGAAAGCTCGGTCATGCCCCCAGGCTAACGCGGGAGGGAAACCCCGGCTCCGGTGCGCTCCTGCGCCGCATCGCTTTGCGACGACCGCGCTTCCGCATCCGGCCGGACCTCCGAAGCGGCCGGTTCGATTGTGGCCGGCTCAGTCGCGTCCGACTCGGCGGCGGCGGAACCGGATTCGGCGGCTGCGGCGTCGTCGTCAAGCGGCCGCGGTTCGCCCTCGAACGCCGAGGCGTCGAGGATGCCCGCGCGCTTGGCGACGATCGCCGGAACCAGCGCCTGGCCGGTGACGTTGACGGCGGTGCGGCCCATGTCCAGGATCGGCTCGACGGCCAGCAGCAGGCCGACGCCCTCCAGGGGCAGGCCCAGGGTCGACAGCGTCAGGGTCAGCATCACCGTCGCGCCCGTCGTGCCGGCCGTCGCGGCCGACCCCAGCACCGAAACGATGACCACGAGCAGGTAATCGGTCACTCCCAGCTGCACCCCGTAGAACTGCGCCACGAACAGGGCGGCGATGGCGGGGTAAATCGCGGCGCAACCGTCCATCTTCGTCGTCGCGCCCAGCGGCACGGCGAAGGACGAGTACTCGCGGGGCACGCCCAGGCGGCGCTCCGTGACGCGCTGGGTCACCGGCATGACGCCCATCGACGAGCGTGTGACGAAGCCCAGCGACGTCACCGGCCACACGCGGCGGAAGAACGCACCCACCGGCAGCCCGTTGGCCTTCAGCACCACCGGGTAAATGATGCCGATGACCACCAGCAGGCCCACGTAGATGGCCAGGGTGAACTTGCCCAGCGACCCCAGGGCCTCCCAGCCGTACTCGGCGACGGCGCGGCCGATCAACGCCGCGGTGCCGATCGGCGCCAGGCGGATGATCCACCACAGGACCTTCTGGATGATCTGCAGCAGCGACTCCGTGCCCCGCAGGAACGGCTCGGCCGGTTCGCCGACCTTCACCGCCGCGATGCCCAGGGCGATGGAGATGACCAGCAGCTGCAGGACGTTGAACGTCGGGGAAGCGCCGTCCTCGGCGACCTTGACGCCCAGGCCGAGGATGTTCTCGGGCACGATGCCCGCCAGGAACGCCCACCACGAGCCCGTCGACGACGGGGCTTCCGCGGCGGCGGCATCGACGCCGGAGCCGAGGCCCGGCTTGAGCCACAGGCCGATGAGCAGGCCCGCGACGACGGAGGCGAAGGCGGTGGCGGCGAACCACAGCAGCGTGGACAACGCCAGGCGCGCGGCGTTGGTGACCTTGCGCAGGTTGGCCACCGAGGTGATCACCGCCGTGACCACCAGCGGCGGGACCATCAGCTTCAGCAGCTGGACGTAGGCGCCGCCGACGGAGTCGAGGACGGCGCGCAGGCCCGAGCCTTCGGCGGTGCCGCGGGCGACGAAGCCGAGGATGAGGCCGATGATCAGGCCGTAGATGACCTGGGCGCCGAAACCGGTGGCCCAGTCGGGGATCCGGGAGGGTGCGATGCGGCGGCGTTCGGCCGCCGGGGAAGAGGTGCTCACGGGCGAGCCTTTCCTTGTGGCGCGCGAGGTGCGCGGGTGAACGGAAGGAGGAGGCGACCCGCGGTCCGGGGTGGCGGCCGTTGGGTCGATCAGGCGGGAACCACGGGGCGCGGACACATGTCCCCGTGGTAGTGGCCCTGGTCCAGCCAGAGCCTGCGCGTGAGCATCATCGACATGACCGATACGCTAGAAGCAGACTGATTGGTCTGTCAACAAAGTCTGCGGAAGAGGCGCGGAAGAGGCTCCGCGGGAGGCGGCGGAAATCACGTCCGCCCGCCGGGGCGCGGCGCTTTCGCCGCCGCCGCTTCGGGTGGCAAGGTGAGCGTATGAAAGCGAAGCGATTTCTCCGCGGTATGGCGCTGGCCGGCACGGTCGCCCTGTCGCTGACCATGGCCGCCTGCGGATCCGACGACGGCAACGGCGGGACCGACCGGCCCGCCGCCTCGGACGGCAAGTCCGCCGACGGGGACCGGACCCCGGGCGCCGCCGGGGCGTCCTCCCAGCCCGAGACCGAAATGCCCGAGGCCGAGGATTCCGGCCCCCACAACGACGCCGACGTGGCCTTCAACCGCATGATGATGGCCCACCACCAGCAGGCGGTGACCATGGTCGGCCTCATCGACGGCCGCACCGAAAACTCCGACATCATCGACCTGGGCAAGAAGATCGCGGAGTCGCAGGGCCGCGAGATCGAGCAGATGAGCGCCCGTCTGGCCGCCTGGGGCGAGGATCCGGCCGCCCCGGCCATCCACGAGTCGCACGACGGGCACGGGGGCCACGGCGATTCCCCGGAGGACATGAAGGGCATGCTTTCCGACGACGCCATGAAGAAGCTCGCCGAGGCGAAGGGGCCGGAGTTCGACCGCCTGTTCCTCGAGGGCATGATCGAGCACCACGGGGGCGCGATCGACATGGCCGAGTCCGTCATCCGGGACGGCGAGAACAAGCCGACCCGCGAGCTCGCCGAGAGCATCGTCTCCGCCCAGAAGACCGAGATCGAGCAGATGAAGAAGCTGCTCGACGCCTGATCCGGCCGGCCGATGGTCTACCGTTGAGCCATGCTGCTCCATGTGTTGTGGGTCATCGGCATCACCGCCGAGGGGATGACCGGCGCCCTGGCCGCCGGTCGCCAGAAAATGGACCTGTTCGGCGTGTCCACCATCGCCTGCGTCACCGCCATCGGCGGCGGCACCATCCGCGACCTCGTCCTCGGCCACTACCCGCTGGTGTGGGTCGAGGACCCGCAGTATCTGCTGCTCATCATCGGCGCCGCGATTCTGACGGTGTCCATTTCCTTCCTCATGGAGCACTTCCGGGTGCTGTTCCTGGTGCTCGACGCCGTGGGCCTGTCCGCCTTCGCCGTGATCGGCATCCGCATCGCCCTGGAGATGGGCTACGGGTTCATCATCGCCGTCGTCGCGGCGGTGCTCACCGGCGTCTTCGGCGGCGTGCTGCGCGACCTGCTGTGCGACCGCGTGCCGCTGGTGTTCCAGAAGGAGCTGTACGCCTCCATCGCCCTGCTGGCCACGGTCGTCTACTTCGCACTCGATTGGATGGGCGCGTCGGAGAGCGTGACCATCATCGCGTCGGTCACGGTCGCCTTCGTCACCCGCCTGCTGTCCATCTGGCGGCAATGGCGGCTGCCCGTCTTCGACTATCAGGAGCGCGAGTACGACCGCGATCCCAGCCACCGCCTGTGGAACTTCTTCCGCTGGGGCAACCGGAACCCCGGTGGCGACGGCAACGGTCGCGAAGGACATGAGCGCGAGGGCGCCTGAGGTCGCAGCGGCGGGGTCGCCCACCGGTGGCGACCCCAGGGGAACCGACGACCGCTGAGGCGCCCTCGGCCCGGGAAACCTCCGACTTTTCACCGATGCCGCACGTCGGCGCCGGACGTACCGTGGATTCATGAGCACGACATCAGGTTCGGGTGACCTTCCGGCCGCCCATCGGTCCGGGCGCGCGGACGACGCGGCCGCGAATCATCCCCGCCGCTGGGCGGCACTCGGCGTTCTCGCCGCGGGGCTCGGGATGGTCGTCCTCGACGGCACCATCGTCGGCGTTTCCATGCCCACCATCATCCGCGAGGTCGGCCTGGACCTCGCCGGCGCCCAATGGGTCACCAGCCTGTACTCGGTGGTCTTCGCCGCATTCCTGCTGACCGCCGGACGGATCGGCGACCTCTTCGGCCGCCGGAAACTGTTCCTGGCGGGCCTGGCCCTGTTCGCGGCGGGATCGGTGATGGCGGCGCTGTCCACCGGCGGCGGCGCCCTCATCGGCGCACGCGTGGTGCAGGGCCTCGGCGGCGCGGCGATCCTGCCCTCGACGCTGTCGACCGTCAACGTCGTTTTCCGCGGCAAGGAACGCGCGGCGGCCTTCGGCGTGTGGGGTGCCGTGATGGCCGGTGCGGCGGCCATCGGCCCCCTGGCCGGCGGACTGCTCACCGAGAACATCGGATGGGAATCGATCTTCTGGGTCAACGTCCCCATCGCCGCCATCCTCTTCGCGGCGAGCCTCGCGGTGGTGCCGGACACCGGGGCCGGCGGCCGGTCCCCCCAGTTCGACATGGCCGGGTTCTTCCTGTCCTCCCTCGGCTTCGGCACCTTGGTATTCGGCATCATCGAGGGCCCCAAAATCGGCTTATGGTCGCAGATCCGCCCCTTCTCCATCGGTCCTCTCGACTGGCCGGCGGCGCTGCCCTCCGCGGCGGGGATCGCACTGGTCGTCGGCGCGATCGCGCTCATCGCGTTCGTGGCGGTGGAAAGCTCGCGGGCGAAGGCCGATGCCCCGGTGCTGCTCGAGCTGGACATGTTCCGCTACCCGACGTTCAGCTGGGGCAACGCGACGGCGCTGCTCGTCGCCGTGGGCGAGTTCGCCCTCGTCTTCGTCCTGCCCCTCTACCTCATTTCCGCGGTCGGCCTGTCGACGGTGGTCACCGGCCTCATTCTCGCGGGCATGGCGTTCGGCGCATTTCTGTCCGGCGCGATGGCGCGGCACCTCGCCGCCCGCATCGGCGCACCGGGAGTCGTCCTGCTCGGCCTCGGTCTCGAGGTCTTCGGCGCCCTCCAGCTGGCGGCCGAGGAACGCCCGGAGCAGCCGTTGTGGCTCATCGTCGTGGCGCTGGTCATCTACGGACTGGGGCTCGGCCTGGCGTCGGCCCAGCTGACGTCGCTGGTGCTCGGCGACATACCGGATGCGCTGTCCGGCCAAGCCTCGGCGACGCAGTCGACCATCCGCCAGGTCGGGTCGGCGCTGGGCGCGGCCCTCGCCGGCGCCATGCTGACGGTGGGCATCCGCACCCACTCGGGCGACCTTCCGGCGGACGCCGCCCCCTTCGCCGATCCCCTCGCGGAGTCGGCGGGCGGCCTCCTGCCGATGCTCCGCGCCCAGGGCACGCCGGATGACACCGTCGCAGCGCTGTCCCAGCTCTTCGCCGACGCCACCAGGCTGTCCCTCTTCGCCACGGTCGCCGCCCTGGCCATCGGGTTCCTGTGCGCGTTCATGGTCCGCCGCAGCACCGAAGAATCCTCTGCCGCAAACGCCGAGTGAGCCCCCACCCGAAAACGACGCATCCCCACCGGGCGGGGGCCCGGCGGGGATGCTCTTCACGTGCCCCCGGCGGGGCTCGAACCCGCGACCTACGGATTATGAGTCCGCGGCTCTAACCGACTGAGCTACAGGGGCGAGGCAGCCGACCGGCTCCCCGGCGTCCGCGACCCCCGGCGTCACCGCCGCGTCCATCGCGCACCGGCTCAATTTAGCAAGCGCCGGCGAATCACCGGGACATGGCCGTCGCAAAGCGGGGCGCACACCCGCTCCAACCACCCCGCAACCCCACCGCCGGCCCAGCCCCGCGCCCGTCATTCGGGTGCACGAACCGACACGTTTTCGCCGCTCATGGCAGAGTTGATGGCATGCAGCCCCACCACCGCAACGCCCCCGGGACCCACCGCACCATCCAGCCCATCGACGCCACCGTCGAGCGCCTGATGCCGGATTCCGACCCCGGTGAGCCCGCGGTCGTGATCTGCGGTTCGCTGCACCAGGACACCCTCGCGCAGGTCGCAGAATTCCCGGTGCCGGGCGAGGCCGCGATCGTCGAAAGCTCCGCCCAGGCGCTCGGCGGCAAGGGCGCCAACCAGGCCTCCGCCGTCGCCCACGCGGGCGTGCGCGCCATCATGGCCGGCACCGTCGGCGAGGATCCGGCGGCCGACCTCGTCCTGTCGGAGCTCGCCGCCAACGGCGTCGACGCCCACTCGATCCAGACCACCTGGGACGAACCGACCGGCTCCGCGTTCATCGCCACGAAGCCCGACGGCGACCACATGGTGTTCGTCACCAGCGGCGCCAACGCCATCACCGACCCGATGGAGTTCACCGCCGAAATCTCGGAGGCCGACATCCTCCTCGCCCAGGGCGAGCTGCGCCCGGAGGCCACCGAGCAGCTCGGCATGATCGCCAACTTGCACGGCACGCGGTTCATCCTCAACCTCGCGCCGGTGACCGTGGTGACGCCGACGCTCATCGACACCGCCGACCCGCTGATCGTCAACCGCACCGAAGCCTGGGAGGTCCTGCGCAAGCTCGGCGCCGCCGAAGGCATCCGCCGCGGGGACATCGTCACGCAGATCGACGCGCTGCTGGAGTACTGCGCGTCGGTGGTCATCTCCATGGGCGACGAGGGCTCCGTCTACGCCCGCGCGGAGGTCGACGGCGGCGACGGCATCGTGTGGCACCAGCCGTCGCTGAAGGTTCCGGCGGAGGAGATCGTCGACACCACCGGCGCCGGCGACGCCTTCGCGGGCACCATCGCCGCGGAACTCGCCCGGGGCGGCACCGCCGAACGCGCCGTCGCGCTGGGCACCGCCGCCGGTTCGCTGGCTGTGCGGTCGCTGGGGGCGACGTCGTCCTACGCCGACCAGGCCACCCTCGAGGCGACCGTCGCCTCCCCGGACTTCCCCGCGCGCCGCCGGCTGGCGGAGACGACCAAGGGCGACTGAACCGGGCCGACCGATCCGGCCACGCTGCATCGTCCGCCCTGCCCCGCAGCGCCGGGCCAGCCGGTCCTCCGGGGATTTCCCCGGAACGGCCGCGGCATGGTTTCGCCTGCAATAGCCTGTTGCGCATGACGCAGAATCCCGACGCAACCCCCGTGACCGGCCGCGACGTCCCCAGCGACGCCACGCCGTCCGCCATCGCCCATTCCATCCACGGCGCGGGCCCGACGCTGGTGCTCATCCACGGCATCTGCCACTCGCGCCACGCCTGGGACGACGTGCTGCCCGGGCTCGTCGACCACTTCCGCGTGGTGACCATCGACCTTCCGGGCCATGCCGCGTCGCCGGACCCCGATTCGCTTGACGACGACATCGTCGAGCGCATGATCGACCAACTCGCCGCGTTCCTGCGCGAAGTGGCGGTCGACGGGGAAAAGCCGCACGTGGCGGGCAACTCGCTGGGTGGTTATTTCGCGCTGGAGCTGGCCCGACGGGGGCATGCGGCGTCCGCGACCGCCTTCAACCCGGCCGGATTCTTCCACGGCCCGTGGGACCAGCGCCGCACCGTCGCCCAGTTCCTGGCATTGCGCGGCATCGGCCGGGTGCTGCGGCCGATGCTCCCGGCGATGTCGAAGACCGCCTTCGGGCGCACGTCGATGTTCGGGATGTTCTCGGCGAAGCCGTGGCGCCTGGATCCGGCGGCCGTCGAGCGCGACGCGAAGAACATGCTGGGCAACAAGGTCATCGACCACGGCCTGCGCGCGAGCTTCACCTTCTCCCCCGACGTCGCCGGCGCTCCCCAGACGAGCTACTGGGGCACCTCCGACCTCACCCTGATCCGCGGCTGGAAGCGGCACCACGAGGTGCTGCCCGACGTGCCGCTGCACCTCCTGCCCGGCCTCGGGCACGTGCCGATGATCGACGACGGCAGGACCATCGCCGACTGCATCCGCCGCAGCGCCGGCGTGTAGCGGGCGCGAGAAAACCCGGTGGCCCCGGCCGACTTTCGTCGGCAGGGGCCACCGGGCGTTTTCCGGATCAATGGGTCCGGTTTCCCGGGTGCCGGGTTAACGGGCGCTGGTTTCCCGGCGCCGATTCACCCGGCGCCGGTTTCCCGGGTGCTAGCCGCTCACCGCCGCGACCGGCTTGGCCACGCGCAGGTCATACGACGACGCATCGAACTTCTTGGTCTTCGCGCGGAACTTCCACGTCCAGCTCGGCCACACCGCCGGGGCGTTGCCGTGCTCGTCGAGGTACCAGGAACCGCAGCCGCTGACCCACACCGTGCCGGGCAGGCGCTCGCGGACCCAGTCGTTCCACTCCTCCTGGGCGCGCTCGGACACCTCGGCGACGTCGGCGCCGTGGCGGCGCTTGGTCTTCAGCATCTCCATGACGTAGTTCATCTGCGACTCGATCATGTAGATCATCGACGTGTGGCCCAGGCCGGTGGCCGGGCCCATGAGCACCGACAGGTTCGGGAAGCCGTGGATCGTGGTGCCCTTGTGGGCGGCCATGCCGTTGCGGCCCCACATCTCCGCCAGCGATTCGCCGCTGCGGCCGTGGACCAGCGCGAACGTCGGCGAGTCGGTGACGTGGAAGCCGGTGCAGACGATGAGCACGTCGATAGGGCGCTCCGTGCCGTCGGCCGTGGTGATCGAGTGGGCGTTGACCCGCTGGATCGGATCGGTGACCAGATCGACGTTGTCGCTGGCGATCGCCGGGTAGTAGTTGTTCGAGATCAGCATGCGCTTGCAGCCGATGGTGAAGTTCGGGGTCAGCTTCTCTCGCAGCTCGCGGTCGCGGACCTGACGGCGCAGCTGCTGCAGCGCCACGAACTTGATCGGGGCCATGAGCTTTTCGTTCTTGGTCAGGCCCGGGACCTGCAGCTCGCGGAAGAAGTAGTCCTGGGCGCGGACCACGCGGCGCAGGCCCGGCACGTTGCGCAGCGCCGCGCGCTCCCACCCCATGTACGCGCGGTCGAGGCGCGGGATCACGTAGGGGGCGGTGCGCTGGTAGACGTCCAGGTGGCCGGCGATCGGGGCGATCTGCGGGACGATCTGGATGGCCGACGCGCCGGTGCCGATGACCGCCACGCGCTTGCCGCGCAGGTCGACGTCGTGGTCCCAGCGGGCCGAGTGGAAGATCGTGCCCTCGAACTCCTCAATGCCCTCGATGTCGGGCAGGCGCGGCTCGCACAGGGCGCCGACGCCGAGGATCAGGTCGCGCGCCGACCAGGTGGTGATCTCCGGCTCGGCCGCGGCGGCGGCCTCCTCGCCGGACTCCTGCGCCGAGCCGCCGCCGAACACCCTGTCCGCCATTTCCCCGGAGGTGGCGACGACCGTGCGGCGGTCGTCGTCATGCTGCGGGACCTCGCGGGTCTTGACCAGCCAGCGGCCGGCGGCCTCGTCCCACCGGGCGTCGATCATTTCGGTGCGGAACAGCAGGTGCGGGTACAGGCCCTGCTCGACGGCGACGCTGCGCTGGTACTCCGCGATTTCCGGCTGGGTGCCGAAGCTGCGCGACCAGTCGAATTCCTGGGCGAAGGACAGGGAGTACAGGTGGCTGGGCACGTCGCACGCCGCGCCCGGGTAGGTGTTGTCGCGCCAGGTGCCGCCGACGTCATGGCCGCGGTCGATGATGCGGAAATCCTCGATCCCCGCCTTTCGCAGGCGAGTGCCGGCGGCGAGGCCGGAGAAGCCCGCGCCGACGATGAGAACGCCAATTTCTTGCACGGAATTATTCATGGGCCGAACGATAGCCCTCGGGCGGCGGCCGCGTGCGGGTTTTTCGAAGCCGGTTTATCAAATGTTGCGGAACCGGAACGCCTTCCGGCGCCGCACCGCGCGGCCCAGCCCGCCCCGAGGCGAGGCGGCCCGGCCGGCGAGAGCGCGGCCGACGACCGCACGGCCGAACGCGGAGCGGGTGCGGGTCCGGCGCACCATCCCTGGCCCTCCCCCGCCCCGCGTCCCGTCCGCTCCCCTAGCCTTCCTCCAGGAGGTTGGTCACCAGCTCCGCGATGCGCGAACGCTCCGACCGCTGCAGGGTGACGTGCCCGAAAAGGTCGTTGCCCTTCAGCTTCTCGATGATCGCCGCCACGCCGTCGTGCCGGCCCACGCGCAGGTTGTCGCGCTGTGCGACGTCGTGGGTGAGCACCACCCGCGAATTCGCGCCCAGTCGGGACAGCACCGTCAACAGCACGTTGCGTTCCAGCGACTGGGCCTCGTCCACGATGACGAAGCTGTCGTGGAGGCTGCGTCCGCGGATGTGCGTCAGCGGCAGCACCTCGAGCATCCCGCGAGACTGGATCTCCTCCATGACGTTCGGGCTGACCAGGCCTTCCAGCGTGTCGTACACGGCCTGGGCCCAGGGGTTCATCTTCTCGCTCTCCGACCCCGGCAGGTACCCGAGGTTCTGCCCGCCGACGGCGTAGAGAGGGCGGAACACCACGATCTTGCGGTGCCTGCCATGCTCCATCACGGCCTCCAGGCCGGCGCACAACGCCAGCGCGGATTTGCCGGTGCCGGCGCGGCCGCCGAGCGAAACAATGCCCACCTCGTCGTCGAGAAGCAGATCCAGCGCGATGCGCTGCTCGGCGGAACGGCCCCGCAGGCCGAAGGCCTCCAGATCGCCGCGCACCAGGCGGACGCCCCCGCCCGGCAGAATGCGGCCGAGCGCCGACTGCGTGCCGGCGGTGAGCTGCACTCCGCAATGCACCGGCAGCTCCGAGGCGGGCTCGCCGTCGGCGGTGACGGCGTCGTCGCGAAGCTGCGTGAAGCCGTTGCGGAACAACGCGTCGATGTCCTCCGACGCGACGCCGATCTCCGCCAGCCCCGTGTACCCGGTGACCACCACGTCCTGCGCGTGGTACTCGTCGGCGGGCAGGCCCACCGCGCCGGCTTTCACGCGCAACGGGATGTCCTTGGTCACGAGCACGGTGTCGTGGCCCTCGGCCTTGAAGTTCAGGGCGCAGGCCAGGATGCGGTGATCGTTGGCATCATTGCGAAAACCCGCCGGCAATACCGACGGGTCCGTGTGATTGAGCTCGACCTGCACCGTGCCGCCGTCTTCGTTGGCGGTCACCGGCAGGTCCAGGCGTTCGTGGCGGTGCCTCAGCTCCTCCAACTGGCGCAGCGCCGTTCGGGCGAACCACCCGAGTTCGGGGTGGTGCCGCTTGGCCTCCAGTTCGTTGATCACCACCAGAGGCAGCACGACGGAGTGCTCGGCGAATTTCCGCAGCGCGTGGGGGTCGGACAGCAGCACCGACGTGTCCAGCACGTAGGTGCGCAGCGCCGTGCCCCGGCGTCCTGCGTCGTCGGCCCCGCCTGCGGTGCGGGTGGAGTCGGTGGTGTCGCCGCGCATCGTCGCGCCCGCGTCCACCACCTCCCCATCCCGGATCAGAGGGGTTCGGTCAGTGGTCGCGGTCGTGGTACGCAACGTGGCTCCTGTTCCGTCCGGCAGCTTCCCCCTGCCGGACAACCGCCAGAGTAGGTAACCAACGTGGAAATCACATTGGTGGAAGATGAACAACCCGTTAAATTGCGGTCTCGGAAGCATCACCGCTGGTCGGCTGCTTTACGACGCCGTGTGCGCTGTCACCGCCCGCCCTTACGGGGGCACGCGAAAGCGGGTAATTTGGCGCCATGACCTATCCCGGAAAGCCCCACGGACGACGCGACCGACTTCAGGCCAGGCTGGAAGTCGCCGTCGGACTCGGGGAATTGAGCATCGAGGAGTACGACTCCCTCTGCGCCCAGGTGTGGGACGCCGGCCGCGACGACGATTCGCCGGAACTCGACGCCATCGCGGGGCGCCTGGAGCGGATCGAGCAGAACCGTCCGCATCATGGGCCGGGCGGATACGGTGCCGCCGGCAGCGGAGGGACCGGCGGCCCCGGACATGGAGTCCCCGGGCACGGAGTCCCGGGGCACGCGAATGGAGTGCCGGGGGCCGGCGGGGATCACGGCACCGGGGGGAAGTTCGGGCAACCCCTACGGCCCGACCCCGCACGGCGCCGTGGCGCGCGGCGCCGACCAACCGTATGAGTCCTCCTTCGGCCGCGGCAGCGCGCCCGCACGATTCACCATCTCCAATTCACCCGACACCCCGCGCCAGAACGGCACCGCGACGGTTTTCGGATCAAAGGAGATGTCCGGTTGGTGGTCGCCGAAGAATGAAACGACGTGGTGGTCGGTTTTCGGCGAATTGAAGCTCGACCTTTCCCGGGCCGAATTGCCCAGCGACAACATCGTTCTGGATTTGCAGTCGTTCTTCTCCGAGATCGAGATCACGGTCCCGTCCGGCACGCGCGTCATCATGGACATGACCACCCCGATGACCGAAGTGATCAACCATCTGAACCCGAATGCCCAGCCCAACGGGCTGACGGTGGTCCTGGACGGCATCGTCATGTTCGGCGAAATCAAGATCCGAGAGGCCTGACCCGGACTCCCCGAAAAGGCTCGCCGGCCATTACCCCCGCCATCCGAAAATGATTGTCGGGACCATTGATTTGACCCGTAATCCTCGGTTACTGTCGGGGCGACCGGGGCGCGATGTCGCCGACCAGCGGCGTTACTCCGGACATAACCGCCGCGACTAGGCGGCGCACATACTCCAGTGACGCCCGGACCTGCCGCGGCACCATCAATCCCCACAAAGGAGAACGCATGTTTGAGTCCAGCCTCGACCTTTTCCAGTCGGTTACCCCCATCCTCGAGCTCATCGATCTGATCCTCGGCGTGGGCTAAACAACGTCCGCAACTTTGCAGGACCGGAACCCCGCACCGATTGCCGGTGCGGGGTTCTTTTGTGCCGACTGCCGTGGGCGCGGTCCGTCTGTGCAGGTTTCCATGGGCACCGTCGACCGACACGCACACAGACCCACCCCGAATGCGCAGCCCCACCCGTTACAGCGGGTGGGTCTGCGCATTCGGGGTGGGTTAGCGGGGAAGGTTGCGCGTCCGGGCGCGATTCGGGGTGGGTTAACACCGAAGGCGCGGTGGCCGGACGGATCGACTCCCGCAGAAACCAATCATTACCCCTCGGGGCACAACGACTAGAGTCAGCAGCTTTTCGCCTTGGTCAAGCGACCTTGTCGGGCTTCCCTTGTTCAGCGATCGCGCGGATGCGTGGACTGACGGTGACCGTGACCTTTCCTTCGCGCTCGCGCTTGACGAGCAGCTTTGCGGCGGCCACCTGGCCGGGTGAAGCCTTGCGAGCTGAGTGTCGCACCTTCATTCCGAGTCACCTCCGTCATCTTTATCTGCCTCAGTGTATCCGTGTTCGTTGCCAGTGGCCCCGTCGTCTTGGTCGAAACCGGCGAGGATGGCCGTCAAGATCGCATCAATCAAACGCTGGTCGTTCTCGGACAGTGCGTCGTCATCATCGAGTGCATCCAACGCATGGACGCCAAGCACGAGTGACGCATCATCACCGTCCGAAATCAGATCGACTGCCCAACGGAGATTGCGGTGCCATTCCTCATTACGGCGTCGCTCCCGGTCGTGATGCCGCTGCAGGTACTGGACGAGGAAAGTCCCGATCTGCGTGATCAACGCCACCGATACGGCGAGCGCCACCGCTCCCCAGACTGGCATGGTCCCACCCACGAGTACCCCCTCGACACCAGACTCGAATCATGCCTGATCCATCCGGTCTGAATAATAAGCCTCCGGTGATTCCTCCTGCATTTTTCCTGCATTCTGGTCAGCGCACGAAAAACGGGCCAGGGAAAATCTCCCTGGCCCGCTGTTTTTGCTCCTCCAGCTGGACTCGAACCAGCAACCCTTCGTTGGCGCAACTGGGAAAACGCTGGTGACGACGTTTCCGGGTAGTTCCGGGGATTACGCCACTGCCTGCGCCTTTAGCCCGTTTTGCCCCGACCCGACGTGACAGTTCCGTCTATTACTTGGTCCTTAAATGGTCCTCCAAGACTTGGGACACATCGGGGCCGAGCGGGGGTGCCTGAATGTAGTGCCGGCGCGTCACCGCCGTATCGCCGTGACCGAGCTGACGCGATGCCTCGTACTCCCCCACCTCGTCCGCGATGATCGTCGCGACGGTCTTGCGGAACGCCCGGCCCGTGACGTTCGGCAGCGGGTCTTCCTTGTTGGGGTTCTGCTCCGCCCAGTGGTCGCGCACGGCTCGAAACCAACGGTTGAGCGACGACACGGAGATGGGTGTCCCGTTGCCCGTCTGCCACACGTAAGGGTGAAGGTCCGCGGCGGCGCCGAGGGATCGTCGTTGGGCCTTCAGCGCGGCGACGGCGAATGCCGGCAGTTGCACGCACCGCGGGGCGTTCTCGGTCTTGGTTCCGCGAAGCAGCATCGTCGCCGGGGTGCTGTCGAGGTCGAGGTCTTCCCATCGGGCCGCGAGCAGTTCTGCTGGCCGCGCACCCGTGCCCGCGAACACGTCGACCAGTCTGCCGAGTGGTTCGGCCCGGTTCGTGGGGCCGTGCGCATCGGCGGTTTGGTACGCCTTCACGCGGGCGCGGTATTCGGCCATTTGGGCGCCGTCGAGGGCTTCGGGGTCGCGTGGCTTCGCCCTTGGGCGGGTGGTGCCGCGCACGGGGTTGTGGTCGATGACGCCCCACCGGGCGGCCTGGCTGAATGCCCCGGAAAGCAGCGCCTGGCTGGTCTTCGAAGTGCCTGGGCTGAGCTTGTGCAGGAACGTGTCGACGGCCGCTGTGGTGGTCTGCCGGATCTGCAGGCCGCCGATGGTCGGCTCGATGTGGTTGGCGAAGACGTTCTCGTAGATCTTCCGCGACCGCGGGGACAGGTCTTCTTCTCGGTGGTCGAGGTAGATCGGGATCAGTTCGGCGATGGTGGTGGTGGGCTTGACGGTTGCGGTTTCGGTGGTGGTGTCCGCTGCGGTTTCGCGGGCCATTTCCCGCACGGCTTTGATCGCGGCGCCGCGGGTGGGGCGGGTGGCGCGCCGCCTGACGTGCTCGCCCAAGGGCGTGACGACGATGACGGACGCGCGCCACCATGTGCGCCCGGTCTTCTTGTCGGACTCTTCCCAGGCGGATATTTCGCCCCAGTCCCCCGGCTCAATCGCCGGCCTACCCCTCGCCATCAGAACGGGAGGACGAGGTAGGTTCCGACCCACTTCGGCAGTTCGACGTCTCCTCCGAGCCGTTGGACCGCGGCGCGAAGATCGCGGAGTTGTTGGTACCGATCGTCTACCGCTCTTCGGGCGACGCCCGAAACCTCGCGCCCCTTCGTAATCGAGTGCTTCGGAACGCTGATAATCCACTCTTCTTCGCCAAAGGCCCTTGGCCGATATTCCTGTTCGACTGCCTCGACAGCCTCTCGGTAGTCACGCACGGCTTCGAAGAGCTCCCGAGTCACTATCACTCGTGGCCGATGGAGCGCTCCCCACTGGTTGAAACCCGGTCCGTTGACCAGCCAATCCCACGCCTCGTCTGCCGTCATCTCGTCTCTTGGCACAACCGAAATCTTGCCCTCTGGGTAGCCGGGAAACATCAGGTGAGCAGGTGAGACCTCTAGTGCAGCTGCCAACGTGACCACCTCCGCGACGTCAAACTTCCCGTTCCGGGAGTTGCTCTCGATCTTCGCTATCGCGGATCGGGTGATTGGGTAGCCGATCTCGCGCGTGCGGTTCGAAAGCTCGACCGCCGATAGCCCGATTCGGTTCCTCATCGCGGCGACAGCATGTCCGAAATCGGCCGCGCGTGCCTGGGCCCATTCCCTCGCTGCTTGACTTCCGCGCGTCGAACCGCTGTTTCCATCGCCAGTTGTCGCCATGTAGAGCATCGTACCTGCAACCGTTGACACTATCCGGAGCGACAGGGTAGATTGCTCCACATAGCGACAGCAAAGAACTGTCGCCGCTCCACGAAGATTCAGGAAGGCACCAGAAATGACCATCAATATTCCGGAGGCTCTTCTACCTCCCACCACCACGGCCGCTGCTGTGGCGCCGATCCTCAACATGAGCGCGTCGAGCGTCTACGCAGCGATCAAGAGCGGAGAGTTCCCGTTCCCCGCGCTGCGCATCGGTGGCCGCATCGTCATCCCGACCGCGCCGATCCGCGAAGCCCTCGGCTTCACTGACGAGCCGCAGGCGGTGGCGTGATGCCGGGCCCTGTGTTCACCCGTACCGGCGTGCCCGGCGTCGAGCGCATCGACGTCTACCCCGGCGGCCGCATCGTCATCGGCGGCGACGTCGAACTGACCCGCCCCGAACTCGCCGCCCTCGTGGACGCCGTAGTCCATGCCGGATTCGCCGCCCGCGACCACGACACCCGCCCCATCCGCCGGCCCACGCACATCACCGACGAGCTCCACGAGCTCGCAGACCGCAACTAGGAGAACCAGGTGAAGCACACGCCCGAAGACTCGCTGCGCTACCTCATGGCGTCCGACGCCGCCGGCGCCGCCCTGGAGCACCTCGACCCGGACAACCCCGACAACGAAATCGCCGTCGCCATCCTCGAAACGTCGCGGCGGGAACTGCGCTACGAAGCGCGGCTCCACGGCATCGAGGGAACCGCCCGCTACTCCACCGGATTCACGGTTTTCGCGGAAGGGCAGCACACCGCCGCCGAGCCCCGCGACGACGGCACAACCGAACTCGTCACCCACCCGACCGTCTGGTGCCCGTACCCCGGCGACGGCGGCAAGGCCCACCCGATCTGCCGACGAGACGAAGGGCCGGCCGCATGACCACCAACCCCACCAACGAGAAAACCGCCGACGTGCTGGCACACGTCGACGGCGAAGCAGTCACCCACAAGGAGGAAACCATGACCCAGCCTACCCCACCCGACGCCTACGAAATCCGACTCGAAGACCCCGGACAGTCCAACGGCATCGACTTCGCCATCTACGCCGGCGACCGACTGCCCATGCGCGACCACCTCCGCGTGATCGTCCCCTGGGATCTGCTCGTCGCCGCCGCCCGGAACGGCGCGATCACCGTGACTGTCTCCGCCGACGACATCACCGAGCATGACCGCCGCATCCACGTCCGCCGCGCCGAACGCGAAGCCCGAGCGCGCGAAAAGCAGATGCTCGCCGAGGCCAGGGCCCGCGCCCTGGCCGACGCCGAAGACCTGCTCAACAACCTCGACGTCGCACACCTACCCAAAACGTAAAAGTGACGAAATGGCCCCTACCCAGGGTTAGGCCTGGCACCGGTTCACGACCGGATAGGGGCACCACTCCCAGCAGAAAAGGGAGAGCCCCCGGCGGTGGGAAGCGCCGGGGGCGGGGATCAAGTGAGGAACCTGATGATGACCACTCTACAGATCGAACTAGACCGCCGACGACGCGCCGCCCCCAGGCTCGAGCCCCTGGGCCACGGGCCACGCGACCCCTGGGCCGAACAACCCCCACCGCCGCCGCCTGCACCCCAGATCATCGCCGCCGTCATCGGCGCCACCGGGTGCGGCTCCATCTACGACCTCGACACGCTCCGCGCCGCCTACATGGCGACCACCGACCCCCACGAACGAGCCGCGATCGACGCCGCCGCCCGTGCCCTCATCTATCGCGACGAGGTACCCGCCGCATGAAGATCACCTCCGCCGCCGACGTCCTGCGCATCACCCAACGTCACGGAATCAGCCCCGCACCGACCCTTGCCGCGGTGCCAGATCCGCCGCCCGACCCGAAGGAGCACACGATCACCAAGCCCGCCGAGGAACCGGAGCAGATCAACGGACACGAGCTGCTGCTCGAGATCCACACGTGGCTTGGCCGCTACATCAAAACCGCCCAACCCGCCGACCTCGTGTTGCTCGTCCTATGGGCCGCGCACACGCACCTGTGCGCGGAGACCTACACCACGCCCCGGCTGCTGCTCGACTCCCCGGCCCCAGGATCGGGCAAAACCACCGTCCTCGACCACCTCCAGCGGTTGTGCTTCTCCCCGGTTCAGGCGGCATCCCTGTCGTCGCCGTCGCTGCTGGCACGACTGCTGGAGAAACACCCCCGCACGATCCTCGTCGACGAAGCCGACCGCACCCTTCACCCGCGGGCCGAAGGCGTCGCGGAGCTGCTGGCAGTCCTCAACAGCGGCTACCGCTTCGGCGCGTCCCGCCCCGTCCTCGTCCCCGACCGCGACGGGGGTTGGGTCGCCAACGAGATGAGCACCTTCGGCCCCGTCGCAATGGCCGGCAACTCCCCGAACCTGCCGCCCGACACCCGATCACGGTGCATCCGCGTGCTGCTGCTCCCCGACACCGCCGGAGAAGTCGAGGACTCCGACTGGCAGGAAATCGAGGTCTCCGCCCGCAACCTCGGCAGCCGCATTGCCACGTGGGCCGACCAGCAACGCGCCACCATCCGCGAATCCCGGCCGGAGTACCCCGAAGGGCTTCGAGGCCGCAACCGCGAACGGTGGGCGCCGCTGCTGAAAGTCGCGGCCGCCGCCGGCGACTACTGGAAAACCGAGTGCATCAAGTTGATCAACGCTGACTTGGAGGAACAGAAGTTGGACCAGGAAGAAGGCCTCATGCACCGCGCGCGGCACGTACTGCTGCTGCAGGACATTGCCGCGGTATGGCCGGCCGACCACGGCGACACCAAGTTGTTCCCGACCCTCGAGCTCATCTCCGCGCTCAAAGCAGCCCAGCCCGGCCGGTGGGGGCCCATCTCCGAGCACGGGGAACTGACGGTGCAGGGATTGGGCCGGATGCTCGTCAACCACTTCAACATCCGGGCCGGGCGGGAAAGGGACGGCGCACGGGCGCGCGGCTACCGCCGGGGCATGTTCACCACCGCATGGGACGCCTTGGGCGTCCGGCCCCCTGACCGTCCGGACGAACCGGACGTACCGGACGAACCGGGTGAACCGGCCCAATGAGCCCCGAAACCGACCGGTTCGACCACTTCGACCAGTTCGTCCGGTTCGTCCGGCACCCCCCGAGGCAACCGGACGAGCCCCACACCAACCACGAAACGGAGAAACCCATGAAAAAGACCTTCGACCTCGTATCCGGCACCCGGAAATCCAAGTTCCGCATCGACATCGACCACAAGACCCCCGGAAACCTCTACTTCCTCAGCCGCAACTTCCACGCCTCGGTCACCCCGGAGCAAGCGATCAGCATCGCCAACCACATCGCAGACCTCCTCGAGATGAATCGAAGCGACAACGTGGCATGACGAAAACCACCCGGTTCCCCGACGTCCCCGACCTCCCGGACCTCGCCGGCATCCGCGACCAACGGCTCGCCGGCGCCGCCTGCACCGGACTGCAACCACTGTTCGATGAATCGGTGCACGGCGAAACCGACGACGCCCGCCAATTCCGCCACCACCGAGCCCGCGCCATCTGCGCCCGCTGCCCGGTCCGCGCCAACTGCGCCACCGTCGCCACCGAGATCCCCGCCGACCACCGACACGGAATCTGGGCCGGCACCCTGCTCCACCCCACCACCAACCACGACTCGAAGGAGTCAGCATGACCGCCAACCCCGACCCCCGCATCGCCACCACGGAAGCCCAGCTCGACGCGATCCGCCTGCTGCGCACCGCCATGAGCAACGAGCACCACCAGTACGTCATCATCCCCACCCGCACGACGAACACCACCGTCACCCTGGCAACCGTCGTCGGCATCGCCAACGAGATCATGGCCGCGATCTTCACCGACGACCAGCGTGCCGCGATCCTCGACGGCTTCGCAGACAACATCCGCCGCAACCTCGAAAGGGCCAACGACCAGTGAAGCAGCTACCCCAGCCCGACCCGCGCGGCATCCTCGCCGTCAAAGAACTGCCCGACGCCCTGCAAGCCGCCGAAGACGCCACCGCCGTCGCAGACCTCGACCGGCTGATCACCCGCCACCCCGGCGTGACCTGGGGCCGGTTCTACAGCCCCCAGGACGGCACACGGCTCCGCGGATTCACCCGCCCCATCACCGACGCCGAGCGCACCATCCTCGACGCCCTGGGCTACGACGCCGCCGCCCTGACGACCACCCTCGTCCACCACCGCACCCCCGGCACCCGCTTCCGCTGGTGGCCCACCATCACCCGCAAGACCAACGACGACAAGGAGAACGACCAGTGACCGCCCCCAACACCCCGGCCGACGACGCCACCCAGCACGACCCCCAGGCCGACGAGCACACCCACCCCACCGACGCCGGCCGGCCCGACGACGAGCAGCACACCGACGACCGCCCCGACGAACAGACCCCCACCGACGAGCGCATCAAACAAGCCCGCGCCGAAGCCGCCCGCTACCGCACCCGACTCCGCGAAGCCGAAGCCGCCCGCGACGAGGTAACCGCCAAATACGAAGCACTGCTCCGCGGCACCATCGAAGCCGAAGCCCAGCTCAAACACCACACCCCAGGCATCGCACTCTGGGACGCCGGCACCAACCCCACCGACCTTCTCAACGACACCGGACACCTCGACCCCGGCAAACTCCGCGACGCCTGCAACAACGTCCGCGACCGCTACGGCATCGGCCGACTCCCCGAAAGCCCCGCCCAAGGCACACACACCACCACCCCGGCAGCCGTGACCTGGCGCGACGCCCTCCAAGGACAGTAGAATCAACAGACGAACGAGGATGGGGCACGGCCCGGCGCCAACCCCCACCCCTCACGACATAGCCCCAGGCAGGGCAACCGGCCCCCGTAGAACGGCCCCCGGTACCAACACACACACCTGCCTGAAAGGGGCACACATGTTCAAGACCACGGACAACAAGATCGTCCTGGCACCCGACTTCGTTCACTCCCTGCTCGTCCAGCCCGTGACCACCGAATCCGTGGCATCCCAAGTCGCCACCGTCGTCACCACCCCGAGCCACACCACACGCTTCCCGCGGCTGACCGCAGACCCCACCGCCGCATGGACCGCCGAGGGCGAAGAGATCACCCCCTCCGACCCCACCGTGGACGAGGTGGTCGTCACACCGTCGAAGGTCGCTGGACTCGTCGTGACGACAACCGAAATGACCAACGACGCAACGCCCGAAGCGATCAACGAGATCGGCCGCGGACTCGTCCGACAGATCACCAACAGCATCGATGCCGCATTCTTCGGCAACGAAGCCGCGCCGGCGCCCGCCGGCCTGGGCTCCATCCAGCCCACCGAGCTCACCGTCAACGCGCTCGACAACCTTGATTGGGCTGAAGAAGCGCGAGCAAAGACCGCCGGACTGGGGGCCACTCTCACCTCCTTCGTCGCCCACCCCGACGACGCCCTGACCCTGGCGACGCTCAAGGAATCCACCAACTCCGCCCGCGGTCTCCTCCAGCCCGACCCGACCGCCCCCACCACTCGCACCGTCGCCGGCGTGCCCCTGCTCACCAGCAACCACGTTAAGAAGGGCCAGATCTGGGCGATCCCCGCCGACGCCGCCCAACTCGTCGTCCGCGACACCGCCGAAGTCGTCGCAGACAACAGCGTGTTCTTCACCAGCGATCGCGTCGCGATCCGCGCGACGATGCGCGTCGGCTTCGGCTTCGTCTTCGAGAAGGCCATCGTCAAGATCACCGTCACCCCGTAGACGACGACCAGACGATCACCGACAGACCCCTGGGGGCTACCCGGTCCCCGGGGTCCGTTCGAAGCCCCCGAAGGTGTAGCCGCTGAGGCTGAGCTCGGGTCTGGGGTTTTCGGCTTTCCTGGGGTTTTGTGGCCCCTGGAGGGCCGTTTTTGCGTGTTTTTGGGGTGTTTTGAGGGGTTTTTGGTGGGTGGTGGGGTGTCGTCGCGGCTGTGGACTTCGCCTTATCTCGTCATTGCATATGTGCTGGTCACATGTGGTTTAACGTAACGCTTTCGGGTAGACTGGTGGCATGGATGCCAGGTGTTCGCAGTGCGGTTCGGTGCTTGATCCGTCGCGTTCGCGGCGGCCGGCGCGGTTTTGCTCGAATGCGTGCCGGCAGAAGGCGTATCGGCGCCGCCGGAAAACGGAGATTCCGGCGGGGCTTCGGGAGGGCCGGCGGTGGGTTCGCGCCGAGGGGAAGCGGCCGGTCATGGTCGATGGGCGCCCGGCGTCGAGCATCAATCCGCGGACGTGGGCGGAGTTCGCGGATGTTCAGTCCGGTGCTGGTGATGGGTTCGGGGTGATGTTGGGCGGCGGGGTTGGCTGCATCGACTTGGATGGGGCGTTGGATGATCGGGGGCGGGTGGTGTCTGCGGTGGCGCGGGCGGTGCTGGAAGCGAATCCGGGGGCGTGGGTTGAGGTGAGCGTGTCGGGCCGGGGGTTGCATGTGTTCGGGTTGCTGCGGGAGGGGCCGGGTGTGCGGCGTGATGGACTCGAGGTGTATTCCCGTGGGCGGTTCATTCGGGTGACGGGCCGGGTGTTTCGTCCGGGCCGGCTGGTGCCGTTGGTGATCTAAGTATGCTGTCCGCATGGATAGCGTTTGGGCCGATCCGAGGTTTTACGGCAGCCTTATAACAGGGGTCATAGCTGTAGCGATTGCCGTCGGCAACGGCATTTGGGATTCAAAACAGCGCCGAAGAGATCGCCGGGAAGCGGAAGAGGCGTCAACCATGGCGACCGCGAAGCTGAACCCTGTCGTTGTCGAGAACGACGATCGCGACCAGGGAAAGAGTTCGAAGTGGACAGTTAGCGTTCACAACCTCGCAGAGACACCCGTGTTTTCTGTGAAAATTGAATTCCCATACGAGGGAGGCAGGTGTTATGCCCTTTCGCCGTATCCTGAATATCTGGATGATTTTACCGACAATACTGCGCCGATCCTGCTACCAGGCGAGGTTCTCAAACTTCAGGTGGGGTTGATGGACCCTGTCGAGGACTTGAAGTACTTGCTGGAATTCATCCTTCCCAATGGTCGCCGGATCGAGAATCAAGGGGGCAGGATTCGAATCGTCGGCTACGTCCGCGGCGTTTACACGTAGGTGTCCCGGCGCTCGACCGCCGGGGTGGGCGGGAGCTGCCGGGACGTGGCCGCCGGCCCTTTTGAGCCAGTGGGGGTGGGCGGGCGACCGTGGTGATCATCGCACGGGGCGGTGGTTCGCGCTCGTTGAGACGTTGCGCCCTTGGTCCTCGCGGGCGCGGGGGTAATGAACGGTCAAGAATCGTCCGGCGATCATCGTCCATTGCCGGGGGTCTTGATTATTATTTGGTCCTTTGTTGGTCCTTTTCGGCCGAAAAGACGAAAGCAGGTCAGAGGATTTTCCCTCTGACCTGCTGTTTTTGCTCCTCCAGCTGGACTCGAACCAGCAACCCTTCGATTAACAGTCGAATGCTCTGCCATTGAGCTATGGAGGAATGTCTCCGGCACGTCTCCGTGCGACGGATCATTACTCTACCCAGTACCCATATGGACGCCAAATCAGCAGGTCACACCTCATTTCGGCCGCGCAGCCGCCCGCGCCGGAAGCCACCCGGCCGGACCCCATCCGGCAGAGCGGACGAGCGACGGCCGGACCCCATCCGGCAGGGCGGACGGGCGCTGGCCGGGCCGTCGCAAAGCAACCGGCGCGTTTGCTAACGTTTCGCGCAACACGGGGTGCCCGGGCCGCCCGGGCTGAGAGCACACCCGCCGAACTTGATCCGGCTGGCACCGGCGAAAGGATGTTGCAATGGGCGACGCACCACGTTCCGCATACCGGCAGTACCCGGAGGACTGGAACGGAGGATGCGTCGCGTGCGGCGTCCAGCGCACCGGCCGGATCCCACGGGTGCTGTCCATCGCGGGCACCGACCCCACCGGCGGCGCCGGCGTGAAGGCCGACCTGAAGTCGTTCTCCGCGCACGGCGCGTACGGCATGGCGGTGGTCACCGCACTGGTCAGCCAGAACACCCGCGGCGTGCGCGACGTCCACGTGCCCCCGGTGGAGTTCCTCCGCTCGCAGCTCGATGCGGTGTCGGATGACGTGGCCATCGACGCGGTGAAGATCGGCATGCTTTTCGACGCGCCGATCATCGCCGAAGTCGCCGACTGGCTGGATGCGCTGCGCAGCCGCAACGCGGGGGCCGCCGACTCCGGCGCTACCGACTCCGGGGACACCGCCGCGGACGAAGGCTCCGACGCCGAGTTCCTCGAGGGCGCGCCCTCCCCGATCGTCGTCCTGGACCCCGTCATGGTGGCGACCTCCGGCGACCGGCTGCTCAAGCCCGAGGCCGAGGAAGCCCTGCGCGGCCTGCTGCGCCACGTCGACCTGGTCACCCCGAACATCCCCGAACTGGCCGTGCTCGCGGGCACCCAGCCGGCGACGACGCCCGGCGAAGCCCTCGACCAGGCCCACGCGGTGGCCGCCGAACACGACGTCCTGGTGCTGGCCAAGGGCGGGCACCTGCGCGACGACGTCGTCGTGGACTCGCTGGTCCGCCCCGACGGATCCGCCGAGCGGTTCACCGGGCCGCGCATCGACACCCGCAACACCCACGGCACGGGCTGCTCCATCTCCGCGGCCATCGCGGCGCTGTGGCCCCGCATCGGCGACCCCTTCCGCTCCGTCGGGGTGGCCAAGGAGTGGCTGACCTCCGCGCTGCGCCACGCCGACGAGCTGGAAGTCGGCGAAGGCAACGGTCCCGTCCACCACTTCGCGCAGCTGTGGGAACGGGGGCTGGCCGCCGACGCGGCGACCATCGCCGACCAGTGGTGGGAATCGATCGCGGACCTGCGCGAGGCGATCGACGACCTCGACTTCGTCAAGGGCCTCGGCTCCGGCACGCTGCCGCAGGAAGCCTTCCGCCGCTACCTGGCCCAGGACGCGCTGTACCTCAACGGCTACTCCCGCGCGCTGGCCGCGGCGTCCTCGCTGGCGCCGACGCAGGAGGAGCAGATGTTCTGGTCCTACGCCGCCCACGGCGCCCTGGCCGGCGAGATGGAACTGCACCGCAGCTTCCTCGGCGACGACGCCGGCGACGAGGGCGCAGGCGCCATCGAGGCGTCGCCGGTCACCCGCGCCTACGTCGACCACCTGGTCGCCACCGCCGCCCGCGGCTCCTACGGCGAACTCATCGCCGCGGTCCTCCCCTGCTTCTGGCTCTACCGCGACATCGGCCACCGGCTGATCGCCCGCAACCACGACGCCCACCCGTACGCGCGGTGGCTGGACACCTACGCCGACGACGCCTTCGACTCCGACACCAACCGGGCCATCGACATCTGCTCGAAGTACGCCACCACCGCCACGACCACCGAACGCGCGGCGATGGACCGGGCCTTCCGGCTGTCGTCCTGGCACGAGGTGGAGTTCTTCGCGGATCCGCTGCGCGGCTGAATCCGGGGCGCAAAGCGGAAAGTCTCCCTACGCTGGGAGGCATGACGGAAAACAACGCCCCCAAACCCAGCCCGACAGCGGCGCCGCCCCCGCCGCCGACGCCCACCGCACCGTCCGGGGCATCATCGCCCGCTCCAAGGGCGCCCCCGTGGAGATGGTGGACGTCGTCCTCCCCGCCCCCGGCCCCAACGACGTCATCGTCGACGTCCAGGCCTGCGGCGTCTGCCACACCGACCTCGCCTACCGCGACGGCGACATCAACGACGATTACCCCTTCCTCCTCGGCCACGAGGCCGCCGGCGTCGTCTCCGAAGTCGGCGACGCCGTCACCCACGTCGAGGTCGGCGACTTCGTGGTGCTCAACTGGCGCGCGGTGTGCGGCCAGTGCCGCGCCTGCAAGAAGGGCGAGCCGAAGTACTGCTTCGCCACTCACAACGCCTCCAAGCCCATGACGCTCTCCGACGGCACCGAGCTGACGCCCGCCCTGGGCATCGGCGCGTTCTGCGACGCCACGCTGGTCCACGAGGGCCAGTGCACCAAGGTCTCCCCCGACGCCGACCCGGCCGTCGCCGGCCTGCTGGGCTGCGGCGTGATGGCGGGCATCGGCGCGGCCATCAACACCGGCGAGATCACCCGCGGCGAGTCCGTCGCGGTGATCGGCTGCGGCGGCGTCGGCACCGCGGCCATCGCCGGCGCGAAGCTGGCCGGCGCGACGACCATCATCGCGGTGGACATCTCCGACGAGAAGTTGGCCACCGCCCGCGACTTCGGCGCGACCCACACCATCAACTCGAGGGAACTCGCCGCCGGCGCACCCGGCGCAACGGGCGAGGACGATCCCGTCGTCAAGCAAATCCGTGAACTGACCGGGGGCTTCGGGGCCGACGTCGTCATCGACGCAGTCGGCCGCCCCGAGACTTACGTGCAGTCGTTCTACGCGCGCGACCTCGCCGGGCGCGTCGTGCTGGTCGGCGTGCCCTCGCCGACGATGAAGCTGGAGGTGCCGCTGCTCGACGTCTTCGGCCGCGGCGGCTCGCTGAAGTCCAGCTGGTACGGCGATTGCCTGCCCGAGCGGGACTTCCCCATGCTCGTCGATCTGTCGCTGGAGGATCGCCTGCCGCTGGCGGACTTCGTCAGCGAGCGCATCGGCCTCGACGACGTCGAGGAGGCGTTCGACACCATGAAGGCGGGCAAGGTCCTGCGTTCCGTGGTCACGCTGTAGGCCCGGCGGGGCGGCATCTTGCTTGACGACGGACGGCGCTTGACGACGGCCACCGCCCGACTCCCACCCACCTTCTCCAACCCACCGACTCCAAACGGCCCCCTTCCACCACCAGGAGAGAGCACCAATGAGCACCGAATCGCACGACGCCGCGGAGCGCATCCGCAAACAGGGCGATCTGATCATCGACCACGTGGTCACGTCCGGCACGTTCGCCCTCGACGGCGGCGAATGGGACGTGGACAACAACATCTGGGTCTTCGGCGACGAAAACGAGGTCATCGTCGTCGACGCCGCGCACACTGCCCAGCCGATCATCGACGCCGTCGGCGGGCGCCGCGTGAAGGCCATCGTGTGCACCCACGCGCACAACGACCACATCACCGTCGCCCCGGAGCTGTCCGAGAAGCTCGACGCGCCGATCCTCGTCCACCCCGGCGACCAGATGCTGTGGGAGCAGACGTGGGGCGACCTCGGCCACGACACCCTGGAGCACGGCCAGAAGCTCGAGGTCGCGGGCACCGAGGTCATGGTGGTCAACACCCCGGGCCATTCCCCCGGTTCGTGCTGCCTGTACGTGCCGGAGGCCGGCGAGCTGTTCTCCGGCGACACGCTGTTCTCGGGCGGTCCCGGCGCGACGGGACGGTCGTTCTCGGACTTCGACACCATCATCGATTCCATCCGCGACAACCTGCTGACCCTGCCGGAGGAGACCATCGTCCGCACCGGCCACGGCGACCACACGACCATCGGCCGCGAGGCGCCGCACCTGGAGGAATGGATCCGCAGGGGGTACTGACCCCCACCGACTCCGCACGCGCGGCCGCCCCGACACAAGGATTCCCCTCGCCCCTTGCGCCGGGGCTTTCGCATGCCTAGGGTCACGGTTAAGGGGTTCACCACATAGGTGGTTAACCCATTAACTGAAGGAGGTGCTCATGGCCGATCCCCGCCCGATCTACGCGCGCATCGCCGCCGAGCTCCGCGATCACATCGGCAGCGGCGCATTGCGGGAAGGCGACCGCGCACCGTCGACCAACGAACTCTCCGCCTTCCACTCCGTCAACCCCACGACCTCCGGAAAGGCCCTCGCCGAACTCGTCGCCGATGGCCTGCTGGAAAAGCGCCGCGGCCTGGGCATGTTCGTCGTCCCCGGCGCCCGCGACATGGTGCTGGCCCGTCGCCGGGCGGCACTGGCCGAAGAATTCATCCGCCCCTTGCTCGCCGAAGCACGCGCACTGGGGCTCGACGACGCCACGCTCGACGGGCTGATCGCCGAAGAAAGGAAGCGGAAATGACCATCGGAATCGCCGACGTCGTCGTGAGGCGCCGCGGCCACACTATCCTCGATCGGGCGAACCTGGAACTCGGGCCCGGAATCCACGGAATCATCGGGCGCAATGGCGTGGGCAAGACGACGCTGCTGAGGGTGCTCGCGCGCCACATGCGCGTCACCGCTGGCACCGTGCGAAGCTCGGACACCACCGCGCTGGGCCGCGTCGCGCCGGACGTGCGGTTCGCGGGCGCCACGGTCGGGCAGCATCTCGACGTCGCCGCCGTCGGGCATCCGGGCCTCGACCGGGAGCTCGCGCTGGGCATTCTCGCCGCCGCCGGCATCGACGCGAGGGCCCGCACCGCGACGCTCAGCGCGGGCCGGCGCCAGCTCCTCTCTGCTGCCACGGCGCTGTCCTCCGGCGCCGGCGCGGTGCTGCTCGACGAGCCCTTCACCGGTCTGGACGTCGGGCTCCGCCGCGTCCTCCGCGACCGGATCATCGGGGTCGCCGGCGACCACCCGGAACTGTGCCTGGTGCTCACTTCCCACCGCTCCGAGGACCTCGCGGGACTCGTCGACGACGTGACAACCATTTCCGACGCGGGCATCGTCGCCGGCCCGATCTCCCTCGACGCCGCCCGCGCCAGCTTCCCCACGATGCGCGGCCCCTCCGCCATGGTCGACGCCATCGCCGGTGACGCGCCGCGGGCGGCCGCGAAGTCCCTCGGCGGCATCGCGGAAGTCACGTTGTCCCGGCCCCTGTCCTGTTCCGCTTCACGACGGGCCGCCGCGGAAGGCATCACCATCACCCATCCCGAAGACGGCGAGCTGATCGATCTACTCGCCCTCCATAGCGCGTCCGCCGATCCCGGCACCACCACCCGCGCCCCAGCAACCACGAGGAACGAGCCATGAAAAACTCCATCACCGCCTTCGCTTCCCCCTCACGACGGGAGCTGATCATCGGATTCGCCGCCATCGCGTTCTTCCTCGCGGTCGGCAGGTTCACGAGGGGCTCCGGGTTCGCCTGGAACGGTCTGGCGCTTTCGGCGACGGCCGTGTTCTTCGGCATCGCCGCCCATCGGATCCGCGCCGTCCGCGCCCTGAATGTGCCGGCACCGACCTGGTTCGCCGGATTCGCGTCCGTCGCCGCCGCGTGGAGCCTCGCGCTGTCGGCCATCGCGACCGCCAGCACGTGGCTCAGTTGGAGGAACAACCCCTGGTACACGCGATACGACCCCTTCGTTGTCAACGCCGGAAGCGCGCCTTTCCTGGACACCGACGGCGAGCCCTACCTGGTCGATGACGCCGGCACCACCCCATGGACGTGGGCGATCACGTTCCTGGTGTTCCTCGTCTGCTTCCTCATGGCCGCGGCCATCGGTGCGGCGCTGGGCACGGTGACCGCATCCTGGGGCGCAGTGACGGCGATAGCGGGCGCTTCGCTCACCGTCGCCGGCCTGCTCATGGCCACCTGGGGCTTCGGCATCGGCGACGGCGTGGCCGCGCCTTACCCGGGAGTGTTCATCTTCGGCATCCCCATCGCCGCCGTCGCGGCGGCCATCGGCTGGGCCGGGGCAAGCAGACTCGAACCCTGACCCATCCCGGCGAGACCGAAAGGTGGGGCCCCGGCGCGCCCGCGGGACTTCAGTCCACCTGCACCTTGAGCGACTCGGCCAACAGCTCGCGGCGGTAGTCCTCGAGGGCCAGCAGGTCGGCGAACAACTGCCGGTACGCGGCTTCGTCGTCGGAGGGGCGCATCCGGGCGAGCATCGACTTCACCTGCGCCACCTGCCCGCCGACCCACACTTCCTGCAGGCGGGCCAGCACCGACGACGAGTACGCGCGCAGCATCTCGGCATCGACGCGGATTTCCTCCACGCCGAGTTCGGTGACCAGTGCGCGGCCGACGGCGTCGTCGAGCTGCCCCAGCAGCGCGGCCACCCATTCGGCTCCTCCGCTTGCCCCGGACACCCCGCCGGCCTTCTGCGTGGCGTCGAAAAGCGCCCGGTACGTCGGGTGCGAGAACGTCTCCGGGGCGAGGGCGTCGAACATCGGCCCGGTGATCACGGGCTCCTGGATGGCCAGCTTCATCGCCTCACGCTGCACGTGCAGCTCCGGGTCGCGCGCGTCGGGGTACGGCAGCATCGGCCGGGCGGGTGCCGCGCCGGGGCCCTTGCCGCCGGAACCGCCGCCGAACCCCGGAGAACCCGGGCCGGCGTCGGCGTCGCCGTCCCGTTGGCGCACGGGCCTGCGCCGCGGCCCGTCGTCGTGCTTGGGATTGCGGGCCTCGTCGCGCACGCGGCGGACGAATTCCGCCTCGTCGTTCCACCCGACCCAGCCGGCGACCTCGCGGGCGTACTCGTCGCGCAGCGACGCATCCCGAATCTGGCCCAGCACGGGCACCACGCGGCGCAGACCGTCCACGCGGCCGTTGGGCGTGGTCATGTCGTAGTCGGCCAGCAGCGTCCGCAGCACGAACTCCACCAACGGCGTCCGCTGCGCCACCAGATCGCGCACGGCCGCGTCGCCCTTGGCCATCCGCAGATCGCAGGGGTCCATTCCCTCGGGCGCGACGGCGACGTAGCTCTGCCCCGTGAACTGCTGCTCGCCCTCGAACGCGCGCATGGCCGCCTTCTGCCCGGCCTCGTCGCCGTCGAAGGTGTAGATCAGCTCACCGCGGAAGAAGCTGTCGTCCAGCATCAGGCGGCGCAGCAGCTGCAGGTGCTCGTCGCCGAACGCCGTGCCGCAGGCGGCGACGGCCGTGGTCACGCCGGCGGCGTGCATCGCCATGACGTCGGTGTAGCCCTCGACGATCACCGCCCGGTGGCCCTCCGCGATCGACTTCTTCGCATGGTCCAGGCCGAACAGCACCTTCGACTTCTTGTACAGCATCGTCTCGGGCGTGTTCATGTACTTGCCCAGGTTGTCGTCGTCGTAAAGCTTGCGGGCCCCGAAGCCGATGACGTCGCCGCTGATGTTGCGGATCGGCCACAGCAGGCGCCGATGGAAGCGGTCGATGGGCCCCTTGCGGCCCATCCGCGCCAACCCCGCCTTCTCCAGCTCCTCGAAGGTGAAGCCCAGCCGCTGCAGGTGCTTGGTCAGCGTGTCCCAGCCCGCCGGCGCGTAGCCGCAGCCGAAGTGCTTGGCCTGCTCGATGGTGAAACCGCGGTCGGTGAGGAACGTCCGCGCGGTCTCCGCCTCCGGCTTGCCCAGCTGCATGGCGTAGAACTTCTGCGCCTCGCGGTTGGCGGCGATGAGCCGCTGGCGGGTGCCCGGTTCCTCGCGCCGCCCGGTGCCGCCGCCCTCGTAGTTGATGCGGTAGCCGATTTTCTCTGCGCACGCCTCCACGGCCTCGGGGAAGGTCAGGTGCTCCATCTCCATGAGGAAGCTGAAGACGTCCCCGCCCTTGCCCGTCGAAAAGCAGTGGTAGTAGCCGTGATTCGGCCGCACGTGGAAGCTGGGGGTGCGCTCGTCCTTGAACGGCGACAGCCCCTTCATCGAGTCCGCGCCGCCCGGTTTGAGCTGCACGTACTCGGCGACGATTTCCTCGATCGGCGTACGTTCGCGGATCGCCGCGATGTCGCTGTCGGGGATTCGTCCTCTGGCCATGGCCACCATGGTAGCCAGCACCGTCGACCGTATGTGCGGTGGGCGGGAAAGGTGCAGCTCGCCGGGTTTTCGTGCCTCCCCTTGCTTTGCGACGGGCCGCCGCGTGGGAAACTGTCCGCATGTCAGGAATGGACGGGAAGAAGGGCAAGGGGCTCCTCGCCGCGGGCGGCGCCCTGCTGCTCGCATTGGCCGGTGCGTGGTTCGGCATCGACGGCGGCACCGGTGCCGGGAACGGTTCCCCCGGCGACGCGGGTTCGGGCGGCTCCGGCGCGGGTTCGGGTGACTCCGGCTCCGGCGCGGGCGCCCGCCCGAACGACGGCCCCGGCAAGAATGGCGGCGGGAAAACCGGCGCCGGGCAATCACGCGATGGCGCAGAGGACGGCGCGCGCGGGGACGAGTGCCCCATCGACACGCTGCCGCCGCAGGCGGACGAGGTCGTCGACCGCATCCTGACCAACCAGCACCACATCCACTCGCCCCACGACGGCAAGCACTTCGGCAACTACGAAGGCGTTCTGCCTAGGCAGAAGGGCGACTACTACCGCGAGTACACCGTGGAGACCCCGGGGCTGAACCACCGCGGGGCCCGTCGCATCGTCGTCGGCGGCGGCACGGAAGACGACCCGGACGTTTGGTACTACACCGACGACCATTACGGGTCGTTCTGCAAGATCCCCGACGCGGAGGACTGACCCCGGGGCGACCGCGCGACCGGCGTCACCCCCGACGCAGCCGCGCGTGGATTTCCGCGTCGGTCAGTTGCCCGGCGAGCCACGCGCTCAGCGACGGGGCCTCCGATTCAATGTGGCGGAACATCCCCTCATGGTCCGTCGACCACACGGCGGGATCCCCCGGCCGCGGATCGTCGGCGTTGATCAAGTGGTAGTTCGGGTACCCGTCGCCGTAGGTCAGCAGGACGGCGCGGGCTGCGGCCGGATCACCGACGGCTTCGCGGAACGCCTTCAGTTCCGGCGAATCCTCGCCTTCCGCGCCCAGGTCCACGAAGGGGAAGTCCTTTCCGATCCCCTCATCCCACTCGAATGCGATCTCGCCCGCCTGCCACTCGTTGCCGCACCAACGCACTCCTTCCGGTAGTTCGTCGGTGACGGGGACGTCGGGAAGCGGCCCGTCGAGCGCGATGACGGCGTCGGCGTCGGGCAAGCCGCATTCCGCGGGCAGCAGGAACCCCACTTCCGCTTCGCCGATGAGCCGCTTCGGGAAGGAGATCGCCCCGACGCGGGCGACGGGGCCGGCATCGTCCGGGACCTCCCGCCACGTGCCGCCGAGCCGATCGACCTGTTCGAGGACCGCACGGGAAAAGGGCTTCGCCATGCCGGAAGGATATGCCGGTCAGCCGCGGGCCGCGGACACCCCGGCGATCTTCCGGTCGAGCCTCTCCACGCGGGACTCCGTCATCGAGGCGATCTGGTCGACGATCACGCGCAGCCGCCCGGCATCGGATTCCGCCTGGTCGTACATCCAGCGGTAGACCGGGTCCAGCGATCCGGGCGCGCCTTCCCTCAGGTAGTCGGCGACGCGGAACAGCCGGTCGCGCTCGCGGTCCTGCCTGCGGATGTGCCGCGGCAGGTCCATCACGTACAGCACCGCGATGGACTTGAGCATGGTCACCTCCGCGAGGATCCCCGCGGGCACGGCGAGGTCTGCCTCGTAGCGCCCGAGGGCCCGGTCGATGGGCTGCTTCGGGCCGAAGAACCCCTCGGCTTCGCTCGACGACGCCCACGCGGCCCGTGCCGCCCGCCTCGTGCCGGCGACCGACGCGGTGACGAATCTGCCGACCAGCTCCGACGTCATCCGCTTCAGCGCGACCATCGAGTGCAGCGACCCGTCGTAGGAGGCGGCGGCGGAGACGACGGGCAGGCTGGCCAGCCGGCCGGCGGCTTCGACGAGCTCCGCGGGGTCGCCGCCGAACGCGCGGGCGCCCTTGTCGGCCAGCGCCGCCAGCTCCACGGTGTCCCACAGGACGCCGAGGTCGATGCGGCCGGAGACGATGCCGTCCTCGACGTCGTGGACCGAGTACGCGACGTCGTCGGCCCAGTCCATGATCTGCGCCTCCAGGCATTGGCGGCCGTGGGGCGCGCCGGCGCGGATCCACTGGAGGATCGGGGCGTCCTCCTGGTACGCGCCGTACTTGGTGCGCCGCGTGCCGTCGGGGGCGATCGGGGTCCACGGGTACTTGCACGCCGCGTCGAGCGCCGCGCGCGTGAGGTTGAGGCCGCACGGGTGCCCGGTGTCGTCGAGGGTCTTCGGCTCCAGCCGGGCGAGGATGCGCAGCGTCTGCGCGTTGCCCTCGAAACCGCCGCACTCGGCCGCGATCTCGTTCAGCGCGCGTTCGCCGTTGTGCCCGTAGGGCGGGTGCCCGATGTCGTGGGTCAGGCCCGCCAGCTCCGCCAGGTCCTCGTCGGCGCCGAGGTCGGCGGCGATGCCGCGGGCGATCTGCGCGACCTCCAGCGAGTGCGTCAGCCGGGTGCGCGGGGTGTCGCCGTCGTGGGGACCCACCACCTGGGTCTTGTCCGCCAGCCGGCGCAGGGCGGCCGAATGGAGGACGCGGGCGCGGTCGCGGGAGAAGGCGGTGCGGTGCGCCTCCACGGCCTCGGCCCCGGGCAGCAGCGACTGTTTCGCACCCTCGTGCAGGATGCGGTCGAGATCGGATGCTGAATAACGGAATCGGGCGGCCACGCGCCCATCATGCCGCCGATTCCGCGTCACCGCCGGTAGGCGCGCTGTACGGGAGGCCCGCGCGTCCGCCCGGCGTCGCGCTGTGTGGTCCACGGCGCGCACGTATCCTCGGGGCATGACCGAGCACGACCGTCCCCGCCACACCAACCGCACCCACCGCATCGCCGCGGCGATCGGAGCCGGCGCCCTCGTCGCGCTGTCCGGGCCGCTCGCCGGCGTGCTGCTCGCCTCCGGCCCGGCGCCGACCGCGCTGCCCGCCGCGCGCGCCGAGGCCCCGCAGCGATTCGAGGGCCGCATCTGGGACGCCGCGGACGTGCTCACCGACGCGCAGGAGGCGAAGCTCAACGAGCGCGCCGCCCAGCTCCAGCAGGAGCACGGCACCGTCATGCGCATCGTGTTCGTCGATTCCTTCGACGGCGTCCAGCCCGAGCAGTGGGCCACGCAGATGTGGCGGGAGCTCGGCGGCACGCCCAACCTCGCGGTGTTCGCCGTGGCGGTGAAGGACCGCAACGCCGGCGGCGGTGGCGGCGACGACGTCCCGACCACCGGCCAGAAGATGATCGAGGCCGCCTCCCCGGCGCTGGGCCGGGACGACTGGGAAGCCGCGGCCCTGGCCGCCATCGACGAGGCCACGCCGGCGTCGGCGGCCGCGGGCCTCGGCGTCCTCGGCGCCGGCGCGGCGGGTGCCGCGGTGCTCGGCGGTGGCGCCGTCGCGTGGTCGCGGCGCAACCGGAAGAAGCGCACCTCGACCGAAGTCGAGGAGGGGAAGACGCTGCGCCCCGACGACATCGAGTCCCACGAGCGCCTGTCCACCGACGCGCTCGACGAACTGGCCCGGGAGGAGCTGGTCTCCACCGACGAGTCCATCCGCCTGGCGGCCACCGAACTCGACCTGGCCCGCGCCGAATTCGGCGATGCCCGCGTCCGCGACCTCGCCCAGGCCCTGGAGCACTCGCAGCGCACCCTCAACCGCGCCTTCGAGCTGCGCCAGCGCATCGACGACGGCCCTTCCCTGGGCGAGGGCGAGCGCCGCGGGATGCTGCTGGACATCATCTCTTCCTGCGGCACGGCCGACGACCGGCTCGACGGGGAGGTCTCCCGCTACGCCGAGATGCGCGAGCAGCTGCTCAACGCCCCGGAGACCCTGGATCGGCTGACCCAGCGGGGCGTCGACCTGCGCACGCGCATCCCGAATGCGGCCACGACCCTCGACGGCCTGCGCGCGCGTTACGACGAGGAGGCCCTGGCGTCGATTTCGGACAACGTCGACATGGCCACCGAGCACGTCAACATGGCGGAGCGCTCCCGGGACGAGGCCCGCGCGCTGCTGGCCAAGCCCGCCGGCGAGCAGGCCGGGCTCATCGACGCCCTCCGCGCCACCGACCTCGCCCTGGACCAGGCCGAAAAGCTGGTCGAGGGCATCGAGCACGCCGACGGCAACATCGCCCAGGCGCTGTCCGGCCTCGACGCGCTGGCTGAGGAGGTGCGCGGCGAGATCGGCGAGGCCACGAATCTGCTGGCCGCCCCCGACGCCGCGAACATCGACCGGGATGGCCTGGCCAAGGCAGTGGAGGCCGGCCGCGCCGCGCTCGCGACGGCCGAGGCCAAGGGCGCGACGGATCCGCTCGGCGCTTGGACGGCGCTCACCGACGCCGACGCCGCGCTCGACGACGAACTGGAGGACGCCCGCGACGCCGCGAACGCCTTCGCCCAGAAGATGCAGACGCTGCACAACGCCCTGACGGATGCGCGGGCCCAGGTGATGGGCGCGCGCGACATCATCGGCACTCGCCGCAGCATCGTCGGTTCCACCGCGCGCACCCGCCTGGCCGAGGCCGAGCGGCACCTGGCCATCGCCGAGCAGATCGCCGCCAAGCCGGGCAATGACCGGGCGAGCCATCCGCGCCGCGGCATCCAGGAGGCGCGCACCGCCGCCCAGTTGGGCCGGCAGGCCGCGAAGGCCGCGCGCGACGACATCAACCGACACAACCAGCGCATGAACCAGTACCGCGGCGGCGGCAACTCCGGCGCAATGATCGCCGGCATGGTCCTCGGCGGCATGATGAGCGGCGGAGGCGGCTTCGGCGGCGGGTTCGGCGGGGGCGGTGGCTTCGGTGGCGGAGGCGGGTTCGGCGGGGGCGGCGGGTTCAGCGGCGGCTCCGGCAGCTTCTGACCGAGCTCTTTCCACCGCGCTTCCCAATGACACAAAAACGGCCGCCCCACCGGGGCGGCCGTTTCGCGGTTCAGCCGGCGCAGTTCAACCGGCGCAATTCAACCGGCGCGATTCAGCCCATCAGGCGGGCGGGACCGTCCAGGTGCGCGCAGGCGAACGCCGCCGCGGCCAACAGCCCGGCATCGACGCCCGCGGCATCGGGGCTGCCCCCGACGATCTCCACGACCACGAGCCCGCGGTCCAGCTTCGTCCGCGCCACCAGCCGCCGCTCCCCCACGTCGACGATCTCGCGGCCGCGGCCGCCGTCGCGCCGGTTGAGGCTGAGCTCGCCGCCCGGCCCCGAGAGCACCACGTGCGCCACGGTGAGCCCCACGGCTCGGGCGCGCCACCAGTCATCGGGAGACGACACGGTGAACGACCGCCCCGTCAGGCCGGACGGCGTGACCCGCCAATCCGGGGCGATGAGGTTCCCGGCGGCGTCGTAAAGCGACGTGGCGTCGGGGCCCGAACCGGGCTTGCCGCCCGTCCGCCCCGGGAAACCCCCGGCCGGCGGCGGGCCCGACACGCGCCACGGCCCGGGCGCGTCACCGGGGACGGGCCCGATGCCCTCCCCCGGCGCGCTCCCGGGCCGATTCTCGCCAACCATGATCGCCTACGACACCCAGACCCACACGAGGTAGGCGATCAGCAGCAACAGGCAGACGGTCAGGATCCACGTCGAGCTGATCATCCGGAACTCGAGCACCCGGCGGGCGACCCAGGACAGGAAGATCTTCTCCTCGTCCGGCAGGGCGCGGCCGGCGTCGGTGTCGTACTGGATCTCGGCCGAGCGGACGCCGCGATTGGCGCCCGTGAACTGGCCCAGCTTGCCGCCGCGCTCATCCTCGATGACGTAGTTCTGCGCGCCCTCGCACACCACGTACAGGCGGCGGTCGCCGCCCAGGTCGACGTCGATCTTCTTCGCGCGCGACAGCTTGGGGCGGTCCTTGCCGCCGGCGGTGAACACGCGGCCGTCCGGCAGGGTCGCCACCAGGCGGCCGTCGCCGACGACGTCGAGGTCCCACGCGCCCTGCGCGGTCGCGATGGCCTCCTCGGGGCCGATGCGGACGTACTCCGCGACCTCGGCGCCCTCGGCGATCACGGGAATGCGGACCTCGTTGCCCTTCTTGGTTTCCTCGCCCAGGCTCCAGCTCTCCCACCGCACGACGGAACCGTCGTCCATGGTCGCCGCGTGGGACTCGTCGATCTCGCGCAGCTGCGGGGCGGCCGGCGCCGGGGCCTCGGCCGACGGAGCCTCCGGGGACGTCCCGGCCTGCTCCGCGGCAGCCGGGGCCGACGTCGTCTCCGGCGCCGGCGCCTCCTCGGCCGGGGCGGGCGCGGCGGGCTCCGCGGCGCCGACGGGATCGGCGGCCGGCGCGGCCGGGGCCTCGACGTCCTCGGCGGGCGTCACGGTCGGCTCGCGGGAAATGCCCTCGGGGTCGATCCGGGGACGATCGTTCTGATCGCTCATGGCTTGTCTCCTAGCTGGCGGAAAAAGCGTCGTACGCCCGGTTTAGCACCCGACCAGGCGCTGCGCGAGGTAGCCCTCGAGCTCGTCGATCTTCACGCGCTCCTGCTCCATGGTGTCGCGGTCGCGCACGGTCACGGCGTCGTCCTCGAGGGTGTCGAAGTCGACGGTGACGCAGAACGGCGTGCCGATCTCGTCCTGGCGGCGGTAGCGGCGGCCGATGGCGCCCGAGGTGTCGTAGTCGATCGCCCACAGGCCGCGCAGCTTGTCGGCGACGGCCTCGGCGGTCGGGGTCAGCGTGTCCTTCTTCGACAGCGGCAGCACGGCGACCTTGACCGGCGACAGGCGCGGGTCGAGCTTGAGCACCGTGCGGGTGTCGGTGCCGCCCTTGGCGTTGGGCACCTCCTCCTCGACGTAGGCGTCGCACAGGAAGGCCATCAGGGCGCGGGTCAGGCCGAACGACGGCTCGATGACGTAGGGCACGTACTTCTCGCCGGTCACCTGGTCGTGGTAGCGCAGATCCTCGCCGGAGTGCTCGATGTGGCAGCCGAGGTCGTAGTCGGTGCGGTTGGCCACGCCCATCAGCTCGCCCCACTCGTTGCCCTGGAAGTGGAAGCGGTACTCGAAGTCGATGGTGCGGGCGGAGTAGTGCGCGCGCTCGTCGTCGGGCACGTCGAACTGGCGCATGTTCTCCGGGTTGATGCCCAGGTCGATGAACCAGTTCCAGCAGGCCTCGACCCACTCGTCGAACTTCGCCGGCGCGTCCTCCGGGGCGGTGAAGTACTCGATCTCCATCTGCTCGAACTCGCGGGTGCGGAAGATGAAGTTGCCCGGGGTGATCTCGTTGCGGAACGCCTTGCCGGTCTGGCCGATGCCGAACGGCGGCTTCATGCGCGCGGTGGTCATGACGTTCTTGAAGTTCACGAAGATGCCCTGCGCGGTCTCGGGGCGCATGTAGTGCAGGCCGACCTCGTTGTCCACGGGGCCGAGGAAGGTCTTGAGCAGGCCCGAGAACATCTGCGGCTCGGTCCACTTGCCCGGCTGGCCGGTCTCCGGGTCCGGGACGTCGGCCAGGCCGTTGGCCGGCGGGTGGCCGTGCTTGGCCTCGTAGGCCTCGATGAGGTGGTCGGCGCGGTAGCGCTTGTGGGTGTGCAGCGACTCGACCAGCGGGTCGGTGAACGTGGCCAAGTGGCCCGAGGCCTCCCACACCTGGCGCGGCAGGATGATGGACGAGTCGAGGCCGACGACGTCCTTGCGGCCGGTGACGAAGGTCTTCCACCACTGGCGCTTGATGTTCTCCTTCAGCTCCACGCCCAGCGGACCGTAGTCCCACGCGGAGCGCGTACCGCCGTAGATCTCACCGCAGGGGTAGACGAAACCCCTGCGCTTGCACAGGTTCGCGACGGTATCGACGACAGACTTCGGGGCCACTGCCTCAAACGCTCCTTGTTACGGTGTCCCGCCCCGCGGTGGATCCGGGGGCACGGGATGACGGTGGGCGGCGTGGATCGCCGCCCCGTGCAATCGACGACCCGGTCGGGCCGTCGCCAAGTGCCCCCCACTCTAACCGCCGCAAGCGGATTAATGCCCATCGGCCCCGGGAAATCGCCGCGGGTAATGTCGGTATGCGAAACAGGCTTTGCGACGGCACCGCCCCGGCCCACCGCGACTCGTCGGGAGGGGCGCGGACCGTGCCGGGATTGGAGAGGTCGGCGATGTCATCAACGAAGGGCTCCGGGGCCGCTGCGGCGGGGCCGAACGGCTCCGCGAAGCCCGACGGCGCCCCCGTCCAGTCCCCGAAGATCGGCGTGCGCACCACCAGGCAGCGCAAGGCCGTCATCGCGGCGATGAACGACATCACCAAGTTCAGCTCCGCCCGGGACATCCACCGGACGCTCGTGGAGCGCGGCGACAAGGTCGGCCTGACCACCGTGTACCGGACGCTGCAGTCGCTGTCGGAGGTCAAGGCCGTCGACGTGCTGCACACCGACGCCGGCGAGGCGCTGTACCGCCTGTGCGGGGATCACCACCACCATCACCTGGTGTGCACCGACTGCGGCGAGACCGTGGAGATCGGCGGCGGCCCGGTCGAGGAATGGGCCGGGGATCTGGCGCACGAGCACGGGTTCCGCCTGACGGGCCACACCGCGGAGATCTTCGGCGTCTGCGCGGATTGCCAGTCCGATTCCGGCGATGAGACGGGGCCTCGCGGCGACGGCGAGGGTACCGGAACCGACCAGGACAGAGGTCGCTAGATGTTATGACCCGGCGGTTGCGAGCGTTTCATGCCGGGCCATCACTCCGGCCGGCGGAGCACCCCCCTAACCCGACGCAAACCCACCCCGAATGCGCAACCCCACCCGTTACAGCGGGTGGGTCTGCGCATTCGGGGTGGGTTAGCCGGGCCGGGCGGTTGCGGCGGATGAGCGGCGCAAGTCACGAGGGCACCGCGAAGGGCACCGAAACGGACCTCGACGGAGAACCCTACGACGCGCAGCCCGTGGCCGCGGCACCGCACGACGCCTCCGCCGCGCCCCGGCCGAGGACGTCGAGGGCGTACGCGCGGGCGATGTCGTCGGCTTCCGCGACGGTGAGCGGCGTGGTCGGGCGCGGCTGCCCCGCGGCCCAGTCACGGTAGGCGTCCATCGACGCGAACAGGTTCGCGTAGGGGCAGAACGCCTCGGTGAAGTGGTGCCCCTCTCCATCGGTGACGTGCGGGAAAGACAGGATGAACCCGGGATCCGCCACGAGCTCGCCACCGCGGATGGCGACGTTCAGGATCGGGTCGCCGGCCGACTCGATCGGGGTCCGGCTGCGCACCTCGACGTCGGTTTCGAGAAGGTGCGCGACGATGAGCGTGTCCAGGGCGCACCAGGTGTGGACGCGCGTCCCGTTGGCCAATTCCGCGAGGTGCGCGGTGGGACGCAGAGAAATGAGGCCGTGGGCGACGGTCATGGCATCGGCGGCGGAGAACTCGGCGAGCAGCTCGTGCAAGTCCCGCGGGGTGGGATGGGTCATGGCCGCCAGGCTAAACCTTATTGGCAGACGTTTCCAATACGGCCCCGGCGGTGCCACTCCACCGGGGCGCCGCGCTCCCTACTTGACGCCTACTTGACCCCGCCGAAACGCCGGTCCCGCTTCGCGTACTCGACGACGGCGGCGCGCAGGTCCTCGCGCGTGAAGTCCGGGAACAGGCGGTCCTGGAAGACCAACTCGGCGTAGGCCGACTGCCAGGGCAGGAAGTTCGACGTGCGCTGCTCACCCGAGGGGCGCAGGAAGAGGTCGACGTCCGGCATGTCGGGCTCGTCGAGGAAACGGCCGAAGCTCTTCTCGTCGATGTCGCCGGGCTTGAGTTTCCCGTCGGCCACCTGCTGCGCGATTTCGCGGGCGGCATCGGCGATTTCGGCGCGGCCACCGTAGTTGACGCACATGTACAGCGTCAGGTTGTCGTTGCCCGCCGTCTGGCGCTCGGCGATCTCCAGTTCCTTGATCACCGACCGCCACAGCCGCGGGCGGCGCCCGGCCCAGCGCACGCGCACGCCCTTGGCGTCGAGTTCGTCGCGGCGGCGGCGCAGCACGTCGCGGTTGAAGCCCATGAGGAACCGCACCTCGTCGGTCGACCGCCGCCAGTTCTCGGTGGAAAAGGCGTAGGCGGACAGGTGCGGCACGCCCATCTCCAGGCAGGCGTCGACGCAGTCCATCAGGACGGCCTCGCCGCGCTTGTGCCCCTCGGTGCGCTTCATGCCGCGTTCCTGCGCCCACCGGCCGTTTCCGTCCATGACCAGGGCGATGTGCCGGGGCAGGAATTCCTCGGGCACCGGCGAGTCGTGCGGGATCGGGTTCGGCTTCGGCGAAGTCACCTCCCCATCATGCCCCACCGCCCCGACTGAACCCACCCCCGGTCGCCCCGGGCTTCACGACGCCCCGTCGTCTCCCCATCTGGCGTCGACCAACGACAGCGCCGCGACGCGCCGGCCGAGGTGGAATTGCAGGTGGGCCGTCGCCAAGCCGCGTGCCTGGGCGGCCATGGCGCGGAACCCCCGGCTGCCCGCCACCGGGGCGACGTAGTCCCAGCGGTCGTGGGCGAGCCACCACATCAGGCGCAGGACGTCGGTGGGCGGCGTCGCGGCACCGGGTGGCCGGCATTCGACGCACACGGCGCCGCCCGCCGCCGGCGCGAACGCCCTATGGGGGCCGGGTTTGCCGCACTGGGCGCAGTCGAACAGGCTGGGCGCCCAGCCCGCCTCGGCCATGGCCTTGAGCAGGTAGGCGGTCAGCAGCAGGCCCGGCAGGCGACCCGTGCCGTCGGAGCCGGAGTCGGAGTTCGCCAGCGCGTCGAGGGCCGCGACGGTCAGGTCCCACAGGCCGGGCGCGGGCGTGCCCTCTTCGCCGGCCAGCCGCTCGGCGGTCTCCAGCACGCCGCACGCGCAGGTGTAGCGGGCGTAGTCGTCGACGATCGGCGCGGCCCACGTCCGCACCGCGTCGGCGCCGGTGATGGTGCCCAGGTTGCGGCCGGGGTGGATCTGCACGTCGACGTCGACGAAGGGCGCCAGCCGCGAACCGAACCGGGACTTCGCGCGCCGCACGCCCTTGGCCACCGCGCGCACGATCCCGTGCTCCCGGGTGAACAGCACGATGATCCGGTCGGCCTCCCCCAGGTCGTGCCGCCTGACGACGACCGCCCGATCCCGATAACTCTCCGCCATCGTCGGATTCGCCGCCCGGGCTAGCGCTGTTCGAGGTTGCGCAGCGATTTCGCGGCGCTGGTCAGCGCCAGGCCGGCTTCGAGGAACAGCCGGAGGATGGCGAGCTGCAGGACCATGGCGAGGACGAAGATGGGGAGTCCGATGACCGTGAACGCCAGTCCGGCGACGGCCCCCGCGCCGAAGGCCTGCAAAAAGGCCGCGATCAACCAGATGATGCCGGCGATCGCCACCAACACGGCCATCACCGGGTAGACGACCCGCACGAGCACCGGCGTCGCGTACGTGGTGAAGGAGAAGTCGAACAGCGAGGCAAAGAAGCCGGGTGGGCGCCGGGATGGGCGGGCGGCGTTCGGGTCGGGCATGGCGGGTGCCTTTCTGGTCTCTCCGGCGGTCGGCCGGGCTTCCGGTTTCTCCGGCAGTCGGCCGGGCTTCCGGTTTGTCCGGCAGTCGGCCGGTCTGCGGTCGGCGGTCGGCGGATTCCTAGAATCCCAGGCGGCCGAGCTGCTTGGGGTCCGACTGCCAATCCTTGAGCACCTTGATGCGCAGATCCAGGTACACGTTCTCGCCGAGCAGCTCGATCAGGGACTTCCGGGCCTTCTGCACGGTGACGCGCATGCGGCCGCCGTCCTTGCCCATCAGGATGTGCTTCTGGCCGGGGCGCTCGACGTAGATGACGGCGTGGACGTCGGTGACGCCCTCGCGGTCCGCGTTGGGCAGGACCTCGTCGATCTGGACGGCCACCGAGTGCGGCAGCTCCTCCCGCAGGCCGCCCAGCGCCGCCTCGCGGATGAGCTCGGCCATGCGGGTGTCGCGGTCCTCGTCGGTGACGTGGCCCGCCGGGTAGTACTTGGGCCCCTCGGGCAGCAGGGACGCCATGACCTTCACCAGGGTGTCCAGGTTCTCGCCGGACTCCGACGACACCGGCACCAGCTCGGCGTCGGGGCCGAGCAGATCGTGCAGCTCCATGAGCCTTTCGGCGACGACGTCGCGGGCGACCTTGTCGGTCTTGGTCACGATGCCCATCAGCGTCGTCTTCGGGCAGGCCTCGCGGACGGACTCGAGGATCCACCGGTCGCCCGGCCCGATCTTCTCGTCGGCCGGCACCGACATGGCGATGAGGTCGACGTCCGCGTACGCCTCGGCGACCATGTCGTTGAGGCGGTGTCCCAGCAGCTTGCGCGGCTTGTGCAGGCCCGGGGTGTCCACCACCACGATCTGGCAGTCGTCGCGGTGCACCACGCCGCGCACGGGGTGGCGGGTGGTCTCGGGCTGGTCGGCCGTGATGGCGATCTTCTCGCCCACCAGGGCGTTGGTCAGCGTGGACTTGCCGGTGTTGGGGCGGCCCACGATGGACACGAAGCCGGAGCGGTGGCCCGGCGGGGTGGCGTAATCGTCGGAATCGCCGCCGATCCCGGCGCCCGCCAGCATGTCGTCCAGGTTTCCCATGTCAGTTCTCCTCTGATTCGTGTCCCGCACCGGCATCCGCCGGCTGCGGTTCGGCGGGTTCCACCACGACGGCGTGGACCCGCATGCGGCCGCGTCGGTCGCGCGCGCCTTCGGCGGTGAACCGCAGTCCGGCGGCCTCCACCTCGGCGCCGGGCAGCGGCACGCGGCCCAGGCCGAAGGCCAGCAGCCCCGACACCGTGTCGACTTCATCGTCGACGCCGTCGTCGAAGCGGATCTCGCGCCCCTCGGCTTCGTCGTAAAGCTCGACGAGCTCGCCGAGCGACAACCTGGCCACGACCCGGTACCGTCCGTCGCCGAGCGGTTCGATGGGCGCGCGTTCGCCTTCATCGTATTCGTCGGCGATCTCGCCGACGATTTCCTCCAGGATGTCCTCGATGGAGATCAGCCCCGCCACGCCCCCGTACTCGTCGACGAGGATGGCGATGTGGTTGCGGTCGCGCTGCATCTCGTCGAGCAGGTCGTCCAGCGGCTTAGAGTCCGGCACGAACGTCGCCGGGCGCATGACGTCGGTGACCGGCACGCTGCGGCCGCCGTCGGTCAGCGAATACGTCTGGTGCACCAGATCCTTCAGGTAGACGACGCCGACGATGTCGTCGGCCCCGTCGCCGATGACCGGGATGCGCGAATGCCCCGACCGGACGCACAGCGCCACGGCCTGGCCGGCGTGCTTCTCCGATTCGATCCACACCATCTCCGGCCGCGGCACCATCACCGAGCGCGCCGACGTCGACGCCAGGTCGAACACCGACTGGATCATGCGGCGCTCGTCGTGCTCCACGATGCCGCGCTCGCGGGCGATGTCCACCATCTCGCGCAGCTCGACTTCCGTGGAAAACGGGCCGTCGCGGAAACCGCCGCCGGGGGTGAGCACGTTGCCCACCCAGATCAGCAGCTTTTCGACGGGCCCGAGCAGCCGGGAAACCCCGCCGAGGATGACGGCCGAGGCCAGCGACACCGAATACGGGTTGCGGCGGCCCAGCGTCCGCGACGTCACGCCGAGGACGAGGTAGCTGAACAGCGTCATGACCACGATCGCCGCCGTAATGGCCCACCCGGCGGATCCGATGTAATGCGTCGCGATGACCGCCACGAGCACGGACCCCGAAACCTCGCACAGGGTGCGCAGCAGCACCAGTACATTGACGTTGCGGGCCCGGTAATCCAGGACGCGGACCAGCGCCTTCGCGCCGGGGACCTCATCGCGGACCATCTCGGTGACCCGCGCGCGGGAAATGGCGGCCACGGCGGTTTCCACGGTGCTCAGCAACCCCGCGATCGCCATGAGGAGGATGACCGCGAGGATCATCCACGCCGATGCGGTCATCGCCCGGCGCCCGCTCCGCGATCGCCGCCGGCGTCATCGCCGGAGCCGGTGCCCTCGCCGGAGCCGCCCCCGGTGCCGTCGCCGCCGAGCTTCTCGTCGAGCCTCTCGCGGTCGGCCGCCGACGGGAACGCGCCGGGGTTGATCGGCTTCGCGGGAAAGTCCGCTCCGCGGCGCTCGACGTCGTCGTACCAGTCCGCCAGCAGACCGTTCTGCAGCGCGAACATGCGGCGCTCTTCGTCGGGCTCGATGTGGTCGTAGCCCAGCAGGTGCAGCAGCCCGTGGACCGTCAGCAGCACCAGCTCATGGCTGAGCGGGTGCCCGGCCTTCTCCGCCTGGCGGGCGGCGAAGTCGGGGCACAGCACGATGTCGCCGAGCATCGACGGCCCGGGCTGCGGCGCCTCGGGGTGGCCGGAGCCGGGCGTGAGCTCGTCCATGGGGAAGCTCATGACGTCCGTCGGGCCGGGCAGATCCAGCCAGCGGATGTGCAGGTCCTCGATGGTCGGCTCGTCGACCAGGTGAATCGACAGCTCCGCGGCCGGGTGGACGTCCATCCGCCCCAGGGCGTAGCGGGCGACGTCGATGAGCGACTCCTCGCTGACGCCGCGGCCGGATTCGTTGAATACCTCGATGCTCATCGGTTCCCGCTCCCGTGCGTCTCGCGCGCGCCCGCGCTCGTGTTCAGGTTCATGCTCATGCTCAGGCTTTCCCGTCGTCCTCCGGCCGCCACTTCCAGTCCCCGCCGGCGTCGCGGACGCCGTGGGACCGCTTCTTCCCGTCGCCCTTCTTCCGCTCGGCGCGCTCCTTCTCGGCGGCGTCGTGGTCGTCGTACGCCTCCACGATCGCGGAGACCAGGGAATGCCGCACGACGTCGGCCGCACCCAGGTGCGGGAAAGCTATGCCGTCGATGTTGCCCAGGATGCGGCGCACCACGTCCAAGCCGGAACGCTGCCCGCGGGGCAGGTCCACCTGCGTGGCGTCGCCGGTGACCACCATCTTCGCGCCGAAGCCCAGGCGGGTCAGGAACATCTTCATCTGTGCGGGGGTGGTGTTCTGCGCCTCGTCGAGGATGATGAACGCGTTGTTCAGCGTCCGCCCGCGCATGTACGCCAGCGGCGCGACCTCGATGACGCCGGACTCCATGAGCTTGGGGATCAGCTCCGGGTCCATCATGTCCCGCAGCGCGTCGTGCAGCGGGCGCAGGTAGGGGTCGATCTTCTCGTGCAGCGTGCCGGGCAGGAAGCCGAGGTTCTCGCCGGCTTCGACGGCCGGGCGGGTCAGGATGATCCGCTCGACCTCCTTGCGCTGCAGCGCCTGGACCGCCTTGGCCATGGCCAGGTAGGTCTTGCCGGTGCCGGCGGGGCCGATGCCGAAGACGATGGTGTTGCGGTCGATGGCGTCGACGTAGTCCTTCTGCCCCTGCGACTTGGGGCGCACGACCCTGCCGCGGCGGGCGATGATCTCGCCGCCGAGGACGTCGGACGCGCTGCCGGGGCCGCCCGCCGCGCCGCCCCGGGTGTCGGCGCCGACCAGTCCCACGGCCCGCGTCACGGAGTCCGAGGACAGCTCATGGCCGCGACGGGCCATGGATTCCAGCTCCTTGAACGCCCGGGCGGCGGTGGCCACCTGAGACGGGCGCCCGGAGACGGTGACAGTCGCGCCGCGCGCGTGGATGTCCGCGCCCAGGAGGTTCTCCAGCAGACGCAGGTTGCGGTCGGCGTGGCCGAACACCGTCGGCGCATGCGCGGGGTCGAGTTCGACGATCGCCTGGGTGCGGTGGTCGACGCTGTGTCGTTCGGGCTGTCGGGTCGGATCCGTCACGCCGGGTGGAACCTCGTTTCCTTAACGTGGCTGCTGGAATGGCGCGCCGTGGTGGGCGCTGCCGGGCTTGCCACGATCTTAGGTCGTGGCGCGGATCCGGCGTGCACCGGCGCTGCGCGGGAGGCGCCGGCGGGCACCCGATCACGGCGGGGCGCCAACTCCCGCGCCGCATCAACCCTCGCCCGCATCAGCCCCAACGCCGCATCAACCCCAACGCCGCACCAGCTCCAGCGCCGCGCATCAGCTCCAGCGCCGCGTCAGCGGCCCCAGCGCCGAGGTCGCGGCGGCGCCGGCCAGCGCGGTGCGCAGCACGGTCGGTCCCAGCACCACCGGCGTCGCGCCGGCGGCGCGGAACAGCTCGAGTTCCTCGTCGTCGACGCCGCCCTCGGGCCCGACGACGAAGACGATCTCGCCGGCGTCGGCCGCCGCCGCGGCGACCTCGGCGAAGGGGCGGCGCTCGGCCTCGTGGAGCACGGCGGCCACTCCCCCGCGGCCGACCACGTCCTCGACCAGCGCGACGACGTCCTTCGTCGAATGCAGCTCCGCCACCGGCGGGATCCAGGCCCGGCGGGCCTGCTTGGCCGCCTCGCGGGCGGTCGACGCCCACTTCTCCCGGGCCTTGCCCGCCTTCGCGCCGGTCCACTTGGCCACGCACCTCCGCGCCGCCCACGGGACGATCGCGTCGACGCCGGCTTCCGTCATCAAATCCACCGCCAACTCGGCGCGGTCGGACTTCGGCAGCGCCTGGACCACCGTCACATGCGGGGTCGGCCTCTCCACGACCCCGGCGGAAATGACCTCGCACGCCACGCGGGAACCGTCGGCAAGCGAAATGCGGACCAGGGCCCGCCGATCCGCGCCGTCGACGAGGAAGACCTCGTCGCCCGCCCCCAGGCGCTGCACCTTCACGTGCTTGGCCTCCGGCCCGCCCAACTCGACGGTCGCACCGGGCTCGGGCAGCGCGTCGCCGAAGCCGGCGAGGAAAACGGGCAGTCCCATGGCGGCCTAGCGGCGGCTGCGGAAGCGGGAGAAGAAGCCGCGGTCGGCGGTCTGCCCCTCGGCCAGGCGGGTGTCCTCGCCGCGGTGGTCGCGCAGCTTCTCCAGCATCTCGCGCGACTTGCCGTCGAGCTTGGTGGGCACGGTGACGTCGACGTGGGCGATCAGATCGCCCGCGCCCTCGCCGCGCAGGCGCGGCATGCCGCGGCCCTCCACGCGCAGGGTCTCCGCGGGCTGCGTGCCCGCCTCGACGCCGACCTCGATCTTCTCGCCCACCAGATCGTCGATCTCCATCGACGTGCCCAGCGCGGCGTCGACCATCGGGACGTGGATGGTCACGTGCAGGTCATCGCCCTCGCGGGTGAACACCGGGTGCGGCTCGGCGTGGACCTCGACGTACAGGTCGCCCGCCGGCCCGCCGCCCGGGCCGACCTCGCCCTGGCCCGCCATGCGGATGCGCATGCCGTCGGCGATGCCCGCCGGGACGTTCACGGTCAGATCGCGGCGCGACTTCACGCGGCCGTCGCCGCCGCAGTTGTTGCACGGGTCGACGATGATCTCGCCGGTGCCCTGGCATCGACCGCAGGGCCGCGACGTCATGACGTTGCCCAGGAAGGAACGCTGCACCTGCTGGATCTCGCCGGTTCCGTTGCAGTCCGGGCACACCTTCGGCTTCTGCTTCGACTTCGAGCCCGTGCCCTCGCACACGTCGCACAGCACCGCCGTGTCGACGGTGATCGGCTTGCGCACGCCCGTGAAGCACTCGTCGAGGCCCAGCGAAATGCGCAGCAGCGCATCCGAACCGGGCTGGACGCGCGACCGGCGCTGGCGCGGACCGCCGCCGGCCCCGCCGAAGAACGCCTCGAAGACGTCGCCGAGACCGCCGCCGCCGAAACCACCGAAGCCGCCGCCGAACCCGCCGGCACCGGCGCCCTGGTCCATCGGGTCGCCGCCGAGATCGACGATGCGCCGCTTCTCCGGGTCGGAGAGCACCTCGTGGGCGACGGAGGCCTCGCGGAACTTCTCCGCCGCCTCGTCGTCATCCGGGTTGCGGTCCGGGTGGTACTTCAGCGCCAGCTTGCGGTAGGCCTTCTTGATCTCCGCGTCGGAGGCGTCCTTGGACACGCCGAGGATGCCGTAGTAGTCACGAGCCAACGTCAGTTACTTCCTTATGCATCTGTCGAAAATCAATGAATGGAACCGTCGGAAGAATGTACCAGCGCAGGGCCGTTCACCCGTCACCGAGGACCCGACCGACGTACTGTGCAACGGCGGCGACCGACGCGATTGTTCCCGGGTAGTCCATGTAGGTGGGGCCGACGACGCCGAGGCCGCCGAGGATCTCCCCCGACGTGCCGTATCCCGTGGAGACCACCGACGTCCCGCGCAGCTCCTCGTCCTCGTTTTCCTCGCCGATGGACACCCGCACCTGGTGCAGGTCCTGAACGGCGGACAGCAGCTTGAGCACGACCACCTGCTCCTCCAGGGCGTCGAGCACCGTCGGCAGCGTCGACGGCAGGCGGCCGTGCAGGCCGGAGCGGGTCAGATTCGACGCGCCCGCGAGGATCAGGCGGTCGTTCGGCTTGTCGATCAGCGACTCGATGATGACGGTCGAGCATCGGATGACCACGTCGCGCACGTCGGCCGGCGCGTTGGCCGCCAGGTCCGCGATGGACGCCGAGGCGTCGGACAGCGTCTTGCCCGCCATGGTGCGGTTGAGCATGTCGCGCAGCGGCGGCACCTGGTTCGGGTCGATGGGCGCGGCGAGTTCGACGTTGCGCTGCTCGACGCGGCCGGTGTCGGTGATGATGACCAGCAGCAGCCGCACGTCGGCGAGCTGGACGACCTCGCAGTGCCGCACGCGCGACGACTGCAGGGTGGGCAGCTGGACGACGGCCACCTGGCGGGTGAGCTGACTGAGAAGCTGCACCGAACGGCGCAGCACGTCCTCCAGGTCGACGCCGCCTTCCAGAAATTCGAGGATGGCGCGGTGCTCGGCCTTCGACAGCGGCTTGACCTGCGAGATCGAGTCGACGAACAGCCGGTAGCCCTTTTCGGTGGGGATGCGCCCCGACGACGCGTGCTCCTGGGTGATGAAGCCCTCGGCCTCCAGCACCGCCATGTCGTTGCGGATGGTCGCGGAGGAGACGCCGAGGTTGTGGCGGTCGACCAGCGCCTTCGACCCCACCGGCTCCTGGGAGGCGACGTAGTCGGCGACGATCGCGCGCAGCACCTCGCGGCGGCGCAATTCGGTCTGGCTGGACATCGGGCGCTCCCTTCCCTTCCGGGCCCGGCGGGGGCGGGCCACGCGGTGGGGCGGGCGGCCGTTCCGGGGGATGATCGGTGGTCGCCGGTTGATGTTACCCGGCCACCGCCCGTCCCCGGGAAAGATGCGTCCCGACGACGACTGCGACCGGGAGGAGCATCACAAAGGCCAGGGGCAACAAAATGTCTTCCTCGAACAACACCATGGCGATGAAGCCGGCTCCGAGCGAGGCGAGGTTCATGCCGAGGTCGGTGCGCCCCTGCACCATCGGCCGCGTTTCGGCGGAGTCCGCGTTCGCGATGACGGTCGATGCGGCCACCACCGTCGCCGACCAGCCGAGGCCGAGCAGCAAGTGGGCGGCGGTGAGCACCGTACCGTCCTCCGGAAAGACGACGATGGCGGCGATGGCGAGGACGAACAGCGCCTGCCCGCCCAGGATGACCGGCCGCGGCCCGAGGATGTCCGCCAACCAGCCGAACAACGGCGACGACACCCACGGCGCGGCGAAGCGCAGGGTGACGGCCAGCGTGAGCAACTCGGAGGGCACGCCGGCGTAGATCATGTGCATCGAGGCGAGCACCATGATGATCACCAGCACGAACTCGGCGACGGCGATGGCGACCTGGGCCCGCAAGACTCCCGGGGACCGGCGCCGGAGGGGCGCGGGCCCGTACAAGTTAGGTGCAGCACCATGCGGGTGCACGGGCCCGGTCCAGTTCGGCACCGCGCCGTGGACGGCCCAGTCACCTTCACTGGCGCGGGCGACGGCCAGCGGGTCCGGGCGCAGGCCGGCGAAGTAGACCAGGCCGGCGAGCATCTGCGCGGCGACGGCCAGGAGGAAGGGGGCGGCGAATTGCGGCAGCCCCCAGCCTTCGGAGATCTCGCCCGCCCAATCCATGAGATCCGGCCCGAACGCCGAACCGATGATCATCGGCGTCATCACCAGCGACAGCATCAGTCCCCGGTGGCGCGGCGATGCCGCATCGGCGGCCGCGAACCTGCTCTGCAGGGCGACGGCGGTCGCCGTCCCGAAGAGGAGAAGTCCGGCGGCGACGAGGGCCACCGATTCCATCGGCCCGGCGACGACGGCGACGAACGCACCGGCCGCGGCGACCGCGGAGCCCCCGGCGAGCGACACGGCCCGGCCTCGGGCTTTCGCGACCGCGGCGAGCGGCAGCGCGGCGAGAATTGCGCCGACGGCGGGCAGCATCCCCATCATTCGCGCCAATTCCATCGAACCAGTGAACTCATCGACCATCATCGCGCCGACGCCGGAGGCGACGCCGACGCCAAACCCTCCGATGATGTGCCCGGCCATGAGCATGAGGATGAGCTTCGCCCGCGTCCCCGTCGTGATCATTTGCATGCCGGAAGCATAAACGCGCCGGCGCCGGCGCGCGGGCCGAAAAGCGGATCCGTGGACGCCGCCCCACCCGGGTACCCCTCCCCTGGCCCCGGGGCCGGTCAGGCAGCCGGCCGAGTCGCCCAATCACCCGGCCATCCGGTCAGCCGAACAGCCGGATCAGCTCAGGATGTCGACGATGATCGCGTCGGCCAGCAGCCGCCCGGCGTCGGTCAGCCGCACGCGGCCGTCCGCGATCGCCAGCATCCCCGCCGCCTCCTGGGCGCGGGCGCGCTCCAATTCCCCGGGGCGCAGCTCGGAGGCGGGCATGCCCTCGGCCAGACGGAGGCGCAGCATGACCCTCTCGATGTGGCGGTCGTCGTCGGAAAGCGATTCCGAATCGCGGATCGGCAGCTCGCCGCCCGACACGACCGACGCGTAGCGGGCCGGGTGCTTGACGTTGTGGAAGCGACGCCCGCCGATGTGCGAATGCGCGCCGGGGCCCGCGCCCCACCAATCGCCGTCGCGCCAATAGATCATGTTGTGGCGGCACTCCCCGCCCGGCCGCGACCAGTTGGAGACCTCGTACCAGCCGAAACCCGCGCCGCGCAGGGCGGCGTCGATGCGCTCGTAGCGGTCGGCGAGGTCGTCGTCGTCCGGCATCGGCAGCTCGCCGCGGCGGACCTTCCGCGCCATGGCGGTGCCCTCCTCCACGATGAGCGAGTACGCCGACACGTGGTCGACGCCCGCCGACAGCACCGCGTCCAGCGAGGCGTCGAGGTCGGACATCGACTCCCCCGGCGTGCCGTAGATGAGGTCGAGGTTGACGTGGTCGAAACCGGCCGCGCGCGCCTCGCGGGCCGCCTCCACCGGGCGGCCGGGGGTGTGCACGCGGTCCAGCGTCGCCAGCACGTGCGGCGCGACCGACTGCATGCCCAGGCTGACGCGGGTGAAACCGGCCTCGCGGATGCCCTCGAAAAACTCCGGCGACGTCGACTCGGGGTTGGACTCCGTGGTCACCTCGGCGCCGGGCGCCAACCCGAACGTGCCGCGCACCGCGTCGAGCAGGCGCGCCAGGCCGGAGGCGCCCAGCAGCGACGGGGTGCCGCCGCCGATGAACACCGTCTCGGCCGGCCGGACGCCCGCGCCACCAACCGATCCCGCACCCGGCGACTGCGCTTCAAACGATCCGGCACCGAACGACCCCGCACCCAACGCCTCCGCGCCGAGCTCCAGCTCGCGGGCGATGGCGTCGAGGTAGGTGCCCGTCGACGCCGCCGAACCCAGCTCACCGGCCGTGTACGTGTTGAAGTCGCAATACCCGCACCGCGTCGCGCAAAACGGCACGTGCAGGTAGACGCCGAAGGCGGGCTCGCCCGAATCGGAGGGCGCCCCGCCGGAAACCGGGCCCGTCACACGCGCTCCGATGCGCGCCGCCGCGCGACCTTGCGCACGACCTCGTCGATCCGGATCCGCTCCATGAGGAACGCCGGGGGCTTGCGCCCGCGCAGCGACTTGGCCACGGCGGGGTGGGTTTCGGGCACGGTGACGCACCACGCCGCGGCGGCGCCGAGCGCGCGGCGGCCGCAGCGGGCGTACAGCGCCGGGATCTGCACGGAACCGAGCACCTCGACGCCGCGGATGTTCTCCGCCGACACCCAGTCGGCCAGCTCCTCCAGGTACGCGGCGGCGCTGTCGGACCTGGCCTGCAGCGCCTGAGCCACCGTCGGCACCGCGACGGGGTGGCGCAGCGGCGCGGGGATCGCGGACAGTTCCGCGACGTCCACGGGCTTCGGCTCCGGGCCGGGCTCGCGGTCGGGCATCGGCCCCAGCTCGCCGCGCCGGATGCCGGACGTGAACGCCTGACGCAGGCCGGCCAATTCGCCGACCAGCGGACGGGCGTCCTCCACGGCTTCGTCGACGATGTCGGCCAGCTCCAGCACGCATTCGTCGACCAGCTCGCGGTCGACGTCGGCGATGGCCTGCGCCAGATGCTCGATGTGCTCGGCGACCTCGTCGCCGATGTCGTACAGCTCCTGGGTGACTTCCCGGAGACGGAGGCGCGCGTCGTAATGCTCCACCGCGGTCCTCCTCGCCGGTCGCGCCCCTGCGGGGCTCATCGTCGGGCCGGCGCTCGCCGGCCATCTCCCCGAGGGTCCCGGGCCGCCCATGGGCTCCCCCGAAAACCTCGGACCGCCCCCAACCTTAAGGGTGCGGGGGGCGGTCCAGGTGGAGCGACACCGGCTCGGCGCGGGTTTCGCTCCTTCGCTTCACGACGCCGCTGCGCGGAAACCGGCGGCCGTCGCAAAGCGGAAGCCGTGGCCGGCGCGCGGCGGGATGCGGATCAGCGGTGGTACATGTCCTCGACCTCGCGGGAGAACTTGTCCACGACGACGTTGCGCTTGACCTTCATGGTCGGGGTCAGCTCGCCGTCGTCCTCGGTGAGGTCGCGCGGGAGGATGTGGAACTTCTTGATGGCCTCCGCGTGCGAGACGAGCTCGTTGGCGGAGTTGACCGCATCCTGGATCTCCGCGCGCAGCACGGCGTTGGCGGCCAGATCGCGCACGGAGGTCTGCTCCGGCACGTTGTGCTCGGCCTTCCACTTGGCCACGGCCTCCTCGTCGAGGGTGACCAGCACGGAGATGAACGGGCGGCCGTCGCCGATGACCACGGCCTGCGACACCAGCGGGTGCGAACGCATGCGGTCCTCCATCGGGCCCGGCGAGACGTTCTTGCCGCCGGCGGTGACGATGAGGTCCTTCTTGCGGCCCGTGACGCGCAGGTGGCCGGTCTCGTCGAGCTCGCCGAGGTCGCCGGTCTTGAACCACTCGCCGTCGAAGGTGCCCTTCGTGGCCTCCTCGTTCTGCCAGTAGCCCTTGAACACCACCGGGCCCTTGAGCAGGATCTCGCCGTCGTCGGCGATCTTCACCGCGCAGCCGCCGACCGGGCGGCCGACGGTGCCGATGACCTGATCGGTCGGCGAGTTCACCGTGATGGCGGCGGTGGACTCGGTCAGGCCGTAGCCCTCGTAGACCGTCACGCCCAGGCCGCGGAAGAAGTGGCCCAGGTCGGAGGACAGCGCCGAGCCACCGGAGATGGTGTACTGCACGGCCTCGCCCATGGCGGCCTTGATCTTGCCGAAGAGCAGCTTGTCGTACATCTTCAGGCGCAGCTTCTGCGCCGTCGACGGGCCGGACGGGGTGTCCAGGGCCTTGGAGTACTCGATGGCGGCGGCCTCGGCGCGCTCGAACATGGCCAGGCCGAAGGCGCCCTTCTCCTTGGCGCCGGCCAGCGCCGAATCGCGCACCTTCTCGAACACGCGCGGCACGCCGAGGATCAGGTGCGGACGGGAGCGCTGGAACTCCAGGGTGACGGTGCTGGTGTCGGCCCAGTGCGACTGGGTCGCGCCGCCGACGATGGAGGCCAGGGACACCGCGTTGGCCAGGACGTGCGCCAGCGGCAGGAACGTCAGGATGCGGTTGCCCGGGCGGGCGATGACGCCGATGTCGTTGGTGAGGATCGCGCGGACCTCGGCCAGCCAGTTGCTGTGGGCCAGCATGCAGCCCTTCGGGCGGCCGGTGGTGCCGGAGGTGTAGATGACCGACGCCAGATCGTCGGCGGTGGTCGCGTCGATGCGCGACTGGACCTCGGCGTCGTCGACGTCGCGGCCCTCGTACATGAGGGTGTCCACGGCCGCCGCGTTGATCTCCAGCACGCGGCGCAGCTGCGACGGGGAATCCGACAGCGGGGCGCGGCCGGAGTCGTCGACGATGAGGTTCTTCATCCGCTCGGTGTGCTGGCGGCCCTCGGTGATGGCGAAGACGGCGCCGGAATCCTCGATGATCCAGCGGATCTGGCCGGCGGAGGAGGAGCCGTAGATCGGCACGATGGTCGCGCCCGCCATCCAGATGGCGATGTTGATCAGGTTCCACTCGTAGCGGGTCTCGGACAGCAGGGCGACGCGATCGCCCTTCTGGACGCCATTGGCGATGAGGCCCTTGGCCACGGCGAGCGCCTCGTCATGGAACTCCTGGGCCGTGACGTTCACCCACTCGAAGTTCTTGGGGCGGGTGAACATGACCAGTTTCGGGCGCTTGGACACCAACTCCTGCATGGCGGTGATGACCGTTTCCTTGTCGCCCACCGCATACTGCGCTTCGGTGCTGTACTCCCGCATGGTGCTTTCCGTCTCCTTATGGTCGTCCATCGGCTTTTCGTCCGCGTGCCGCCGAGGCTACGCGCGTGCGCCGCCTGCCCATCCGGGACCGGCGGCGGAGAGCCCCGGATATCCCGTGTGACAGCAATTACTTCGGCACCCAACTTACGACACGCGTGCGGCGGCGGTGCGGGAACCGCTCATAAAAACGGAATCGTTATTTCGATGGAAGTGCCTTTTCCTCCGAACAGGTGCGCAGTCGGGCTCGCTGGCATGATGGGACGCGTGACCAACGACGATGCGCAGCTGCCAGTGACCGCCCCTCTCGCCGACCTCGCCGCCGATCTCGGCGTCGCCGCACGCTACACCGCGCATGACGGCAAAGAGACCACGGTGTCCAGGGAGACGATCCTGAAGATCCTCGCCGCGCTCGACGTCGACCTCGGTCCCACCCCCGAGGACCCCTCCGACGAGGACATCCTCGCCGCCCGAGAGGCGTGGGCCGATTCCCGCTGGCGCAGGCTGCTGCCGCCCGTCGTGGTCAGCACGGGCGGACGCCGCAAGGAGGTTCTGGTCCACGTCCCCGACGGCACCGACGTCTCCGTCACGGCGATCCTCGCGGACGGTTCGGAGTGGCCGCTGGCGCAGGTCGAGCACAACGTCCCGGCCCGCGTGGTCGACGGCGCGCCGATGGGCGAGGCCGCCTTCGCGGTGCCGGAGGATCTGCCCCTGGGCTGGCACCGGCTGCGCGCGGTCAACGGCGACGCGGTCGCGGAGTGCGAGCTCGCGGTGACCCCGGGCCGCTTGTCGACGGCCGACGGCTTCGTCGAAAAGCCCGCGACCGGCGTCATGGCCCAGCTGTATTCGGTGCGCTCCGAGCGGTCCTGGGGCATCGGCGACCTGACCACCCTCGGCGACCTGGCCAGCGTCGCGGCGCGCGAGGCGGGCGCGGACTTCGTGCTGATCAACCCCCTCCACGCCGCGGAGCCGTGCCCGCCGGTGGAGGACTCCCCCTACCTGCCCACCACCCGCCGCTACGCCAACCCGCTGTACATCCGCGTGGAGATGATCCCGGAGTTCTCCTACCTCGACGAGGCCGACGCCGCGGAGCTGCGCGAGTTGGCCGAGGAGTTCCGCGCGCTCAACCGCTCGGCCGACGAGATCGACCGCGACCCGATCTACGCCGCCAAGCTGCGCGCCCTCCACGCGCTGCACCACATCCCGCTGTCCGAGGTGCGCCGCGCCGATTACGAGAGGTTCCTGCGGGAGCAGGGCCGCGGCATCCTGGACTACGCCCGCTGGTGCGCCGACCGCGACATCGAGATGCGCACCGCCGCCCGCGACAACGGCGAGTTCCCCGGGCTGGTCATGCCGCTGGGCGCCCACGAGGACGTCGACGAGCTGCGCGAGGAGCTGGTCGATTTCCACTGCTGGCTGCAGTGGGTCCTCGACGAGCAGCTCCGCGACGCCCAGCGCGCCGCCACCGAGGCGGGCATGCGCATCGGCATCATGGCCGACCTGGCCGTGGGCGTGCACCCGGGCGGTTCCGACGCCCGCAACCTGGCCGAGTGGATGGCCCCGGATGCGTCCGTGGGCGCGCCGCCGGACGGGTTCAACCAGCGCGGCCAGGACTGGTCCCAGCCGCCGTGGAATCCGCACAAGCTGGCGGAGGCCTCCTACAAGCCGTGGCGCGACATGCTGCGCACGGTGCTGCGCCACTCGGGCGGCATCCGCGTCGACCACATCCTCGGGCTGTTCCGCCTGTGGGTGATGCCGCGGATGGAGTCCCCGGCGAACGGCACCTACGTCCACTTCGACCACGAGGCGATGGTCGGCATCCTGGCGCTGGAGGCCGAACTCGCCGGGGCCGTCGTCATCGGCGAGGACCTGGGCACCTTCGAGCCGTGGGTGCAGGAGTACCTGGCGCAGCGCGGCATCATGGGCACCTCGATCCTGTGGTTCGAATCCGACGGCCCGGGCGTGCCCAAGCAGCCGTCGAACTACCGCAGCCTGTGCCTGTCCTCGGTGACCACGCACGACCTGCCGCCGACGGCCGGCTACCTGGACGGCGAGCACATCAAGCTGCGCGACCGCCTCGGCCTCTTCCACACCGACGTCGCCGACGAGGAGGCCCGCGATCTCGAGTGGGTGACCCGCAACCTCGCGGCCGTGGACGCCGCCGGCTGCTTCGAGGGGCTCGAGGACGGCGGCGAACCCGTGTCGGGCCGCGACTGGGCGAACCTCACCCGCGATGAACTGCCGGACGCGGCCCCGCTCGTCGTCGGCCTGCACCGCTACCTCGCCCGCACCCCGTCGGCGCTGACGTGCATGGCGCTGGTGGACATGGTCGGCGACCGCCGCACCCAGAACCAGCCGGGCACGACGCACGACCAGTACCCGAACTGGTGCGTGCCGTTGACCGACGGCGAGGGGCGCGCATTGCTCGTCTCCGACCTCCCGGATCTGCCCCTGTTCGGGGCCGTCGCCGCCGCATCCGCCAGGGGCTGACGGTCACCGGGGCCGCCCCGGGCGCCCGATCGCCGGCCGCCCGACCCCCTGGGGCCGACCCCCGGGTCGCGGGCCGCGGGCGCCCTGGGACAATTGGCCCGTGACCACCAACGACTCCCGTTCCACGGGCCCGACGATCATCGTCGTGGGGCTCATGTTGTTCGCCATGTTCTTCGGCGCGGGCAACCTCATCTTCCCGCCGCAGCTGGGCACCGAGGCGGGCACCGCCTACGGCCCGGCGATGGCCGGCTTCCTGTCCACGGCGGTGCTGCTGCCGGCGCTGGCGGTCATCGCCGTGTCGGTGTCCGGCAACGGCATCGTCGACATCGCCTCGAGGGCGGGCCGCGCATTCGGCCTCGTGTTCTCCGTCGCCGTCTACCTGTCCATCGGCGCGCTCTACGCGATCCCCCGCACGGCCAACGTGGCCTTCGAGACGGGCGTCGCCGGCGTGGCCGGGACGTCGTCGGCGTGGGCGCTGTTCGCGTTCACTGCGGCGTTCTTCGCGCTGTCGCTATGGCTGTCGCTGCGCCCCGGCGGCATCGTCGATTCGCTGGGCCGGTGGCTGACGCCGGCGCTGCTGATCCTCATCGTCGCGCTGGTCGTCGTCGGTTCGATGGTGCTCGGCGCGGAGCCGGGCGAGCCGACGCAGAAATGGGCGGGATCGCCGTACGCGGCGGGCTTCCTGGAGGGGTACCTGACCATGGATTCCCTGGCCGCCCTGGTGTTCGGCATCGTGGTCATCGATTCGCTGCGGTCGCGGGGCATCCGCCGGCAGCGCCAGGTGGTCACGTCGTCGATCCTGGCGGGCGTCGTCGCCGTGGTTCTGCTGGGGCTCGTCTATCTGGGTCTGGGCCGCCTGGGCCAGGGCATCGACGGCGAGTACACCAATGGCGCGCTGCTGCTTTCCGACGCCGCCACCCGGGCTTTCGGCGCGGCCGGCGCGTGGGTCTTCGCCCTCATCGTGCTGCTCGCCTGCCTGACGACGGCGGTGGGCCTGATCACCTCGACCGCGGCGTTCTTCTCGTCGCTGACCCCGCGCATCGGGTTCCGCGCGTGGGCCATCGCGTTCACCCTGGCGGGGCTGCTGATGTCGAACCTGGGGTTGGAGACGATCATCGGCATCGCCATCCCGCTCAACGTTTTCCTGTACCCGATGGCGGTGGCGCTGGTGTTCCTGACGCTGCTGCAGGCCGCGCTGCCGTTCCGGCTGGTGTGGTCCTACCGGGTGCCCGTCGCCGTGGCCGGCGTGTTCGCCCTCATCGACCTGGCCCGCGCGCTGGACGTCGACCCCGCCGCGGCGATGCCCGCCCTGGCGGATCTGCCGCTGTACGCGGAATCGCTGTCGTGGGTCCTGCCCACCGTCATCGCGCTGGCCATCTGCCTGGTCGCGGACTTCCGCAATCGCCTGCCGGCGCCGGAGCCCGGCGAGCCTGCGGCGTCAACCGGGTTGGAGGGCGCGCGGGCGGCCGACGTCCACGCCTGACGCTCACATCTGCGACAGGATGCCCGCGACGATCACAAGGAGGATCAGCACGATGAGCGCGATCTTGACCGGTGACTTCCGCATGTGGGGATCTCCTCTTCGACTGCCCCGCCCGACGCGGGGGATTCCGTGCCCGGGCCGTGCGCCGGAGCTGCCGCGCTCCGGTTAGCGGCCGGGGTCGTGCTCCGCCAATTCGATTCGCGCCCGGCCCCCTCGGCCCGGGCGCTTTTTGGCCCAGCGCCCGGAGATGCGGCCGACGACGACGTCGATCAGGCCGATGAACGCGAACGCCACCGCCCCGCCGACGGGCACGAGGAACGCCAGCAGCACGATGGTCTGCCCGAACACCGGCAACTGCGTCAGCCACTGGCCGATCGCGTCAACGGTTCCCTCGAGCGCTTCGTACACGGCGGATCACCTTACCCGACGCCCCCGGCGGAGACGTCGGCCCCGGCCAGGCCCCGGCGCTCGAGCAGCGGGCGGATGTCCTTGTCGCGGCCGCGGAACTCGCGGTAGGCCTCCGCGAAGTCGATGGCGCCGCCGCGCGAGAGGATCGCGCCGCGGAACCGGTCGCCGCCCTCCCGGGTGGCCCCGCCGTTGTCGGCGAACCAGCCGAAACCGTCGGCGTCGAGGGCCTCGGCCCACAGGTAGGAGTAGTAGCCCGCCGAATAGCCGCCCGCGAAGATGTGGTTGAAGTACGTCGAGCGGTACCGCGGGGCGAGGTTGGCCACGTCGAGGCCGAACTCCTCCAGCGCGTTCTGCTCGAACTCCCCGACGTCGGTGATCGCCTCCGCTTCCTCGGGAGACAGCGAGTGCCAGGCCAGATCCAGGGCGGATGCGGCGAGGTACTCCGCCGTCGCGAAGCCCTCGCCGGCCGTGCGGGCGCGCTTGACCGCCTCGACCAGCTCGCCGGGGATGGGCTCGCCGGTGTCCACGTGGAATGCGTAGTTGGCCAGGATCGACGGCTCCAGCGCCCAGTTCTCGTTGATCTGCGAGGGGAACTCGACGAAGTCGCGCGGCACGTTGGTGCCGGAGAAGCGCGGGTAGCGGACGTCGGACAGCAGGCCGTGGAGGGCGTGGCCGAACTCGTGGAAGAGGGTGGTGACCTCGTCGAGCGTCAGCAGCGCCTGCTCCCCCTCCGCCGGTTCGGCGATGTTGAGCACGTTGACCACCACCGGCTTGGTCCCCAGCAGATGCGACTGGTCGACGAAGGAGCTCATCCACGCGCCGCCGCGCTTGGTCGGGCGGGCGAAGAAGTCGGTGAGGATGAGCCCGATGCCGGTGTCGGTGCCGGTGACCGCGTCGGTGCCGGTGTCCGCGTCGGTGCCGGTGCCGGTTTCAGCAGCCGCAGTCGAAGTCTCAGCCGAGGTCGCGGCCGCGGAACCCTCGTCGCGCACCTCCCACACGGTCACGCCCGGGGCGTAGCCGACGAGGTCCTCGCGCGGGACCACGTCGATGCCGTAGAGCTTCTTCGCCGCGTGGAAGACGCCGTCGCGAAGCACCCGGTCCAGCGGGAAGTACGCCTTGAGCTTCTCGCCGTCGACGGCGAACTCCTCGGCCCGGCGCCGCTCGGCCCAGTACGGCCAATCCGGTGCGCCGACGTCGTCGGCGCCCTCGACATCCGAGCCCGCCTCCTCGGCGGCCAGGTCGGCGATGCGCTTGTACTCGCCTTCGGCATTGGCGACGGCCGCCGGGGCCAGGTCGGTGATCAACTTCTTGGCGGCCGCCGCGTCGCCCGCGGTCTCGTCGTCGATGACGTAGTCGGCGTGGGTGCCGTACCCCAGCAGCCGCGCGCGCTCGGCCCGCAGGCGCACCTCCTCCAGCAGCACCGGGCGGTTGTCGTGGCCCTCGCCGGTGCCGCGCGCGATGGAGGCTGCGTAGACGCGGGCGCGGGTGTCCGGGGACTCCAGCTCGGAGAGGATCGCCTGCACGCTGGGCAGGTCCAGCGGGATCAGCCAGCCGTCTTCGCGGCCGGCCTTGCGGGCGGCCCGGGCGAGGTTGTCCTTCGCGGACTGCGACAGCCCGGCCAGGTCGGATTCCTCGGTGACCACGACGGCGCGATCGTTGGTGTCCGCCAGCAGGTTCTCGCCGAACGCCGTCGACAGCTCGGACAGGCGGGAGTTGGTCTCCTTCAGGCGCTTCTTGCCCTCGTCATCGAGATCCGCGCCGGCCCGCCGGAAGTCGCGGACGACCTTGTCCAGCAACCGGCGCGCCTCGTCGTCGAGCTCCGGCACGCCGGATTCGGCGTCGGCCGGGCCGTCGCAAAGCTCCGCGACCCGCTTGATCCGCGCCCACAGGCCCTCGTTGAGCCGCACCCCGTCCAGGTGCGCGGCCAGCTCGGGGGCGATCGTCGCCTCGATGGCCAGGCGCTCGTCGGTCGCATCGGTCCCGGCGACGTTGAAGAAATACGCGGCGACCCGCTCCAGCAGACGGCCCGACGCCTCGAGCGCCTCCAGGGTGTTGGCGAAGGTCGGCGCCTCGGGGTTGCCGACGATCGCGGCGATTTCCGCGTCATGGTCCACGAACGCGGTGCGGAACGCGGGAATGACGTGCTCGTCGCGGATGGCGGCGAAGTCCGGCAGACCGTAGGGCAGGTCCGAGGGGGCGAGCAGCGGATTGTCGGCTGCGGTGTTCGGGGACGTTGGGTTCATGGGCACCCACCATAGCGCCGACGCCCGCGGCGCCTCGCCGCTATCGTGGGCCGCGAATCGAACGCCGACCGACGGGAGTCCGACCGAAACATGGGCGACGGGAACCGCTACCGCAGACGACCGCTTTCCGACGGCATCGTCGCACACGCACGCGACGCCCTCGTGGAGGTGCGGGGCGATCGGCTGCGGATGATCCGGCTGGGCGACGCCGACATGGAGGGCCCGGACGTCGTCCTCGACGTGCGCGTCGACGAGGTGCTGCGCACGGCGTGGACCATGCACGAACTGCCCTCCGAGACGGGCGGCCACGACGGCGACGGAGCGGCCGCACCCGAGCACGTGCTGGCGCTGGACATCATCCTGCGCGATCCGGAGGCCGACGTCGGCGCCGGCCCCTCCGGCTGGTCGCCGCTGCGCATGCACCTGCCGCCGGACGCCGTCGACGACGTCCGCGCGATCCGCTCCGCCATCCACGCCGGGTCGGCCCGGCTGCGGGTCGCGCAGCCGGACGCCGGCGACACCGTGCCCACCGTTCCCCCGCCGCCGGACTCGGCCCGCCCGAAGGCTCCGCGCGCCGATCTCGCCGCCGCGATCGAGCGGATGGCGCACGGGGACGCCCACGCGACGGCGGGGCTGGCCCACCTGCGCCACTATCCCCGGCCGGACGAAGTGGTCCTCGAGGTCATGGCCGCCACCCACGCGGACAACCCGGGGATCCTGGCCGTGACCACCACCCGGGTGCTCTTCGTCCACGCGATCTCCGGCAGGCCCGCCGCCCACGAGTTCCCCGTCGATGCCGTCCATTCCGTGGAACCGGTGGCCAACGAAGGCGAACGGGCGTCGGCCGTGAAAATCCTGCAGACCACGCAGGAGGACCATTTCATCGGCGTCGGCCACGCCCATTGGCGTGACGTCGAGCGGATCGTCGCGGCATTGCGCTACGCCGTCCGGCGCCGCAGGCGGGTCGGGGCGACCCTGCAGTCCGAGCCGTCGCCCGCGGACGCGTTCCGCACGTGGGAGGAACTCGTGCTGGCGGCACGCGCCGGGACCATCGGCGAGGAGGAATTCGACGCGAAGATGTCCGGCGTCTACTGGACCGCCGGATTCTGACGCCGCGCCGCCGTCACTGCCGCTGTCACCGCCGCGTCACCATCACCGCCCCGCCGCCGTCACCGCCGCGTCGGCTCGAACGACGTCCACTCGTCGACCCCGTGGAACGGCGTCCCCTCATGCAGGGCCACGCGCCGCCACGGGCTCAGGGCGGTTTCCAGGCACCGCACCATGCTCTCCGCGCGCCCCCTCGTGTCGCCGATGGCCGTGGCGACGTCGGTCTGCGACGCCCAGAACATGTGCCCGACGACGTACCCGCGGGCGTACTGGCCCCAGTTGGCGTAGTAGCTGCGCGCGAGCTCCAGGTTCTGCGCGAGCATGTCCCATGCTTCGGCGTCCTCGATGTAGCCGACCGTCGCCCCGCCGCGGGCGAGCATGGCCGCGCGCATGAGGTCCCACCCCATGATGTGCGACGGCAATTCCCCGCCGACGCACTCGGCGCCGCCCGCGCGCAGCACCTGGATCCAGGCGCGGTAATCGTCGGCGAAGAAGCCCGGCGGGCGGCCGTGGAACCGTTCGACCCCGGCCAGGAAATCCAGATGCCTCGCCTGGAGGCTGTTGCGGTGCGTCGGGTGGACGTCGTCGGCGAGCGCTTCCGTGACCAGGGGGTTGACCACCTCGTAGAACGGGGAGTTCAACCCGGACTGGAGATTGCGAACCGTGGCGCGGATCGACTCCCCGTCGGTGGCTCCCCACCATTCGTGGAGCATGTCGATCCACGCGGAGATCTCCGCCTCACGTTCGCGGGTGCCCGGCAGCATGTGCAGCCGATCGTTGTCCGCGCGCCAGGAGAAGGCGAATTGCAGGCCGGTGGCCAGGGCGCGGATCGATTCGTCGTCGAGCGGGGCGCCGGACCAGGTGAATTCCATCTCCTCGTCCGGACCCCGCGGGTCCTCGCCGAGGAACATCGTCGTGCGCGGGGGGCCGCCGTTCTTCAAGCGCGAAAACAATGCCATGGTCGCCGATGGTAAGTGCCGCCCGTCGCCCGCGCCGAGGTCCTACCCTGAATCCATGGACGAATCCCGCACCTCCCCCGGCGCCGCGCCCGATTGCGGCACCGCCTCCGACACGTTCACCGTCGATGCCCCGGCCGGGCCACTGACGGGGCGGGTGCGCGGCGGGGTGCTGCAGATCCACACGATCCCCTACGCCACCGCCGCCCCCTTCGGCCCGTCGTCGCCGGTGCCCCCGGGCCCCCACGACGGCCGCGCCCCCATCGGCGATCCCGTCGGCGACGGGTCCGGCACCCCTCTTCGCGAGGGCGTCGGCCACATGCAGCTGACCCTCACCGCGCCGCTGGCGGGGCTCCGCGCGCCCGGGGGCGAAGAGGCCGCGGGGGACGTCGGCCGGACCGCAGCCGACCCGCACCCGTGGGGTTCCCGCCCGATCCTCCTGTGGATCCACGGCGGCCGTTTCGAGGAGGGCCACCCCTCCGAGCCGTGGTGCAGCGGCCGGCGTTTCTCCGAGGAGGGCATCGTCACCGTGTCCCTGGGTTACCGCAAGCGGCTCGACGGATTCTGGCGGAAGGCCGGCGAGGGCCGCGTCGGCGAACCCGGCGCCGCCCCCTACCGGGCGGTCGATGATCTGATCCTGGCGCTTCGGTGGGTGCGCGACAACGCCCCCGCGTTCGGCGCGGACCCGGGCAACGTGACGCTGACCGGGCAGTCGGCGGGCGCGGGCCTGGCCCTGGCGCTGGCCTCGGACCCGCGGTCGGAGGGCCTCGTGCACCGGGTCATCGCCATGTCGCCCGGGTTGTCCAGGGGTTCGGGCGGTGCTTTGCGACGGGCCCTCGGCCGCATCGGAGGAATCGGCCCGGACGGGGCTCCGTCGCCGGAGATCACCGACCGCGCCTACCGGCTCCTCGCGGCCGTGGCGCCGACGGACACGGCCGTGGGACCGCGCATCCGCGAGATCCGGCCCCGGCTGCCGTTGCTGGTGACCGCCACGAGCGAGGAGTTCCACTTCGCGCCGCCCCTCGTCGCGGCCGATCGGCTGCCGGGAAACAGGTTCCTGGCCAGGATCATCGGCGCGGCGCACGGCGGGACGGGGCCGCTGCCGCCGGAGGCCGGCGACCGGCCGATCGGCGGGGTGATCTCGGATGCCTCCATCCGGGCCAGTGCCGTGGCGGTCGCGGATTCCTCCGCGGCCGCGGGTACGCCGACGTGGGTGGGCGAGTTCCGGCCCGGGCGCGGCACGGGCATCGGCCCCGATGGGAAGGTGACCGACGGCGCGCCGCATTGCGTCGACCTCACGCGCTTCTTCGGCCGCGAGGACGGCCACCCGTACCACGGCGAGGTTCTGTCGTTCATCCGGACGGGCGACCCCGGCTGGCCCCGGTATTCGGCGCCCGAGCGCACCGGCCGCATCTGGTACGGCGGCGGCCACGAGGCCGTCGAAGCCGACGAACCCGACCCGTGGGGCGGGGTCCGGGCCATGTTCGGCAAACGCTGACGCCGGATTGCGGAAACGGATTCCGGCACCGGATTCGGGCCCATTCCGGCGCCCCAATCCGGCGTCCCGTTCCGCCGCCTATTCCGGCACCCGATTCCTCAGCGCAGCGACAGCAGGTACTCGGCGAAGTACGGCAGCGCGAACTCGAGCCGGCCGAACTGCGGGGCCCGGACCAATTCCCGTTCGATGAGCCGCGCCCGCCGGGGCGACAACCCCTGCGGAGTCAGGCCGAGCCGCTCGGCGATCTCGCCGGTTGCCGCGGAATCTTCCCCGGTCTCCGCCATGATGTCGGCCATCGCCTCCAGCACGATGCGCTCGCCGTCGGGCACTTCCCGCAGCGATGGCCTGTGCACCTGGGCGCCCATGCGCTCGATGGCGCGGTCGCGGATCGCGGCGACGTCGGACCGGGTTATCGCCGTGCCGTCGTCAAGCGAGGCCCGCGCCCACGCCAGCGAGCCCACCAGCTGGATCAGGTACGGGTACCCGCGCGAGATGTCCGCCGCCGCGGCCGCGGCGGCGCCGTCCATGGGGATGCCGCCGTCGGCGGAGGTGCGCGCGAGGGCGTCGATGGCGGCGTCGCGGTCGACGGGGCCGAGCTCGAGGCGTTCGGCGCGGCGGAGGAAGGTCGTGCCCTCCAGCTGGAGCAATTCGTCGATGCCGCGCGGCAGGCCGGCGGCGGCGAAGGCGACGTCGAAATCGTCGCGGATCAGGTCCTGGTAGGCGATCGCCAGCGTCTTCATGGCCGCCGGGTCCGCGCTCTGGACCTCGTCGACGGTGATCAGCAGTCCCGTGCCGCGGGCGCGGAGCAGCTCCGAAACCTCGCGCAGGCGGCCGATGAGGGTCGGCGCCGGCCTGTCGTCGGCGGGCGCGGACACGGTGATGGAGCCGAGCCCGGTGATCGACGCGCCGGTGACCGCGCGGCGGGGCGGCTCATCCGCGATGTCCGCGATGAGCGCCGGCAACGTGGTGCGCACGAGGTCGTCGACGAGCGATTCACCCACGTGCGCCCGCGCGATCACCCATCCCCGGCCGCGGGCGACGTCCTCGAGCTCGTTGAGCAGGACGGTCTTGCCGATGCCCCTCGACCCGCTGACGAGAATCGCCCGGTAGGGGCTGCCCGGCCCCTCGGCCAGGGCGAGCTCGAAATCCTCGAGAAGCCGGTCACGACCGGCCAGGACCTGCGGCGATACCCCGAACGTCGGGCGGAAGGGGTTGCGTGGGCGCGGGTGCTCGGCCATCGTCGGCGCTCCTGTCGTCGGGGCGTCGCCGCGCCCCGGGGTCGTCGGTTGGGTTGTGCTTGGCGACGTTTTGTTAGATCCGTTAGATCTTCATTTCTCCGTTAGATCCGTTAGATCTGCGGGTCGACGTTAGAGACGTTATATCCGCCGTCCCGCGATGGGGACCGTTTTCGCGGTGCACCGCCGGTGGCGCCGAATCCGCGGAGCCGATCAGAACCCCGCGTCGAGGGCGATCTGCAGGATCTGCCAGCACGCCAGCAGGGTGATCAGCGTGATCAGCACGGCCCACAGGCCGCGGTACTTCATGAAGAGGTTGTCGCCGTGCGGATCGTCATCGGGCCCGCCGCGCTCATGCATCGGGCGCGGATCGGGGCTGCCGTCCCATCGCGGGGCGGGATCGTCGTCTCGTCGCTGCGGTTCCATGCCCCCATCATGCCGAAATCGAGCGGCCTCCACTCACCCGCCGCCGATCCCCGGCTGCTGCTAGCTTCAATCCCATGGCGCTCGACCTGCTGGATCCGGATGATCCCGAATTGACCCCAGTGTCCCCGAAACTCGCGGCCGTGCGCCGCATCTCGGCGGCCATCTGGTTCCTCCCGCCGCTCATCGCGGCGACGGCGGCGGCCGTGTTCCTGCACCCGCTGTCGTGGATCGCCGTGGCGTTGGTCGCGGCGGCGTTCGCGTGGACTCTCTGGATCATCGGCCGCCAGGTGTCGGCCCACCGCTACCGGGAGGACGCGGAGGACATGATCGTCGCCCGCGGCCGGTGGTGGCGCTCGGTCACGGTGGTCCCCTACGGGCGCATCCAGTTCATCGACATCGACGAGGGCCCGCTCCTGCGCGCGTTCGGCCTGGCCACCGTGAAGCTGAACACCGCGTCCGCGTCGTCCGACGCACAGCTTTCGGGGATCCCGCGCGCCGAGGCCCGCGCCCTGCGCGAGCGCCTCTCCGGCCGCGCCCGCGAGAGAATGGCGGGGCTGTGACCCACCCCGAACCCCGGCCCGCGGGCCCTTCCGACGGCCACGGGGGCCCGATCGGGCCCGGCCGCCGCCGGGTCCACCCCCTCACCCCGCTGCTGGCCGGCGCACGGGCGCTGGCGGCGATCATCGCCATCATCGCGTTCAACGTGGTCCAGCAGGCGACCTTCGCGGGCGATCTGATCGAGCTGGCCACGGGTACGGGCCCGCTCCTCTGGTTGTCGGCCACGGGCATCTCGGTGCTGGTCCTCGCCATCACCGCAGTCGCGTCATGGGTGTCCTGGCGCCACCGGTTCTTCGAGCTCGCCGACGACGAGGTCCGGATCGGCTCGGGGTGGCTGATCAGGTCGCGCCGCACCGCCCGGTTCGACCGCGTGCAGGCGGTCGACGTCAACCAACCGCTGCTGGCGCGACTGGCGGGGCTCGGCGAAGTGAAGGTGGAAACCGCCGGCGGCGACCACTCGGACCTGACCATCCGCTTCCTCCCCCTGGACGACTGCCGGGCGGTGCGCGCCGCGGTGCTCGAGGCGAAACGGGACACTGCGGGCGACGCGGGAGACACGGCCGCGGGAATCCACGACACGCACTTCCACGACACGGACGACGACCCGTTCACCACCGGCGACTGGGGCGCGGCCGTGAGCCCGGCCCCCGGCTCCGCGACGGTCCTCCACGGCCCGGTCCCGCCGCCGCGCCTGTTCGGGTCGGCGATCATCGGCCCCGGACTGCTGTTGCTGGCGTTGCCCGTGGTCTTCGTCGGCGCCGCCTTCGCGGCGACGACCGCTTTCGGCCTCGGCGGGGGCGTCACGCTCGGCGAAGCCGTGGCACTGGCCATCGGCGCCGTCGCCGGCACGTCGTTCATCGGCATCGCGGTGTTTTTCGCCGGCATCGTCGCGTCGGCGTGGCAGAGGTGGAACAAATTCCACGGTTTCACCCTGTCCGCCGACGACGCCGCCGGTCGCCTCCACATCAGCGCCGCCTGACGTCGACGCGCCGCCAGACCATCCCCGTCCGACGGATCCACGCGATGCAGATCGTCGAACCCGCCTGGTGGCGGCCGCTGCACTGGGCGACCGTGCGCATCAACGTCGCCGGTTACGCCGGCGAAGGCTCGGACGTATCCACGACCCTCCTGCCGGTCGCGCCGCTGGCCGAAGCCGATGCCGTGGTCGACGGCCTCATCGGCCGCATCACGGGGCAGCGCCACCAGCCCTCCGAAGCCCGGTGGGCGTCGCCGCGGCGCGCCGTATGGCTGTCCCCCATCGACTGGCGCAACCAGACCGTGCGCATCACCCCGCGGGCGCTGGTGGTCACCTCCGGCCGGCTGCGCCGCCGCCGGGCGGTCCTCCCCTGGTCGCGCATCCAGGGCCGCACCCTGCGACAGGGGCCCCTGTCGCGGGCGCTGTCGCTCGTCGACGTCCGCATCGACCTCGTCGGTGGCCCCGTCTCCGTCACCGCGGCACAGCTCGCGCCGGACGACGCCGCGCGCCTGGTCCGGGTGCTGGACGAACGGCGCGGCGCATAGCCGTCGCAAAGCGGTCCGGGACGGCCCGGCATCGGCCGTCTGCGAGTTGACCGGCGTTTCCCTACGCTGGTCATCATGCATGACTGGTATCGAAGCGCAGTGTTCTACGAGGTTCTCGTGCGCGCGTTCAACGACTCCGACCACAACGGTTCGGGAGACCTGAACGGACTGCGGGAAAAACTCGACTACCTGCAGTGGCTCGGCGTGGACTGCCTGTGGCTCCCGCCGTTCTACGACTCGCCGCTGCGCGACGGCGGCTACGACATCCGCGACTTCCGCGCCGTGTTGCCGGAGTTCGGCACCGTCGAGGACTTCCGCCTGCTGCTGGAGGAAGCCCACGCCCGCGGCATCCGCGTGATCACCGACCTGGTGATGAACCACACCTCGGACACCCACGAATGGTTCCAGCAGTCCCGCATGGACCCCGACGGGCCCTACGGCGACTTCTACGTGTGGACCGACGACCCCGACACCTATTCGGGCGCGCGCATCATCTTCGTGGACACCGAGGACTCCAACTGGACCTACGACCCCGTGCGCGGCCAGTACTACTGGCACCGGTTCTTCTCGCACCAGCCGGACCTCAACTACGACAACCCGGCCGTGCAGGAGGCCATGATCGACGTCCTGCGCTTCTGGTCCGACCTGGGCATCGACGGCTTCCGCCTCGACGCCGTGCCCTACCTCTACGAACGCGAGGGCACCAACTGCGAGAACCTGCCGGAGACGCACGAGTTCCTGAAGAAGTGCCGCGCCGTCATGGACGAGGAATACCCCGGCTGCGTGCTGCTGGCGGAGGCCAACCAGTGGCCGGAGGACGTGGTCGAGTACTTCGGCGACCCGGAGGTCGGCGGCGACGAATGCCACATGGCGTTCCACTTCCCGCTGATGCCGCGCATCTTCATGGCCGTGCGCCGCGAGTCGCGCTTCCCCATCTCGGAGATCCTCGACTCGACGCCCGACATCCCGTCGTCGGCGCAGTGGGGCATCTTCCTGCGCAACCACGACGAGCTGACGCTGGAGATGGTCACCGACGCCGAGCGCGACTTCATGTACGCCGAGTACGCGAAGGACCCGCGGATGAAGGCGAACATCGGCATCCGCCGCCGGCTGGCGCCCCTGCTGGAAAACGACCGCAACCAGCTGGAACTGTTCAACGCCCTGCTGCTGTCGCTGCCCGGTTCGCCGGTGCTGTACTACGGCGACGAGATCGGCATGGGCGACAACATCTGGCTCGGCGACCGCGACGCCGTGCGCACCCCGATGCAGTGGTCGCCGGACCGCAACGCCGGATTCTCCCGCTGCGATCCCGGCCGCCTGTACCTGCCGGCCATCCAGGACCCGACCTACGGCTACCAGGGCATCAACGTCGAAAGCCAAATGAGCTCGTCGAACTCCCTGCTCAACTGGGTGCGGCGGATGGTGCACGTGCGCAAGAAGTACCGGGCCTTCGGGCTGGGCGATTTCCGCGAGCTCGACAACGACAACCCGTCGGTGCTCACGTACCTGCGCGAACACGACGACGAACGCCTGCTGTGCGTCAACAACCTGTCCAAGTACCCGCAGGCCGTGAAGCTCGACCTGTCGGAGTTCGCCGACGCCACGCCGGTGGAGCTGACCGGCTCCGTGCCGTTCCCCGAGATCGGCGCGGAACCGTACCAGGTCACGCTGCCGGGCCACGGCTTCTACTGGTTCGAGCTGCAGACCCCGCCGGAGGCGCCGGTGATCACCGCGTCGTCGGCGGCCCCGACGGTGCCCGTGGCGCAGGCCATTTCCGACGCTCCGGTGGCGGCGACCGCCGGCAGGGCCGATGATTCCGACGAGCGAGAGGCGAATCGATGAACGACAACGGAAACGCTAACCCCACCCAGGGCGCCCGCGGCGGCGCGTCGGCCGGCCCGGACGCTTCCGGCATCGAGTTGCCCGACGTCGACCTGATCGCCTCGGAGCTGGTCCGGACGCTGCCCGCGCAGCGGTTCTTCGCCGACAAGGCCACCGGGATCGACCGTCTGGAGATTCTGGTGCGCGAACCGGCCGTCCGCGGCGACGCGGAGTCCCCGGACGTGGACATCCTGTTCGTGCGGGTGCATTGCGGCGATGCCGCCCCCGCGTACCTGCTGCCCATCGCGTGGGGCGACTCGCTGCCCGAGGGCCACGAGGACGCGCTGCTCGTCGCCGGCGAGGGCGTGCTCGGCTACGACGCCCTGGTCGATCCGGCTGCCGTGACGGCGCTGGGCACGACGCTGGCGGCCGAGGGCGCGCTGGGGCCGATGACGCTCCACCGCGTGCCGGGCGCCGAGCTGGCCGCGCCGGAGAAGGGCCGGCCGATGGGCGTGGAGCAGTCGAACACCTCCGTCATCTACGACGACGTGGTGATGGTGAAGTTCTTCCGCCGCCTCCACCCGGGCACGAACGCCGACGTCGAGCTGCTGGCGGCGCTGTCGGCGGCCGAGTGCTGGTCGGTCCCGCACCTGTACGGGTGGACGGAGCTGGAGGTCGGCGGCGAGGCGTACACGACGTCGATGCTGCAGGAGTTCGTGCCGAATTCCGCCGACGGCTGGTCGATGGCCCTGACGTCGGTGCGCGACATCATCCGCGAGGGCGACCTCCAGCCGGAGGACCTGGGCACCGATTTCGGCGTCGAGTCCGCGGCGCTGGGCGCCGCGGTGGCGGAGGTCCACGACAACCTCGCGGCGACCGTGCCGGTGCGCCGCCGGGTGTCGGGCGAGGAGCTGGTCGCGCCGATGCGGGCGCGACTGGAGCACGTGGCGGGGCTCGTCCCCCAGGTCAAGGAGCTTTACGACCCCGCGGAAGAGATCTTCGCCAAGGCGGCCGCCTCGGTCGACGCGGATGGCGTGCCGGTGCAGCGCATCCACGGCGACCTGCACCTGGGTCAGGTGCTGCGCACGCCGCGGCATTGGCTGCTCATCGACTTCGAGGGCGAGCCGTCGCGGCCGTGGGACGAGCGCCGGCTGCCGGACCATCCGCTGCGCGACGTCGCGGGCATGGTGCGCTCCTTCGATTACGCGGCGCATTACCCGCTGCTGACGGGCCGCGAGGATTCCCGCCAACAGCGCTACCGCGTCCACGAGTGGGCGGAGCGCAACGTCGGGGCGTTCCTGGACGGCTATGCGTCGACGTCGGGTCGCGACCCGCGGGACGAGGCCGCGCTGTTGGATGCGTTCATCCTGGACAAGGCCATCTACGAGTGCCTGTACGAGGCGCAGAACCGGCCGGGGTGGCTGGAGCTGCCGCTGGCCGCGGTGGCGCGGCTGCTCGAGCCCGGGGACGCGGTGTAGCGGCGCCCTTGACACTTTATAGACCGCTTGGTCTATAGTGGCGGCAGGTCCAGAGTTGCGGCGGGCTTCACAAGGCCCCGGGACTTCATCGCCGCACGGCAACCGCGGTCCGAGCCACGGTGCCCTCCCGGGAAGACCGGCCACCGCCGCGACTTGCGGCGGTCGGAAGAACTCGACCGGGAGGACGCCCGACATGCGCACGACCATCCACGCCACCCATCCGCACGACCCCGCCGCAGCCGCGGATTCGCCACACGATCCCGCCGCTGCCGCGGATTCACCCAAAGACGGCCCCGATGCCCGCAGGCTCCGATTCGCCGCAACGTGGCACCGGCGCAACGGCGGCGCCCATCCGGGCGGCGGGACGTCGTCAAGCGATCCCACCCTGCGCCCCGCCTACCCGGAGCCGATCGCCGCACCGGAGGCTCCCCCGGCAGGAGCGCTGCACGCGACGGTCGAGGGACTCACGAGTTCCGGGGACGGCGAGACCCTGATCCTGTGCGACGCCGGCGGCCGCCGCCTGCACTTCTTCCGCGAGGGACTGTTCCGCTGGTCGACGCGCACCGCCACCGACGTCCTGCTCGACGGGGATGTCGCGCCCGGGCCGGCCCCGCGCCGCCTGTGGGTCCGGCGTCCGGGCAACGGGACGTGGTGGACCGATTCGGCGGTGTGCCACATCATCGACTGAGCGGGGGCTCGCCACGGGCCGCCGACCGCGATAGGTCAGCAAATGCTGACGGGTGCTACGGTCAGCGCATGCTGACCATTGCCCCGCGCCTCGACGTCATGCACCGGCTCGGCCGCGCCATGGCCGATCCGACGAGGTCGCGCATCCTCATGACCCTGCTCGACGGCCCCGCCTACACTGGCGAGCTCGCCGAAGAGCTCGGGCTGACGCGCACGAACGTGTCCAACCATCTGGCCTGCCTGAGGGATTGCGGCATCATCTTCGCGACCCCGGAAGGCCGCCGGACCAGGTACGACATCGCCGATCCGCACCTGCGGCAGGCGCTCAACGACCTCCTCGACGTCACGCTCGCCGTCGACGCCGACGCGCCCTGCCTCGATCCCGGGTGCACGGTGAGCGGATGCGGGGGCACGGGCGACGCCGGTGACGACGCCACCGCCACGAACGACGCCGCGGGCGCCACCGCAGCGCAGCCGGAGGCCCGCCGATGACCTCCGCGTGCGGCTGCTCCCACGACGCCCCGGAACCCCTCGATTTCTCGGAGCCGGAGGCCCCGCCGACCCCGTGGTGGCGCGACCGCGAGGTGCTGGTCCCCGTGTTCTCCGGCGTCGCCCTGGTCGCGGCGTTCGCGATCGGCCACGCCGATCCCACCGCCGGAATTGCCCCGCTCGCCCTGTACTGGGCCGCGCTGCTGCTCGGCGCGTCGACGTTCGTGCCCGGCGCGCTGACCGGCCTCGTCCGGCATCGCCGCGCGGGCATCGGCCTGCTCATGACCATCAGCGCCGTCGGCGCGGTCGCCCTGGGTTACGTCGCCGAGGCCGCTGCCCTCGCGTTTCTCTATTCGATTTCGGAGGCCCTCGAGGACAAGGCGATGGACCGCGCCCGCCGCGGCCTGCGCTCGCTGCTGTCCCTCATCCCCGACACCGCCACCGTCGTCGATCCGGGTTGCGGCTCGCGCCGCACGATCCCCGCCCGCCGGGTCCGGCCCGGCATGCGGCTGGCGGTGCCGGCGGGTGGGCGGGTGCCCACCGATTCCGTGCTTGACGACGCCCACGCGACCATCGATTCGTCGTCCGTCACCGGAGAGTCCATCCCGGTGGAGCTGGCCGCGGGCGACGCGGTGATGGCCGGCGTCATCGCGGTCGGCTCCCCCATCTCGGTGACGGCGACCGCGCCCGGCGACGACAACTCACTGACGGCCGTGGTGGCGCTGGTGGAAAACGCCCAGGCGGAGAAGGGCCGGCGCGCCAGGATCGCCGACCGCATCGCCCGGCCGCTGGTGCCCGGCGTGCTGGTGCTCGCCGCCGCGGTGGCGATCCTCGGCGCGGCGTTCGGCGACCCCCTCGAGTGGATCACCCGCGCGCTGGTGGTGCTGGTCGCGGCGTCGCCGTGCGCGCTGGCCATCTCCGTTCCGGTGACGGTGATCTCCGCGATCGGCGCGGCCAGCCGCTTCGGCGTCGTGGTGAAGTCCGGCGCCGCCTTCGAGCGACTGGGGGCGGTCGGGCACGTCGCCATCGACAAGACGGGCACGCTCACCCGCAATGAGCCGACCGTCACCGAGGTGGCGGTGTCCGCGGCGGCAGTCGACGGCGGCTACGGCGCCTCCGACGTGCTCGGGTGGGCGGCCGCCCTGGAACGGCATTCCTCGCATCCGCTCGCGGCGGCGATCATTGCCGGTGCGGCGGCGCGGGATGCTGGTGCGGCGGCGCGGACCACGATCCCCGACGCGGGATCCATCGTGGGCGCCACCGCGGAAGACCCCGCTCTCCCGGCGGCGGTCGACGTCGCGGAGCGCCCCGGCATCGGGCTCACGGGAACCGTCGGCGGCGCGGCCATCGCAGTCGGCAATCCGCGCAGCCTCGATCCCGGCGACCTCGGCGACGACGTCGCCCGCCTCGAAGCCGAGGGCAACACCGTGGTCATCGTCCACCGCGACGGTGCCCCGGTCGGCGCGATCGCGGTGCGCGACGAACTGCGCCCGGAGGCCGCCGGCGCGATCGCCGCGCTGAAGCGGGCGGGCATCGGGGTCACCATGCTCACCGGGGACAACCGCCGCGCGGCACGGGCGCTGGCGGCGGCCGCCGGCATCGACGACGTCCGCGCCGAACTCGCCCCGCGCGACAAGTCGGACGCCGTGGCGGAACTGGGCGGGTCCGATCGGCCCCATCGGCGCGGCCGGCGCGGCGGCGTCGCCATGATCGGCGACGGCATCAACGACGCCCCGGCGCTCGCCTCGGCCGATGTCGGCATCGCGATGGGCGCCACCGGCTCCGACGCCGCCGTGGAATCCGCCGACGTCGCCTTCACGGGCCATGACCTGCGCCTGCTCCCCCAGGCTCTGGCGCACGCCCGCCGCGGCCGGCGGATCATGGAGCAGAACATCGGCCTGTCGCTGCTCATCATCGGCGGGCTGCTGCCGTTGGCGCTGACCGGGGTGCTGGGCCTGGCGGCGGTGGTGCTGATCCACGAGGTCGCCGAGGTCGTGGTCATCCTCAACGGGCTCCGCGCGGCGCGGGCGAAGACGGTGCCGCAGGGGCTCTGAACTTGTCCGGTAGACCCCCGGACGGAATACCCGGGGCGTCCGCGGGGTTGCATTGAATTGGCGCCCTTGCCCACCCAACAAGGAGAACCCCGTGCACTATCTGGCCCGAATCCTCGGCACCACGAAGGTGCTGTGGCCCTTCTACGTGGGCATCATCGTCAGTTCGATCGCCACCGCCATCGCGGCGCTGGTCAGCCCGTTCCTCATCCGCGATGCCACGGATACCATCGTCGACGCCGTCGGCGCCGGCGACCCGGACACCATCTCGCGGGCGGCGACCGCGATCATCTGGCTGGGCATCGGCCTGCTCGTCGCCGACCTGGTGCAGACGATCGTGCACAACATCGGCGGCTACCTCGGCGACGTCATGACGGCGCGCATGCGCGAGATCCTGTCCACCCGCTACTTCGCCAAGCTCCTGTCGCTGCCCCAGAGGTACTTCGACGACCAGGTGACGGGCACGATCATCGCCCGCCTGGAACGGTCGATCACCAACGTCACGCAGTTCCTGCAGTCGTTCTCCAACAACTTCTTCCCCATGCTGCTCACCGTCTTCGCGGTGCTCGGCATCACGGGCTGGCATTACTGGCCGCTGGCGCTGCTGCTGGCGCTGGTCTTCCCCACGTACATGTGGCTGACGGCGCTGACGTCGAAGCGCTGGCAGAAGATCGAGGGCCGGAAGAACGCCCGCATCGACGTCGCCGGCGGCCGCTTCGCCGAGGTCGTCGGCCAGGTCAAGGTCGTCCGCTCCTTCACCGCCGAGACCCGCGAGGTCCGCGACTTCGCCGCGCACTACGACGCCACGGTCGACCTCACCCGCGAGCAATCGACCTGGTGGCACCGGATGGACGCGCTGCGCGGGGGCATCCTCAACGCCATCTTCTTCGGCATCTACCTTCTGCTGTTCCTGCGCACCCTGCACGGCGACTTCTCCATCGGCACGATGGTCATGCTCATCCAGCTGGTCAACATGGCCCGCCAGCCGGCGACGATGATGAGCTTCCTCGTCGACGCCGCCCAGCGCGCCGTCGCCGGTTCCCGCGACTACTTCGACGTCATGGCACTGGATTCCGAGGAGTCCGCCCCGAAGGAACTCGTCGCAGCCGCCGCCACGGATGGCGGGACGAAGGAAGGCGCCGGGACGTCGCAAAGCACGCGAGCCGAACGCGGCGCCACCGCGGCCGGCGCCACCCCCGCCCGCGCACCGAAGCGCCTGGCCCCGCCGGAGGACGGCTCGCCGGTCATCTCGCTCGACGACGTCTCCTTCGCCTACGAGGAAGGCAACCCCGTCCTCGAGGGCGTGACCTTCCACGCCGACCGCGGCGAAAAGGTCGCGCTCGTCGGCGAATCCGGCAGCGGCAAGTCCACGCTGGTCAACCTGATCCTCGGGTTCTACCAGCCCACCGGCGGCACGCTGGAGGTCTGCGGCGCCGACGTCCGCGACGTGGACACCGACGCGCTGCGAGACTCGGTGGGCGTGGTCTTCCAGGACGCCGCGCTGTTCTCCGGCACCATCCGCGAGAACATCGCCTACGGCCGCCCCGACGCCACCGACGAGCAGATCCGCGACGCCGCCCGCCGCGCCAACGCCGACGGGTTCATCCGCCGCTTCCCCGACGGCTACGACACCACCATCGGCGAACGCGGGCTGAAGCTGTCCGGCGGGCAGAAGCAGCGCGTGGCCATCGCCAGGGCGATCCTGAAGGACGCGCCCGTGCTGCTCCTCGACGAGGCGACCTCCGCCCTGGACACGAAGGCCGAGCGAGAGGTGCAGCGCGGCCTGGAGCAGCTCATGGAGGGCCGGACGACCATCATCATCGCCCATCGCCTGTCCACGATCTCCAACGTCGACACGATCGTCACGCTGGACCGCGGCCGCGTCGGCGAGGTCGGCTCCCCCGCCGAGCTGGCGGTGTCGGGCGGCATCTACGCCGAGCTACTCAAGCTCACCGCGTCGGCGTCGGCGGCCGACCGCAGGCGGCTGAAGAAGTACGGCCTGGAAGTCTAGGCGCCACCGGCCGGGGCGCGGCACGGATGCGGAGCGTCGCCGCGCCGACGCGGGGCGAGCGGACGGCTACGAGGCCCCGTCTACCCAGGTCACCAGCTCGTCGCCCAGGATCACGGGCCGGCGGGGTCCGTCGTAGGCGAAGAGGGTGACGTAGTCGGCGAAGGTGAAGGAGTCGGCGGCGTCGTGCTCGAGGGCGTCGGGGGCGGCCAGTGCGGCGGTCATGGGGAGGTCTCCGGGTCATCGGTGCGGCGGGCTGTCTTTCGCTTTGCGACGGCGACGTCCGCGCGGCAACCGTGGGACCCGAGAAGGGGCGCGCTACGGTCGCGGCGCGGACGGATGACAGCGGCGCATCGACGACGACGGAACCGCACGATGAATGTTCGCGTGGACCATCGGGTGCTCCCTTCCGTCGATGTGGCGTGGCCCTGGCCGGGTGTCCGGCGGGCGGCCGGATGCTTTCCGGCGACTAATGGACAGCTTAGTCTATTTCGGCGACGGGGCCAACGTTTTTCCGGAAGCGGGACGGAAGGGGTTCTCCGGCGGGACGGCCGACCTAGTCCGAAGCGGGACGGAGGGGGTTCTTCGGCGGGACCGCCTACCTCCCCCGAACCGGGACGATCAGGGCCGGGGCACGATGTAGCGCCCGACCGCCGGCACGGCCTCGACGGTGACCGGCAGCGTCGCCATGACGTCGCCGTCGGCGTAGGCCCGGTGGGCTCCGCCGCCGAGGAACTCCACTCGTGCGCTGCGGGTCCGGTGGACCGTGACCTCGTCGACCTCGACGTGCTCCCCCGTGAAGACCTTGGAGAACGTCATCGCCGCCTTCGTCCGCGACGCCTTGCCGATCACCGTGACGTCGAGCAGGCCGTCGGCGTGATCCGCCGCCGGGCAGATCTTCATCCCGCCGCCGTAGCTGCGGGTATTGCCGAACGCCGCCAAGGTCACGGGATCGTCGAGCACGGTGCCGTCGTCAAGCGTGATGCGGAACGGCAGGGCGCGGAAATTGAGGAATTCCGCGACGATGGCCAGGTTGTACCGCATGCGGCCGTGCGGCCAGGACATGTTGTTGACCCGGTCCGACACCAGCGAGTCGAAGCCGGAGCACATGACCGTGCCTAACCACCGCGACGTGCCGTCGTCGGCCGTGATGCGGCCGAGGTCTGTGGTGATGGCGAATCCGTCGGCGACGACGTCGGCCGCGGCCTCCGGCGAGGTGGGCAGACGGTACTCGCGGGCGTGGTCGTTGCCCGTGCCGGCGGGGATGATGCCCAACGGCAGCCCCGTCCCCGCCTGGACCTGCAACGCCAGGTTGATCATGCCGTCGCCGCCGACGACCACGAGCGCATCGACGCGCTCATCGGCCGCGACCTCGGCCAACAGGTCGCGCGACGCGGCTTCGTCGCGGCCCTGCACGGCGACGACCGTCACGCCGCGCTCGGTGAACCGCGCCATCGCCCGCTCGGCGGCATGCGACGCGCGGCCATGGCCGGCGCGCGGGTTGGTGACCAGGGCGACGGCCCCGATGTCCACCCAGTCCATGGGATACTTTTCAGGATCAAACGTCACGGCTCCAGTGTGCCAGGATTCGGGTGCCGCGCGGGGGCCGATCGCGGTTTTGCCCCATGTGATTTCGAGCCGCGCGCACGGCCTTCCGACGGCCGCGGCGCCCTATAGACACCTCTGTCTACTTTGGGTGTGCCGCCGGGTGTATCGTGTGCCGCATGCCCGACGTGATCTTCCCCGACATCGACACCCTGCGCGCCCGCGGAACCCTGAAATGGACGGCCTACCCGGACGACGTCCTGCCGCTGTGGGTCGCCGAATCCGACGCCGCCACCTGCCCGGCCGTCCTCGACGCCGTGCGCGGTGCGGTCGACCGCGAGTACTTCGGGTACCCGCGCCGCAGCGTCGCGGAGCTCGCGGAGGCCACGTCGGACTGGTACGCCGACGAGTACGGCTGGCGGCCCGACCCCGGCCGCATCCACCCCGTCGCCGACGTCGTGCGGGGCGTGACGCTGGCCGTCCGGTACCTGACCGAGCCGGACTCCGCGATCGTGCTCCCCGTGCCCGCGTACATGCCCTTCTTCGAGGTCGGGCCCGCCGCGGACCGCGACACCGTGCACGTTCCCACGCTTGCCGACGGCCCCGATCCGGCGGCCGTGGAGAAGGCATTCGCCGACGGGGCGGGAAGCCTGATCCTGTGCAACCCCAACAATCCCCTGGGCTTCACGTTCACCGCCGAGCGCCTGCGCGAACTCGCCGACATCGCCGCGAAGTACGGCGCGCGGATCATCTCCGACGAGATCCACGCGCCGGTGGTGCTCGAGGGCCGGCACGTCCCGGCGGCGTCGGTGTCCGACGTCGCCGACGCCGTCACCATCACCGTCACCGCCACGTCGAAGGGCTGGAACACGGCGGGCCTGAAGTGCGCGCAGCTGCTGCTCAACGAAGCCGACGACGAAACGTGGCGGGGGCTGTCGCCCGTGATCAAGGAGGGTGTGTCCACGCTGGGCATGGTCGCGGCGACCGCGGCCTACCGCGACGGGCGCGTGTGGCTCGACGAGCTGAAGGACGTTCTGCGCAGCAACCTCGACATCATCGAGCGGCGTCTGCCGGAGGTCGCCCCGGGCGCGGAGTTCACGCGCCCGCAGGCGTCGTACCTGGCATGGATCGACTTCCGGGGCGTCGACGGCATGGTCGACGGCGACGGAAATCCGGTGGAGCCGCAGGAGTGGCTGCTGGACAACGCCAAGGTCGCGCTCAACCCGGGGCCCGCATTCGGCGAAGGCGGCGAGGGCCACGTACGCCTGAACTTCGCCACGTCGCCCGAGATCCTGAACGAGGCCCTCGACCGGATCGGCGCGGCGCTGGCGAAGTAGGCCTGGACGCCGCTGCGGCCGGCACGGCGCCCCTCCCCCGGGCGCGCCGCACTCCTCCCCTGGGCGCGCTACGGCAGCCGGCTCAGCGCACCCTCCGCCTATCCGGTCGGCGCACCGCCCCCTCACGTAAACCCACCCCGAATGCGCAACCCCACCCGCTGCAACAGGTGGGTCTGCGCATTCGGGGTGGGTTAGCCGCGAAGATTGCGCAGGCCGGGTCCGATTCGGGGTGGGTTAGCCATGGAGATCGCGCAGGCCGAGTCCGATTCGGGGTGGGTCTGCGCATTCGGGGTGGGTTCGCCGATGCGTCCCGGCGAAGGTGCGGTGGCCGGGCGGGTAAACCCCGCGGAGGCCGCTCACTCCCCCACGGGGCGCGACCGCTAGACCCGAACGCCGTTGACGGTCAGGGAACCGTCCGCGTTGACCGTGACGTCGGCGGCCATCGCGGCCGCCATGTTCATGCGCATGTGCGAGCCGCGGCCATCCGTGCGGTCGAGCGGGTAACCCGAATCGATGGCGGTGGCCTCGAGGACCTTGACGCGCTGCTCGTCGGTGAGGTCGGGGTGCGTCGTCGCCAGCAGGCCCGCGTAGCCCTTCGGCACCGACACCGGGGCGCCGGCCTCGCCGACGCGCTCGAAACCGTAGGACATGCGCTCGGTGTACTGCGACACCGCGGCGTCGTCGGGCAGGTACGGGGTGTCGTTGGCGACGCACTCGGCCAGCGTCGCGCCGCAGCGCCACTCCAGCTCGGCGCGTACCTCGGCGGCGGCGGCCTGGATGAGCGGGCGGAACTCCGCGTCCGCCCAGCGGTCGGCGGCGGCCTGGTTGCCCATCATGCGGCCGCCCATGACGTCGAGCGGGTAGTGGACGCCCATGACCAGGCGGGACTGGCCGGCCTCGGAGGAACGGGCCTGGATCTGCGGGGCGACCTCCGGCAGCATCATGGCCATCAGCGTCGCGGTCCAGGCGGCCTTGTTGGTGTGGCCCGACGGGTAGGACGGGGTCTCCGAGTACGGGTCGTCGTCGCCCGGGTTGTCGCGGTAGTAGCGCTCGATGCGGTCGGGCGCGACCACGAAGGGGCGGTCGTAGTTGTACGTGTACTTCTCCGCGAACGACGACGACGCCACTCCGCCCGCACGGGCGAGGTTCCCGGACATCAGCGCGGTCATCTTGGGCAGCCGTCCCTCCTCGACCGCGGCCCGGAAGTGGGCGCCGAGGTTCTCGCCGAACCCGGCGGAGAGGTTCACCAGCGGGTCGTCGTGATCGTCCTGCAGCGCGAGCAGCTGGGCCGCGCGGTCGTCCTTCGCGGCGTTGTTGATGCGCACGACGATCTCGAGGTTCTCGTCCATGACCTCGGGATGGTTCTGCTGCAGGTCACGGAACGGATCGACCACGGAATGGTAGAACCCGCCCTCGTCCGACGCATCGGACTTGAACGCGCGGGCGACGAGGTCGGCCGGGAACGGCTGCGGGACGGGCGCGCCGTTTTCGTCGACGGCGACGGCCTCCTGCCCCTGGAGGAAGCTCGGCGCGCCCATCGGCGGGAGGCCACCGGTGCCCTGGGCGGACTCGCGGGAGGGCAGGCCCGGGAGCTCCTGGGCGATGGCGGCCGGCGCCAACGGAAGGGTGATGGCGAGGGCGGTGACGGCGGCGGCGGAACGCAATCCGGCGCGCGCGAAACGGCGGGAACCGATCTTCACGGTGCGGGTACTCCTGATGCGGGGTTCGTTAATTCGACGGCGGCGACGCACGGCGCCATCGCGGCGGCCGTCGTCGATCCGAGATCGAATGAACGCTATCCCGACCCCCTTGCCACTTGGGGGCAAATCGTCAAAGTCGGAGTAAACGATAGGTTAATTGCAGGCCATGCTTTCGGGGCCGGAAGAAATCTTCCGGCCCCGATGCGTGGATGCGGGCGCCTCGCCCCGCGATTGGTTCCCGTGGCCGGCTCTGCGCGGCCATTCACGGCGGACACTTACGGCGGCCGATTCCCGTGGCCGCCTCACCGCGGCGAACTACTGTGTCCCCCTCGCCGCGGCCCCGCCCCTGCTCCCGCTCCCGCTTCTACTTCGAGGAGTAGTCGTAGAAGCCGATGCCGGACTTGCGGCCGAATCGGCCGGCCTCCACCATGCGCTTGAGCAGCGGCGGGGCGGCGTACATCGGGTCGGAGTACTCGTCGAACATCGCGTCGGCGATGAACTTGATGGTGTCCAGGCCCACCATGTCGGCCAGGGTCAGCGGGCCCATCGGGTGGGCGCAGCCGTTGACCATGCCGGCGTCGATGTCTTCCTTGGTGGCGACGCCGTCCTGCAGCATGCGGATCGCGCCGAGCATGTACGGCACGAGCAGCGCGTTGACGATGAAGCCGGAGCGGTCCGTCGCCTTGATGACGGTCTTGCCCAGGGCCTCGGAGGCGTAGGCGTAGGCGCGCTCGGACTGCACCTCGCCGGTGGACAGGGTGGCCACGTGCTCGACGAGCGGCAGAACCGGCACGGGGTTGAAGAAGTGCAGGCCCATGACGCGCTCCGGGCGCTTCGTGGCCGCGGCGATCGACTGGATCGGCAGCGAGGAGGTGTTCGACGCCAGAATCGCGTTCGGATCCTCGACGACCTCGTCGAGCTGGGCGAAGACGCTGGCCTTGACCTCGGGGTTCTCCACGATGGCCTCGATGACCAGCTGGCGGTCGGCGAAATCGGAGAAGGAGGTGGTCCAGGAGATGCGGCCGAGGATCTCGTCGCGGGCGGATTCTTCCAGCTTGCCGCGGGACACGGCCTTGTCCAGGGACTTCTCGATGCGGTCCTTGCCGCCGTCGAGGTACTCCTGCTTGGCCTCCCACACCAGCACGTCGCTGCCCGCCTTCGCGCAGACCTCGATGATGCCGGAGCCCATCTGACCGGCGCCGACGACGCCGACGCGGGTGATTTCATTCGCCATGTTTAGGTTCACTCCCGTGGATTTCGGTGCGTGGCGATCACCCGCCCGGGGGCGTTTGCGCCCCGGTCGCGGCGGCCGGCGGGCCGCCTCGGTGATCGCGCTCACTGACATTTGCCCACGTTACCCGCCATTCACGGTTTGCGGGCCGGAACGGGCGCGCCGATGCGCCAACGCCGTCGATTTACCCGGGGCCGGCCGAACGGCCGCAACCGCCGATTGCCCCGGGCCCGCCGAACCGCCGATGCCACCGGCCGAACCGCGGATTACCCGGGGCCGGCCGAATCGCTGCCGCCGCGGGACCTTCCGGGTCAGTTCCCGGGCAGCTCCGCGAGCTTCGCCTCGAGGGCACCGAGACGCTCGACCGAGTCCCGGGCGACGCCGGCGACGTCGGGATCGCCCGCTTCCACCAGGCCCTCCCAACCGCTCTTCAATCGGGGCACGTGGGTGCGCAGCATGGCGACGTAGGCGTCCCCGGCCTGCTGCCCCGAGACGCCGAGCACGGATTGGAGCTCGCCGTCGGTGAGCATGGATGCCCCGCCGTCGGAATCGAGCCGCCCGGTCTGCATCTCCAGCAGGCCGCGCACCTGGCCGGCCAGATCCTTGACGTCACCGGGCACCGCACCGTCGCCCTGGACGTGCTCGGTGGCGCGGAGCAGCTGCCCCGCGTCGGCGACGAGGTGGGCGGCGCGCTGCTTTGCGACGTCCACGTCCCCCACCGACGGCGCCGAACCGGTCGGCGGTTCCTGCTCTCCGGCGGTGCTCGGATCGTATCCGCAGCCGGTCAACGCGAGAGCGGCGGCGACGCCGGCCGCCGCGAAGCCACGCCGGAACCCCGCCCGGCTTCGGCCGATGCGCATCAATTGACCTCCAGCTCGCCCATGCGGTCCCAGCCGTCCATGCCCTCGATCGTCTGCGAGACGATGCACGGGGTCTCGGTGAGCAGCGGCTGCATGGTCTCCAGCGCCGCCTTGAAGTGGTCGGAGGTGACGTGCGCCTCGGCGGCGTCGTCCTCGAAGGCCTCGACCAGGACGTACTCGTTGGGGTCCTCGACCGAGCGGGACCACTCGAACCACTTGTTACCGGCCTCCGCGCGGGTGGCGGACGTGAAATCGGCGACGTGGGTCATCCACTCGTCGGCGTACTCGGGCTTCACGGGGAACTTGACGACGATGAAAATCATGAGGCCAGCATACGCGCGCGGCGCACCTTCGCGAGGGGTTCGGCGGGCTCCGGAACGGGCGCCGGCACCGCGTCGAGGAAGGGCCGGTACAACGCCAGATTCCGGGTCCGCGAGCGCCTGAGCTGCCGGAATCCGACTCCGCCGAGTTCCACGCGGCTGCGCTTGCGGTGCTTGGCCACGAACCCGCCGGCTTCGCCGTCGGCGATCAACGCGCAGAGGAAATCGACGTAGCGGTCGAAGGGCGTGCCCGGGATCGCGCGCGGCGGGACGTGCCGGATTCCGTGGATCGGGATGTGCAGGCAGGAGGACAGCTCGTCGACGTGCGGATCGTGGCCCAGCACCCCGCACCCGCACACGTCGTTGGCGCTGCGGTGGGCGAAGACCCGCTCGACGGGCATGCCCAGCTGGGCGACGTCGTCGTAGGGCACCCCCGGGCACCCGCCCATGATCAACGCATCGACGGGCGCCTCGCCGCGCGCGTGGAGCACCATCGCCGCCATCGCGGCGATCGACGCCCCCAGGCTGAACCCGTCGACGATGATGCGGTGCCCCTCGCCCTCCTCGGCCCGGATGGCGGCGACGAAATCGGCCAGCGCCACGCCGCCGGTGCACACCCGCATGCCGTCGTGGGTCCACATGAACGACGTCCCCGGCACGTCATGGCCCGCCCACACGATGGTGCGGACACCCGGCCCGGCGTCGCGGCGCAGTGAGCGGCGCACGGAAAAGATGTTCTCCGAATAGCGGTCGATGTCCGAGATGAACGCCCGCGCCCCCGGCACGAACACGACCGTGGCATCGGCCTTCCGGCCAATCAGGTCCATCGCCGCATATCGGTGCCCCGGCCCCACCAGGACCGGCCGCAGGCCCTCGGAATCACGCGCGTGCCGCTTGATCTGGGCGAACCGCGCCGTGTCCGGCAACCGCGCGATCATGCCCGCGGCTACGCGAGCCCGGACGTCGAACGGTACGCCGTCGGCAAGCAGGGGTTCGGTCGCGGTGATCGTGCGCACGCAACGCAACGTAACCGGGAATCCGGCCTCCCGCTCGCCGAGCGGCCCGCGAAATCTACTTCCGGGGGCCCTCATTCGTCCCCGACGGCGGCGTGCCGCGGTCATCGGCGGGCATCGTGGCGGACGCTCCCGACGATGCATCGCCCTCGCGGTCGTCGTCGATGAACTCGCCGTCGACGCGGACGTCACCGGAGATGACCAGCGTCCCGTCCTCGTCGTAGGAGTACTCGATCGGCGGCAGCTCGTTGCCTTCCTCGTCGTACCCCGGCGCCGGGGCGGCCTCGTGGGCGGCGAGCTTCTCGGGCGTATCGGTCTTCTCCCACGAGCGGGTCCGCGGCCGGCGCACGGCCATGTGGTCGTCGCTCATGCCCTTGATCAGCGACCACATCATCACGAAGTGCATGAAGAAGAACGGCACGCCGATGAGGATCACCACCTCCTGCAGCGCGAGGATGCCCGACTCGCCGGAGATCACCAGCATGGCGCCGGCGACCGCGCCGATCATCACGCCCCACAGGATCCGGTAGGACGTGGGCGCCTTGTTCTCCTCGCCGGTCGACATCATGTCGGTGACCATCGCCGCGGAGTCGATGGACGTGACGAAGAAGATCATGATCACCAGCAGCGCGATCACGCTCATCGCGGTGGCCAGCGGGTACTGCTCCAGCAGGATGAACAGGGCGGGCGACGGGTCGCCGCCCTTCACCACGGGCTCCGACAGGACACCCGGGTCGGCGGCCTCCAGCTCGAAGCCGGCGCGCCCGAAGATCGAGAACCAGATGATGACGAAGATCGTCGGCAACGCGATGACGCCCGCGATGAACTGGCGCACCGTCCGGCCGCGGGAGATGCGGGCGACGAACATGCCCACGAACGGCGACCAGCAGATGGTCCACGCCCAGTAGAACACCGTCCACGTGCCCTGCGACCACTCCGGGTTGAGGTTGTAGGAGTCGGTCCAGAACATGATGCGCGGCAGCTCGCCGGCGTAGATGCCGACGGTGTCCACGACCTGCTTGAGCAGCGTCAGCGTCGGGCCCATCAGCAGCACGAAGACCATCAGCGCCACGGCCATCCAGATGTTGATGTTGGACAGCAGCTTGATGCCCTTGTCCAGGCCGCGCGCCACGGAAATCGACGCGACGATGATGATCGCCGCGATGAGCAGCAGCTGGACCATCGAATTCTCCGCCAGGCCCAGGACGCGGGAGGCGCCGGAGTTGATCTGCATGGCGCCCATGCCCACCGACACCGCGATGCCGAAGACGGTGCCGATGATCGCCACCGCGTCGATGAGCTTGCCCGGCCAGGCGTAGATCTTCTCGCCCAGCAGCGGCGCGAAAATCGACGACACGCGCGGCGGCAGCTTGCGCTTGTAGATGAAGTACCCCAGCGCCAGCCCCGGCAGCGCCATGATCACCCACATGTGGATGCCCAGGTGGTAGGTGGTGAAGGCCATCGCCTCCTGGCGCGCCTCGATGCTCATCGGCTCGAAGTTGCGGGGCGAATTGATGGCGTGGTTCATGGGCTCGGCGACGCCCCAGAACATCAGCATCGAGCCGGTGCCGCCGGCGAAGAGCATGCCGAACCACTCGGCGACGGTGAACTCGGGGTCCTCGTCGTCATCGCCGAGCTTGAGGTTGCCGTACCTCGACACGAAGACGCCGATCAGGAAGATCAGGGCCGCGGACACGCCTCCGATGAACAGCCAGCCGAGGTTGCCGGTCACCCAGGTCGAGGCGGTGGAGTACGCCTGGCGGGCGGTGTCGCCCATGAAGACCGTGAATGCGACGAAAACCAGGATGAAACCGACCGAGGCGAAGAAAATGAGGGGGTCGGTCTTCAGCCAGCGGAATCGGGTCCTCTTCTTCCCGTCTGCGCCGACTTCCGTGATGGACCGCGGTTTCTCGTCGGCGTCCGCGCCCGTGGAGCCGTCCGCGGTGCCGGTAGATTGCTTTTCGGGAATCGAATCCTGGGGATTCATCCTGAGTGCCTTCCGTGTCTGGTTGACGCTGACATAATCATAATAGCGCCTGGGCAACCTCGTTCACTTGCGTGGCCTGGCCAAACGGTGTTCGAGGAGGTTCGAGTGGAGGGTTACCGCCCGGGCGAGCGCGCGCTCGCCGTGTACCTGTCATCCATCACGGGGTTCATCGACGCCCTGGGGTTCCTGTACCTCGGCGGCTTCTTCCTGTCCTTCATGTCGGGCAACACCACGCGCCTGACCGCCGCGTTCGCCGAGGGCGCCTGGGACGTCGCCGGCAAGGCCGCCGGCGTGATGGCGCTCTTCCTGGTCGGGGTGATGATCGGCGCGCTGATCAGCCGCCTCGGCCACCGCCACCTGCCGCCGACGCGGCCGCGCGAAGCGGTGCTGCTGTTCACGTGCCTCACCGCCACCATCGCCTCGATCTGGGTGGTCACGGGTTCGGAGCTGCCGGCGGTGCTCAGCCTGTCCTTCACCGTCGGCGCGATGAACAGCATCTTCGAGCGCGACGGCGAAGTCTCCATCTCGCTGACCTACATGACCGGCACCCTGGTGAAGATGTCCCAGCGCTTCGTCGGCGCCTTCTTCGGCGGATCCCACCGCGACTGGATCAACTACTTCCTGCTGTGGGCGTCGCTCGCGCTCGGCGCGGTCTTCGGCGGCTGGTGCTTCACGACGGTCGGCCTCAAGGCGGTGTGGGTGGTCACCGCGATGATCGTCGCGGGCACCGCCGTGGCGCTGGCCAATCGGGAACGCCGCCGGAAAGCCGGCCTGCACGTGTGATGCGGGGACGCGGGCCGTCGCAAAGCAGGGGCCCGGAACGGGCGTTCGGCCCCGTGCCGACGCGTTCTTGGGCAAAATGGTCCGCATGGACGCGAACCCAATCAATCTGGCCCCGCTGATCTTCCCCTGCAACGGAAAGACTCCCCGCATCCACCGGTCGGCGTGGATCGCCCCCGGCGCGGTGATCATCGGCGACGTGGAGATCGGCCCCGACTCCTCGGTGTTCTACGGGTCCGTGCTGCGCGCCGACGTCAACTCCATCACCATCGGCGCGCGGACGAACATCCAGGACAACTCCACCATCCACGTCGACTCCGACGCCGAAACCGTGCTCGGCGACGACGTCACCGTCGGCCACATGGCGCTGATCCACGGAACCCGGGTCGGCGACGGCACCCTGGTGGGCATGAAGTCGGCGCTGCTGTCGCACTCCGTCATCGGCGAGGGCTGCCTCATCGCCGCCGGCGCCGTGGTCCTGGAGAACCAGGAGATCCCCGCGCGTTCCCTGGCCGCCGGCGTGCCCGCGAAGGTGCGCCGCGAGCTCGACGACGAGACCGTGCGGGGCTTCGTCCACCACGCCGCAAAGTACGTGGACACCGCGCGCATGCACGACGGCATCTCGCCCGTCCCGCTGTCGGACGTGCTGTTCGACTAGGAGTCGCGCCCCCGTGACGTTGCGGGGGCGCGATGCTGGACGGGCGGTCGGAGGGGTGCGGGATACCGACCGGATGGACGGCGGGTGCGGCCGACTACACGTGCAGGGCGGTGAAGGGCGCGAAGGGCAGCAGGCGGATGACCGTCCACGCCACCAGCACCCCGACGACGACGCGCGGCAGCCACCGCCACGTCGTCCACGTGGGCAGGCGCTTGCCGACGGTCCGGCCCAACCAGACCACCCAGAGCCACGCGAGCATGACCACCGCCACCAGGGCGACGGCGTTGTAGCGGATCGCACCGGTGAGGTCGAAGTGGGACAGCGAGTACAGCATCCGCGTCGTGCCGCAGACGGGGCAGGTGACCCCCAACAGGGCCTTCGTCGGGCACACCGGAATCGGACCACCCGGGGCCGTGGGGTCGGCGACGGCCAGTACCGCGCACCCGCAGGCCGCGCCACCGGCCACGAGCAGCGGCCCGGCGGGCGTGGTGGCCAGCCAGGACGCGGCCCGCTCGCTCACGCCCGCATGGGCCCCGTCGCCGATGTGGGGCCCGCCGCACGCGCAGGCAGCATCGTCCGCATGAGAACCGCCGCACGCGCAGGCCGCGTCTCCCCCGTGGACCCCGCCGCCCGCGCTCATTTCGCCGAGACGATCTCGGCCCCGGCGTCCGCCATCTCCCGCAGGGCCTTCGCCCCGCGATCCGCGTCGACGGCGGCGATCTGGTTGGCGTGCACGGTGACCTCGAACCCTTCGCGCAGCGCGTCGAGCACCGTGGCCCGCACGCAGTGGTCGGTGGCCACGCCGACGACCTCGAGGTGCGTCACGTCGGCGGCGCGCAGGGCGTCGGCGAGCAGGACCCCGGCCTCCGTCTTGCCCTCGAAGCCGGAGTAGGCGGCCTCGAACTCGCCCTTGGTGACGTCGATGCGCACCGCCTGCGGGTTGGTCGCGGCGAAGTAATCCAGGGCGCGGACCATCTCGGGGTGGAGTTCCGAGCCGGGCTCCCCCGCCGCGCAGTGCCGGGGCCACGTGTCCGCGTAATCGGGGTTCTCGGACCAGTGGTCGCCCGGGTCGATGTGGTTGTCGCGGGTGGTCACCAGCACGGCGTACTTCCCGGCGCGGCCGGCCAGGTGCATGTACGTGGCGCGGTAGGCGGCGATGGCGCCGTCGACGGCCAGCGAGCCGCCCTCGGAAAAGTCGTTTTGCGCGTCGACGACCACGAACGCCGTGGTGGGGCGCTCTTCCGGGTCCTCGACCGCCTGCTCCTCGTTGGCCGTCCGCACGGATCGGTAGGTGTCGGCGAACGACGGCCGGCGCGAGGTCATCTGCGACGGATCATTCGGGATCTGCGACGGGTCGGCCTGCGGGGACGCCGCGGGATCGCCCGCCGGGTCGGGCTGCCGGCCGGGCTGCAGATCGAGCCGCTCCGGGCGGCGTCCGGGCTGGTTCTCCTGCTCGTTCATGGTTCCCGATCATGCCATGGCCCGCGGACGGCGGAGCACCGCGGCCGCCGGGGTCAGGCCTTCGGCTTCGCCTTGCGGAAATACAGGCGCTTGCGGACCTTCGCCACCACGTCGCCGTCCTCGTCGACGATGTCGCATTCGAACCAGCGCAGGTGCTTGTCGCCGCCGGCCGTTTCGGCGCGGATTTCCTCGATGACCTCGGCCGGCATCCTGATCTCCGCGGTGACCGCGCCCCGGCCCGGCTTGATGAACTCGATCGACGCCTCGGTGTCCCACACGCGGTAACCGCGGCCGAGCTGGTGCATCGCGAGGATCATGAAGAACGGGTCCGTCATCGACTGCAGTGTGCCGCCGAAGACGGTCCCGACGGCGTTGGCGTTCCACGGGCGCAGGCGGTGCTTGACGACGACCCGCGTGCCATCGTCGTCGGCCTCCGCCACGCGCACGCCGGCGCCGAGGAACGGCGGCCACATCCACATGAACCTGGTGAGTCGTCGGGGGGTCATTCGCATGCCCGGAAACGTTACCGCCGGGCACCGCGCCACGCGCCGATATCGGGAAGATGCCGGTGCACCCGCCTAGAATCCGTTCCATGGATCAACGCACGAGCACCGGCCCCACCGAGTACCGGGGGGCGGCCCGATGAGCGGCGGTCTCGCGGCCCTGCTCGACGACGTCGCCGCGCTGGCCCGCGCGGCCGCCGCCTCGACGGACGACATCGCCGCGGCGACGGGCAAGGCGGGCGCGAAGGCCGCCGGCGTCGTCATCGACGACGCCGCGGTGACCCCGCAGTACGTCACGGGCATCCAGCCCAAGCGCGAGCTGCCCATGATCTGGCGCATCGCGAAGGGATCGCTGGTCAACAAGCTCGTGATCATCCTGCCGATCGCCCTGCTGCTGTCGCAGTTCCTGCCGTGGCTGCTCACGCCGATTCTCATGCTCGGCGGCTCCTACCTGTGCTTCGAGGGCATGGAGAAGGTGTGGGAGAAGATCTCGCACAAGCTGTCCCGCGAAACCGACGAGGAACGCGCCGCCCGCGAGTCCGCCGTCGTCGACCGGGAGCCCGCGGACGAGGACTCCCTGGTGAAATCCGCGATCTTCACCGACCTCATCCTCTCGGCCGAGATCATGGTCATCAGCCTCAACGAGGTGGCGAATCAGCCGTTCCTGCGCCGCGCGCTGATCCTGGTCGTCGTCGGGCTGGCCATCACGCTGCTGGTCTACGGCGTCGTGGGGCTGCTGGTGAAGATCGACGACATCGGCATGGCCATGGCCGACCGCAGCGACGGGTTCGCGGGGAAGTTCGGCATGGGCATGGTCAAGGCGATGCCCATCGTGCTGACCGTCATCGGCGTCATCGGCACCTTCGCCATGCTCTGGGTCGGCGGCCACATCCTCCTCGTCGGCGTCAACGAACTGGGCTGGCACGCGCCGCATGACTTCGTCCACCACCTGGAGACCATGGTCCCCGCGGGCTTCCTGGCCTGGGTGGTCAACACCGTGTGCTCGCTGATCATCGGCGCCATCTGGGGCGCGATCCTCGTCGCCGTGCTGCACGTCCTGCCCTTCGGGCACGGCGACGACCACGGTGCGGACCGCGACGGAGAACATGGCGCGGACGGGGACGAGGGCGCGGATCACGGAGCGGATCATGGCGCGGTTGCCGGGGAAAAGCACGCGGGCGACGCCCACGCCACCGGCGCGCGCACCTCGCACATCCGCGCGTCGGCGGGCTCGGCCACGCCGGGCGGCTTCATGGCCGACCGCGACGCGAAGAAGACCCGCCGCTGAGGCTCCCCGCCTCCGGGCGAAGGCCCCTACTTGAACTCGCCGTCGACGTACATCCAGCGCCGCGAGCGCAGCATGAACGTCGACCGTTCCCACAGTTCCCCGCGGCCGTCCGCGTCACGGTAGCGGGCCCGGAACTCGACGATCCCCTCGCGGTCGCCCTCGGCGCCGTCGACGACGTCGATGATCTCCAGGCCCAGCCATTCCACGTCCGGGTCGAAGGTGACCGCATCCGGGCGGCGGCGCGGGTGCCACGTCATCCAGATGAAGTCCGCCTCATGCGCCGCGTAGGCGCTGTAGCGCGCGGCCATCAGCTCCGCCGCGTTCTCCGGCAGACGTTCGCGCCGATGCAGGGGCGCGCAGCAGTCCCCGTAGCGCGGCGGTTCCGCCCCTTGCCCGCGAGCCGCGCCGCCGCACGGGCACGGAGCGGCGTCGTCAAGCCGGATGCGGGTGAAAAGCGCCCCACCCTTCATCGTCCTTCTCCCCTCCCCGGGCTCCCCGGGCCCGGTTCCTCCCGGTCACGGTAACGCATCACAGGAAAAGCAGCAGGCTCACGGCCATGGTGGCCATGCCCGCGATGAGGCCGTAGACCGACGTGTGGTGGCGGCCCGTCGCCTCCGCCGCGGGCAGCAGCTCATCGAGCGAGATGAAGACCATGACGCCCGCGACCATCCCGAACGCGACGCCCATGGTGACCGGGCCGAGGAAAGGCATGAGCACCAGGAACCCGACCAGCGCGCCCGCGGGCTCGGCCAGGCCGGACAGGAACGTCCAGCTCAGGGCTTTGCGACGGCTTCCCGTGGCCTGGTGGATGGGCACGGCGACGGCGATGCCCTCCGGGATGTTGTGGATCGCGATGGCCACGGCCACCGGGATGGCCAGCTGCGGGTCTTCCATCGCGGAGATGAAGGTGGCGAAGCCCTCCGGGAAATTGTGGATGCCGATGGCCAGGGCCGTCATCGTGCCCATCTTCATCATCCGGCGGCGCTGCGCGGAGACCTCCGGGTCGTCGATGGTGCCCGGCTCATGCGGGTTGATCGGCTCCGGGACCAGGCGGTCGATGATCGCGATCAGCGCGATGCCGGCGAAAAAGGCCCCGACCGCCGCCCAGTTCCCGTTGACCTTGCCCCACGCCTCGGTGAGCTGATCGACGCCCTTGGGCAGGATCTCCATCATGGAGACGTAGAGCATGACGCCCGCGGAAAAGCCGAGCGCCCCGGCCATGAACCGGGGGCCAGGATTGCGGCGGCGAACGGAGATCAAGCCGCCGATGCCGGTCGACAGGCCCGCGGCCATGGTCAGGCCGAAGGCGAACCACAGGTTATCCACGTCGGGTCAGCCGCCTCCTCGCTCGCATCGTCCGGCCCGGCCGATGCCGCCGGCGCCCCCGAAAACGATACCCCGGCGCCTCGGCGGCGGAGTCGGAGTGGGCGTCGGAGTCGGTGTCGTTGCCGGCGCCGGGTTCGGTCTCAGCGCACCCCTGGTCGCGGCTCGCCCTCAGCGAAGCCCGCCGCGGACTGGACGCCGACGACGGCGCGCTCGGCGAAGGAGGGGATGTCGGCGGCGCCGGCGTAGGTGAACGACGACCGCACGCCCGAGACGATCCCGTCGACGAGGTCCTCCACTCCCCCGCGGTCCGGCTCCAGACGGATGCGGGCCGAGGAGATGCCCTCCTCGAACATCGCCCGGCGCGCCCGCTCGAACGCGCCGACGCCGGCGTTGCGGCTTTCCACCGCCCGGTGCGACGCCATGCCGTAGGAGTCCTTGTACAGCTGCCCGTCGGCGTCGGTCTTCAGGTCGCCCGGGGATTCGTGGGTGCCGGCGAACCAGGACCCGACCATGACGTTCGACGCGCCGGCGGCCAGCGCGAGCGCGACGTCGCGGGGATGGCGGACGCCGCCGTCGGCCCACACGTGTGCGCCGAGCTCCTTCGCCGCCGCGGCGCATTCGAGCACCGCCGAGAACTGCGGGCGGCCGACGCCGGTCTGCATGCGGGTGGTGCACATCGCGCCGGGGCCGACGCCGACCTTGATGATGTCCGCGCCGGCCTCCACCAGATCGCGCACGCCGTCGGCCGTGACCACGTTGCCGGCGACGATGGGCACTCCCGGCTCCAGCGCCCGCACGCGCCGCAGGACCGAAATCATCGATTCCTGGTGGCCGTGCGCGGTGTCGATGACCAGGGTGTCGGCGCCGGCGGCGACCAGGGCCCGGACGCGGCCTTCGACGTCGCCGTTGATGCCCACGGCGGCGCCCACCCGCAGCCGCCCCTCTCCGTCGACGGCCGGCCGGTACACGGTGGCGCGCAGGGCGCCGCGCCGGGTGAGGATGCCCACCAGCTTTCCGTCCGCGCCGACGACCGGCGCGAGCTTGCGGCTGGCCGCCACCAGCCGCTCGAACGCATCCTCCGGTTCGACGTCGTCGGGCAGCGTGAGCAGATTCCCGCTCATCAGCGTGCCCACCTGCGCGAAGTTGTCGGAACCGCGCATGTCCTTCTCGGTGAGCATGCCCACCGGCACGTCGCCGTCGACGACGACCGCCGCCCCGTGCGCGCGCTTGGGCAGCAGGTTCCGGGCGTAGCCGACGGTGTGGTGCGGCTTGACGGTGATGGGCGTCTCGAAGATCAGGTGCGCCGACTTCACCTTCCGGATCGTCTCCGCGGCGATGTCGGCCGGCACGTCCTGCGGCAGGATCGCCATGCCGCCGCGGCGGGCGATGGTCTCGGCCATGCGGCGACCGGACACCGCGGTCATGTTCGCCACGACCAGCGGGATCGTCGTCCCGGTGCCGTCGGAGGTGGACAGGTCGACGGACATGCGCGAACCCACGGCAGACCGCGACGGGACCATGAACACGTCGTCGTAGGTGAGCTCGTACGGGGGCTTCGCGTCATCGAGGAATCGCATGGCCGCCAGGGTAGACGCGGGCCCGGATCAACCGCGCGCCACCGGCCGCGCGAGGTGCCGCGGCGGCCCCGCGGCCTACTCGCCGGAGCCCTTGATCGCCGACTTGGACAGGCGCACCGACACGATCCGCGTGCCCTCCACCCCGACGGCCTCCAACCGGTAGAAGACGCCGCCGGCGATGTCGTCGTCCTCCACGTCCTCGGTGCATTCGTGGGGGATCTCCACCACGTCGCCGGCGCGCCCCAGGCGGCCCAGGCGGGCGAGCATCCAGCCGGCGACGGTCTCGTACGGCCCCTCGGGCAGGTGGATCCCGGTGCGGGCGGCGAAGTCCTGCAGGTTCGTCGCCCCATCCAGGATGCGGCTTTCGTGCAGGCCCAGGTAGGTGCGGCGCTCCTCGTCGTCGTACTCGTCCCAGATCTCGCCGACCAGTTCCTCGATGAGATCCTCGAGCGTCACCATGCCGTCGGTGCCGCCGTATTCGTCGACGACGATGGCGATGTGCTGCCCCGATTGCCGCATGCGCCGCAACGCCGCGGGCAGGCCGAGCGAGCTGGGCAGGTGCGGGATGTCGCGGCAGATCGACGGGATGGGTTCCTCCGCGCGCCCGGAGACCACGGCCTCCAGCAGGTCGCGGACGTGGAAGAACCCGATCATCTGGTCGACCGTGCCGCGGTAGATCGGGTAGCGCGAGTACGGCCCCTCGACGACGTCGGGAAGCACGTCGCCGATGGTGCGGTCGGCGGAAAACGCCTGCATCTCGCTGCGGTGGCGCATCAGCTCCGCCAGCGTGTGCGCGCCGGCCTCGAAGACCTCGGTGACCAGTTCGCGCTCGCCGAGCCCGAAGCCCTTGTGGGAGCTGACGATTTCCCGGATCTCCTCGGTGGTCATCGCCGAGGTACGCATTTTCGGGTCGAAGCCGAGGCCCCGCAGGATGAGGCTCGATGAGGTGTCGATGACCCAGATGACGGGCGTCATCAGTTTCGCGAACAGGTCCAGCGGCGGCGCGACGATGACCGCCACCCGCTTGGCCTTCTGCATGGCGATGCGCTTGGGCACGAGTTCGCCGAACACCAGGCTCAGGTAGGACACCAGCACGGTCATGGCCACCAGCGACACGCCCGCGGCCAGGCCGTCGGGCATCCCCCACCGCTCCAGGACGGGCGCGATCTGCGGCGCGATCGCCGAGGCGCCGAACGCCGAGGACAGGAAGCCGGCGAAGGTGACGCCGATCTGCACCGCCGACAGGAACCGCCCGGAATCCTTCGCCAGCGCCGCGACCTTCTTGCCCGCCCCGCGCCCGCGGGACAGCTGCGAGATCTGTGATTCGCGCAGGCTGACCAGGGCCATCTCCGTGGCGGCGAAGGTTCCGCCGACCAGGATGAAGGCCATGACCCAGGCGAAGCTCGCGAAGATGCTCACGCATCCAGATTAGCCCAGGTCACGGGCCGTTCGTCGGGGCTTTCCCGCGCCCCTGCCGGCACTTGCGCTTTACGACGCCCGCCGAATCACCTGAGCGGCACGAACACGTAGGCGCCGTGGGAGGTGATCACCGGGGCGTCGTCACGCGGAACGCCGTCCGCCGGATCGGCGACTCCCCTTCGCACGCGGTGCATCTGCCCGTCCGCCGGCGCGACCATGATCCCGCCGGGCCCGAGCTGGGCGATGAGCTCCTCCGGCAGCGTCTCCGCCATGGCGGAGACGAGGATCCGGTCGAAGGGCGCGAGGCCCGGCAAGCCCAGCACCCCGGGTTCGGCCGGGTGGATGACGGCCCACGGCACGTCGAACGCGGCGACGTTGCGGCGGCCGCGCTCCACCAGCTCCGGCACGAGCTCGACGCCGTGGACCTCGCCGCCCGGCCCGACGAGGTCGGCCAGGATCGCCGTCGACCACCCCGACCCGGAACCGACGTCGAGGACCCGCGCGCCCTCGGGGACGTCGAGGAGCTCCATCATCGCGGCAACCGTCGAGGGCTGCGAGTTCGTCTGGCCGAATCCGATGGGCAACGCGGAATCCATGCGCGCCAGGCGTTTGACGTCGCCGGGCAAGAACTCCGTGCGCCGCATCCGCCCCATCGCCTCGCGGATGCGCTCCCGCGACGCCCCCGCTCCACCGTCGCCCGCCATCGGCCGCTCCCTCCGGATCCACCGCCGGCGCGATTCGCCGGCGGATCGCACCTCCAGGCTACGGGCGGACAGGGCCGGGGCGGCGGTGATCGCGGCCAAGCCGACCACCCTGCTGTGACCCACGCGACACTGGCGTAACGTTTCCCCCGATCACCGTGCCCGAAAACACCGGAAGGGAGCACGCCCGATGAACGACGCCGTGGCCCGACGCACGACGGACGGGCACGCCCCGACGGGGCTGGTTTTCGCCACCGTCGCGGCGCTGCTGCTCAGCTCCGGGTGGGCCGCCAACCATTTCGCGTCCGTCCTCGTGGTCCTGCGCGACCAGCAGAACTACTCCCCCGTCCTGGTCAACGCCGCCTTCGGCATCTACGCGCTGGGGCTCGTGCCGTGCCTGCTCTTCGGCGGCGCCCTCGCCGACCGCGTCGGCGCACGGCCCGTGGTCCTCGTCGGCGGCGTGGTCGCGGCGCTGGGCAACCTCGCCCTGCTGCTGTGGCACGGCGCTGCGGGGCTGATGATCGGCCGTTTCATCGTCGGCCTCGGCGTCGGCCTGGCCATGAGCGCGGGCACCGCCTGGGCGGGCAAGCTGCGCGGCGCGAGCGGCGTGACCCTGGCCGGCATCATGCTCACCTCCGGATTCGCCACCGGGCCGATCGCCTCGGGCCTGCTGGCCTTCGCGTTGCCGGAGTCCGCCACCATCGCCGTCCCGTTCATCGTCACCGTGGTCTTCTCCCTGGCCGCGGTGGCCGCGTCCGCCGCCATCGGCGACGCACGCCATGAACCCGTGCGGCTGAGCCCCGCCACGGCCGAAGACGGGGCCGCCAATGAAGGGGTGGCCTCCGACGGGGCGGCGGGCGTCGCAAAGCAACCGGGCCCGGGCCACGACCACCCGCGCGGGATGGGCATCGCGCTGATGACCTCCCTGCCCATGGCGCTGTGGGTGTTCGCGTGCGTGACCACCGCGTTCCTGGTGCTGGCGGGGCGGGTCAGCGCGCACTTCGAATCCGGCGTGCTGCTGCCCGGCGTCGCGGCGGTGTTCGCGTTCGGCTCCGGGCTCACCGCGCAGGCCCTCGGCCGCAAGCACGGCTTCGGCCCGAAATCCGGCATCGCCGGCGCCCTGTTCGCCGCCGCCGGCATGACGCTGGCGGGACTCGGCGCGCAGACCCCTCCCGTGTGGCTGTTCATCGCCGCATCAATGGCGTTGGGCACCGCCTACGGGCTGTGCCTGCGCGAAGGGCTGCTGGACATCGAGACGTTCTCGCCGCCCGAGCACCGCGGCACGGCGATCGGCATCTATTACGTGTTCACGTACCTGGGTTTCGGGCTGCCCGTGCTGTTGGAGGCCCTGCTGCACATCGCGGGGCCGACCATCCCGCTGCTCGTCCTCGCGGCGGTGGCCGTCGGGTCGGCGCTGGTGCGGTCCGTCCAGTTGCGCGCGGGCGTCTTCGCCGGGCGGTGACCGTCGGTTTTCGCCGGACGGTGACCGCCCAGCGGCACCGGCAGGTGACCGCCTGTCTTCGCGCGACGGTGACCCCTCGTCAACGCCAGGCATTACTCCCTTATGCCCTGTTCAACGGCACTTATTCATGAGATGATGGAGACAAAGAGCCACATCGAATGAAAGGAGAACGCCATGAAACAGGCACCGAAGGCGCCGAGGAAAAACGAGAAGCTGGTCAAGAGCAAAGCCACCTTCGGCTCCGACGAACTCGCCGGGCTGCTGGAGAACCTCGCCGAACGCATCCGCGCCGGAGAGATGACGCTCGGCACCGGCGACGCAGCCGTGACCATGCCCATGCCGCCGTCGTTCCGCACGACGATGGAGGTCACCGACTCCGCCAAGCGCGCCGGCATCGAACGGGAACTGGAGCTGGAGATCAAGTGGAACGTCGACGGTGACGGCAATCCCGTCGACAAGCCGGGACCGGCCGCCGGGTTCAGCATTTCGTAGCCGGCCGGTGGGCGGCGGTAGCGTGGTCACCACCTGGAGGTGATCGGGATGCTCGTGGCGTCCATCTTCATCGCGATCGGCGCGCTGGCCATCGCCGCCGCCATCGCATGGTTCGCGCTGCGCCAACGGAGGGCGGGGCGGCGATACCGCACCGACGCCGTCGTCGTCGGCTCGATGGGCCGACCCGACGACGACCTGCGGGCGATGGTGCTGAAGGTCACCGACCGCGACGGCACCACCCGCACCATCACCGACACCTTCTACAGCAACTTCGCCGCCGGCCGGGTGGGGCAGCTCGTCGAGGTGGAGATCGAGCGCCCCGCCGGCGACGGCGAACCGGGCCGCGTCCGCGTGCCCCGGCAGACCAACCCCACGTTCATCCTCAACGCGCTCCTCGCCGCCGCGGGCGTGGCGTTCGTGCTGGCCGGGATGTTCGTGCTGATGCAGGCGACGTACTGAGTTCGAGGCGGGCGGGCCGTAGTCTGTTCGCATGAAAAAGATCGCCGAGAAACGCCTCGGGCAGTTGCGAACGACGGGGCGCGTCGACATTCCCCTCTCCGTCATGGTCTACAGCGTCGCGTTGGTCGTGCTCGTGCTGTTGGCGGGGCTCGGTGTGGCGGTGATCGCCACGGTGATCTTCGAGTCCGACGACTGGACGGATGTCGTCACCGAGCCGTACGCGTGGCTTGGCCTGGGATTCGCCCTGGTCTTCGGGGGTGTGCTCGTTCCGATGGTGGTCCAGATTCTCTTGCATACCTCGGCCCTGGTCATTACCTGGGATGGCATCGGCGAATACCACGTGAAAGACGGCAAACGCACCATGCTCTGGGAGTTCTCCTGGAGCGACATCGAGTCCGTCTCCGGCCGGTACTTGGGCGAGCGTTGGCCTCACAGGGGCTTCTACAACGTGTTCCTGGCCCTGACCCCCGATCGCTATGCCCGGTACGTGGACACGCTCCCTCCGGCGAATCGCCGAGTGTTGCAGAACCTGTACGGAAAACGCGACGTGCCCATGCGGAGTTTCACCGGGGGCCCGAAAGCGCTCCATCAACTCCTCGATCGCGCGCACCGCGAATTCGGGTCACCGCTTCACGAACACCGTGCCCGGCGCTGACGAGGCTGCGGGCGGCTTCCCCGTCGCCCGCCCCTCGAATCCGCCGGCTGTGTTTCACTGGCCGCATGAGCATCCTGCGCCGATACCGTTCCACCGGAGCCGATCCCTTTTTCGGCGATCCCCGGCGCGCGCACCGCGGCGTCGCGATGGAGGGCTACTTCTGGCGGATCACGGATCCGGCGACGGGCCGGGTGGTCATCGCGTTGTGCGGCGCGAACGAAGGACCGGAAGGCACGTGGTCGACGATTGGCCTGGCGTCGTGGCCCAATGGATTCGTGCGCACGGAGGCCCTCGACGGTTCGTGGACCGACCCGGACGGGCTCGGCGTCCGGGGCGGAACCGAGGGCCGCTCGACTCCGGCGTTCCGGGGCGACGACCGCGAGTTGCACGTCGACCTCGGCGCCGACGCGAAACTCGACGTCACCTTCCATGACCTCGCCCCGTGGCCGCACCGCGCGGTCGGCGGGTCGAGCATCTTCCAGACCATCCCCGCCCTCAACCAGTATTGGCACCCGTGGCTGCCGGGCGGCCGTGCGTCGGGGACCGCGACGGTCGGCGGCGAGACGTGGGAGTTCGACGGCGCACAGGTGTATTCGGAGAAGAACTGGGGCCGCGAGGGTTTCCCCGAAGCGTGGTGGTGGGGCCAGGCCCAGGGCTTCGCGGAGCCCGGGGCGTCGCTGGCCTTCGCGGGCGGCCTGGTCACCTCCGGCCCGTTGCGCGTGGAGGTCACGGCCCTGGTGGTCATGCTTCCCGACGGCCGCGTCATCAGGCTCGGCGATCCCGTCGTCAGCCCCGTGAGCACGACCACGTCGGACGAAGAATGGCGGCTCTCGGGCCGCGGCTTCGGGTGGCGCATCGAGGTGGAGGCTTCGGCGCCGCTGGATCAGGCGTTCGTGCTGCCGGTGCCGCTGCCCAGCGAGCACCGGAACACGCCGGGCGATCTCGAGCACCTGGTCGGCGACCTGAAGGTGACGGTGTCCCGGTTCGGCCGGCACGTCTGGACGGGCACGACGTCGCTGGCGGCACTCGAGCACGGGGGCCTGGAGCGCGCACGCGCCGAGCTGCGGCGACGCGGGTTGGACGACACCCTGACCCACGCGCCGCCGTTTCGGGGGTAGGCGCGGACCCGTCGCGAAGCAGCGGCGCCGTTGCTACGGTCGACCGCATGAGACGACGCTCACACGCCGCCGCACTGCTCGCCGCCGGGATTCTGGGGGCCACGGCTCTGGCCGGGTGCGGCGGCGAGCCCGGGGGCGACGGCGAACCCGGGGGCGACGTGGGGCGCGAGACGTCGACGACCGTGCGTGACGACGCCGGCGCGGGCACGTCCGGCGCAGCCGAGGCCGGCGACCGGAAGTTCCCCGATGGCCTCGAGGCGGAACTGACGGCGGACGGCGACGGGTACCGGATCGCCGTGACCATCTCCTCTCCGTACGACACCCCGGAGCGATACGCCGCCGGGTGGCGCGTGAAGACGCCGGACGGCGACGTCCTGGCCGAACACGACCTCGCCCACGACCACGCGAACGAGCAGCCCTTCACCCGCTCCCGCGGACCGTTCAAGATCCCGGAGGGCGTCACCGAAGTCGTCGTCGAAGGGCGCGACCTGGCCAACGGGTACGGCGGCGACACGGTGACCGTCGCGGTGCCGGGGAGGGCGTGATGGGCCGCGGAAACCGACGGACCGCCGAGGCCGGAACCGGGCGGCGGGACAGGACCCCGGAAGATCTGTGGCACGAACTGCGTACGCGCGGGAGCGTGACGCTCGAGGCCAGAATCCCGGGCCACACCGTCGCGGGCATGGCGGTGTTGGCGATTGCCGTGCTGGTCATGATCTCCACCACCATGGTGTTCGCCAATCACACCACGTCGGTTTTCGCCGACCGGAAGTCGGTGATCGGCCCCGGCTTCATCGCGACCGTCATCTTCGGCCTCGGACTCGTCGCCGTGGCGGTGGTGCGTCAGTCCCGCCGGCGGGCGCGGGGGTCGTGGTGGACGATCGATCGGCGAGGCATCACCGTCGACGGCGTCGGGCCGGTGCCCTGGTCCGACGTCGAGCCGACGACGCGGCGGATGGAACGCGCGCTTCACGACGAAGGGCGCACGCTCACCCTGGTCATGCCGCTCAACGAGGCGGGAATGCGGCGCGCCGCGGCACTGCCTCCGGAGGCCGGGAGAGCCCTGGATCCGGGTCTCCGGCAGACGGTTTTCGGCAAGGACAAGCCGACCATGATCCGCGTCCCCGTCATGAAGGAAATGAAGAGGGCGGAGTTCGCCAGGTTCCTCGACGGCGCGCTGGAGATGGCGTGGCGGGGCCGGTTCTGAGGCCGCGCGCGGGCGCGTTCCGGCGATCCGGCGCATAATGTGACCCATGTCACCACCGACGGACCCGCGGGGCGAGGACCTCGACCGGTTGTTGGAGGCCGCCCGCCGCGGCGAGGCCCGATCGCTCGAAGACTTGGCGGCCGCGGCGCACTTCAGCCGTTTTCACCTGTCCCGGCTGCTGAAGAAGCACCTGGGTTTCCCTCTGCGGGATTTCATCGCCGCGGCGAAGGTCGACCGGAGCATCGAAGGGCTGGTCGCCGGCCACACGGTGACGCGGTCCCAGACCGATGCCGGGCATGACTCGCCGTCGAGTTTCCACCGCGCTTTCCGGCGGCACACTGGCGTCGCCCCGTCGCGGTACCGCTCCGAAATGCGGGCCTTGGCGGCCCATGTGATGCGCCACCAGGACGTGCGGCGGCCGACGATCGTCCTGCACCGGGACTTCGAGCCGGAACCGCACGCCCAGCCGCACCCGCTGAACCTCCGCGTCTCGGGTGCGCGCCCGGGCAGCGCACTTTTCGCCGCGCTCCACCCGGATCCGCTGGTCAAGGGCTCGCCGGTGCTGGGTATCGCGATGTTCGGGACGTGCGAGCATTCAGTCTCCGCCATCCCGGACGGCGACTATTACCCGATGGTCGTCGAAGTCCCCCGGTCGGGCGACGTGCGCGGGTACTTCCACATGGGCGGCAATCGCCGGCAGTTGCTGCGCGAACCGGTGTCCTTCCCGCTCGATGCCCCGGCGGAGGTGACGCTGGAGTTGCGCGGCGCGGTGCCGTCGGACCCGCCGATCACGCTGAACCTGCCGAAGCTCCTCGTCGACGCGGCGGCGGGAAACCTGGACATCGAAGTGGGCAATCCGGGACAAGCGCCGGAGGGGGCCGCCGAATAGCGTCGTGGGTACCCGCAATCGTCGTGGTGCGGGCCCACCGAGACCGGCGTCCGCCGGCCCCACCCCTAGGAGCTGACCGTCATGGCCAACCTGTCCACCTACATCGCTTTTCCCGGCAACGCCGCCGAGGCGTTCGCCTACTACGCCGACGTTTTCGGCGGTTCGCTGAACATGATGAAGTACGGCGACATGCCTCCGATGGAGGGCATGCCCTTCGAGCCGGATCCCGCGCAGGTGGCGCATGCGACCCTCGATCTGCCAGGCGGCACCATCACGGGCGGCGACGCAATGCCCGGCGAGGACTTCCCCATCCGCGGCAGCGCGTACTCGCTGCTGTACCAGCTTGACGACGTCGGACGGGCGAAGGAATTGATCGCCCGTCTCGCCGAGGACGGCGGTTCCGTGGCCATGCCGTTCGAGGAAGCCCCGTGGGGCGACCACTATGGCCAGGCGTTCGACAAGTTCGGGGTCATGTGGGCGTTCGACGTGCCGGGCAGCGCGTCGTAACCGGTGTCTCCGCCACGTGCGGGGCTCCCGTGGCCCCGCACGTGCGGTGCGTCCCCGCACGTTGATCGCTGCGACGCCGCACGTAGATCGCTGCGGCGCCCGCCAGGGAAGGGGGTGGGCTACTCCCCCGCCGCCCCAGTTTCCGCCGTGGCCGTTTCCGCCGTGCCGACTTCCGTGGCTCCCATTCCGGCGGTGCCCAACTCCCAGGCACCGACGACGCACGTCGGCACGTACCCGAGCTCGCGGTTGATCGCGAGCATCCACTCGTTCTCCCCGGCGTTCCAGGTGTGCACCCTGGCCACCTGCGGGCGCACGCGGCGGAGTTGCCGCAGGTTGGCGGCTTTCACTGCCATGCCGAGACCGTGTCCCCGATCATCGCGGCGAACGAACGTGTCCTGCTGGAACGCGACGTCGGGCCGGAAACCCGGACATTCGAGGCACGTGTACGCGACGGGTTCATCGGATTCGTCGAGGGCGACCGCCCACAACGCCGTCCGCCCGGCCTCGGCGATCTGCGCATCGACCCGGCGGACGCGGTCGGCGTCCCAGTTGCCTTCTTCCTGGGTTCGGCTGCCGTGCGGCGCATCGACGTACATGCGGGCCCGCAGCCGCACCAGGCCATCCACGAGGTCCGGCGGCGTGGGCCCGTCCCAGGTGCGCACGCGATAGCCGTCCGCGATCCCGGCGCCGGAGGCAGTGTCGGGCTCACCGTCGAGCGCGGCAATCGGCGCGGAATCGACCGTCGCCGTACTGGCCACCTCGACCTGGTCCAGGAAGAAGCCGCGGGCGGCCAACCATTCCGTCACGGGAGTCGGCGCCACCGCCCCGTCGCCGTTGGCCGCCCGGATCGTCGCCCCATCCATGCCCGACAACTCCCAGAAGGTGATCGCCGTGCGCCGCTTCTCCCGGCAGAACGCCGCGAACTCGGGCCATGCGGCATCGAGGACCTCCACGGCGTCGACGTCGGGCATGGCGCGCAGTTCGACGTGCGTCAGGTGCACGTTGTCGCGCAGCGGAAGATCGGCGTGCAAGAACCCGACGCAGCGATCGCCGTCGCGGACCAGGAAGAGCACCATCGCCTCGTCGGCGTCCTCCGCGGCGTAAGCGGCGATCTCGCCGGCACCGTAGGAGAAGTCGGCGTGGCCGAGCATCGCCGACTCCGCCGCCTCCCACACGCGGGCGGCGTCGATGGCCGCCGGCGACGGATCGGATGGCGTTCCCAGGTGTTCGTGCTTCTCCACGCGCAGTCGTTTCACCGTGCCGACGATAGCGGTGCCCCCGGGCCGTGCCGTATAAAAAACACCATGGAGGCACGTTCGCCAGCGAAACCATCCGCCTCGACCCTGATCGTCCTGATCCTGCTCGCCGTCGCACGGATCCACGTCGCCGATCCCGCCCACGTCTCGCACGCCGTCCCCGTCGCCCAGGCCGCCCACTCCGCCGACATCGCCCACGCCGCCGACGGGGACTCCCGCTTCGCCGCCGAGGCCACCGAACTCGGCGTGCCCGGCGGCGCGGTCGCCCGCATAAAAGACGGCGTCGCCCGCACGGAAACCTTCGGCCACGACGGCGACGGCGAACCGATCGACGACACCACGCCGATGCTGTGGGGTTCGGTGTCGAAACCGGTGGCGGCGGCCGTCGTCAAGCGGCTCGCCGAGGAAAAGGCGCTCGACCTCGACGCGCCCGCGAGCCGGTACGTCGACGGCGCGCCCGACGTGCCGGTGCGGTCCCTGCTCGACCACACGGCGGGCCTGGGTTTCGGGGCGGAGCTTCTCGACGTCGACCGGCCCGGCGCCACCGCCACCGAGGTCGTCGCCGACGCCGCCGGCGAGATCGCCGCCGCCGACGGCGAACGCGGCGCCCACCGGTACTCGAGCCTGGGCTATCTGGTCCTGCAGGCCGTCGTCGAATCCGCCGCGGGCGGCACGTACCAGGACGCGGTGCGGGCGACGCCCGGCGCGGCCGGCGTTGGCGCGTCGGCGGGCGAATGCGCCGGAGTGCCCCGGGGCCACCGGTTCGCCGGCCCCTTCGCGTGGCCGATGGACACGGGTTACGACGGCGCCGGCCCCGCCTACGGGTACTCCTGCGGCGGCATCGACGACCTCGCCGAGTTCGCGGTGTCGCAGTTGGACGCGGCCGAAGAAATCGCCGCGAAACAAGCGGACGCGCAACCGACGTCGCAGCCGCGGCAACGGTACGGGCCGGGGTGGCGCATCACCGAAGAATCGGACGGCCGAACCACCGTGTGGCACACCGGCACCGTGCCCGGCTACTTCTCGGCCGTCTACCTCGACCCCTCCCGCCGCGACGGGGTTGCGGTGCTGCTCAACGCCTCGGGGTACCTGAGCGAGGAGCAGCTCGCGGGGCTGACGCGGCTGGCGTTCGACGAGGTCACCGGGGCTACATCGCGCGACTCGGGGGCTAGCGATTTCGGCGCGGGACGGTTGGCGGTCATCGTGCCCGCCGCGCTGCTCGGGCTGGCGCTGGCGGTCCTTGTCGCCGGGTGGTTCGCGCGGCGGACCGTCCGGCCCGTGGTGTGGGCGGTGATCGCCGTATCGGTGACGACCGTGGCGGTCGTCGGGGCTCCGCTGCTGATGGGCGTGCCGCCGCCGTACTTCTGGCTGTGGGAACCGGGCGCGGTGATCGCGGCGGCGGCGGTGCCCGCGGCGATGCTCGCCGCGGCCGTGATGTCCCGGCGAGCGCCGAACAGGTGGTAGCTAGTCCGGCCCGATCCAGACGCGCCCGATCAACACGATCCAGACGCGCCCGACCAGGACAGGCCCGATTAGGGTTGTCGCCATGGACGGATTGACCATCGCACCGGGCCCGGGGATCCCCGGCGGTCTGGTCATTCCCGCGGGTGATCTGACGGAGCGGTTCGCGCGGTCGTCCGGCCCCGGCGGCCAGGGCGTCAACGCGACGGACAGCAAGGTTCAGCTCTCCATCGACATCGCCGCCGTCGGCGCGCTTTCCGACGCCCAGCGCCGCCGTGTCCTGCGCAACCTCCGGAGCCGGCTGGATGGCACGGTGCTCACGGTGGCCGTGACCACCCGGAGGTCGCAGATCCGCAACCGCGCCGAAGCACGCGAGCGGATGGCCGCCATGCTGCGGGAGGCGCTCGCCCCGCCGCCGCCACCCCGGCGCGCCACCAAACCGACCCGGGGTTCGGTGCGGCGCCGGCTCGCGGCGAAGAAGCGGCGCTCGGAGATCAAGTCGGCGAGGCGGCGCCCCGATCCGATGTGACGGGGCGAGGGTACGCGCATAGGGGCCCAGGCCCAAGTGACGGGCAGAGGTGCCAGGCCCAGGTGACCAGCAGGAGTTGCGGACGCAGCGCGCGCGGATCCGTGATCGGTAGCCGTCGGCGGCGTCTACATTGAGCGATCATCGCCCCTTCGGAGGCGCCCACCTCCCACCGGATCCGTCGGCTCGCGGCCTCGGATTCCCGCACCCGTTAGGCACTCCAATGTTCGACATGTCCGATCCGATGCCGCTCATCTTTTCCACGTTCATTTTCATGTCCGCGGTGACCGGATTATCCGGGTTGGTCAGCACGATTCTCGCCACCCGGAAAATCCGGCTCTCCGCGCGCCTCGTGGAAAGAGGGCAGCGGACAACGGGACAGGTCGTTGCCGTGGACACGTACAGTTCCGTCGACGACAGCAATCGGGTCCGCGACCATCTGATCGAAACCATCAAGTTCACCACCCTGCGCGGCGAAGAATGCCTGGCCACGCCGGCCCACTCCGACATCGGGATGGCCAACCGGCAGGGCCATTCGGTCACCGTCTACTACGACCCCGATCACCCCGAGATCTTCGTCGCCCCCGTCAACGGCCGGGAGATGTCCCGGAAGAGCACGAATCTGGCCGTCCTCGGTGGCGCCATCGCGGCCATCTCGGGTTTCGGCACGTCGGCCGCCCTCCTTGTGGCGAAGGGGTATTTCGGCTGGTAAGGGCGCGGCCGCCGGTCCAGCACCCCTCTCACGCTTACCCACCCCGAATCGGTCCCGGCCTGCACAACCACCGCGGCAAACCCACCCCGAATCGGGCCGGGCCTGCGCACCCTTCGCCGCTAACCCACCCTGAATGCGCAGACCCACCCGTTACAGCGGGTGGGGTTGCGCATTCGGGGTGGGTTTACGTCAGGGCTCGGCGCCAGCCCCAATGTGCAGCCACTCGATTTCGCCACCTGGGCATTTATTGCCGTTCACGCGGCCAGTGGCCGCGTTTTGCGCCTAACGCCAAGCAACCTTCGGCTCCAAGCGCCGTGGGCGGTGAATCGCGTGCCCGCGCGGCGGAATCGGTCACCCAATGGATGCCGTGCGCCCGGTGCGACAACTCTCCCTGTGCAGCGATTCTCCCCGTGCGTCCGGCACGGCCATTCTCCCGGTGCGGTCGCCCCGTTAGCCGGCGTCCGCAACCTCATGGGACTCGACGATTGGCCGGACGTTTACCCCTGGAGCACGTAGCGCAGGATTTCCACGACCTGATCGGTGGTGGTGCACCACGCCTGCGCCGCCGCGTCGACCTCCTTGAGGGGGTGGACGATCCCTTCGTCGTGAAGCGTCACGTACTGCTTGCCCAACGCGGCGCAGTACCCGGCGTCGAAGGCGGCGTTCCACTGCTTGTACTGGTCGCCGAAACGCACGACCACCATGTCCGCCTTCTCGATCAGCGTGCGGGTGCGAATGGAATTGACCTTCGACGACTGATGGTCGCGCCAGAACTGGCTCGACGTCTCGGCCAGGTGATCTCCGGCGGCGTCGCTCGCGGGGTGGTCCGTCACCGGGGCGGTGAACACCACGTCCAGCCCGGCGGCTTCCGCGCCCCGCTGGATCTCCTCGCGCCAATCGGTGTGGATTTCACCCGAAAGGTAGACGTTGAAGCTCATGGCCGATTACTCCTTCACTGAAACTTGGATGTGCCCCCGCACCTCCCCCGTTCATCGGCGCACCATACCCGAGTGGCCCTCATCGATCGCGTTCAGCGGCGGTTGCGCGTTCGGGCCGCGAGAGCGCCGAGGAGACTCCGGGCAAACTCGCGACGTCGCCCGAAATTCCACGCGACGGAAACTCCCGCACCTGAGTAGGCTCCGATTCACATTCATCAGGACGAAGGAGTTTTGACATGTCGATGGCGACGGAACTGCGGGACATCGCGGCCAAGCATTCGCTCACATGGCCCGAGGAGTATCTGGCTCTCGCCGAAGCAGGGTTGCAGACCGTTTCGCCGGGTTCGGAGCCTCAGCCCGACGGCGATTCCCAAGAGCCTCCGCACCATCCGCTGCTCCACTTCAGCACGTCGTTCGAGACCCTCGGTCCCGCGCAGATCGCCGACCATTTGGCGCGTCTCGCCGAACCCGATGACATGTGGCGCATCGATCCGGCCGCCGGGCTGCTGCCTTTCGGGATGCAGGCCGACGGCAACCTCTACTGCTTCCACACCGGCGCCGCCGAGGGCGGTTCCATTCCGGTGGTTCTCCTGCAGAACGACGATGACGAAGACCTGCGCCTGGCCCCGGACCTGGCGGGCTTCGTTTTCGCCGACATGATCGAGTCGGCCGCCGAGTTCTACGACGACGACTTCCTGGGCGAGGACGACCCCGAACGCAACGCCGCGGACTGGCTGCGCTCGCACGAGCACCTGCTCACCGACGAGCAGGCCGCCACGGTGCGCGACGTGTTCGGTCGGCCGCTCATCGAACGCGACGACGACTCGATGGGCTTCCTCGAGTTCGACGACGTCGACGAAGTCGTCGACCCGGTGCTCCGGTACCCGGCGCGCAACGAGCCCATCCAGCTGTGGGATCGAAGCAACTGGCATCAGGGGTGATCTCGGCGGCCCCGCAGTGCCCGAGGACCGATGGCCGAAGCGCTTGGGCGCTGCCCGGCGGTGGCTTTCACGGCTGCTTCGGCATGGGGCGCATGCCCGGAAGGCGTCATCCGTCCTTCGATGCGAGGTGTCCGCCCGTCGGCAATGCGAAAGCCGGCGATGTCAATCGGGACCGGACGAGTCCCGAGCCGGACAGCCGAATCACTTAGTCGGGGATCATCCGGTACTGCTGCGCGCCATCCCGATCACGAACTGCGATGCCAAGCGATCGCAGCTCATCCAGTGCCTCGGCGGCGGCACCGCTCCGCTCGTCCGCGAGGGCACGTGATCGCGCCCTCAAAAGGTCGTTGATTCGGTCGTCGACTCCAACCGCGCCATCTACCCAGCTGATGTAGGACTTCTCGTGGGGATCATCGTTTCCCTGCCACGGGTAATCGAACCGTTCAAAGGCACGTCGTAGGCGAGAAACGAGCACGACATCCGTTTTGCTCCGGGAAATCTCGTTGGTCTTCGGATCGGTTATCACGAGATCTTTCCCGTCGGTGAACACACCGCCCACCCGCTCTCCGGCAACGAATTGGCTCGCGGTTGAACCCTCAATTGTTACGCCACGTGCGGAAACCGTCACAGTGCCCACGTCCGTTCGCCATTCGTGCGTGATCATCAAACCGACGATCACGCCCAGGAACGCAAGGATGGGGATGGCCCAGACAAGAGGCAGACGGGCGGCGATGCGAAGCGGGCCCGGGGCATCCCCGGCCAACGAGAGCAGCCAATCGACCACCGGGCCGACCATGAATGCGGCGCCGACGCCGATTGCCGCGCCCGCGAGGCAAATCCCGACGATCCACCACCTTGGGATCGTCACCGTTGCTTCATCGTCAGTCATGTGATTCCTCTCCTTGGTGCGCGGGTGGAGCGAGATAACCGAGGGCGGTGCGGCGGAGTTCCGCCGTCGGCGAATACCCGGGCCTCGCGTTCAAGTAGGTTGCATCCACGATTGCCTGCAGCCACATTGCCGTTTCGACGGGATCGAGATCCTCCGCGATGCTCCCGTCCGATATGCCGCGCGAGATCAACTCGGCCAGCCCGTCCGTGAGAATCTCCGTGGTGCGCGCGACCACCGTGACCAGTTCCGGATCGTGTTCGACCCGTCTGAGCAATTCGACGACCATCCCCGAAGCTCCGGGGTCGGCGGCCTCTTTCCCGAGTTCGTCCAGAACATTCAAGATGGCGGGCACCGGCTGGGCGGCTTCTGCGTGGCGTGCGATCAGCCGCTCGGCCGCGGGAAGATCGCGTTCGAAGATCGACCGGAAGAGCGCCGCTTTATCTGTGAAGTAGTAGAAGACGCTTGCTTGGCTGATGCCGGCTGCTCGGGCGATGTCGGCCACGCTCGTGTTCTCGTATCCCCGCGTGGAGAAGAGCTTGGTCGCCGCGACCGTGATCTGCTCCCGCTTTCGTGCGACCCGCTTTGGGTCGACTCGCCTCGCCACTTCGAGCACCTCTTTGATTTATCTGAGTACTCACTCAATTATAGACGACGCGTCCGCCCCGCGGAAATGACGCAGTGGGGCTCGCCGTGACGAGGATGCGGAAACTCAGCCGCCGACGACCTTCGCCGTCTCCGCGTCCCGCGCCGACGCACGGCGGGAAACGGCACCGACCCTCGCCCTGACCACGGCGAACCAGGAAGCGGCGACCGCGGTCAGGGCGGCGGCGAAGAGGAACAGCGCGACCGGATTGGTGACGGCCGTGGTCCAGATGAGTCGGTTGGGCAGCAGCGCGGCGAACCCGAAGGCGACCACGGTGCCGATGTACGAGCCGATCATGTTGCCCGCGTGCGCCCGCCGGTTCCCGCGCACGATGCCGAGCACGCCGAGGCTGACGGTGATGATGGTGAACACGGACAGGCCATGCAGGAGCGTGAATCCGTCCTCCAGGCCGAAGAAGAAGCTGGAGCCGCACGTGATGTACATGAGCGCCACCCAGGTGCGGCCGAGCGTGCGGTGCACGGCGTCGCGTCGCGGACGGAAGATGTTGATGGGGCCAATGAGAAGGACGAGGAATGCGGCGCCGGCGTGAACCAGGATGACCGCTGGAATGGTTCCCATGGGCGCCAAGATAGTGCGGCTGTCCAACGTGCCTCAACGTGGATAGCGGCGCCGATTTCCACTATCCGACGGCCCCTCGATGCTTTACGACGTCCCGTCGTCACGCAACCGACCGGCAGCCGGGCCTGCCACCGGCCCGGGCCCCGGGACCGCCACCGGCCGACGCGTACCGGTCCCGGGGCCAACCAGGACCCGGACCCGTCACCCGCCGGCTCATGCCGGCAGCCGGGACCGCCACCGTCGGGAACCTGCGGCCGCTACCCGCCGACGCTCTGCGCCTCGCCGACCCCCCACGTCGCCGCTTCCCGCCACTGCTCCGCGATGCGGGCAAAGGGACCATCGGCCCTTTCGAGCTCGTCGATGGGGCCGGCTTCCACCACGCGCCCCGACTCCATGACGATGACGCGATCGGCGATCTCCACCATCGCCGGTCGGTGGGCGACGACCACGGTCGTGTACGAGCCGCGCAGCCCGGACAGGGCATCGGTCACCGTCCGCTCATTGCGCCCGTCCAGGGCCGATGTTCCTTCGTCGACGAGCAGGACCGATGCCGGCTTGGCGAGGGCCCGGGCCAGGCCCAGCCGCTGCCGCTCGCCCCCGGACAGCCGATTGCCCAGCTCGCCGACGGGAGTGTCCCAGCCTTCGGGCAATCGCTCGATCGCCTCGGCCAGACCGCAATTGACGGCGATCGCATCCAATTCCGGCTGCGTCAGATCCGGGTTCACGGCGAGCAGGTTCTCGCGGATCGACCCCGTGTGCAGGACGGTGCGCTGGAACACCATCGCGGCGCGGCCGCGCAGGTCGCCGGGGGAAGCCGGCTTCCCGTCGACGTCGACCGTGCCCGCGTCGGGGACGGTCAGCCCCGCCAACAGCGACACCAGCGTCGACTTGCCGCTGCCGGACGGGCCGACGACGGCCGTGATCGTGCCCGGCGCGAAGTCGACGTCGATGCCGTCGAGCCCCGTGGAGCCGTCGGGGAACGTGACGTCCACGCCCCGGAGCTCCACCGTGGCCGGGCCCTCGCCCGGGCCGCCGGCGCGGACCCGCTCGACTTCCATCAACTCGCGCACCTCGGTCAAGGAACGCCGCAGATCGACGACTGCACCCACCGATCCCGCCTGGACGTTGGCCTGCTCGACGACGCGCAGCAGCACCACGATCGACGCGGCGGCCGCGGCCCCGGTCAACGCCGAACGATCGTAGGACCACCACACCGTGAACCCGAACGCCAGCAGCACCAGCTGCACCACGACCGTGAACACCTGCTGCCCGGGGATCTGCCACAGCAGGACCCGGCGCGTCTTCCGCCGCGCTTCGGCGATGGCCCGGTCGACCAACCGAGTGCTCGCGTCCACCCGGCGCGCGGTGCGCAAGGTCGGCTGCACGAGCGCGAACTCGAAAAGCCTGTCATCGAGGGAGGCATTGGCCGCCGCGTATTCCGCCGTGGACCTGTCCTCCAGCTTCGCCGACGCCCACAGCGAACCCAGGCACGCGATGCCGCCGAGGAACGTCACCGCGCCGAGGGCGGGCGAGACGAGCAGCAGCCCGACGCCAAGCCCGAAGATGAACACGATGGAGGTGATCAGGGGCCCGATCAGCAGGATCACCGCTGAAGTGACCGTGCTGGCCTTGGTGATCAAATCGCGGATCGCACCTTCCTTTTCGGAAGTCAGGCGAGCATCCGGCCACGAGAGCACGGCGCCCGGGGCGTTGCCGTGGATCTCGCGCATGACGGCGATGCCCAGATCGAGCCCCCGGTGGGCAGCGAAGATGTCGACGCCCCAGCTGCAGACCACGAACAGCAGCAACAGCGCCAGCCACGGCAGCGCGGCCCCCGGATCCGCCGAGAACAGCTCACCCAGCAGCGGGTAGAGGGTGACGACGGCCGCCACCTGAAGCAGCGCCGACACGGCGACCGCACCAAAGAAGGACCACAGGGGACGACCGCCCCCGACGACGAAGTGCAGATCCCGCAACATCAGTTCTCCTCCGATTCAACGGCGACGGCCACGGGTGCGCCGCAATGCGCATCCCACATCCGCCGATAAGCCCCACCCGCCGCGACGAGCCGGGAATGCGTGCCCTCTTCCACCACTTTCCCCTCGTCCAGGACGAGGATCCGCGATGCGTTCCTGATCGTGTGCAACCGATGGGCGATCATCAGCACCGTCTTGCCCGCCAGCAGGCGTTCGAGCCCCCGGTGGATCGCGGCCTCGGAGTCCGGGTCGGCCGCGGCAGTGGCCTCGTCCAACACGACGATCGGGGTATTCGCCAGCAGCGCGCGGGCGCTGGCCACCCTCTGGCGCTCACCGCCGGAAAGACGGTTCGGTTCGACCACGGTGTCGTAGCCGTCGGGAAGCGCTTCGATGACCCGGTGCACGTCCGCCGCCTCCGCAGCCTCGCGGATCTGGGCGTCGGTCGCTTCGGGGCGGTTCAGCGCGATGTTGTCGCGGATGCTCGCGTGCACCAGCTGGGCATCCTGCAGCAGCACCGACACCGAGGAATACAGCTGCTCCTGGGTGAGATCGCGCACGTCGACGCCGTCGATGCTGACGGAACCGCCGGTGACGTCCCACAGCCGGGCCAGCAACGCCGCCACCGTCGACTTGCCCGCCCCCGACGGGCCCACCAGCGCGGTGACGCTGCCGGGCTCCAGGGTGAGGGAAAGGTCGTCGATGACCTTCCGGCCGCCGCCGTAGGAGAAATCGACGTGGTCGAAGCGCACGTGGCCCGGGGGCGCGGGCCGGTCCACCGGCGGCGCGAGCTCCGGCGTCGCCAGGAACAGCTCGACTCCGGCCTTCGCCTCGAGTCCGCCCGACAGGCTCGCCGCCCCCAACCCGAGGTTCAGCAGCCGGCCGCCGAACGACGTGCCCAGGATGAGGAAGGGGATCAGATCCGTCGCCGGCATCCAGCCCGCCACGACCATGGCGAATCCCGCCACCAGAAGCACGCCCAGCACCGTGGTGGGGCGGTTGGTCATCACCGCGATGATCTTGCGGGGGCCGGTGTCGCGCTGCCAATCCGCCATGAAGTCACCGGATTCCCGCAGCGTGCCCTCGAGGTCGACGACCGCCTTCGGCCCGAAGACCGCGGAGGTCCCGCGCGAGCCGATGAAGGCCTGCGTCTGGCCCGCCGCCAGCACCTCGTACCTCTGGTTCTGCAGCACCTTTTCCTTGTCGCGGCGCTGGATCCCCTTGAGGACGTAGATGTACGCGACGATCGGCAGGAGCAGGACCAGCCCCAATCGCCATTGGACGGCGAACAGGTAGATCAGGCTGCCCAGTGCCGCGACGACGGCGCCGACGATGTCGGGCACCGCGTGGGTGACCAGGTAGTGCAGCGACCTGACGTCGTCGCCGGCGATCTTCTTGACGTCGGCCGCCCGGCCGCGCATGAACCAGCCCAGCGGCAGCCGGGAGAATTTCGCCATGAGGCGATGCCGCAGCGCCGTGGCGAAGTTGGCGTCCAGGTGGTGCAGCCACAGCACCAGCAGCGACGTTCCCACGGCCGAGATGGCCATCGCGACCACGGCCCAGATCGCCGGCCGGGCGAAGGCTTCCGCCGGGGCCCCTCCGACGAACAGCCGCGCCAGCTCCGCGAACAGGATGAAGGGGATCAGCTGCAGCAGGGACAGCGCCCCCTCGACGATGCCGGCGGCGATGAGCGGGCGCTTGAGCGGCCGGAGCACACCGTCCTCGGAGGCGTCGGATGCAGTTGCCGTGGCGTTGACATCGGAGCCAGCGCCGTCGGCAGCGGCAGCGGCCGCGCCACCGACGTTGCCGGAACCGCCCGCTCCATTCGGGCCCGCAGATGCCCGACTCTCCCCGACGGTCGCGGACTCAGCCGACGCAGCCGACGCAGCTGACGCAGCCGGCGCAGCCGACGCGCCCTTCGCCGCGGGCGCCTCCGGACCCGCCGAATCGATGGTCTGCGTCTTGCCCATCTGGCGTCCGCGGACCCAGTAGGCGTGCGCGTGCAAGGTCGCTCGGTTGAGGCCGAATTTCCTCTGCAGCAGTGTCTTCGCGTGCCGGGTCGACGCGGTTTCCGCGGTCACCCAGGCGTACCAGCCGGCCCAGTCCCCGTCGCTGATCGCCTGGACCAGCGCCTGCCCGTCGGGAAGCTCGTCGACCCAGGACGCGGTGATGTTCGGGCCCTCGGGCAGGGCGATGTGGTCGTCGTCGGGGCTGTGCCGCTCCAGGTAGACGACCACGGGGCTCTCCTCGGGGATGGCGGCGACCAGAGCGCGGATCGCCGGATAGCCGGCGAGGTCCCCGAGCAGCAGGTACCCCGCCGGGGGCGGCTCGGGCGGGGCGAAGGGCTGCTCGCCGTAGCGCATGGCGACGATCCGGTCGCCCTCCTCGCAGTTCACCGCCCAGTGCGAGGCGGGCCCGGCGGGCTCGTGGATGACGAAATCGATGGAGAACTCGCCGGTCGCCGGATCGGGATCGACGAGCGTGTAGCCGCGCTGGAACTCCTTCGGGCCGCCGTCGGGGTCGGGGAACCAGAGGCGCAGCCAGTTCGCCGGCGCTTCCCCCTTCGGATCGAGCAGCCCTTCCGAGCGGCACGTGACCCGGATGAAGTGCGGCGCGAGCCGGCGTTTCCCGATCACGGTCACCGCATGTTCCTTGGCGCCCAGGCCACGGAGTACGACGGCCTCAAACCCCTTCGCCATCGACCACTCACCTTTCGAGGATGGGTCCCGTCGCAAAGCGCACGGGACCGACGTAGACAGTTGAAGGGCAGCCTAGCCTAAGTATGTGAAGGGTTCCATCGGGCCCGGCCATCGGTAAGATAGCGCCACTGCCCAATGCGGCCATCCACGATCGAAAGGGCGACGGATGAAGCTCGGCGAGCTGGCGGCGGCCACGGACACGTCGACCGCGACCATCAAGTACTACATCCGCGAGGGCCTGCTTCCGCCCGGGGCGAAGAAGAACCAGACCACGTCCGTCTACGGCCCCGCGCACCGCGGGCGCCTCGAATTGATTTCCGCTTTACGACGCCTCGTCGGCCTCTCGATCAACCAGATCCGCACCTTGACCACCGCAATCGACGACCCGGGCACCGGGATTCTGACGATCATGCAGACCGCCCAGGTCCTCGGCGGCGGCCTGATGCCCGATGCCGACGGTTTGCCCGAGGTCGAGAATCCGGCGGCCGAGGCGCTGATCGACGGCGTCGTCGCCGGGCAAAAGTGGCCCGACTCCCCCAGCATCGCCCGGAACGCGGCGGTGGCCGTCGTCGATGAGCTGATGAGCCTCGGCCTAGACGTCGACGACGACCACCTCGCCGTCATCGCCAGCGCCGTCGATGCGATCTCAGGGTCGGCCATCGACATGGACGACTCCCGCGACCGGATTGCGATGAACGTAGCCGTCGGCACGCACCGGTACTCGCGATTGGTGCTGGCTCTGCTGCAGATGGGGCACACGTCGCACAGCATCGCCCGGGCGCGGCGCGATGCCCTCGACCACCCCTAGCCGCAGCGCCCCTCTCCCACCGCAACGCCCGGAGCAGTGGTACGGAGCCGACTTCACCCCCTCCCCGCCAGATGCGCCAGTTCCAGGCAGATGCGCCCGTTGCAACGGGTGTATCTGCACGGAAATGGCGCATCTGAGCCGCGGATCCGCCCCGGATTCGGACGAGCGTCACTCGTCGAAGATCAGCTCGATCGGCTCCGGTTCCGGCTGTTCGTGGTCCCAGAGGTAAAAGCGGTCGTCGCCGGGCAGGAGAATGATCGCGTTGCCCGCCTGATCGTCGGCGACGGCGACGGCGTCCTGCGGGAATCCGTGGGCCCAGGAGCGCCACGTTTCGGTTTCCTTCACCACGTGATTCGCCGAGCGGGCGAGACGGCGGCGGTCGGAATCGTCATACACCGGGTAGAGGAACCAGTATCCCTCGTAGGCGTCGTCGATTTCGCCGCCGTTCTCCGACATCAAGCGCTGCCGCAAAGCGTCCGGGAAGGTGCGCCCCAATGCTTCCTCAGCAGCGCGGATACGTGATTCATCGACTGGAAAGGCCATGGGAGAAGGTTACTCGACGCCCCAGCCCTCGGCACCAGGAATCAATGCTCTGATGCCGGCCCTGCCGCCGGCTCACGCCGCCCCCGACATCATCCCTCCAGATGCGCCAGCTCCAGGCAGATGCGCCCGTTGCAACGGGTGTATCTGCCTGGAACTGGCGCACCTGAGTGGGGGTGGAACCCAAAACTGGCGCATCTCGGTGGGGCGGAACCCAAAACTGGCGCATCTCGGTGGGGCGGAACCCAAAACTGGCGCATCCACGACGGCGAACCCGAAGCCGAAGCAGCCCCGCCGGGCTACACGGTGAACTTGAACTCCCCACGTGCCCAAAACACAGGGCGGTCTCAATGCATGTTGGGGTATTCTCGCGCAAGGTGATGTAGACCGAGCGGCGGCATGTTCGCAACCTGGATCGCATCTATCCGACGACCGGATCGTGCCAGCACGGATCATCATCGGTCCTCCTGCAGCCATCCCAGTCGCTGCTCGGCGTAGGCCAGCGCGACGGTGACCTGCCGGAGGTCGTTGTCCGCCTCCTGGATGCGGTCGCAAAGGCAGGGCACCGGCAGTGCATCGGCCTTCCCGGTCAGCCAACTCGCCGAGCTCACGCCGCTCTTCATGAGCAGCCTGCAGCTGGTCCTCGAGGGGCGCGCAACTGGCGCGCGCCCCTCGGGCGACCTTGGCGTGATGGTCGGGATTGGTCGCCGTGAGAGGGCGGGCCGGGCGGAAAGCCCGGACAGATTCAGGTTGCGGAACTGCTGCGGAAACCCCTCGGAACTTCCGCGACGGTGTTCGAGGTTCTTGTGCGTCGGCGCGCACGGACCAAGGCTGGAGCAGCGGGTACGGCCTGCGATCATCGAAGGGCACTGGCTTGGAGGTATGGATGAATAGGGTTTTCGCGGAGGAAACCACTCTCGTGGACAACCGCCTCACGCTCGCACTCGCGCCCGGGCTGGGGCCGGACGGACTCAACGCGTCCCCCAGCTTCTTCCACGGCTTCGCCACCCACCCGCAGGTGCTCGCCCGCGGACTCGTGACACTCGCCGACATCACCGCCACCCGCTATTACAACTTCACTCCGATGTCGGAGCGCGACCCGATCCTTTCCGCACACGGCGATCGGCTGCGGGCCGAGTGTTTCTCGGGGTGCAACGCCGTCTATGCGTGCTTCGAGTTGATGGGCTCGGGCCTGGACGGCGGGGACATCGGACGCGGCACCACCAACGTCGACATCGGCCCCGCGTCCAGGGTGATGCTGTCCAACCTGCCGCGCAATGAACTGCTGCACGTCGACGTCGGCGCAGAGGGGCTGCGGGCGGCGACGCCGGCGGCTTCCACGATTGAGCGTCCCGTGACGATGCCGCCGCGCTGGGTGCGCGCGCTGGGCAACGCGGCACAGTCGCAACAAGGCTTCGTCGAGGCGTTCCGGGTGCCGGCCTCGGGTGCGCGCCGGTTCCTTGCCGGATTGCCGCCCGCAAGCGTGTCCGGACGCTCGGCCTGGCTGTCCGCGGCCCGCGGCGCGGTGAAAACCAGCGCGGTGGCGACGCCGGGAGCGGTGTTGGTCAGCGGTCTGCAGCGGCTGAGCGCGCTGAAACGGCTGATGCCGCACGTGCAAGGACTCATCGTCCACGGCCCCGCCGACGAGCACACCGTCGGTGCGATGATCACTCTGCAGCTTCCGGACGCCCGACTCACCCTCGGGCTGACCGACAAGGAGTGGCGCGGCTACTCCGGCGAAGGCTCCTTGCTGGCCTCGCTGGCAGCACCGACCGTCACGGAGGACGCCGACCTGGTCAGCGCCATGTTGGCCTTTGAGCCGATCATCGACGTCGCCCGGCTCACCAAGAACACCGCGCTTCCCGAGGCTCGGGTGAAGGCGGCGCTCGCGGTGCTCGCGGCCTCTGGCCGTGTGGGTTGGGACGTCAACGACCGGGCCTATTTCCACCGGGAACTGCCCGACTCGCCGGAGCGGGTCGAAAAGGACAACCCACGGTTGACTGCAGCGCAGAAGCTCGTGGCCGCCGACGCGGTGCGGAGCGCCGGCTCGGATGCCTGGATCGTCAAGTCGGGCGACGCCGAATACGGCGTGCGGCTCGGTCCCGACGCTGACGTCCCCGAGAAGGGCGCCACCTGCAGTTGCACCTGGTACCTCTCACACGCCGGTGACCGTGGGCCGTGCAAGCACGTTCTCGCAGTGATGCTGACGCACAACAAATCAGCGGCGACACCGCGGTCATCGAATGCGCCGGCAGAAGAATCGACCAGACCCACCGAGCGTTAGGCACCCGAATGAAACTCAACCCGAGGCTGAATGAGGCCGTCGAGATCTTTCGTGAATTAGGTTGGGACGAGGCTGATGTTGCCGATGCACCAACCCTGCCGCTGGGCACGGAGGAGCAACGGAAGGCGGCACTGGCTGGGCTGAAGACCGGCGACTGGGGCGAGTACGGGAAGGTTGATCCGATCTCTTACGGCTGGATCAGCGCGGTTGACGTCGACCGCAACATGCTCGCCCTGTTTGCGCTGCGCCTCGGTGTGAGCGCGAGAAGGGCAGAGTCGCTGCTCTCGCTCACCGACGACGTTGCTTTGGCCAGGTGTGTTGCCCAGCGCGGCGAGGCTTACGCCGCCCAGTTCATCGGGCGGGTGTGCCGCTCCAGCCGGAGGGGGACTGAGCACTCTCTGTCCGTCTATGGAGCGGCGGCCGTCCGGTTGGTGTGCGAGCTGGGGCTGGCCGTCCCGGAAAATGCCGAGTACCTCAAGGACTGGGCGGTGGTAGCGCTCGCGGCACTCACCGGGGACGTCGCCGAGGTCTCGTGGCCTGAAGATCGCACGCTCCCGACCCTCGAAGAATTGCGTCCGTCAATTGACGAGCACTGGCGGACAGCACTGCGTTCGGGTGTGCCGATGACGGGGCCTTTCGGCAAGGTGCTTTCCGCTGCAGTCAAGGCGGGGATGATCGAGCGTGACGCCGGCCTGGAGCAGCTCTTCGTGTCTCTGGACACGGCGGTGCGTCCAGGCGATCGCAAAGAACTCACGTCGTTGATCGTGAACGACTTCGCGGTGACCGACGATGAACTGGTCGCCCGCGCCGACGCGCTGATCCCCGTGCTGAGTCATGGTGAGGCGCCGATCGTCGAGGGCTTCGGGCCTCGGCTGATCGCGAATGTAGCGGACGCCCTGGTGGGCGAAGTGGCTCTGGCGTGCCTGTATGCCAAGACGCAGAAGGCGCTGCGGCAGGTGCTGACGGCCTTGAAGCAGCGGGCGTTCCCCGGGCAGGCGAGTGCTGAACTGCTCGCGGATCGGCTAGGCGAGCTCGCTCAGTCCCGCGACAAAGCCACGGTGAAGCTGGCCGAGGCCGTGCTGGCGAGTTGGAACGTGAGCCCCGAGGTCCCAAGCGAAGAGCCCGAGGTCGCCGGGTTGTGGCAGCCGACCCCGCCGCTGTGGAGCGTCCCAAGGTTTGAACTGGGTGAGGTTACCCCGGAGGCGTTGACCGAAGCGCTTCGGGTGTTGCTGTCTCGTGGTGACGTGGATGTGGTCGACCTGGGCGAAGACCGGTTCCTGGCACTTGCGGTCGCACTGGCCAACCAGAGTGTGGACGACACTCGAAGGGCGTTGAGTGGGGTTTCGTCGAGTTACTACTGGTCTGGCCCCATCCACTACTGGCTGGCAGATGAGCCGGTGCATACGTCTCGGCAGGAGCCAAGCCCCTTGTGGGACATGCGTGTGGGGAGCGTGTTTGAGCATCTCGGGCAGATCCCTTGTCTGCTGTCGCAGCCGTCGCGGGTTGATCTGAGTATTGAATTCGACGATCTGGTTGCGTCCTTGGAAAAGTATGCGGCCGCGGGTGTGCCGGTGTTGCAGGCAGACCTGGTGATGGCGCTGGCCCGGCTGGATGTGACCACGGCAGACGCCAATGCGAACCTGCCCGAGGTCGCGGTGAGGCTGGCAGTCGGCACGCTGCTCGACCGTGACACCGCCGAGGTGGTGGCCGAGTACCTGGCAGACCCGTTCGTAGAGATTGATGCTCGATCTGCCTTGTCGGCCCAATTCGACGGTGTGGGTTGGCTGGATTCGTTGGGCGGGTTGAGCAGCAATCTGTACTTCGAAAAGTGGATCGCGAGATATTTCGGGGTGTTCCCCCACTGGGGCGACGCCCTGAACGTCCGCCTTCATCGACTCGAGCCGGACGTGGCGTCGGTCATCGCCCGGCAGTTGGCTCGCAGCGCCAAGCCACTTGGGCCCGGCGGGGCGGTGAACCTGCTGGCAGTGCAGCGTCAGGGCCGTCCCGAGCATGCCACCGAGTCGGCGTTGGCGCTGCAGGAAGCCTGGGAGCACGGGCTGTTGGTGCCGGGTGTCGCCGACATCGGCTACCTCGACTGGGATGGCGAGCTGCGCAACATCGCGTCCTTCGTCGAGTCCCTGCGCGACGCGGCCGATGGCGGCATGTTGTCGGTGGTCTGGCCCATTTTGGACGACGTGCTCGTCGCCTCTCTCAAAGCCCCGCGGCTGTTGGCCGGCACGGCCGAGGCGGCTCAGGCGATGCAGGATTACGTCGGCGAGGTGCTGGCCGCAGTCGCCTCGGGGGTTGCGCCGGCGTCAGCGTGTGACGTCCCGGGCGTGCGGGCTCTGGCGGCTCGGAGCGGGTCGTCCAAGGCGGTTGTGGCGGCCAAGGCTGTTGTCCGGCAATTGCCCGACCGAGCGGCGGAACCCGCGAAGCCTGCCAAGCCCTCGCTCGACCCGGCGCAATTCGACCAGATCTGGCCGGCCGAGGCCGGGACCAAGCCGAACGTCCCGGATGGGGTGACGTACTCGCTGCGCTGGTCGAGTTCGAACACGAAGCAGACGCACCTGCAACTCGACATGGTTGTGCCCGGCTACCCGGGGGCCGTGTTCGAGATCAATAGTCCGACCAGATGGCTCTACGACATCGCGGAGGAGGGGCAGGCCATCTCCAGGCGGGTGAGCCAGGACGAGCCGGAAGGCAAGGAAAGCTGGCTGCATTGGGACGGCAAAGCCCTGGTCTCAGACGATTTCAGGAACTGGCGCAAGGGCACGGACCGCCGACTGAGCAGGGCTGCAACTGAGCTTTCCGACGCGCTGGTTGCGGTATTGATCGCTTACCTGGCAGTCCGCGCCGACGACGTCTATATGACGCGGGAACGGGCGACGGAACGGGTACAACGCTTGGCCGAAAAGGGGGCGTACGGCTCCGCTGCCGTGAAGGCCGCCGCGATCGGGTTGCTGCCGTACCACGAGGTGTGGAGCCCGGCGCGAGTGGTGTACGTCCTGGAGAAGCAGCCCGAGTTGCTGCCGTTCCTGTGGCCGCTGTTGAGCGAACCCCTGCGGTTTGCCGGGGACCAGGACTCCGTACCGAAGTGGGCCAACCGCGTCCTCGACGTCGTGACGCTGCACGCCGGGATCCTGCTCGAAGCCACCCGCCGCGGCTACGTCCCGGCTGATGCGTGGGACGGCATCGGCGCGTTGGCGGCGAAGAAGGGTTCGTCCGTGGCGCTGAAGAAAGCTCGGGCGCTGGCCGCGGACTTCGGCAGAGCCAAGTCCCTGAGCTGACTGAGGACGTCTACGAGGCGATCACCGTGGAGGTCGAACGGCTCTCGACGCAGCGACGAGGCGACTCACGCGGTCTGCAACGGCTGGATGCTGTCGGGCGAATCGCCAAGCATCGGCTCGATCAGCTCACCCTCGGTGGCAGTCGACGAGTTCGGCATCTTCTGCACCTCCATCTCTCCAGACGAAACAGATGCGCCAGTTCCAGGCAGATGCGCCCGTTGCAACGGGAGTATCTGCACGGAACTGGCGCATCTGCGAGGGGCGGAACCCAAAACTGGCGCATCTGCGAGGGGTGGGCGGTGCGCCCGCCGCCCTACACGTTGAACTTGAACTCCACCACGTCGCCGTCGTGCATGATGTAGTCCTTGCCCTCCTGGCGGACCTTGCCCTTCGCCTTCGCCTCGGCCATGGAGCCGCACTCGACGAGGTCGTTGAACGACACGATCTCCGCCTTGATGAAGCCACGCTCGAAGTCCGTGTGGATCACGCCGGCGGCCTGCGGGGCGGTGGCGCCCTTCGGGATCGTCCACGCGCGGGATTCCTTCGGCCCGGCGGTCAGGTAGGTCTGCAGGCCCAGGGTGCGGAAACCGGCGCGGGCCAGGGAGTTCAGGCCGGGCTCGGTCTGGCCGATCTCGGCGAGCAGCTCGTTGCGGGACTCCTCATCCAGCTCCAGCAGGTCGGACTCGGCCTTCGCGTCGAGGAACACGCAGTCGGCGGGCTCGACGGCGGACGCCAGTTCGGCGCGCTTGTCCTCGTCGGCCAGCACCTCCTCATCGGCGTTGAACACGTAGAGGAACGGCTTGGCGGTGAGCAGGTGCAGTTCGCGCAGCGCCGCCATGTTTACGTCGCCCTTGGCGGCGAAGAGGGTGCGCCCCTCCTCCAGCACGGCCAGCGCGTTCTTGACGGCCTCGACCTCGCCGGCCTTCTCCTTGTCCTTCTTGGCTTCCTTCTCCAGGCGCGGGATGGCCTTTTCGATGGTCTGGATGTCGGCGAGGATCAGCTCGGTTTCGATGACGCCGATGTCGCTGGCGGGATCGACCTTGCCGTCGACGTGCACGACGTCGTCGTCGGCGAAGACGCGCACGACCTGGCAGATCGCGTCGGCTTCGCGGATGTTGGCCAGGAATTTGTTGCCCAGGCCCTCGCCTTCCGACGCGCCCTTGACGATGCCGGCGATGTCCACGAAGGACACCGTCGCCGGCAGGATCCGCTCGGAGCCGAAGATCTCGGCGAGCTTCTCCAGCCGCGGGTCCGGCAGCTCGACCACACCGACGTTGGGCTCGATGGTGGCGAACGGGTAGTTCGCGGCGAGCACGTCATTGCGGGTCAGCGCATTGAACAGGGTTGACTTGCCGACGTTGGGCAGACCGACGATTCCAAGAGTAAGGCTCACGCGCCCCATCCTACGGCCCCGGTTTCGCTTTACGACGATCCGGTCTCCCCCACCCACTCCGGATCCCGGTTGCGGGGTGGCGCGTGGGCGTCGTCAAGCGAAAGCCGACGCCGGGGACGACGCACGGATGGACGCAAACGCACCGCCAGATGAACGGAAAGTGTGACGGGGGTTACAATATGGCCGCCGAAACCATATGCTGTCCTTACCCGGGCGACCGGGCAAAAGGTCAGCAACCTTAAGTCTGGCTGATAAAATCACAGCCAACTATCCCCCTTGGCAAATGGAGACACCATGAGCAACCAGAAGACCGGCCACGCCGGCACGAAGCAGGGTCGGGAGGTGTTTTCCACCCGGGCGGCGTTCATCTTCGCCGCGATCGGCTCCGCCGTCGGGCTGGGCAACATCTGGCGATTCCCCTACGTCGCCTACGAATCCGGCGGCGGCGCCTTCCTGATCCCCTACATCGTCGCGCTGATGTCCGCCGGCATCCCGCTGCTGTTCCTCGACTACGCGCTGGGCCACCGCTACCGCGGCTCCGCCCCCAAGGTTTTCCGCCGCATCAAGCCGTGGGCGGAGACGATCGGCTGGATCCAGGTCGGCGTCGCATTCTTCATCACCATCTACTACGCGGTGATCATCGCCTACGCGGCCATTTACGCGTTCAAGTCGATCGACAAGGCGTGGGGCGACGACCCCGAGACCCACTTCATGGGCGACTTCCTGCAGCTCGACGCCAACGCGCTGTCGTCCTTCGACTTCGTGGTGCCCATCACGATCATGCTGGCCGTGGTGTGGCTGATCGTCATCGGGATCCTGGCGCTGGGCGTGGACAAGGGCATCGGCCGCACCGCGCTGGTCTTCATCCCCCTGCTCGCCGTGCTGTTCGTCGGCGTGGTCGTTTACACCCTGACCCTCGACGGCGCGACCGCCGGCCTCGACGCCTTCTTCACGCCGAACTGGGCCGCCCTTAAGGACACCTCGGTGTGGATCGCCGCCTACGGCCAGATCTTCTTCTCGCTGTCCATCGCCTTCGGCATCATGCTCACCTACGCCTCCTACCTGAAGCCGCGCTCGAACCTGACCGGCTCGGCGCTGGTGGCCGGCTTCGCCAACTCCTCCTTCGAGGTCCTCGCCGGCGTCGGCGTCTTCGCCGCCCTCGGCTTCATGGCCGCCCAGACCGGAGTCGGGGTCGGAGAGGTCGTCACCGGCGGCATCGGCCTGGCGTTCATCGCGTTCCCCGCGGTCATCTCGCAGATGCCCGACGCCATCGGCCCGATCTTCGGCGTGGCGTTCTTCCTCTCGCTGGCCATCGCCGGCCTGACTTCGCTGGTCTCGCTGGTGGAGGTCGTCATCTCCGCCGTGCAGGACAAGCTGCACCTGCCGCGCGTGCCCGCGGTGCTCGCCGTCGGCGGCGTCATGGCGGTCGTGTCGGTGCTCCTGTTCCCGACCACCTCGGGCCTGGTGACCCTGGACGTCATGGACAAATTCACCAACAACGTCGGCATCGTCGGCGTGGCCATCATCTCGCTGATCTCGCTGGGGTGGGTCCTCCGCCGCGGCGACGAGCTGGCGCTGCACATCAACGCCGTCTCGTCGTTCCGCGTCGGCGTCCTGTGGAAGGTCTGCACGTTCATCATCACGCCGATCGTGCTCGCCATCACCCTGTTCAACGAGCTGAAGGGCCTGCTCGCCGAGAACTACGAGGGCTACTCGGACATCCAGATCAACGTCTTCGGCTGGGGCGTCATCGGCTTCATCCTGGTGTCGTCGGTCATCATGGCGGTCGCCCCCTGGCGCGGCACCCACTCCCTGTCCGGCCCGCCCGGCTCGGACTTCGGCGTGCCGGTCGGTTTCTCCTCCCGAGAGAAGGACCGCTCCAACGGCAACACGATCGTCAACGGCAACTCGCCCGCCGACGGCAATTCCCACGCCGACGGTGCCCCCGTCACCGTCGGCGGCTCCCCCGGAACGGCGACCGCCGCGTCATCGCCGGATTCCCCCATCGACCGCGGCGGGAAGGTGTAGCGCAATGTCCGGAATCGCAATCATCATGATGGTCCTGTTCATCGTGATCATCTGGGGAGGCTTCGTCACCGCCCTGGTCAACCTGTCCAACAACCCCGATGAATCCGCCGGCGAACTCGGCCAGTACGCCGCCACGAGCAACGAGGAACTCGCCGCGCTCGAGCAGCAGTAACCGAGGACACCGGACCGCCGACGGAGTGTCGGCCCCGATTCGCCGAACCGCCGGCGGAAGCGCCGGCCACGGTCCCCGAAAGGGCCGCCGGAGCATGCGCGATGCATGCGCCGGCGGCCCTTTCGCCGTCACCCGGCCCCGTGCGGGGTGAATTTTGCTCAACGAGCGAGTGAAACGTCGCGATGCGCCCGACACTGACGTTCGAATTGCCCCATAATGGAAGAGTGAACAAAGACGAAGGAACCCGCGGCGACAATCACGCCCGAGACGATCGCGACATGATCGACGAGGTCCTGGGCACCGAACCCATGCGCGTGGACCAGGCGCTGTCCGTGCCTGACGACGCGCACGAGCAGCGCGCCTCCACCCCGGACCTCAAGGAGGGCGGGAAGGAGCTCGGCGACCTGATCGAGGAGTCGGAGAGCGAGACCATCGACCGCGCCGACGTCATCGGCGAAGGCGCCCGCTGGTTCGCCGGCTGGTGCCTGCGTTTCCTCATCGTCTGCGCCGCCCTGTTCGTCGCCTTCACGGCGCTGGGCAAGGTGTGGGCCGGGCTCCTGCCCGTGCTGCTGGCGCTGATCGTCGCGACCGTCCTCGGGCCGCCCGCGGCGTACCTCATCCGCCACAAGTGGCCGGATGCCGCCGCCGCGGCGGTGTCGCTGCTCGGCGCGGTGGCCATCGTCAGCGGCGTCATCGCCATCATCGCCCCGACCGTGCGCTCCCAGCTGCCCCACCTGAAGGACCAGTTCACCCAGGGCATCATGGAGCTGCAGAAGGTGCTGCAGGGCCCGCCCTTCAACGTCAAGGACGAGCAGCTGCTCGATTTGCTCGACCAGGCCACCTCGTGGGTGCAGCGCCGCTCCGGCGACATCGCCAACACCGTGTTGCAGGGCATCACGGTCGTCGGCAACGTCACGGTGACCCTGCTCGTCATGCTGGTGCTCACGTTCTTCTTCATCAAGGACGGCCGCAAGTTCCTGCCGTGGCTGCGCTCCATCGCCGGCCGCCGCCTGGGCTGGCACCTCACCGAGGTCCTGACCCGCTCGTGGGACACCCTGGGCGGATTCATCCGCACCCAGGCGCTGGTGTCCTTCATCGACGCGATCTTCATCGGCCTGGGCCTGTGGCTGCTCAACGTTCCGCTGGCGTTGGTGCTGGCCGTGATCACGTTCTTCGCGGGCTTCATCCCGATCATCGGTGCGGTTTCCGCCGGCTTCATCGCCGTCGTCGTGGCGCTGATGGCCAACGGCCTGACCACCGCGCTGCTGGTTCTGGCGCTGATCGTCGTGGTCCAGCAGGTCGAGGGCAACATCCTCTCCCCGATGCTGCAGTCCCGCGCCATGAACCTCCATGCCGCGATCGTGCTGCTGGCCGTGACGCTGGGCGGCACGCTGTTCGGCATCGTCGGTGCGTTCCTCGCGGTGCCGGTCGCCGCGGTGCTCGCGGTGTGGCTGCGCTACCTGGGCGATCTGACGGATCTGCGCACGGGCGACAAGACCGCCGCGGACATCAAGTTCGCCACCGAAGCCGGGTCGATCTCCGGCCTGCAGACCGAGGCCGCCGGCCGCGCCATGCGCGATCGCCTGGCGTCGCTGCGGTTGGGCGGCAAGCGCGACGATGACGACGCCGAGGGCCCGAAGGACGGCGACGCTCCCGCGCCCACTACCGCGACGGCGAACGATCCGCTGGCCGGCAAGCCGGGCGACGGGCCGACGACGACCGCCTTCGGCCGCCTCGGTGACGCGGTGACGGGACGTTTCCGCCGCCGCTGACCGCAGCCGGGGGCGATTCCCGCGGCGCGCCTCTCGCCCATTGCCGGTCGCGGGGGACGGCAGGCGGTAAGGTCTGGAGGCGTGTCCGATACCGCAACCTCCGCTCACCCGAACGCCGCGCGACGTTCCGGGCCACGGCGGCTGCCCATTTGGGCGCCGCCGTTGCTGTATGTGGTGGCCGCGATCATCGGCATCGTCGCGGCGCTGCCCACCGGCAACATCGGCCTGCCGTACCTCCTCGCCTTCGCCGCTGCCGCGGTGATCGGCACGATGCTGGTCGATCCCCGGGGCCTGGTCGTCACCGTCGCGCAGCAGCCGCTGATGTTCACCATCTTCACGCCGATCGTCGCGTGGTTGATCGGCTCCTGGTCGGATCCGTCCGTGGGAGGCGCCCTCGATTCGACGCCGACGAAGACCAGGTTGATCACCGCCGCGTATCCCATCGTCCAGTATTTCCCCTGGATGGCGGCGATCCCGGTGGTGTGCACGGCCATCGCCATCTGGCGGTACCTGGACATCACGCGCGTCAACGCCAAGACGGAGAAGGAAAACCGCCGCGGCAACGCCCGCCTGCAGAAGGCCGAGGAGTCCACGAAGGTTTCCGCCACGCGCGCCCGCAAGCGGGTCGCGGAGTCCGATGCGCGGGTGAGGAATGCCCGGGGTGCTGAATCGGAAACTCGAGTGTCGGAAGCTCGAGCGCCGGAAGCTCGCGTGCGCCACGCACGAGACGCGGAGGCGGAAGCCCGAGTGCGCCACGCCCGTGACGCGGAGACCGAAGCGCGCGTGCGCCATGCGCGGGGCGAGGGTGCTTCACGACGGCCCGCGTCCGAGATCATCCAGGCCGCCGAGGAGAGGCGCCGTCGCGCCGCCGAGCGGGCCCGCGCCGCACAGGAGGCCCGCCGCACGCAGGAACACCGGCGTGCACCGGAGCCGCCGCCGCGTCGGGCCGCCGAGGAGCGCCGCCGCCCCGAACGCGAACCGGCGCAGGCACCCGAGCGGCCGGTCCGGCGGCGCGATCCCCGTGCCGAGCAGCGGATGATGGAGCAGCGCGCGGCCGCCGGTCGCCCGCCCCAGCGCCGTCGGGAGGACCCGCGGCGCATCGACGATCGCCGGGATTTCGGCCGATCCGATCACCGCGACGTGCATCGTGATGCGCGCCGCCGCGAGGACCCGCGCCGCGGCCGCGCCGATGACCGGGGCATGCGCGATTACCGCTTCGATGACCGCCGTGCCGTCCGCCGCGAAGATCCGCGGGCGGACCGCCGGATGGATCCGCGCGATCGCCCCGGCCGGGAAGACATGCGCCGCGACGACCGGTACCGGCAGGCGGAACGGCGCGATGGGCGTCGTGAAGCGGCGCCCCGCCGCCGGCCCGTGCAGGAATGGCCGCCGCGCCACGAACGCCCGCGCCACACGCGCGGCGAGCGCGACTAGCCGTCGTGATCCGTGACGTTGCGACTGGCTTCTGCGGCGGTTGAGCCGCCCTGCCACCGCTACCCGCCTGGACGCACCGTTTAACCCACCCCGAATCGGGCCCGGCCTGCGCAACCTTCGCAGCTAACCCACCCCGAATGGGGCCCGGCCGGCGCAACCTTCGCAGCTAACCCACCCCGAATGGGGCCCGGCCGGCGCGACCTTCGCAGCTAACCCACCCCGAATGGGCAGACCCACCCGCTGTAACAGGTGGGTCTGCGCATTCGGGGTGGGTCTACGTGAAGGGGCGGTGCACCGACCGGCACTGGACCGCCCCAGGACCCGCGATGCCCCGGTAGGCAGCGTTCGCAACCTACCGGGACATAACAACTAGCGCTGGACGCGGGCCTCGCGCAGCTCGCGGGGCAGGGAGAACACGATCTTCTCGCTGGCGGTGCGGACTTCCCGCACGTCGGCGTAGCCGCGCTCGGCGAGGTGATCGAGGGCGCCCTTGACCAGGATCTCCGGCACCGAGGCACCCGAGGTCAGGCCGACGGTGGTGACGCCGTCGAACCACTCCTCCTGGATCTGGTGCGCGTAATCCACCAGGTGCGCGTCGCGGGCGCCGGCCTGCAGCGCGACCTCGACCAGGCGCTTGGAGTTCGAGGAGTTCTGCGAGCCGACCACGATGACCAGGTCGCACTCGGGGGCCAGGGCCTTAACGGCGACCTGGCGGTTCTGGGTGGCGTAGCAGATGTCGTCGCTCGGCGGGTCCTGGATGTGGGGGAACTTCCGCTTGAGCAGGTCGACCATCTCCATGGTCTCGTCCACCGACAGGGTGGTCTGCGACAGCCACACGAGCTTGTCGTCGGGGCCGAAGTCGAGGGCCTCGACCGACTCGGCGCCGTCGATGAGGTGCACGCGCTCCGGGGCCTCGCCCGCGGTGCCCTCGACCTCCTCGTGGCCCTCGTGGCCGATGAGGAGGATCTGGTAGCCGTCGCGGGCGAAGCGCTTGACTTCGTTGTGGACCTTCGTCACCAGCGGGCAGGTCGCGTCGAAGGTGTGCAGGTCCAGCGCCTTGGCCTGGGCGTGCACCGCGGGCGAGACGCCGTGGGCGGAAAACACCAGGTTGGCGCCGTGGGGGACCTCGTCGGTCTCGTCCACGAAGATGACTCCCTGGTCCTCCAGGGTCTCGACCACGTACTTGTTGTGCACGATTTCCTTGCGCACGTACAGAGGGGCGCCGTGCATGGCGAGCGCCTTTTCCACGGTCTCGACGGCGCGGTCGACGCCGGCGCAGTACCCGCGCGGGGCGGCCAGCAGCACCTTCTTCTCGGCGGCGGTTGCGTCGGTTGAGGTTGTCGTCATGCGCACCACCCTAGCCAAAGGCACCTACAATCTACGAACAGCGATCCTTTCCCGTACAGCAGGAGTGTTGACATGCCCGCACCGTTGCCCATCCGCCTGGCGGCGGGCATCGCCGCCGCCACCGTGGAAGAGGCGTTCCGCCTCCCCTACCGCCTTCGCCGCCTGCCGGGCCAGTTGGCGGGCCAGGCGCTGACGTCGGCCGCCGGGTCGGCGATGCGGGCGCGCCAGAACGTCACGGACTTGGTGGCGCGCGGCGACATGGTGCTGGAGGAATTGTCCACGCCCGTGGAAGAGCAGCCCGCGTGGGCGACGTTCGACGAGGACGTCGAGCCGGGCGCGGCGGCCGGCCGGTCGGCGTCGGCCGCGGCGGATGCCAGGGCGGCGCATGCCGACGATTTGCCGACGCCCGCCCAGGTCGCCGCCGACGTCGGTTACGCCGAGATGGACGCGGAGGACCTGGAGGATCTGATCCCGACGCTCGACGCCGTCCAGTTGTCGGCGCTGAGCCGCCACGAGCGGACTCTCGGCGACCGCCCGGCGTTCCGCACGTTCCTCGACAACGCGCTGCGCGGCTGACGGGATCCGGGGGCACGATCACCGCATGTCGAAGTTGACCACCACGCCGGAGGCTCCGGTCCAGGTCCGCCGCCTGAACCAGATGATCAAGGACTGGATCGAGCAGCTCGGCCAGATCTGGGTCGAGGGCGAGATCGCGCAGATCAGTTCCAAGCCGACCTGGAAGCTGTCCTATCTGACGCTCCGCGACACCCAGGCCGACGCCTCGGTGTCGGTGACGTGTTCCACCGCGTCGCTGCGGGCGCATCCGCTGAGCACCGGCGACCGGGTGGTCATGCTGGGCAAGCCGGCGTTCTACGCCGGGCGCGGTTCCTTTTCCCTGTGGGCGACGCAGTGGCGGCCGGTGGGCGTGGGCGAACTGCTCGCGCGCATCGAGCGGTTGCGGGTGGTCCTGGCCGCGGAGGGGCTTTTCGACGCCCGCCTGAAACGTCCTCTGCCGTTCCTGCCGCGCAGGATCGGGTTGATCACCGGCCGCGGTTCCGCCGCCGAGCGCGATGTGCTGTCGGTGTCGCAGGCCCGCTGGCCCGAGGTGGATTTCGAGGTGGTCAACACCATCGTCCAGGGCGGCAAGGCGGTGTCCGAGATCATCCCGGCGCTGGAGCGGCTGGATGCGGACCCGACCATCGACGTCATCATCATCGCTCGCGGCGGCGGGTCCGTGGAGGATCTGCTGCCGTTTTCGGACGAGGCCCTGGTCCGCGCGGTCAGCCGGGCGACCACGCCGGTGGTGTCGGCAATCGGCCACGAGCCGGACAATCCGCTGCTCGATCACGTGGCCGACCTGCGTGCCGCGACCCCGACGGACGCGGCGAAGCGGGTGGTGCCGGACGTGAAGGAGGAGCGCCACCGGCTAGACGAGCTGCGGGCGCGCTCCGCCGCCGCGTTGCGCAGGTGGGTCGACCGGGAGGCTCGGATCATTTCCGACCTGCGCTCGCGCCCGGTGCTGGCGGACCCGATGACCCCGATCCGGGCCCGGGCCGAGGACATCGGGCGGGGCCGCGATCGCCTGCGCGGCGCCATTTCCCGGCGCCTCGAGCGCGAGGAATCCATGGTCGCGGGATTGCGGGGCAAGGTCTCCGCGTTGGGGCCGGCGGCGACCCTCGCCCGCGGGTATTCCGTGGTGCAGGTCCAGCCGCGCGACGGCTCCGGGGACCAGGTGGTCACGACCATCGCGCAGGCTCCCCCGGGTTCGCAGTTGCGCATCCGCGTCGCCGACGGTTCCATTACTGCGGCGGCCATGGGCGTAAAGCCCGCCGACTGACCGTCCCCGAACGCGGCGGCACCATTTCGGTCGCGGCACGATTTCAATCACGGCACCATTTCCATCGGGCCCGGCTACCGGCCGGACCATGGACCAACCCCGGCTCCCCGCCGGAACATGAGAGGGAACGCACATGAACCAGGACGTTTTCGGCGCAGGTGACGGCCGTGCCAACGAGCAGGTGCCCGTCGAAAAGCTCGGCTACGAAGAGGCCCGCGACGAGCTGGTGGAAACCGTGAAGCTGCTCGAGCTGGGGCAGATGGGCCTGGACGACTCGCTGGCCCTCTGGGAGCGCGGCGAGGCGCTGGCGCGGCGCTGCGAGGAGCATCTCGACGGCGCGAAGGCGAAGGTGGAGGCGGCGCTGGCGCGCGGCGCGGCCGATGGCGCCGACGGCGGGGACGCCGCGGAATAGGCCGGTTGGGGCGGGGACTCGCCCGAGACGTTCTCCTCCTCCCCGCCCCAGCCGGTGCATGGGCTGCGGTAGCCCCGAACTGCAGCCACTCGATTTGGCCACCTGGGCTTTTATCGCCGTTCACCTGGCCAGTGGCTGCATTTTCGGCCTAACTCCGAGCGGCATTTAGCTTCCAGTGGCATGCGGCTCCAAGCTGCATTCAACTTCCAGCGACTTCGAGGTCGAGCCACGTGCCCACGAAGCGCACCGAGTTGCGGAGCGGGTGCGTTGCGCCCGGCACCGCGATGCCCCGGCCACCGGGCGACTCCGGCGGCTGTGAACCGGAAGGCGCCGCCATGTTCTAGTTGGTCCGCTTCTCCAGGATCTTCGCGTCCTGCATGGCCTTCGCCAGCGTGCGGTACTCGTCGTCGTTGGCAGAGCCCTCGAGCAGCACACGGGAATCACCGAAGTCGGCCACCCAGGTGCGGCGGGTGTTGGCGTCTGCGCCGACCTTCTTGACCCACGTCACGCCATCGACGTCGACCGTGCCGTCGCTGAGCCGGGCCTTGCCGTCCGCGGGCAGCGCATCGGCCGGGGCGCTGGTCTGCAGCGCGTGGACGTAGTCGCCGTTGGCCGTGACGAACCCGAGGATGGTCGTCGTGTGGCCGCCCGCGTTTCCGGCGCGCACCGAGTTCGGCTTCCAGCCCTCGGGAGTCGCCGGCTCGCGCACCGGGTAATCGGCGCGCTGGGTCTCCATCTGCAGGAAGGCCGCGGAATCGACCTCCCGGACCAGCCCATTTTCCGGCTCACCCGGATTAAAACTGCACAGGCCGGTGAAACCGATGGTGAGGAGCATCGCGAACCCCATGACCAAAAGCGTCATGGTCATGTCGCGGCCATCTTGCAGGATCCTGGGCTTCTCGGATTTCACGCGATCGAGTATGCCACCAGGGGCCGCCACCCCCGAACACGAGTGCCCCACCCACCGTGTTCCCCGAAAAAATGGAACACTTGGGGGGAGACCGTGCGGGGCGCGTCCCGCACGGCCGCCGGACCCCGGAACCGGGGTGCGGCGATCCCCCACGCGACGATCCTCAGACGCTTCATCATCACAGACGGAGGCCCCCCGAACATGAACGCTGCCAACCCCGAAATCCCCGACCGGAACCTCGCCATGGAGCTGGTCCGCGTCACCGAGGCAGCGGCACTCGCCGCCGGCCAGTGGGTGGGACGCGGTCAGAAGGAAAAGGGCGACGGCGCCGCCGTCGACGCGATGCGGAAGCTCATCAACACGGTGGCCATGAACGGCGTCGTCGTGATCGGCGAGGGCGAGAAGGACGAAGCCCCGATGCTGTTCAACGGCGAGAAGGTCGGCAACGGCCAGGGCCCGGACATCGACATCGCCGTCGACCCGATCGACGGCACCACGCTGATGGCCGAGGGCCGCCCGAACTCCATCGCCGTGCTGGCCGCCGCCGAGCGCGGCACCATGTACGACCCGTCGGCGGTGTTCTACATGGACAAGCTCGCCGTGGGCCCCGAAGCCGCGGGCAAGATCGACATCGAGGCGCCCGTCGACCACAACATCGGCGTCGTCGCCAAGGCCAAGGGCCTGCGCAAGGAAGACGTCACCGTCGTCGTGCTGGACCGCCCGCGCCACGAGGAGATGATCCGCCAGATCCGCGAGTCCGGCGCGAAGATCCGCCTGATCGGCGACGGCGACGTCGCCGGTGCCGTCGCCGCCGCCCAGAACTCCAACTCCGTCGACATCATGATGGGCATCGGCGGCACGCCCGAGGGCGTCATCACCGCCTGCGCCATGAAGTGCATGGGCGGCGAGATCCAGGGCAAGCTGCACCCGCGCGACGAGGCCGAGATCAAGAAGGCCCTCGACGCCGGCCTGGTGCTGGACACCGTCCTGACCACAGACGACCTGGTGCGCTCGGACAACTGCTACTTCGTCGCCACCGGCGTCACCAACGGCGACATGCTGCGCGGCGTCGCCTACCGCGGCAAGGGCGCCTGGACCCGCTCGCTGGTCATGCGCTCGAAGTCCGGCACCATCCGCAACATCGAGGCCTTCCACTCGATGGAGAAGCTGCGCGAGTTCTCCTCCGTGGACTACGGCAAGGACGGCTTCCCGGACATGGATCTCTAGGACCCGCTCAACGCCGTTCGGCGGCCCGGGAAGGCCCGGGCCGCCGCCGGAAAACTTCGGGGTCGGCTGTGGTGGCCCGGCCACGAGGATCACGCGCACCCGCCGGGGGTGGCGGTCGCCACGGACCCCCGGCGGGTGCGCCATACTTGTCGGTGGAATCCATCCACCTTTCACACCTCAGATGGACCCGAGACGAAAGAGGAATACATGACCGAGCAGCAGTACCGCATCGAGCACGACACCATGGGCGAGGTCAAGGTGCCCGTCGACGCCCTGTGGCGCGCCCAGACCCAGCGTGCCGTCGAGAACTTCCCGATCTCCGGCCGCGGCCTCGAGTCCGCCCAGATCCGCGCGATGGGCCTGCTGAAGGCCGCGTGCGCGATCGTGAACAAGGACCGCGGTCTCCTGCCGGCCGAGCAGGCCGACGCCATCGTCGCCGCCGCGAAGGAGATCGCGGACGGCAAGCACGACGCCGAGTTCCCCATCGACGTGTTCCAGACCGGCTCGGGCACGTCCTCCAACATGAACACCAACGAGGTCATCGCGTCCATCGCGAAGGCCAACGGCGTCGAGGTCCACCCGAACGACCACGTCAACATGGGCCAGTCGTCGAACGACACGTTCCCGACCGCCACCCACGTCGCCGCCACCGAGGCCGCCGTCAACGACCTGATCCCGGGCCTGAAGGTCCTGCAGGAGTCGCTGGCCAAGAAGGCCGCCGAGTGGAAGACCGTGGTCAAGTCCGGCCGCACCCACCTGATGGACGCCGTCCCGGTGACCCTGGGCCAGGAGTTCGGCGGCTACGCCCGCCAGATCGAGCTGGGCATCGAGCGCATCGAGGCCACCGTCGGCCGCCTGGGCGAGCTGCCCATCGGCGGCACCGCCGTCGGCACCGGCCTGAACACCCCGGCCGACTTCGGCGCGAAGGTCACCGACGAGCTGAAGAAGCTGACGGGCGTCGAGCAGCTGTCCGAGGCCGCCAACCACTTCGAGGCACAGGCCAACCGCGACGCGCTGGTCGAGTTCTCGGGCGCCATGCGCGGCGTCGCCGTGTCGCTGTACAAGATCGCCAACGACATCCGCCTGATGGGCTCCGGCCCGCTGACCGGCCTGGGCGAGATCCGCCTGCCGGACCTGCAGCCGGGTTCGTCCATCATGCCGGGCAAGGTCAACCCGGTCCTGTGCGAGACCGCCACGCAGGTTTCCGCGCAGGTCATCGGCAACGACGCCGCCGTCGCCTTCGCCGGCACCCAGGGCCAGTTCGAGCTGAACGTGTTCATCCCGGTCATGGCCCGCAACGTGCTGGAGTCCTCGCGCCTGCTGGCCAACACCGCCCGCGTGTTCGCCGAGAAGCTGGTCGACGGCATCGAGCCGAACGAGGAGCACATGCGCACCCTGGCCGAGTCCTCGCCGTCCATCGTGACGCCGCTGAACTCCGCCATCGGCTACGAGAACGCCGCCAAGGTGGCCAAGACCGCCCTCAAGGAGGGCAAGACCATCCGCCAGACCGTCATCGACATGGGCTTCGTCGACGGCGAGAAGCTGACGGAGGAGGAGCTGGACAAGCGCCTCGACGTGCTGGCCATGGCCAACACCGATCGCGACTAGTCTCCGGTCCCCGTTTCACCTGCGGCGCCCCGTCCCCGGTCATCCCGGGGGCGGGGCGCCGCGCCCATAGTGCCCCGAAAGATCCCCGCCACGCCCCCGCGAGAGAGGACGCCCCATGGCCTGGCCGATGCCCGCACCATCCACCGACCGCTTCACCCACCTGCTGTTCCATCCGCGCGAGCGGGTCGCCGAGTGGTTCGCGCGGCCCGGCGCGGTGCGGCGCCTGACGCCCGGACTGTTGCCGCTGATGCCGGTGCGGGAAGCGGACAATCTCGCGGACGGGACGACGGTGTTCTCCATGCCGGCGGGCGCGAAGTGGGTGGCGCGGCACGACCGCGGGGAGTACGTTCCGGGCCACCGCTTCGCCGATTACGTGGCCAACCAGCCGTTCCGCCGCACTTTGGCATGGCGCCACATCCACCGGTTCGAGGATGTCCGCGGCCCCGGCGAAGACCATCCCGCCTGGTGGACGAACGTCATCGACGAGGTCACCTCCCGCCTGCCCCGGCGCTCCATCGCGGGCGTCTTCGCCTACCGGGCGGCGATCCTCGAGGGCGACATGTCGGCCGCCGCCCGGTTGGCGGACCATCCCCGAAAGACCATCGCGGTCACCGGCGCCACGGGCACGGTGGGTTCCATGCTCTGCGCGCTGCTGTCGACGTCGGGCCATGACGTCGTCAAGCTCACCCGCTCGCCCTCCGCCGAGCCGGGCACCCGCACGTGGAGCCCCGGGGCGCCCGCGCCGGGACTGCTCGACGGGATCGACGTGCTCATTCACCTGGCCGGCGCGCCGATCGCCGGCCGGTTCACCGACCGGCACCTGGCCAAGGTCCGCGATTCGCGCGTGGGCCCCAGCCGCGCGCTCGCCGAGCTCGCGGCCGGCTCCGGGGTGGAGGCCATCGTGTCGGCGTCGGCGGTCGGCTACTACGGGGCGGATCGGGGCTCGGAGCTTCTCGACGAGGACGCGTCTTCCGGGGACGGCCCCCTCGCCGACATCGTCCGGGACTGGGAGGCGGCGTGGGATCCGGCTCGGGAGGCGGGCATCCGCGTCGCGTGCATCCGCACCGGCATCGTCCAGGCCGGGGGCGGCGGCGTGCTGCCCCTCCTGGCGCGCCTGACCGCCACGGGACTGGGCGGCAGGCTCGGCGACGGCGACCAGTGGTTCCCGTGGATCGCCCTCGACGACCTGCTGGACATCTACCACCGGGCGGCGCTGGAGCCCGCGTGGTCGGGGCCGGTCAACGCCGTGTCGCCCGGCGGCGTGGACAACGCCGAGTTCACGGAGACGCTGGCGGCGGTGCTGCGCCGCCCGGCGGTCATCCCGGTGCCCAAGGCCGCGCCGTCGATCCTGCTCGGCGGCCGGGGCGCGGAGGAGCTCGCATTCGCCAACCAGCGCGTGGTCCCCCGCGCGCTGGAGGACGCCGGCCACGTGTTCCGATTCCCGGACCTCGGGTCGGCGCTGCGGCACGAACTGCTGCGCAACGGCTGACGGAGACGGGGAACCGTGCCACAGTGGGGGCATGAGCACGAGCCGGATTTCATCGCGTCTCCCCGTAAAGCACATCACGTCCAAAGCCGTCGCGGCCGTGGTCATCTTGGCCGGCCTGCTGCTCGTCGGCGGGCTGACGGCGCTGACGGCGAACCTCGAGCCCGGAGCCTCCGCACCGGCCACGCTGCCGAAGGACTCCGAGTCGGCGAAGGTCCGCGACCTCGAATCCGAGTTCCCCGGCGGCGACCAGCTCACCGCCATCGCCGTGTTCTCGCGGGAGGACGGCAAACCGCTGGGACCGCCCGACATCGGCGCCGCCCAAGCCTCCGCGAAGGCGATGGCCGGCATCGAACTGCCCGAATCCGCGCTCGAGCAGCTCGGCGACTGGGAAGGCGACAAGGCCGTCCGGCAGCTCTCCCCCGCCGTCCCGCTGGCCCCCGAGGCCGCGCAGACCGTGTTCACGTTGCCGGGGGACCTCAACGGAACGGGCCTGGCCGACGCCATCAAGGAGATGCGCGAGGCCGGCAGGGAAAGCCTGCCGGACGGCCTGAAGCTCCAGGTCACCGGCCCCGCCGGATTCGCCGCCGACACCGCCTCGGCCTTCGACGGCGCGAACTTCGCGCTGCTGGGCATCTCCGCGCTCGTGGTCGCCGTGCTGCTGATCCTGACCTACCGCTCCCCGATCCTGTGGCTGGTGCCGCTGCTGACGGTGGTCGTCGCCGACCGCGCCGCCTCGCTGCTGGTCGAGCTCATCGCGGCGAAGACGCCGCTGGAGTTCGACGGCTCGACCTCCGGCATCATGTCCGTGCTCGTCTTCGGCGCCGGCACCAACTACGCGCTGCTGCTGATCAGCCGCTACCGCGAGGAACTGCGGCGTTACGACGACCACCGGGAGGCCCTGTCCGTGGCCACCCGGGCATCGACGTCGGCGATCGTGTCGTCGAACTTCACCGTCGTCTTCGCCCTGCTGTCGCTGGCGCTGGCCGTCGTGCCCGCCTACCGCTACCTGGGCATCTCCCTGTCCATCGGCCTGCTGCTCGTGCTGGCCTTCGCCCTGTTCGTCCTGCCCGCCGCGCTGTCGCTGTGCGGCCGCGGCCTGTTCTGGCCGAAGATCCCGCGGGTGGAGGATGAATCGCGGACCGCCAAGTCCTCCGGCTGGTACCGCGTCGCCGACGTCGTGTCCAAGCGCCCCGCCGCCTACCTGGCCGGCATGCTAGTGCTGCTCATCGGGCTGGGCACCGGCCTGTTCGGCACGAACATCGGGCTGTCCACCACCGCGCAGTTCCGCACCGAGTCCGAGGCCGTCGACGGCCTGGCCACCATCTCCGAGTACACCTCCGCGGGCGCCGCCGCACCGCTGTCGGTGATGGCGCCGACGGAATCCGCCGACCGCGTGGCCGAGGCCATCGGCACCGTCGAGGGCGCGGAGATCCAGGGACCGCCGACCGAATCCACCGACGGAGCGCTCACCCGCTTCACCGTGGTCACCGATTCCGAGCCCGCCGGCGACGAGTCCTTCCGCGACATCAGGGCGCTGAGGGAAGCCACTCACGGCGCCGACGCGAACGCGCTGGTCGGCGGCCAGTCCGCCGAGACGCTGGACACCCGGGAAGGCACGGCGCGCGACACCCTGCTGATCATCCCGATCATCCTGGTGGTCATCCTGGTCCTGCTCATGCTCGTCATCCGAGCCGTGGTCGCGCCGATTTTCCTGCTCATGGCCACCACGCTGTCCGCCGGGGCCGCCCTCGGCGCCGGGGCACTGGCCTCCGAGCACATCTTCGGGTTCCCGGCCCTCGACGTCTCCGTGCCGCTGTACTCGCTGATCTTCCTCATCGCGCTCGGCATCGACTACACGGTGTTCCTGGTGCTGCGCGCCAAGGAAGAAGCCGCCGGGCACGGCACCGCCGAAGGCATGTCCCGCGCGGTCGGGTTGACCGGCGGCGTGATCACCGCGGCCGGCATCGTGCTCGCGGCCGTCTTCGCCGTCCTCGGCGTGCTGCCGCTGATCACGCTCGGCCAGATCGGCATCGTCGTCGGCCTCGGCATCCTGCTGGACACCTTCCTGGTGCGCACCCTCGTCGTCCCCGCCCTGTTCAACGTGCTCGGCGACCGCATGTGGTGGCCGTCGAAGCCGCCGAACGAGCGCGCCGACGCCGAAAAGCGGGCCACGGTTTCGTCGTAAAGTTCGTCGCAAAGCACCCGCTCACGCCGCCCGGCAGGGCCCGCGCCCGGCCGGGACGGTGGCGAAGCCGCACCGAACGGGCGCATGCTGGTTGACATGTACCCGGACGTCTACTCCGCCGCCCCGAACCACAACGACGCCATGCCCCACCGCCGTGCGGGATCCTCCGGACTGAAGCTGCCGGAAGTCTCGCTGGGCCTGTGGCACAACTTCGGCGACGACCGCCCCTTCGACGGCATGCGCGCCATCGTGCGCCGGGCCTTCGACAGGGGCGTCACCCACTTCGACCTCGCCAACAACTACGGCCCGCCGCCCGGCTCCGCCGAAGAGAACTTCGGCCGCCTGGTGGCCAAGGACCTGGCGCCCTACCGCGACGAAATCACCGTCACCAGCAAGGCCGGCTGGTGGATGCAGGAGGGCCCGCACGGATTCGGCGGGTCGCGCAAGTACCTGGTGGCCAGCTGCGACGCCTCGCTGGCGCGCATGGGACTGGACTACGTCGACGTGTTCTACCACCACCGCCCCGACCCGGACACCCCGCTCGAGGAGACCATGGCGGCCCTGGACTTCATCGTCCGGTCGGGCCGCGCGCTCTACGCCGGCATTTCCAGCTACTCGCCGGCGACGACCCGCCGCGCGCAGGCCATCGCCCGCGAGCTGGGCACTCCGCTGGTGCTGCACCAGCCGAGCTACTCCATGTTCAACCGCTGGATCGAGCGGCCCGGCAGCGCCGCCGGAGCCGAAGACGGGGCGGGCGCCACCGACTCCCCCAGCCTCCTGGAGGTCGCCGCGGACGAGGGCATCGGCGTCGTCGCGTTCTCCGCGCTGGCGCAGGGCCTGCTCACCGACCGCTACCTCGACGGCATCCCGGAGCACTCGCGCCTCGGCGACGGGAAGATGGACTCCGGTTTCCTCACCGAGGACACCCTCGCCGCCATCCGCGCCCTGAACGGGATCGCCGCCGAACGCGGCCAGAGCCTCGCGCAGATGGCCATCTCCTGGGTGCTGCGCCGCCCCGAGGTGACCTCGGCGCTCATCGGCGCCAGCTCCGTCGAACAGCTCGACGCGAACCTCGACGCCGCCGGCGCCGCCGCGTTCACCGACGATGAGCTGCGGAAAATCGACGAATGGGCGGTCGACCGCGGCATCAACCAGTGGGCGGGCGCGACGGATTCGGTGCGCGGCTAGAAATCCTGCATTGCGCGCAAAGTTGCACGGGGTGTACGTTTGCACCTCGTGGAACCAAACGTGAACCCAGACTGCGGCCTGCGCGAACTCAAGCGCCGGCGCACCCGGCGCGGAATCGAGGACGCGGCGATCACCCTCATCGCCGACCGCGGTTTCGACGACGTCACCATCGAGGACATCTGCGCCGCCGCCGAAATCAGCCGCCGCACCTTCTTCAACTACTTTTCGACGAAGGACGACGCGATCTTCGGCCGCGGCATGCTGTCTTTCGGCGACGCCGAAGCCGAGGCGTTCTCCGAGGCCGCGTCACGCCCGGGCGCGAGCCCGCATTCGGCGCTGCTCGACATCATCGAAGCCGGGGTCGCCAGCCCGTCGCAGGAAGACGATGACCTGCCCGCGGCGGAACGCTCCGCGCGGCACCGCCGCCTGCGCGCGCTGCGCCGGGAGATCATCAACGCCACCCCGAGCCTGCTGACCATCTCCATGACCAGCCAGGCCGCGGCCCTGCGCCGCATGCGCGCCGTCGTCGCCGACCACCTGTCCGCCCACGACGACGCCCGCGTCATGCCCGAGCTGACCGTCGACGAGGAAGCCGGGCTGATCACCGGCCTCGTCCGCGAGGCCCTGTGGTTCGCCGTCTTCCACGACCGCGTCGACGTCGACGGCACCCCGATCCACGACGCAGCAGACCTCATCACCCGATTCTCGAAGGAGTTGAACAAGTGACCGCGACGCCCGAATCCGCGAACACCGCCACCACCATGGGCGGCGACGCCGGGACCACCACCGCCGCCCCGGGCACCACCGCCACCGCCGCCTCCGCCGCGGTCTCCGAACACACCAGGACCGTCGAAGACAACCGCGGCAACCTGGGGCTCATCCTCACTTCCCTGATCCTGGCCATGCTCATGAGCTCGCTGGGCCAGATGATCTTCTCCTCCGCCCTGCCGACCATCGTCGGCGAACTCGGCGGCGTGGAGCACATGTCGTGGGTGATCACCGCCTTCCTGCTCATGCAGACGATCGCGCTGCCCATCGCCGGCAAGCTCGGCGACATGATCGGCCGCAAGGGCCTGTTCCTCTTCGGCATCGCCGCGTTCATCGCCGGCTCGATCATCGGCGCGCTGGCGCAGGACATGACGCTGCTCATCGTCGCCCGCGGCGCCCAGGGCCTGGCCGGCGGCACGCTGATGGTGACCTCGCAGGCGATCATGGCCGAGGTCGTCTCCGCCCGCGAACGCGGCAAGTACATGGGCCTGTTCGGCGCGGTCTTCGGGCTGAGCTCCGTCCTCGGCCCGGTGCTCGGCGGCTGGTTCACCGACGGCCCCGGCTGGCGCTGGGGCCTGTGGATCAACGTCCCGCTGGGCCTCATCGCCCTGGCCACCGCCTGGCGCTACCTGCACCTGACCAAGCGCCCCGCCACCGGCGACTTCGACTGGGCGGGCACCGCGCTGATGGTCGTCGCCACTTCGACGCTCATCCTCACCGCCACGTGGGGCGGCACCCAGTACGAGTGGGGGTCGCCGATGATCCTCTCGCTCATCGTGGTGTCCGCCATCGCGTGGATCGGGTTCGTCGTCGTCGAAAAGCGGGCGAAGAACCCCCTGGTGCCCATGACCCTGTTCGCCAACCGCAACTTCGTGCTCACCACCCTCGCCGGCCTGGCCATGGGCGTCGGCATGTTCGGCACGATGGCCTACCTGCCCACGTACCTGCAGATGGTCCACGGCCTGTCGCCGACGGCGGCCGGCCTGATGATGATCCCGATGATGATCGGCATGCTCGGCACCTCCATCGCCGTCGGCTGGATCATCAGCCGCACCGGCCGCTACAAGTGGTACCCCGTGGTCGGCATGGTCTTCGTCGCCGCTGCGCTGACGCTGATGTCCAACCTGACGCCCCAGACCTCCATCCAGGTCGTCGGCGCGAACCTGTTCCTCATGGGCTTCGGCCTGGGCCTGGTCATGCAGGTGCTGGTGCTGATCGTGCAGAACTCGTTCCCGGTGCGCGTCGTCGGCACCGCGACGGCGTCGAACAACTTCTTCCGCCAGATCGGCGGCGCCGTCGGCTCGTCCGTGGTCGGCGCGATCTTCATCCACCGCATGCAGGACCTGCTGGCCGAGCGCATGCCCGCCGGCGTCGACTTCTCCGCCGGCGGCGGCGCCGCGAAGCTCACCCCCAAGCTCCTGGAGAGCCTGCCCGCCCCCATCCACGACGTCGTCGTGAGCAGCTACAACGACGGCTTCACGCCGGTGCTGCTCATGCTCGTGCCGCTGATGATCATCGCGGCGGTCATCCTGTTGTTCGTCCGCGAGGACAAGCTCAAGGAGTCGGTGGAGTAACAGCCGCAGAGCGGTCAGGCGCCGACCTGGTCGGCGGCGTTGTCGAGCTTCTCCAGCACCGGCCGCACCGGGTCGCCGGATTCCTCGGCCTCCTTGATGGCTCGCTTTTCGGCGCGTTCCTCGGGCTTCTCCAGCAGGCGCTCGAGGATGATGATGTCGCGCCACTGGCCGGCCATCGGCCCGTAGGTCATCTTGGCCATGTGGTGGTAGACGCCGACCTCGCGGAAGCCGAGCTTGCGGTGCAGCTTCAGCGACCCGACGTTTTCGGGGAAGACCCAGGAGTGGATGGACCAGCAGCCCTTCTCGGTCGCCTCGGTGATGAGGTGCTCGAGCAGCGCCCCGGCGATGCCCATCCCCTGCCCGTCGGGGTGCACGTAGATCGAGTCCTCGATGACCCCGCGCAGGATGTGCCGCTTCGACACGGACGACGCCGAGGCCCAGGCCAGGATCTTGGAGGGGTCTTCGTCGGATGTCGCGACGTAGCACAGGTCCAGCCGCTTCAACGCGCTGAACCCCTCCCAATCCGGTGCCGAGTGCTCCCAGGACGCGTGCCCGGTGTCGAGGCCGATCTCGTAGATCACCTGCACCTGCGGGTAGTCGTCTTCGCGCATCAACCGGATGCTGAATCCGCGGTTTCCGTCAGCCATGCGTCCAGTCTGTCGGATTTGTCGGGCCGCGTCGAATGAACCGGCGAAAACCCAGTTCAGCGCCGTCGGCGGGGTTTACGCGGCACACCTTTTCCCCGGCCGCCGGGGGCGCCGGGCTTCCCGCCCCGCTTGCCGCCCGACTTTCCGGTCCGGTTCGCGCCCCCGGCTTCGGCTTGACGACGCGCCTGTTTGGCCAGCGTCTTCTCTCTGGCGGTGAGCTTCTTCTTCGGGGCGGCGTCGTCGGCGAGCGCCGAGCGGCGGGAGCCTTCGCGGCGGCCGCGCACGATCCCGGCGAGTTCCTGGGTCAGTTCGTCGTCGGCGGCTTTCGGCCAGGTCAGCCAGAGTGTCGTCGGTTCGGCGCCGGGGGCCGGGGCGATTTCGCGGTGGGTCGTGCCGCGGGCGTTGAGCGCGCGCAGCAGCGGCCGCGGCGCCAGCAGCACTCCCGCCCCGGTGGCCACGACCTGCAGCATGTCGCGGACCGCGCCCGGTTCCGCGCCGACGGAGGCGTCGAGAAGCACGGTCTCGCCCTCCAGGTCCCCGCGATCGACGACGTCGCCGTCCCCCACCAGCGAAAGCACGTGTTCCCGCTCGACGGCGATGCCCGGTGCTTCGTCGTAAAGCCGGATGCGGTGGAGCGAATCGTCCTCCCGGGGATCCCTCGCCAGCGCCATGTCCGCCCGGCCCGCGTGCACCTCGAGCACCGGGTCGTCGGCGGAAAATGCCGTCAGCGCCAGCCCCGTGCGCTCGCGGTAACGGCGGAACCACTTCTCCGGCATCGCGCCCGGCACGAACGCCACGCGAAGCACCCGGCCACGGGCCCGATCCGGGGACTCCGCGACAGGGCCCGATTCATCGCTCGCGCCGGGGCCCGAATCGGCGCCCGCGCCGGGGTCCGAATCGGCGCCCGCGACGGGGCCCGATTCAGCGCCCGCGCCGGGGTTCGCGGCCGCGTTGCCGGCGGCGCCGGCGTGGTCGGAAGGGTCGGTCGACATGAACGCCATGCTACGTCCCGGTGCTACCGTGGGGCCCATGAAACCCCTGACCGCGGCCAAGAAACTGGGCGTCTACCTGCCCGCGACCCCCGAAGAATTCCAGCAGTCGGACTTGAGCCACGAGGAGTTCGTGGAGCTGCAGAAGAACCCGCCGGAGTGGCTCGCCGAGTTGCGCCGCACGGGCCCGCACCCGCGGCCCGAGGTGGCCCGGCGACTGGGCATCACCATCACGGCCCTGAAGGCCAACGACATGGACAAGCCGCTGACCACCGAGGACATCAAGGCGCTCCTGGCCGATCAGCCGGACTGGCTGCGCGCGGCGCGGACGTCGCTGGCGGAGCAGCGCGCCGAAGCCGCCGAGCGGGAGGACGGGGGCGCGCGATGACCGGCACCGTGACCCTCGCCCACGACGTCCACGGCCCGGACGCCGCCGGAACGCCCACCGCGGTCCTGCTCGGATCGCTGGGCGCCTCGCGGGGCATGTGGGACGCCCAGGTGGAGGCGCTGTCGGGGTCGGCCCGCATCGTCGCCGCCGACCTGCGCGGCCACGGCCAGTCCCCCGCCCCGACCGGCGAGTACGCGATGGAGGACCTCGCCGCGGACGTGCTGGCGCTGATGGATTCGCTGGGCATCGACCGCGCCCACCTGGTCGGGCTGTCGCTGGGCGGCGCGGTGGCGCAGACCATCGCCCTGGACCACCCCGAGCGCCTGGAGACCCTGACGCTGATCTCCACCGCCCCGAAGTTCGGCGAGACGCAGACGTGGCTGGACAAGGCCGAGAAGGTGCGCGAGCAGGGCACCGGCGTGCTGGCCGACACCGTGGTGGGCAACTGGTTCACCGACGAGTGCTTCGCGTCGAACCCGGCGCTGCCCCGGCGTTTCGCCGACGGCATCCGCACCACCTCCGACGACGGGTACGCCGGTTGCTGCCATGCCATCGCCGGCTTCGACGCCCGCGCGCGTCTGGCGGACATCACCGTGCCCACGTGGGTCATCGCGGGCGAGGAGGACACCTCCACTCCCCTTCCGGTGGTGGCGTCGCTTCACGACGGCATCCCCGGCTCCCGCTTCACCAAGATTTCGCCGGCGAAGCACCTGGTCAACGTCGAGCGCCCGGCCGACGTCAACCGCGTGCTCGCCGAGCAGTGGGGACTGACGGCCTGACTGTCGTGCCCCGGCAGGTCGGGAACGGCTGGTCGTCACTTACGTTGACCGGCCGCCCGTCAAGTCGCGCCCCGGCAGGTTGCGCACGGCATTCGCGGGTGCGGAGGCGCTCGGCCATCACAGTCCGCCGGTACGCGACAGCTGACCCACCCCGAATCCCGCCGAATCACGCCCGGGCACCGTCCCTTCCTCGGCTAACCCACCCCGAAAGGCCCCGGGCACCGTCCCCTCCTCCGCAAACCCACCCCGAATGGACCCGGGCACCGTCCCCTCCTCTGCAAACCCACCCCGAATGCGCTAACCCACCTGTTCCAGCGGGTGGGTTAGCGCATTCGGGGTGGGTTGACGCGCGCGTGTGTGCTGCGTCCGCCGGCATGGCCGGTTGCGGTCGACAGCGTTCGCAAACTACCGGGGCACAACAACCGAACCGGCCGGGGCACAACAACCGACCCATCCCCACGCACGCAAAAAGCGAGGCGGCCATCCTGTTCCAAGGGATGGCCGCCTCGCTTTTCGTGTGCAATTGGAGGTTGCGTGTGACTGACTGTCGTGACTGTCGTGGCAGTTGACCACTGAGCGTCACGATAATCAGCGACCAGCGATGACGCGATTAAAAGAACGAATTGCTTGCGTTAATCACCCCCGCGCGACGGCGACGGGCCCCGATGTCGACGCAATGTCGACGCAGGTGAATCCCACTTTTTTAGGTTGCCCTAAGTTGCGGCGCGCGCGAGGGAACGGGGGTAGCGCCGACCCGTCGAAAAGCGCCCCAACCTGCATGTTCCACCGAGAAAGATGCAGCCCGCCCCGCCGTCACACCCGCCCCGCGAACGTGACCGACCCCTCAGGTTTGGCAAAAACGGGGGCAATGCCACGGCGCCGGGTGGCCTCGGTCACATATTTATGCATAATGGTTGAGACAGACATACCGGCGAGCGCGACGCCGCCCGGGATGGGAACATGGCCCCGGCCCCACGACGGCGCCACCACCCCGCACCGGACGGACCGCACGCGCCTCGCACGGCATCCCAGCCACTCTCAATCGAGCACGAGGAGACGCCCCCATGAAGGACTTCCTGCCCCGCACCCACTTCGCCGAAGAGCACGAGATGTTCCGCGACATGGTCCGCGGCTTCGTCGAGAAGGAGATCACCCCCAACGTCGAGCGCTGGCACGAGTCGGGCATGCCGGACCGCGAAATCTTCAAGAAGGCCGGCGAGCTCGGCCTGATCGGCATGTCGACGCCGGAAGAGTACGGCGGCGGCGGCGAGATGGACTTCCGCTACAACCAGGTCCTCAACGAGGAGCTCACCGCCTCCGACTGCGGCTCCATCGTGGTGTCCTTCGGCACCCTCAACGACCTGGTCGCCCCGTACCTGGCCAAGTTCGCGTCCGAGGAGCTCAAGCAGAAGTACCTCGCGCCGATGAACGCCGGCGACCTGATCGGCTGCCTGGCCATGACCGAGCCGGGCGCCGGCTCCGACCTCGCGGGCATGCGCACCTTCGCCAAGAAGGACGGCGACCACTGGGTCCTCAACGGCGCCAAGACGTTCATCTCCAACGGCATGCTGTCCGACTTCGCGCTGGTCGCGGCCATCACCGACCCGTCGAAGGGCCGCGCGGGCGTGTCCATGTTCGTCGTGGACACCGGCCTGGAGGGCTACTCCAAGACCGGCCCGCTGAAGAAGGTCGGCCTGAAGGCCCAGGACACCGCCGAGCTGCACTTCGACAACGTGCGCGTGCCGGCGGAGAACCTCCTCGGCGAGGAGGGCGCCGCCTTCGGCTACCTGCGCACCAACCTGGCCCACGAGCGCCTGACCCTGGCGGTCGGTTCGGTGGCCACGTCCCGCCGCGCCTGGACCCTGGCGTACAACTACGCCCAGGAGCGCGAGACCTTCGGCAAGCCGCTGATCCAGCACCAGGTCCACGGCCACTACCTGGCGGACATCGCCACGCGCATCACGGCGCTGCAGGCGTTCGTCGACCAGTGCGTCATGGCGCACAACGCTGGCAATCTCGATGAGACCGCCGCGTCGATGGCGAAGTTCTGGACCACCGAGGAGCAGCAGGACATCGTCACCCGCTGCCTGCAGATGTTCGGCGGCTACGGCTTCATGCTCGAGTACCCGATCTCGACGCACTACCTGGACTCGAAGGTGCAGACCATCTACGGCGGCACCAACGAGATCATGAAGGAGATCATCTTCCGCCGCATCGCCAAGGGCGGCGCCGCGTAAGGTCCGCGTTCCGGCGGGCGCCTCCGCTCCTCCTGGCGGGGCGTCCGCGGCACGGTTGCCGTGCCCCGCGCATTTTCGCTTGACGACGGCCCGTTCCCCTCGTGGGAGCGGGCCGTCATCGCGTTCGGTGGGGCATCCGGTGGGACGCCTGTACCCTCTGGGGCATGCAGACTTCGCCGACGACCGACGAAACCCGGAACGACGCCCCGAACGGGAAGGCCGTGACCGCGGATCATTCCCAGGCGGCGGCCGGGACTGTCGGGGCCGCCGGGGCTGCCGGGGCTGTCGGGGCCGCCGGCGCCACCGGCCGCGGCACGGTTCTGATCGGGGGCCGCACGTTCCGCGTGCTCGTCGCCGTCGGCGCCGCGCTGGCGACGTTCCTGATCATCGGCCTGCCGACGGACATCATCCCCAACCCGGTCTTCGGCCGGGACGTGCCCGTGCGCCCGTGGGAGCTGCCCGTGCTCGCAGTGACGGCGGTGCTCACCGGCCTGTACTTCGGCCTGCAGCGCCCCGGTTCCGAGAAGTCCGCTCCGGCGATCGGCGGCGCGGGACTGGCCATGTTCGCCGTGGCGTGCCCGGTGTGCAACAAGGTCGTGCTGCTCGCCCTGGGGACATCCGGGGCGCTGGGTTTCTGGCAGCCGCTGCAGCCCTTCCTCGCCGCGATCTCCCTCGCCGCCCTGCTCGGCGCCGTCGTGTGGGCATGGCGCCGCAACCCGTGCGCCGACGGCGAGTGCGCCGTCGGCTGAGCACGGGCCACCGGGTGGCCGGATCACCGGTTCACCGGATCCCCGGCTTCACGGCTCCCCGGATCCTCGGCTCCCCTGCTGCGCGGGCTCCCGAGCGGCTCAGATGAACAGCAGCTGGGCGCCGTCGGTCAGCTCGATGAAGTCGTTGGCGCTGATGACGTTCTCGACTCCGTCGTACAGGTCGGCGATGGCCAGGTTGTTCATGTCGAAGCTCATGCGGCACGCCCACAGGTGGCCGCCGGCCGCGACGATCTGATCCAGCATTTCGGGGACCGTCGGCACTTCGAGGTCGGCGATCTGGCCCTTCATCATGCGGGTGGCGAAGCCGGTCATGCCGGGCAGCGCGCCGAGCATGTGCGGCACGGATGCCTTCGGCGCCTGCGGCATGTGCATGGCCGTGTTGCCGACCAGGGTGAACTTCAGGTCGTCCATGTGCTCCTTGGTGACTATGTCCAGCCCCCAGAAGGTGAAGAACAGGTGCAGCTCCAGTCCTTCGCTGAGGGCGGCGTTGCCCAGGATCAACCCCGGGTACGCCATGTCGAGGTTGCCCTTGCTGCAGATGATCGCGAGTTTGCGCTGTGACATGGGTGCTCCTTACACGCAGCCCTTGGGCTTCGGCAGACCGGCGATCCACGCCATTTTCTTGGCGGGCTTGCCGGGGAAGATGGTGAACAGCTGCTTGACCTCGTAGCCGCCGACGGTGGCCACGCGGCGCAGCGTGGGGGTTTGCCTGCGGGCGGCGTAGTCGTCGCGCAGGAATTCGGCGATGGCCAGGACGGTGTCGTCGGCGTCGATGCCCAGGTCCGCCGCGCGCTGCGCGGCGAGCTCGGGCGTCCAGTCCGGGTTCGGGGCGCTTTCCGACGGCACGTCGACCGCCGCAGTCGGCGTGGGAGCCGCGGGTGCCGCGTCCGTGGCCACGGCCTCGTCGCCATGCGGAGCCGCCTCGCCGGCCGTTCCCGGAGCCGCGGGAGTCGCTGCGGCCGCAACCGGAGCGGCCGCGACAGGGGCCGCGGAGGCGGGGGCGGCGCTCGCCACCGGCGCATTGCGGGGGATCGCCCGGGGGCTGATGTCCAGGCGCGGGCCGTGGGCGTCGGGGCGCGTCGCCCCTCGCCCGGCGGACTGTCCGGCGGGAATCTTGCCGCGCATGGACAGGTCCGGCGGCAGCGGCAGCGGGCGGCCCTTGAGCAGGATGTTCCAGTAGATCCACTCGAACGCCAGCTTGCCCCAGTGGTTCAGCCGCGATTCCCCGAGCAGGCGCATCGGGCCGACGCGGGGCACGGGGAACGTGCCGGTCAGCGGCTCGACCTCGTAGTTGAAGTCGAGCAGCATGCCCATGCCGTCGCCGGTTTCCACGAAGCAGTTGGCGTGGCCGTCGAACTTCGCGGTCGGTTCGCGCCCCTCGAGCTCAGCGAGGAAGTTCTCGGTGAACACGTCGATGGAGAAGTGCGCCACCGCACCCGCCTTGGACGTCGGCAGCGTGCCGGCGTCGCCGAGCACGTACACGTCCGGGGACGCGTCGGCGCGCATGGTGTGGGGGTCGCAGGGGACGTAGTTGCCCTCGTCACCGATGCCGGAGCGCGCGACGAACTCGGCGCCCATGTTCACCGGCACCGTGACCAGGAGGTCGAAGGGGATCTCCCGGCCGTCGAAGCCGACGAGCATCTTGCGGTCGCCGTCGATGCGTTCGACGGCGAAGTCCGTCTCGACTTCGATCTGCCGCTCGTCCAGCGCACCGCCGAGTTCGCGGCTGGCGACCGGCTTGGTGAACGCCCCGTCCAATGGCGTGACGTACGTCAACGCCGTGCGCTCGCGCAGGCCCTTTTCCCGCAGCCAGGAATCGGCGAGGAACGCGAATTCCATCGGGGCCACGGGGCATTTGATGGGCATCTCGGCGATGTGCACGACCATGCGGCCACCGCGGAAGTAGCGGAGGGCCTCCTTCAGGGCGATGGCGCCGTCGAGGTCATAGAAGTGGTGGACGTCATCGGAATCCATGCCCGGCGTCATGTCCGGCCGGGGCGAGGTTCCCGTGGCGATGATCAGCTTGTCGTAGCCGAGGGTCCGGCCGTCCGCCAGGGTCACCTCGTGGGCGTCCACGTCCACGCGGTCGATGTCGCCGAGGATGAAATCGATGCCCTTGGCGAATTGCCGCGAGCGTGGTTTGGCGATCCCCTTTTCGGAGGTCTTGCCGAAAGGCAGGAACAGGTACCCCGGCTGGTAGGGGTGGCGGTCGTCGGCGTCGACGACCGTGATGGATAGCTTCTCGGCGGGCACGGCCTTGCGCAGCTTGTTCGCCGCGATGGTGCCGGCGGTGCCGCCGCCGAGAATGAGCAGGCGCGTCATTGTCGGTCCTCTCCGTCGCGGGAGAGGCCACTTCTGCGGCGCCGCATGCGGGTCCCGCCCGGCGATCGGCCCGGCTTCTCCCTCTATTTGGAGATTACCCCCACCCGCATCGGAATTGGATGTGTTCCCGGCCACATCACCCCCTCTGAGCAGTGGTTTCGCCGGACAACCGGGTACGGCGGAAAACCGAGGCGGAAGGGCGCTGGGGGGTCGCCGGCGGCTTCAACGCCGGCTGACGGCCGCTACTCCTCGTCGAATTCCAGGAACTCCTTGATGAAGGCCACGAAAGTCGGCCATGTTTGCGCCGCAGACCGATCTTCGAGGAAGTCGCCGTAGCCCCCGGCCTCCACGAGAAGAACCTCATCCGTCGCGCGATCATAAAAGAGGAAGTCGTCGAGCTCCGGGTTGAAGAACTCGTAATAGTTTTCGGCGAGTCCGTCGTGTTGCCGCAGAGCGGCCGTCCGACTGCCGTCGAAATTCAGGACATCGAGGCTCACATCGCTTGTATAGCCAACTGTTCCGTACATTTCTTCGGAGAAAGTGGACCAGAATTCGACGAACTCGGCATTGCGCTCGCCGAACCCGAGATCGGCGAACGCCTCCCTGGTCCGCTCCTGCGGTTCGGGCAGCATCCTGCCAAATTCATCCTCGAGAAATTCCGCAAAACCCGAATCGAGTGCCATGACGGAGATGGTACGTGACCGAGATGGCACGCGACCGGGAATCCATCGACCTTCATGGAGGTCATGGACGACTAACGCCCCGTGAACTCCGGGGCGCGCTTGTTCAGGAAGGCGTCGACGGCCTCCGCATGGTCGCCGGTGACCACCAGTCGCTTCTGCGCGCCGGATTCCCGGTCGGCGATGGCCAGCATCGCCGAGGCATCCCGCACCAGCGCCTTGATCTCGCGGTAGGACCCCGTCGGCCCCGACGCCAGCTTCCGCGCGAGTTCCTCGGCCGCCGCGTCGGCGTCATCCCCGTCGACGACCTCGGTGACCAAACCCAACTCGTGCGCCGTCTCGGCGGGGACCGGCAGGTCGTCGAAAAGCAACTGCAGCGCCTTCGCCTGCCCCACCAGCTGCGGAAGCAAGTAGCTGATGCCGCAGTCCGTGGCCAGGCCGATCGACGGGAACGCGGCCTTGAACGTCGCCGTGCGCGCCGCCACCCGGAAATCGCAGTTGAGGGCGAGCGACCACCCCGCGCCCGCCGCCGCCCCGTTGATCGCCGCGACGACCGGCACCGGAATCGCCGCCAGCGCCGCCACCATCGGGTTGTACTCGACGTCGACCTTGTCCATGGCCGACTCGTCGCCCATCTCGGTCAGGTGCTCCTTCAGATCCTGCCCCGTGCAGAACACCTTCTTGCCGCCCTTGAGCAGCACCGCGCGCACCAGCTGGTCAGCATCGCCCTCGCCCGCCGGCACGGTCGCGGGATCGGCATCGCGGGCCGCCGCCTCGAAGGCCTCGCGGAGCTCGAGGCGCAGCGCGCGGTTGAGGGAATTGTGCCCCTCGGGACGGTCGATGGTGATGGTCAGCAGCCCGCCGTCGCGGTGCATCGAAACGAAATCCATGCCCCCACGCTATCCGCGCGCACGCCGCCGCGGACCGGGTTCGCGCGTTTGCCCGGGGACGGCGAACGGCCCCGCACCGGAATGGTGCGGGGCCGTCGGGGACGAATGCCGGGAGGCTAGACGATCGTCCAGTCCTCGAGGCCCTCGTACAGCGGGAAGTCCTCGGCCAGCTTGGCCACGCGGGCGCGCAGAGCCTGGGTGTCGGCGTTCTTGCCGGCGGCCAGGGCGGTGCCGATGATGTCGGCGACCTCGCCGAACGCCTTCTCGTCGAAGCCGCGGGTGGCCAGCGCCGGGGTGCCGATGCGCAGGCCGGAGGTGACCATCGGCGGGCGCGGGTCGAACGGCACGGCGTTGCGGTTGACGGTGATGCCGACCTCGTGCAGCAGGTCCTCGGCCTCCTGGCCGTTCATCTCGGAGTTGCGCAGGTCCGCCAGCACCAGGTGGACGTCGGTGCCGCCGGTGAGGACGTCGACGCCGGCGTCCTTGCAGTCGGAGGCGGTCAGGCGCTCGGCCAGCAGGCGGGCGCCGGTGAGGGTGCGCTCCTGGCGCTCCTTGAACTGCTCGGTGCCGGCGATCTTCAGGGCCACGGCCTTGGCGGCGACGGCGTGCATCAGCGGCCCGCCCTGCTGGCCCGGGAAGACGGCGGAGTTGAGCTTCTTGGCGTAGTCCTGCTTGGCCAGGATCATGCCCGAGCGGGGGCCGCCGAGGGTCTTGTGCACGGTGGTGGACACGACGTCGGACGCGGCGACCGGCGACGGGTGCAGGCCGGCGGCGACCAGGCCGGCGAAGTGGGCCATGTCGGTCCACAGCTTCGCGCCGACCTCGTCGGCGATGGAGCGGAACGCGTCGAAGTCGAGGTGGCGCGGGTAGGCGGACCAACCGGCGATGATGACGTCCGGCTTCTCCGCCAGCGCCTGCTCGCGGACCTTGTCCATGTCGATGCGCATGGTGTCCGGGTCGACGCCGTACGCGCCGACCTCGTAGAGCTTGCCCGAGAAGTTGAGCTTCATGCCGTGGGTCAGGTGGCCGCCGTGAGCCAGATCAAGGCCCAGGATGCGGTCGCCGGCGTTGATCAGCGCGTGCAGGACGGCGGCGTTGGCCTGGGCGCCGGCGTGCGGCTGGACGTTGGCGAACTCGGCGCCGAAGAGCTCCTTGGCGCGGTCGCGGGCGAGATCCTCGACGACGTCGACGTTCTCGCAGCCGCCGTAGTAGCGGCGGCCCGGGTAGCCCTCGGCGTACTTGTTGGTCAGCACCGAACCCTGCGCCTGCAGGACGGCGCGGGGGACGAAGTTCTCGCTGGCGATCATCTCCAGCGTGTCGCGCTGGCGGGCCAGCTCGCCGGCCATGGCCTCGGCGACTGCCGGGTCGAGTTCGCTGAGGGACTGGTAGCGGACGTCATCGCTGGGGATACCGGTCATGGGTGGCCAACAACCTTTCGAAAGGAAGCTACGGGTTCGAAAGGCCATCGTAGTCCCCCACCCCCGGCGGGGCCGATTCGGTCCCGGACACCTCCCCCGGCATCGGTGTCCGGGGGTACCGCGCGGTGACGGGGCCAACGTATGGCGCGGCGCCCGCCCTAGAACGCGACCCAGCCGATCGCGCCGGCGGCGAGCACGACGGCCCACGCGGGCAACTTGAACTTGGTCAGCGCGGCCAACGCCGCGACGGCGACGACGAAGGTGCCGGGCCCGGAGATGCCGTGCGTCCAGACGGGGTCGTAGAACGCGGCGGCGAGCAGCCCGACGACGGCGGCGTTGATCGCCGCCACCGCACCGCGCGCCTTGGGGTTGGCCGCCTGCTTGGCCCAGACGGGCATGACGGCGATGAGCAGCAGCATCGACGGCAGGAAGATGGCCAGCGTGGCGATCAGCGCCCCGAGCACCCCGCCGGAGGCCATGCCCAGGTAGGAGGCGAAGGTGAACAGCGGACCCGGCACGGCCTGGGCCAGGCCGTACCCGGCCAGGAAGGTGTCGGCGTCGACGGCGCCGGGGACCAGACCGCCCTCCAGCAGCGGCAGCACCACGTGGCCGCCGCCGAAGACGAGCGCACCGGCCCAGTAGTAGGTGCCCCACCACTGCGTCACGGCCAGGGCCATGACGGCGAAGAACGCCACGGCCGCGCCAATCGACGCCCACGCGGGGACGCGGTAGGCGAGGTGCGCCGGTTCGGCGGCGGACTCGTCATTCCCGCCGTCCTTGCCGCCGCCGTCTTCGCCGTCGCCACCTTCTTTTCCTGCCTTGCCGCCGCTCCCCCGGCCCCCGCCGCGGATGAACGCCAGCCCGATCACGCCCGCGACGACGATCGCCCCGACTTGCGCCCACGCGCCCCAACCGCCGGGAGCCAACAGCGTCAGGGCCATCGCGCCGAGCGCCAGCGCGGCGGTCAACCGCGACGTCACCAGGTTCTTCGCCATCCCCCACAGGGCCACCGCCACGACCGCGACCGCCGCCGCCTTCAATCCCGCGATCGGCCCATCCAGATCACCGAAGTACGCCACTCCGACGGCGGCCAGCGCCAAAACGACGGCGGAAGGCGTCGTAAAGCCGATGAAGGCCGCCAACATGCCCGGCAGCCCCGCGCGGCGCCAGCCCAGCGCCATGCCGACCTGCGACGACGCCGGCCCCGGCAGGAACTGGCACAGGGCGACGACGTCGGCGTACTCGGAGTCGGTGAGCCACCGGCGCTTGCCCACGAACTCCTCGCGGAAGTAGCCCAGGTGCGCCACCGGGCCGCCGAAGGACGTCAGGCCCAGCAGCCCGAACGCGGAGAACACCTCGCCGACGGAGCCCCTCTTCCCGCCGGGCTCTCCCCCGGCGGCGCCGGCGGGCGTTTCCCCCGCCGAGACGGCATTTCCCTCAGACGACTGTTCGACCATGACAGAGATGTTATGGCACCCGATACTCCTCCGCAGCACCGGCGCTTGGCATGATGGAGCCATGACCCGCGCGCAGGCACCCGGCCCGTACCTGGAGTTCGACAGGCGCCAATGGCGCGAGCTCCGCGAGTCGATGCCGCAGGTGCTCACCGCCGAGGAAGCCGAACGGCTCTCCGGCATCGGCGAAAACATCGACCTCGACGAGGTCGCGGAGGTCTACCTCCCCCTGTCGCGCCTCATCCACCTGCGCGTGCAGGCGCACCGCGAACTCAACCGCGCCACCGCCACCTTCCTCGGCGAGGAGTACCACGGCGTGCCGTTCATCATCGGCGTCGCGGGATCGGTGGCCGTCGGCAAGTCCACCACCGCCCGTCTGCTGCAGGTGCTGCTGGAACGCTGGGACACCAACCCGCGCGTGGACCTGATCACCACCGACGGTTTCCTGCACCCCTCCGCCGAGCTCAACCGGCGCGGGATCATGAACCGCAAGGGCTTCCCCGAGTCCTACGACCAGCGGGCGCTGATGCGCTTCGTCACATCGGTGAAGGCCGGGGTGCGCGACGTGAAGGCCCCGGTGTACTCGCACACCGCCTACGACCGCGTGCCCGGCGAGTACGAGGTCGTCGACCAGCCGGACATCCTCATCGTCGAGGGCCTCAACGTCCTGCAGACCGGCCCGATGCTGATGGTCAGCGACCTGTTCGACTTCTCCGTCTACGTCGACGCCCGCCGCGAGGACATCGAGCGCTGGTACATCGAGCGCTTCCTGAAGCTGCGCCACACCGCGTTCCGGGCGCCGGGCGCGCACTTCGCCGACTACGCCGGCCTGGACGACGAAGCCGCGGCCATCGAGGCCCGCCGCATCTGGCAGACCGTCAACCTGCCGAACCTCATGGAGAACATCCTGCCCACGCGCGTCCGCGCGTCGCTGGTGCTGCGCAAGTCCAGCGACCACACCATCGACCGGGTGCGCATGCGCAAGCTGTGAGCCCGCTTTACGACGCCGGCGCGTCGAGCCATTCGACCAGCGCGTCGAGTTCGGCGAAGTCCACGCGGTCGGTGTCGACGCCGTAGGAGTCGATCATCTGCCGCTCGTTCGGCGACGGGTTTTTCTTCCCCTTGATCATCCGCGTCATCGTCCACAGCACCGCGCGGTGCTTGCGCGACATCACCGAGAACATCAGCCGCCCCGGCAGGTAGTGGCGGTGGACCCGCTCGGACACGTCGTCGAGGGCCGCGCGGGCGGGATCCTTCTCGCGGACTTCGTCCAGCAGCGTCATGCCGATCACCGCCAGCGCCATCTTGCGGTCCGGGTTCTTCCGCGCGGCCGCCTTCATCAGGTTGGCGCCGCCGAAGGTGCCCGCATAGTTCGGGGTGAACACGATCAGCGGGGCGTCGGGGCGATCGGCGAGCATCGAATCCAGCTCGTCGTCGGCGTACGGGGAGTCGGCCTTGCCCCCTCCGACCAGCATTCCCCCGGTGCGGCGCGCGAATTCCTCGGCATACTCCGTGGTCGACCCGTACCGGGTGTTCGACACGACGACGATGGGCTGGACGTGCGCGGAGTTCGACATGAGCCCAATTGTGCCCCCAATCGCGAGCCTTCGCCCGCGGGGACCCCGCGAAAGGCGGGGCCACGGGCTTACGGCGGCCGAAGCGGGCTCAGCGGCCGAAACGGGGCCGCGGGCTTACGGCGACCGAAGCGGGCTCAGCGGCCGAAGCGGCGGCTGCGCTGCGAAAAGTCCCGCAGGGCGCGGAGGAAGTCGATGCGGCGGAACTCCGGCCAGTAGGTGTCGGTGAACCAGATCTCCGAATAGGCCGACTGCCACAGCAGGAAACCGCTGAGCCGCTGCTCCCCCGAGGTGCGGATGACCAGGTCCGGGTCCGGCTGCCCCGAGGTGTACAGGTGGCGGCCGATGGCCTCCGGCGTGATCCGCTCGACGATGTCGGCGGCCTCGGCCCCCTCGTCCACGGCGTCGCCGATGATCCGCCGCACGGCGTCGACGATCTCCTGCCGGCCGCCGTAGCCGACCGCGATGTTGACCTGGATGCCCGTGTTGCCCGCCGTGAGCTTCTCGTCCCGGCGCAGGCGGTCGGCCATGTCGTCGGGAAGCAGCTCCAGGTGGCCCACCATCCGCAGCCGGATGTCCTGCCCCGCGTCGGCGAGCTCGTCGGCGACGTCGCCGATGATGCCGAACAGCAGCTCCAGCTCGTCGGCCGACCGGCGGAGATTCTCCGTCGACAGCAGGTAGATGGTCACCAGATCGACGTCCTGCTCCGAACACCAGGACACGAATTCCGCGATCTTGCGGGCGCCCACCCGATGCCCGTGGCTGACGTCGGTGAACCCGGCCTCGCGGGCCCACCGGCGATTGCCGTCGGCCATCACGGCCACGTGGTTCGGGCGCGGCAGGCCCACGAGCGAACGGGCCAGCCGGCGCTCGTAGAGCGGGTACGCCAGGCGCGCGAGCACCCGCGGAACTTGGAACGGTTTCACGCGGCCGAGTCTACCGGGCGCGTGCGATCGCCCGACGTCTCGGGTCAGGCCCGCTGCGGGCCGCCGCCCCGGGCTTCGCGGCGCGCGCGGACGGCGTCGGCCAGCTCGTGGAGCAGCACGTCCGTCGTGCCCCAGTCGATGCACGCATCGGTGACGGACTGGCCGTACTTCAGGCCCTCGCGGCCGTTGACCACCTTCTGGTTGCCGCCCTCGATGAACGACTCGATCATGATGCCGTCGATGCCGTCGTCGCCCGACGCGATCTGCCCGGCGATCTCGCGGACGACCTCCGCCTGGCGGACCTCCGACTTGCCGGAGTTGGCGTGGCTGGCGTCGACCATCAGCGACCGCGGCATGCCGGACTTCTCCAGGCGGTTCTTCGCCTCGGCGACGTGCTCGGGGCCGTAATTCGGGCCGCCCGTGCCGCCGCGCAGGATGATGTGGCAGTTGGCGTTGCCGGCGGTCTCCACGACCGCCGCGCCGCCGTCGTCGTTCATGCCGAAGAAGAAGTGCGGGTTGGCCGCCGACACCAGCGAATCGACCGCGACCTGCACGTTGCCGTCGGTGCCGTTCTTGAACCCGATGGGCATGGACAGCCCCGACGCCAGCTGGCGGTGCACCTGAGACTCGGTGGTCCGCGCGCCGATCGCGCCCCACGCCACCGCGTCGGCGATGTACTGCGGGCTGTTGGGCTCGAGGAACTCCGCGCCGACCGGCAGACCGACCTGCAGCACCTCGATCAGCAGCTCGCGCGCCATGCGCAGACCGTCGAGGATGGCGAAGGAGCCGTCCATGTGCGGGTCGTTGATCAGGCCCTTCCACCCGACCGTGGTGCGCGGCTTCTCGAAGTACACGCGCATGACGACGAGCAGGTCGTCCTTCAGTTCGTCCGCCACGGCCTTGAGGCGGCGCGCGTAATCGACCGCGGCCTCGGCGTCGTGGACCGAGCAGGGGCCGACGACGACCAGAAGGCGGTCATCCTCGTTGGCGATGACGTCGGCGATCGCGCGGCGGGCGACCTCCACGTCATTCGCCAGCTCATCGCCGAGCGGGACGTCGGAACGCAACTGCCTCGGGGACGGGAGATCGTGGAACGCGACGACGCGCTGATTCGAAGTCGAAGCCGGGTTTTCCAGGGAAGTCGGGGGCGTCATGGCCAGTGCCTTTCGGGGGTTTCGGTGATTGTCTGCGCCGGTCGCCGCCCTCCGGCAATGGGCCGGATACGACGAAAGGCAGCTACCCGTGGAATACGGGTGCTGCCTTCGGGGCTCCGGCTTGCGCGTGGCGATTTCAGGGATGCATGACTGACGGGGTCAGCTGCCGGAGCCCCTCGTAAAATAAAATCGCCAGTTGCGCATGCCGCGAATCCTAATCCTTGGAACGACGTTCCCGCAATTCGGGCTCCCCCGAGAAGCGGTCCTCGACGATCGCCTCGCCGTCGACGCCGCCCGAACGCCCGTGCTCGGCCATCGCCCGGTCGATCGCCTCGACGTCGAACGGATCCATGCCGTGCTCCTCCGCGAAGGCGCGCCGGCGGCGCAACCGCTTCATGCGGCGGGTCAGATCGAAACCGATCAGCAGAATGGTGACCAGCAGCAGCACGATGACGAGCAGGCCGATCGGCGACGCCTTGCCGAAATCGGCGCCCATCGGGCCGACCGGGTTCTGCGCCAGCAGGGTCACGTCCAAGGCGGCGTCGGCCGCGGCGGCGTTCCAGAGTTCCATTGCCTGGGGCATGTCAGCCATCATTCCTTAATGCTCTGCGGCGGGGTCAGCCGCGGATCCGTCACTCGGTGGAATCGTCCGGTTCGATGCCCGCGAACAGGTCATCCTCCGGCAGGGAAGTGCGCACCCTCGTGCGCGCCAACTCGAATTCTTCCGTCGGCCATACCTTACGCTGCACGTCCGTGGGCACCGCAAAGAAAGGCCCGTTGGGGTCGATCTGCGTGGCGTGGGCCCGCAGCGCATCGTCGCGGGCGTCGAAGAAGTCGGCGCACGGGATCTGCGTGGTCACCCGCTCCATGATGTCGCCGCGCGTCGACACCCAGCGCTTCAGCGGCTCGCCCAACGGGCTCAGCAGATTCCGCTCCACGTAGTAGGCGTCGAGGGCCAGCAGGCGGCGCCGCACGAAACCGTGCGTGTAGTACATCTTCTTGATCTCCCACGGCTCCCCCAGCTCCGGGTACGCGTCGGCCGCCGCCTCCGTCCACGCCCGCACCGACACGATGTGCGTCATGATGTGGTCCGGATGCGGGTAGCCGCCGTTTTCGTCGTAGGTGATCAGGACGTGCGGGCGGAACTCGCGGATCACCCGGATCAGCGGCTTGACCGCCTCCTCGACGTTCTCGCGGGCGAAGCAGCCGTCGGGAAGCACCGGCGTCGGGGAACCCGACGGCAGACCGGAATCGACGAAGCCCAGCCACCGGTGCTGCACCCCGAGCACTCGCGCGGCCTCCGCCATCTCGGCGACGCGCACCTCCGCGATGTTGTCCACGACCTCCGGGCGATCCATCGCCGGGTTGAGGATGCTGCCGCGCTCCCCGCCCGTCAGCGTCACGACCATGACCTCATGGCCCTCCGCGGCATAGCGCGCCATCGTCGCCGCGCCCTTGCTCGACTCGTCATCGGGATGGGCGTGGACCGCCATCAAACGCAGGCTCATGCGGTGTCCTTCCAGTCCGGTACCTGTTCCGACGTCCCGTACAGTCTACGGGGCCGATCCGCCGCCCCCGACGCGGGTCGCGACCAAACGTCCGATACAGTTGGGGGCATGTCGGACACGAAGGCCTCCAACGCCGACCGCGGTCGCGGTCGCGACAACCGAGCCACCGCCGCCAAACGCAGCGCCCGCTACGGCGACACCAACCGCCGCCTGCCGGGCAAGCTGCTCGTCGTGGGCATCGTGGGCATGCTGATCATCGCCATGGTCTACGTCTTCGTCCAGATGAACCGCGTGTCCACGCCCGACGTCACCGCCACGCAGGCCGGCTGGGCGCGGGAAAAGGGCCGCGAGGACGACGTGTTCATCTTCACCCTCGACGTCACCCGCGAAGACCCGTCGCGCGACGCGTACTGCATCATCTACGCCCTCAACTACGACGTCGCCGAAGTCGGCCGCCGCGACGTCTTCGTCCCCGCCGGCGGCCCCAAGACCGTCCGCATCGACGTGCCCATCCAGACCCGCGAGCAGGCCGTCGCCGGAGACGTCTACGGCTGCTCCACCGAAATGCCCGGGTTCCTGGACCGCAAGGCGTCGTAAAGCGGCCCCATCCACCGGGCCCCGGGTGAACGACGCTTCCACGCGCCGCCGCCCGAAATCCGCCGACGCCCCGCCGAACGGCGCGCGGTTAACGCCACATGACCACCCGGTGGTATCCTGACCCCGTTCACGGCCCCGGCTGGGGCCGATTTTTCATATTCCGGGCTGGCCAGCCCAGCTTTTCCGCCGATCGACGACCCGTCGACGGCGATGCAGACCAAGGAGGCACCATGACCGACTCCAACAACCCGTGGCTCACGCAGGAGTCCTACGACAAGCTGAAGTCCGAGCTTGACGCCCTGTACGAGAACCGCCCCATCATCGCCGCCGAGATCAACGAACGCCGCGAAGAGGGCGACCTGAAGGAGAACGCCGGTTACGACGCCGCCCGCGAGCAGCAGGGCCAGGAGGAGGCGCGCATCCGCTACCTCGAGGACCTGCTGCAGCGCGCCACCGTCGGCGAGACCCCGCAGGAATCGGGCGTTGCGCTGGTCGGCACCGTCGTGCACGTCTACTACGACGGCGACGAGGACGACAAGGAGACCTTCCTCATCGGCACCCGCGGCGCGGATTCGTCCAACCCGAACCTGGAGACCTACTCCACCGATTCGCCGCTCGGCCGCGCCCTGGTCGGCGCGAAGGAGGGCGAGACCCGCACCTACAAGTCCCCCACCGGCGACGAGGTCGAGGTCACCCTGATCAAGGCCGAGCCGTACGACCCGGAGTTCCAGGACTAAGTTCCGGTTCGGTCGGCTGTTCCGGCCCCACACCTCCAGATGCGCCAGTTCCAGGCAGGTGCGCCCGTTGCAACGGGTGTATCTGCCTGGAACTGGCGCATCTGCGCATCAGCGCGGCCAGTCCGGCCACGCAGGTCGGCAGCGAGGCCAATATCGCGGTGTTGCGCGGTCGGCTGAGGTCGGCATTGAGCTGCGGTCGCCCGTGGCGAGGTCGGCCGTGGTCGCGGTGTTGCGAGGTCGGCCGTGGTCGGCATTGAGCTGCGGTCGGCATCGATACGAGCGGCGGAGGTTCATTCCTCCGCCGCTTCTGCTTTGCGACGCCCACCTCCCCCGCGTTCGCCGCCCCCGAAATGGAACAGCGCCGCGGCAATTCGTGGCGCAACTACGCCCCGGCATCCGACTGCAGCTGCTCGACGACGCATATCGGGGCCAACCCCACCCGCAATGGCCGCCCACGTCGAGCACCACCTCCGCCACGGCCCAGATGCGCCAGTTCCGTGCAGATGCGCCTGTTGCAATGGGCGCATCTGCCTGTAACTGGCGCATCTGCGGAGCGGGGTGGGTGCACGCGTAGGAGCAACGGGGCGGGGGCGAGTTAGGGCACGGGAAAGGGCCCCGGCGTGAACCGGGGCCCTTCGACCTCTCGGCGGATCATCTCCGCCGGTGCGCATCTTTCGGCGCCGGACTCGAAAGTCCGGCAGACCGGGCGCTAATCCCTGAAGTAGGACAGCAGACGCAGAATCTCGATGTACAGCCACACCAGGGTGACGGCCAGACCCAGCGCAACGCCCCACGCGTAGGTGGCGGGCGCGCCGGCGCGGACCAGCTTGTCCGCCTGATCGAAGTCGAGGAGGAAACTGAACGCCGCCAGACCGATGCAGACCAGCGAGAAGATGATCGCGATCGGGCCGCCGTCGCGCAGCGGGGACATGCCGGTGAAGAAGGCCAGCAAAAAGTTGCCCACCATCAGGACCACGACGCCGATGAGGGCGGCCATCATGAAGCGCGTGAACTTCGGGGTGACGCGGATGGCACCCGACTTGTAGACCCACAGCATGCCCGCGAACACGCCGATGGTCGCGATGACCGCCTGCGAAATCAGGGCGAAACCGTTGGAGCCCGCGACGTTGAAGCCGGCGAAGAGGAAACTGACGCCGCCGACGAGGAGGCCCTCGAACACCGCGTAGGTCAGGGTGACCGGGGCGGAGCCGAACTTCTTGCCGAAGGTGGAGATCAGCACCATGATCAGGCCGCCGATCGCACCGACGATGGTGAGCATCATGGAGAGGCCGAGGCTGACGAACTGGGCGATGGCGAAGTTCACCGCGGCGAGCGCCACGATGACCGCCAGCGTGATGCCGGTCTTCGACACGACGTCGTCGACCGTCATCGGGCGGGCGTCCTGCATCTGCTGCGGGGCGCCGTACTGCTCCTGGCCATAAGCACCCTGACCGTACGGGTCCTGGCCATAACCGCCCGGACCGTAGCCACCCGGGCCGTACTGCTGCTGCCCGTAGTGGTGGGCTCCGGCCTGGCCGCGGGCGACGGTCTTGGTGAGCGAGCTGAATGCGGGGTTACTGCTTTCGCGCACGTCGTCCTTCCTTCCGGCCTTCTTACGGCCGAGTGTGAATTGTCTTACGAGACGTATAACGGTTGAACCCCCTCGATTGTTCCCGACGCCGGGGCATTTCGCAGCGGGACATTCCGGCCTCATCCCCCACCCCGGAGCGTAGGATCGGAACGACAACGAAAAACGCAGAAACCGACGGCGAGGAGGACGACATGCCCGGCGATTACGACGCCGACACCACCGGCGACTTCGACGAAAACACCCTCGACGGCTCCGAAGGCCTCGACGCGGACCACATGACCGGCGACGGCGAAAACTACGTGATGGACCCGCCGGAACGCTGGCGCGGCGCCGAACCCCACGACACGCTCGACCGCAGGCTCGCCGAAGAGAAGCCCGACGTCGATCCCGACGACGATCCGGACGTCGACCCCGAAATGCGCTACGGCGACGTCGACGGCCACGAGCCCTTCGAATTCGGCGAAAGCGGCAACCGCGACCCCGACCGCAGCCGCCGCCTCGGCCACACGGAGAACTGACGGCTGTGCGCGATACGTCGTAAAGCGAAACGGCCCCGGCGGGGCCGCCGCCGCGTACCATCGCGGCCATGAACGCGACCACGACCGAGACCGAACGCGCCACCGGCGCGCAGGACATCCGCAATCCCCTGACGCCCGACGTCGTCGAACGGCTGCTCAAGCGCGCCTCCGTCGCGGGGTCCGAAACCCGCACCATCTCCTCCCCCTTCACCGGCGAACCGCTGGCGGACATCCCCGTCGGCGACGCCGCCGACGTCGAGCGGGCCTTCGACCGCGCCCGGTTCGCGCAGGCCGCATGGGCGCGCGTGCCCGTCGCCTCGCGCCGCGAGGTCCTGCACCGCTTCCACGACCTTGTGCTAACCCACCAGGACCAGCTGATGGACGTCGTGCAGGCGGAGACCGGCAAGAACCGCGCCTCGGCGTTCGAGGAAGTCCTCCACGTGGCCATCACCGCCCGCTACTACGGCAACCAGGCGGAGGACCTGCTCAAGCCGGCGAAGGCCCACGGCGCGCTGCCGGTGCTCAGCCCGACCACGGTGCACCACCACCCCAAGGGCGTCGTCGGCGTGATCAGCCCGTGGAATTACCCGCTGACGCTGGCGGTCTCCGACGCCGTCGCCGCGGTCATGGCGGGCAACGCGATCGTGCTCAAGCCCGACTCCACCACGCCGTTCTCCGCGCTGATGGCCGTCGACCTGCTCTACCGCGCGGGCCTGCCGGAGGACGTGGTCCAGGTCGTGCCCGGCCCCGGCTCCGTCGTGGGCCAGGCGATCGTGGCCAACGCCGATTACCTCATGTTCACCGGCTCCTCCGAGACCGGCCGCTCGCTGGCCAAGCAGTGCGGCGAGCGCCTGATCGGCTTCTCCGCGGAGCTCGGCGGCAAGAACCCGATGATCGTCGCCGAGGACGCCAACGTCGGCCAGGCCGTGGAGGGCGCCCGCATCGCGTGCTTCACCAACTCCGGCCACCTGTGCGTGTCCATCGAGCGCATCTACGTCGCCGACGCCGTGTGGGACGAGTTCGTGCCGGCCTTCGCCGACCGCACCAAGGCCATGAGCCTGGGCCCCGGCTACGGCTGGGACGTCGAGATGGGGTCGCTGCAGTCGCAGGGCCAGTTCGACATCGTGCAGAAGATGGTCCACGACGCCGTCGAGGCCGGCGCCACGGTGCTGGCCGGCGGCCGCGCCCGCCCGGACCTGGGCCCCCTGTTCTACGAGCCGACCGTGCTCACCGACGTCCCCGAGGGCGTCGAGCTGCTCACCGAGGAGGTCTTCGGCCCGGTGGTCGTGGTGCAGCGCGTCGCCGACGCCGAGGAGGCCATCCGCCGCGCCAACGACTCCCGCTACGGCCTCAACGCCTCGCTGTGGTGCTCGCCGTCGCGCGCGAAGGATCTGGCGCCGAAGATCCACGCCGGTTCCGTCAACGTCAACGACGGCTTCGCGGCCACCTTCGCCTCCGTCGACGCCCCGATGGGCGGCTTCAAGGAGTCCGGCGTCGGCCGCCGCCAGGGCGCCGAGGGCCTGCTGAAGTACACCGACGCCCAGACCGTCACCGTCCAGCGCCTCTCGCCGATTTCGATCCCGGTGCTGGAGCGCGAGACCTACGCGAAGGTATTCACCACCGCCCTGAAGCTGGGCAAGAAGTTCGGCATCCTGCCGTAGGCGGGCGCGGCCCACGCACGAAAGCCCCGGCCCGGTGACATCGCACCGGTCCGGGGCTTTCGCGCGCGGTGCCCCCGGCGAGACTCGAACTCGCAACTCGCGGATTTTAAGTCCGCTGCCTCTGCCAATTGGGCCACGGGGGCTTGACGACGTCCCACGTCCAACGCGGGCCGTCGCAAAGCAGGAAATCGCGGGGAACCCGTCCGACCGTGCCGGAAAGCGGGCGCCCGCGCGGCACCGGGCGGGGCCTAACCCTGCGCGCGGGCCAGGCGCTCGTCGACCAGGCCGGCGACGATGCCGTCCAGGATATCCTTCTCGCTCACGTGGAATTCGAGGGGCACGGCGTCGCGGGTGCCCTTCTCCTTCGCCTCGGCGTTGGCGGCCTCGAACATGTCCATCAGGCCGTCGATGACCACGACGCCGCCGGCGAAGACGTCGGCGCGGCCCGGGTGCATGACGGGGTTCTCCGCCAGCGTCCGGCGGTCGGTGTCGAGCACCGACTGGTTCAGCGACCGCAGCGCGCCGAAACGCAGCGTCGACAGGTGGATCGCCGAGGGGTCGTAGGTCTCCAGGCCCTGCGCCAGCGCCGTCAGCGTGGTGAACGTGCCCGCGCACCCGACGATGGTGCGGGCGCCGGCCAGCGGCACGGACTCCAGCACCCGCTTGGTCTGGTCCGCGACGTAGCGCCGCGCGGCCTCCACCTGGTCCGGCGGCGGCGGGGAATCGACCAGGAACCGCTCCGTCAGGCGGACGCTGCCCATCGGCACCGACAGCGCCCCGTGCACCGTGCCGTCGTAATCGCCGACGATCACCTCCGTCGACCCGCCGCCGACGTCGATGACGCAGAACGGGCCCTCCTCCGGGTGGAAGTCGTCGACCGCCCCGCGGAAGGACAGCGCCGCCTCCTCGTCACCCGAGATGACCTGCGCCTCCACTCCCCAATCGGAGAGGATCTCGCGGGTCATGGCGAAGAACTCGTCGCGATTCGACGCATCGCGCGAGGCGGACGTCGCCACCATGCGCACGGCCTCCACGCCCTCGGCGCGCATCAGGTCGGCGTAATTCGTCAGGGCCCCGCGGACGCGCTCCAGTGCGGCATCCGCCAACCGGCCCGTGGCGTCCACGCCCTCGCCCAGGCGGACGATCTCCATCACGCGGTGCAGCTCGGTCAGTTCCAGCACGCCGTCATCGCCGCGGCGCACGTCGGTGATGAGCATGCGGATCGAGTTCGTGCCGCAGTCCACGGCCCCGAAGCGGGTCATCCGTCGCCCCTCTCGATGCCGAGCTCGGCGCACGTCGGCCAATCCGCCGGGATGGCAGTGCCGCGCAGGCCGGTGCCCTCGGCCGCCAGCGCCACGGCCTCGGTGCCCAGCCGGAAATGCTCCGGGCCCTCCGCCAGCGCATACGCGATGAGCACGTGCAGGCACTTCACCCGATCGGGCATGCCGCCGCCCGAGAAATCCGTGCCCAGATCCTCGATGGCGTTGCGCTCGCGCAGGTAATGCTCGTGGGCGGCGCGGTAATCCGCCGCCAGCTCCTCGTCCTCCAGCAGGCGCGCCGACATGTCGCGCATCACGCCGGCGACCTCCAGGCGCGAGGCCTCGGCGGTCAGGCGCGGATCCGTCAAGTAGTGCAGCGTCGGAAACGGCGTGCCGTCATCCAGGCGCGGCGCGGTCTTCACCACGCCGGGCGCGCCGTCCGGGCACCGGTAGGAGATCTCCAGCACGCCACGCGGGGTGCGGCCCAGCTGTTCGGCCACGGCCTCCAAATCGGCGGGGTCGACGGTCATGGCGGATCCTCCTGTCCCCGCCGCGGACGGCCGGGGTGTGTCACGATTGTTCACGGTCATTTCAAAAATACGGTCACTGCGGCGGTGGCCCGGCGTCGGGTTGCGGCTCCGGCGCGGGCTCGGGCACGGTGGGCAGCCGATCCGGTCGCGTCGCCTCGTCGCGCGCGGGGTTCGCCGGCTTCTCCTTTTGCGGGGGCACCGACACCGAATCCCACAACTGCGCGTACCACGGCTTCGCCGGCGGCGCCTCGGCGCCCACCGGTTCCTCGCCCGGGCCCGCCCCCAGCGCCGGGTCGATGATGCGGAACGGGGTTTCGCCCTCCTCGACCAGCCCGAGCCGGATCCGGGCCTGCTCCTTCACGTACCCCGGGTCGGAGAAACGGTCCTTCTCCGCCTGCAGCTGGCGGGTCCGCTCCTCCATCCGCGCGATGTTCTCCCTGGTCTTCGCCAGTTCGGCGCGCTGTTCGGCGAAGGTCCGCAGCGGCATGGCCAACGTCAGCACCAGGAACACCAGCAGCAGGGCCATGGTCAGCGTCTGGCCCGTCGTCAGCGACGACAGCCCCCCGCCGCCCCGCCGATCCGACGCGGTCGCGGCGCTTCCCCCTCGCCCTCGGCGGCCACGCGCTGTTGTTCCCATGCCCGGAAGCATACCCGGCGGCCCACGCGAAAAGGGGCCGGGTCGATGAACGACCCGGCCCCTTTTCCGACCGGATTCCGCCGTGCCCGCCCCACCGTCACGCGGTTGGGGCGGCGGCCGTCACTCGGCCGGATTCCGCCGTGCCCGCCCCACCGTCACGCGGCGGGGACGGCGGCGGAGCGGCTTACTTCTTGAAGCGCGGGAACGCGGAACGGCCGGCGTAGACCGCGGCGTCGCCGAGCTGCTGCTCGATGCGCAGCAGGCGGTTGTACTTGGCCACGCGCTCGGAGCGGGCCGGGGCACCGGTCTTGATCTGGCCGCAGTTCAGGGCGACGGCCAGGTCGGCGATGGTGGTGTCCTCGGTCTCGCCGGAGCGGTGCGACATCATGGTCTTGTAGCCGTTGTTGTGCGCCATGGCGACGGCCTCGAAGGTCTCGGCCAGGGTGCCGATCTGGTTGACCTTGACCAGCAGGGCGTTGGCGGCGCCCTTCTCGATGCCCTCCGACAGGCGGGCCGGGTTGGTGACGAAGAAGTCGTCGCCGACCAGCTGGACCTTGTCGCCGATCTGCTTGGTCAGCTCGACCCAGCCGTCCCAGTCGTTCTCGTCCAGCGGGTCCTCGATGGACACGATGGCGTACTCCTCGACGAGCTCGGCGTAGACCTTCGCCATCTCCTCGGCGGAGTGCTTGCCGCCCTCGAAGCTGTAGACGCCGTCCTCGTAGAACTCCGACGACGCGACGTCGAGCGCCAGCGCGACATCCTCGCCCAACTTGTAGCCGGCGGCCTCGATGGCCTCGTTGATCAGGTCCAGCGCGGCGCGGGTGGAGTCGACGGACGGGGCGAATCCGCCCTCGTCGCCCAGGCCGGTGGACAGGCCCTTGTCCTTGATGACCTTCTTCAGGGCGTGGTAGACCTCGGCGCCGGTGCGCAGGGCCTCGGAGAAGGACTCCGCGCCGATCGGGGCGATCATGAATTCCTGGACGTCGACGCCGGAGTCGGCGTGGGCGCCGCCGTTGAGGATGTTCATCATCGGAACCGGCAGGACGTGGCCGTTGGGGCCGCCGACGTACTGGTACAGCTCCAGGCCGGCGGACTGCGCGGCGGCGTCGGCGACGGCCATGGACACGCCCAGGATGGCGTTGGCGCCCAGCTTCTTCTTGTTCGGGGTTCCGTCCAGGTCGATCATCAGCTTGTCGATCTTGCGCTGGTCATCGGCGAACTCTCCGATCAGCTCCTCCTGGATGGCGTCCAGGACGTTGTCGACCGCCTGGCGGCAGCCCTTGCCCTGGTAGCGGTCGCCGCCGTCGCGAAGCTCGTAGGCCTCGTGCTCGCCGGTGGAGGCGCCGGACGGCACCATGGCGCGGCCGATCGAGCCGTCTTCCAGCGCGACCTCGACCTCGACGGTCGGGTTGCCGCGGGAGTCCAGGATCTCGAGCGCGTTCAGTCCGATGATGGGGGCAGCCATATGTCACCTTTCCGCCGGAACCGTTCCGGCCACATGACATAGATTGTGGCACGTTTGCGCGGATCGCGCCGCTGCGGGAACCGGCGCCCGGAGCCCCGGAACGGGGGCCGCTTTGCGACGGCCCGGCCGCCGCGGGCGCCGCCGCGGTCAGGCCGGCTGGTTCAGCGCGTAGTTGGCGGCGGCGTCGCGGACGTCGCGGACGTATTCGTCGGACTGGTTGTAGGACCGGATCGCCGACGTCCAGTCCTCCGGAGTGGACAAATCCCGGCCGCCGGAGCACAGCAGGCGGGCGGCGGAGGCCGCGGCGTCGTCGATGTTGTGCGGGTCGGCGACGCCGTCGCCGCTGGCGTCGATTCCGTACCGGCGCCACGTTTCCGGGATGAACTGCATCGGTCCCACGGCCCGATCGTGTTCGGAATCACCGTCGAGTTCGCCGCCGTCGGTGTCCCGGATCTCCGCGAAGCCGGGCGATCCGTCGAGCGGCACGCCGATGATCGACGGGCGGACGACGCCGTCGGCCTGGATTTCGGCGGGCTTGAGCCAGTCGCCGGTGTACGTGCCGTGGCGCGTCTCCACCTGGCCGAGCCCGGCCAGCGTGTTCCACGACAGGTGGCATCCCGGCCACGATTCGGCGGCGAGGACCTCGGCGTTGCCGTAGGCGCGCAGCGCCGCGGAGGGGATGCGGGTCGACGCCGCGATGGGCTTCGCCCATTCCGTCAGCTGGTCGGCGGTGCGGCCCGGGGCGTGGACGTCGATGCGCGGCGCGGGCTCGGCGGCGGCGGGCGGCACGTTGTCCGGGATCGGCTGCATGGTGAAGGGCAGCTTCACCGGGCCCGCGAACATGGTCATCGCCCCGACCATCGCGATGACGGCGATCACGGCGATCGTCGTGAAGCCGAGGCAGCCGCAGCCCCTGGACCGCCGATCCTTGCCGCCATTCCGCCCCGACCTCCCCCGGGGATCGCCGGACCAGGACGGCACGGCGCGGCTCCGGCCGCGTCGGCCGCCGCCACGTGAATCAGCGAAGTCGGACACGGGAGCCAATCCTACGGATCAGCCCGCCAAGTGGGGAACTAGCTGGTCACTCCGGCGTTTCGCCGGTCTCGAGGGTGTCCAGGTACGCCAGGAATTCGCGGGCGACGAAGCGGGTGCGGGCCTCCGAGCCGGACTCCAGCTCCAACCCCGGAGTCGGGCACATGAGATCGACCGGGATGTCCGAGTCGGCAAGGCCCATGCGGCGGGCGCGGCGGATGGCCTCCTCCGCCAGCGACAGCGCCGGCAGGTACTGGGCGGGCTGCGAGCGCGGGCCGCCTCGGCCGGCGTCCCAGGCGGCCTCCTGCTCCTCCAGCGGCATCAGTTCCGCGCCTTCGCCGGTGTCGCGCGAGCCGTCGAAGAGGTAGGGCTTGCGGCGGCGCATCTTGTCCACGAAGGCCGCGGCGACGTCCTCGATGTCGAAGTCCTCGGCGACCTCCGCCTGGAACAGCACCTGCAGCAGCAGATCCGACAGTTCGCCGCGGATGTCGCCGCCCTCGCCGACGGCGTCGATGAACTCGAAGGCTTCCTCGATGAGGTACGGCAGCAGGCTGGCGTGGGTCTGCCCGGCCTCCCATTCGCCGGTGCGGCGGGCGGCGGCCATGACGTCGATGGCCTCGGCCAACCGCGGGAACCGCTCCCCTGCGGCTCCCGGACCGGGCGCCTCCCGCGGGGTCTCCTGCCACTGGGAGGCGGCCTCAGCCCGCTGATCGGACTCCGGTTGGGCCCAGTCCCCCGGCTGGGCGGCGGCCGCGGGTTGCTCCGCCTCCCCCGGGCCATTGCTTTGCGACGGCGCCCCGGCCCCGGTTCCGATGGCCGCGGCCGGCGCGGCGGCCTCGATCGCCGCCGGCGGATTCGGGGCGACGCCGAGCCCGACGTCGTAGACCTTCTCCCCCGCGGCCATGCGGTCCAGGACCTCGTCGTTCTCCACGTCGGTGGTGACCAGCACCTCGGCGTCGGCCACGGAATGCCCGCCGGCGTCGGCGATGGCCCATCGGACGCGGATCGGCACCTCCTCGGTGTACGCCACCTGCCCCGTCAGCAGGCCCGCCGCCTCGAGCGGGATGGCGGTGGGGAACCGCGGGTCCAACACGATGATGGTCATTTCCGATCCTTTCCGCCGGGGGCGCCGCCGACGATGTCCATGACGGGGATGCCCGCCATCCCGGTCAGGAAATCGGCGACCCATTGCACGAGCGCGACATCGCGCACGGGCTTGGCCCGCAAACCCTTCCCTTCCTTCGGAACCGCCACGGAAACGGTCCGCGATGCGGCCCGATACGTCGATTGCGGATGCAGGCGCTTCAACCGCACCTGTTTCGAATCGGCGAGCTCCATGGGACCTATCTTAATGTGAGAACCGGCCGTTTGAACTTCATGCACGCCGAACTCGCGGCAAATGATTCGCAGGCGCGAAATCGCCGCGAGGCGCTGCACCTCGATCGGCGGCTCTCCATAACGGTCGACCAGCTCGTCCAGGACGACGTCGATGTCCTCCATGGCCTGCGCCGACGCGAATTTCCGGTACGCCTCCAGGCGCAACCGCTCGGAATCGACGTAGGAGGCCGGGATGTTCGCGTCAACCGGCAAATCGATGCGGATTTCCTTCGGTTCCTGCGCGGAAGCGTCGGGCGTTTCGCCGTCGGCGACGGCCTTCATCGCCGCGACGGCTTCGCCGACCAATCGGACGTACATGTCGAAACCGACGCCGGAAATGTGTCCGGATTGTTCCGCGCCGAGCACATTTCCCGCTCCGCGCATTTCCAGATCCTTCATCGCGACGGCCATTCCGGCGCCGAGATCATTGTTCTGCGCGATGGTGGCCAACCGGTCGTAGGAATTCTCCGTCAGAGTCTGATCCGCCGGATACAGGAAATACGCGTACGCGCGCTCGCGGGACCGGCCCACGCGGCCGCGCAGCTGGTGCAGCTGCGAAAGGCCCATGTGGTGGGCGTTTTCCACGATCAGGGTGTTGGCGTTGGCGATGTCCAGGCCGGTTTCCACGATGGTCGTGCACACGAGCACGTCGAATTCGCGGTCCCAGAAACCCTGGACCGTGCGCTCGAGCATTTCCTCGCCCATTTGGCCGTGGGCCACCACCACGCGCGCCTCGGGCACCAGGTCGCGGACCTTCTGCGCGGCCTTGTCGATGGTGCTGACCTTGTTGTGCAGGTAGAACACCTGGCCGTCGCGAAGCAGCTCGCGTCGGATCGCCGCGGCGATCTGCTTGTCGGACTGCGCGCCGACGTACGTCAACACCGGGTGGCGATCCTCCGGCGGAGTGAGGATCTGGCTCATCTCGCGGATGCCGGCCATCGACATCTCCAGCGTGCGCGGGATCGGCGTCGCCGACATGGTCAGCACGTCGACGTGATTGCGCAGCGCCTTGATGTGCTCCTTGTGCTCGACGCCGAAGCGCTGCTCCTCGTCGACGATGACCAGGCCCAGCTGCTTCCACGACACGCCCGTCTGCAGCAGGCGGTGGGTGCCGATGACGATGTCGACCGTGCCCTCGGCCAGCCCCTTGATGATCTCCTTCGACTCGCGCGTGGGAGTGAAGCGGCTCAGACCCCGGATGGTGACGGGGAAGCCCTCCATGCGCTCGGTGAACGTGGCCAGGTGCTGCTGCGCCAGCAGCGTGGTGGGCACGAGCACGGCGACCTGGCGGCCGTCCTGCACCGCCTTGAACGCGGCGCGCAGGGCGACCTCGGTCTTGCCGTAGCCGACGTCGCCGATGAGCACGCGGTCCATCGGCGCCGGCTTCTCCATGTCCGCCTTGATCTCGGCGATGGCGGTGAGCTGGTCCTCGGTTTCGGCGAAGGGGAAGTTGTCCTCCATCTCCGTCTGCCACGGCGAGTCCGGCGCGAAGGCGTGGCCCGGCGCGGCCTGCCGCTCGGCGTAGAGCTTGACCAGCTCCTCGGCGATTTCGCGCACCGCCCCGCGGGCCTTGCGCTTGGTGGTCTTCCAGTCGGAGCCGCCCATCTTCGACAGGGTGGGCTTCTCGCCGCCGACGTAGCGGGTCAGCTGGTCCAGGCTCTCCATGGGCACGTAGAGCTGGTCGGGCGGCCCGCCGCGCTTGCCGGAGGCGTACTCGAGCACGACGTATTCCCGCCGCGCCTGGTCGTCGCCGGTGCCGATGGTGCGTTCGGTGAGTTTGACGAAGCGCCCGATGCCGTGGGTGTCGTGCACGACGTAGTCGCCGGCCTCCAGCGCCAGCGGGTCGACGCGGTTGCGGCGCTTGGACGGCTTGCGGCGGCCGCCGCCGATGTCGGTGACGCGGTTGCCGGTGAGGTCGGCTTCGGCGATGAGCGTCAGCGCCCCGCCGTCGGTGCGCGGGAACACCAGGCCGCCGTGGCTGACGCCCTGGTAGACGGTGATGCGCCCCGGTTCGGGCTGTTCCGGGCCGGTGGCGATGCGGCAGGCGATGCCCGCTTCGCGGAACTTCTCCGCCTGGCGGCGCACGCCGGCCGGGGTCCCGGCGATGTAGGCCACGCGCTGCCCGTCGACCGTGGCCTCGCGCAGCTGGGCCATCATCGCGCCGATCGCCTTGAGGTCGCCGCGCGGTTCCGGGCCGGGCTCGTAGGTCAGCGGCAGCACGTCGTCTTCGGTGATGCCGCCGTCGAGCATGCCGGGCGGGGAAATCGACCACCAGGGGGCGCGTCGCACGTCGTCGAGGTCGCGGTAGGCGCTGGCCTCCAGCCCGTCGGCCGGGATCGGCGCGCCGCCGCCCATCGCCGCGGTCTCCCAGGCGGCGGCCATGAACTCGTCGCCGGTGACGATCAGATCCGCCGCGCGCGACCGGATCCGCTCGGGCCCGCACAGCAGGGTGTGGGCGTTTTCGGGCATCAGTTCGGGCAGCGGCACGAGCGGGCGGTCGGTCAGCAGCGGGATGAGGGCCTCCATGCCGTCGACCCACTGCCCATCGGAAATGCGCACGAGCATCTCCTGGACGTCACCCGAACGCTCCTTCGCCAGTTCCCCGGCGCGTGCGCGGACGGCGTCGTCGAGAAGCAGGGCCCGGCAGGCGTGGACCTCCACGACCTCGATCGGCCCGGCGCCCTCCTGCTCCGGGATGGTGCGCTGGTCGCCGACGGAGAACAGGCGCAGCTCGGAGACCTCGTCGCCCCACAGCTCCACGCGGACCGGGTTGTCCGCCGTCGCCGGGAACACGTCGACGATGCCGCCGCGCACGGCGAACTGCCCGCGCCGGCCGACCATGTCGACCCGCGAGTACCCGTGGCGCTCGAGCTTCTCCGGCAGATCCGGGACCTCTTCGTCGACGGCGATGCGGATCGGCCCCGCGCCGTCGTCGAGCACCGGCTGCACCAGCGAGCGCACCGCCGCGACGACGACGCGCACCTTCCCCGACTTCACCCCGGACAACACCGCCCGGCGCGTGGCCACGGTGTCGACCGCCGGCGACAGGCGCTCGTGCGGCAGCGTCTCCCACGACGGGAACATCGCGGCGCCGTCGCCGAGCATCGCGCGCAGCTCCGCCGTCAGATCCTCCGCCTCGCGCCCCGTCGCGGTCACCGCGAGCACGGGGACCTTCGCGGCCATCGCCGCGATCAGGTGCGGGCGGACGCGGTCGTTGCCGGTCAGGTGCAGCTCGGCGTCACCGAGATGCTTGACGACGCCCCTCAGCTGCGGCTCCCCCGCCACCACCTGGGCCAAACCCGACAGCGGGGCCACCATCGGGCCCGCCACCTTCGTGCCCGCCATCAGCCGCGCCGCCCTTCGCGGCGCACGCGGTCGGCGGGATCCGCCTCGGGGCCGGCGCCGAATACCGCGCCCTCCTCGGCGGCCGGGCCCTCGACGTCACCGCGCAGGACGGGGTGCGCCTCCATGCCGGCCAGGCCGTTCCAGCACAGGTTCACGATGTGCGCGGCGACGGTCTCGCGGTCCAGCGGCTCACCGTCCGGCGTCCGCGCCGGCGTCTGTTCCCCGCCCGCGCCGTCGCCGGTGCGCTCGTCCAGCCACCACTGCGCCGTCTGCGACACCATGCCCACCAGGGCCTGCGAGTACAGCACCGCCGGAGCCTCGTCGAGCCCCGCGCGGGTGAAGGCGGCGCCCAAAATGTGCGACACCCGGCCGGTGGCGTTGCCCAGCAGCGTCGCCAAGCCGGTGTTCGAACCGGGATCGCGGGCGAGGATGGTGAACCCGTCTGTGTGCTCCTCGACGTAGGTCAGCAGCCCGATGACCGCCCGCTCGATGCGGGCTCGCGACCGGCCCTTGGAGATCGACTCGGCGATCACGCGCTCCAGGCGCTCCATCTCCTCGGCCACGACCTCGCGGTACAGGCCGTCCTTCGTGCCGAAATGCTCGTACACCACGGGTTTGGACACCCCCGCCCGGGAGGCGATCTCCTCCATCGACGTGCCATCGAGGCCCCGCTCGGCGAAAGTGGCGCGGCCGATGTCGAGGAGTTGCCTGCGACGCTCCGGCCCGCTCATGCGCCGGCGTACGACGTTTCCCGGATTTCCCATGCACCCGAGCCTATCGCGACCGCGCCGCACGCCCCGAGCGCGGTCCTTGCGGGGTCCGTGGGCGGCCTGGGCGCGGTCCTCGGGCGCGGCGCGGGCTCGGCCCTCGGGCGGCGTTGCCGGATTGCGCCGCCGGTGTTGCTAATCTGATCGGCGGTGCATGCGCGTCCGGCGCGCCGGCCCCGGGGCGCCCCGATGCGGGCGCGGGAGCGGGCGCACGACGCAAGGCGGCGCCGGTCCCCCGTGGTGTAATGGCAACACTCCTGATTTTGGTTCAGGCATTTCAGGTTCGAGTCCTGGCGGGGGAGCAGCGAGACCACCCCCACTGACCTGCTTCAACGCAGGCCAGCGGGGGTTTTCTCATTTTCGGGCGGGGGTATCTTTACGCGGCTTTACGCCTGATTCTGCGTCTATATGAGCCAAAAGTGAGCCAAACGCGAGACAGGCAATGCCTTACTTTTGCATTCAGCATTGAGCGCTGCGGCCATGCGGAGAGGACACTCCCTGCTGCCGCTAATCTCGATACATGCTCGGTGAAACGTTCCCCCACTCGAACAATCAGCTAAAGAAGCTCGGGAAAGCCCTCAAGTACGACTCCCCCCACGACGTTCAGCTCTACCAAGAGTGGATGACGTGGAATGCTGAGCTACTCGCCACGGTATGGCTTGAACTTGACGACTGCCTAGAGAGCTTCGTCGACAGCGAGCCTCCACCCCCCTTCGAGGCGTTCCCCCCTCTGACCAAGGATTCTTTCGAGCTGTCCGGTCGAGTGAAGACCGAAGACACCACCAGGGAGAAGCTCCGCCGCAACACGACTTCCCTGAACGGCATCCAGGACATCGTCGGCCTCCGCATCGACGCGCCGATGAGACTCTCCCAACAGTCACGATTGGCAGATCACATCGCCGGGACGCTCCAGGCCAAAGGCGCGTCCGTCGCACAGAGAGATCTTCGCGATGGCAGTCACTGCGGCTACCGAGCGGTGCACCTTCACGCCACGTTTCCAGCTGGGCGCACAGAGATCCAGTTGCGAACTACGTACCAATCAACTTGGGCAAACTTGTACGAAGTTCTGGGTGACGTCGTCGGGCGAGAAATACGCTACAAACAGGAGTTTTCCCCTGAAGTGGAACGAGCGCATGGCCCGATCGTTCGAAAGTTTTGGCGCGCCTCCGAAGCCCTCCACAAGTCAGACACAGAATGGAATGACTGGGTTTCAAGCTGCGAAGAGCTTATGCTTGACCTCCACAAGGTTCCCGAGCCGTACCCCGATGACTTGCAAGCCGAGATTGACAAGATCAAGGAAAGGCTGACGACGGCCCACGAAAGCCGTGAGGAGGCGCGCCAGCGCCTCAGCCGGTTGGCAGACACAGTTCGCCGCCTGCCGCCCGCGAACCGACAGGAAGGAGTTGTCTGAAATGCCAGGATTTTTGATCGAGTACAACCGACTCACCGGAGCCGTGGACTGCACCCAGTTCCCGAGCATCGTCGAGGCAACCATCCAGCGCATGATGCGCGACGTCGCCCGCGTGGATTCCAACGTCGAGATTGTGGCTGTTACCAGCCCCAACCGCGAGTCTCTTGAGCACTCTCACTCCCGATACTTCGCGCGGCGGGAAGACCTCACGCTCGCGTAACCCGCTTATGAAGCAACCCCCGCACCAGACGGTGAGGGGGTTGCTTCTTTTTAGTTAGTTCGGCCCGCGCGGGAGCGGGGGATGCTCAACCAGCGCGGGCCTGGCCGCCGGGCACCACCGGGGGGGTGGGGTGCTTCGCGGCGGTTACGCAGACGATAACCCGCCCGCGGCTACCCCGCTCGCCGAGCCGCCCCGCAAACGCGAAAAGAGCCCCACCCCGGTCAACGGGGTGGGGCTCAGTCGTGCGCCGGAGGAAGGCGCGCGGTCGGACGGGGTACGTCGGGGTCCTCAATCTCCTGGGGCTCGTCGCGCGATGCCGACGTAAGTGCCCGGGTCTCGGGGAACACAAGATGCTTGATCGCCGGCGGGACGTACGGCAGATCGTTCGGTCGCGGGTTCAAGTGCTTGCGCCGCCAATCAACCCGCTCACGAATGTGATCCGTGGAAATGGCCAGTAGCTTCCGTGTGTCCGTCAGGTCCTCCGCAACGCGAGCGAGCTCTCGTCCCTGCTCCTCGATCTGCTGCTCTGCTTCATCGGTACGGCGCCGCTCCTTATCCAGGTCCGCGCGCGTTTCCGTCAGGTCGTCGCGCACACGGGTCAGATCCGACCGCAGCTCGGACGTCAGCATCTGCAAGCCCGATAAGTCCGCGTTCCTCTCCTCCAGCGCGATTTTGTCTTGCTCCAGCGCCAACTTCTCGCGCTCCAACGCCAACTTCTCCTCGTCGGCCCGTCGCTGCAGCTCCAGCTTCTCGTCGGCGTTGCGTGATTCTCGGAATGCGCGGACCCACGCGGCAGCGGCGAGGACGACTCCGCCGACGCCGGCGGCGATTCCGCCCGGGCCGAACCACAGCTCGACGCCCGACATGGCTATTCCGCGCGGTGCTCGCCGACGTACCCGCCGGTCGTGGCGGCGGCGGTGCCGATACCGAGAACGGGAGCGACGACGGCGAGGATGGACTCCCACTGCGCGACCTCCCCGTAGCCGAGGTAGGTCATGAGCACCGTGACCGCGGCCATGAGGCCGTAGAGCGCCTGGCGCCACGGGGACGTGGAATGCAGGACCGCGAAGGCCAACGTGACGATGGCGGTGGCGACGCCGGCGACGGCGGGGGCCGCGGCGTCATCGAGGACGCCCCACGACACGAGCGCGGCGACCAAGGCGCCGGCGACGGCGTAGACCGTGGCGCGGGAGTTGGCGGGGACGGTGGTGCGGATGGATTCGAGCATTGGTGCCTCCTTGGGGCATGAAAAAGACCGCCCAAGTGCGGGGCGGTCGGGTCGTCAGTTGTCGTCGGTGAGCCCGCCACTTGCTGAAGTGACGTCCTCAGTTGCGTACGCGAGCGGCTACTCCTTGGCGAGGAGCCGGTCGAGCTTCTCCTCGATGCGGGTCAAGCGCTCCTCGTTGCGCAGCGCCGCGTGCATCGCGTCGAAGCTGTTGCGGTCGGCGTGGAGCAGGAACGTCCACAGCGGCCCCTCCAGCCCGCCGCCGGCGTAACCGCGCACGACGGATTCGAGATTGATCACGGGAACCTCCTTCTCAGGTTCGGGCGCCGGGGACGGTGCATCGCCCCCGGTGAAAATGGCCCGCAGCTCGTCCAGCGAGCCGCGGTATGCGTTGACGTCGACCAACTTCCCGGCGACCGCGCCCTGCGACCCGAACTGCAGGATGTCGGGCAGCCGGTCGCCGAGCGGGTAGGACCAGCCGGCGTGGCCGTCGCCGCCGTCACCGGCGTAGAGGTCGCGGGGAATGCCGCGCAGATTCCGGCCGTAGTGGCTCACCCACAGGTGCCCGAGCCCGTCCATCGACGGCTCGCCGCCGGGCATCTTCTCCCAGTACCAGGCGCCCGAGTAGATGCCGGGGACGTAATAGCCGCGGGCCTCCAGCTCGCGCTTGGCCGCCCACACGTCGTCGCCGGTGAGCAGCTTCCGGCCGTTTCGGGCCACCGATTCGACGTCGATCCACACGCCGAGGTCGCGGCGACCGCCCATCTGGGCGTCGATGACGTCGACCTGCTGCGCGATGGTCGTGCCCTCCGAGGGCGCGCGCAGGTACCAGTAGGTGGACACGAGCAGGCCCTGTTGCTCGGCGTCGTCCAGGTGCGACGTGAAGGTCTTGTCGCGGTAGGTGCCGTCGCACAGGCGGATGATGACGAACTCCACGCCCTGCGCCTTCGCGGCGGACAGCGGCATGCCGTCCTGGTGCTCGCTGATGTCGATGCCGAGGATCATCTTCGGTGCCTCCTTCGGGGTTTCTCCTGGGTGCGGCGCGGTCTTCAGCCACGCCTCGGGGTCGATGCGCCGACCGCCGTAGCCGTGCTCCCAGACGGTCAGGTGGAGGTGGGGGCCGGTGGACTGGCCGTTGGATCCGACGTAGCCGATGAGCTGGCCGGCGTCGACCCAATCGCCGGCCTTCAGCCCGGTGGCGAAGGCGTTCCACATGTGGCCGTACTCGGTGCAGCCGCCCCCCTCGCTGTCGGGGTGGTCGAGGACGATCCACTGGCCGTATCCGCTGGCGGGCCCGATGTGGATGACTTTGCCGCCGGCGCAGGCGTAAATCGGGGTGCCGTCGGGGGCCCCGAAATCGAGGCCGGAATGGTGGGTGCCCCACCGTGGGCCGAAGCGGCTGGTGAGGGTGTAGGTTCCGCGTTTCATGGGCCATTGACGGGCCACGGCGGTCCTCCTTTCGTGACGAAGCCCCGCACCCGGTGGGGTGCGGGGCTGCAGTTCGTTGCGGGGTCAGACCTTGGCCCAGAGAGCCGGGACCGCCGGAGGCTCCCACCCGGTCTGAGAGGTGTGGGCCTGGACGACGCGGTACGTGGCCCCGCCGTGGGTGACGGTCTCGCCGACGACGTAGGCGACGCCGGGCGCCCACTCGGGCGGCGACGGCTCCGGCTCCGGTTCGGGATCCTTGTCGACGGGCGGGGTCTGCCCATCAGCCGGGGGCTCGGCGCGGACCTCCTCCCACGTCGGCACCGGCCCGTCGTTGCCCGGCTCCCACACGTTCACCTTGGCCAGGACGTTCCGCCATCGCTTTCCCACGTGGGCGACGACCGCCCCGACCGGCCACGCATCGAAGGCGCCGTGCGGCTGGCGCCACCGCGGCACCCCGTCGTCGTCCGCCTCCGGGGGATTCTCCTCGTGGTACTCCCGCGCCGCCTCATCCAGCGCCTCCTCCACCGCCGGGGCGGCGTCGCGCCGTCGCTTCTCCTCAAGCACCGCGTACCGCAGCACCAGGAACTCGGCGTCGCTGAGGGATTTCAGATCGAAGTCACGCACCAGGCACCTCCGCCCGGGTCATTGGCGCAAGCTTCACCGCGATCAGGGACGAATACACGCTGCCCGGAGGGAAAACTCGACGCCGCGCGGAACTCGCCTGGAGGAGGAAATACGATGGCTGCTCCGTCATCCTCACCCCCGCATAGCTCAAGGTGTGATCCGTCCCCCCTCCGGTCGACTTGACGAAATCGTGAGCGCCGCCGGAAGGGTAGGTCGACACCTTCAACCGGCAATAGTCTCCGATGCCGAAGCCCGGCAACGATGACGTCTCGCCGGCGGTAACGCGCGCCATGACCAGCCACATGCCGGGCTCATCGAGCCACACCTTCCCCTCGCGAACGCCGCCGCCCTTCGAATCCCCGACCTGGATGCCGAAAGGCAACACCGTTTCTGAGTTGTTCGACGCTTCCGCCGGGGCGGACTGGTTAGCGCACACGTAGCCCTGCATGTCCTCTAGGGCGTAAAGCCCCTCGTGCAAGCCCATGTTCACGAGCTCGACCTTCTCCACCCGCTCCTCGACGGGGCGGATCAGCCCCCGCGCGGCATCGCGAATTGGCAGCAACCGCGAGCCGAGGTCGTCGGCGCCGCGAATCGCGTCGGCGATGCCGCCGAAAATGCCGTCGCGGATGCCCTCGGCGACCTCCTCGAACCCCGCGATGGGGTTGCCCTTGAAGATGTCGCGCAGCTTCCCCGGCAGCCCGTCCGCCCACTCGCGAAGCTCGGCGAGGATGTCGTCGCGCGGCTCATCGATCTGACCTCGCCACGCCCCCGCCGCCGCCTCCGCCGTCGGTGCCCCGAGCGGCGTCTCGAACTGCGGGACGCCGGGCCCCTCGACGCGGATGTCGCGGCCCGGTCCCATCGGATCCAGTCCGTACGTCACGGCTCCATCACCCGCACCGGATTGACGTTGACCCGCAGGTACGCCCGCTCCTTCCGGGTCTGCACCGTGATGCCGGACAGCGATTCCACCCTGCGGGCGATGAGGTGGATCGTCGCCTCCTGGCCCATCGGCACGATCGACGAGGACGCGTTGAACGCGGCGGTTTCATCGGCGGCGGGCACCAGCTGGCGGGGCGTCCACTCCCCCAGGATCGACGCGGCCTGCATGCCCGGGCCCAGCGCCAGCAGCGGGCCGGACACCGCACCCAAGTGCGCCTCGACGTCCATTCGCACGGCGATGCCGTCGACCTTGACGTCGACGAGGCCGTAGACCTCCGGCTCCCACGGGAAAGGTTGGGCGGGGATCGTCAGCGTCGTCAGCGACACGTAGTCGCCCTTCCAGTTCGGGCCGGTGTTCACCGCCTGCCAGTCCGAATCCGCACCGTACTTCTTGACCGACCCCGCGCCGATCTGCGGTTTGGCCGGCCCCCAGTCCCCGTCAGCGCGCATCGTCAGCACGTCGCCAGCGACCGCCGGGGTGCCGCCATCGTCGTAGTCCGTCGCCGACGAGATCGGCGCCGCATCTCCGGTGTCGCCCTTTTCCCCCGGCTCGCCCTTGAGCCCCCGTGGCAGATCGAGCGACAGGATCACGGTGCCCTCGGCGTCGGTGGAGATCCGCGCCGCGGGGATGTCCCGGGTCTGGACGTCGCCGATGCGCATCACCGGGGCGGGGCCGGTGGCGCCGCGCGCCCCGAGGTAGTTCGGGATGGGCACCAGCTCGCGCCCGTTCCACTGGTACACGGTCGTCGAGTCCTTGATGGGCCAGAACCATCCGAGATCGTCGTTGTTAAGCGTGCGCGGGTCCGGCAGGTCGGCTTCGGCAACCGGGGCATGGAACCGCGGCGGGGTGCCGTCCGTGCCCCGGTCGCCCTTGTCGCCCTTGATCGCGGGGATCTCCGCGTTGATGGTGTTGCCGCCCTCGATGACGAGGACGCCCCGCTGGGTGGCGCGGATGTCCCACTGGTCCTTGAGCTGCAGGCGCAGCTCAGCCGGCATGGTGAATTCGACCACGGTTTGTTCCTTTCCTAGTACTTGAGTGTCAGGGCGTTGACCATGGTCAGCGCACCGGAAGCCGCCCGGCGGGCGCGCTCCCCCGGAGGGATCGCCGGCGGGGTGCCCAGCGACGTCGTCATCGCCGCGCCTTCATCACGGTCGACGGCGAGGTCGACCTCGGTGACGGGGCCGACGTACAGGTCACCGTCGGCGTGCCACCAGCCGCACGATTCGCCGAGGTCGTAGTCCTCGCCGAAGGTCCAGGGCAGGCCGTCGCGGACGGTGATCTTCGCGTACGTCGTCGGCGCGGCCTCCCACAGCGCCCGCTGCCCCGCTTGGGCGGCCGACAGCGTCAACGCCGCCGACGTCGACTGAAACGTCTCCGGGATCGCCTCGGGGCCAATCGCCAGGAGGTTCTCCCAGTCGGTGTGCCGCTGGTACGTGCCGACCCGGTTGGTCATCGCCTTGCCGACGATGCCGCCCAGGCCCGGCATCACCACGCCCATCCCCGCCATCAGCGACGTCACCGCGTAGGCGGTGCCGTCCTCGATCAGCGTGTTGAGCCAGTCCGGGGCGGTGCCGCCGACGACCGCGGCGACAGCGGTCGGGTGTGCGTTGTCGACCTCGGCGTCGAGGACGCCGGCGCAGCCGTGCTGCCAGATCACCGCCGGCACCGGCTTGCCGTTGATCAGCTCGTCCCAGCGCTTCGAGATGTGACGCGACGCGCCCTGGCCGATCCACCCGATCGCGTCACCGACGAAGCCGAGGAGCTCGCGGGCCAGGGACGACAGGATGGTGTAGCCGCCGCCGACGCCGTGCTGCCACGGGGCGCGCACCATGTCGATGACGATCCGCGGTTTTGTGTACGGCCACGGCCGCATCGGCGGTTCGTCGCCGGGCAGCCACTGCCGCACCCGCAGCCGCCAGCCTTGCCCGTCCTTGAGCATCTCCTCGGCGACCTGGGAGATCGGCTCCATGGCCAGGGCCCAGGTGCGCCACGGGGAGCCGTCCATCAGCGGGTTCATCGGCACCACGGTGATCGGGATGCCCCACTGCCGGTGCGGGCGCCACAGGCGCTGGACGTTCAGGGCGATCAGGGTCAGCAGGCCGGTGGCCACCGGCCCGGTGTAGACGGACTTGCGGATGACCTGGAGCAGTTCCTCACCGACCAGGGGCTCGGGGTAGGTGAGGATGCCGTCGAGGATTTTCTCCACGCCGACGCATTCGGCGGTGACTCGCCAGTTCGCGCCGACGCCGGAGTCGCGGGCGATCCACACCCGCCCGTCCCAGTGGACGTCGCCCTGGTGGATGCGCACGCGCACGAGGGCCTTGCGGCAGGAGCGGATGATGCCGGCAAGCGGGTCGCGGCCCTGCATCGTGACCGTCGCCTGCCCCCTGGCCGACCATTTGACCTGCACGTTCTCAAACAAGCCGAGCGTGCCGGCGAAACCGTCGCGGGTCCACACCTCCACCAGGGTCTTGGGCTGGACGCGCAGTCGGGCGGCGGCCATCGCCGCCTCCGCCTGGTCCACGTCGAGCGGTGCCAGGGTCACCATGGGCGTCGCCTCCTCGGGTCAATCCGCACCACCGCCGACGTCACCCCGGGCTGGGCGCCGATGACGCGCAGCCCCGAGCAGTCCCACCGCTCATGCGGCATCACCTGGTACAGCGGCCGCTGGCCTCCGAGGATGCGGTGCGCGTTGGGCCGTTTGTCGGACACCGCCAGCTTGCGGTTTGGGTCGCCGGTGATGACCATCGTCTCCCCGGGCTTGAGCACGACGGTGGTCTGGTTGTCGCGCAGCAGCCCGCCCTGCCGCAACAGGTCCTTGATCCAGTCCGGGATCAGCTCCATCACGAACGCCTCCAGTCCCTCGAACACGCGGGGCGCGATGTCGGGGATGGTGAAAACCCCGGGGCCGCGCAGTGTCCACGTGGGCCACTCCGGCAGGTCCCCGTAGTTCCACAGCTCCGGGTTCGGCGACCACCCACGGCCCTCGACCCAGGTACGGGCGACCTCCAGGCCCTGGAAATGCGACTGCTCGGAGACGATGGGGATCAGGTAGTCCTGCTCCTGGGCGATCGCCTCGTCCCACCGGGTTTCCCCGACCTCCGGTTTGCCATTCATGCGGACGTCGAGCCACACGGTGCCCGACGGGCTGTTGACGTACAGGCGCGCCGGCTGGTGGTGGCCCAGGTCGTCGAAGAACGCGTCGCGGACCCGCTCAAGCGAATGCGTGCCGGTGCGGTGCAGCATCACCGGGATCGAGAACGCGCGCGGGTCCGCGATGGCGCCGAGCCACACCGCCCCGTCATACTGCGCGGGCCGGAAGAACTGGTGCGTGACGTCGGGCTCCTGGAAATCCGACCACCCGGCCGCCAGCACCGCTCCTTCTGCGTTCGACTCCTGCGTCGGCCAGTCCGACAGGTGCCAGGCGCGCTCCGGCAGATGCGCCACCGCACCGGGGCCGGCCAGCACCACGTTGGCCGACCCTGCCGGGAACATTGCTCCCCTGCTCATCAGAATCCCTGCTCCCATCGTTCGATGTTGACTGCTTCGCGGATACCCGCGACCAGATCGCGCCGGTCGTACCCGGGGGCATTGACGTTGATCGGGCGGGGCGGGCGTTCCGCTACCGCCGTACCGACGCCGCGCTGGCCGCCGCGGCCGGCAGCCTGGGCGACCTGCACCTCGCGCGACAGGCGGGCGTCGGAGTACCCGGCGTCGACCTGTTCGGCCAGCGACGTCGCCGCCGTGCTGATCGTGTCGTCCGCCAGGCTCTGCGCGAGCTGCCCAAGGTTGTCGACGAGGACGCCGCCGAGCTGCTCGCCCATGGCGATCATCGGCATCAGCGCAGCGCCCTCCGGGCCCATCGACATCGCCGCCGCCCGCGCCGCGCCGCCGAGCGCGTCGATGCCGACGCCGGCGGCCATGGTGCCGGTGGTCACCGCCGCGTCGGCGAAGACGTGGGCGGCGTCGGCGCCGTCGTTGATCATCGTCAGCGCCGCCTCGTTTTCACGGGCGGCGTCGGCGTTGACGACGAATTCCCCGTCGGCGAGCCATGCGGGGATGGTGTCCTTCGGGCCGCGGCCACCGGTCTTGGACCGCTTGACCGGCCCGCCGGCCTGGTACCCGGCGGCGGTGGGCCACGGCAGCTGGTCGTACTCCGCGTTGATGTAGCGCAGCGCGGCCACACCGTTGGACAGCACGTCGTGGACGTCGTTGACCAGGTTCGGGTCCCGGTACGCGTCGTACGTGCGGGGTTTGACCTGCCACACCCCGGCCGGTCGGCCCTCCGCGGAGTCCGGGCCCATCGCGTCGGGGTCGCCACCGGATTCGATGTCGCCCTGCTCGGTCATCGGCCCCTGCCACGACGACGGGTTACCGGTGATCGACAGTGCGCGGAGGATTTCCCCGGCCCACTGCTCCGTCCCACGGGCCGGGTCGTAGACCGCGGAGCCGGTGGGCTGGATCTCCTCGGCCTCCGCCTCGCTGACGCCGGGCGCCGTCGACGACGGCCCCGACTTCGCTTCCGTGGCGGACGAGTCCTCGATGACGATCTTGCCCGACGCGTCGACGCCGCCGGTCTGGCCGCGCGCCCGCTTGCCCGCCAGCAGACCGATCTGCAGCAGCGGCCCCAGCTCGTCATCGTGACCGAGCACCGTGAACACGTCGCTGGTGGTCTCGGAGACGAGACCCTTCGCGGCGTTGCCGAGCAGCTCGGACACCGACGACGGCCGGTCCTCCAGCTCGCCCTGGAGCTCGCGCAGCCGGATCGCGTAGTAGCCGCCGTTTTGCCGGGCGGCCTGCACGGCCTTGACCAGCTCCGAATCACGCCCGGCGCGGTAGTGGGCGCCGAAGCGGCCGGTCCACACGCCGGCTTCGATCATGGAGCGGACGCCGGTGGGGTCGTTGGCCTCGTTGAACGCGGCCGCCAGGTCGGCGTCGGCCTGTTCCTGGTCGCCGTAGGCCCAGAGGAGGAACTCGACGAGCGGGTCGTCCTCCGGTGCTGCGTGGGTGATGCCGAAGCGGTCGGTCCATGCGCCGGCGCGGGTGAGCTCCAGCAGGCCCGTGGGGTCGTTGGCGCCGGTGAGGGCGGCCGACATGATCGGGTCGGGCGGGATGTGGGTGTTGGAGCGGGCCAGTCGCGGTTTCGACTCGGCGGCCATTTCGTCGAGGCGTTCGCGCTCGCGCTCGGCGTCGGTTTTCCCGTCGCCTCCACTGCTGCTTCCGCTGCTGCGGCTGGTGCGTCCCTTGCCGGTGCCGCCGACGATCTTGCTGTCGGGCAGGTAGTACAGCGTCGCGCCGCCGAGGGCGTGCGGCGACGTCACCCCGGCGCCGACCTGCATGCCGTTGCCGCCGGATTCGATGTTGACGCCGTCGAGCTGGGCGACCATGTGCTGTGAGTTGACGCCGACGATGAAGAGGCCGTCGGTGCCGGGCACGAGGTCGGGCCACCCGCCGTTGAGCAGCGTGTGGGTGGTGCCCAGGCGCTGCTCGCGGGGCGTGAGGTCCTGCAGTGCGATCTGCCACAGGCCGACGTACCCGGAGCAGTCCGACCCGCCCTTGGAGGTGCCGCCCCACACGTACGGACCGCCGCTGGTGGCCTCGAGCTCGCGGAAGGCCCGGTCGACACCGGACTCGGTGTCGTCCTCCTTGTCGTCGTCGGTGTCGTCGGTGTCGGTGCGGCCGGTGTCCCGGTCGTCGTCGCCGCGGGGGTTGCGCCCCTTGGCGTACCCGGGCATCGACTCGTAGGCGGCCATGGCCGCGCGGGCGCGCGGGGTATCCGCGTTGATGCCGCGGAGCAGCTGGTGGTACGTCTCGGACGACTCACCGTTGATGACCCATTCCCGGGCGTCGAGACGGGCCACGGGCATGCCGGACATGTCGAGCGCGAGGAAACCGTCGACGATCTCCGTTCCCGGGCCCGTCGACGGCAGGCGGTAGCCGGAGTGGCGGTCGCCGATCGCGTAGGCCGGAAGCCGGCCGCCGAGCCGCATCGGCTGCGGCATGTAGGGATCAGGGTTGTTCGCGGCCCGGTTTGCCTGCTCCGGCGAGAGGCCCATCCGCTGCCACATCTCGACGCGGCGGGTGATGATCGTGTGCGTCGACGTCGTGTTCCGGTTGTTCAGCTCGTCGATGCGCCGCTTGGCTTCCGGCACGTTGTCGGACTGGGTGTGGCCGGCGGCGGTGTTCGCGTCGTTCAGGCCGTCGATCCGCTTCTTGGTTTCGTCGACGTTGTCGTTCTGGGTGTGGTCGCCTTCCGTTCGCGTCCCGTCGAGGCCGTGAAGTTTGGCGAGAACCTCTGCGACGTTGTCGGAGATTCGCACCTCGCCGTCGGCGCCCTCGCGGACCAGCAGACCGAGGGCGATCATCCGCTCTTGGACCTCGGGATCATTGGAGTTAAGAACGACCTTGCCTTCGAAATCCATCGTGGTGAGGCCGAGCTGTTCCAGCTGCGCCTGAACTTCGGGGCTGTTGTTCTTGATCTCGATGTATCCCGATTCGGGAAGCGCATCGATCTTGACGCCGATGGCGTCGAGCATCGTGATGATGTCCATGCCGTCCGGGAAGGTCACGGTGACCTCTCCGTTGAACGGCTCCGACACCTTCAAGCCCATTTCTTCGAGCTTCTTCCGGGTTTCGTCGGTCACTGCATCGGCCTCGACGCGGATCGACTTGTCGTCCGGAATCGCCGTGATCGAATCCCCCAGCAGATCCACTGCCCCACGGGTCGCCTTCAAAGCCTCCGCCAGGGCGAGCTGTCGCTCCGCCTCCAGCTGCGTCTGGACCTCCGCCAGTTTGTCGGAGTAGCCCATCACGCCGTCGCGCAGCGCGTTGGCTCCCTCCGTCGCCTCGTCGATCTCCCGCTTGAGATCCCGCAGCCCCGCGCGGTTCGACGACAGCGCCGACTTCCGGGGGATCTCGTCCAGCGCGTCGCCCAGACGCTTAGACGCCTCGGCGTTGCCGTTGAGCGACTGCGCCACATCATCGGCGGACACGCCCGCGCGTGTGAGGTCCTCCCCGAACTTCGCCCAGAATTCCGAGCCCTTGATCGCCGATGCGTTGGACACGGTGACCGCGGCGTCGACCGCGCGGATCGCGTCCGCATTGCCCTGCATGGCCTGCGCCAGGGTGCCCTGGGAGATACCCAGCTCGGTGGCGGTCTTCGACCAGCCCTCCTCCTCCGCGCGCTTGAGCACCAGCGCCTCGGTCTGGGCGGTGATGGACCCGGTCGTCTCGTCGAGGGTGCCGCGCAGCTCGTCCTGCCGCTGCTTGTGCTCCAGCTCGGCCTGCGCCGCCTCCTGGTGGCGCTGGACGAAAGCGCCGATGGCCAAGCCGGCGGCAGTCAGCGCCAGCCCCCAGGGGCCGCCGAGCATGGTCATGATGCCCTGGGCTCCGGACTTGAACAGCGACAGACCGCCGGCGGCGACACCGCGGAGCTCACCGCCGAAGCGAGTAGCTGCGCCGCGCGCGGTGAGCATCGCCCCGCCGAGCCCGTCGACCTGACGGCCGGTCATCATCGCCATCTGCCCGAAAGCGCGGGCTTCGGCGCCGGACTTCCGGTATGCGTCTCCCATCTTGGAGATCGTCGGCGAGCGGGATTCCAGCACCGCGATGGCTTCCCCGACGCGGGTGATTTCGACCCCGGACTGGTGCGCCAGCTTCGCCTGGATCAGCATCTGGTCGCCGAATCCCTTGAGCGCCCCGGTCCCGGCTCCGAGCTTCGCGGGGAAATCCCCCCACTTCGCCAGCGCCATGGCAGCGGCCGCGCCAGTAGCGGGGCCGATTAAGCCGGACATGGCCGACCCGACGTCGCCGATGCCGGATGCGACCGGGCCGATAACGGCCAGCGCGGTCTCAAAACCGGCGGCGAGCACGGGACCAAGCCCTTCGATCGCAGTGGTCGCCGCGTCAACGCCGGCGACAAGCTCGTCGGACAGGGCGGTGTAGATCGCCAGCCCGGCTTCCTCCGCCGCGTTCTGCACGCGCTCGAGCGCACCCGGCAGACCACGGGTCTGGGCGGCGGCGACCTCCGCCGCCTGCCCCTGGCGCGTAACCGCCTCACGCAGGTTCTCGAACCCGCCACGACCCTGATCGGCGGCAATGCCCGCCAGGCGCATCGCGTCGGAGCCGAACAGCGTGGCGGTGGCCGCCTGGTACGCCTCCGGGGTCATTTCCGACTGCGCTCGCGCCAGCTGCTCGAACAGGGACGGTAGCCCAACGAAGTTTCCCTGCATGTCATACACCGACAGGCCGAGCTCTTCCATCGCCGCCTGCGCGGGCTTGCCCTGGTCGGTCAGCGCCAGCAGCGCGGACTTCAACAGGGTGCCCGCGTCCGACCCCTGGATACCGGCGTTGGCGAACATCGCCAGCGCCGTTGCGGTGTCGTCGATCGTCAGGCCGAACTGGTTGGCCACCGTGCCGGCCTGCTGCAGGCCCTGGGCAATGCCCTCGATCTCAGCGGACGACGCGTTCGCCGCACCGGCGAGGATGTCGGACACGCGGGCGGCGTCCGCCGCGCCGAGCGAAAAAGACTGCAGGGCCTGCGACTGGATCGTCGCCGCCGTGGCCGCATCGACCTGCGCAGCCGCCGCCAGCTGCAGCGTGCCGCGGGCCGCGTCCATCGACTGCTCGACCGTGAACCCGCCCTTGGCCAGCTCCGTCATCGCCGCAGCGGCGTCCGACGCGCTCGTGGCGGTCAGGGACGTGTCGTTGCCGAGCTCGCGGGCCTTCTCCGCCACCGCATCCAGCTGAGCGCCCGTGGCCTGGGAAACCGCGGCCATCGTGTTCATCTGGGACTCGAACTGCACACCCAGGCCGGCGATTCCCTTCGCCAGCTCCGCGGCGCCGAACAGCAGGCCCAGCTGGGCGGCGAAGCTCTTCGCCTTGCCCAGGCCACCCTGCAGCCCGGACTCCATCTTCCCCTCGAAACCCTTCAAGTCCGGTTCGACGAGGATGTCAATCTTGCCACCAGCCACGACGGCCCCCTTTATCTACTGCACACTCGCCCGCAGCTCGCGCAGCTGCCGGACGCTGATCTTCTTCTTCGGCGGTTGCTCCGCCAGCTCGATCCGACGCCGCGCCTGCTCCACGAGCACCTGCTGCAGCGCCGGCGGGCGCGCCGCCACCGGCCGCAGGATCGGAGCGGACGGTGGTTTGAGGCCCAGCCGCTTCCGGCGCTCATGCTCGGCCTTGACGTCCGGGTCATCCGGGTCCGCGGTCCACCGCGACCACTCGGAATTGAGGTAGAAATCGTCCCGGTCGACCAGCCTGGCGATGTTCTCGTCGGTGGGCGTCCACTCCGGTGGCATCTCCTCGAGGAGGATCAGCAACTCGACGTGCCATAGCGACGCCCGGGCGTCGATCCACGACATGCCGTAGTGGCGGCGGAACCCGGCGACCGCCCGGCGGCACGCAGCAGGATCGACTAGGGCTGCGCACCCACGGTGAAAGACCCGTCGTCGCCGCGCAGCCCGGCGATCTGCGCCAGGCGCAGCGTCACCTGCCGGATCACCAGCATGGGCGTCTCCATCAACGCGTCGACGAAAGCGTCTCGGGTTTCCTGGTCACTGTCGGACAGGGCGGCGACGAGCGCGCGCAGCTGCTCGTCAATCGTCGGCTTCATGCCGCCCTCCGAGTGCAGCTCGATGATCCCGGCGACCTCGTCGCCGGTGAAGTCGCGGCGCACCGACAGGGAGCGCTCTCCGAGGGTGACCTCGACGGACTCGCCGCCGGCCAGAGCCAGGGAGTCGAGCAGGTTGATGGTCATGGGGTGATCCTCTCGATCATGGGAGTGGGAAAATTGGCGGCCGCCTTTTGTTGCGGGGCGCGGCCGCGTGCTCCCCGCCAGTCCCACCGGTTACGGGGACTCGGTGCCGCCGACGGTCATGCCCTCGGGCAGCTCCGGGATCACCTCGACCATCGGTTCCAGGAAGGTCAGCGTGAACTCCCAGCCGTCGAGGTTCTGGCCGTCGAGCGCGGCTCGGGTCGCCGGCGCCGACAGCGTCGCGCGCGGGCACCAGAACCACGACTCATCGACGCCATCACGGACGCAGGTCAGGAACGAGAACTCCTCTCCCTCACCCTGCACCATGTGGTACTTGTCGCCGACCTTGGTGATCTTCCCGCCCTGAGCACGGGTGAGCAGCGTGGCCTCGGTGTTGTCGACGGCCCGGAACTTCATGCCGTTCTCCAGCGGATCGCGGGCCACCTTGTACGGGGCCTGCCGGTAGTTCCAGACCTTCTTCTTCTCGACCTTCTGGTCGGAGGTGACCTCGAAGCCGGTCTCGATGCCTCCGAAGGCCTTCATGGAGCCTTCGATGGCCGTCTTGGTGAGCGTCGGCAGGTCGATGCCGGCCTCGCCGCGCCAGCCGTCGCCGTCGAGCCAGAGGTAAGCCTTGGAGGGATCAGCGTAAGTGGACATGTTGCCTTCTTTCCGCCCTGTTCAGGGCATGAAAAAGCCCATCCCCGCGGCGGGGATGGGTGAGATGGTTTTTCGGGTTGTCAGCGGCGGCGCAGGTGCACCTGGAACCGCACCGGGGCATAGAACAGCAGACGGTCCTTGCCCCGCTTTTCGTCGTAGAGCTGGATCGGCCCGTCGATCCACGTCGCCGACCAGGCATGCCGGTCGTCAAGAACGACGTTTTTTGCCCGGCCCAGCAGCTCCCCCGCCGTCGCGGCGATGTTCCAGGCCGTCACGTCCGGGTCCTCGTCGAAGCCGGTGACGTCGAGGTCAGGCACCCACGGGGTGACCTGGACCATCAGGCGGCGCAGCATCGGATCGGGGCCAACGTGTCCGACGACGGAGACGAGCACATGCGGCACCGTCAGGGGCTCGGGGAGGTCGCGGGTGGTAATCGTCCCGCCGTGCAGCAGCGCGACCAGCTCGGGCTGGTCGAGCAGCCATCGGCGGACCGCACCGGCGACGTAGGGCATCGGCTCACGGGCCATGGTCTACCTTCCCCTCGGGCGCATGCCCGAGTAGCGGCCGTAGGCCATGGCCGCGTTCGTCAGCGCCGCGTGCGCCGGGGTGTCGGAGGTGCCGTACTCCTTGTGGATCGCGTCGTCGTCGGTGTCGACCACCGTCACGGTGCCGCCACTGACCTCCACGGACATTCCGCCACGGTACGCGCCGGTCAACACCGGGGCCGCGCCTCGAGCGTCATTGACGATCTGGTTGGCGATCTCCCGCCGCCCCTCCAGCGTCTCCCGCTTCGTCTCCCGACGCAGCTGCTCCCGATACAGCGTCAGAATCGCTCTCACCGGCCGTCACCTCCTCCCTCTTCTTCCGCGCACGAGCTCGGGGCTTTCGAGCGTGTGCCTTAGCACGCTGGTGGGCACGGTCGTGAACGGAACCGATGGCGGTCCACACCTGGTTGCCGTCGTCGTCCACGAAGCTGGCCGTGATTCCGGTCATTTCTTCTCCTTCGCCCGCCGCACTCGCACGGCGGTGTACTCGGGTGGGTGTCCGGGGATGCCTCGCGGCATGCCGTCACTGATGCACTGCCAGACGTGGCCCTCGGGACTGACCATTTCGTCTACGTCGTTGATCTCGCCAACGACTCCCGATCCGGGCAGGAACATCACGAGCCGCTCGTCTCGAGTGGCGTTGCCGGATACCTCTTCGACGCCGGTCCACAGCGGAGCCTGAACCAAACCGGTTCCGGGAATCTCCATCACCGTTCCGGCGGTATCGTTGCCCGTCACGGGATCAACGTTGCCTCCGCTGCGCTTGCGGTGAATCCAGCCCGGCTGGAAAAGCACGGTTGCGCTCACCATGTCGTCCTCGGTTTCTTGCGGATGGAAAACACCCGCGGGGACGGGTCCGGTGGTGGGGTCAGGAGCATCAGCTCGTCGATCGTCAGGTACAGCAGCGAGCCTTCCCCGGCGCCGCCGTTATCAGACCACTCCATGGACACTTCTGGGTATGAGAGTTTGTCCATGCCGCCGCGCCTGGTTTTGGCCAAAGCCCGGGAAACCATCTCTTCGATGACGCCGGCGACGACGCCGACGTCGAGCTTTCCTTCCTGCACCCTCGCGGCGGTGGTCGGAAAGCGCTGGGCAATGATTGCCTCGGCGCGTATCACCCAGCGGCCGACCTGCTTGAGCTCCGTCTCGTTCAGGTCCGGCCAGACTTCGGGGAGAGGGTCAGTCAGCCACCTCGGCATCGTCGGCCTCCTCGGTCAGGTCGGTGTCGGCGTGGAGCTCCCACAGATCCTTGAGCTCCGCGCGCTTGGCGCCCTCGGGCACCTCGATCCCGCGAGACTCGAGGAACTCCGCCCACGCCTTCGCAGAAGCGTTGCCCGCCGGCGGCTCGGCGTCCACGACGGGCTCGCCCGGCGCGCTGTCGGTGGGGTCGGTGCCGGTGTCGGGCTCGTCGTCGACGGTGCGCCCGACCGGGTCGTCGGTGTTGGCGTCGGTATCGGACAGGTCGACGGTGTAGCCCTGCCGGTGGTAGTACTCCAGCTGGGTGATCGTCGGGTTGTTGCAGACGCCGTCGACGAAGGTGTCCGCGCCGACCCTGCCGCTGAAATCGCTGTTGGGGGCGTGGATGCGCATTAGGACGCCGCCACCTTGATGTTGCGGAAGACGGCGGCGGCCTTGGTGGCCTTGAGGGCCACGGCGGCCGGGCCGAATTCGACCTCACCTCGCTTGACGGCGCCGGCGGTGGAGAAGTCGGGCAGCCAGGTGCGGACCAGCTGGCCGGTCGTGGTGGACACGCCGTGGAAGCCGTCGAGGCCGACGCGGTAGGCGTAGAGCGACGTGGTGCCCGTGCCGGAGATCGGGATGATCGGGTCGTTGGTGCCGGGCTTGGTGCCGGCGTCGGCGAGGAGGATCGAACCGTAGGCCTCTCGTTCGATCGGGCGGCCGTTGGGTCCGAGGAGGCCTTCGACGGGGTTCTTGACGTACTGTCCGGCGCGGCGGGCCGCGGCGCGGACGCGCGCCATGGCCCGGGAGTTGCCGAGGATGATCGTCGGCGAGCCGTCGAGCAGCGCCAGGAACTCGTCGATGGCGTCGAGAGCCTTGTGCTCGGCGCGCGGGTTGGTGTCGAAGTCGGTCCAGTCGGTGGTGCCGGGGTTGTACTCGGTGGACGAGCCGATGAGTGCCTTGTCCAGTCCGTCGAAGCCGTTGGCCTCGACGGCAGTGTCGCCGTTGATCACGGCGTCGGCGAACTTGGCCTGGGCGGCCTTGATCTTCTGGCCCATCTGCAGGGAGACCTCGTTGGAGGCCGCCGGGCCGATGTTGGCCAGCACGCGGTCGATGGAGAACGAGCCGCCGAGGACGGCGAGGTCGACCGAGTGGCGCTCGGTGGTGACGTTCTGGTCGACGTACTCGGTATTGAGCTCGCGGAACGCGGCGGTGGCCTGGGTCTTGAGTCGGCGGTAGCCGTAGGACATCGTCGCGCCGCCGCCGGCCGGGTTGACGGCGGTGTCGAAGATCATGGTGTCCATGATCGCCGAGCCCTTGCGGAACTCGTCGATGACTGCCGGGTCGTAGTCTTCCTGGGCGTTGAGCTTGGCGTCTTCCAGGGTGATGGCCATTGGTGGGCCCCTTTCTAGTTGGTGAATCCGTAATGCGCATTGAGCGCGTCGGTGAGGTTGGCCGCTGCCTTGGCGGCGCGGCCACGACCCTGGCTCGGGTCGGAGGGGCCCGTGTACGGGCCCAGGGCGTCGGCCAACTGCTTGGCGTCCGCGCGCATCTCCTCGGGCGTCTCACCCTGGATGCGGCCCGCCATCGCGGCGGGGATCTTCAGCTCCGCGGCGACCGCCGCACGCTGTCGTTCGTGTTCGATCGCCGCGAGCTTCGCGACGACCTCGTCGTGTTTGGCTTTCAGTGCCTCGAGGTCGGCCGTGGCCTTCTCGGCCTCGGTCATTCCCTCGCGCTGGCGTTCCTTCTCCGCCGCCTCGAGCTCCGCGAGACGGGCCTCGGCCGCCTGGCGCTTGTCGCGCTCGCGGGCAAGGTCGGCGAGGACCGCCTCCTTCGAGCCGCGGCCCTTGGGGTCTTCCCCATCACCGTCGTCACCGTCGTCGCTCGCGCCGCTGCGATCGTCGTTGTCTCCGGTGTCCTGGTCGCCCCGGTCGCCATTGCCCGGCGCGGCGCCGTCGTTGCCGGCAGGCGGGGTGGGATCGTTGTTGGTGGCGCCGGGGCCGGCGGTGTTGGGGCCCTCGATGAAGCGGAGCCACGGGCGGTTGGTCTTCATGGTGGTGTCCTATCTGCCCGTTTTCGGGCATAGAAAAACCCCGCCACCCATCTCGGGTGCGGGGTTGGCGCGAAGTTGCGCTGGTTGTCTAGAGCGAAACGCCTGCGGGGATTCCGGCGTCGCTGTACTGGGACATTCGGTCGGACGGTCGGATCAGTCCGAGCCCGGCCATGATGTCCGCGTATTCCTCAGCTTCATGCTTGAGCATCAGGCACTCGTCCATGAAGCCCTGGACATGTTCGTCCCAAGGTGCATCGAGCCGGACAGTGTGCATCATCATGGTGTTAACCGTATACGCCTCTAAAAAACCTGTCCAGAGCAGGGACGACAAACTCTTCGAAATCATCGTCAGGCCATTGGGCGTAGCCGTCCAAATCCTCTCCTCCGCGGTGCCGGGCGACGACGTTATTCAATCGAGGGGCCTTCGACTTCACCGCCACCCATTGTGCATACGCCCTGGCGAAAACCTCTGGGTCAGATGCGAGATAACGCTGATGCGAAACGTCCTTGGTCCCCTGGGCCTTGGTGCTTTCCAAGAGCCGCACAGTTCTTGATCTCCTGATCTCCTTCATCGCCGTGTCGAATTCCGAACGGTGCTGGCTCCGAAGCGACCAGTCGATGTGATGCCCGAGCTCGTGAAGAACCGTGAGTTCTTGTCCCTGCCGTGTGCCATTGATGTCGATGCGGTTTTCTCTTAGATACGAGGTTCCACGCACCATGCTCTCTCCCGCGGGGACCCCGAACCGATCCCTCTTCATGAGTCGAACCTGTGGCTTCGGAAGCACAGCACCCGGCCCATGGGCCGCCCGCGCATAGCCAAAAGCCCGCTCAGAACGGGCTCTCAACTGCGCCGGCGTAGTCGTGATGCGCCGGTCGTAGTCGTGAACCGACCTTGCGTCAACGCGAGCTCGGCGCGCCCGGCGCGGCCCTCGGTTGCGGTTGATGTCGGCGAGGACGTCGTCAAGTCGGCGCCCCGGCGGGACACTGGTGATGTAGCCGTGCCGGTACAACTGCGCGATACGGCGCTTCGGATCGCCCTCGGTCTGCCGGACGATCTGGGGCACCGTCAGCCGGTCGAATGCCGGTGTTCCCCGGGGCACGTCGTCGGTGCCCAGGTAGTACTGGATGGCCCGGCTTCGCCGTGTCGTTCCTGAACGCGTGTACCGCTGTCCCACTGCCGCCATTCCCGATTGGGCGTTGACGACTTGGGCGAGATCAGCGCCCTCCCGGATCGCCGCGGCGCCTGACCGGGTGAAGTACTTGTTCTGGTCATCCTCGGACAGGCTGTTGAAGAACGCCATGCCGTCGAACTCCGGGCCCTCCCATGTGTCATCCGAGTCCATCGGGATCGGGATCTGCGAGCAGTCGCACCCGGGGTGGCGCTGGAACGGCTCGTCCCAGAACCCCTTCTTCCCCGCCAGCACGGCGCACCGGCTGCACGACGGCGGAGTCAGGATCCGGACGTAGAGCGTGCGGGGAGTCGCCAGCCCAGCCACCATCTTCGCCATCCGCGACGTGTCCGACAGCGCGGTTTGGGTGATCGTGGCCAGAAGCTCCCCGCCGGCTTGCCATGCGCGCAGCGGCGTCGACCCCGTTGCGAGGCGTTCTCGCACCCGGTTGGCGACGGCGGCGGGGATGAGGTCCAGCGGATCCCCATCGGGCATGCGGCCGGCGAACGCCCCGGGGCGGATATGCCCCAGGGGTTCGAGCTGGTAGCCCTGCGCCGTCAGGATCATCCCGTGAGTGAGCTGGACGAGCTCCGCGTTGTCGTACTGGGCTTGCGCGACGACGCGGATGACGTCCTGGCCTCGGGTGCGCTCCCAGTAGTCGATGTCCATCGGGCGTTTTCGGGGCATGACGTCGACACGCAGTTCCTGCAGCGCGCCGCGGATGACCGCCTGGCGGGCCTCAGCTTCCTCGCGTGCCCCCTTTGGCAGTGCCCGCGTGGACCTGGTGACCCCCATCAGCCACCACCTCCGGCATAGGCGGACGAGTCACCGAACGGTGGTCGCTCGAGCTTGTCGTCCGTGGAAAACACGCCGCGGGATTCCTCGTCGAGCCACCGCATTTCCTGGTCGATGCGGGCCTGCGAGTAGCCCATCTCATGCATGGCGCCGCGGGCCGACAGCACCGGGACTCCTCCGGTGCGCTTGGACACCGAGTCAGCCATCTCCGACAGCGTCGGCGTGCCCGGGTTGCGCCACTCCAGCTTGATCGGCGAGCCTTCGGGCCAGTTTCCGAGCCTCATGCGCTCGGCGATGCCCAGCACCCAGCCCCACATGGAGCCGGCGACCGTGTCCATTCGCTCGGCGGTTCGGGTCATGCGGGTCTCGTCGGCCTTGATGCCGCCCTCGGAGGCCGGATTGACGGTGGAGTGCCCCAGCATCCGCAGAGGCAGACCCGTGGCCCCGGACACCTGCTTGGTACACAACTCCATCGCGTTGATGAACCCATCGAGGCTGCCGGCAGGCAGCTGCTCGATGGATGCGCCGTCCTTCTTCGACGCGGAGATCGCCCAGATCGCGCCGAGGTAGGTGTCCCACTCGTCCAACGGTTCGCCGGTATCCGGGTCGACGAAGTCCTGCCGGGTCAGCCCGTAGGCGATCTTCTGCGGCGTGGACAGGGCTTCCATCGCCACCTGCAGATTCAGGACGATACGGGAGGCCATGTCCGTCCAGTGTTTGACGTCGGCCATCATCGTCGTGCCCTTCCACCGGCCCGACCTGCGGCGGGTGTAGGCCACGACGATGGGAACGCGCCCCAAGTTGTGGCGACGCCGCTCGTCATCGGCCCACTTGCCCTTCTGCCGCGAGATGTAGATCGTCTCGTCGGGCAGGTACAGGGTCAGGTGTTCCATCAGCCCCGTGTCCTCGTTGGTGTAGACCCGCAGGGCGGCCACCATGCGGCGCGTCAGGGGGTCGACCTTCACGGCGAAGTCTCGCGGCGACTCCACCCGGATAACCGGGCGAGTCTGGCCGTGCTCGCGGTCGGGCCAGCCGACCGAAACGACGGCGCGGCCCAGGACGAGGAGGTCCCGGTGCGCCAGCTGCGACTCGGAATCGAGGTTGTTGGCGTCCCAGTCGATGCGCAGGTCCTTGTCCTCGGTCGTGCTTCCGCTGCGCAACAGCAGCCGCGGTTCCATCCGCGATTCGATGGTCTCCACCCAGGTACGGCACCAGGACATGGGGAACGCAAACGCCTCCATCTCCGGGGGGATGGAGATTCCCAGCTGCCGGACGCGCTGTTGGGCGTCGAAGTAGCGCTCGTTTTCCTCGTCCTCACGACGCTGCTTCATCCACTCGAGGTGGAGCTCGTGCAGCAGCCGCGTTTCGTCCTTCGTGAGCACCAGCTACCTCCTTCCCCGGCCAAACACCAGTACCTTCGTGTCCGATTTCGGGCGCCAGCCCGCCGCATGTGCGTCCATCGCCGCCTCGTGGGCCAACACCGTGGCCATGGCGGGGTCGATTTTCTGTGTTTCGCTGGCCTTGGCCAGCACCCATTTCTGCCCTGGCTTGGCCGCCTTTTTCGCGTTGGCCACCGCCAACGTCGTCAGTGGGCAGCCATCGTGTCGGATGCGACCGGTGGACAAGTCCGTGCCGAAACGCTCCAACGCCGGATGCATGCGTCGTACCGAGTTCGTCGGCCACTCCAGGACGTGATCTTCGCCGTGGGACAGGGCCCAGTCGCCGATCTCCGACCGCCAATCCTGCGGGTCGCAGTACATCCGCTCGACCGACCACGTGGCGAACAGCTCGTCGACGGCGGCGTGGACCTCGTCCCGGGGAATCTGGCCGCCCCATTCATCGGGGTTCCAGATCGTCGGCCGCCTGTCCGGGCCGTACCGCGGAGTGAACGACAGGCCGTCGAACGTCTCACCGCGGATCGCGGTCCAGTCGTTGGACTCCGAGCCGTCAAACCCCAGGCAGATTGTCGTTTGCGGGTCAGGATTCGGCAGCCACCTCGGCAACACGTCCTGCATAGCGAGCCTCCCAGAGTCCATCGGGCAGCCATGAGCCGCGGCCGTAGGTGATGATGTTCCCGAAAAACCGCGCGGCCTGTTGCGGGTCCTTCGCGGAGATGTCGGCGGCCTCGGCCAAGATCGAATCGATGTCGACCCACGGAGAACCGCGGTAGACGTGCTCGAGGATCTTTCGCCGCTCCTCGACGCGGCTCCACCGCAGCCCAGACGGGGGCCGGCGGTAGAACACGTGGACGTCATCCATCGCTCGCTCGTAGGTTTGCTGGGCCACCGAGTTCTCCGACGCGTCCCACGCATTGGTCGTCTCGATCGCGCGGCCGCCCATGCCGGCCAAGCCGCGGCGCTGCGCGTCGGCGACAGCCTCCATCCGATTCGACTTCGTCCACAGGCCCGTCTCGTCCTGGCCGACGAAGCTCACCGGGTTGCCGACGCGAGAATTGGCATTCGCCGTCACCACGTCGATGCGGTCAGCGTCCTCACCGCCCTCATGCCCAAGGACGCGGACGAAGTTGCCGCGGTCGGCGAGCAGATGGCGCAGCGGGCCGAGCTGGATCATCGACCGCAAAGGCCGGTAGGTGTTGTCCACCTGGTCCTCCGACGTCGCCGTCATCTGGATCAGCGGCGACGGGTGCGGCCGGCCCTTCGGTTCGCCCGGCAAGTACTCGTGCCGGAAGCCGTAATCGTCCTCGTAGACCTCACCCTCTTCCGCCCACCCATCGAACTCGACCGGGCCGACCGCCTGGAGGATGTGCATCGACGCCATCCACGGCCCCTTCCCCGTCTTCTGAGGGCCGACGACAAGCTGGCGGCGGTACTCGAACGCCTGATTTCGCAGCGGCGCCCCGTCCCATTCCAGCCCGGCGCGGATCTGGCCGAATTTTGCGGAGCACCAGAACTGCCAATCGGACCAGACGAAGGGCTTGCCGCGGTCATACCCATCTGGGATGCGGCAGTAGTACTGGACCCAGGCGTCCCAGAGGTCGCCGAGGGTGGGGAAATCGACGACCCAGTCGTCGGAGTCGCTATGCACCGTCGATGGCGCGGAGCCTGCGTTGCGGTGAAGACGGGCGGGGCGCAGGCTCCGCCGGTCCTTCCTGCTGCTTGCCCTGGTCGTCCACGATGACCCACTCGTTCTCGCGAAGCCCGGCCGGCGACAGCCCGATGGAGTCGCCGAGGCGGAGCACTTGCGTCATGGTCGACGGCGAGGCGTCGGAGGCCTCCGACTTCACCGCCCAGCGGACGTAGTGGGCGATCGTCAGCCACCGCCATTCCTGGTGCACCCAGGCTGCCGCTTGCGGGAATCTCCACATGCGCTTCCAGATCGCGCGCTCTCGCGGGGAACCGGTGGGCAGTGGCCACTTCGGGATTTTGCCGTCGTAGCCGGAAGCCGGGAGCCGGGTGAATCCGTCCGGCAAGCCGCGGGCGTCCGACCGTTTCGAGGTCGGATCAGGGGCCGGGCCAGAGCGGTTTCGCGCTCCGCCAGATCCGACTCCACCCATTCAAAAACACCTCCCGACCTGCTGTTTTTTGAACTATGCGCACCCTTTTCTCACCTCCGGCGCGGCGCAGGCCGCCGGGCCGGTCGGTGCACCCCCCTGGGGCCTGGGGCTGCGGCTGCGCTACTCACCCGGGCTTCACGTTCGGTACCTCTGTCCGGTGGCCTGCCCGTGGCGGGAGTTGCACGACCGGCACAGTACCGTCAGCGGGCCGGCACCTTCCCCGGTGTCGGCCACCGCGTGCGAGTGCTCAGCGGTGAGGTCTCCTTCGGAAACCGCGTGCGGCGCCCGGCCGAAACCGGGGCACCACCACCCGTTGACGGATACCCATGCCCGGACGGTCGCGGCGCGGCGCTTGCGCTCCGCCCAATCGCGGGTGCGCTTGGTCGGCACGGTTGCCCGTTGCCAGCGTTCGTACTCGGCAAGGTGCCGGCGGCAGCGCCCGAAGGACACCGCAAGCTCCGGGCACCCGGGCTCCGAGCAGACGGTCCTCGCTCGGGCCATCAGCGCCCCGATCCCAGTGAAGGGTGGTGCAACGACAAACGCCGCGTGCCTCCCGTATCCGGGCAGCCGCGACGATCAAGCGCAGCGTACCACACAACGTGGGCACCGCTGGTCACAGCGCTGCACCATGATCGGTCGCGCGCGTCGCCGCAGTCCGCTCGTCCATGCCGCGCGCCCATTCAACGACCTCGGCAAGCCGGTACTTGCGGCCGCCGTCATCGTCGTGCCGTACGCCGATGGCGCCCTGCTCTCCCCATCTCCTGATGCTGCGGCGGGACACGCGGACGCCCAACACTTCACAGGCCCTGGCCATCTCCAGCTCCGTGCCCCACTGCTCGGCGACGGGTGTGCGTGGTGGCGCATCCGGTGCAGCGGCCGGAGCCGGCGGGTCAACCAGGTCGGCCACCTCGCGGGCGGACTGGGCGATATGTCCGGCGAGCTCACGAGCCCACGGCATCTCGCTGATGACCGGGAGCTGCGCATGCAGGTGCGCGGCCACCACGTGCATCTCGTTGCCGCCCGGCGCGCCAACCCCGGCAGTGCTGGCCAGGCGCATGCACCACCGGGCCATGCGCACGCCGACGTCCATGCGCACCTGCATCACCCGCAGTACCGCCGGCGGGCGGGAGCCCGGGCGCTTGGCAGGGCGGCCAGCGTTCGTCCCGGAAGAGGGAGTCGTCGGCTCCAGCATGTCGGCGAGCAACGGGCCCAGGACCTCCAGCGTGTGCAGGTCACGGCCCAGCATGTCCTGCTCGACTTCAGTCAAGTAGTTCTCCATCAGCGCCTGCGCTTCCTTCTCGATCTCGAACCCCTGGTCTTCTTCCGGGAAGAGGGCATGCGGCGGCCAGGCTCTGCCCGGCCCTCCACAGGCCCAGCCCCACCCGACCCGACCCGGCCCGTCCCGGACAGTCCAGATCTGTCAGCCCTGCGATCTAGATCCGGGATAGATCCCAGATCTAGATCCGGAGGCGGCGGCGGATCATCCGGCGCCGCGGCCGCCGGCGGCGGTGGGGCAGGCCGCGGCAGCTGTGCATCGGTGGGCTTGTGCGTGCTCCCGCTGGCGGCGAGGTCGCTAGCCCTGGGGTGGATACGGTCGGAGTGCTCGTGCGCCGGCTGGCTGCCGGGTCGATGCTGCATATGCGTGCTCCCGCTGGCGGCGGGGTCGCTAGCCCATTCGGGAATGGCGGCGACGTCGTCGTCCCATTCGGTGGTGGGCTTCGTGCTCCCGCTGGAGGCGAGGTCGCTGCCCTGGTGGTGGGCACCCGGCATGTGCGTGCTCCCGCTGGAGGCGAGGTCGCTAGCCGGGTGCGGCTGCTCTGCGTTCGCCGGCTGGCTGCCGGGTCGCGGTTGAATAGCGGTATCCGACTGGTTGCCGGGTCGCTCCGGGTTGCCCGGCTGGTTGCCGGGTCTCGGGTGCGCGAGGGGCAGCTGCTCCTGGCGCGGGTCTTCGTCCAGGGACAGGCCGAACATCTCGGCCCATCCCTTGCGCGCCCAGAAGGCGCGGGTGCTGTCGGTGTATCGGGGGCGGTTCGGGGCGGGCAGCAACCACAGCCCGGCCGATCCGTTGGCGTCGCCATCGTTACGCTTCGAGTTGCAGCTGCGGCACGCCACGACCATGTCGTCCGGGCCGAGATCATCGCCCCGGCGCAGGTGGTCGTAGGTCGCGCCACGGTTGCCTCGGCGGTCGGCCCACTCGACGGAGACGCCGCACCATCGGCAGCAATCGCCGTCGCGGTGCCGGACGTGCGCGATGAGTTCCTCGTCGCGGTTGTCGCGCTTGCGCTGACGGTCGTTCTCGACCTGCCATGCCTCCTTGAAATCCACGAACTCCACGTCCTTGAGCAGCTTCCACTGCTCGACGTCGCCACCTTGGTCGATCCTCGTCATCAGCCCGGCGCGTTCGCAGATGCCGATGAGGTGGGATGCGGTGGCGCGGTCGCCGAAGGCGGCCATGATGGCCTCGCCGAATCCGACGACGCCGTCGGTGAGGTGGCCGGCGGTGAGGGTGACCAGGCCCATGTAGAAGCCGTAGGCGGCCGGGGCGTAGACGGGGTGGATATCTCGGCGCGCGGCGATGGACAGCAGGCGGGGGTTGGTGAGCGCGTCGTCGCTGGACTTGACCCATGGCATCAGGCATCACTCCCGGAACGGGGCTGCCCGACGTGGTGTCGGTCTGCGTGCGGCGGCATTGTGGTCTCCATCTGCTGGTCATCAAGCGCGGTCATCATCGGTGGGGCGTGGTCTAGGGGTCGCGGCATCGCATGGTGGTCTCCTATTCGTCGAGGGCCCGGTAGTCGGGGATCTCGGGCAGCGGGATTGAGCCGGACTCCCACTCGCGGCGCGTTGCGGCGATCGCGCAGGACTGGGCGACGGAGCAGACGTGCTCGGTGCCGTCTGGGTCTTCGACGACGATGCGGCGCTCCGTCCAGCCATCGGAGCCGCCAGCCGGCCAGTCTGGATTCCGGGGTACCGAGTAGGCTCGGACCAGGCGGCGCCACTGCACGGCGGTAGGCGCTGCCTGTGTCTCGGGGCGGCACCAGATCAACCGGCCCCACCATCGCGGGTCGTGCAGATGCCTGGTGCTCAAGCTGGCGGAGTAGTCGGGCTTGCGGAAGCCCTTGCCGTCGTCGGCGGGGACTTGCTCTCCGCAGTCGACGGCGGGCGCTGGCGAGATGAGCGTCCGCGGGATGAGCTCCATCTGCGGCGCGCTCATGATGCGTCTCGCTTCCTGCGGCGCAGCGTCGGGAACTGGCCGATGGTGCCGGCCCGCTTGTGCCGGGCACTGCAGGACTGGCACAGGCCGCGACCCGCGTGGCGGGCGAGCAGTGTGCCGTCGTCTGCGAGTCGCTCATGGAGCGGGGCGTGGCTCAGCGTCATGGCGATGCCGCAGTCCCGACACGAGGGGACCTCCGGTGTGGTGACGCGCAGGCGGCGCCAGCGGCGGCCGGCGACGATGCCGTCGAGCGGTTCGCCATCCGCTTCCTTGTCCTGCAGGTACCGCGTGCAGGCGTCGAGAGCGGGACAGCGGCGGCAGCGGAGGATCGCGGTGCGGTGGCGGCGTGCCACCACGCGATGGTCCTCGCCCTCGTGCTGGGAGTCCCAGGCTTCCGGAGATGTGCGGCACGGTGCCGCGGCCATCGCAGCCTCCGGGGACATTCGTGGATGACGAGTCATGCCGCGTCACCTGCCCTGATGAGGGCGTCGCGCTTGCGGGCCCGCAGGCGGCGCAGAACCCCGAGGATCTGATTCGCGCCGGCGGCAGCATCAAGGACGAGTGCAGTCATGGCACGATCTCCCAGCTGACGTACTGGTAGGGGCCCGAAACGTCGGGGTGGTGGACGATGTACCAGGTTGTTGCGCGAGTAATCGTCGTAGTTTCCAGGCCTGTTCGGTTCGCGGCGAAGTCCTCGAAGCACTGCTCAGGGGTCTCGTCGCCCATGTCCACGTAGACGATGTGCGGAGCGCCGCGCTTCGGCTGCCAGTTCTTGACGACCATCACCGTGTTGCCCGGCGCGATTCGCACTCCGTCGTAGGTCCGATAGCGGTCGCGGGCCTCTTCCAGAACCGCGGCAGGGTCGAGGCCGGCTTCCCGGCACCTTTCCTCGTACTTGGTGGTGTCCTCGCCGGTTTGCACGGCGCGGATGTAGTGGCCCGCGCGGTAGTACTGCTTCGAGCACTTCTCGCCGTAGATGGGGTGCTCGCGGAAGGGGAATCCCGCGATGGTGCCGTCTTCGCCGAATCCGTGGTTGGACTGCAGCAGGAAGCCTGCGCGCTCGGTCATTCCGCAGATGGGGCAGGTCTGGGGCATCTGGTGCCAGGTCGGGGCTTCTTTCGGGTCGTCGAACAGCGACAGCTGGTCAAGCATTGTCTGCCTCCTGGTGGATGGTCACCGGGCGGGAGAGGTCTACGCGGGCGAGGTCTCGGGTGTCGATTTCTACGTTCAGGACCGTGGCGTAGACGCGCCGGTATGCGCCGGCGCGGCCACGCTCAGTGATGGTGCGGGTCTCGGAGCCGACGATCACGCCGGCGATCATCTGGGCATCTGGGTCTCGGCTCATTGGGTATCGCCGTCCCAGGTAAATCGAGGATCCGGGCGGACAGTGCCTACGGCGGACTCCCACAGGCCGTCTTCCCGGCGGCGCCAGACGAAGCCGTAGACATCGATGCGGGTGCTCTTCTCGGTCATCGCTGCACCACTCCCCACTCGGCGAGGCGGATCTGCTCCGCTTCGTCCAGTGCTGCGCGCACCTCGGCTACGGATGCGCCCGGCTGAAGCTCATCGAGCGGGGCGCGGGCCGGTGAGCGGCGCACACCCTGGGCCATGCGGAGCCACATCAGGTCGGCCTCCGCGATCTGCCCGTTCTGCGCGGTGCGGGCGAGGACGGTGGCGGCGGCCGGAATGTCGCGGTAGCCGATGATCGGCAGCTGCATGATCGACCAGTCCGCGTCCTCGGGGGTCAGGCCGGCGGCGACGAGCATCGCCCACGGCGTGATGGCGTAGTTGGTGATCATCACTCCGCACCGTCCTCGACCGGGATGGACGGGGACACCAGACGCCGGACGATCTGCACGACGTCGGCGTCCTCCATGACGCGGGTGGCCTCGCGCTGGGCGGCGGCGATGGTTTCGTGCCACGTCCACGGCTCCCACAGGGGCCGGCCCTGCTCGCCGTAGGCCACGCCGTACTCCGCGCGCATCTGCGCCTGGTCCTCGAGCACGGTGCGCAGCAGGTCGTGGGCCTCGTCGTTGCTCATGCCCTGCCACTGGTCCATTCGGGCCAGGGCGTCATCGGCTTCCTGCGGGGTCACGACAGGCCCCCGATCGGCTTGGCACTCACGACCCGCAGGGCTGGGCTCGATTCCTGGCCATGGCTCTCGACGTCGCCGGTGGCTCCGTCGACGATCGGGCCCGGCGGCGTGCCGTCCCCGTCGTCCTCGCCGTCGTTTTCGTCGGCGTCGTCGCGGCGGCACACCCACACGGCGGCGAAGTCGCCGGCACGCGCGAAGAACCGGCCCCCGATCTCCGTGGCCTCGAGGCGAAGCACCTCGCCCAGCGACGCCGCGGCTTTCATCAGCTCGGAGGCCTGCGTCGGCGTCATCTCCACGGCGGTATCCGCGAAACCAGGGCCGGCTTCATCGCCGTAACCATCGGCGGCGGCCATCGCCGCGTCGTGCATCTCTTCGACCTCCACGGCGACCTCGCGGATCGCCGCGAACACAGCGCCCTCCTTCTGCCGCCAGGACAGGGCCGGGCGGCGGGTGCGGTGCGTGCAGATCGGCAGCCCATAGAGCAGCTCGAGCTCCAGCGCATCAGCCGTGTGCGTCAGAAGTGCCTCGACCGGGTTGTCCTTCGACACCTTGTGACGGCAGATCTTCGCCAACTCGCGGGCCGTGGCCGGGGTGATCTCCACCGCGCCGGCCGAGATCGCATCGGCCTCGGGAACGATGCACGCCGCCATCGTCTGCGGATTGCGGGCGGTGACCACCATCGCGCCGGTGTCGGACACCTCGATGCGCACCGTGTCGAACGTCGCCGATTCATCGCGGGCGTCGGCGATATGCGCCACCGACATCAGGGCGCGGGCCAGCTGCTCGGCCGGGGCCTGCGCCTGGATCCGTGAGATCGCGGACTTTGGCTCTTCAACAGCGCTCATTGTTGCGCCTCCTTCATTTCAATGGCCAGCTGGCCAGGGATTTCGTCGGGTTCGTGCTTCTTCGATTCGATCCAGCGGTGGATACCCGCGCGGCGCCCCGGCGGCAGGGACTCCCACCACCGCCACGCCTCTCGGTCGTCGTCCTCAGCGGTCATTCGCCCCTCCCCCGATGCCGACGGCGCGAGCCGCGCTTGGCCATCTCCAGGCGGATGCGCTCCGCCGGGTCCCGCCGGCGGCGGATGCGCTCGCGGTGCTCCGGCGGCATGCCGACGCCACTGTGCGGGCGGCGGGCGACGCAGGAGACCACGTGCGGGCGGAAGAGCAGCTCGCCGGCGGCGCGCCGCTCCTCGGCGTCATGGCGGCCCAGTACCTCGGCGCGGCCGGCGACCAGACGGACCACGCCCGCCGGATCACACGACGCATCGAGCGCAAGGCGTTTTCCCGTCGTGGTTTCGCGCCACATGATCGGGTCGCCGCAATCGCGGCAGTACGCCTCGTCCGGGCCGCGGGGTGCCATCAGCGCCACCGCCTCGGAACCAGCAGCCCCACGGTCTCGCGGACGGCGATCCACGCACACGCACGAATGCTCGGCCTCCGCGGCGCCTCGGCACGACGGCGAGTCGTCAGGATGGTCACGCGACCACCGCCAGCAGCACCAGCCACGCGATGGCCAGCACGGCGACGATCACACCGGTGACGATGGCCACGACGGTGGCGTCGCCCGTGATGCGGCGGCGCCGGCGATGCCGCGGACGCGGGCGGGGGCCGTAGGTGCGCGGCACCCGGTCGGCGTAGAGCATCCGGGCCGTCGACAACCACGTCGGGGTGACGGGGCCGTCTTCGGCGCGGCGGGACGAACGGTGGGTGGTCATCGTGTGGACTCCGAATCGTGGTCAATGGCGTCGGCCCAAGCGATGAAGTTCGCCAGGGCGGCGCGGGTTTTCTGGTCAGGCTGGTCATCAATCCAGGTGCGTAGGTCCGCCAGGGGCACGAAGCGGCCCATGCCAACCTGCGGGGGCCGCGGCAGAGTGGCCCGGCGGGGAATCACGAACGCGCGCGGCATGACGTCGCAGACGTCGCCGAGGTGAAGGGCGTCGACGCGGCGGGGCTCGGCGGCGGGGTCGACCCACGTCACCATCACCAGGCGGCCGCCGGCGGCCGGATACCGCAGTCGCGCGAGGAGCTGGGTCGTCATGGCACGACCTCTTCGATCCGGCGGGCGGTGCACCACAGCTCGCGGGCCGCCCACGTCCAACCCACAACGCCGACGCCCCAGAGCAGAGGCACAGCGTTGAGCGTCTCGGACGCGGTCACGGCGGTCTGCACCAGCGCGTGGACGGCCATCACGCCGGCGGAGACGGAAAGCAGCCGGCCGACGGTGGCGATGCGGTCGCGGGCATCCCACACCGCGCGGTACGCGCCGCGGTAGCGATTCGGGAAAAGCGCTTCGGCGAGCTCGTGCTCGGCGTCGAAGTCGACGGAGACCCAGTGCGGAAGATCAGGCATTGTTGGCCGCCTTCCGGGCCAGGCCGACGAACTCGGCAATGCGCTCGAAATCCATGCCGGACCACCACTCGGATGTGCCATCCGGGCGGACGCCAAGGACGACAGGCGCCTCGCGGAATCCGGCCTCCTCGGCGAAGGCGAGAATGCTGTCGTCGAGCGCCTTCACGGTGACCGGAACGTCGTGCCGGGTGAGCATGGCCTGGGTGCGGCGGCACTGCGGACAGTTCGGCGCCGTCCACATCACGACGGACATCGGCTCGGCCGTCGGCGGGCGAATGCCCCGCAGGTCTTGACGGAGTCCCATCAGGCCACCTGCCTCGGGTCGACGGGGAAACCCTCAACCATGACGCGGTCGACCTCGGCCGCGAGGATCTTCCAGTGCTCGCGGGAGCCCGCGCGCTTCGGCATCGTGCGGAGCCGGCCGCACTGGCACCAGCGGTAGACCCGCTGGACGTCGATGTCGAAAATCGACGCGAATTCGGCGACGGATACGGTCCGGCGGCCGGTGACGGGCTGAGTGACGTGATCGGCCATCGTCAACACCCCTCGGGGATTGGATCGAGATCGGGTAGGATGCATGTCAGTTCCTTTCGAACTGGACGGTCCGCGATACCTGTTGCAGCAGGTGCGGGCCGTTTTTTCGTATGGGTGGATTGGTGGTGCGCAGCCCTGCCGGCCTGAGGAGAGCGCCGGAAACGCGCAGGCCATGGGGCGGGCTTTACGGCGAAGAACAAGAAAGACCGCGTTGACGCACCGGCTAGATGGGGCCCGGGTGTGCATCGGTGGCCCCGGGGTGGGACCGGCAGCCGACGCCGCGGGGGAAGCAACCCCGGGTCCCGGTGCCCGCCGGGGACTCGAACCCCGGTGTCGGCCAGTCGGGCCGCGCCACCGCCGAAGCGGGGCGTCTTCGCGTCATGACCTGCCGGTATGCTGGGAACATGGCGAATCCGGCAGAACTTCTTCACGCTCAACTCACGGCGTGGAACCATGACAACTCGAAGACGACGGCCGTCGGCAGGGAGCTGGCTAAAGACCCTCAGTGGCGTTCTCACCGCACGGCTGTCGAACTTTTGGGCGCGATCGAGACGCTTCTCGACGAGTACGCGACAACCGGCGAGCTCGACGTGTCCGAGTGGAAGAAAGAGTTCCCGAATTGGTGCAGAGCTGTCTTCGCATATCCCAACGGGTGGAACACCGCGAACAGCAGCATCGATCCTCAATCGCTTCGAATGCTGGCGATGCTCGGCACAATGTTGCGGATGACGCAACCGAAGATCACGTCCGAAGGCGTCGAGCAAATGAACGCCAGGCTGGACGAGGTTCGCCAGACTCAACGAGACCGGGCCGAACACGTTCCACACGACCTGAATCGCCACCTGACTTACGTCATTGCGCACCTCCAGTTGTGCCTGGACGACTTTGCGCTCCGGGGCGAGTTTGATCTGCAGAAGGCCTTGATCGAGCTGCGAAGCATCATCGTGCTGCTCACGGAAGCCGACCCGGAAGGCGAAACCTTCTGGGCGAAATTCAAGGGCTGGTTCGGCGACGTTTTCGTTGGGGGCGTGGCTGGTGCTGCAAGCAAGCAGATCGGCATCGCGGCGGTAAACGCAGCGTTGCCTCCGGGGATGGGAAGCTGACCTACCCATCGCCCCGCCCTCCCCTGCCGGCGAGGTCGAGCAGCTCGTCCATTGCCTCGTTGATGACGCGGCCTGACGGCCGGCCCGACAGGACCTGTTCGCGGATCCGGACGAGCACGCGGTAGGCGGTGAAGTACTCCAGGAGCGGAAGCCCCTCGGGTGCGTAGCGGCGACCGTTCATGGCGACGTCGCCTGGCTTGATGCCGCTCATCACGCCACCTCATCGTCGGTGGTCGGCCCGAGGGAGCCGCGGACGATCCACTCGTCAGCGTCCGCCGCGTCGAGCTGATTGATGTCGGTGATGCCGTCGGCGAGCATCTCGTCGGCGACGGTCTCGACGTAGCAGCGGTCGGCCCAGTCGTCGCCGAGGACGGCGGCAGCGCGGCGGCGGATCTGCGTGGTCAGCCAGATACGTGCGTCTTCCATCACGCGGCCCCCGCTTTCCGCTTGTCGACGCCAGGCAGCGGAGGATCGATTCGCTCGAATCCGAGCTTCTTGCGGATGAAGTTGATTCCCGACGGCTGCACGTACGTCGTGTACGAGCAGCCAACGTCGCCGTTCTTCTTCTCGAACTCGTGCGGGATAACCTCGAAGTGGTGCATGTACTTCTGATATGGAGTGTTGCGCTTGCTGCCGGACGCAATGAACACGCCTCGGTTGCGCAACTCGCGGAACAGCCGGTTCTGGCCGATTCCGAGCATCTTTCCGACGTTGCCCACCGAGTACTTGCCGGTGGCGTCGAGGAAGGAGTCGTATGCCTCGGCTTTCGGCTCGAGCTCCTTGTTCTTCGCCTCGAGCTGGAGCCGCTCGGTCTCGGCGTTCATCGCGATCTGGATGAGCTCCATCCGCGTGATCGACGCGCCGTCGATGGGCGGCGCGGCGAGGCGCTTCTCCATCTCGGTGAACGCGCGGATGAGGGCCTTCTTGAATTCGATGACGACGGCGTTGTTGCGGAACAACGTCATCGCGAACATCGCGTGCTCGCGGTTGAGGACGGCGACTTCTCGACTCTGCGTTCCTCCCGCCGTTTCGAAGGGTCGGATTTCAAATCCGACCCTTCCGAAGTCCTCGAAGTCGGTGAGGTTGGTGCGGATCAGCTTGATCACGCTGGCGTGCTGCAGCCCGGTCCCAGCCGCGATTACCTCGCTGGTCGTCGTCGGGATGCCGTTGGCGTTGGTCTGGACGAGGTCGTTCATCACGCGGCCCCCGCTTCCCGCTTCGCGACGCCCGGCGCGACAGCCTTTTGCCGCTTGGGCGGATAAGCGGTTTCAAGCGATCCAGCCTCGAGCCCGTAGGCGCGCTCGAGATGTCCGAGCAGCTCTACGCTGGCTCCGCGGTGGCCGAGTTCGACGGCCGAGATAGTCCCGCGGCCGTACTGGTGCCCAGTCATTTCGAAGATGCGGGCGCGCAGCTCGTCGATGGTGATGCCGATTGCCAGTCTGAGGCTCCGGATCGAGAGCATCGGGACCCGATCATTCCGAAGTCGATCTTCGAAGGACTCTTGCACGAGACCCTTGGGTTCCTTGGTTTCCATGCTTGCAAACCTACCGCAATCCAAAGCGTTGTCAAGCCCAAGCTTGGATATCTGTCGATGAAATGCAGAAACACAAGCTTGATTTTCAAGGTCTGCGCAGCTCACAGCGTTGTTGTTCGCCGTTCCGCCCTTTGGTTTGCTCAACTTTTCCGGCACACTGAAGGCATGACACGATCTGTGGAACGCTTGGGAATCCATGTTCTTCGCCGCCGCGAGGGGCTTCGGATGAGCCAGATCGACGTCTGGAAGGCCGGCGGACCGTCGAACAGCGTCATGACCGGCCTCGAACGCGGTAACGCGAAAAGCGTCTCAGCGAAAACGCTGGCCAAACTCGATGTCGCGCTCGAGTGGGAACCCGGCAGCGCCCGGCGCGTTTACGAGGAAGGCGGTGAGCCTGTCGAGTTGGCGAGGCCCGGACTGTCGCATAGCGGCAGTGTTCTGAGTGGCCCGGCCGGGCCTCTTCCCAGGGGTCGCGGCGCGCCCGGCGCGTCGTTGGTTGGAGATTCCGAAACTGCAGGGTTGGAACGCGGTGTGGACACGATCGGAAGTCCGCTTGCATCCATCGATCTCAGCGGCATCATCTGGCCATCGATGCTCGACGCCGTCACCGCCGCGGGAGTGCCCAAGGACATTGTGTCCACGTTCAAGCGGGCCTCCGACACCGCCGGTTCCATTCTCCTCGACAAGCTGACCCCGCACCTACCCGTCGAGGAGCGAGCGCGGCTGGCGTGGGAGATCGTTGAGCGACTGAAGGCACGGGGCATCGACGTCGAGAAGCTGATCGATGAGCAGGAATCCGCAAGCGATGAGCTCGCCGCACGGCGCGATTCGAACAGCGAGGTCCGTTCGATCCGGAACGTGGTGGATGATGACGATCCGACGGCCGGCATCGATCCGACGAGGTACGCGGCGCATCCGCAGACCGAGCCGTTGGAGGAAGACAACCCGACGCCATGACGAGGAGGACACCGTTGCTCGACGTTCCCGATCAGCTGGCCGCCGGCATGGGGCTGCGCGTCGACGAAGTGCCCCTCGATGACGGATGGCCGCACGGCTTGTGGGTGCCGGAGCGGCGGCAGATCATCCTGCGGTACGGGCTCGATCGCGTTACCCGCCGGTGCGTGCTGGCGCACGAGCTCGGGCACGCCCACCACCGCGACGTCCGCAGCGGGTTCGACTCGCTGGATAGCAGGGCAGAGCGCCGCGCCGACGCGTTTGCGGCGCTGCTTCTGATCTCGCCGGTCGAGTACGCCCTGGCCGAAGAGCTCCACGGGCCGTCGATCGCCGGCCTCGCGCACGCACTCGACGTCACCCCTCACCTGATCCGCGTGTGGCGCGGAGAACATGAAAGGACTGGAGGATGAGTGGAAACCACCGGATGGCCGCCAGCAAAAGCGCCACCGTCGCCGCCGTAGGTGAGCACGCCTACAAACCGGCGCTACGCAACGTCCCCGGCGGCGAAGTATGGGTTGAGCTGATCCCCGAACCCGACAACCCCTACGACTCGCACGCCATCAGCGTCCGCTACCGAGGCAACGTGATCGCCTACGTTCCACGCGATCGCACCGGCCGCTACTGGAACAACGTGTGCCGCATCGTCGCAAGCGGAAAGACCCCGACCGCAAAGGCGAAGATCTACCATTCCAGCGGCGACTTCCACGAAGTGAGCCTCTTCATCCTCGCCGGAGACCGCGGTCTCGGTTCCACAGCTGGACTCGTCGCGAAGGCAGACAGCTACGACGTGCCCGGCGCGTACCGGAAGACCGCCGGCGCGCCGCGCAAGAGTTCATCGAGCCAGCCGCGGCTTTCGGCACCGTCTGAGAAGTTCGGTGCGCCCCGGCCCAGCGACGTCGCGTTCACGGACCGCGACCGGCAGCGCGAGGCACAACGGCGCCGCCTGGAGCAAGAGAAGCGAGACCGCGAAATCACCAGGGCGGCCAACCCGACCGAAGACAACAAGTCAGGTGAGAGCACCGCAGGCCTGATCGTTGTGATCGGGGCCATCCTGTTCCTCCTACTGCTCCTCGTCCTCTGACCGGCAGAAGCAAAAACGCCGGCCCTGCCGCTCACCTGGGCAGTGACACGCGGCAGGGCCGGGGATACGGTGCCGCCGCGTGGGCGGCCCGCTGACACGAAGGATACGGCATGGCGTCGATCACCCCGTACAAGACAAAGTCCGGGCGCCGCTGGCAGGTGCAGTACACAAAGCCAGACGGCACCAGAAGCAAGAAACGCGGCTTCGCCACAAAAGCCGACGCCACTGCTTGGGAACAGGACCAAGGCCACGCCAAACGCGCCGGCACCTGGGTAGACCCTGCACGGGAGCAGACCACCATCGAAGCCATCGGCACCCGATGGCTCGCCGCACAGACCCACCTCAAGCCCTCCACGACAGCGGTAACCGAACAGGCGTGGCGCATCCGCGTGCAGCCACGATGGGGAGCCCGCACAGTAGGCAGCATCAGGCGCTCCGAAGTTCAGGAATGGGTCGCCAGCCTCAACACCTCCGCCTCCACCGCCCGGCGCGCCCACTCGTGCCTCGCGCAGGTGCTGGACATGGCGGTGGCTGATGGGTGCCTGTCGGTGAATCCAGCGCGGGGGATCACGCTTCCGCGGCGGTCGAAGGGCGTGAAGGTGTACCTGACGATGGAACAGGTGCGGTCGTTGGCCGAGCACTGCACGGTGAAGTCGGAGATCATCTGGGTGCTGGCGACGACGGGGATGCGGTGGTCGGAGCTGGCGGGGCTGCAGGTCGGTGATCTCGACCTCGAGCGGCGGCGGGCGCGGTTGCAGCGCGCGGCCGTGACCGTCAACGGACGCGTCGAGGTGGGCACGCTGAAGTCCCACGAGGCCCGCAGCGTGGCTATCCCCGCCTTCGTGTGCAACCTGCTCGCCCCGCTCGTGGAGGGGCGCCCACGGGGCGCGTGGGTGTGGGAACGGGCAAACGGCGAGCCACTCGTCCTGATCGGCAAGAAGACGTGGTTCCACGGGGCCCGCGATCGGACGATGGCCGATGACCCGGATTTCCCGCGAGTGACGATCCACGGGCTGCGGCACGTCGCCGCGGGGCTGCTGGTGTCGGCGGGCGCGAGCGTGAAGGTCGTCCAGAGGCAGCTGGGGCACTCGTCGGCGGCGATGACTCTGGACGTGTACGCGGACCTGTTCGACGGTGACCTCGACGCTGTTGCCGACACGATGGAGGAAATCCACAACGGGCTCGGCGCCCTGCGGCCGGCACCCGACGAGGCGAAACGCGCGTAGCAAAGTGAGCCAAAAGTGAGCCACGAGCCACCGTTCCCCATTTTTGTATGCAGGTCAGAGGTGTTTTTTGGCCTAATCACATCCGGCTTCGAGTCCTGGCGGGGGAGCTTTTCCATCCATCGCACCGGGCGCGTTTCTTTGCACCGGACCGGGCCCTCTTCTTTCCGCCGCACCGCGCCCGCGCGCGCCACGCGAATTCGTCAAATCCGGTTCGACTTAGGGAACACTCGGTCGAAATGTCGGGGTGCAGGCCGATAACCTGCAGGCATGGCGCTCTACGACAAACTGGTCTCCCCCGCCGACACCTCGGACATGCCCGACGAGGTCGCCCGCGACATCCCGGCCAACGGCATGAAGTTCATCGCCGCCAACGGCCTGCAGAACGCCGGCGACCAGGTGATCAACCCCAAGACGGTGCTGCCGTGGCTGCTGACGGCCCAGGGCGCGCCGGGGCTGGCCATCGCGCTGCTGGTCCCCGTCCGCGAGTCGCTGTCGATGCTGCCCCAGGCCGCGATGACGCCGTGGGTGAAGCGCCGCGCCCACCGGAAGTCGGTGTGGGTCGGCGGTTCGGTGACGCAGGGCGCGATGGCGCTGATCATCGCGTTGGCGGCGGCGGTGCTCGACGGCACGGTCGCCGCGGTGGCCATCCTCGCGGCGCTGGCCGTCTTCGCGCTCGGGCGCTCCATGTGCTCGATCGGCTCGAAGGACGTCCAGGGCCGCACCATCCCGAAGGGCCAGCGCGGACAGATCACGGGCTTGGCGACGGTCCTGTCCGGCGTCGTCGCCATCACCCTCGGACTGGGCATCCGCTGGCTCGGCGGCGACGACCTGCCGAAATCGGTGCTGACGTGGATGATCGCCGCCTCCGCCCTGACGTGGTTCATCGGCGCGGTCATTTTCCACCGCGTCACCGAACCGGCGGGCGAGACGTCCGAGGAATCCGCGGGATCGTGGGTGAAGGACTCGTGGGACCTGCTCGCCGGCGACGCGCCGTTCCGCAACTTCGTCATCGTCCGCTCGCTGCTGCTCGTCTCCGCGCTGTCACCGGCCTTCTTCGTGTCGCTGTCGGCCGAACGCGGCGGCGGGGAGCTCTCCGGGCTGGGCCCCTTCCTCATCGCCTCGGGCGCCGCGGCCATCTTGGGCGGCGAGGTCTCCGGCAAGCTGAGCGACAAGTCGTCGAAAAGCACCATGACCTGGGGCGCGGGCCTGGCCTCCGTGATCCTGCTCGCCGTGATGGCGCAGGTGACCTTCGCCGAGAGCTGGTCCGGCTGGGCGCTGCCGGTCGCGTACTTCCTGATCACCCTGACGCACACCGGCGTGCGCGTGGCCCGCAAAACCTACGTCGTGGACATGGCCGAAGGCGACCAGCGCACCACCTACGTCGCCGTGGCGAACTCGGCGATGGGCGTCATTTTGCTGGCCACCGGCGCGATCTCGGGAGGCCTGGCGACGCTCGGCACCATGTGGGCGCTCGGCTTCTTCGCCCTGCTCGGCTTCATCGGCGTCGCCATGGCCAGCGCACTGCCGGAAGTGTCGGCCAACGCCTGACCCGTGGCGGGGCGGCGCGGCGGGTAGGGTTTCCGGAGGATCCACGACGAACCGCACGTCCCACGACGAACCGCACGAGGAGGCTCACATGAGCAACGGCACCGGCACGCCGACCGCCGTCGTCATCCTGGCCGCAGGCCAGGGCACCCGCATGAAGTCGGACACCCCGAAGATGCTGCACGCGATCGGCGGGCGCACGATGCTGGAGCATGCCCTGTATGCCGCCCACGGCGTCGGCCCGGCCGAGATCGCGGTCGTCGTCGGGCACCAGCGCGAGAAGGTCATCGACGCCATCTCCGGGTGGACCGCCGACCAGCCCGAGGGGGCGCTGCCCAACGGCGTGGGCATCGCCCACCAGGAGGAGCAGAACGGCACCGGCCATGCCGTGCAGTGCGCCCTCGCGGACGCCACGCTCGCCGAGTTCGAGGGCACCGTCCTGGTGACCACCTCGGACGTGCCGCTTCTCGACGCCCCGACGCTGTCCGCGCTGCTCGCCGAGCACAACCGCAAGCCGCGCGCCGCGGTGACCGTGCTGACGTCCACGGCGGAGAACCCGCACGGCTACGGCCGCATCATCCGCAACTCCGACGGCGAGGTCCTGCGCATCGTCGAGGAAAAGGACGCCACCGACGACGAGCGCCAGGTCACCGAGGTCAACTCCGGCGTCTACGCCTTCGACGCCGCCACGCTGCGCGACGCGCTGACCAAGCTGAACACCGACAACGCGCAGGGCGAGCTGTACCTCACCGACGTCATCGGCATCGCCCGCGAGGCCGACCGCTCCGTGCGCGGCCACCGCCTGGACGACGCGATGGTCGTCGCCGGCGTCAACGACCGCGTGCAGCTGGCGAACCTGGGCGCCGAGCTCAACCGCCGCCTCACCGAGAAGGCGATGCGCGGCGGCGCCACCATCGTCGACCCGGCCACCACGTGGATCGACGTCGACGTCGAGATCGGCCGCGACGTCACCATCCTCCCCGGCACCCAGCTGCTGGGCGCCACCAAGATCGCCGACGGCGCCACCGTCGGCCCGGACACCACCCTGCGCGACGTGACCGTCGGCGAGGGCGCGACGGTCTTCCGCGTCCACGGCACCGACTCCGTCATCGGCGCCGGCGCCGAGGTCGGCCCGTTCACCTACCTCCGCCCCGGCACGGTGCTCGGCGAGGAGGGCAAGCTCGGCGGCTTCGTGGAGACCAAGAAGGCCGTCATCGGCCGCGGCTCGAAGGTCCCGCACCTGACCTACGTCGGCGACGCGGAGATCGGCGAGCACTCCAACATCGGCGCGTCCAGCGTCTTCGTCAACTACGACGGCGTGAACAAGCACCGCACCGTCATCGGGTCCCACGTGCGCACCGGCTCCGACACCATGTTCATCGCCCCCGTAAAGGTCGGTGACGGCGCGTATTCCGGGGCGGGTACTGTAATCAAGGACGACGTTCCCCCCGGGGCGTTGGCGGTCAGCGGTGGCCCCCAGCGAAACATCGAGGGGTGGGTCCAGCGGAAGCGGCCGGGCACCCCGGCGGCGGAGGCGGCCGAAGCGGCGCAGGCCGCGGCGGGCGAATCCTCCTCCGACTCCGACGGTGTCCCGGGCGACAACCCCGACGCCTCCGCGTAAGCCGAAGAACGACCAGGAAGGCCAGGCCGACTAGATGACCGGCGAGTGGATCGAAAACCGAAAGAACCTCATGATCTTCTCCGGGCGCGCGCACCCGGAACTGGGCGAGGCCGTGGCGAAGGAGTTGGGCGTCGAGCTGACGCCGATGACCGCCCGGGACTTCGCCAACGGCGAGATCTTCGTGCGTTTCGAGGAGTCCGTCCGAGGCTGCGACGCCTTCGTCCTGCAGGCGCACCCGGCGCCGCTGAATAAGTGGCTCATGGAGCAGCTGATCATGATCGACGCGCTGAAGCGCGGCTCGGCGAAGCGCATCACGGCGATCCTGCCGTTCTTCCCCTACGCGCGCCAGGACAAGAAGCACCGCGGCCGCGAGCCGATTTCCGCCCGCCTGGTCGCGGATCTGCTCAAGGCCGCCGGCGCGGACCGCATCGTGTCGGTTGACCTGCACACCGACCAGATCCAGGGCTTCTTCGACGGCCCGGTGGACCACATGCACGCCATGCCGATTCTGGCGGACTACATCAAGGCCAATTACTCGATGGAGAACCTCTGCGTGGTCTCCCCCGACGCCGGCCGCGTGAAGGTGTCGGAGAAGTGGGCGAACACGCTGGGCGATGCCCCGCTGGCGTTCATCCACAAGACCCGCAGCGTGGACGTGGCCAACGAGATCGTGGCCAACCGCGTCGTCGGCGACGTCGACGGCCGCGTGTGCCTGCTCATCGACGACATGATCGACACCGGCGGCACGATCGCCGGCGCGGTGAAGGTGCTGCGCGAGGCCGGTGCGGCCGACGTCATCATCGCCACCACGCACGGCGTGTTCTCGGGCCCGGCGGCGGAGCGCCTGTCGCAATGCGGCGCGCGCGAGGTCATCACCACCGACACCCTGCCGCAGAGCACGGAGGGCTGGGACAACCTGACCGTCCTGCCGATCGCGCCGCTGCTGGCGCAGACGATCCACGAGATCTTCGAGAACGGCTCCGTCACCACCCTTTTCGAGGGCCAGGCGTAGTTTCCCGTTCCGCTTCACGACGTCCCGGCCGCACGCCATGCGCGGCCGGGATTTCTTTTCGCCCGCGCAGCGCTTTTGACCTGGCCCCGCTTATCGTCAGCGCACCATTCGTCGCCGGTGCACCATTCGTCGCCAGCGCTCCACATCTGACCCGGCCACAACTGCTCACCCCGTCCACCGCAACCTTTTGGAGAATCATGAGCACCGACGCACCCGTGTACCGCCCCGCCACCGAGGCCGACCGCCCGCTGATCCGCCGCTTCCACGAGCTGGCGGACGCGTGGGGCGATGAACCCGCCGAGCGCGGCGAGAGCTTCGAGCAGGACGAGGTGCGCTACGTCGACCAGTGGTCGGCCGAAGCCGACGGCGGCATCATCGTCGAGATCGGCGGGGAGGTCGCCGGCGGCGCCTGGTTGCGCCACTTCACCGAGGACAACCCCGGTTGGGGCTACGTCGCCGACGAATACCCCGAGGTCGCCATCGCCCTCGAGTCCGAGCACACCGGCCGGGGTCTCGGCGGCGAGCTCATGCGGCGGATCCTCGACGTCGCGCGGGAGCGGGATGCGCCCGGGGTGTGCTTGTCGGTGGAGGTCGGCAATGAGCGGGCGATCCGCTCGTACAAAAAGGTCGGTTTCGGGCTCGTCGGCGACGGCGACGATGGGGCCGGCGGTTACACCATGCTGTACCGCTTCTGAGGTTCGCTTTCCGACGGCTTCGGCCCCCGGTTCCGCCCCGCACCAGTGGCTTCGACCCCGGTTCCGCCCCGCCCCCAAGACTTCGGCCCCGGTTCCGCCTCGACCGTGCGGCACCGCCACGCATGTCGCCAACCCTCCCACAGATGCGCCAGTTACGTGCAGATGCGCCTGTTGCAACGGGCGCATCTGCATGTAACGGGCGCATTTGGCGGAGGTACCTCATACTGCGGCGGTGAGCGGGGCGGCGAATCCGGGGACCGTGAAACCGGCTCCGGCACCGACCCGGCGGTGACGCTTCCCGCCGCCGTTCATTTCGGCGGGCCGAACCTACGGGGATGCTGCCCGCCCACTTCGAATGCCGCCGCTGGCGCTCCCAGATGCGCCAGTTCCCGCCGACTTTTCCCAGATGCGCCAGTTCCGTGCAGATGCGCCTGTTGCAACGGGCGCATCTGCATGCAACGGGCGCATTTGGCGGAGGAGTTTCATGATGCGGCGGTGGAGCCGGTTCCAGCGCCTGCTCCGCGTGCAAATCGGCCCATACGGCGTTAAACAGGTCGGCGGGTGCACCGGGGCTGGTGGGCCGTCGTCAAGCGAGTCGGCACCCAAGCCGTCAAGCACGCCGACACCCATGCCGCCACGCAAGAGAAGCCCACGCCGCAGCGCAAAACCAACCCGGGCGATTTCGCCCGCCGCAACCCATCGGGTACCATTCCACGAGTTATGTCTCGGCGAGGGTGGCCCGAGGCGCGGGAACGGTCCCGCGGCAACGGCCCCGTTATCGACGCGACGCATGCAGCACCCGGCGCCCGCCGCTCCCCACCGGGGAACCGCGGCCGACCCGGACGCGTGCCACGTGATCGACTCCCGAACCCCGACGATTTGCAGGAGTCAGATATGGCGAAGCCCAACATCATCAAGCTGGAAGCCCGCGAGCGCACCGAGTTCGGCAAGGGCGCCGCCCGCCGCGCCCGCGTGGCCGGCGACATCCCGGTGGTCATCTACTCGAAGGACCTGGACGCCCCGAAGCACGTCCTGGTCGACTCGATCGAGTTCCACGGCGTCATCCGCAACTACGGCGTCAACGCCGTCCTCGACCTCGACATCGAGGGCGAGTCGCAGCTGTCCATGGTCAAGGCCCTGGACCAGAACCCGCTGACCCTCAACATCGACCACGCCGACCTGCTGGGCATCCACCGCGGCGAGAAGGTCGAGGTCGAGGTCCCGGTCGTCGCCGAGGGCGAGCTGGCCCCGGGCAACGCCCTGCTCATGCAGGACGCCGACACCATCCTGGTGCTCGCCCCGGTGCTGTCCATCCCGGAAGAGATCACCGTGTCCGTCGAGGGCCTGGACGTGGGCGCGCAGATCCACGCCGAGGGCGTCACCCTGCCGGAGGGCCTGGAGCTCGCCGACGATCCGGAGCTGCTGATCTTCAACATCGTCGAGCCGGAGGAGGACCCGGCCGGCGACGTCGACGCCGACATCGAGGGCATGGGCGACGCCGAGCTGCCCGAGGAGCCCAAGGCCGAGGAGGGCGAGGGCGAGGAGTAATTCCTCCCCCGCGCCGGTCCCCGACCGGTTGCCCCTGCTTTGCGACGAGCCCCCGCCGGATTCGGTTCCGGCGGGGGCTTCGCCGTGTCCGAGGGGCGGGGGCGACGGCGTGGGAGAACGTCCGCTCCATGTTTGCCCGGGCGGGCGTAGCATTTCCGCTCATGAACCGCATGCGCGATCGGCTGGCCCGCGATCTCCCCTATCCCGTCGTCCTCGCGGCGGCGTGGGCTGCGTGCGCGGTGCTCATCGCGGGCGCGGCGTGGGTGGCGGGGACGGTGGTGGGCAAGCTGCTCATCGTGATCATCCCGCTGGCGGTGGCGGTGCTGTTCTCCGCGATGCTCTCGCCGCTGGCCCGGTTCCTGCGGCGGACGCTGCGGTTCCCGAGCGCCCTGGCCGCGCTGGCGTCGGTGTTCGTGCTGCTCGGCGTTTTCGTCGGCGGTTTCGCGCTGGCCACCGAGCGCCTGGCGGTGGGATTCGGGCAGCTGCGGCAGGGCGCCCGCGAGGGCATCGACCAGGTGATGGCGTGGCTGCGCACCGGCCCGCTGCACCTGTCCATCGACCCGGGCACCGACGTCACCGCCGGGATCCGCGACTGGGCCGGGCAATCGTCGGGCGCATTGGCGTCCGGGGCGCTGAGCATCGGCGCGACGGCCGTCGACGTCATCGCCGGAATGCTGATCTGCCTGCTCTCCCTGTTCTTCTTCCTGCACCAGGGCGACCGGATCTGGCGGTTCTGCCTGCGCTTCGTCCCCCGCGGCGCCCGCGCCGAATTCCACGAGGCCATGCGGCGCGGCTGGGTGAGCCTGGGCAACTACAGCCGCACCCAGATCGGCGTGGCCGCCATCAACGCGGCCGGCATCGGCATCGGCGCCTGGATCATGGGCATCCCGCTGGTCATCCCGTCGACCATTCTGGTGTTCCTGGCGTCCTTCGTGCCCATCGTCGGCGCCATCGTCTCCGGCGCCGTGGTGGTGCTGATCGCGATGGTGGACAAGGGGGCGATGGCCGCGCTGATCATGCTGGCGATCGTCGTCGGCGTGCACTTCCTGGAGACCCACGTGCTGCAGCCGTTCCTGATGGGCCACGCCGTCAGCATCCACCCGCTGGCCGTCATCGTGGTCGTCGCGGCCGGCACCTACCTGTTCGGCCTCGCCGGCGCGCTGTTCGCGGTCCCGCTGACCGCGCTGCTGAACAGCTCCATCGGGTACGCCATGGGCAATGATCCTTTCCCCGCGCTGGTCGACGGCGGGCCGGGGGCTGGCGGGGAAACCGCGGGAGAAGCCGCCGTGGAACCGGATGGGCATCGCCCGCGGGGGTCGTCGTAAAGCTGCTGTGGGATGATGGCGGACATGTTCGGTCGCTCGAAGCCCTCCCCCGCCCCCTCCGACGCCCCGCCGATCCTCGTCGTCGGCCTGGGCAATCCCGGCCCGAAGTACGCCGACACGCGGCACAACGTCGGGCAGATGGTGCTCGACGAACTCGCCGATCGGACGTTGCCCATGCCGTCGACGTTCTCGGCGCACAAGCGCTCCAACGCGGAAATCGTGCAGACGCGCTGGACCGTCGGCGCCGGCGACGAGGCAGTCGAGCGGCAGGTGATCCTGGCCAAGCCGCGGACGTACATGAACGTCTCCGGTGGGCCGATCAGCGCGCTGGCGAAGTTCTTCAACGTCGAGCCCGGCGACGTCATCGTGGTGCACGACGAGCTGGACCTCGACCCCGGCGTCATCCGCCTGAAGCGCGGCGGCGGCGAAGGCGGGCACAACGGCCTGCGGTCGACGTCGAAGTCGCTGGGCACCAAGGACTACCTGCGGGTGCGCGTGGGCATCGGCCGCCCGCCGGGGCGACAGGACCCGGCCGATTTCGTGCTGCGCCCGTTTTCCACCGCCGAGCGGCGCGACCTGCCGTTCTGGCTGCAGGACGCCGCCGACGCGGTCGACCTGCTGGCCCGCCACGGCCTGGAGGCCGCGCAGAACCAGGTGCACCAGCGGTAGGGGCTCGGAGGCGGTCGGCGTTCAGCGGGAGGTAGGGGTTCAGGGGCGGCCGGGCGCCCGACGTTCAGGTGCGCCGTTCGTTCACGGGCGGTGCCCCGCCGAACGTCCCCGGCGCAGCATCACGGCACCCACCGCCGCAACGAGGACCAGGTCCGCGACCGCCATCGCGATGAGCATCATCCCGGGCCCCGCGGCCGCCGCGATCGCCCCGCAGACGATGGCGCCCGCGGGGATGAGCACGCGATCGGCCGACGCGAAACCGAGCACCGCGCCACGGCTGTCCGGCGGGCTGAGGGCGATGACGGCCAACCGGTTCGTCGTCCGGTAGATCTGCCCGATCGCGCCGAGAACCGCGAACGCGGCCAGCGCCGCGAGCAGATGGCCCTTCGACGGCGGCTGCCCCGCAACGACGAGCGCGCCGCCCGCTACGAGCACCGGGACCGCGACTGCCGCGGCGGACACCGCGGCCCACCGGCCGGGGTCGCGGACCTTCCTTTTCCGCAGCCACAACGTCGCCGCGACCGCGCCGAGGGCGGCGCTCGCCGACCCCGCGGCGGCACCGACGCCCCTCGCCCCGAATGCCCCATCGGCGAACACCACGGGGATCATCGCGGTGTAGGGGAACACGGCCAGCATCGGCCCGATGGCCAATGCGATTTGCGGCCCCAGGAGCGGCTCCGCACGCAGCGCGGCACGGAGACCCCGCGGCGACTCCCGGTCGCGCTTGACGACGGACCCGCCGCCGCGCGCAGCGGCCCGCTCGACGGAACCGAGGATCACCGCGGAGCCGGCGGCATGCGCGACGAGCACGGGCATCATGGCGGCGACCGGACCCGAGGCCGCGAGCAGCAGGCCGCTCACCATCGGCCCGACGATCAGGCTGAGGGTGCCGATGGTCGCCAAGTCGGACATGCCGCGGACCATGCCCCCTTCGCCGGTGGCGCGGGTGACCGCGATCTGCCGGATGGCGGGTTCCGGGGCCGTGAGCAACGATCGCGCACCGATGATCCCGATGGCCGCCCACGCCCACGGCGCGGCCGGAGCAGCAGGAGCGACCGCCGTGGCCGCCGTGGCCGCCGCAGGCGCGGCAGAGGACGGGTCCGTGGGAACAGCCGGAGCCGCCGCCATGATCGCCGCGATGCCGACCGTCGCCACCGTCGCCGCGCACCCCATCCACAAGAGCAGTCGCGCGGGATTGCCCCGATCGGCGATCGCCCCGGCTACGGGGCCGGCGAAGAGAAGCGGCACCAGTCGGGCGGCCGTGGCCACCCCGATCATCCGGGGATCACCGGTGACGGCCAGCACCCACCAATTGAGCACCACCAACTCCGCGGCACCCGCGAACCGTACCGCGGCCGCCGACGTGAGCAACCGCTTCAGCGGCGCCGCGGAGCCATCGGCCCTGCGACGCAGCATCATCGGCCGACGACCCCCGCACGTTCGCGTTCGTGGGACGGGGCCAGCAGCGGGTTCGGCACCGCGACGTAATCGTCGCCGCCCGAAGTTCCGAGGGCCATGGTGACGAAGGCCTTCTGGTCGAGCGTCGGGCCGAGGAGAGCCTCCGCGTCGCCGTCGGGCACGTGACCGCGGTGCTCGTCCAGAAGATCGTCGACCACCCGGCGGACCACGGCCCACCACTGGGCCGCGTCACCGCCGAAGACCCTCCGCAACTCCTCGACGATCCCGTCGAGGTTGCCGAAGAACAGGGCGTAATGCCCCTTGCGCCGGAACTCCGCCACATCGTCGGTCACGGTGACCGCACCGTCGCGGGCGGGAACCGCGAACCCGGATTCGCGGAGCCGCGGCGGGAAGATGCGCAACCCCGAGAAATCGCGGAGCATCAGCCCCCGGTACCGCACGGCTCCCCCGTCGACGGCCACGCGCACCATCGTGTTCTGCAGGTGCGCTTCCAGGGCGACGCCGTGCCGCCACATCAACGGAAGCGCGAGTCCCAGCAGATCCCGGGCGTAGGCGCGCAGCCAACCACGTGGATCCGACTCCGCCAGCGCCGCGACCGGGCTTTCCTCGCCCGCGGGAAGCCCGCGCAGCGAATTCGCGCCGACGACGATCTCATCCGCGCCCGCCAGCGCGGAGGGATCTTCCCTGATCAGGCAGGACAGGCCGCGGCGGACGGCCGGTTCGTCCCGAGGTCCGCGATAGGCGACGCCCGCGATCTCCGGAACGATGATGGTCGGTCGTTCCTCCCGCCGGGCGACGGAGTCGGCGAGAGTGCGGACCAGATCCGCGACGGCCGGGGTACCCAGGGCCGACTCCTGCGAGATGGACCGCCGCGTCGACGTCAGCGTCACGTCGAGGGCGGTCTTTATCATCGGCCGCCTGCCATCGATCCCGGGTGCCACCGGAACCGAGGTCCGCAGCGAAATCGTCGGACGGACCGGAAGAGTCGCCGTCGTGGCGGGCACGATCAGGCCTTCCTCGACTTCGCGGGAGAACTCGGACGCGATGATCGACGAGTACTGCCAGGGGTGAACGGGGATGATCCGCGATGCCCCGATCAAGTGAGGAGCGCGCGCACCGATTTCGGCGTCCACGGCGTCGAAGAGGTCCGGGTAGCAGCGGCGCAATTCGCCCTCGACGCCCCGGACCCCGACCTCTTCGACCAGTCCTTCCGACACGGCGACCAGCAGCAGCTCGACGACGGGCCCGTGCTCCGGGCCGAAGCGGACCGAATCCGCCGGCGAGAACCCCCTGCGCAGTTTCGCCAGGGGGTGCACGTTGTGGCCGGCGACGACGAGCGAATCGGCCAGGGGGCCGGCCAACTGCTTCGGTGCCGTCCCCAGCGTTTCCCAGTGCCGCCCCGCGCCGCCGGCCGCCTTCTCCCGCAGACGCATTCCGCGCAGCCGCCGATCGACGGCGGCTGCGGTCAGGGCGAGGTTGTCGGACGCATTCGACGTGTCCCGGGCCAGCGCGGCCAAACGATCGGGGGCCACGCCCTCGATTCGCGCGCTGGTTTCGAGCCGGTCCGCCACGATCCGGCGCGCCTCGCCGTCGTCGGCCCGGTGCCGGGCCGGGGCGGCCCCATGCAGCGGGTTGTCGACGCGGACGTACTCTTGGTCGGTCACCGCACCGCTCAGGCGCATGGCCAGCACCCGTTTCAGGGGCAGCTCCGGTCCGAGCATCGCCTCGAACACCGCCTCCGCGTCGCCGAGACGGCCATCGCCGGGAAGGCCGGAAAACGCTCCGGAGCACCGCGCCGCTTCTTCGGCGATGCGTTCCGCGACCACCCCGTATGGCACGGACGCCGGAACGGACGCGTCTTCGGCCACGCGGGCCAGTCCGACGATCGTGTTCATCAGGAGCGGGTAGGAGAGTTTGTCCACCGCGGCGCGGCGGTCGCCGGCGACGAGCGCCGTCCCCTCGAGGCTGCTCATCAACTCGTCGGCCGCCGTTGCTCCGGCCAATCGCGACCCCGCCACCACGCGGGCGCCGCCGTTGTCCCTGACCACCGCGCACCGGGGCATGCCGTCGCGCAAAACGAGAACCGCATTCTGGGGATGCGGCTCCAGCGCCACGCCCCACCGGGCGAGCAGCGCGATGGACGGCGCGACGAGGACGTCGGCAAGCGCCGCGAACCATGCCTCGGCGACCTCCGCCACAGTCATGGGCACGGCCGCACGCCCGCGGATCGATTCGAAGACGTCGATCAGGATCGGACGCCCGGTCAGCGGGTTGGACGCCTGCAGCGCGGCGATCGGCAGGGGCACGTCTTCCCCAATGGCCGGGGCCGCGGGATCATCGCGGACGATGGCCCCGAAGCAATGGGCCCGGATCCCCTCCTCCGCGCGGAACCCGACGCCGGCCATGTCGTCGGCGACGTGGAACGCGGGCGCGTCGTCGCCGGTGCGGGGGATGAAGCCGGGGTCGAGGGCGAGGGCTCGCCGCACGGAGCCGGAAACCGCCGGCCCCGCCAGCGCTCCGCGGGAGATGCCGCGGATGGCTCCCGTGAGTTGGGCTTCCAGGGCCAATTTGACGTGGACCGCACCCGAGCCGTCGTCGGCGCCCACCCGCACGGTGCGCACCGACATCAGCGGTTCGGCGGACGCCGTCGCGTCCAGCAAAACGACGCGGCCGGCGTCGATCTCGGCCGCGAATTCCGTGGAGATGACCTGCTCCCACTGCCATGGATGCACGGGGATGACCGCGAATCCGGCGATGTTCCGGGCGTCGAGTTCCTCCCGGATGGCACCGGCCAGCGCCGGCAGCCTCGCTCCGAGGGCCTCGAGGATCGGCCTTCCGGTCTCGACGACCTTCGCCGGGTCGACGGCGGCGAATCGAAGGGTCACCCGTTCGACCTGCTCCGGCAGCACGTCGCGGTAGCCGTCGCCGAGCCCGAGGCTCGTCTTCGCGCACGGGTGGGCCGGGTGCCCCTCCCCCACGAGTTGCTCGAAACGCGCCAGGAGGGCCGACGGCCCACGGTCCCCGGGAAGGCACCGCCGCCGGCATTCCCGGACCAGCGCATCGAAGCCCGATTCCTGCGAGGCTCGACCGGCGGTATTCGCCTGCTTTGCGACGGCCCACCGTTCGCGCAGACCGGCCCGTGCCCGCGCCAATCCCGTCACCCCATCGGAGAGCTCTTCGAGGAGCCGAGGCAGATTCGGGACAGGGCCGGCGAATCTTCCCGCTCGCGCGAGTTCGCCGACGATTTCCGCCGGTTCTCCGGCTGCCCGGAACTCATCGGCCTCCCGCTCCGTCAGCGGCGGGGCGAGCAACCTTTCCCGGTCGAGCGCGGTGAGCAGGCGCTCGACGATCTCGGCACGCGCGCCGGGATCCGCGCCGCCATCCCCCGTTTCCTCCCCCGCTCCATCACCGTTCGTCGAACCGACGAGTCTTCGTCGGTGTTCACGTGCATTGGACTCCAGATCGAAAACCATGAAGGTGAGGCTAACCTTTAACAAGAAGGTTGACATGCGGAATCGGCAATTCCCTTCCCGTTTCCGGATCGCGCACCATCAGACAATCGACGCCGAAAACGTCGCGCACCAGGTCACGGGTGAGCACCTCCCCCGCCTCCCCTTCGGCGACGATGGCGCCACCGGACATCGCGATGACGTGGTCGGCGAACCGGGCCGCCTGCGTCATGTCGTGGAGGACCATCGCCACGGTGCGCCCCTCGGCGTTGAGCCCCCGGACCAGCTCCAGCGTCGCCAGCTGATGGGCGGGGTCGAGGTAGGTCGTCGGCTCGTCGAGAAGCAGAATCCCCGCCTCCTGCGCGACGGTCATGGCGATCCACGCCCGCTGCCGCTGGCCGCCGGACAGCGCGGTGGCGGGCGCGTCGAGAAGCTCCGCCACCCCGACGCGCGCGGCGGCGGATTCCACGGCGCGGTGATCGACCTCCGACAGCGCCGCGAACGCGCCGGTGAAGGGGTACCGGCCGAAGGCGATGAGCTCCCGCACCGTGATGCCCTCCGGCACGACGGGCTGCTGCGGCAGGAAGGAGACCTCCCGCGCGAACGCGCGTGCCGACGATGCGCCGACGTCCGCCCCGCCCAGGCGCGCCTGGCCCGCCGACGGCCGCAGCTGGCGGCCCAGGGTCTTCAGCAGCGTCGACTTGCCGCACCCGTTCGGGCCGATCAGCGCGGTCACGCGACCGTCGGGGATGGCGACGTCGACCCCGTCGAGCACCGGTTCGCCGCCGTAGCCGACCACGAGGCCGACGCCGGACAGGCCCTTTTCCGGGGCTTTCCGATTCCGCGGAGTTTTCACGATCACGTCACACCTTCGTCAATCTCAACAACAGGAACACGAAATACGGCGCGCCGACGATGGCGATGAGCGCGCCGACCGGGATCTCGGTCGGCGCGAACAGCCATCGCCCGACGGCGTCGCACCCGACCACCAGCGTGGCGCCGAGCATCGCCGCCACCGGGATCTGCCGGGACAGCGGCCCGCCGACAAGCAGCCGCGCGGCATGCGGCACGATCAGGCCGGCGAACCCGAGCACCCCGGCCGCCGCCACGGCACCCGAGCCGCACGCGACGGCCAGCACCACCGCGACCACGCGCCAGCGCACGGGGACCACGCCGATGCCCGCCATCACGGCGTCGTCCAGGCGCAGCGCATCGAGGTGGCGCGACACGATCAGCGCCGCCACCAGGCCGAAGGCCACGACGGGGGCGACGACGGCGGCGTCGGAAAGCGTCCGCGCGTACAGCGAGCCCTTCAGCCAGGTCATCGCGGCGCCCGCCTCGGGGGCGGCGCGCACGAGCAGCAGCTGCGTCGCAGCGGCCAGCCCGACGGACACCGCCACGCCGGTCAGGGCCAGCCGCACGGGGTCGCCGATGCCGCGCCCGGCAAGCGCGAGCACCACCCCGGCGCCGATCAGCGCCCCAACGAAAGCCACGGGTGTGAGCGCCTGCGCCGGCAGCGCGCCCGCGCCCAGCAACGCCGCGACCGCGGCCAGGCCACCGCCCGCGGTGATGCCGACCGTGTCCGGCGCCGCCAGCGGATTGCGCAGCCCCACCTGCAGCAGGCACCCCGCCACCGCCATGCCGACGCCGGCGATCGCGCCGACCAGGATTCGCGGCAGCCGGTACTTCCAGATCAAGTTGTCGCCGCCGACCAGCCTGGCCACCACATCGCCGGGCGGCACCTGGACCGCCCCGATGCCCAGCGCCAGCACGACCACGGCCGCAAGCGCCGCGACGAGCACCGCCACGATGGCGGCCGTGCGGGCGCGGGTGCGGGGCGTGCTTTGCGACGAAGCCGTCCTCGCCATCATGCCGATCCCTCCCCGGAAGCGAAGCGTCCATTCAGCGGGCGCGGAAGCGTGGGGGTTTCAGGCGTGGCGCCATTCGACGCCGCGCGTTTCGATGCCGCGCGGTTCGGGGCGCCGCCGTTGCGGGTGCCGCGCAGGGAGCCGATGCCCCACAGCAGGACGGGGACGCCGATCAGGGCCGTCACGATGCCCACCGGAGTTTCCGCCGGCGCCCACAGCCACTGCCCGACGGTGTCGGCCACGAGCAGGACGGCCGCGCCGAGCACCGCGGCGACGGGCACGGCCGAGCGATGGCGGGGGCCGCACACGCGGTGCGCGGCAACGGCCGCCATGAGCCCCAGGAAACCGATCGGCCCCGCGGCGGCCACGCACGGCGCGATGAGCAGCACCGCCGCGGCCACGGCGAGCACCCGGGTCAGCCGGGGACGCGCCCCGACCGCGGTGGCGACCGAATCGCCGACGACGAGCGCATCGAGCCCGCGGGCACCCGCGATCACGGCGGGGGCCACGACGGCGGCGACGATCATCGCCGGGACGACGTCGGCCATGCGCACTCCGCCGAGACGCCCCGACAACCAGGACAACACGGTAGACAGCTGGGCTTCGTCGAGAACCAGGATGATCGCCGTCAACGCGCTGAACAGCGCGGAGACCGCCATGCCGAGCAGCACCATGCGCTGCACGGCCATCGCCGAGGACGTCGCGGCCCTCCCGCGCATGCCGAAGGTGATCGTCGCAGATGCCGCGACGACCGCCCCGGCGAGTGCGCCGGGCAGCAGGGCGGCGCCGCCGACGGAGCCGGTCACCGTCGTCGCCAACACCGCGCCGAAGGCGGCGCCGGAGTTGACGCCGGTGATTTCCGGGTCGGCCAGCGGGTTCTTCGTGGCCGTGCGCAACAGGACGCCCGCGATGCCCAGGCAGGCGCCGACGACGACCGTCGCCGTCAGCCGGTCGACGGCGACCGAGTGCAGTTCGGCGCCGAGCCATTCCGCACCCTCCGGAGCCGCGACGGCCGAAAGCCGCCCCCACGCGAGGGCGGCGATGAGTCCCGCTCCGCCGGCGAGCGCGGCGATGATGCCCGCCGCACGGTGGCGGGACGGGCGGTTAGCCGGCCCCGAGGAGAACTTCGCGGAGCCGGACGGGCGGGAACGGGAGGGGCGGGGCGCCGGCGTGCGTGGCCCCGGGGTCACTTCGCTTCGGCGATGATCTGGTCGAGCATCGCTTCCGCCGCGAGCGGGCCGCGCGACCGCGACCACGTGTCCTGCTCAACGTCGATGACCTTGTCCACGACCCCGCCGTAGGGGCTGGCGCGGAAGCCCTCGGTGTCGTTGTAGAGGTACGCGACGTCGAGCTTCATGCCCGGCAGCTTGTCCCCGGTCAGCTCGGCGACGTCGGTCTTCGACTCGATGGCGGACTTCTCGCCGTCGTAGCCGTACTCGTACCCGACGGCGGTGAGCAGCGAACCGGAGAAGGACTTCGCGATCCACGTGTAGAGCGTGTCCTTCGACCAGCCGATGACGGCGGCGCGGGTGCCCGGCTTCACTGCCTTCTTCGCTTCGGCGATCTTGCCGTCGATGCGGGAGCGCACCTCGCCGGCTTCCTTCTCCTTGCCGAGCTTCGCGGCGATGGCGTCCATCGCGTTGAGCACGTCGACATAGGAGGTGTCCGCGTAGGTTTCCGTCGGCGCGATGCCCTTGAGCTGATCGAGGATCGCGGCATGCCGGGTGGGGCTGGCGAGGATCAGATCCGGCTCGAGGGACTGGATGACCTCGAGGTTCGGCTGCTTGGCCTGCCCCACCGACGTCGCGCCGTCGAGCTTCCCCTTCAGCGTCTGCGGTTCGGCGGACTTGCCGATCTCGACGGTGCCCACCGGTGTGACGCCGAGGGCGACGAGGATCTCCTCGTAGCGCCAATCGAGGGCGACGACGCGGAGTTGGTCGGAGCCGGCCCCGGCGCCGTCTCCGGTCTTTTCTCCCCCGGAGTCCGACGAGCAGGCGACGAGCGACAGGACGAGCCCGAGCGCGAGGGCGAGTGCCGCGGCGACCCGCCCGGCGGACCACCGAACATTGATCAAGGAAGTGTGCATGCCCTCAATGAAAGCATACGTTCCACCTAAACAACATCACTACGGTCAGGTTCACCTAATTGCCCCGGGCGCCGCCCGTCGACGATTGCCGCGGGCGCCGACCCTCGGGCCGCCGATTTACGGGTCGACGGCTTTCGGGTCGGCGAATTGCGGTGCCGGCGACTGACGAGCCGCTGACTTACAGGTCGACGAGGTGCTTGCGCTTCGGGTAGATGCGCGGGCGGGTGCCCAGCACCTCCTCGGCGACGCGGATGACCTGGTTCGAGTAGCCGAACTCGTTGTCGTACCAGACGTAGAGCACCAGGTGCTTGCCCTGCGTGATGGTGGCCAGGCCATCGACGATGCCGGCGTGGGTGGAACCGACGAAGTCGGTGGACACGACCTCCGGCGAGTGGATGTAGTCGATCTGTTGGCGCAGCACGGAGCGCAGCGAAACCTCGCGGAGGTACTCGTTGACCTCGTCGCGGTCGACCTCGGTCTCCAGCGTCAGGTTGAGCACCGCCATGGACACGTCCGGGGTGGGCACGCGGATGGCGTTGCCCGTGAGCTTGCCCTCGAACTCCGGCAGGGCCTTGGACACGGCCTTCGCGGCGCCGGTCTCGGTGAGCACCATGTTCAGCGTGGCGGCGCGGCCGCGACGGGTGCCCTTGTGGAAGTTGTCGATGAGGTTCTGGTCGTTGGTGAACGAGTGCACCGTCTCGACGTGGCCGTGCTCGACGCCCCACTTGTCGTTGACGACCTTCAGCACCGGCGTGATGCCGTTGGTGGTGCAGGACGCGGCGGAGAGGATCTTCTCCTCCGGGTCGATGCCCTTGTGGTTGATGCCGTAGACGATGTTCGGGATGTCGCCCTTGCCCGGGGCGGTCAGCAGGACCTTGGACACTCCCTTGGACTTCAGGTGCTGGCCCAGGCCCTCGCGGTCGCGCCAGCGGCCGGTGTTGTCGATGACCAGGGCGTCGTCGATGCCGTAGGCGGTGTAGTCGACGGTGGCCGGGTCGGACGAGTAGATGACCTGGATCGGGGTGCCGTTGGCCCAGATGATGTCGTTGTCCCGGTCGACGGTGATGGTGCCGTCGAACGCGCCGTGCACGGAGTCGCGGCGCAGCAGCGAGGCGCGCTTGACCAGATCCTCGTCGCCGTTCTTGCGCACGACGATGGCGCGCAGGCGGGCGCCGTTGAACAGCGCCTGTCGCGACAGCAGGATGCGGGCCAGCAGACGGCCGATGCGGCCGAAGCCGTAGAGCACGACGTCGGACTGCGGGGTTTCGTGGGCGGTGCCGATGACGTCGGCGAGCTCGCGCGCGAGGAACTCGGCGAGGTCGCCGCCCTCCTCCTCGAACTTGGTGGCCAGGGCGCCGAGGTCGATGGAGGCGGTGCCCAGGTCCATCTGCACCAGCTGCTCGATGATCGGCAGGGTCTGTGACAGCGGCAGCTCCTGCGAGGTGATGCGCCGGGCGTAGCGGTGCGACTTGATGATCGACGTCTCGGTCGGGTTCTCCAGCAGGCGGCCGAAGATCGAGGTGACGACGTTCTTCTCGCGCCGCAGCTGGCCGAGCAGCGGAATCATCTTCTCCGCGAGGACGACTCGCTCGTTCCAGTCGCTGTGGTTGATCGGTGCCGGCGTCGCCATGGATCCTCCTGGGTTCAAGGGGCGTTGATGGGGGCAGTCAATGGGGCCCGCGGTCGGCCCCCGGGGAGCTCGTTTCACGGGCTGCGAGGTACTTTTCGGTTCGAAGAGTCCTCCTTTAAAACTACGTCGTCGCGTTCCGGCACGCCCCATCGGGTGTGCCGCGGCGCCCGAAACGGGCATCGGGCCGGTGGGCGATGACGCCGATCCGGAAATGCATGTACCCTTCCCCGGCGCCCCCAAATCGGGCGCGAACCGCATCGGCGCGTCACATCGGCGTCCGATGCCAAGGAAGGACGCCAATGCCAATCATCGAGGCGGAGGGCCTGACCAAGGTCTATTCCGCAGCATCCGGAGAGGTCCGCGCGCTCGACGGGCTGGATCTGGCGGTCGAGGAGGGCACGGTGCGCGGCATTCTCGGCCCGAACGGGGCCGGCAAGACCACGACCGTGAAAATCCTGACCACCCTCATCCGCCCCACCGCCGGATCGGCGCGCGTGGCGGGCATCGACGTGCTCGCCGAGCCCTCCAGGGTGCGCGACGTCATCGGGGCATCCGGCCAGTACGCGGCCGTCGACGAGCAGCTCACGGCCCGCGAGAACCTGCGCCTGATCGGCCGCCTGTACCACCTGAGCCGTTCGCGCGTGGAGGAGCGCGCCGACGAGCTCCTGCACGCCTTCGACCTCGCGGACGCCGCCGACCGACCTGTGAAGGGCTTCTCCGGTGGCATGCGCCGCCGCGTGGACCTCGCCGGCGCGCTGGTCGCGGAACCGAAGGTGCTGTTCCTCGACGAGCCGACCACGGGGTTGGACCCGAAGGCCCGCATCGGACTGTGGGACGTCATCCGCGATCGGGTCAGCCGCGGCGTGACGGTGCTGCTGACCACGCAGTACCTGGAGGAGGCCGATCAGCTCGCCGACGACATCAGCGTCGTCGATCACGGCCACATCATCGCCGAGGGCACGGCCGACGAACTGAAGGCGACCGTCGGCGGGCAGCAGGTCGAGGTCACGGCCGCCCGCGGCGATGACGTCGCCGCGCTGCGCGATGCGCTGGCCCGCCACGCCATCGGACCGGTGACGGTCGACGGCCCGTCGCTGAAGGCCCCGGTGGCCGACGGGGCGGCGTCGCTGACGCGGTTCCTGTCGGAGGTGGAGGGCATCGAGCTTCACGACGCCGGCCTGCGCCGTCCCACGCTCGACGAAGTGTTCCTGTCCATGACGGGCGACCGCGGGGAGGATGCGCGATGAGCAATTGGTTCGGCGACGTCGCCGCGGTGATGAGCCGCAACTTCTCGCGCCTGAGGCGCTCCCCCGACGTCATCGGTTTCGCGCTGTTCCAGCCGATCATGTTCGTGCTGCTGTTCAGCCAGGTCTACGGCGGCGCGATTCAGGTGCCGGGGTCGAATTACACGGACTTCCTCATGGCCGGCATCTTCGCGCAGACGGTGGTCTTCGGCGCGACGTTCTCGGGCACGTTCATGGCGCAGGATCTGAAGGAGGGGATCATCGACCGTTTTCGCACGTTGCCCATGTCGCAGTCGGCGGTGCTTTTCGCCCGCACCTTCACGGACCTGGCCATCAACGCGGTGTCCATGGCGGTGATGATCCTCACCGGCCTCGCCGTCGGCTGGCGTTTCCACGACGGTCTGCCGAATTTCCTGGCGGGCGTGGCCATCCTGCTGTTCTTCGCGTGGGCGTTTTCGTGGGTCCTGGTGTTCGTCGGCCTGATGGTGTCGACGCCGGAGACGCTGAACAACGCGGTGTTCATCATCCTGTTCCCGCTGACGTTCATCTCCAACGCATTCGTGCCGTCGGAGACCCTGCCGACTGTCCTGCGGGTCATCGCCGAATGGAATCCGGTGTCCGCGCTGGTCCAGGCCGCCCGCAGCCTTTTCGGCAACTTGCCCGATGGCCCGGTGCCCGACGTGTGGACCATGCAGCACCCGGTGCCCGCGGTGATCATCGGTTCGGTGGCCATCGCCGCCGTGTTCATGCCGTTGTCCGTGGCGCGGTTCCGCCGCCGCGAGTAACCTCCCCGACCCCTGCCCCGCTCTTTCCCAACCCGGGCAACCCCTCCCCAAACACGACGACCGGCCGCCCCGCGGGTGGCCGGTCGCGCCGTTCTTCGGCGGAATCAGGCGTGCTTGTCGTCCGCCTGGTTCTCGGGCTGGACGGTCCACTCCGGCGGGACGTCCTCGCCGGATTCCTCGTCGCGCTCGGCGTCTTCGAAGGTGGCCTGCACGATGCCCTGGGCGTGGTGCGACGGGGCGTAAACGGAGTACAGGCGCAGGGGTTCGTCGCCGGTGTTGACGACGTCGTGCCAGGCGCCGGCGGGCACCACGATGGCCCAGCCGTCGGAAATTTCCTGCTCGAAGTTCAGGTCGTCTTCGGCCGGGCCCATCTTGCACACGCCCTTGCCGGCGTCGACGCGCAGGAACTGGTCGGTGTCGGGGTGCGCCTCCAGGCCGATGTTCCCGCCCGGCTCGATGGACATGAGGGTGACCTGCAGGTACTTGCCGGTCCAGGCGACCGTGCGGTAGTTGGCGTTGTCGCGGGTCTCCGTCTCGATGTCGAAGGCGTTCGGCTTGGGTCCGATGTCGCTGATGCTCATGTAAATGCCCTTTCCTTCCGATTCCATCCGTCTTGGTCCGGCGCGGGTGCGGGGGCTTTGCGACGGCCTCCGCAGCCGCCGGTCGGCGCCGCTCGGCGCGTCCACCCCCATCGTGCCACCGGTCACGCCGTTCGCGCATGGGCCGAAGCGCGTTCGGGCCGGTCCGCCGCGGCGGATAGACTGCCCACTATGACCCGCAACGACGAAGGTAAAGCGCCGAAGGTCCTCGCCACCGCGTCGATCCCGGCGGGCGACGCGGACGTCGTCGCCGCGCTGCTGGACGGCGAGTACGCACTCGGCGAGGTCGACGAGGCCCTGGACGCCTACGAGGGCACGGGCATGGACCGGTGCCTGAAGGCGGCGCTGGAACTGCGCGCGCTGCTCCACGAGCACGGCTGGTATTTCGCGCCGGACTCGGGCCTGGTCGAATTCCTGTTGTTCCCGTCCGACCCGGCCGCCGTCGACGCCGCGCCGACCGTGACCTTCGGCGTGGAATGGCCGACCAACCCCATCACCGGTCTGCCGCGGGCGGTCCACGACGTCAGCGTCTCCGCTCCCCTCCCGGACGACCCCGGCGCGGCCACCGCCATCCGGTTCCGGTCGGTCAAGGAGTTCGCCCCGTACGCGGCCGCCGTCAAGAACCCCGACCCCGACACGTGGCCGGAGGAACTGCAGGACCGCCGCTTCGACCCGGACGACGAGATCCGCGCCTACGCCGAGCGGCTCAGCAAGAGCGGGTCCGGCGGGGACGAAGTCTGAACCGGGAGCGGCGTCGGCGTCGCAAAGCACCGCGACTATCCTTGACCACCTGCCACCCGCAGGGAAACGACCAGCAAAGGAACCCATGAGCACCCTCGCCGATGAGGCCGCACGCCGCCGCACGTTCGCGGTCATCGCGCACCCCGACGCCGGCAAGTCCACGCTGACCGAGGCGCTGGCGCTGCACGCGCACGTCATCAGCGAGGCCGGCGCCGTGCACGGCAAGGCCGGCCGCAAATCCACCGTCTCCGACTGGATGGACATGGAGAAGGACCGCGGCATCTCCATCGCCTCGTCGGCGCTGCAGTTCGAGTACGCGCCCGAGGGCCACGACGGCGAGCCGTACATGATCAACCTGGTGGACACCCCCGGCCACGCGGACTTCTCCGAGGACACCTACCGCGTGCTCACCGCCGTCGACGCCGCCGTCATGCTCGTCGACGGCGCAAAGGGCCTGGAGCCGCAGACCCTGAAGCTGTTCCGCGTGTGCAAGTCGAACGGCATCCCGATCGTCACGGTGATCAACAAGTGGGACCGCCCGGGCAAGGCGCCGCTGGAGCTCATGGACGAGATCGTCGAGGAGATCGGCCTGCAGCCGACGCCGCTGTTCTGGCCCGTCGGCGAGGCCGGCGACTTCCGCGGCCTGCTGCGCCGCGGCGAGGACGGCGAGGCGGAGGAGTTCATCCGCTTCGAGCGCACCGCCGGCGGCTCCACCATCGCGGAGGAAACGCACCTGACCCCCGACGAGGCCGCCGCCGAGCAGGGCGAAACGTGGGAAACCGCCGCCGAGGAATCCGAGCTGCTGTCCGCCGACGGCGCCGACCACGACCAGGAGCTGTACCTGGCCGGCGACACCTCGCCGGTGATCTTCGCCTCCGCGATGCTCAACTGGGGCGTCCACCAGATCCTGGACACCCTCTGCGAACTCGCCCCGGCGCCCGCCGCCCGCGAATCCGACCCCGCCGCCATCGAGGCCGCGGCCGCCGGAGGGCAGGGCGCGATCGACGAGATCCGCAACCCCGAAGACGATTTCGCCGGCGTGGTGTTCAAGGTGCAGGCCGGCATGGACGCCCACCACCGCGACAAGCTGGCGTTCATGCGCGTCGTCTCCGGCGAGTTCGACCGCGGCATGCAGGTCACGCACGCCCAGTCCGGCCGGAGCTTTTCGACGAAGTACGCCCTGACCGTGTTCGGCCGCACCCGGTCGACCGTCGAAACCGCCTACCCGGGCGACATCGTCGGCCTGGTCAACGCCGGGTCGCTGGCGCCGGGCGACACCATCTACGCGGGCCGCAAGGTGCAGTTCAAGCCGATGCCGCAGTTCGCACCGGAGCACTTCCGCACCCTGCGGGCGAAGTCGCTGGGCAAGTACAAGCAGTTCCGCAAGGCCATCGAACAGCTCGACGCCGAGGGCGTGGTGCAGATCCTGCGCAACGACGCCCGCGGCGACGCCGCCCCGGTGATGGCCGCCGTCGGCCCCATGCAGTTCGAGGTCATGCAGGCGCGCATGCAGGTCGAGTACAACGTCGAGACCGTCGCCGACCCGATCCCCTACTCCGTCGCGCGCCGCACCGACGCCGAAACCGCGCCGGCGCTGGCCAAGCAGCGCGGGGTGGAGATCTTCACCCGCTCCGACGGGGCGCTTATCGCGCTGTTCGGCGACAAGTGGAAGCTGCAGTTCATCGAGAAGGAGCACCCGGAGTTCACGCTGGAGACGCTGGTCGCGGACTAGCCGCCGCGCCCCTCCGTACCCTGGTGCCATGAGGTCGATTTTCATCACCGGGGCGGCGTCGGGGCTCGGCGCCCGGACGGCGCGGAAGTTCGCGGACGAGGGGTGGGCGGTCTTCGGCGCCGACCGCGATGAGCTCCCGGAGGACCTGCGCACCCGGGGAGTGACGGGTTTAGTCGTCGACGTCACCGACGACGCCTCCGTCGCCGACGCCATGGACGAGGTCGCGCGGCTGACCGGCGGCAGCCTCGACGCGGTGGCCGCATTCGCCGGCGCCCTGGGCATCGGCGCGCTGACGGACATCCCCGGCGACCGCATGACCGCCATCCTCGACCTCAACGTCACCGGCCAGGCGCGGGTGCATCGGGCCGCGCTGCCGCTGCTCATGGCCGCGCGGTGGGAGGGCCGTTCGCCGCAGGTGCTGGTCATTTCCTCGGAGACCGGCCGCCAGCAGGCGATGCCCACCAACGGGTTGTACGCCATGTCGAAGCATGCGGTGGACGCCTACGGCGATGCTCTGCGACGCGAGCTCGCCCTGCTCGGCATCGGCGTGACCATCATCGAGCCGGGGCCGTTCCGCACGAACATGACGAAGGGGATCCGGCAGGCGTTCATCGACGCCACCCCGGAGGGTTCCCCGTTCGCCGACCTAATGGCGGTGGCGGGTGAGAGCGCCGCCCGCACCGACGGCGAGGCCGCCGACCCCGCCCTGCTCGCCGACGCGGTGTTCGACGCGGCCGTCGCCGCCAAGCCGCCCATCCGGGTGAAGGTCGCCCACCATCGGGGTCGCGCGCTGCTCGATCTGCTGCCGCCGGCGCTCGGGGACAAACTGATCGTCGGCGGGTTGAAGCGCGCCATCGCGAAGCGCGCCCGCGGGCGCTGACCTCGCCTGGCGCCAGTTACCCCAACCACCGGTTACCCCGACCACCCGTCAGTCTCGCCGCACGTGCCGGTTCCTGCTCCGGCGCGCGAAGTGTGCGTCGACGGCGTCGCCCACCGGGAGCAGCACCAGCGAGACCCCGAACACGGCGACGAAAACGATCCCCCAAATGAGCAGCATCACGGGGTACGCGAGCACGATCACCGCCGCGAGCAGTGGCAGCGCGGCATCCATCCCCTTCGACCACGCGATGACCGCCCACACGATCAACGCCACCACCAACAGCGGGATGGGGCGGAACGTCGTTCTGTCGCCGGCGGCCTGCTTCGCTTCCCGGACGGCCCGGCGCCATAGCGACTCGCGGCCGCCGCCCGGCCCCGGCATGCCGTCGCCCCTCATCGCCGCATCACCGCCCGGCGCGGCCGCCGAACCGCCGCCCCAGGTGCTCACCCAGCACCCGCGAGCATTCCGCGACGCCCTCCGTCCACAGCTCGCCCGCGGATTCGTCGGCGGGGTCGGACACCAGCTTGATCAGCTCCACCGGCACCCCGAACCGTCGCGCCACCCACGCGATGGCGTAGCCCTCCATGTCCACGAGGTCGGCCGTCTCGGCCAGGCGGGCGCGGGTCGCGGAGTCCTCCACGAACAGGTCGCCGGTGGCCAGCACCTTCCCCGGCGCGCCTTCGCTTGACGACGGCCCTTCGCCGCGCACCCCATCGTCCCGGGCATCCACGTCGATGGGCGGATAGGCGTCCGCGCCGGCCAGCCTGCGCACCGCCGAGTGCGAGAAGTCGTGGAGCAGGACCCTGGAAATGCGGTGGACGCCGTGGAGCCCGGACGCCGGGCCGTCGTGAAGCGAACCGGCGGTGCCCACGTTCAGGATCGACGCCGGAAGCGGCCCCCGGGCCAGCGTCTCGGCCAGCGCGGCCGTGGCGTTGATGCGGCCGATTCCCGTGAGCAGGACGGGCACGTCGGCGCCGAGATGCTCGGCCTCCTCGCGGGTGGCCACGACCAGCAACGGGGCGCCGGGATCGACGGGGGCGAGCAGTTCGGGGGAAGTCAGCATGCGGCCAGGGTATCGGTGACCAGGCGCGGCGGCGGCGAACGACGGCGAGCATTGACGCGACCCCCGACCGTGGTTAGGTTCGGATGGCAACGCACCGTGTGGCGCGGATCACTTTTTGCGGCGATCCGCGCGGCACGCGCGCATCCCCACGATCCCCGCCGCCACGGGCCCCGACCAACGACGGCCCGACCCCGCGGCACACCCACCACCAGGAGGAACACCGATGACCACCTACGCCCACCCCGGATCCGACGGCGCGAAGATGTCGTTCGAGCCCCGCTACGGCAACTGGATCGACGGCGGGTTCCAGGACCCCGTCGACGGCAACTACTTCGAGGTCATCTCCCCCGTCACCGGCGAGGTGTTCACCGAAGTCGCGCGCTCGAACGAAAAGGACATCGAGAAGGCCCTCGACGCGGCCCACGCCGCCGCGCCCGCGTGGGGGTCGACGCCGCCGGCCGAGCGGGCCAAGGTGCTGAACAAGATCGCCGACCGCATGGAAGAGCACCTCGAGGAAATCGCGGTCGCCGAAACGTGGGACAACGGCAAGCCCATCCGCGAGTGCCTCGCCGCCGACATCCCGCTGGCCATCGACCACTTCCGCTACTTCGCCGCGGCCGCCCGCACCCAGGAGGGCCGCCTGTCGCAGATCCAGGACGACCTGGTCGCCTACCACTTCCACGAGCCGCTGGGCGTCGTCGGGCAGATCATCCCCTGGAACTTCCCCATCCTCATGGCCACCTGGAAGCTCGCCCCCGCGCTGGCCGCCGGCAACTGCGTGGTGCTCAAGCCCGCCGAGCAGACGCCGGCCTCGATCCTCCACCTGATCGGCATCATCGGGGATCTGCTGCCGAACGGCGTGGTCAACATCGTCAACGGATTCGGCGAGGAAGCCGGCGCCGCGCTGTCCGGCTCCGACCGCATCGCGAAGGTCGCCTTCACCGGCGAGACGACCACCGGCTCGACGATCATGAAGGCCGCCGCCGACAACCTCGTGCCCGTCACCCTCGAGCTGGGCGGCAAGTCGCCCAACATCTTCTTCGAGGACATCATGGACGCCGAGGACTCCTTCCGCGACAAGGCCGTCGAGGGCTTCGCCATGTTCGCCCTCAACCAGGGCGAGGTGTGCACCTGCCCGTCGCGCGCGCTGGTCCACGAGTCCATCGCCGACGAGTTCGTGCAGCTGGGCATCGAGCGCGTGTCCAACATCCGCCGCGGCGACCCGCTGGACACCGACACCATGGTCGGCGCGCAGGCGTCGAAGGAGCAGCTGGACAAGATCCTGAAGTACATCGAGATCGGCAAGACCGAGGGCGCGAAGCTCGAGCTCGGCGGCGGCCAGGCGAAGCTGGAGGGCAACCTGTCCGGCGGCTACTACATCGAGCCGACCATCTTCTCCGGCGTCAACGACATGCGCCTGTTCCAGGAGGAGATTTTCGGCCCGGTGCTCGGCGTGACCACGTTCAAGTCGCTGGACGAGGCCGTGAAGATCGCCAACGACACCATGTTCGGCCTCGGCGCCGGCGTGTGGTCGCGGTCGAACAACAACGTGTACAAGGCCGGCCGCGCCATCCAAGCTGGCCGCGTGTGGTGCAACGCGTACCACGTGTACCCGGCGCACGCGGCGTTCGGCGGCTACAAGAAGTCCGGCATCGGCCGCGAGAACCACCTGATGATGCTCTCGCACTACCAGCAGACCAAGAACCTCCTGGTCAGCTACGCCACCGACCCGACGGGCCTGTTCTAGGCGCAGCACCCGGCGAGGCTGGTCCGGCGGCAGCGCCCGGCGGGGTCTGCCTCCCACCCCACCTCCCGCCAACCCACCCCGAATGCGCAGACCCACCCGTTACAGCGGGTGGGTTGCCCAATTCAGGGTGGGTTAGCTGCGTGAGGCGGCGGAGCGGGCATGCGGCGGCACCGACCCGCGCCCCACCCGATCGGCCCACGTTGTCCGCGCCCGTCCGTAGGATGGGCCGCGTGACTTTCCGATCCGACAATTCCCGTTCCGCCCGCGCCTCCCACGCCGAGGAGCGCGCACGCCTGCTGGTGCAGGAGGTGCTGGATCGCGATGAGCGCCTGCGCTCGAATTTGTCGTCGCCCGACGTCGACCCGTGGGAGCACCGTTTCATCGCGGACGATTCCATCGTCGAGGGCCCCATCGCGTCGTGGCGCGACGACGCCGCCCGCGCCCGCCGCCTGCTGCGCCGCTACGACATCCAGGCGGGGTACCGCGAGAAGATGCGCGACATGGAGCGCCGCATCGACGCGATGCTCCACCTCGCCGAGAGCCTGGAGGAAAGCTGGGACGCCGCGGCCGCCGCGTCCAAGCGGCTTTCCGACGCCGAGGCCCGCGACGCGGAGGCCTTCGCCCGCGAGAGGGACCGCCAGTCCGATGCGGCGGAGTTGAAGCGCCGCCGCGAGGAGAAGCGCGAGGAGCTGCTGCGCAAGGCCGAGCATCTGGCCACCGACGCCTTCGACCGCACGCGCGACGTCGGCGGCGAGGTGCTGCGCCGGTCGCTCGACGCCGGCCGCGAGGCCCTGGAGAAGCTGCCGGGCCTGAGCTCGTGGCCGTTGAACCGCCCGGGCCGCAAGCGGGAGGACGAGCCCCGCGAGGTGCGCCGCGCCGAGGCCCGCGACCTGCGCCATGAGCCGCCGCTGCCAGAGGACTAGCGCCGCCGCTTCCCGAGGACTAGCGCCGCCGGAGAGATGGGCGCGCGAGCGTTCGGGGGGGGGAGGAACTCCGGGCGGGCACCGGACATGACCTCCGCCGCCGATGCCCGCTTATGCCCGATACGGTTCGGGGACTAGTGTCGCGGTCATGCGCGAAACACCCACTCGCCCCGATTCCACCCGGCATCCCCGGCCCTCCGACTTCCCCGCAGCCCCGGCGGATCTGCGCCTGGTGGTCGTGGACATGGACGGCACGCTTCTCGACGGCGACGGCAACCTGCCCGCCGATCTGCCGCGGATCCTCGACCGGCTCAAGGCCGGCGGCATCACGTTCGCCCCGGCGTCCGGCCGGCAGTACGCCACGCTGCGCGACATGTTCGGCGGCGTCCGCACCGAATCCGGCGCGACCGTCGATTCCTTCATCGCGGAGAACGGCAACGTCGTGGTCCGCGACGGGGAGTTGTCGGCCGCCGACGGCATGGACCCGGCCGTCGTCGACGAGGTCATCGACGCCGTGCGCGCCGCCCGCGCCGAGGGCCGCCCGATGGGCCTGATCGTCTGCCACCCGGAGGTCGCCTACGTGGAGATCGACCAGCCGGGGTTCAACGACGAGGCCGCGAAGTACTACCACTCGCGGGCCGTCGTCGACGACTTGCACGAGGTCAACGACGGCGCGATCAAGCTGGCCGTCTACGACGCGCGCGGCTCCGAGGTCGACGCCGCGCCGCTGATGAAGAGCGTGGTCGGAGACCGCCTCGAAGTCGCGGTGTCGGGCCAGTGCTGGGTGGACATGATGGTTCCCGGCCGGCACAAGGGCCACGCGGTCGCGGAGCTCCAGGAGCGCCTCGGCGTCACGCCGGCGCAGACCGCCGTCTTCGGCGACTTCCTCAACGACCTGCAGATGATGGCCGCCGGCGAGATGTCCTTCGCCATGGCCAACGCCCACGAGGACATCAAGGCCGCGTCGAACTACCTGGCGCCGTCGAACACGGACTCGGGCGTCGTCGTCACGCTGGACAGGCTGCTGGACGAAGCCGCCGCCGTGCGTTCCTGACGCCGCCCGACGCGGCGCTGGACCCGCAGCCAGGTGACGAAACCCCAGGTGACGAAGCCCGCATAGAACAGGTACAGCGCCGCCGACGGGTAGTAGCCGCCGAGGAACAGCAGGGGCACGCCGACGACGTCGACGGCGATCCAGATGAGCCAGAACTCGGTCCAGCCCTTCGCCATCCCCCACGTGGCCAGCATCGAACCGACGAAGATCCACGCATCCGCCCACGGGCCCCACGACCCCAGGGCGCCGAAGATCTTCGCGCACACCACGGTGCCGCCCACGGCGATGGCGAGCATGGCCATCCGCTCACGTGCGGACGCCCATCGGGGCACCACGGCGGCGTCGGAAAGCGAGGCCTCCCCGCCCGCCGCGGCCCGGCGCGTCTGCGCCCACCGCCACCAGCCGTAGACGCTGACCACCAGGAACATCACCTGGCGGCCGGCCTGGCCGTAGAGGTCGAGGTCCTGCGGCGTGTGGAAAACGCCGCCGAGGAACACGGTGAACAGCAGGATGTTGCCGGCGATGCCCACCGGCCAGGCCCAGACGAGGCGGCGCATGCCGAAATAGGCCGAACCCAGCCCGAATACGTTGCCTACGACCTCGCGCACCAAAATGGGCACGCCCCCGATGGTCAGCTGCGCGGTCAGAAAACCGGCGAGCG